>NZ_JBFAIF010000018.1:0-175491 GCF_040654555.1 Nonomuraea sp. NPDC050680 | reverse complement strand
GGACACCAGCACGCTTGATCAAGAAGTAGTCAACTACGAAGAGATGGGGACCTCTACATGGCCACCAGCGGCGACACGCACTTGGCCGTTGACACGGCATGCCGCCTCCACCACGGGCACGCACGATAGCGCGCCCGCGATGTAGGGGCCGTCGGCGCCCAGGGCGACGGCGCCAGGCGCGGCCAAGTCGGCACCCGCCAGCCGGAGGGAGCCGCTGATGCGGGCCAGGGAAAGGTCGACTCGGCCGCGGGCGACCAACTTGTGCGCTTCGATCGTCCCTTCGACCTATAACTCGTCGGCTTGCAGTGCATCGCCTCCCGGGTTGTCCAGGCGAGCACAGTTCAGGCTCAGTTCGCGCTCCACGCGCGAGTCGGCGAGGCGGATCGTCTCATTGGCGGAGAAGCCACCATCCATGTAGAAGCCGCCGGCCACGGTGGTATGGGGCCCGTGGAACGCCATGGTCGTACTGCCCTCGGACGGGGACTGCACCACCAGGCCGTGGTCGGCGGCGCCGGCAGCCCAGTCCTGGGCGATGCCGGTGACGTTCCACTCCAGGCGCTGGGCTCCGTCGGAGCAAGCCAGGTCGTAGCCGGCCTTGTTGATCTGCGCGTCCTCGGTGGTGGCGGCCGGCTTGTTCGCCCAGTAGAGATTGTTGGCGTCCCAGGCGCCGGTCACCCGGCGGACCTGGAGGCCGCCCCTGGCCTGGGGAGGCGACCACGGCAGGAAGCCACAGCGAGCAGGTCTCGGTTCCGGACTGCTGGCACTGGTCTACGCCGACGTCATCCGCCCCAGCGTGGCGTGGCTGGCCAGTAGTTTGTCACCCCACCTGAGCGGGGCCCTCGAAGCCGATCTTTACGCGCGTATTTTGGCACGATCAACGACTGTGTTCGTCGCAGGCCCGGGCGGTCGTAGCGGGTTGCTGGAGGCCTGAATGACCCAAAATTAGGGTCTGACCTGGAGGAACGCCGTCAAGATCATCCCGCATATGTCCCCTGATCATGGTCTTACGGCTGCATGCGGGCACCCTCGGCTGCCTATCAAGGTCTACGAAGCAAAAGACCTGCGTGAGAAACCGCAGGTCAGTGGCTGAAATACCTGTTCAGGTGAGTGCCCCCGGCAGGATTCGAACCTGCGGCGCCCGCTTTAGGAGTCAGGCGAGCATGCGTGACGTTTTACCAGTTCAAGAGGGGTAAGCGAGAGTTGGTGGGAGGTCGTTGCGCATGTATTTGGCACCCGCAGATCATACGGATTGTTGCAGCGTTATCAAATAGCCGGTTTAGCTCACCGAGCTGAGACCACCCTTCGGCCTCGTGAGGGAACGCTCAGTCCTTGAGGGCTAGTTCCTTTCGAGACGGGTTCGCCACCTGCTGTTGTTGGGTCATTCCGCGCGTGCGCAGGAAGCACAAGGCTTCGGAGGTGGCGGTGCCGGGCGGACGATCATCCCCGTGTGCGCGGGAAGCACGGCGTGAGAGGCGACACCGACCTTGATCACGGCGGGACCATCCCCGCGTGCGCGGGGAGCATACCCGCAACCGGGTCAAGCCCCCCTGCTGAGAAGGTCGGCCGGTCTGGCTCCTGGTTGTCAAAATTGGAGAACGGGTGGTTGCCGCTGGATCGGATGAGCGTCGTGGGGCAGCTCGCCGAGGTGCTCGGGGTGGAGGTTGTCGAGCTGACCGGCCAGCCGTACCGGCACGAGACAACAAACTTCGACGCCAGGCACGCCGCTGTTCCAGGGCTCCGGCTCGCGCTCCGGTGAGATCGGCTAAGTCGAGGGGCGAGCGGATCGCAGCCGGGCTGGCGAGTGGATCACGTCTGGTGATCACGGAGCATCTCGTTCCCGTTACTGAAAACGATCTTTGCTTTTAGCGCGGTCTCATGTGACGATTGGCCTGTTTTGTGACACATCTGTTCGAAAGGTCGTGAGTGAACACACGCCGATCAGCGTCCGGCTTATCCGCCCGGACGCGCCGCCGCGCTACCCTGACCGCAGCTCTGATGCTGCCGCTCTCGCTCATGAGTGCGCCCGCGATCGCCCAGGGTCCCACGCCATCCCCCACCCCAACTTCCGTATCAACAAAACCCGGCGTCACTTCGGATCCAGCCCTTAAGAGCGTCTGGGAGAAGGCGGCCAAGTCCGGTAAACCCGTCGAAATTCCGGCCCGGTTCACCGAGACCATGAAGGTTTGGGCGAACCCCGACGGCAAGCATTTGCGTGCCGAGCTGTACAACCGGCCCGTCCAGCTCAAGAACCCGGCCAGTGGTGCCTGGGAACCCATCGACACCCGCATCGTGACCCGCGACGGCAAACTGCAGGCCGCGCGGGTTAAGACCCCGCTGACCTTCGGCGGACGCGGCACCAAGCACCTGGTGTCGGCGGATGGCAAGCAGGGTACGAGCGGCCTGGGCGTGACCCGGGCGCTGCCAGAACCGAAGATCTCCGGCAATGCGATCACCTACCCTGACGCCGTCGCGTCTGGGGTTGACTTGGTGGTACAGGCCAAGGCCGACGGCTTCATCTCCCAGGTGGTCTTCCGGCGCAAGCCAGCTGGCCCGGTGACCGTGCGGCTGCCGCTCACACTGCCCAAAGGTACCTCGTTCGGCACAACGCCCGAGGGCCTGCCGCAGCTGAAGGACGCCAAGGGTAAGGCGAAGGCCTCGCCGATCGTGCTCACCGCGATGGACGCCAAGGTGGAGGCCGGCCCCGAGGAGGGCAAGAGCTCACCGGTCACCCCGCGCGTTGAGACCTCCGGCACGACGTCGCAGCTGGTGTTCAGCCCGGATGAGGCATTCCTGGCCGACCCGGCGGGTCACTTACCCGGTGACGATCGCGGCCGCCTCGGAATGGTTCGGCGGCGGCATCCCCACCGACGCATGGGTCAGCAAGAACAGCCCAAGCACCAACAACGCCGCCGCCGGATGGCTGCGCGCCGGCACCACCTCCACCAGCGCCGACGTCGCCCGCGTGTACCTGAAGTTCAACACCGAGGCCCCGGAACTGGAGGGCGCCACCGTCGTCGACGCAGACCTGTGGGTGTGGAACTACAAGTCCGGCGGCCCCAACAACGTGAATTGCGGCGATCCGATGGACGGGTCCGGCATCGGAGCGCGCCGCATCACCTCCTCCTGGGACACCTCCACCTTGAGCTGGTCGCGACAGCCCACGCTCGGCAACGTGGAGGGCGAGAGCGGCAACAAGGCCGGCTACAACTACGAGGCCGTTCCCCCTTCCCCCAGCTGGTGCACCAAGGAAGAGCATTTGGTGCACCGGATCACCAACATGGCCCGCGCCTGGATCGAGCGGAACGAGCCCAACCACGGGGTGGTGCTCCAGGCCGTCAGCGAGAGCGCCACGATTAACTGGCGCCAGTACTACTCCAGCGAATACGGCGGCGACCCATACCCGGGCTACCGCCACCCACCCACTCTCATGATCGAATACACTCCGGCGCCCAGGTACGTGGAGGAGTACACCCTCGTCTCCGGCTCGCCCATCAATCTCGAGTCACTGACCGACGAGCAAGCAGCCGCCATGGTGACCCAGGTTTCGACTGTGAAGCCCGACGTGCCGGCCACGACAACCGAAGAGGCCGCAGCGGTCAGGACCTCAGCCGAGAGTCCCTTCGAGATCCTTCCGGAAGGCTCGCTGCCGCTGGACGAGGAGACCTGGGACGAAGAAGACCCCACTCCCGATCAGCCGCCGAAAGTCCAGGAGCAGATACCGGGCGCAGGCGCCACGGATGTCAGCCCAGGAACGCCTGTCGTGGTCCTGTTCAACGAGCGGGTGGCCGATACGCAGATCTCCGTCAAAAATCCATCCGGGACGGCGGTTGCGGGGACGCTGTCCGCGAACCCCGAGGCCACGCTCGCGACGTTCACGCCTGCGCAGCGGCTGGCTGCGAACACGGTGCACACCGTAGAGGTGACCGGCGCAACCGACATCGCCGGCAACACCATGTCCCCCTACTCATGGACGTTCACCACGGGGGAGGCCGACACGACCGCGCCGTCGGTCGTGAGCACCGACCCTGCCGATCAGGCGGCAAACGCGCCCGCGACCACTCGCGTGACGGCGACGTTCAATGAACGGGTCTCCAACGCCCGGCTTGCGCTGACCGATGCTGCGGGCACGCTGGTCCCGGGCGGGGTCACAATGGATGCCGTGAGTCGGTCCGTAACGCTCGCCCCGACAGCGCCCCTCACGGTAGGGGCTGTGTACACGGCACGAGTGAGCGGGGCCAAGGACACATCGGACAACCAGATGCAGGCTCCGCACACATGGTCGTTCACTGTCGGCGCCGAACCCGATCCCACCCCGATCACGATCACGTTGCCGCTGCAGGCCGATACGTGGATCGACAACCAAGGTTCGATCGGTCCTAAGGGTCCCACCCTCTGGAGCGGTGCTTACGGCGTGACCGAGCCGAGGACCATCGAACGGACGTACCTCAAGTTCGATTCCTCGGCCCTAGCCGGCAAGACGGTCAAGGACGCCAGACTGGAGCTGTGGAACTCAGAGGGCGACTCCTACGGCTGCGGGGGCGCCGGCTCGGGCATCAAGGTGCAGCGCATCACCAGCGCCTGGGACGCTACGACCCTGCGGTGGAGCAACCAGCCCGCGGCCACGAGTGCGGGTGAGACGACGGCCACAGACCCAGCGGACTGCGACGAGGAGGCGCCGCCGAGCAACGCCGCCTGGACCTGGTCGGTGACGAACATCGTGCAGGCATGGGCGTCCAATCAGAGTGACCACGGTCTCGTCCTGCGAGGCGCCGACGAGTCGGCCAACGCCCCGCCGTACGACCGCGGCTTCGATGCCGCCGAATCCGAAAGCTTGGAGCCGCACCCACCGGTTCTCAAAGTGACCTACCTCGACGACGCCGGACCCGGTCCCACCCCGACGCCCACTCCCGACCCGGACCGCACCCCACCGACCGTTCTCCAAGTGGAGCCGGCCGACGGAGCCGAGGACGTAGCATCCGACGCCCAGGTCAAAATTACATTCAGCGAACCAGTCGCGGACGCTTCGTTCGTGCTCGAGGACATCTTCGAGGGGACGCAAGTTCCTGGCAACGTGACGATGAACGCCGACAAGACGGTGCTCACCTTTACCCCCGGAGAGCCCTTGGACCTCTGGTACCGGGCATCGATTGAGGGAGCCAAGGACAATGCGGGCAACGCTATGGCGGCGCCCTACGAGTGGTGGTTCGGGACGGGCCCGTTCCTGGCCTCATCGCAGAAGGCGGCCAGTCCTGCAGCCACCGCGGGGGCGCGCGGAACCGGGCCATCAGTGAGCAAGGCGTGGACGCGCTCGCTCACAACGGACGCGGCAAGCGCCATCACGCCCACCACGACACCGCAGTTCATGGTCAAGGTGAGCGACACACACAAGCGACCGGCCACGGTCGAGGTGGAGATTGAACACGATCCGCAGGTCCGCTCACAGGGCACAGGATTGATCTGGTCAGGCACCGCGAAGACCTCGAGCAGCTCGGTGGAAATCATACAAGTGCCCAGCGGCAAGCTGACCCGCGGCTTGAAGGTGCGCTGGCGTGCCCGGGCCGAGACAGGCGAATGGACGGCGTGGAACCAGCTGGCCATTGCCTCCGCCGCGGCTCCAGGGCCCGCGAAGACCTCCGCCTCGGCGCATGTCGTTCTGGGGGGCAATCAGACCATGCTTGCTCCTGGGGACTTCCCGTACGATCCGATCGACTTCGCCGAGTGTTGGAAAAACGCGAACCGGGCCTCCCAGCCGGGCGGCTTCACCAAAAACTCGTTCAATTGGTGCGGGTCTTGGTATATGGGTCAGAATCGCGAGGCGGGCCCCAAAGGAAAAGTAATCGAGGTCAAGGCGACTACAGGGTTCGTGGGATGGCGCTTCAGTTATGCCATCCGAACTGCCGTCGGCAACAAGGTGTCCGACCGGAAGGGCATGACGGAGGCCCAAAAGGCCGCGGCCAGGGCGACGGCAGAGATTGGCGCCAGAAACATTGAAGTTTGGGTGATTATCGATCAAGTGACGCCCAACCGCAACTGGCCCGACTCCGCCGCCATGTATGAGAACTCAAAGCTGGCGGTCGGCTTCGATGTCAAGAGCGATCCCGGCGGCGCGTGCAAGCCGCTGCCCGGTCACGACAACAGTACTGTGAGCCGCACCTTCCAGAACTGGAACAATTATCAGCACCACTTCCGATTCACCTCCGACAAACTGGCGTCTGCGGGTGCGAAACGCGTGGCAACCTGCACGCTGATTCCCAGCCTTTACTACGACGGGGCACTCACCAAAGAAGACGACGAGTACATCTACAACAAGCCTCACGAGGTAGGCGCCATCAAGAAGGCCGTCAGATGTGACACCTCCGAACTCATTCTCATGTACTACGGAGGGTGTATCTTCGATGAGATCACCCCAACGCTTGGGCTGAGTACCGCTGACAAGCTGAGGTACAAGGGCAGGGATATCACGAACAAAGCCAAGGACCACGCGATACACATCAGGGAGGCGATGACCTCCGGAAAGAAGATTCCCGGCAGCCCCGACCGAATCATCCAGAATCCCCTGAGCCCGACTCCCCTCACCCGAGCCTGGCCCGGGAATCACGCGGGCGATGTGGAATACGAAAATAGGCAGGACGTCAAGGCCGAATGCGAGACCCGTTTCGGCAAGGGCTGGTTCGAGGCCACCGGCAAGCACTGTGACGAGTATCCCTTCGCCTCCACGCTGGAAGGGGCGGCGAATAATTTCTTCGACTTCTCGGTCAAACTGATCTCGGTATGCGCGAACTGCGCGGCGGGGTCAACTCAGAGCATTTTCTGGCAGCGATACAGGGTGCTCCCCGGAGACACCTTCTATGTGAAAATCCATGACGGGCAGCAGCCCGCGCAGTAGAGAACCGAGCCGGTGGGCGTTCTAGGACGTCCGCCGGCTCCTCACGATGGACGATGAGGCATGCGGGAAGACGACTTCGATCACTATAGGACGCTTGTGTCGGTGTGGTTTTCTGATCCGACATGCCTGACATGGTCCGAGCTGACCGGTTTGGATGAGGTGGCGCGCGCGTTCGGTGCTGACCTTGCCGCAGCGGAACATATGAGTGTGGAAGATGCCCAGGTTGAGCAGTACAACGCGGATATCCCCGGTGTTCTGCCTATTCTGGTCGCCGGGACGATCGGTAGCTGGACGCTTATCGTCGAACCGAACGGATGCGAAGGCGCGAGACCCGAAGTCTTGCGGGCATTATCGGCTCGTGGGCGAGCGGTGAGCGTTCTGCTCGACAGCGAGCAAGGTGACCGTCTGGGCTACGCCGCCGCCGGCGAGTTGAAAGCCGTTCGGACGACGGCCTCCCCGTCTGCCCGATCTGGCCGCCTTCCTGGAGACGCCGACGCGATCATCGACTCGGCTGACGCCGAAGATCTCTTCGCGCGCCGGGCCGCCGCTCTTCTAGTGACAGAGCACATTACTGGTGAACGGCTCACGGAACAGTGGCTTCTGAGTGACGGCCTCACGCGCCTGCTGGTCGAGGATCCCCTCCCCGACGACATCGTCCCGGAGCGGTACCGCGATCACCACGTGCTGGACGATCCTGAGATCCGGGCGATCATCGATGAGCCCTCACCGGGCAAGGTCGCCCGCATCAGATACCTGATGGTGATGGCGGTGGTGAAGGGTTCGCATTTGCTGCACCCCACCGTGGACGAGGCGCTGGAGACCCTGCGCGACGACGACGCCATGCGACGCAAGGAACTCCGCCGCCAGGTCGCGTCGCTGCGCGACTACCTCGTAAAGGGCACCGGCCAGGAGCAGGCGCTGCGCCTGCGGGCAGTGAACGTACTGCTGGACGCGCTGGGAGACGATCTTATTGGGTCCGCGTGCGCAGTCGCGGATCACGCCTATATGGGGCATCTCACCGACGACCAGAAAGCCGTCATCGTCCTCATGGACCGATGTCTGCGCCGTATCACCCGCTCTTCGCCCTAGAGAGTGCTGAAGAGTGGGTGACTCGGATCTGGCTAGTCAAGCTCCCAGGCAGGCGGGATTCAAGAATAGCCTTGGGTCGCCCATCAGCGTCCGGGGACGGCGTGACGCGCAGGCGGTCGTCAACACGCATCAGAGTCGTCTTGGGCCCGTTGTGGACGAGCATGGACCTCCGACGTGCCCGGATGGATGGTGAGGATTTCCTTCAGCCAACTCGCGACTGGCAGCGTGCAAAGGGTCAGCGGCAGGTTCACCAGCAGCGGACCTGCCTCCTGCGACAGGCCCGGTGCGTCACCACCGAGGTGATGATCTTTGTGGTGTCCTCCCGCTCGTCGACCCTTGTACTCCCGCGCGTGCGGCAATGGTGCCACTCCCGGGGCCTGGTCGCGCTTCCATTGGAGGGCGCTTTCCTGCACGCGGGGATGGTCCTGGAGACGGACGTCGCCCGGATAGGGCCGTGTCGCGTTCCCCGCGCAAAGGTACCGGGCCCTGCCTCACTGTCTCGCGCGTGGGCGACTTCCGTAGCTGGCGGACTTAACCCGTCCGCGCGTGATGCACAGCTTAAGAATCTGCGGAAACTTGAGCTCGATCACCATTTGATGGTAGGACAAATCTATGGTGAGTATCGGGCGGTTGGAACCGGTGCCCTTGCGAAATGTATGGCCGAACGAGGCTTCAGACTTCACACCGTGGTTGGCCGAGAACCTTGATGTACTCGGTCAGGCGGTCGGGCTCGCACTGGTGTTGAAGCAGCGTGAGTATCCGGTGGGCAGATATTCCCTGGACCTCTTGTTAGAGGACGCCGAAGGGCGAGTTGTCGCCGTAGAGAATCAGCTCGATCAAACTGACCATACGCATCTCGGACAATTGTTGACGTACTGCGCTGGTATTCAGGCGCAGTACGTGATCTGGGTCGCTCACTCCATCACCGACGAGCACGCAGCAGCTTTGGCATGGCTGAATGAGAACACCATCGAGGGCGTGGGCTTCTTCGGTGTACAAGTCGAAGCGCTACGCATCGGTGATTCTTCACCCGCACCGAACTTCAACGTGATCGTCCGGCCCAACGACCAGATCAAAGCTGCACGCCAGGCCCGTATCCGCTCGGACTGGACCTGGGCCGGCTACGCGGAAGAACTGCGCATCCCTCCGGAGCGGATCGAGGTCGGCCGACTCCTCGTCGAGGCTATAGCGGAAGCGGTGGAAGAGCGCGGACTCGCCTGGCAAAAGGTGATGAACAAGGGTTACATCGCATTCCAACGCCCCGGCAGCTACAACGTTCTGGTCATCGACCTCTGGAACAAGCGGGTGCCCCGCCTCGCGGCCAAGATCCCAGGTCTGCCGAGCGAGCTCGGTCTCATCAACCCCTTTCCGCAACTGGAAGAGTCGTGGGACAGCGACAACCGGGAGTGGGGGTGGACCGTCCCACCAGGTACCGCGATTCCCGACCTCAATCCGCTCCTTGACCTCATTCAGCCCTTGCAGCCAGCGTCAGGACCGATGCAGGCCAGCGCGGCGTTGATTTCGTCGAGCGAAGTGTAGGACTCCAGCGAACGAACGGGCTTCCGGCCGTGACTTCGGTGCTGTCGAGTATGTGGGTGCTGCGGCGTAGGACGTGGATCTCACGTCCGGCCCACAGGTCGGCCTCGAACAGGGTGATGTCGTCGGTGAACGGGCGTAGCCACGTGGTGCGAACGGTCAACGCCATGGCCAGGATAAGGAGCACGCGGTCGGTCAGCTGGGGGCATGGCGGGGATGAGCCCGCAGGTCTGCTCCTTGGCCCAGGTGTCGAGTCAGAGTTGGTCGGCGGTGGGGTCTGAGGTCAGTTCGCCGTACATGCCTGCGGGAAGCGTGGTGATCCAGGCCGGATGCAGGGGCAGGTTCGGCCGGGACCACAAGCCCAGTGTCGACCGGATCGCCGCGGATCTGTCCATGATCGCCAGTACGGCTTGGGCTGTCTGCGAGGCGGTGGCGGCGTCCATCCCGACGGCACTGCAGTTTCCTGCGCCCTTGTCCCTCGGCGGCCGATGCCAGGTGGGCCAGCAGCGGCCAGGCGCCTGCGCTGGCCATCACGACCGCTCCACCCAACCGGTCTTCACCCATCGGGCGGTGAGTGTGTTCACTGCGGTCACCAAATCGTGCTGGTGCTGCCCGTTCATACGGGTGACCGTACAAGAGCCAAAGTCCTGGGCGAGGACATTTCTGGCCCTGGGATGCGCCAGTGGCGCCTACTCGCTGCGGGTGGTGAGCTGCTGAGGGGAGATTTGATCAATCGGCCGCTGCTTAGGACGGGCAATGATGATCTTTGCAGGTTGGCCATTCTGATGGCGTTGGCGTCGATGATGTCGATCTGGCAGGCATGTCAGTGACGGTCGTGGTTCCACGGTCGGGCGGCCGTGGGCGTTCTGCAGCCCTGGGTAATCCCTAGATCGGCACCTGACCTGGGAAATGCCGCCAAGATCATCCCCCATATGTCCCCTGATCATGGTCATACGGCTGCGTATGGGAGCTCTCGGCTGCCTATCAAGGTCCACCGAGCAAAAGACCTGCAGTAGCGAAACCGCAGGTCAGGGGATGAAATGCTTGTTCAGGTGAGTGCCCCCGGCAGGATTCGAACCTGCGGCACCCGCTTTAGGAGAGCGGTGCTCTATCCCCTGAGCTACGGAGGCGGACCCCGTAAGCCTAGCGAAACTACGGCAGTGTGTGGGACGCGGGGCGGCGGTGAGTTTGGCGGGGTGGGTCATGGGTGCTCTGAGCTGCAGTAAAGGCATGGCAAGCGATCAGATTGTTGCGCATCCCGCGTCGATAGCGTCGGGTCTGTGACCAGAAGGCGACGTAGTCAGGTGCGTAGGCGGCCTGTTGTGTTGATTGCGGCCGTGTTGGCGCCGGGGATCCTTGCTGGGGGGTTGTTGGCGGGGGAGCTCACCGGCTATGAGGAGGCGGCGGCGCAGCGGGGGATGCGGGCTGGGGTTGGGGGATGGGTGGGGTTTGAGCCGGTTTTGATGCCTGCGCCTGCTCGGCCTGAGCGGTGGTACGAGGGGGTGGTGCCGGCGGTTGTGCGCGAGGCCGCGCCGAAGCCGAAGCCGCAGGAGGACGAGGCGGAGGGGGTGGCGCCCCCTCCGGCGCCTGTCGTCGTGGAGCGAGGTAAGGCTGAGCCTGTGCGTACGGAGCGGGAGTGTGCAGGGGAGTGGGCGGATACGTGGCTTTGGAAGTCTTGTCGGGAGCATGGGCGGCGGCCCAAGCGGGAGGCGACCGGGCTCAAGCGGGAGGCGGCTGGCTCCAAGCGAGAGGTGGCAGGGCTCAATCAGGAAGTGACCGAGCCCAAGCGTGTGGTGACCGAGCCCAAGCGGGAGGTGGCCGACGGGGGAAGCGAGGGAGGGAACGAAGGCGGAAGTGAGGGTGGAAGCGAAGGAGGGGAGGTGGATGTTTGGGAGTGGTGGTGGCCTGCTTGATGCCTTTTGCCCGTGAACCCGCTCGCCCGTGAACCCGCTCGCCCGTGAACCCGCTCGCCCGTGAACCCGCTCGCCCGTGAACCCGCTCGCCCGTGAACCCACTTGCCCGTGAAACCGAGTGCGCGTTGATCCGACCATGAGTAGTGCGGCAGTCGCCTGCCCCGCCACGCACCCTTATGTGTGCCACACCCGACCGCCGGGGTCATCACATCCCCCGGTGGGCCAAATGCCCATCAGCGATGCACCGGCCGCACAGGTGGGTGGGTCTGTCCGTGATGTACCCGTCCTACCTGGGACGACAAGCCTATGAAGGCTGCCGGGAAGGCAGTTGGAAGTACAAAGTGGGTCTTTGGCGGTCATAACAGCTCTTCTGACTTCGGTCCGGGCACTCGAAGGGCTGTAGTAACGTGCGTGCCGGACCCTGGTAACAGAGTTGCAAACGGAGGAGTCGACGGTGCCATCCCCTCGGTCAGCGGGTCTGATCGCGGTTGTCATGGCCATGACTTCCCTGGTCGTGCTGCCTGCGGCGACGCCTGCCCACGCCGAACGGCGGCGGGATCCGGCGACCCTTACCGAGCTCCGCAAGGAGGCCGAGAAGTCGGCCAAGGAGCTTGAGGACGCGACCAAGGCGCTGGACAAGCGTCGTAGCGACATCGCCGCCTCTGAGAAGGCGTTGACGGGCAAGCTCAACGCGCTGCAGGAGGCGGAGAAGAAGCTTGCCGTGATCCGGCAGCCCGTGTCGCAGATGGTGGAGTTGCTGTACGAGCAGCCCGTCGGGGGTGATGGGATTGCGCCCTTCCTGTCCGGTGACGCTAACGCGGATACGTTGCGGGCCATGACCAACACCTCTCATATCGTGGCGAATCGGCAGCAGGTGGTTGAGCAGACCAGCACGCTCTACAAGGAGACCGAGCGGCTGGCCGGGGAGGCGCAGGAGTTGCGGGCGTCGAATCTGCTGGCCGAGGCGCAGATGGCGGTGGAGATCGACACGCTCAGGCAGCGGTCGGACAAGATCGTGAAGTCGTTGACCGCGGCGCTGGTCAAGATGGGCATCAAGGTCGACAAGGTGGGGCGGGCGGCGCTGGGGTGCAATCCGTTGCGGGCGGCGACGGCCAACTCCTATCCGAATGGGTTGATCCCGAAGGCGATGTTGTGCCCCTTGCAGCAGAAGGGGCAGAGCCTCAGGGCTGATGCGACGATCGCCTTCGTCAGTTTGAATGAGGCCTATCGGAAGCGGTTCGGCAAGCAGATGTGTGTGACCGACGCGTACCGCAGCCTGGCTGAGCAGCAGTCGGTTTACTATCGGCGGCCGGGGTTCGCGGCGGTGCCTGGGCGGAGCAATCACGGTCTCGGGCTGGCCGTTGACCTTTGTGGTGGGGTGGAGCGGTTCCGGTCGGTGGAGTTCGTCTGGATGGAGAACAACTCCAAGAAGTATGGGTGGTTCCATCCGTCCTGGGCCTACAGCAGCCCGTTTGAGCCGTGGCATTGGGAGTACGACCCCAAGAAGGATTCGGTTCTCTAGGCGAAGTCCATTTCGGGACGGTTGCTACGGGTGTGGCTTGATGGTGATGGACAGCCGGCCGCCTGCCTGGGCGGCGGCCAACTGGCTTGCTTGTGACGGGGTGGTGGCCAGCACGATCAGGGCGCCGTGGTCGTCGTCGGCCTTGGGGATGGTCACGACGGTGACGTCGTCGGCGACCAGTTGGGCCGGCTGGCCCTCCCAGGCGGCCAGGACGCCGATCGTCGAGCCCGGGGCGATCAGCTGGGCCGTGTCGGAGTCGGCGATGCGCACCGGTGCGGCCACGGTGCCGGGTGGCAGCGGGAGCGAGTGGAGCAGGCGTACGTCGGTGAGGGGCTCGCCGCGGCGCATGGCCCCGGCCAGCACGCGGCCGACGGCGCCTGAGCGGACGGCGCCGGACGGGGGTGGGTTGAGGGCGGCCGGCCGGAGGTCGCCTGGTTTGAGGATGCCGGGGGAGAGGTCATGGGTCGCCACCAGTACTGAGGGGGCGTGAGTAGGGCGTAGGGCGATATATGCGGAAAGGACGCCGATGCCGGTCACCGTCGCCGCGACCAGCCGTCGCCGACGCCCAAGCCCCCTGAATCCGCCGTGCCCTCCGAGCCGGTCAGGCCGCCCCGGCGAACCGGGGCGTGCGAGCCGCGGCCAGCCACCCGCAGGGCTCCCGGTCACGGCAGCTCGAACGGGAGCTTGATGCCGTCGAGCGCCGACCCGCATGGGCACGATCGCTCATTCGGCAGCGCCTGCACGGCTGCGGCCACCAGGGTCCGCATGCGCGTCACATTCTGGGCGAAGAACTCCAGCACCTCGTCATGGGTCACGCCTTCGCCGGCCTCGACCCCGGCGTCGTGGTCGGTCACCAGCGACAGGGACGTGTAGCAGAGCGCCAGCTCGCGGGCCAGAATCGCCTCGGGGAAGCCGGTCATGCCGACGATCGTCCACCCGTTGCCCGCGAACCAGCGCGACTCCGCCCGGGTCGAGAAGCGCGGGCCCTCGATCACCACGAGGGTGCCGCCGTCGACCGTGGCCCAGCCGCCCGCCCGAGCGGCCGTCACGGCCACGGAGCGGCCCGAAGGGCAGTAGGGGTCGGCGAAGGACACGTGCGCCGCGCCATCGATGTCGTAGAAGGTCTGGACTCGTCCTGACGTACGGTCGATGAGCTGATCGGGGATCACGATCGCGCCCGGCCCGTGCTCGACCTGGAGCGAGCCCACGGCGCTGGGCGCGAGCACCTGGCGGACGCCGAGTGAGCGCAGCGCCCAGAGGTTGGCCCGGTAGGGGATGCGATGGGGCGGAAAGCGATGATCCCGCCCGTGTCTGGGGATGAACGCCACGTGGCGCGAGCCGATCCGCCCGACCGTGACCACGTCGCTGGGTGGCCCGTAAGGGGTGGCGACCTCTATCTCCTCCGCATCGTCGAGCAGGGAGTAAAAGCCCGAGCCGCCGATGACGCCGATATCTGCACGAGTGAGCATGGCGCCGAGATTAGCGGCATTGGTGGAGGGGGAGCAGGGCCTGAATGACGTTCTGTGGATAACTTACTTCGTTGCGTTAGCACACAAGTGCGAAGAGTAGTATCTTCGCATGCGGCAAAAGGGCCTCGTCTTCATCATCGTCGCGCTCATGCTGGGTCTGCTGCTCGCGGCGCTCGACCAGACGATCGTGGCCACCGCCCTGCCGACGATCGTGAGCGACCTCGGCGGCCTGGAGCAGCTGTCGTGGGTGGTGACGGCCTACCTGCTCGCCTCGACGGTCTCCACGCCGCTCTGGGGCAAGCTGGGCGACCAGTTCGGCCGTAAGAGGCTGTTCGTCGCGGCGATCGTCATCTTTCTCGTCGGCTCGGCGCTCTGCGGCCTGAGTCAGAACATGGGCGAGCTCATCTTCTTCCGCTCGATCCAGGGCCTGGGCGGCGGCGGGCTCATGGTGCTGGCCCAGGCGATCGTCGGCGACGTCGTGTCGCCCCGCGACAGGGGGAAATACCAGGGGTTCTTCGGCGGGGTCTTCGCGGTGTCCAGCATCGTGGGGCCGCTGCTCGGCGGTCTGTTCGTCGACCATCTGAGCTGGCACTGGGTCTTCTACATCAACCTGCCCATCGGCGCGGTCGCGCTGTTCGTGATCGCCACGGCGCTGCCGGGGGACCAGACGCGGACCAAGCACAAGATCGACTATATGGGCGTCGTGCTGCTCGGCGGCGCCACGTCCTGCCTGGTCCTGATCGCCACCGGGGGCGCCGCCGTGAGTCCGGTGATCATCGGGCTCGCGGTGGCGGCCGTCGCCCTGCTCACCGGGTGGGCGCTCGCCGAGCGAAGGGCGGCCGAGCCGGTTCTGCCGCTCGGGCTGTTCAGGATCAGGGCGTTCTCGATGACGGCGTTCGTCGGGTTCGTGGTGGGGTTCGGGATGTTCGGCGCGCTCGCGTACCTTCCGCTCTATCTGCAGGTGGTTCACGGGGTCAGCGCGACGCTGTCCGGGGTCTATCTGCTGCCGATGATGGCGGGGATGTTCACGATGTCCATCGTGAGCGGTCAGATCATCACCAGGACCGGCAGATACCGCTTCCTGCCCATCGCGGGCACGGGGGTGGCGACGGTCGGGATGTTCCTGCTCTCCATGGTGACCGAGCACACGAGCCTGTCGGCGCTGGGTCTATACCTGCTGGTCCTGGGTGTGGGGCTGGGGATGACCATGCAGGTGCTGGTGATCATCGTGCAGAACGCGGTCGACTTCAAGGACCTCGGTGTGGCCACGTCGGGGGCGACGTTCTTCCGGATGATCGGCGGCTCGTTCGGCGTCGCCGCGCTCGGCGCGGTCTTCACCGCCCGGCTCGACGCCGATCTGCGCGAGCTGCTGGCCAGGACCAGGCTGCCGCCGGGCTTCGATCCGGCGCGGGTCCAGCAGGATCCCACCACCATCCAGCGGCTGCCGGGCGACCTCGTGGCTGCGTTTCTGCACGTGTACGCCGACGCGATCGCCGCCGTCTTCCGGGTGGCGGCGCCGGTGATGTTCGTCGCCTTCCTGCTCAGCTGGCTGATTCCGCAGCAACGCCTCAGGGAGACGACCAAGGCGACCGATCTGGGCGAGGGGCTGGGCGCCACGTCGGCGGAGCGGTCGTCGCTGGCCGAGGTCGAGCGAGGTCTCGTACGCCTGGCGGACGCCAACCTGCGCAGGGGCTTCTACGCGAGGCTGGGAGACCTGGCCGGTTTGACCGGCGTGCCACCGCAGGGCGTCTGGATCGTGGCCAGGCTCGGCGGCGAGGGCTGGGTCAAGGCCGCGGACCTGGCGGAGCGGGCGAACGTCAGTCGCGAACAAGGCCGCCCCTATACCAACCAGCTGATAACGGACGGCCTTGTCGAACGATCGCCGGACGGCGACTCGCTGAGGCTCACAGAAGACGGACAGCGGGCCGCGCTGAGGCTGCTGCGGTGCTCGAGTGAGGGATTGAGCAGACTCGTCGCGGACTGGGGCGCGAACCCCCAGCTGGAGCAACTCGTCGAACGAGTCGCCCCGGCCCTGCTCGGCGACAACGCCGATTGCCCACGCCAGACGAGGCAGCGTAAGGGCGCAGCGTAAAGGGCGTTAGGAGGTCGCGGAAGCGGCCGCGGGGGCCGGAGTCGTGGTGGACTTCGACTCGGCCGGCTTGGACTCGGCGGGCTTGCTCTCGCTCGACTTCCCGTTGGAGGAGGACGAAGAGGACGAACCAGTCGAACTGGCCCGGTTGTCCGTGCGGTAGAAGCCCGATCCCTTGAACACGATCCCGACGGCGGAGAACACCTTGCGCAGGTTCCCCTCGCAGGCCGGGCAGACGGTCAGCGCATCGTCGGTAAACTTCTGAACGACTTCGAGCTGCTCACCGCAGTCGTTGCAGGCGTACTGGTAGGTCGGCACGCGCTCCTCCTTCAAGTTCTGGCACTCGAGCGATGCGACTGCTAATGGTAACCGATTAGGTCAAACGTCTATTCCGAACCACGTTCTCCGTACCATCCGGCCAGCTTGCCCCGGCGGCTGACGGCGCGCATGCGGCTCTCGACCTCGTCGCGGCAGGCCGCCGTGGCGACCACGAGGAGCTGGTCGTCCGACCGGACCCGGGTGGTGGCCGAGGGTACGAACGATCTGCCGTCGCGGACGATGAGGGTGACGGCGGCCCCGGCCGGCAGGCGCAGCTCGAAGATCTCGACACCGTGCAGCTGGGAGCCGGGCGGCACCTTGATCTGCAGCAGGTCGGCCTTCAGCTCCTCCAGCGGCGCCGACTCCACCTCCAGGTCGTGCGCCTCTCCGGGGGCGGCCACGCCGAGGATCCTGGCCACGAACGGCAGCGTCGGCCCCTGCAACAGCGTGAACACCATCACGATCACGAAGACCTCGTTGAAGATGTCCTTCGAGCCCGCGACCCCGGCTGCCCAGGGGATGGTCGCCAGCACGATGGGGACCGCGCCCCGCAGGCCGGCCCATGACAGGAACGCCTGTTCGCGCCAGTTCGTCCGGCCGAGGCGCAGCAGCCGGGCCGCCAGCGCGCTGACCATCACGGACAGTGGCCTGGCCAGGAGCACCAGGACCGTTCCCGCGATGAGGCCCTGCACGATCGCCGACGGCATCTCCTTGGGATCGGCCAGGAGTCCGAGCATCACGAACAGCCCGATCTGCGCCAGCCAGGCGGCCCCTTCCGCGAACCCCCTGGTCGCCGCCCGGTGCGGCAGCCGCGAGTTGCCCAGGATCAGCGCCGTCAGGTAGACGGCCAGGAAGCCGGAGCCGTGCAGCAGCACCGCGCCGCCGTACGAGACGAAGGTCAGCGCCAGGACGGCGATCGGGTACAGGCCCGAGGCGGGCAGGGCGACGCGGCGCAGGGCGTACGCGCCGGCGGGTCCGATGGCCAGGCCGACCGCCGCGCCGATGACCAGCTCGGTCCCGGTCCGCAGCAGGAACGCGCCGAGAGACGGGGGTGAGTGAGTGGCGCCGCTCAGCAGCACCACCGCGATCACCGTGGGCGCGTCGTTGAAGCCCGACTCCGCCTCCAGCACGCCGGCCAGACGCGGCGGCAGGGGGAGCCGCCGTAGCACCGAGAACACGGCGGCCGCGTCGGTGGAGGCCAGCACCGCGCCGAGGATCAGCGCGGAGTTCAGGCCGAACCCCAGCAGCCCCTGTACGGCCACCGCCACCACCAGGATGCTGACCGCCACGCCCAGGGTGGCCAAGATCAGGGCCAGCGGCACCGAGCGGCGCACGTGGCTCCAGTTCGTGGTCAGACCACCCTCCGCCAGGATCACCGCCAGCGCGCTCAGGCCGATCTGCTGGGCCAGCTCCGGATTGTCGAACTGGATGCCGAACCCGGCCTCGCCCAGAACCAGGCCCAGGCCGAGGAACAGCAGAAGGCTGGGCAGGCCGCTGCGATGCGCGATGCGTACGGAGGCGATGGCCGCTATGACGATCGCGGCACCAAGAAGAAGCCAGACATCTAGCGTCATCTGGCCCCCTCCTGTGTGTTTCCTTCACATAAGCCTAGTGAGTCCGCTGGGTGTGATCGCCCAGCGGACCTGCTGATCGTGCGCTTCGACCGGCACGTCGTCGATCAGCTCACCGTCATGGAGAAGGGCGACAGTCGGGACGTTCGGCCCCACTCTGGACAGGGCGCGGTCGTACGAGCCGCCGCCGCGGCCGAGCCGTACCCCTGACCGTCTGTCCACGGCGAGAGCCGGGACGATCACGAGGGCGGCCGTGCGGACCGCGTCGACGCCGCGCCGGGTGTCGACCGGCTCCATGATCCCGAAGCGGCCGGGCGCCAGCGTGTCGGGACCGTCATAAACCGCCCAGTCGAGGTCGTCGTCCTCCCGCAGCACGGGCAGCATCACGGTCGCGCCGTGCTTCCACAACGCGAACACCAGCCCGTGCGTCCCCGGCTCCGATCCGACGGACCAATAGCAAGCCACCAGCCCGGCCATCTGCGCCCACGGCTGATCGAGCAGTGTTTCGCGGACCTTCGAGGCGTTTATCCGCAATTGCTCCGGGGAGAGGAAGCTACGCGCTGAGAGCAGCTCACGGCGCAGTTTCATCTTGTCCACAGATACCTCCACTAGGGTCTACTCATGGCTGACTTCGACCCTGTGACGAAAGCCGTCGTGCCCGCCGCAGGTCTGGGCACCCGATTCCTACCAGCGACGAAGGCGACACCCAAGGAGATGTTGCCCATCGTCGACAAGCCCGCGATCCAGTATGTCGTCGAGGAGGCGGCCTCCGCCGGGCTCCTCGATCTCCTCATGGTCACCGGCAAGAACAAGCGGTCGATCGAGGACCACTTCGACCGGGCGTTCGAGCTGGAGGAGGTGCTGGAGGCCAAGGGCGATGAGCATCGGTTGTCCCAGGTCCGCGACCCTGCCTCGCTGGCGACCCTGCACTACGTACGGCAGGGCGAGCCGAAGGGGCTCGGGCACGCGGTGCTCTGCGCCAAACAGCACGTCGGCGACAATCCGTTCGCCTGCCTGCTCGGCGACGACCTCATCGACTACCGTGACAAGCTGCTCGAACGCATGATCCAGGTGCGGGGCACCTACGGCGGCAGCGTGATCGCGCTGATGGAAGTGCCCAAGGAGCAGGTCTCGCTGTACGGCGTGGCCACGATCGAGCCCACCTCCGAGTCCGACGTCGTACGGGTGACCGACCTCGTCGAGAAGCCGGCGGTGGACGAGGCGCCCTCCAACTGGGCGATCATCGGGCGTTACGTGATCGACCCGGCGGTCTTCGAGGTGCTCGAGAACACTCCGCCGGGCCGCGGCAACGAGATCCAGCTCACCGACGCGCTCCGCACGCTGGCCGCGCGCGGTTCCGAGGAGGGCGGGCCGGTTCACGGCGTGCTGTTCCGCGGCCGCCGCTATGACACCGGCGACAAACTCGACTATCTGCGTACGGTCGTGAAGTTCGCGGCCGACCGGCCCGACCTGGCGCCCGAGTTCGTGCCGTGGCTGCGGGAGTTCCTCGATGAAATCAGTTGACGCCCACCTGGCCGAGATCCTGGCTACCGTGCGTCCGCTGGCCCCACTCGAACTCGACCTGGAGCAGGCTCTGGGCACGACCCTGGCCGAGGAGGTCTCCTCGCCGGTGCCGCTGCCGCCGTTCGACAACTCGGCCATGGATGGCTACGCGGTACGTGCCCAGGATGTCGCGGATGCCCCGGTCACCCTCCCGGTGATCGACGACGTGGCCGCCGGGTCGAGCGAGCTGCGGGCGGTCGGTCCCGGGCATGCCGTCCGCATCATGACGGGGGCGCCCCTGCCCGCCGGCGCCGACGCCGTCGTTCCGGTGGAATGGACGGACGGCGGTACGGTCTCCGTCACGATCGACCGCGCCGCCCCGGCCGGCAACGCCATCCGCCGGGCGGGCGAAGACGTACAAGCCGGTGAAGTCGTCCTCAAGCCGGGCATGGTGATCGGGCCCGCGCAGCTCGGCATCATCGCCGGGGTGGGCCGCCGCCGCGTCATGGTACGGCCGCGCCCTCGCGTCGTGGTCCTGTCGACCGGTGCCGAACTGGTCGAACCCGGCATGCCCCTCGGCCCAGGCCAGATCTGGGACTCCAACAGCGTGACCCTGACCGCCGCCGTACGCGAGTCCGGGGCCGAGGGCTTCCGCGCCACCACCGTCGGCGACGACCCCGCCGCCTTCCTCGACCAGCTCGACGCGCAGCTCATCCGCGCCGACGCGATCGTCACCAGCGGCGGCGTCTCGATGGGCGCCTACGAACCGGTCAAAGAGGCGCTCACTCCGCTCGGCACGGTCAACTTCGAGAAGGTCGCGATGCAGCCCGGCATGCCGCAGGGCTTCGGCGTCGTGGGCGACGACCAGGTGCCGATCTTCGCGCTGCCCGGCAATCCGGTCTCGTCGTTCGTCTCTTTCCTGCTCTTCGTCCGGCCGGCGCTGCTGAAGATGCGTGGCCTGCCCGTGGACCCGCCGGAGACGGTCTCAGCCCGGGTCAGCGGGCCGTTGCGGTCACCGTCGGGGCGGCGGTCGTACCTGCGCGGTGTGCTGTCGTCTGATGGCACCGTCTCGCCCGTACGCGGGCAGGGCTCGCACCAGCTGGCCGCGCTGGCCTCGGCCAACGCGCTGATCGTCGTACCCGAGGACGTGACCGAGGTGCCTGCCGGGGCTGTGGTGGAGGTGACCCGGTTTTGACGGAGTTCACTCATCTCGATGAGACGGGCGCCGCGCGCATGGTCGACGTGTCCGGCAAGGAGGTCGGGGCGCGTTCGGCCACGGCCACCGGGCGGGTGCTGCTGTCCGCCGCGGTGGTGGAACTGCTGCGGTCGGGTGAGGTGCCCAAGGGCGACGCGCTCGGCGTGGCGAGGATCGCCGGCATCATGGGCGCCAAGCGGACGCCCGACCTGATCCCGCTCTGCCATCCGATCGCGTTGCACGGGGTCAAGGTGTCGCTCGACGTCGAGGATTGGGGGGTCGCCATCACCTGCCGGGTGAAGACGGCCGACCGTACCGGGGTCGAGATGGAGGCACTGACGGCGGTGTCCGTGGCGGCGCTCGCGTTGATCGACATGGTCAAGGCGGTCGATCCGGCCGCGGTGATCACCGATGTGCGGGTGGAGGAGAAGGTGGGCGGCAAGACCGGGTTGTGGACGCGGTGACCCTCGATGTGCGGGTGGCGGCGAAGGTGGGCGGCGAGATCGGGTTGTGGGTGCGGTGATCCGGGCGCTGGTGGTGACCGTGTCGAACCGCGCATCAGCCGGGATTTACGCCGATAAATCGGGACCGCTCCTGGTTTCGTTGCTTTCGGCGGCCGGGTGCGCTGTGGAGGGGCCCATCGTGGTGCCCGACGGAGAGCCGGTCGAGGCCGCACTCCGTGACGGCGTTTCGGCGGGGTACGCGGTGATTGTGACGACCGGTGGGACCGGTCTGACTCCGACCGATCTGACGCCGGAGATGACCGCCCGAGTGATCACCCGCGAGATTCCCGGGATAGCGGAGGCCATCCGCCAGGCGAACCGCGACAAAGTGCCGACCTCGATCCTGTCCCGTGGTCTCGCGGGCCAGGCGGGCGACACTTTGATCGTCAATCTGCCCGGATCCTCCGGAGGCGTACGGGATGGTGTGGCCGTACTCGCTCCCGTCCTTCAGCACGCGGTCGATCAGATCCGGGGCGGCGACCACCCCCGCCCTTAGTGCGCGGAGAGTCACCGCTGCTGATCCGTGGCGACATCGTGCCCGATAGGGGGATGATGAGAGATGTGGATCGACTTCGTGGCTGGCCAGCGGTTCTCAACGAAGGCCCGGTGGGCCTGCGACCGCTGCGGCTGGCCGACGTACGTGTGTGGCGAGAGACGCGGCTGCGCAACGCCGAGTGGCTGCGCCCCTGGGAGCCCAGCAATCCGGAGACCCCGCTGTTCCGAACGGGTCTCGGCCCCTACGTCTCCATGGTCGGCACCCTGCGCCGTGAGGCCAGGCAGGGCCTCGCGCTGCCGTGGGTCGTCACGCACGGTGGCCGGTTCGCGGGACAGCTGACCATCGGCGCCATCGTCTGGGGCTCGGCTCGCTCGGCACAGGTGGGCTACTGGATCGACGGCGCGCTGGCCGGTCAGGGCATCACCCCGACCGCGCTCGCGATGGCCGTCGATCATTGCTTCTTCACCACCGGCCTGCACCGGCTGGAGGCGAACATCCGCCCCGAGAACCAAGCCAGCCGCAGGGTGGTTGAGAAGCTCGGATTCAGGGAAGAAGGCATACGGCGTCGCCAACTTCACATCGATGGAGCCTGGCGCGACCACATTTGTTACGCGTTGACCGTCGAGGACGTACCCGGGGGTTTGCTCGTACAGTGGCGTCGCGCGCGTGAGTCAGCCGCTCACGGTGGGTCTCCAGTAGAAGAGGTTTGACGATCTCGCGACACACCGCACCGAATGCTCGTCAATTAGTGACACGCGGTCTTACGGTGCGTGACGTGAGCACATCAAAGACGCCGCCAGCACGTAGGCGTCTTTGTGATGCCCGGAGGTGGCTGTGAGCATCCTCCTCTACCTGGCCATCGTCGTCATGTGGCTGTGTGTCCTGGTTCCGATGTGGTTGCGCAGGGACAAGACCAACCTCGCCGAGCTGGTGGAACTCGAGGAGTACTACACCGGCGAACACCAGCTGCCGGACCTGTCGCAGCAGCCCGACGATCTGGTGGAGCAGCCCGAGGACTACACGGGCGAGTTCGAACGCGTCGACCCACGGCAGTTCCGGGCAAGGCGCCGCGCGATCATCGTGGCCCGGCGCCGGCGACTGCTCTTCTTCACCGCCCTGCTCGTGATCGCCTCTGTGGTCACCGCCGCGGTCAAGGTGATCCCCTGGTGGAGCGTCGCGCCCGCCGGGGTCATCATGCTGGCGTACATGACCTTCCTCCGGATCGCGGTGCAGGTGGACCGCGAACGGCGCGATCGCGCGGTCCAGGCCCGTACGGCCCGCACCCGGCGACTGCGTGAGCAGCAGCGGGCGGCGGAGCTGGCGGCCGAACAGGCACAGGCCGAGATCATCGACCTGGCGGCTCGGCAGGGGGACGTACTGTTCGATCAGTACGCGGACCCGCCTCGGCGGGCGGTGGGGGACTGAATGTGTGGCGCGAGGAGTGCTGGGAGTTTGCTAATCTGGTCGAGTCCATGGGGATGTAGCGCAGTCCGGTAGCGCACTTCGTTCGCATCGAAGGGGTCAGGGGTTCGAATCCCCTCATCTCCACCCAGGTCAAAGGCCACTTCCAGTCATCGGAAGTGGCCTTTTTGATCTTCTGAGTGACATGCTGGCGGGCTACACGTCCGCGATGTCGTCGAAGATGCGATCCATTGCCAGCGCGCCGGTTTGGATCACAGGGCGGATCTGGTGTCGATAGACGGTCTCGGTCACGGTTGTGCTGGCGTGTCCGCATAGCTTTGCGATCTCGTCTATGGAAAGGCCGCCGTCGTCGGAGAGCAGCGACACGAAGCTGTTTCGCCCTCGAACAGCACCCGCAGCTGACTCTGTTCGAGGACGATGGTGACGACCTTGCCCCGGTGTACCTGGCCGACCTGGATCTTGCAGCTGGCCACCTTGAGGCTGCCGTTGCTGGACACCACCCGCTGCACCTGCGGAAAGGCATCGGGGGCGGCGGCGGGGGGTTTGCTCGCTAAGCGGACGCCGTGCAGCCTGCCACGCTGGGCCGGAGCCAGCGGGCTCGGTTTGGTGCGCACCAGCACCCCGTCGGCGATCACCTGGACGGTGCGCGCGTCGATCCGCAGCGTCACCCGCTTGCCGGCCAGCGGCAGGCCGACGCTGAGCAGCTTGCCCGCCAGGCCGACGCATCCGGCGTTGTTGACCTGCCGGTCGACCTCCACCACCACATCGGCGGCAACGGCCCGGCAGACAGCGCCGTGGCCGGAGACGGCCGCCCCGCCCGTCCGCCGTCGGCCATCAACCGGCCCAGATCGGCCCGGGTGAGCGTCACCGGATGCGTCTTAAGCCGCTCATCGCCGGCAAAGACATGCATGGTGGTGCTGCTGGCCCAGATCGTCACCTGCTGCCCGACCCTTGCCCGGCCGAGCCAGATCTGACGCCCGCACGCGCCCAGGTTGCCGCTCGGCGGCACCGTGCGCTCGAACTCCACCGCCACCGGCACCGCGGCTGGCGCCACTGCTGGCACCCCTGCTGGCACCGCTGCTGGCACCGCTGCCGCCGGCACGCCGCGATCGGCAGGCGCTTTCGGCGCCGCAGCGGAGCGGCCAGGCGTTGACGGTGCGCTGGGCAGTGCCGCCAGGTCGGCCGGAAGCCGCAAGGCCGGCTCCTCGTCGCTGCGCTTGCCGGCCTGTGCCGCCGGGCCGGTGAAGTGGGTGGCCGGGGTGGCCATGTCCAGCGCCTGATGCGGTCGCACCGTGTTGTAGTCCTCGATCCAGGCATCCAGTGCCAGCTGCGCCTGTTCCGGACCCTCGAACGGCCCGTGAACCTCCAGGAACTCCTCCCGCACCGTGCGATGCCAGCGCTCCACCTTGCCGGTGGTGGTCGGCGAGCGTGGCTTGGTGGTGCGCGCGGTGATGCCGTTCTCCCGGCAGATCCGCTCGAACAGCACCTCACTCGGCCGCGGCCGGGTGAACCGTCCGGTGAACTGCTTACCGTTGTCGCTCAGCACCTCCTCCGGCACCCCGAACCTCCGCAGCGCCCCGGCGAAGGCCCGGCACACCGCCCGCGCCGACGCGCGCCTCACCAACTGCGCGATCACGATGAACCGGGAATGATCGTCGATGCCCGAGATCAGCTTCAACTCCCGGCCATCGATCAGCATCACCCCGCCCATGATGTCCAGCTGCCATAACTCCATCGGCCGCTCACGCTGCCAGCGCACATACGACGAGCGCGGCCGACGCCGCCGCCCCGGCACCACCAGCCCGTTACGCACCAAAATCCGATACAAGGTCACCAGCGACGGCACCGGCGTCACATCGCGCCGCTCCAGCTCATAGGCCAGCCGCTGCGGACCCCACCGCGGATGCGACCGGCGCAGCTCACACACCATCGCCTCCACCGAAGCCGCCGTCTGATGCGGACACTGCTCCGGCCGATGCGACCGATCAGCCAGCCCCGCCAGACCGCCGGCTCGATACCGGCGCACCCACGCATGCACCGACTGCCGTGACACCCCATGCCGCTCGGCGACCTCGACCACCGCACAGCCCGCCTCTACTTCCAGCACAGCGCGATACCGCTGCTCCATGACGCTCAACTCCACCAGCGCCAACCCGGCCTCCCAGACGATCGCAACCGATCACTCAGGAACGCAGGTCAGCCGAAGGGGTGTAAAGCATCAACCGAAGCTCAGGTGTCAAGCATCAACCGGAACAGGACACAGACTTCCTGCTCTGCTTGTGCAGACTTTCTGTACGTCTTCAAGGCGGCCCCGAGGGGGCCGCACGCGCCGCCGTCTCGGCAACGCCGCCGCCTCCCGCTGGCGCTCCCGGCGGACGGCTAAAAGCACCCCGGACGGCTGGCGCGGACGAGTGGAGGGGCCGCCGTGCGACGGTACAGATCTGATCACAGGGGAGCGCACTTCTCCGGTCACGGGGCCGACCTGGTAAGCGCACGCGTGCGCGGTCACGGTGCCGGCCTTACTGCCTGCCTCCGGCGGGGGCGCTCCGGCTCCGGGCAGCCAAGATCGTTCCCTTCCCGTCTGAGTGGGTTGGCGTGGAAGCCTGCCCGCCTGCCGCCGTCCCAGGGCAAGCCCTAGCAGACCAGCCGCGGGGCCGCCTTCGCTCCATCACGGCCCTGGGCGCCGGGCGCGCGACCGGGGGCAGCCCCGCGGCTGGCTCGCTACCCCTACGGATGGGACGACGGCAGACGGGCAGGCCAAGGGTGATGCTGGCGGGAACATGCGCATCCTTCGTAAGCCGTCGCCAACGTATCCACGACATACCAGAAATATACCGCCGCACTCTATGGTTACATCCACAACCTTGGCAGGACATCCAGGATGCTATCCGGTGATTGTCGGGTGTTCACTCGACATTTATTCGGCCATCGTTGAACTAGCCTCTAGTATCAACTTCAAGGGAAGGCGTTTTGTGAAGCGATTCGTTACGGTTGCCATGCTGGCAGCGGCGACGTGTTTGACGCTGACGGTCAACGCAGCCCCGGCCAGCGCAGATACTTTCGTGAAGTACTACCCCTCTAGTACGGCGTGCTACAAAGCCGCCAAGCTTATGAACGCGCTCACTATCGGGAAAAAGAAGTACTATTGCTCGTCCAATCCGCGCCTCGCCATCTATAAAGTGATGCGTGTGACGAAATAGTGCGGTTGCCTGGCCAGGCAACACATGTGCTCAATCGATCCCCTCGGATGCTTCACACCAAAGCGATCAGAAGTCGCTGCCGGTAAGCGGCCAAGTGACAAAGTGAGTGACACCAAGGGTGCCCAGAGTGACCCGGCGGCACACTACGATGCACATGAACAGACGTTTGACCTGGCAATACGCAAGGTGGAGCGATCAACTCGAATGCTTCGCATCGAAGGGGTCAGGGGTTCGAATCCCCTCATCTCCACCAGGGGCCGTTCTTGAAACGGCTGGACTGAAGTTGACGGGATCCCGTCTGATCATCACGATCAGGCGGGATCTTGTCGTTTCGAAGGTTTCCGAATCGGGTTCGTCCTGGTTTGGGAGTCGCGGAGCAGGTGTCCGGGAAGGCCCGGGTGGTGTCAGGCCGCTGGCGGAGGACCGAGATCCGGCCGTTGGGCGCCTGCTCGCCCTTGATTGTCGTGGTGCCCAGACTCCCTGGAGGCGTGCGGCCAGGCTAAGGGATCGATCGGGGAGATACCGGATGGCTAGGGTGCGCGCGTTCTGGCACGCTGCTGATCATGAATGATCACGCGGTTCTCCTTGAGGAAGTGACCAGGACATATGGAAAGGGTGCAACCGAGGTAACCGCGCTCCGGCAGGTCAGCGTCGGCTTCCCACGCGGCAGTTTCACCGCCGTGATGGGCCCGTCGGGGTCGGGGAAGAGCACGCTGCTGCAGTGTGCCTCGGGGCTGGACCGGCCGGATTCGGGCGTGGTCCGCATCGCCGGGCAGGACATCACCCGCTTGAGGGAGAAGGAACTAGCGGTGCTGCGCCGCGACCAGGTCGGAGTCATCTTCCAGGCGTTCAACCTGGTACCGTCGCTGACCGCCTGGCAGAACGTGATCCTGCCCAGCAGGCTGGCCAGGCGGCGGCCCGACGCGTCACGCGTGCGAGAGTTGCTGCATCGGGTCGGGCTGGCCGGGCGGGAGGGGCATCGCCCGGCGCAGTTGTCCGGTGGCCAGCAGCAGCGGGTGGCGATCGCTCGCGCCCTGCTCGGCAGGCCGGAGGTGCTGTTCGCCGACGAGCCGACGGGGGCGCTGGACCGCAGCACCGGGGGCGAGGTGCTGACGCTGCTGCGGGAGGCGGTCGACGCGTTCGGCCAGACGGTGGTCATGGTCACGCACGATCCGGAGGCGGCGGCGCGGGCGGACAGCGTGCTGTTCCTGACCGACGGGCAGATCGTCGACGTCCTGGACAGGCCCTCGGCCGACGCGATCGGCATGCGGCTGGGCGGCCGCCGGTGACACTCGTGCTGGCTTGGAACAACGTGCGAACCAATCGGATGGGCTTCGCCGCTTCGTTCACGGCGGTGGTTTTGGCCGTGATGCTGGTGGGTGGTAGCGGCCTGGTGGTCGCCGGCGCGGCCACCCGTGACGAGTCGAACGGCGTCATGGGGTTGCTGGTGTTGTCGGCCGTGGTGTCGGGGTTCGTGTCGGTCTTCGTGGTCGCGGGCATGTTGAGCCTGCACGTGCTGCGGCAGCGCAGGAATTGGGCGCTGCTGCGGTCGGTCGGCATGACACCGCGGCAGGTGAGCCGCCTCATCACGGCGGAGGCGCTCGTGGTCGCCATGCTGGCGAGCGCGGCGGGCTGCGTGCTGGCCGTGCCGTACGCCGTGATGATGGCGGCGTTCATGCGGATGACCGGACTGGCACCCGGAGGCGTACCGGTGAAAGTGACGGCGGGGCCATTCATCGTGGCGCTGGTGGTCGGGCTGGCGGTGACGTTGCTGGCGGCCCGGATCGCGGCGCGCAAAGCTGTAGGTGTGGGCCCGCTGGAGGTGCTACGGGACAGCGCGGCGCAGCGGCGGCTGCTGCCCTGGACCAGGGCCGTCACCGGAGCGGCGGCGCTGGCCGGCGGCACCGTGCTGCTGTGGCTCGTGCCGCAGGTCAAGCCTAAGGACGCGGCACCGACCGCGCTGGGGGCGACGATGGTACTGTGCGTGGCCGCATCTGCGCTGGGCCCCGTCGCGCTGCGGGGGATGGGGTGGCTGCTCGGAGCCGTGGCGGCCCGGCTCGACCCGGGCGCTGGGATGCTGGCCAGGTCCTCGCTGGTCACCCAGCCGCGCCGGGCGATGTCGGCGGCGTCTCCGGTGATGTTGACCGTGGCGCTGGCGTGCACATTTTTGTTCGCCGTAGCGACCACCGATGCGGCGGCGGGTGTTACCCGTACAGGTCCGGCGGTGTGGGTTGCCCCGATGCTGGTGGGGTCGGCGGTTGTTTACACCGTGATCTCGGTGCTCAATGCGACGGCCATGACGATGGCCGAGCGGACCGGAGAGATCCGGTTGCTGCGTACGGTGGGGACCAAGCCGCGGCAGCTCGCGAGAGCAGTGTGCTGGGAGACGTTGATCGTGACAGGTGTCGGGACGCTGCTCGGAACGAGCATCGCTGCCGCCTCGCTCACCACGCTCGGCAAGGCCGCAACCGGCGAGCCGTGGTTCGCCTATTCCCTGCCACAGTACGTCGGGCTGGTGCTGGTCTGCACCGTTAGCAGCTTGGCCGGAGGACTGGCCGCCACGCGCCGGGCACGGCGCGGGGCCCTTCTGCCCGATTGACTTCGCAGACCTGACGCCGTGCTGGGACGGCTGCGGATGAGGCAGGTGGAAGCCGCGTCCGGGAAGCGATCACATCAATCCCGGGAAGCGATCTTCTTTGCCTCTCCTCCATCCCAGGCCAGGCCCATTGGTGAACCCCAGGGGGCCGTTCTTGAAACGGCTGGACTGAAGTTGACGGGATCCCGTCTGATCATCGCGATCGGGCGGGATCTCGTCGTTTCAGGGGTTTCCGAATCGGGTTCGTCCTGGTTTGGGAACCGCGGAGCGGGTGTCTGGGAAGGCCCGGGTGGTGTCAGGCCGCTGGTGGGGGAGCGAGATCCGGCCGTTGGGCATGGCGAAGCCGACGGTGAGCGAGGCGCTGCGACGGGGTGGCGGGTTTTGCGGCTTATGGGGTGGGTGGTGGTCTGCTCTGGCCTGCGGGTGGAGCGCCGTCGAAGGGCTCGGCTGGAGTCTGCGGGGTGTCGGCGGGTGTGACGGGCTCGTCTTGGGGCTGGTGGGCGTGGCGCCACGCGTGATGGCCAGGCGCTGCAGTCGTTCCTCGACCGTGGCCAGCTGCCTCCGCAAGCCCTCGGCCTGCCGTCGCGCAGCCATCTCGGCCTGGGCCACGCGTTCCAACAGTGACATCTGCCATCGCCTCCCACAGGAGAAGCAGCCGTACCCGCCTGCCGCATTCACGCCATGCAGCCAATAACTCCACGCTGTAAACGGCAAAGCACTGACAGTCGCTACGAGGCTTAAAGATCCTTCAGGCCATGCATCGTCAATGGTGGAACAGTCGAACGCCGGTGCGGGCGAGCGCGATCTGGCGCTCCCGGCAGGCGTCGTGCACCTCCGCAGACCGGATCGAACCACCCGGCTCAGCGATGTAGCGGACGCCGTGGCGGGAGGCGTGGTCGACGTTGTCGCGGAAGGGCAGGGCGCCGTCGGAGACGAACGCCACCTCGTCAAGGGTCGCGAGCCATGTGGCGCGCTGCTCGTCCGTCAGCTCACCCAGCGGTGAGGACAGCGCCCCCGACAGGCGCAGCTTCTCATCCGCGGTCAGGTCACCCTCGATGAAGCGGATCTGCCAGTTGATCCGATCCTGAAGCCGGACATCGGGCCGGAAAGCGAGCGCACGCACCATCGGATGGCGCCGCAGCCACCAGGTATCGACCTTTGCGCCAGCCAAGCGGGTGCAATCCACACGCGACTGCTGACCGGCACCGATACCCAACGTGGCGCCACCACGCAGATAACACACGGAGTTGGACTGGGTGTAGCGCAGAACGATCAAGCCCAACAGCAGGTCCTCGGCCGCCGTGGCCGGTAGCGTTCCGCACACGACGTCGTCCAGAAGCGCGGTCGAGAGCACAACCTCATCGCGCTCCTGGGTCAGCCGCACCCCGAACACTTCCCGCGCCTCCTGCCGCGGCGGGACGTAGACCGGGTCCGCTTCCATGACCAGGAACCGGCCACCCTTCTTCTTGCCGAGCACCGCCACGGTGCCCGGATCGTACCCGGGGGCGATGACGCCATCGCAGACCAGCCGGGTCAGCAACTCGGCGAGTTCGACATCGACCGGCTGCGAGACCGCGACGAAGTCGCCGTAGGAGGATTTGGGATCCGCGTCGCGGGCCCGCAGGTAGGCACTCGTGAGCGCTCCGACAGCGGCCCGGTCGACGCCATTGAGCTCGGCGGTGACCTCGTCCACGGGCCCGGCAACAGCCGCTCCGGCGGGCGATACGTGCTTGAAAGACGCAGCCGCCGGCCTGTTCAAGGCCTCACTTGCCTCGCTCACCAATTGCCAGCCGTTCAGCGCGTCGAGCATGTTGATGTAGGACGGGCTGCCGTGCAGCACCTTAACCGGCCAACGGCCAGGGCTCAGCGGTACGGCAACGGCCGATCGCTGCTGCGGATTCATTCCGTAACGCAGGTCCACGTCACGACCTCCTGTGTCAGTTGGACATCACTGACGCAGGCGCCCAGGCGGTCGACGCTCACGCGAGAATGCGGCCGCTCCCCGGTGGTTGTCCACCCTCGCCAGTCGCGGCCAGACACGATCTTAACCACACACGTTCGGACCAGTTGGAGCCGCCAGAGCAAACAAGTGCAGAGGGTCGCATATCCGACGAGCCGACCGACTCCCGTACCGGGAAACGATCACCGCAAGACTGGGAAGCGGTCTTCAGGTCATCGTGGGTTTGGCTGCCATGTGGGCGGCGCGCTGGCGGGCGTTGGCCAGATCCACCGCCGCGGGAGAGGTCGGCGGGGTGGGGTGGGTACGGTTGAGGCGCGGGCAGGTCACCGAAGGAGAAGGGCCCGCGGCCGGACATTGCAGTCGTATTCGTCCTTGGGCGTCGGGGTGGAGTTGTCGGGAACCCTGAACGCCAAGCGCGCCCGCGCGGTGAATGTGCAGGTGCTGGTGGACGGCCTCCCTTCGACGCCGCCGTCACCCTGCAGAACAGCGGTCAGCGGGTGTGAGTAGTTGAGGTACAGGAAGTCGCGCTGAGATTGATCATGTACGTGAGCTGGGGATGTTGTTGACCGCCTGAAATTGGACGAAGCCCGCGTGGGCCTGGGTGACGGCTTCGGGGTGCGCCTGCCGCTTCTCGTGCTCGGCAAGCGCCCGGTAGATGCTGGCGACGCTGGGGCTCTGCCCCTTCCATCTGCCGATGGGAATGATCAGGTCGGGCTGAATCGTCTCGACGGACTCGCCGCCTACGCGGCGCTGGAGCATGTCGTCGGTGATGACAGGTGGTCGGCTGCCGCGGCGTCGGACCAGCCAGGCTGACAACGGGACTGCGCTTGGGTGTTACGGGTGGGTGCGCGCACTCTCCTTCCGTCGCCCGATTCGCCCGCCCCCTGCCGTGCCACCGGCGTCCGGTCGCTTTCAGCGGGAAGCGCCCGCCCACACCGATGCCCTCAAACCGACCCTGGTCGGCTGCGCCTTCCCTTCGAGAAGGCAACCGTCCGCTCAGGTCGCACTCGCTCGATGGCCGGCGTTTTGACGTGCTGGTCTACAAGCGTATAGTTAACCGTAGTCTACAAGCGTATACCTGTGGTGAACTGGTCTTTCTCCGCATCGCAGACGCGCATCAGCACCTTAGACGGAGGCAAGGAATGAAACTCGATCTCATCGGAAAGCGTGCTCTCGTCACCGGTTCCAGCGCGGGACTCGGCGAGGCCACGGCGAAGCTTCTGGCCGCGGAAGGCGCCGCGGTCGTGGTGCATGGGCGAGACAAGAGGCGTACCGAGGACGTCGCGGAGGCGATTCGGCAGGCCGGGGGCAGCGCCACCACGGTACTGGGAGACCTCGCCACCGACGAGGGCGCCGCTGAAGTGGCCCGGGCGGCCACGGTCGACGGCCCCATCGACATCCTCGTCAACAACGCCGGCTTCTACCGCCACGTGTCGTGGAGCGACGCGAGCCCGGAGGAGTGGAACGAGACCTACAACGTCAACGTCGTCTCCGGTGTGCGAATGATCAAGCACCTGGTGCCGGGGATGCGCGAGCGTGGCTGGGGCCGGGTCATCACGATCGGTGGCGGCCTCGCCCTGCAGCCGATGAACACCCACCCGCAGTACAACGCCACCCTGGCGGCCCGGCACAACCTGGCGGTGTCGCTGGCACGCGAGCTCAGGAACACCGGTGTCACCTCGAACGTCGTATCACCTGGCGCGATCCTGGTCGAGGCGACAAAGGAGTTCGTGACGAGGATCGCGCCCGCCCGCGGCTGGGGCGAGACCTGGGAGGAGATCCAGCCCAACGCGGTCGAGGAGCTCATCCCCAACGATCACGGCCGCTTCGGCAAGCCCGACGAGATCGCGGCAGCGGTGGCCTACCTCTGCAGCAATTACGCCGAGTACGTCAGCGGAGCGACCATCCGCGTGGACGGCGGTCTCATCCGCTCCGCGTTCTGAGCTGATCGCCCAGGACGCCACGGCGGTGCCTCGGAACCCGTAACGACCCGGCTGGCCGCGCAGTGAGGAGGCTGTCCGACCTGCTGGACAGCCCTTCTCACGAGCGTCGAATCAGGCCTGAGCATGCCGGAGCGCGGGGAGGGGCGAGCGGGACGAGTGAACACCGCAAGAGAGGTAGGTGGGGGATGAGTACCGACATTGACGAGCTCTTCGAGCCGTTCGAGCTGGGGAGGGCTGTCGTGTCTTCTGTCAGCTCATGCACTGCGGCCGGCTCTCGGACCCGCTCCTGCTGCCCGGTCAGGCCGACCCTGTCACCCCTCGGCGGTCCGGCCGGCTTCCGACGGGCTGTATGCGCGGGGCTGCCCGCAGCCCGCCCGCCCGTATCCACGCCCTCGCGCGTTGAGCAACAGCGAGGTGCACGGTGTGGTGGCGGAGTACCGGACTGCGGGCGCACGCGCTCTCCGCGGGGATCGACGGCGTGGAGATCCACGCCGGTAACGGATATCTCCCGGCGTAGTTCCTGGCGACGAACGTGAACCGGCGCACAGACGAGTTCGGCGGCGGGGTTGAGGGCCGGAGCCGGTTCCTGCTGGCCCTCGTCGATGCGCTCGCTCCTCTGTGGGGCGCCGACCGGATAGGCGTCCGTCTGCATCCGGGGCAGCGTCTCGCTGACGTCCATGACAACGACCCCGTTCTCACCTGCCGCCACTTGGTGCCGGAGCTCTCAAGGCGGGGCGTGGGCTACCTGCATCTGTCCCTGCGCCCGGTGGGCTGGAACCTGCTCGGCATGGCGCGGCGACTGTTCGACGGGACGATCGTGGCCGGCGGGGGACTGTCCAGTACAAGCGCGGCGCAGCATCTGTCGGAGGGCGTCATGGATCTGGCCTCCTTCGGCCGGGCGTTCCTCGCCAACCCGGACCTGGTGCGGCGCTACCAGCAGGGTTGGTCGATCACCCGGCCCGATCCGGCGACCTACTACACGCAAGGACGCGAGGGATACATCGACTACCCCCTCTTCGCAGACACCGACGTCCCGACCCAGATCCCCCCGACCTGCCGGCCGCGCCCGCCCATGACCTGGCCGGAGGACACCCGGCCGCTTCGCCCGTGAACCCCGCGGGCCGAGCACCTGGCAACGGCCGCGATCAGTCGCTCCGGTGCTCAGCGTCCGGCTCGACGTCAGACTCGCGGGTGATCGGATCGAGCATCCGGGCCAGCAGATCGGCGAGACGCTCGTTGTCGACCGCTACCAGCGCGCCGGTGCCGACGACAGCGCGCAACAACCAGATCCCGGACACCAACGCCAACCCGAGCTGCGCCCGGACGTCGGCTTCCGAACCCCCGATCAGCTGTGCGAACCGTGCGCCGACGTGCGCCTCGATCCCCCGGCGGACGATAGGGCCGGCAACCGGATCCGACGCCGACCGCAGCATCAGCAGGAACGGGTCCAGACGCTCGGCCTCGGGTCCCGTGCGCTCGGCGAGCGAGCGCGCGACGGCGCTCGCCAGTCCGTCCGGCCCCTGAGCGACCACTGTCGGCAGACCGAAGGAGCGATCCACCGCCTCGGCGAACAGACCTTCCTTCGATCCGAAGTACCGGTTGATCATCATCGCCGTCACGCCCGCCCGCTCAGCGATCTGCCGGACACCGGCCCGTGCGTACCCGTGCTCGGTGAACTCGACGACCGCCGCCCCGAGGATCTCCTCACGCGTCCCTGCGGCATCCCGCCGACGGCCAGGCTCTGTGTCGCTCATGGGCCCCAGCGTAGCCCTCTTTGTCTACACCGGTAGACGGTATACGGGCTAGACAGTTTCGCGAAGCAAGCTTCGGTCCTTCCAGGTCAGACGGAGGTGGGCTTCCCCTCATAGCGTGGAGACCCGAACCTGAGAGAAGGTCGGGTCGTGGCAAGCAAGAGGCGCCGGTTTGATCCGGAGTTCCGAGCGGGTGCGGTGCGCATCGTCAAGGAGACCGGCAAGTCCGTCGCGCGGGACCTGGGAATCAACCCTTGCGTGGGTTCTGCCGGGCCGGGGTGCCTCCGGCAGGGTGAGATGCCGTGAGCACCGACGAACAACAGCAGCTGCAGCCACCTCCGCCTCGCTTCGCCGCCGCGGCGGCCTGGCCGCGTCCCGGGGCGGGCACGTCGTTTCGGGAGTTTCCGAATCGGGTTCGTCCTGGTTTGGGGAGCTGCGGAGCAGGTGTCCGGGAAGGCCCGGGTGGTGTCAAGCCGCTGGTCGAGGTCCACGTTCGCGTCGCTGGGCATGGCGATGCCGGCTCCGGGCTGGGCGCTGCGACAAGGTGATCTGAATTGCCGGTTATGGGGCGGGTGGTGGCCTGCTCCGGCCCGTGAGCGACGTGCGGTCGCTGCGCTCTGCTGGGATCGCTCGTCGGAGCGCAGGAGCTGGCACGATCTTGAACCCTGTCGCGACCCCAAGCGCCGAACAGGACAAGGAGCAACCAGATGAAGACCCGGCAAGGTGCTCGCGTCGTGTTGTTAGATCACGATGACCGGCTTCTCATGATGCAGGTCCGCAACGATGGCAACATCGTCGTCCCTGGTCATCCCGTGCCGGAGCTGCTCTGATCCTGTCCGGCGGGGGCGTCGAGCCCGGTGAGAGCCTCCTTCAGTCCGCCTGCAGAGAGCTCTTCCGGAGCTGGTGCCGCTGCTGGCGAAGATGTCCACCGGCCCGCCGCCCAGCGCCGAGATCAGCGGGTGCAGGTCGAACTCCTGACCGCGGATGCCGCCGTCGTCGCCCCGGCGTACTTGCTCACCGCCGCCGACCTGCGCAAACTGATCTGACATGAGTGATCGCTCATGGCGGGAGCGTGGTCCAACATTGGCGCTCATGACCGGGCCGTCGCATAGTGAAGGCCATGGACCGATCCCTGCGCGTCGCGGTCATTGGCGACCGCGACCCCGCGTTTCCTCCGCACCTGGCCACCGACGACGCGCTGCGCCACGCCGCCGCGCACCTCGGCATCGGGGTGGACGTCCGCTGGCTCGCCACCGAACCGCTCGAGTCCAATCTGGCCGAGGTCAAGGCCGCCGACGTGTTGTGGTGCGCGCCCGGCAGCCCGTACCGCAGCCTGCTCGGCGCTCTGGCCGCGCTCCGGCACGGCCGCGAGCACGGCGTCCCCACCCTGGGAACGTGCGGCGGCTGCCAGCACATGGTCATCGAATACGCCCGCCACGTGCTCGGCTATGAGGACGCCCAGCACGCCGAATACGACCCGTACGCCTCGACCCTGTTCGTGTCGGAGCTGACCTGCTCGCTGGCGGGCAAGACCATGCCCGTGACCCTGGTTTCCGGTTCCCGGGTGGCCACGTTGTATGGGCGGACCGAGGTCGAGGAGGAGTACTACTGCAATTTCGGCCTCGACCCCGGCCGACAGGGAATCCTGCACGACGGCGGCTTCCTGGTCACTGGCGTGGACGGCGATGGCGAGGCCCGGGTGCTGGAGATCCCCGGGCACCCGTACTACGTGGCCACGCTGTTCGTGCCGCAGGCCCGCTCGCGTCCCGAGGCACCACACCCCTTGGTGGTCGACCTGCTGCGTGCGGCGCTATGACGTTCACCCAGCTCAGGATCCTGCAGGCGGTCGCGCGAACCGGCAACATGACCAGGGCCGCGGAGGAACTGGCCACCACCCAGTCCGCCGTCAGTCACGCGTTGCGCGCGCTGGAGAGCGAGCTCGGGGTGGCGCTGCTGGTACGAGGCAACCAGGGGGTGAGCTTGACAGCGGCGGGGCGGGCCGTGTGCCGCCGCGCCACGCTCATCCTCACCCAGGCGGAGGCGCTGGAGCAGGAGGTGGCCGCGATCCGCGGGCAGGAGCGCGGCAGCCTACGCGTCGGCGTCATCCCCAGCGCCAACGCCCGGCTGCTGCCGCCCATCCTGCGCCGGTTCGCCGAAGCGCATCCGCGGGTGCGGCTCACGGTGATGGAGGGCTCGGACAACGAGGTCCTGGAGTGGCTCGAGACCGGGGCGGCGGACATCGCCACCGTGTCGGCTGCGGTCGACGAGGCCCCGCTTCCCGCCGGGTCGGTGGCGCGGCGGCTCGCCGCCGACCGCATGCTGGCCGTCCTGCCCAGCGGGCACGAGTTGAGCGTCCGCCATTCGTTGCCGGTGGCCGAGCTGGCGCGGCACCCTTTCATCATGTCCACGGGCGGGTGCGAGCCGCTGATCACGGCGATCGCGCGGGCGGCTGGTGCGAGCCTGAAGTGTCACTACCGAGTGCGCGATACCAACAGCATCCTCGCCATGGTCGCCGAAGGGCTCGGGCTGAGCATCGTCCCCGAACTGTCGCTGCCCGCCCACCACGCCGGCGTGCACGCGATCCCGCTGGAGCCCGCCGCCGAGCGGATCATCCTCCTCGCCTTGCCCGCGGACCCGCTCCCCACAGCCACCGCCTTCGCCGAACTGGCCATCGCCCGCCATGCGGCGTCCCCGTGAACTCACGGGCGGTCGGTCAGGCTCCACAAAGCCCTACAACATCGGACCGGTGCGGGAAACGATCATTCGATGTCCGGGAAGCGATCTTCAAGCAGGTCTTCTTCTTGCTGGACAACACGACTCGTGAACATCCCACCAGGGGCCGTTCTTAAGACGGCTGGACTGAAGTTGACGGGATCCCCTCTGATCATCGCGATCGGGCGGGATCTTGTCGTTTCGTGTCCTGTCGCAGCGAAAACTGAGCATTGTCATCGAAGGTTGATGACGGCTACGGTGTCTCACCGAAGGTTGAGTGACTGCTGGGGCTTGATGTCCGTTGCACCTCACCGACAGCGCGTTCGAGGTCTGGTACGTCGTCGCCGCAGAGGGCCGGGCATTGTGCGGTGTCCCATTAGGTGAGGCGGGTTGCAGTGCGCGGGTTGGATTCACAGGTTTGGCGGGAGGCCGTCCTTACGTGGAGCAGTGCCGCTCGCCGACCGGGTCCGGAGGCGTGATCGAGAAGCGATCGTATGCGTTGACCGCGACCATGGTGGCGAGCTGGCTCGTGGTTGTGACTGGACGGTATCTGCTGTGGCTGGAGTACTACGATCGGATCATCGAGCAGTTGATCCTTGGGATCGCGTTCGTCGTGACCGTGCTTTCCACGTCGTGGTGGGCGCAGAGACTTGTACGCCGACATGGTGACATCCGCGGTTACGTCGCGGCCGGTGCGGCGGTCGTCCTGTGTGCCGCCGTTGTGCTGCTGCCCTGGAACGGGATCTTCGGGCGTACGTGGTTCGCGGTCCATCACGGCAAGTTCACCGAGCTGGCCCAGTTGGCCAAGGACAGGAAGCTGTCGGCGGATATGCCTTCGGGTGGCTGGGTGCATCTGCCTGATGAGTTCGATGTCCTGCATTTTGATCATCTCAATACGCAGGATGTGCCGATCGAGCTTCATCCCGGACGTGTTCTCATGATGGGCCTGTCGAACGAGGAAGTGTCGGAGAACATGTTCCTCTACATCTATGACCGGCCTGACGCCGCGCGGGTAAGTCCCTGTGATCTCACCAAGACCACATTCGACGATTACTACTGGTGCAGCCGGCTGAGTGACGGCTGGTGGTGGCTGGCGCGCAAGGCGACCTATCCGGACGTGGACGAATAGGCGCGCGAGGCTGAGCGGGGCCGGTGCCCCAGGGCCGTGATGCCTCCGTGTCGTGGTCAGCGGAGACACCTCCTCACTGACAGGAAGACCTGAACGACTGCGTTCGGAACCGTCCGAACCAAGGTGACGTGCCGCAAGTCGAGAACTGCCCGCGCCCACGCCGGCCCTGAGGACGCGGAGAGCGGCAGGGCAAAGCCGAAGAAGCGCACGCGCCGGGTCAGAAGGCAGCTGAGAGCACAGCTGACGCGCCTGCAGTTTGATCTGAGACGGCTCCCGTTGAGGTGAGGCATCCCGGGGACAGTCTCGCGTTATATGAGGCATGCAAAATGCCTGGCATGGATCTACGACCGGAGCTGCTTCCCCCGCCCGTCTCCCACGAGCGCCAGGAGCAGCTAGGCAGGGAGATTGACCGGATCGCGGAACTCATAGAAACCGGCAGGCTGATGGAGGCACGCAAGGCCGTCGCCGCGTTCAACATGCAGACTGGACACAGCTACGAGCCGTCGGACTTCGCCGCGTACTGGGAGTCGCAGGATCTGGAGGAACTCGCCCGCGATGCCGCCCGCCCGGAACGGCCCAAGGTATCGGACATCACACGGGAAGAACTCGCCGAGATTGTCCGCAGAATCATGAAGGTTGACCCGGACTCCGACTACTACCTACGCCTGCTAGAAGCCAATATGCTCCATCCGCGCGTCCGTAATCTGATCTTCTGGCCGCCGGAAGAACTACAGGACGCCACAGCCGAGGAGATTGTTGAAGCCGCCCTCAGCTATCGCCCCATCGCGTTGTGAGCGCGGGCTAGGAGTTTGGCCAGGCCCTTGGGCCTCTATGCCTCATGATCTGACGGCTTCCCGCTCCTCGATGTCGTCCCCACTCTCTGAGGCGCCCGGTCACGTCCACGGACGTGACCTCGTACTCACCCGCATCCAGGCCGGACCGGGCACATGCAGGCAGACGGCATCGTGCAAGGCATGGGTGAAGCCGGCGAACTCGAAGTCGATCAGACGCGCATCGGGCGGCCCGTCCGCACAGACCAGGACATTGTTGGTCTCCGGATCGCCGTTGCTCAGCGTCAGGAACGGCCCCGGATCGGCTAGATCCGCCAGCGCGAGGGCGAACTCGCGCTCCACCGCCCCGGTGATCGGCACTTCCAGCACCTCGGCCTGCGACAGCCCTTCTCGGCGCAGTCGGGCGACGTGCCCAAGCCGGTCGGCCTCCGGATCGACCTGCCCCAGCCGCTCTCGCCGCCGGTAGTACAGCTCCGCCTGTCCGGCAGTGAACGCGCCAAGCTCACCACGGGCACGAGCGAACGCCTCCAGGCGTACGGCATGCGCGAAGACACCATCCCCGCGTAACAGTCCGTCCAGCGCAACCCGCGGCGCTAGATCCTCTAGAATGATGCGCCCCGCGAGAAGATCCTCCGCCAGCACGCGCGGCGCTAGATCGACTCTGAGATCCTCTGCCAGAAACCGCAGCGCGCCTACCTCTGTGCGTAACCGCCACGCCTCGGTGTGCCTGCCGTCAACATGAGGGCCCGCCCACTTGACGATCACGAACTCGCCGCGGTCAGTGCGCGCACGGGCGACCCGCCACGGCTCCAGCCTGGTCCACTCCACCACGTTGATCACCGGCACAGCCTAGAACGGCACTGGCGAACACGGCCCGAACTGTATTTCCGGGAAACGATCACACTCTGGCCGGGAAGCGATCTTTCGTCGCGCCCTGTCGTTCCAGGTCAGCCATACTCGTGAACACCCCACCAGGGGTCGTTCTTGAGACGGCCGGACTGAAGTTGACGGGATCCCGTCTGATCATCGCGATCGGGCGGGATCTTGTCGTTTCAGGAGCTTCCGAATCTGGTTCGTCCTGGTTTGGGAGCCGCGGAGCAGGTGTCCTGGAAGGCCCGGGTGGTGTCAGGGCGCTGGTGGAAGTCCACGTTCGCGTCGCTGGGCATGGCGATGCCGGCTCTGGGCTGGGTGCTGCGGGCCCGCGCTGGTGGAGGCGGTCGAAGCGGGGGCAGGCCAGCGATGGGGAGGTGCCTGCTGCCGGGCACTGGAAGCGGATGGCGCCGTCTGCGTTCGCGTTCTGTTTGAGCCGCAGCAAGTACGGCTCTCGCGCGGCGATCAACGCGGTGAGTTCTTCCGATGGTGCGCGGATGGCGGCGTCGTCCAGGCCGGTGGTGGCGTGGGCGAGCTTGGCGGGCATCAGTGGGCAGGTCAGGGTGCCGTCGATGAGCAGGGCGCCGTGGGTGCTGCCCTGTACTCCCCGCTGATCCACTTTGTAGTCGAGGGCCAGCCGGTAGCCGAGTTCGCGTGCGGGTTGAGCGAAGTGGGCGGGTTGTTGGTCGGTGTAGGCGCGGTCGACGACGGCGAAGGCGGTGGGCAAGCCGAGCGCGGCCAGTGGGCGCAGGGTGGTGATGGCGTTGGTGCCGATGCGTTTGTGCGGGGTGTCCAGGACCAGTTCGAGTTCCGCCCGCCGCAGCGTAGGGCCCAAGACAGCCCACTCCGGCGCGTCCCAGAGATGGGATCGCTCAGAAGGAGCGATGCGCACATGGGTATTTTGGGCGGAACTTCGTTGGTGATAAGTGCATCAAACCGAGCGTGTTGATCGAAGGAGACCCTCAGCGGCTCGGTCGTTACTGGCTGGCCGGGCGGCTCGGCGCCGGCGGCCAGGGAGTGGTGTATGAGGCATATGCCGAGGACGGCCACCGGGTGGCGATCAAGGTGCTGTACGGCGATCAGGTGGCCCAGCTCGGCCGGGAGGCGGCGGCCGCCCAGCGGGTGGCCTCGTTCTGCACCGCGCCGATCATCGAGGCCAAGCTGGAGGGCCCGCGTCCCTACATCGTCAGCGAGTACGTGGAGGGCCCGAGCCTGCGCGCGGCGGGCAGGATCTTCGCGGGTGACGACCTGCACCGCCTGGCCACCGCCATCGCGACGGCGCTGACCGCCATCCACGACGCCGGGGTGATCCACCGCGACCTCAAGCCCGACAACGTGCTGCTGGGCCCGGACGGCCCCCGCGTGATCGACTTCGGCATCGCCAGGACCGCCGAGATGTCGCTCACCGCGACCGGCGTGGTGAGCGGCACGCCCACCTACATGGCCCCTGAGGTGTTCATCGGCCAGCGAGCGGACGCCTCGGCGGACGTGTTCGCCTGGGGAGCCGTCATCGTCTTCGCCGCCACCGGCCGTGATCCGTTCCACGCCGAGAACCTGGGAAGCGTCATGCACCAGGTGTTGTCGGCCACCCCCGACCTGTCCGCGCTGCCCAGAACGCTGCGCCGGTTGGTCTCCTCGGCACTGGCCAAGGAGCCGGCCCAGCGGCCGACCGCCCGCGAGCTGCTGCTGGCGCTGGTCAGCGGCGACGGCGACCTCGACACCGCCCGCCTGCTCGCCCAGGGCGGCCAACGGGCCGCCGGGATCGGCGCGCAGGGGCCCGATCCCGCGCTCGGCACGCTGGCCGAGCAGGCGTACACGATGCTCGATCCGGCCGAGCGCGAGCTGGTCCCCGAGGTGTTCCTGCGGCTGGTGACGGTGGACGAGGCGGGCGAGCTGTCGGCCCGGCACGCCGATCTGGCCGAAATCGTCGAGGGGCGGGCGCCGCACGAGGTGGCCGCCGTGCGCAGCATCCTCGCCGTGTTCGGCTACCTCCTGGCCAGGCAGGACGGCGGCGTACGGCTGGCCAGGCCGGCCCTGCCCCAGGCCTGGCCGCGGTACCGCCGGTGGATCGAGACCAACCGCGACGGCCTGGCCGTACACCGGCAGATCCTCGCCGCGGCGCGACGCTGGGAGACGGCGGGACGCCGGGACGGCGACCTGTTCCAGGGCAGCAACCTGGACAACGCGTTGGAGTGGGCGGCCACCGCCCGCCGCGACATCACCCTGTCGCCCACCGAACGCGACTTCCTGTCCGCGGCGGCCACCCTGACCAGGCACAGGGCCAGGCGGGCCCGGCTGACCTCGCTGAGCCTGGGCGGGCTGCTGGTGATCGCGCTGGTGGCCGGCGGGCTGGCCGTACAGCAGAGCGCGGTGGCCGACGACCGGGCCGAGCAGATCGCCGGGCAGCTGACCAGGTCGGAGGCGGCCAGGCTCGCGGGGGTGGCGACCACGACCCGCGGGAGCGACCCTCGCCAGGCGATGCTGGCGAGCATGGCGGCCTGGCGGCTGGACCGCACGCCGGCCACCAGGGCGGCCCTGGTGGCCTCGCTGGCGCAGCGCGAGACGGCGATGTTCCGCGACCCGTCGACCGCGGGCGACACGGTACGCACGCTCGGCGCCGACGGCCGGACGCTGATCAGCGCCGATTCCACCGCGACGCGCGCGTGGGACGTGCGCAACGGCCGGCTCCTGCGGACACGCGGTGCCCGGCCGGCCGAGCCGATGGACAGCGTGACGCTGAGCCCGTCGGGCAAGGTGCTGGTGACTGTGACGGCCAGGCGCGCATCCGCGGTGGACCTCGTCAGCGGCAGGCCGATCAGCGACTACGTCTTCCCCACTGCCAAGGATTTCACGAACGAGGGGGTCGACGTGGCGTTCGAGCGGGACGATTCCGTCCTGCTCCAGGATGCTGACCGGCGTACCCGCTGGGACCTGCGAACCGGCGCCGCCAAGGCGCTCGGGCCCGCCTCCGCGGGCACATTCAGCCGGGACGGGGTCTGGCAGGCCGCGCGGCGCGGTCGTCTGCTGGAGCTGACCAACCTGAGGACCGGGGCGAAGGACTTCATCGGCGACAAGGACGGCGCCGGCACCCAGGGCACCTGGAACGGTGGCGCGGCCGTGTTCGGGGCCGGCCTCGTCGCGACGGTGGCATCGCGGTCGATCCAGTTCTGGCGCAGGTCGGACACGCAACTGCTCACCACGGTCCAGGTACGGGGGGACGATGAGGCGGTGCAGGGGGCCTTCGACGGAAGCACGTTCCGCTACCTGCTGGGCGACCAGGTTTTCTCGGTGGACGTGGCCGACCTGACCACCGAGAACGACGATCACTACGTGAGCACGGCGGCGCTGAGCGGCGACGGGCGGCTCGTGGTCCGCGACGGCGAGCTGTCGGCCGTCGGCGGGAGGAAGGTCGGCGCGTTGCCGGAGGCGGAGTACGCGGTATTCAGCCCGGACTCCCGTTTCGTCGCCACGTTCGGGCCCGGGGTGCGGATCGTGGACACCGCCTCGGCCGCCGTCCAGGGCACGCTGCGCACGTCCGCCGTGCAGGTGGCCTTCTCTCCCGACGGCGCCAGGCTGGTCGTGGTCACCGAGAAGGGCGGGGTCGAGCTGTGGGACCGGCAGAAGAGGCGGCGCATGTGGTCGGCCGAGGCGGGCGCGGCGAAGTATGCGGCCTTCTCCTCCGACGGGCGGACGCTGGTGGTGGCGGGCGACCGCATTCACCTGCTGGAGACGGCCGCAGGCAAGGCATTGGGGCCGGCGTTCGGCGGCGGCGGTAGGAACGCCGAGGGGGTGCGCGCGTATTTCACCCGCTCCGGCAAGGCGGTCGTGGTGCTCGACGCGCGGCGACGGATGACGGTCTGGGACGTGGCCACGCGCCGCAGGCTCGCCACCGCGCGCGGGTTCGGCGGCCCCGCCGCCTACTCGCCGCGCGAGGACCTGCTCGCCAGCCTTCAGGTGGGGGGAAGGGTGCGGCTGGTCGACGTGATGTCGGGCACGGACCTGGGCGCGCTGCTCGACCAGGGCGGCGGGCAGGACCCGGAGATCGGGCAGCCGCTCGACGTGGCGTTCACCGGCGACGGGTCGGCGGTGCTGACCTTGGACGGCAACGGCGCGGTCAGGCGGTACGCCGTGGGCGGGGAGGCGTTGGCGGCGGCGGTGTGCGCGAAGGCAGGCGGGCTGAGCGCGGCCCAGTGGCGGGTGATCGTACCCACGCTGCCGTATAGAAAGGCATGTCCCTAGCCGGCGACCGCGACGAAGCCCGTGCCGCGGTGGGTCACATCGGAGTAGGCGCGGGTGCGATCCTCGCCCTCAAGGTCTGCAACTGACGACACCCGACCACATCCGTGGACGGGTCATGGTGTTCGTCTTCAGCTCTCGTCCGCGTTCCGTTCTCTGCGCGATCATCTGGTCAATCGGGTCATCACGTATCAGGGTCACACAATTGGCTACCCCCACGAGGGCCCCTTCGATGCCTGACGCTGACCTCACCGGCCCTGCATCGTCAACGCTCAGAACGGAGCGACACCGGGCCGGGTGTAACGGCCCGATCGCAGGCTGAGCGGGAAATGATCTCCAAGAGTTCGGGAAGCGATCTTCAAACAGTCGTTCCTCCGCACGTCACAACCACTTGTGAACACCCCACCAGGGGCCGTTCTTGAGACGGCTGGACTGAAGTTGACGGGATCCCGTCTGATCATCGCGATCGGACGGGATCTTGTCGTTTCAGGGGTTTCCGAATCGGGTTTGTTCTGGCTTGGGGCAGATATGCCTGGCCCCGGTATAGGGAAAGATCGCCCCATGCGCCTCGCTCGCAAACCCCTCGCCCTGCTTTTCACCGGCGCCATCGGACTCGCCTCGCTTCTGACGCTCTTTGAGGTGAGCGCTCCCAGCCTGTCCTATTGGGCATTGCTGCTGGCGCTGTACTGGCTGGCGCTCGCCATCACCTGGTCCGCGCTGTTAGGTGAAGGCGCGCGGGGGCGGGCGCCCTGGATGTTCGTCCCACTCGTACTGGTGCTGGGCACCGTGCTGCTGGTCACGGTCGACGCGCCCCTGCACATGCGCTTCGCCCTGTCGGAATCGAGCCTGGAGCGCTACGCCCGGTCGGTGCGTGACGACGACGATGGCAGTGATCGGTGGCGGGGTCTGTATCAGGTGGGCTACACGGAGAAGATCCCGGGAGGAGCGCAGTTCATGGTCACCTCGTTCACATGGGGATGGAAGCGCTACGGCTTCGCCTACATGCCAGATCGGGTACCGGGACCGGACGAGGTCTGGTACGAGCATTTTAAGGGCCCTTGGTACATCTGGACCGATGGGCCCTGAACTCCACGATGCACGACCTTCCGGTTCCACGCCGATGCGTGCCGCGCGCAGAGCGCTGTCAGTACCTGAAGGCGCCGAACAGTTGGGAAACGATCAGTTATGTTACGGAAAGTGATCATCACCATCCCCGACTCGGTGTAGGCCACGCCTATTCGTGAACACCCCCAACCGGGACATCGACGGATTGCTGGAACTGATGACCGACGACGCCGTCTACGCCGCATCCGTCGGCCCAGAACCTGGACGTACGTTCCGAGGGCGTCCCGAACTGGTCGCAGGATTCCGCACCATGTTCGAGCACGACGCGGGCGCCCGCATCGAGCAAGGCGAGCCGCTTGTTCTCGGCGGGTGGGCCGTCAGCACCTGGGCCTACCACTTCGTCCGCGCCGACGGATCACCATGGTCGGGCGTTCGCCACCGCCGTCACCGTTTCGGCCGGTTGCCGTTGCTGCTGGGCAATCTGCAGCGCCGTGCGGCACACCCACCCCTTGGCCAACCGGGTAAACCTCAGCACCGCTCATACAGAATGGCCCGGCTCAGCCGGCCGCGACCAGCGCGGTCGCCGCCGCTCGGGCGTCACGGGCTGCAGCTCCGGTGTAATCGACCAGGCCACGGGCCTTGACGCCGTCATAGAGCACCAGCAGTTGCCGAGCCACGACGGTTGGTTGTGTGGCTCCCGCCGTACCGGCCAGGCGCTCGAACAGTGCGAGCATCCGCTCGTCGTGGGCGGTCAGCGCATGATGAGCGGGATGCTCGGGTGACAGGAAGGCCGCTGCGCTGTTCACCAGAAGGCAACCGTGGTAGCCCGGGTCCGGCAGGTTCGCCGCCAGCAGGTCGAACGGAGCCAGCAGTTGAGCCAGTGGGTCACCGCTGCGTCGTTTCAGCTCGAGGTCCAACTCGGTGAACCACTCCTCGCACGCCGCGGTGAGCATAGTGCCGATGAGGGAGTCCTTGGACTTGAAGTGCGCGTACACAGTGGGCTTGGCGACATTGGCACGCTCGGTGACGGCATCGATCGAGACGCTGTAGCCGTGGGCGTAGAACAGCTCGCGTGCGGCTTCCAACAGTCGATCACGAGCAGAAGGGCGAGGCATAGCCAATTCTAACCGGTTAGTTCAGTCTGTTAATATCCCTACTAACCTAACTGGTTAGTAAGTTTCTCGAGGAGCCTGGATGCGCGCCCTGATCTACGATCCCGACACTGCACACGGCGTACGTTTCGACGAGATCGACGAACCTCGCCCGCAGGCGTCACAGGCGCTGATCAAGGTTGAGACGGCCTCGCTCAACTTCGGCGAGCTCGCCTTCGCTGCGCGGCAAATGCGCCCAGGCCAGGTCTTCGGCAAGGACGCGGCCGGGGTCGTGGTGGAGGCCGCCGCCGACGGCTCGGGACCGCCCGAGGGCGCACGAGTCTCCTCCTTCGCAGGCACAGGTGGGTGGGCCGAGCTGCGTGCCGTCGATACTGCGGACCTGGCCGTTGTGCCCAGCGGTGTCGATCTCGGTGCAGCCAGTGCCCTGCCCGCGGCCGGCGCGACAGCCCTGCAAGCGGTCCGCCGGCTGGGTTCTGTCCTCGGCCGCCGCGTGCTGGTGACCGGGGCATCAGGAGGTGTGGGACGACTCGCCGTGCAACTGGCCGCGCGCGCGGGCGCGCACGTCATCGCATCGGTGGGGCGACCAGAACGCGCTGCCGGACTGCGCGAGCTGGGCGCCGCGGAGATCCTTATCGCTACGGCAAAACCTGCCGATCACGTGTTCGGCGTGCTCGACAACGTGGGTGGCCGACTGCTGAGCGAGGCGTTCGGGCAACTCCAGGACGGTGGCCTCGCCCTGTCCATCGGGTGGGCATCTCGCGAGCCGACCGTCATCGACTTCGAGGAAGAACGGCTGACGGGCATCCCAAAGCGGCTGGAACCCTTCATGGTGTCCGGCCCCTTTGGCCCGGATATCGCCTACCTGATCCACCTGTTGGAGAACGCTGAACTCGACCCACAGGTCGGCTGGCGCGGCCCCTGGACCCAGGTTGATGAGGCGATAGAGGCACTCCTGGCGCGCCGTATTCCGGGCAAGGCCGTACTCGACCTCACCCCCAGATAGCCGGACGATTCCTCGGGCTGCGTCCACCAGTCCCATGCGTAGAAGCCGGGAAACGATCAAGAGCGGTGAGTTGTTTCGTCGGTATCGAGCGGTCGGCTGTCGTGAATCGGCGAGGCCATATCCGACTTCACTCGCCGGACCCAGCGCCACCGCCCTGTCCGGTTGGGGAAACGATCAGTCGCTACACGGGAATCGATCTTCCGACGTTCCTGGTCCGGCCAGGTCACGCCCATTCGTGAACGCCCCACCAGGGGCCGTTCTTGAAACGGCTGGACTGAAGCTGACGGGATCCCGTCCGACCATCGCGATCGGGCGGGATCTTGTCGTCTCGGGGGTTTCCGAATCGGGTCGTCCTGGTTTGGGGGCGGCGGAGCGGGTGTCTGGGAAGGCCCGGACGGTGTCAGGCGGCTGGCGGAGGGCCGAGATCCGGCCGTTGGGCATGGCGAAGCCGACGGTGAACGGGGTGCTGCGACAGGGTGGCGGGATTTGCGGCTCATGGGGCGGGTGGTGGCCCGCTCTGGGCTGCGGGTGGCCTGCCGTCGAAGGGCTCGACCGGAGTCTGCGAGGTGTCGGCGGGTGTGACAGGCTCGTCTTGGGGCTGGTGGGTGTGGCGCCATTGGCCGAGGAAGTGGTCGTTGGCGACCGTGACGAGCAATGCGACCAGGATGGTCTGGGCGACGCGTCCGTGGGCGAGCCGGTTCTTGGAATCAAAAGCCGGGCCGGTTCACCCAGGATCATTGGGCGATCGGCTCGTAGGCATCTCCCCATTCGTTGAGCAGCACGAAGCCGGGTCGCGTCACCGTATTCAGGAGCCGGGCCAGCACGTCCGCCGCAGGCGGAAGGTCCAGTGTCAGCAGCCCGGCCAGCGACGCCCGGCATGCCTCAAGATCGATACCATCGCTGCGATACTCACGCTCTCCTTCTGAGATCGCTGATCCCATCGCCGCCAGCCCGGCGGACACATGGTCCAGACAGTCCCTCCAGCAGGGAACCCTCACAATCAGCTGGATCACGTCGATCAGGTCAGAGCCGATCAGCCCGGCCTGGCCCTCGGAGTCGGCATACAGCACAGGCCGTTCCCCGTCCGCTTGCCCGCACAGGAAGAACGTCCCGCCTGCGCCATCACCGGCGACCGCCTCAAGAGCGTCGCCCGACTCCAGCCTCACCACCTCCACGTGATCGGTCCGGGAGATGTCGAAGTCGAACGGCCATACCAGCAACTCGGCGGCTGCCGGAGTACGGCGAATAAGGCTGAGCAGGGTGTCCGGATACGTCACGGTGAGCACCGTACAGCTTTCTGTCCCGCACAGTTGCTGGGGAACGATCGCTCTCGGCTCGGGAAGCGATCAACGACCCTTGACCCATCGGCGGATCAAACCCACTCGTGAACACCCCACACAGGGCCGTTCTTGAGGGGAAGCGGTGGGGACCGTACGGCGATTCGACGGCGCCATGGCCAACCGGCCCGTGTGATCAGTGGAACCACCTGCTGCAAGGCCGCCCTCATGGGCAGCGCCATCCCCACGCCGGGCGCGACGCCGTACGATCAGGGCACCGGTCGGGTGGACCTGGTGCGGGGCCTGGCCCAGCAGATCGTGGCCGAGCCCGCCAACGTGTGGGCCGCCTTCCCCTGGGACGGCCAGGGCGAGCGCGTCTCGACCAAGACGATCACGTACGCCAACTCCGCCGCCTCCGTCTTCGCAGAGCTCTACGACTCCACGACCGGCGCCCTCTATGACCTGGTCGACCACCGCACTGCCGAGATCCCGGCGGACATGGGACAACGAGCCAGGCGTGCGGAGCTGGCGAAGGTGGAGGCGACGTTCCTCGCTTCCGGTGTCGCGGCACACCGCACTGGCCGGCTGCCTGCGCAAGCTCTGCCAGCTCACCGCCGCACTGCCCGAGCAGCAGGCGGAGTACACGCTCACCACCTCGATGCGCCGGCAGGCGCCGCACACGGTGCTGTCGTCGAGCGTGGAGTCCACCTGGACGTTCACGTCCGGGCGGACGACAGGTCAGTGGGCCCTTTCACCTCACTCGGCCTGAATCCACGGCGTGCTTCGGTCTGGTCATTTTCCGCCGATGAGCAGCGCGCCGTGGACGCTGCCGGCGCGGTTCTGGTCGCGCTTCAGCCCGTCCGGCGGCAGGACTCGACCTCCTTACGGCCGTCGCGGCGGCCTGATCGTCTATCTGCTCCTCTTGGCGGCGGTGACCAGGCCTGATTCGTAGGCGATGATGACGAGCTGGGCGCGATCGTGCACGTCCAGCTTCGCCAGCAGCCGCCGCACGTGGGTCTTGACGGTGGAGATGCTGAGCCCCAGGCTGGCGGCGATCTCGGGGTTGGTCAGGCCTCGGGCGATGAGCGTCAGCACCTCACGCTCCCGCCCGGTCACCGCCGCCAGCTCGCGCACCATTCGGGACTCAACCGCCGCCACACGGGCGAACTCGGCGATGAGCCTGCGGGTGACCGCGGGGGCCAGGAGCGCCTCGCCCGAGGCGACGACACGGATCGCGGCCAGCAGGTCGACCGGCGGGATGTCCTTGAGCAGGAAACCGCTCGCGCCGGCGCGCAGCGCCTCGTACACGTACTCGTCCAAGTCGAAGGTGGTCAGGATGACGACGCGGACCTCCGACAGCGCCGGGTCGGCGCGGATGCGGCGGGTAGCCGTCAGCCCGTCCATGCCCGGCATGCGCACGTCCATGAGCACGACGTCGGGCCGGGTGCGCGCGGCCAGCTCAACGACCTGGGTGCCGGAGTCCGCCTCACCGACGGCCACCATGTCGGCCGCCGTTCCTACCAGCATGGTGAGGGTGGCCCGCAGCAGCGGCTGGTCGTCGGCGACCGCCACCCTGATCACGGCGTGTCCTTGCACGCGTAGGGCAGGCGCGCCAGCACGCGGAAGCCCCCCTCCGGGAGGGGGCCCGCGGTCAGCTGCCCGCCGTAGGCCAGGCAGCGTTCGCGCATGCCGAGCAGCCCGTACCCGCCGCCGTCGCGCGGCGCAGCGCGGCCGCCGTCGGCCACCTCGACCTCCACCACCCCCGTTTCGGGTACGGTGACCCGCACCCGGCAGCCGGTTCCCGCGTGTTTGGCCACGTTGGTCAGCGCCTCCTGAACGATCCGGTACACCGCGAGACCCACCCCCTCGGGCAGGTCACCGGTGTCGACGCGAAGGTCCACCTCGATGCCCGCGTTCGCGGCCAGCGCGTGCAGGTCGCGCAGCCGCGGCGCCGGGGCCAGGTCGCCGGTCTCCGAGCGCAGCATGCCGAGCATCGCGCGCATCTCCAGCATCGACTCCCTGCCGGTGGTCTCGATGAGCCGCAGCGCCTCGCGCGCCTCATGCGGCCGGGTCTCGGCGACGATTCCGGCGACCCCCGCCTTCATCGTGATCAGGCTCATGCTGTGGGCGACGACGTCATGCAGGTCCCTGGCGATGCGCAGCCGCTCCTCGACCACGGCCCGCTCCGCCGTACGGGCCGCGTGCAGATGTTGCTCGCGGACGGCCAGCCCCGCCGTCCAGGACAGGCCCATCAGGGCCAGACCGAACCCGGCGCTGCCCAGCGCCTGCGTCCAGAACGGCCAGACGGCGGCCAGCAGCGCGGCGACCACGCAGGCCAGGGCGGCGGCGAGGCCGGTGACGGCCCGCCTGCGCGGCGCCTGCGCACCGACCGAGTAGAGCACGACGGCGACCGGAAGATAGGCGGACTCCACGCCCAGGAGCAGTGCGGTGACCGCTGCGGCCAGCGAGACCGCCAAAGACGGCAGAGGCCAGCCGCGCCGGGTCGCGACGGGCAGCGCGGCCAGCGCCGCGACGGCTTGCGGCAGATCGTTCCTCAGCTGGGCCGCGGACGCGAAGGCGACGGCAAGCAGGAGCGCGACCATCACGTCCAGAGCCACCCAGTGGCCGTGGCGCAGCCTGTGCACCAGCAGGGTCTCGTTCACCAGCCGACAGTATCCGCGCAGGTCACCGGCGGGGAAGTAACATCGTCCGCGAGGAGGAGGGCCGGTTTGGCGTAGCGTTCTGGGCTGACGCGCGGCTCATCCTGCGGCGTGATGCCGGGCGCCGGCCGGGGCGGCAGCGTGGAGAGCATGAAGATTCTCCTGATCGGCGTCGCCGCGTTCCTGACGGCCGCCGCTGTCCCTGCCGCCGCTGCCACGGCCCCCGCGCAATTCGAGCCGCCATCTCCGACCGGCCCGCACCGGATCGGCACGGTCGCGCTGCACCTGGTCGACTCCTCCAGGACCGACCCGTGGGTGGCCGGGCGCAAACGCGAACTGATGATCAGCATCTGGTACCCGGCGCGGAAGACCGCCGGATACCCGCTCGAGCCGTGGATGCAGAAGGCGGCGGCCGACCGCTACCTGCGCGACCTCGGCATACCGGGCAAGGTGGTGCTGGGCGCGACGGACGGGCACCAGGGCGCCCCGGCCGACCGGCGGCTCGGGCGGCTGCCCGTCGTGCTGTATTCGCCCGGCGCCAACGCCTCGCGCTCCTTCGGCACCGGGGTGGTAGAGGAGCTGGCCAGCCGCGGCTATGCGGTGGTGACGATGGACCACACCTACGACGCGGCTGTGGTCGAGTTCCCCGGCGGCCGCGTCGTCACCAACCCAAAGGGCGAGATCACCGACTTCGTCAAGGCGGCCAAGGTGCGCGCCGACGACACCCGGTTCGTGCTCGACCAGCTGAGCGGACGCAAGCTTCCCGCAGGGCTGACGGGCTTGCTGGACATGAAGCGGATCGGCATGTTCGGCCACTCCCTCGGCGGCGCCTCCACCTCCTCGGCCATGTACGCCGACAAGCGCATCAAGGCCGGGCTCGGCCTCGACGGCGCGGTGCTCGGACCCGTCGCCGAGGCAGGGCTGGGGCGGCCTTACCTGGTCGTCGACACCCCGGGCAAGGGCGGGATGGCCACCAACCCGATGTTGCGGACGTTCTGGAAGAACCTGCGCGGGTGGCGGCTCAACCTCACCGTCAAGGGGGCAGCGCACAACTCCTTCGGCGACGACGTGCGGCTCCTGCGTAAGGTCGGATTGTCCGAGGAAGAACTGGCCGAATCCGTCGGGACGATCCCGGAGAAGCGGGCGCTGGCCTTCCAGCGGGCCTACCCGCTGGCCTTCTTCGACCGGTTCCTGCGCGGCAAGAAGTCCCCGCTGCTGGACGGGCCGGCGCCACGCTTTCCCGAGGTGACCTACACCAGGTAGGTCAGTCCAACGTGGCCGTGTCGGACCGCGAGCACTCGCGGGTGTGGCAGTCCAGCAGCTTGATCGCGCCGTCGCTCACGTCCCGGTAGGCGATCAGCGGCCGGCCATCGGCCCGCACCACCATGACGGTGTCGGCTCGGCGTTCGCGGCCGGAGTTTGGCAACGCGCATCAGGGGCGGCGACGCTACTTGCCGATGGCGGAGCTTCCCGAACCGTTCGAGTACTGCCAGACGAATTCCAGCCACGGAGGGGCCACCCCCGTGAAGTGCGCCCAACTGCCCGGTTCCGCACCGGGGTAGTCGCCTCGGACTTCAGACAGGAGCCTCAGCATGAAGCCTTCCCCGATCAGGCTGTTGACTATCCGGCTCAGCGTCTGCCTGTATTCCATGGGTTCGCGAATGCGGTGACCGACCGGCTCCCGGTCGTAGACCCAGTCCTGGTCGGGATAGCAGGTCGCGGCCTCGTCGGTGTAGGGCTGCCTCAGCGTGTAGCCCTCCCCGTTCCACGAGTCGTGGGTGAGCCCGGAGAAGAACGGGTTGGCGCACATCAGGTAGTAATAGCCGCCTCGTTCGACGACTCGAGCGACCTCGCGGAAAACGATCCGGGAGTCCGGGACGAAGGTCAGCGAGTATGGATGCCAGACCAGATCGAACGAGGAGTCGTCGAGGGCCGACAGGTCCCGCATGTCTCCTTGGATCGTGCGGATGCCGACGCTGTAGTGCTCAGCGGCCAAGCGGTCCCGCTCCAGCTGCCCGGAGGAGATGTCGAGAACCGTCACGTCGGCTCCGAGCAGGGCGAAGGCCGCAGACTGCTGCCCGCCTCCTCCCGCCAGGCAGAGCACCTTTCGGCCCGCCAGGTCGCCGGGGATGCCCAGCTTGTCCAAGCCCAGATAAGCCTGAGCCTTGTCCGCGTCCAGGTCGAGCATGGGACGGGTGAACAACGCGTCCGCCTCTACAAGGGCTTCCCAGCGTTCCTCGTTGTAGTGGTAGACCTCGTCCCGCATAGCGGACACGCTATCTGTCGTCCAGCGGCCGAGGCGATCGATTTTCGGTCGGCCTTGCTCGTCCGCGTCCCCTTCACCAGTAATGGCCGAGCGGGGCTGAGCCTGGGTTCCTAAGCGGAAACCCAGCAGATCGTTCAGGCGGGCATGGGCTCCTGATCAGCATGGTCAAAGGGGGAATAGCTCTCGCCGGCCATTCGATCGGCCGCGTCAATGTAGTCGGCAAGAGCGTCGCGGGATTGAGCGAGCCTGTCCATCTGATCGTCCAGTCGCTGCAGCCGTGACCGCATCGCGGCCAGCAACTCGGGACATCCGAGTAGCTCCGGGGCCTCTCCAACGGCGCAGGGCAGCAGGTACGCGATGTCCTCAGAGGACAAACCTGCACCAAGCAGGTGCCGGATCTGCTTCACCCGCAGCACAGCGTTCTCGTCGTACTCGCGGTAACCGTTCGCGCCGCGGTCTGCCTCCAGCAGACCCTGGGCTTCGTAGTAGCGCAGCTGATGGGCGTTCACGCCCGTACGACGACTCAGTTCCCCGATCAGCATCGAAACCTCACTTGACCTTCACACCGGTATCAACGTTGACGATGGTGGCATGAACAGCAGAACCGATACACCTGTGACAGTCATCGGACTCGGACTGATGGGCCGGGCGCTCGCCGGCGCGTTCCTGAAAGCCGGGCATCCCACAACAGTGTGGAACCGTACGACCTCCAAGGCCGATCAGCTGGTGGCCGAGGGTGCGCGGCGAGCGCCAACGGTTGGCGACGCGCTCAAGGCGAGTTCCCTGACGATCATCTGCGTCACCGATTACCAGGCCATGCACGAGTTGCTCGGCGCGAGCGGTGTCGAGCCGGACGGCAAGATGTTGGTCAACCTGACCTCGGGCGACTCGGCCCAGGCCAGGGAAGCCGCCCAATGGGCCGAGCAGCGCGGCGCCCATTACCTGGACGGCGCCATCATGGCCATCCCTTCGGCGATCGGGACCGCCGAAGCGGTGATTCTGCACAGCGGGCCGCAGCCGGACTTCGAGGCGCACAAGTCGACGCTCGACGCGCTCGGCACCGTGACCTACCTTGGCGCGGACCATGGGCTGGCGTCTCTGTATGACGTGGCAGGCCTCACCATGATGTGGAGTGTCCTGAACGCCTGGCTCCAGGGCACTGCTCTGCTCAGGACGGCCGGTGTGGACGCCGCGACGTATGCGCCGTTCGCGCAGCAGATCGCTGCTGGTGTGGCCGGATGGCTGCCTGGGTACGCCGAGCAGATCGACAGCGGCTCCTTCCCGGCCGAGGTGTCGGCCCTGGAGACCGACGCGCGGGCGATGGCACACCTGATCGAGGAGAGCGAGGCGGTGGGCGTCAACGCCGAACTGCCGAAGTTGATCAAGGCGATGGCCGACCGCTCGATCGCCGCCGGACACGGTGGGGAGCAGTATCCCGTGCTGATCGAAGAATTCAGCAAACCCCACAACGACTGACCGCTCCCGATGCCGGGATCTCAGCGATCTCGGTGAGATCGACTCCGTGAAGTGAATAGTAGGTGGCGATCATTCATGTGATGTCCTGCAGCAGTGGTGCCGCGACGGCGATGGTGGCGGCGATCAGGGCGTAGCCGAGCAGCACGGCGGCGCCGAGAGGCGCGGGGAGCGGCCGCCGCGCCGGACAACTCGGCGACCCGCATGGCGCGGGCATTGCCGTACCGGCCTATGTGGGAGTAGACCCGCAAGTGGTGCAGGGCCGTGTGGTCGGGGTGGAAGCCGAAGCTGTCGGACACCCCGTCGCCTGGCTCCTGTTCGCCATCCTCGTCGTCGCCGCCGGGGTGTTCGTCCTGGCTGCCGTTCTCGGCGGCGTCGACCTGCCGCGGAAGCGGAGCATCTTCTGACGCCAGGAGGGCGGCGGCGACGCGGGAGCCGCGCCTGTGGACCACAACCAAAGTCACCAAGAGAGGTGTCCGAAGTGTCTGGCGCAGGCAGCCTGGGCTGCCACGTTCCGGCCGTTCGCCAGTAGAGGCAGGATCCCGCCGCCCGGCACGCTGGCCCCATGAACACACCCGCCATACCAAAGGGCGGCCGGCGCGCCGCGTTGCTGCTCGCGGTGATCACTCCGGTCATCGCCGAGCTCACCCTGGGCAACCCACCACTCAGCCAGATCTGGCTGATGCTCCTGTGGATCCCGATCTACGGTGCCGGCACGGTGCTGATCCGGGAGCTGGTACGACGGCGCCGCGGGGGCTGGCCGTCGATCCTGCTGCTCGGACTGGCGTACGGCATCGTCGAGGAGGGACTGGTGTTGCAGGCGCTCAGCAGCCCCACCATGTACGGGGTGGCCGGGTGGGCGCCGAGGTTCCTCGGGCTGAACAGCGCCTATACCGAGCTCAACCTGCCCTACCACGCCGTGTTCAGCGTGGCGCTGCCGATCCTCCTGGCCGACCTGGCATTCCCGTCCCTGCGCGACCGGCCGTACCTGAAGCGGACGGGGGTCGTGGTGGCCGGCGTGGTGTTCGTGCTGGGCGGGCTGCTGTTGCGGGTGACCGTCGCGACCTCCATCGACCCCGGCTACCAGGCGCCGGTCGCGGTGCTGGCGGGGTGCGTGGCCGCCGTGGTGCTGCTGGCAGTGGTGGCCCTGCGCGTACTCCCGCCCACTGCCACTGACGCGCCCGCTACATCCGCGGCGCCGACTGCGCGCGAGGCGTCCGCCGCCTCCCCGTCGACCGTGGACGGTATGCGGGTCGGGGCGGTTCCCGGCCCCTGGGTGGTGGGGATCTTCGGGGTGTTGGTGGGGTTCGGGTATCTGGCGCTGCTGTTCCCGTTCGGCGGGGCCGCTCAGCCCGCCTTCACCCACGGCGGCTGGGTGGCGGTGCCGATGCTGGGCGCGGCGGTGGTCGCGGTGCTGGCCGGGTGGCTGGTACGTGGGTGGACGGCGAGCGGCGGGTGGACGGATCGGCACAGCCTCTGCCTGGCCGGTGGGGCGTTGGTGGGGCACACCGCGTTCGGGGTGGTGGCCAACGCCGCTACCCTCGCGGACAAGCTGGAGCTGTCCGCCCTGGGACTGGTCATGGTCGGTCTGCTGGCGCTTCTCGGCCGCCGAAGCCCGGCCTCGATGCCGACGCGATGACCCGAAGAAGAATCTTCCCCCAGATGTGAAGAACGTCGCCACGGCTACGACTTACCCGCGAAACCGAAGAGAACAGGAACTGGACATGCGCAAGATCATCTTCTGGGTGCACGCCTCGATCGACGGCCACATCGACGGCCCGAACGGCGAGTTCGACTGGCCCGTGATGGGCGAGGAACTGTCGGCGTACTCCGAGGCGCTGAGCGACCGTAGCGACACCTTCCTGTACGGGCGCGGCGTCTGGGAAGGCATGGTGGCCTTCTGGCCGAATGCCGAGTCGATGTCGGATCACCCGCACGTCCTGAAGTTCGCCCCTCGCTGGCGTGACACGCCGAAGATCGTCTTCTCGAGGACGCTGAAGGAGACCGACTGGGCCACCCGGATCATCGGCGACGACCTCGCCGAGCAGGTCGCCGAGCTCAAGCGGCAGGACGGCAAGGACCTGCTGCTCACCGGCGGCTCCAGCCTGGCCGCCGCGCTCACCGACCACGGTCTGATCGACGAGTACCACATCGCGGTACACCCGGTCGTGCTGGGCGGTGGCCGGCCGCTGTTCGTCCCGCGCGACGAGCGACTGGGCCTGCGACTGGCCGAGTCCCGTACCTGCGATTCGCAGGTGGTGGTGATGCGGTACGACCGTGTCTAGCGCGGACTGTGGGCGCACCTGCACAGCCGGGGCCGTTGAGGGGTCGAAACGATCGTTCCTGATCGACGTTGTCTTTTCAGATGCGGGCGGGTTCCATGGGGCCGAACCACCGCTGCAAGGCCGCCCGGAGTGTTTCCATCTCCACGGAGTCTGGTTGGGGCGATGCGGATGCCCAGGCCACGTAGCAGTCCGGTCGAAGGAGCAGGGCGGTGGGCGCATGGGGCAAGGGGCGCGCGGTGACGATATCGACCTGCTCGTGCCGCAGGGCAGGTGTCTGCGCCAGCGACGCTCCTTCGGTCAGGTCGAGCAGCAGGGGGCGGGCGGTTCTGGTCAGCTCGGCCAGCCGGACCGGTCCGGCCGGGGTGTGCAGTTCCAGGTCCGGGGCGAAGCGGCCCATCAGTGGGTGCGGCTTGGGTTCGCCCATGTCGTAGCGGACGTCCGCGCCCGCGGTGAGTTCGGCCAGGTGCCGGACGGTGTTCGGGTCGCGGAGCAGTTCGGTGAACAGTTCGCGCAGCCCGGTGACGTCGCCGCCGGGGGCGATCAGCGCCGCCTGCGCCTGGGCGTTCAACACCATGCGGTGCGCGGCCGATCGCCGCTCCGTCTCGTAAGTGTTCAGCAGTCCGGGCGGAGCGCTTCCGCGGATCTCGGCGGCGAGTTTCCAGCCGAGATTGATCGCGTCCTGCAGACCGAGGTTGAGCCCGGGGCCGCCCCCAGTGGCGGCGAACACGTGAGCGGCGTCACCGATCAGGAACACCCGGCCGTGGGCGAACCGTTCGGCGACCCGGGTGTTGCCGCCGGTCAGCCGGCGCAAGGCGTGCGGCCCTTCGCCGTTGGGCGGCTCCAGCGGTACGTCGACGCCGAGCACGCGGCGGATGCTCGCCCGCAACTCCTCCAGGCTCATCGGGGCGTCAGTCGCGGGCTGGTCCCACTCGGTAGTGGCGACCAGCGGCGGATGGCCGGGCATCGGCGCGTAGGAGAACCCTCCGTGCTCGGTGCGGTGGGGCAGGAACGGCATGACGGCCCCGTAGCCGGGCACGTTCAGCGCGCCGTTGGCGGGCTCGACCCAGTCCGCGGGTACGGTCGCGTGCGCTGAGCGGACGGTCATGCGGTCGTAGGTGATGCCGCGGAATTCGATGCCGGAGAGCTTGCGCGTGGTGCTGTGGGCCCCGTCGGCGCCGATCAGGTATCGGGTCCGTAGGTGGTACTCCCCGTCCGGGCTCGTGATGTCGACGGTGACGGCGTCGTCGTCCTGTGACAGGCCGACGACTTCGTGTCCCCGCCGGATTTCCACGCCCAGTTCGATCGCTCGATCCTCCAGGACCTGCACGATGCGTCGCTGCGGCACCGGCAGGGCGTAGACGGGGCTGTCCTCCAGCAGGCTCAGGTCAAGGTCCATCGCGCCGAACATGAAGTACGCGGAGTTCGGCTGCGGCGGTTCCGGGCTGTCGCTGAGACGTTCGTGCAACCCGCGGTGGTCGAGCATCTTCACGACCTGGCCCAGCAATCCGTTCGCTTTCGGTTCCTGGCTGGGCTCAGGCAGCCGCTCCAGCACGAGCGGCCGGATCCCGGCCAGGCTCAGTTCGCAGGCCAGCATCAGCCCGTTCGGGCCGCCGCCGGCGATGACGACATCTGTGATCATGTTGCTCCTTCGTGCGCATGGGAAAGGTCGGGACGGATGAGGTGCTCATGCACCCGGCCCGTGGGCGGTGCGGGCCCGGCTTGCGGCGGATCTCGGTCTTGGGGTGACGTGATCTGTCTGGAGGAGACGCCAGGCTAGGCAGAAAAGTGCGTGCACGCAAGTTTGCGTGCGCGCACCCAGGCTGGGATGCTGAGATGGTGACGACAAGGCGAACCGGGTTGCGTGAGCAGAAGAAGCAGGCCACCCGGGAGGCGTTGAGCGCGGCGGCATTGCGGCTGGCCCTTGAGCGTGGACCGGACAACGTGCGCGTCGACGACATCGCCGAGGCCGTCGGCGTCTCATCCCGGACCTACAACAACTACTTCTCCAGCCGCGAACAGGCGATCGTCGCCGCCGTCAACAGCGAACGGGAAGCGCGGATCGCGGCGGCCGTGGCTGACCAGCCCGACGGCGTCGGCCTCGCGGCCGCGGTCATCGAGGCGATCGTGGATCAGTACACGGCTCCGGGCGTACCCAGCCGCGAGGCGCTGCTGCTGATCACCGCCCGTCCCGCGCTGCGCGATGCATTCGTCGATACCACCAGCGCGATCGAACATCCCCTCACCGACGCGATCGCCGGACGCCTCGGCGATATCGACCCGCACACCGCCCGCGTGCTAGCGGCGAGCGTGGCCGCCGCGGTCCGCGTCGCGATCGAACAGTGGCTGCGGACCACTGCCGCGTCCTTCACGGCCGGCGGGCTCGTCGTGCCGTCCGGCTCGCTACCGGACCTGCTGCGCACCACACTCGCACCACTCGCGCCCGCACTCGACGCCGCGGAGCAACGGGCACGCCGCCGGGATCAGTGAGCTGCTTCCTGGTTATGGGAGCGTTGCCGGGTGACTACGCCGGATGGGAGCAAGTGATGCGGACCCGACGAGGTGCCCGGATTGTGCTGCTGGATCAGGACGATCGGATTCTGATGATCCGGCACAGGAACGACGGCGCCATCGTCGTCCCCGGGTTTCCGGTCCGGGAGTTGTTCTGGGTGCCCCCAGGCGGAGGATTGAAGGAGGACGAGGACTTCCTTCAGGCCGCCCGTAGAGAGCTGCTGGAGGAGACCGGACTGACGGAGGTCGAGTGGGGGCCGTGCCTGTGGACTCTCGACGCGGACGTCCGGTGGGGCGGCGAACCCGTACACATGCACGAGCGATACTTCCTTGCGCGGCCGCGCGGCACGCAGACCATCACCCGCGCCTACCTGGAGCCGGGCGAACAGCAGGCCATCATTGACCACCGATGGTGGTCCTTGGCGGAGCTTGTCGCAGCCGAGACCACAGAGACCCTGCGGCCTGTGGGGCTTGCGGAGCTGTTGGCCGAGGTGCTGGCCGTTGGGGGACGTCCGTCAGGCGAGCCGCGTGCCCTGCGTACGTAGGCCGGGATGGAGGCTGATGCCGGCCTGGGGAGACGAGCGGGTTGGTCTCGCTCGTCTCCCCGGAGACGTCACGGCAGCAGTGCGGCGGCCTTGACCTTGTGCAGGTGGATCACGATGTCGAAGGACTTGCCGAGGGCGGCCTTGGTGGCCTGGTCGGGTGACCAGAAGCCGCCGCCGATCAGGCGGGTGGAGCGGGGCTCGGCGAGCCAGGCGCGGGCGGGCTGCGGTGCGGTGCGGGTGTCAAGGATGAAGTCGCGGCATTTCTGGGAACGCGCCACGCTCCGGAGCCGAACATGATCGTGCTTGGCTAGGGTGAAGGCATGTTTTGACGCTTGCCCGGAAGTCGGGCACCCCCATGACCTCCTTCGTATCCCGAACAACCCGGAACCCACGAAGGAGACACCTGACATGAGCACGTCGATCCCCGTCAACGTTCCCGACGCGTTCGCCGTGTCGTACGGCGAGAACAACGCGTCCGGCCGTGCCTGGATCGCCGAGTTGCCCCGGCTGGCCGCGGACTTCCTGGACCGATGGACGCTGCGACCGGACGGCCCCCCAGAACACGGCATGGCCTCGCTCGTGCTGCCGGTGATCGGCGCGGATGGTGCGCCCGCGGTGCTGAAGTTCCAGCAAGCAAGCGAAGACAACGCCGGTGTCGCGCTCGGTCTGCGGGTATGGAACGGCGACGGCGTGGTGCACCTGCTCGACCACGACCCGGACACCGGCACCATGTTGTTGGAGCGACTGGACGCGGCCCGGTCGCTGTCATCGGTGGTAGACGACGATGCCGCCATGCAGATCCTCGCCGAGCTGCTGGCGCGCCTGGTCGCGGTGCCCGCCCCACCCGGTCTGCGGCATCTTTCCGACATCGCCGCCGTCATGCTGGACCAGGTTCCACGCGCTGTACTGGCGTTGCGCGACCTGGCCGAGCAACAGCTGGTACGCACCTGCGCGTCCGCCGTGGCCGAATTGGTCGGCGAACCTGGCGACCGCCTGCTGCACTGGGACCTGCACTACGACAACATCCTTGCCGGGCAACGGGAACCATGGCTGGCCATCGACCCAGAACCGCTGGCCGGCGACCCCGGGTTCGACCTGTGGCCGGCGCTGGACAGCCGATGGGAGGAGGCGGTGGTGGCCACCGGCGACGTGACCCGTACGGTCCTCCGCCGCTTCGACCTCCTCACCGAGGCGCTCGGCCTGGACCGGCAGCGGGCGACCGGGTGGACACTTGGCCGCATCCTGCAGAACGCCTTGTGGGACATCGAGGACGGCAAGTCCACGCTGGAACCGGCCCAGGTCGCCCTTGGCACGATTCTGCTACGCCGATAGGCAAGGGGTCGCGCCACGCCCCTGCCCGGACGCCAAACGGAAGTACGTAGGCTGGCGGGATGATCTACGTCAAGACGCCCCTTACCCGTGAGATCCGCGAAGCCGTGGCCCTGACCTGGGGCGTCACGGGAGAGGGGGAGGGGGAGCGGTTGCACGGCGGAGAGGAATCCGCCGCCTACCGTCTCGACGGGCACGTCATCCGCGTCGGCCCGGCGTGGCGCGCCGCCGCCGAGTCGGAATGGTGCCACGCGATCGCCCGGCACGCCGCCGCCAGTCTCCCCGAGGCGGTCGCCCCGCTGCCGGCTGCCGAAGGGAGGACGGTCATCGTCATGGGCGGCCGCCCGATCTCCTGCTGGCCGTACGTCGAGGGCGCCTGGCCGGACTCCGGCATCCCGGCCCAACGCGAAGCCGGTGCTCGTCTGCTGGCCAGGCTTCACAGGTCCCTGGCCGGCTTCCGCCCCGGCCCGCGCCCGGTGCCCGCTTTCCAGGAGTCCGGCCTGTACGGCGATCCGCCCCAGGACGCCGCCGAGCTGGCCGACCCCGACCTGGACCGCTGGCTGGCCGCCTTCCACGCCGAGCACCCCGTCCGTCACCCCCTGCACGGCGACTACTACACCGGCAACACCCTGGCCAGGGACGGCCGGATAGTGGCGGTTCTCGATTGGGACGAGACCTTCGTCGGCGCCCCTGAGCTGGAGCTGGCCGCCGCCGCCCTGGAATGGGGCGACGACCTGGCCGGGCCGAGCGAGGAGTTCGTGGCTGCCTACCACGAGGCGGGCGGCACGGCAGCCCGTCTGGACGGGAAGTCGCTCGCTCAGCTCGTCAGGCACAAGCTCCGCAGGGAGCATGCCTACTTCCACAAGGCCGTCCGCTCGGGGGTCACGCACGACGAGGCGGACGTCGAATACCACCGCGGCCGGGTAGAACTGTTCCACCGGCTGCGCCCCTGACAGCGGCCGGCAGAGATCCGGGAGCCCTCGGGCATCGTCATCGGCGTGACGAACGTACTGATCGTCTGTTCCGGGCCGGTGCTGCTACCTGCGGGGGCTTTGTCCACGGCCTGCGGTCCCCCGCCCCGCCCCGCGGACTGGAACAGGTCTTGGAGCGGGGCGCCGCGGCTGTGTGAGGTTGTTCTCAGGATCCGAACTCACGAATTCGAAGAGGGCCGGTCGCGTTGAGGCTGTCCTGGGCTCTTGCCCACGCTTGGTCGAAAGCGTCGAGAGTCAGCGGCTCGGGGTTGTGACCTTCCCACTCATGGACAGGTCGCTCGGCTATTCGGTCGTAGACGGCTCCGTATCGTCTGACCTCTCCGCGCTCGAAAACTGCCTGCCATTCGGCCAGGGAGGCGGCGGCGAAAGGCCGCTCGTCGGGGCCCCGGAATTCGATCTGTCGAGTCACCCAGCCTTCGTCGTCGGCCTCGATGTATAACGAGATGTCTTCTTCGTCCCAGCGGCTGCGGAACCAGTGCGTCATCGTGGCATTCCTCCTGGGGCGAGTGGGAGGGAGCTTCCCGGAGTGGGGTGGGTGGCGCGAAGTTGCTCATTCTTGAGGCCGAGCGCCTTGACGCCTCGGGAAAGCCCGTCAACGTCGGCTTTCATTTCCGGGATCATCGAAAATCAAACCCGTCACCGACTAACTTCAACCATTGGGAAACGATCGCTGGGTTCGCCTATTCCAGCGACGATGCAACGCGCCGCTGCCTCGCGACGACTCCCGTGGTCTGCCTCGGCTCTGGTACTCAGGCGCGTGCGGAGTATGGGCCTACCGAGAACGCCGGAAGCAAGTCAGTCAAGAGTACGGTCGAGCCGTGACCACATACCGGAGTGAGGTTGATCAGACATCTCCATAAGCATCCAATTCAGACGGCATGAATAGACCCGTCCACCTGCCTCCGGATAACCGGCGTTCCGCTCCTAACAGAGATGGCAGATCGACAAACTACCGGTGTACGTATCACATCAAGACTTGATCAAGCCGCTTTCCCCGCAGATACCAGCATTACACGGGCGGCCGACGTATCGAACTCCTCGCGCCCGGGAGCTGTGCGCCTGCCGAAAACGCCATCCATGCAGCTGAGCATGCCGTAAGTGGCGTTCATTCCAGAGCAGGCAGACTGCACCCACCGCTCCATGACCGAGTTCATGCGAGACATGCGAACGCCGGTGAGCACCATCTGGATATCGGGCGTCGGTGAGGATCTGCTCCATGAGGGCCGGGAACGAGGACGATATCAAGGTCATCCGACGTGTCCGCCTTGGCGGGCTGATCCACGAATACGCGCAGGTTGCATAGGGTGGCCGAGTTCTTGGCATCCACAGGCGAACGCTCAGAACGGCGGTGCCTGGGGTAGACGCAGGCAAAAGCAAGCGCCTCCTTGTTCGCCTGGTTCGAAGTAGGTGTCGCCACCGTTGGCCTGGGCCAGGCTTTGGACGATCCACAGACCCAGCCCCGAGCCCTCGGTCTCCCGCTGGGTGCGCGATTCACGGCTGAACCGCTCGAACAGGCTCGGCCGGAACTCTTCGGACACGCCGGGCCCGTTGTCGCACACCCGGATCTCCACGCCGTCCGGCTGCTCGGCCACCCGTACCTCGAACGGCGGGGCTCCGTATCGGAAGGCGTTCTCCAGATAGTTGATCAACATCTCTGACAACTCGCTACGATCCACCAGAGCCCGGACTTGGGGATCGCACGACACGTACACGTCCTTGGGCCGATCGGCGAACTCGGCCAGCCGTTCGAGGATCACCTCCAGCACCGGCACCGGCTCCACAGAGAGCCGCACGGCGTTCGCATCGATCTTCGCCACGGTGAGCAGCTTCTTGACCAGTGCCTGGAGATTCGCCGTGCGAACCGCGATGCGGTCGAGGACGTCGGCACGCTCCTCGTCGGAAAAGCTCTCCTCGGGCTCACGCAGCATGTCCACCAGCAGGCCGATCCCCGCCAGCGGGTTGCGGACTTCATGGGCGACCACGGCGATCACCCTGCTGTGGCGTTCGAGTTCTGCTTCGAGCTGCTGTTCGGCCTCGCGCCGGAGAGTGACGTCGCGCAACGCGGCGACGTACAGGTGTTCTCCTGACACCGTCGCGGTGGTGGCGCGCATCTCGACCACTCGCGTCTGGCCGCTGGGCAGCATCAGGTCGATCTCGGTCGATTCGCCGTTGACGACCGGGTAACCGAACGGGGTGCCGATGAGTTCGTCCGACGGCCGGCCGAGCAGTTCCTCGGCGGCGGGGTTGCAGATCCGGATCGCACCGTCCTCGTCGACCGCGACGATCCCGTCCGCCAGCGCCGCCATGACCATACGTCCGGCGTCACGCCCGGGATCGGAGAGGCGCATCGGTTCGGTGTTCGGCCTCTCCGCGCTGTCGCTGGGCTCACGCATCAGCTCTCATCCTGGTCCCCGGCCGTTGCGCGGTCTGGGTCGGTCGGCCACTCCGGGTGGCGTGGCAGTACGACGGCGTCGGAGAGCATGTGGAAGGCTTCGGTATAGGGGTCACCGATGTGCATACCGGCACCGTCGATGGCGACCTGCCGGATGGTGTGGTCATGTGCCGAGCCGCGCGTCTGCAGGACGGCGATGGCACGCCGGACCACACCCGCTCCTTCGATGTAGGGCAGCAGGATCGTCACGTCGGCGATGCTGGCGACGTCCATGATCGGCGCTGTGAACATCGACGTTCCCCCGCCGGTCGGTGCGGAGGTGAACAGGGTCGTGATCTCGTGCTGCCGCACGACCCCGCCCAGTGCGATGACGAAATCCAGCAGTGTCCGCGGCGTCGCTCTCCGCTCAAGGGCGGAGAGACCGTCGATGATGAGCCGAGCCGGGGCAAAGTCCGCGGTGTCCCTCCTGATACGCAGGAAATGATCCTCCACTGAGGCCACTTCCGGGTACGTGGCAGTTACTCGGAGCAGTCCCGACGCCTCCATGACGTCCAAGTCCAGACCCCAGCCAGCGGCGTTGCGGCCGAGTTGCCCGCGAGTCTCGTCGAAGGCATGGAAAAGGCAGCGTTCGCCCGCCCGGAACGCGGCATCGGCGAACTGCAGAGCCGCCAGGGTCTTTCCGCCGCCGTACGACCCGATGAGCAGGACGACCGCGTCCCGGAAGACACCACCGCCCACCATGGCGTCCAGCTCGATGTTCCCGGTAGAGACCCGCTCCTGCGATGCCCGGTCACGTGGCACGAGGAACGCGACCGGGATGATGACCAGCCCGTCTTTCGGGTCGATGGTGAACAACCACTCCCCGGTGCGGTGAGTGGTGCCGCGGAACTTGACAATCTCGATCGTCCGGTGTCGTCTTTCGTTCCGCATGACGTTCCGCATGATCATGACGTTATCGAATACGAACTCCTCTATGCCTTGCCGGGTAATGTGGCTGTATTCTGCGTCGCGTTCGGCGGTCAGGACCGATGTGACCTCGAGCGACTCCAAGACCCGGGCGAGCCGATACAACTCACGGCGAATGAGTTCCCGATCGTCGAAACGCATGAAGACCGCGCCGAGCGAATCCAAGGAGACCCGTTTGGCGCCGATCTGACGCACGGCGCGATCGACGCGGGCCATCAGCGCGCCCAGGTCGTACGTCCCCACGGTGGGCGTCTGCTCACCGGCCTCCGGCGAGGCATCGACGAACGTCCACTTTCCCTCGGCCTCCCAGCGTGCGATGTCGAAGCCCAGGGAGCCGACGTTGCGGCGGAGGTTCTCAGGTGTCTCGTCGAAGGCGACGAACACGCCGGGGTCACCGAAACCGGCGATGCCCCGGGCGAGGAACTCCAGGCAGAACAGCGTCTTCCCGGTGCCGGTCGTGCCGGCCACGAGGGTGGACCGACCGGCAGGAAGCCCTCCGATGGCGATGTCGTCGAAGCCATTGATACCGGTCGGTGTCCGCCCGACCGTGGCACTGCCCATCATTGCGCCTGCCCTTCTGGGGACGATCTGCCCACCTCAGGAAGGCCGAGCAAAGCTGCAGCCCGAGCCTGATCGGACAGATCTCCGATAACCCGGAAACGTGGGAGCGGCTTGGTCCTGATCACGATTGGGATGGCCAGAATCCGCTCCTCCTCCGCGAGATCCGGTTGTTCGGCTGCATCGATGACCTCGATCTCATGGCAGCCGGGAAGATAGGTGTCACACAGGGCCCGCAGATTCGCCACCGCGGCCAGCGACCGCGGTGTCTGCCCTACCACGTACAACCTGAACGAGTAGGTCGCCATCGGCGTCAACACCGCCGTGCCGCCAGGAACTCGTGTTCCGACCCGGCCGGACTCCCATTCATGACGCCCCCTCGCCGCGCCGACCCGTGACGGCCGACACGCTCATCACGGCCCTGGCCGCTTGGGCCTGGTGCCTATGCGGCCGGTCGCCCCCCACCGGCGCCAGTCGGCCCCCATCAACCCCGGTATACCCCCGCTGACCGCCCGCTATCTGCCCGTCGATGTCGACCGGCGGCTTGGAGCACCCGCCGCCGCCGCGTCGGTCGAGCGGAGCCACCATGTCCTGTCCACTGGCCCAACGTGGACAGGCGCAGTTGCGAGGGTCAGCCGTACGGCGGATGCTTGAACCGGAGGTCTGGGAGGGACGCGAGCCCTACGGCTGAGCCTCGGACCTGCGCGCGGCCAGGAGGGCCCCTTGGACGGGCAATGTCCCACTGGGGAGATCGCCCGCAGGACCGCACAGAGCCCAGGCTTGAGCCGCTGCCTGAATCCGGTTCTGGTGAAAGGGGCCAACAGTGCCTGACAACTGCGTACTGATCATTCGATTTCACTCACTAAGCGGCGAAGATATCTCCATGATCAGTAGAGATTTCGACGGAGAGCAGGGAGCGCTCGAGGTGATCGCTCGCGCTCTTGACGAGCAGCGCAGCCTGGTTTTGACCCGCGCTAGGTACGACCGGGAGACCGAGACGAACGGCGTGGTCATCAACCTGGCCAACGTGGTTTTGGTGCGGGTGTCGAAGACAGACAGCGCTGAGGCGGGGCAGTACCTGTAGCGGGGAAGCCGGCCCCGCGATTGACACCACTCCTGGCACCTTTGCGGCCGTCCTGGAATCGGCAACTCGATTGACGAGGAATCGGGTTCGGTCGGTTGTAGTGTTGTATGAAGGTCGTGCACTCTCATGTGCAACGGCCTGGAAGGGGCGACCCCGGCGCGAACACGCCGGGGTCGTTTTCGCGTCCAGCGAGCCCATGTTCACTGTGACGCCGGTCGGCACGGCAACGCGGTCCAGGCCCGTGATGCGCCACGCCGCGCTGCGGCCTGGAGGCCGGTCACGGCGCGGGCGCCGCGCGGACATCGCCGTAGTCACACCGCGCCACACCCAGCCAACTCACCGACCGCCGACACGCCGCCGCCTGCCAGGATGCCGCCATGACCGACGAGTAGCAGCTAGCCCAGCTTGACGACCTCATCGCCCATGAGCAGATCATCCGAAGCATGCCGACGCCGCCACCCTCGACGACCACTTCGAGATGGGGCTCACCGCGATACTGAGTGGCTTCGAACAGTCCACCCGCTGAAAAGGCCGTCGCACAAGCGCGGGAATCATCCGTAAAACCCGCTGCACCGGATCCTCACATTTACTGCGCATTGTGCGCATAGGTGTCTGCTTGTATTGCGACGTGATCGATCGAAGAACGCCGCGTGCCGGCAATCTGCGCTGGATGATGGGGTGCGCGTTCCCGCTGATCATCGCTATAGCATGCGCGATATTCGGCACCTTCTTCGACACTTTCTTGGTGGCCAGGTCGCAGCTCTACTGTCTTGGCGACCTGAGCGCGGGAGAAAAATTTGCCGGATTCTTCTGGGATTTGACCAGAATTCTCCTCTTCCCGGTCATTTCGGCGCTGTCGGCACTTGTGTCGCTGCCATTCCAACTGCTGGCCCGGCTTCCTCGACTGGCCGGCCGCATCTGGCTGGAACTCATCTTGCTGGCTCTCACCATCGCCGTCTCGGCCGCTGGGCCGGTAGCGATGGTTCTGTACGACGTGGCCACCGAGGGCACGCCAGGTGACTGCGTTCTGCCGTGGTGGCCATCGTGGCTTCCCGCGTAGATCAGGAGCCGTGGACCGTCGTTCGAGGTTGACCCGCCGACCGGCGACCCGCCGGCCTGGCGCGGGCGGGCTTCGGCGGGGAGGTGAGAGCCGTATTGACATTATGCAGGCAAATGCCTGCATGATGGAGACGTGAGCCTCGAAGCGAGAGCGATGGACTCGGTCTTCAAAGCACTGGCCGACCCCACCCGACGACTGCTGCTCGACCGACTGCGCGAGCACAACGGCCAGACACTGAGCGAGCTGTGCGAACGCTTGAACATGGCGCGCCAGTCAGCGACCCAGCATCTCGACGTCCTTGAGCGGGCCAACCTCGTCACCGTCGTACGACGCGGACGGGAGCGGCTGCACTATCTCAACCCGGCACCTATCCACGAGATCGAGGAGCGGTGGATCTCGGGGTTCGACAAGCCGCGCCTGCGAGCGCTCAGTGCCATCAAGAACCAGGCAGAGGAGTACGCCATGACCACAGCACCCACCTACGTCTATGTCACCTACATCCGCGCAAGCGCTGAGCAGGTGTGGCAAGCCCTGACGGACGCGGACCTGACGGCGCGCTACTGGGGGCACGCCAACGTTTCAGACTGGCAGCCGGGCTCGACCTGGGAGCACCGGCGCGTCGACGGATCAGGCGTCATCGATGTCGTCGGTCGAGTGATCAAGACCGAACCCCCGACGCGCCTGGTCATCACCTTCGACGACGCCCCCGACGCCGAATCGCCGAGAGAGCCGTCGGTCGTCACCTTTCTCGTCGAACCACACCAGGACATCGTCCGCCTCACCGTGACCCACGAGAATCTCCCCAACCAGGAGATGCTCACCGGCATCTCGCAGGGATGGCCGGCCGTGCTGGCGAACCTCAAGTCGCTGCTGGAGACCGGCGAGGTCCTTCCGCAGGCGCCATGGGACATGTAACGCGCGCATGCCTGAGACCCGTTCATCCCCGCCCACGACCGCGGAAAGAAGACCTTGATGGACACCATCCCCCTGCGGGACGCCTACCGTGCGCTGCTGGAGGCCGCTGCCACCGTGGCCGACTCCGGCGATCCCAGCCGCCTCCCGCCGGCCGGTGAGTGGAACGCCGACCAGATCCTGGCGCACGTCTCCATCGTCAACGCCGCCACCATCGCCGCCGCCTCCGCCATCGCTTCGGGAGCGAACACGACCTACGACAACCGCTTGGCGCTCGACACCTGGACCATCGAACGCCTCATCGCGCTCGCCGGCGGCAACGTCGGGCTTCGAGAGCGCATCCGCCGCCAAGCGGACGCCCTCTGCACGCTCGGGGGGCCGGCGCTGAGCGACGCCGAACTCGACACGCCGGTGCCCACCCGGCTCCTGTCGAAGGACATCGTCCTGGTCGATCAGCCCATGCCGCTGAGAGACCTCATCACCGGCCTCGCAGAGGCGGAGCTGCCGGGACACACGCGACAGCTCCTGGCCCTCCTGCCGAGCGGCACTGGGGCCGAAGCCGCAAGGTGATCTTCCGGCACCAGTCGGAGACTCGGCCAAAAGTGGTGCTGGTCAAGTCTGAAACGTGCCAGTGCCAGCTGCTTCATGACTGCTTGGGTGGGTGTCCCAGTCCACATGCACCTGCCTGAACGGGAATCATGTCCACCACCACACTGGCTCCGCCACGCCCGCCTCTCATCAGCTGGCTCGCGGTCACCTCGCTCATGCTGGGCATCTTCGCCATCGTCACCAGCGAAATCCTGCCCATCGGTCTGCTGACCTCCATCGGCGCGGACTTCGGCATCTCCGACGGCACCACAGGGCTGACCATGACCCTGCCCGGCATCGTCGCCGCGGTCGCCGCACCCACCGTCACGCTGACCACCGCGCGCCTGGACCGCCGCGTGATGCTGTGCGTGTTCATGGCGGTGCTCGCCGTGGCCGACGTGCTGGCGGCCGTGGCGACCTCCTACTGGGTGATGTTGATCTCCAGGGTGCTCGTCGGTCTCACCATCGGCGGCTTCTGGTCGATCGGGGCCGGGCTGGCCGGCCGTCTGGTGCCGCCGCACGTCGTCGGCACCGCCACCGCGGTGATCTTCTCCGCCGTGCCGCTGGGCTCCGTGCTCGGCGTACCGGCCGGGACCTTCATCGGCGATCTCGCCGGCTGGCGAAGCGCGTTCCTGGTGCTGGCCGCGCTGGCAATCCTGGTCCTGGCCGCCCTGGTGATGCTGCTGCCGCCGCTGCCCGCCCACCAGGTCACCAGCCCACGCGTCCTGCTCGACCTGCTACGCGCCCGGGGCGCCACCATCGCCCTGCTGGCCACTTTTCTCATCGTCTTGGCCCACTTCGGCACCTACACCTATGTCACGCCGTTCCTCCAGAACATCACCGGCCTGTCTCCCGTGGCCGTCAGCGCCGTTCTGCTGGCGTACGGCATCGCCGGAATCGCCGGCAATTTCCTGGCCGGCAAGGCCACCGCCACACGGCTGCGGGCCGCCTTCGTGACCTGCGGCTGTCTGATCGCGGCCACCACCCTGCTGCTGCCCTCGGTCGGCGGCACAACCGTCGGCGCCGTGGTGTTGCTCGTGGTCTGGGGCCTGGCCTACGGAGGCGTGCCCGTCTGCTCGCAGGCATCGTTCATCACCGCCGCCCCGCACGCGCCCGAAGCCGCCACGGTCGTCTTCACCGCCTCCTTCCAGGCGACCTTCGCCCTTGGCGCGTTCGTCGGCGGCCGCGTCGTCGACGCCTTCTCGGTCTCCACCGTGATGATCTGCGGCGGGCTGGCCGCTCTGCTGATGGCGGTATCCCTATGGTCGCTCAAAGCCCGCTGAGTGTGGCGACGGCGTGGAGATCCTGGGCAGGAAGCGTGCAAACGGGCGTATGGCTGAGGTACCGCGCCTACCGTCGCAGGTATGCGGACCGCGTAGCAGGGCCGTCCGTGCCCCGTTTGTGATCCGCCTACGGCATCATCGCTGACCATGAAGAAGATGATCACTGCTCTGGCGGCCTGCGCCGCCCTGTCCGCCGGCTTATCGGCGGTTGCCGCCCCCGCTCAGGCGGCGACCAAGGACCCCGTCAGCGCGCTGAAGGCCCAGCTCGTACCCGGGCACGGCGTGCGCTTCACCGAAACGGTCGCCTGGTCGGACGGCACGGACGAGCGCGAGATCCAGGACCGCAAGGGCGCCTTCCAGTTCGACAAGAAGGGCGTCGCCGCGTTCGACATCAACATCCACTGGGACGACGACACCTACGGGCGGCAACGGGCCGTCGGCATCGGCAATATCACGTACCACACCGGCGGCGTCATGCCCATGGTGCTCCCGGAGGGCAAGACCTGGTACAAGGTCAAGAGGTACGGGCTGCCCGACTCCTACGGCCAGATCCTCAATCCGGCCGAGCCCAAGACCTTGGCCGCACTGATCAAGCACGGCAAGTCGACGAAGAACTCCATCACCGGCACGATCACCTTCAAGGACCTCAAGCAGGCCTCGGCCTGGTGGGCGGGCGCGAAGGCGGCCAGCTCCTTCGACAGCACGAAGGTCTCCTACACCCTCACGCTCACCTCGGGGGGTCTGGTGAGCAGGGTGCAGAGCAAGTACACGGCGACGGAGACCGGGAGACAGGCCATGATCGCCGTGGACAGCCGCTACAGCGGGTGGGGCGCGAAGGTGTCGGTCAAGGCGCCGGATCCCGCCAAGGTGACCACCGACTTCCGCTGACCCCACTTCCGCTTCCTTGCTCAACCTCGGACTCAGCGTCCTGGGAATCTGTCGTGCCCGCCGGCGGGAGCCGCGTAGTGCTCGGCGATCTCGTCGCTTGTCGTCAGCCATACGTCGGGGTGATTGGAGATGTACTCGAGCGCCTGGTCGAGGTATTTCGCCCGGAACGCCTGGCCGATGACGAACGGGTGCAGCGCCAGTGCCATGACGCGCCCGCTCTCCGCTGATTCGGCACAGAGCTGGTCGACCTGGTCCTTGACCATCTGCACGAAGTCGCCGCCGCTCCTGCCGTGCATGGTGAAGATGCCCAGGTCGTTGAGTTCGAGCGAGTACGGCACGCTCAGCATTCCCGGGACGTTCAGCCGGTACGGCTGGTCGTCGTTGGTCCAGTCCAGCACGTAGCTCAGGCCGAGCTCGGCGAGCAGGGACGGCGTCTGAAACGTCTCGGTGAGCGCGGGACCCAGCCAGCCACGGGGCCGCCGCCCCGTGGCCTTCTCCACGGTTTCGACGACCTCGGCCAGGTAGGCGCGTTCATCGTCGACGTCGGCCTGGAAGGTGGAGTTGTTCTTGCCGTGGGCGAGCCACGCCCAGCCGCGGGCGTTGCCCGCCTCGATGATCTGGGGATAGTGCTCGCACACGTCGGCGTTGAGCAGCACGCTCGCCCGGATGGCGTACCGGTCGAGGACCTCCATGACGCGCCAGATCGCCACCCGCGGTCCGTAGTCGCGCCAGCCGTAGTTCAGCGGATCCGGTACGAGAGTCGCGGTCGCCTCGTTGATGCTGGTGGAGGGGCGGTCGATCATGAAGTGCTCGACGTTCAGACCCACGTAGAAGGCGACGCGGGCGCCGCCCGGCCAGCGGATCGGTTCGCGGCCGACGATCGGGCTGTAGTCGAACAGGGTGTTCTGCATGGTGTTCCTCCACAGGGGGTTGCCTGTCGATGAAGGTAGAAGTTCGAGCTGCGGGCCAGGAGGGCCGGAGGCGTCACGAGGAGGGCCGAAGGCGTCATCTCCGTTGCGACATATCCTGCTTTTCGGTATGTCATACCAAGGGTGTCGGCACCGTCCCTTGGAGATAGATCGGCCATGGTGAACCACGCGATGCACGACGGTGGCGCGGTGAGCGACACGATGAAGGGCACCGTCTCGCCCCATTTGGCCCGCCTGCTGGTCCGTGCGGGCATCGCGGCGGGCCTGGATCGGTCGCGCCTGGTCGGCGTACCCGGTCTGGCCGTACTGGATGAGGACGGGATCCGCATCCCCACCGCCACCATCCTGCGGATCTGGGAACTGGTCTCCGGCCCGGTGTGGGCGGCGGGCGGCAGTGACAAGGTCATGGAGCTGTGGCAACCGGGCGCGCTGGGCGTGTGGGACTACCTGTTCTCCGCCTCGAACACCCTCGGCGACGCGTTCCGCATGGCCGCCCGTCGCTTCACCGCCATCGCCGACCCCGCCGACCGGCTGACGGTCACTCGCCACGATGACGGGGTGACAGTCGCTTGGCAGGGTCCTTACCGCGACTACCCGGAATACGCGATGATCGCGGAGTTCGTCCCGTACATGCTGCTCATGCTGGCGAGCTCAGGGGCCGGTCGGCGGCTCACGCCGGTGTGGGTAGGGCTGCCGCGCCGCCCGGCGACAGCGCCCAAGCGCCTGGCCGCGCTGTACGACACCAGGCGCGTCGAGTACGAGGCCGCCCACCCGTCGGTCACGTTCGCCGAGGCCGACATCGACGCTCGCCTGCCGCGCGCCGACCCCGCACTCGCCGCGATCCTGGACAACCACGCGCACTTGTCCACCGCGGCCGCCCGTCCGGTGCGGGGCTGGCTCGACCGCTTCCACGCCGCGCTCGAGTCCGCCGTCGCCGACGGCCCACCAGGCCTCGATCAAGTCGCCCAGCGGCTGGCCATGAGCCCCCGCACGCTCCAGCGCCGCCTGCGCGACGAGGGCAGCAGCTGGCGAGAGGAACTGGAGAAGCTGCGCCAGCGGCGGGTGGACCGCCTGCTGCGGGAAACCACGCTGAGCGTGGAGTCCATCGCCGCGCGGGTCGGCTTCACCGACCCCCGGGCCCTGCGGCGAGCCATCCACCGCTGGTACGGCCACGGACCGGCCGCCATCCGCGCGAGCGGCCCAACATAGGTGCCGGCCGAAGCATGTGGTCAGGCGGTCGCCGTAGACGTGACCGCTCGTACTTACCTATCCCCGTCAGCCGTCGACAAGGACCGGGTGGCGGGGCGGGCCGTCGGCTCTCAGGTGGAGCGGTCAGCCGAAGCCATTGGGGCAGAGGAAGGCTCTGATGGCGCCTGGCGCGCTCTTGAGGAGTGCCGACTCGTTCTCCCGTGAGCAGAAGTCACTACCGATCTCGGCGTTGACGAATCGGCTCGCGTTCCGCTTCGCGATCAGGTCGATGCCGCCGACGCTCGGGGAGTCGAGCTCGGCCGCGACCCAGTAGCCCACGCACCGCTTGCGCGCGACCCTGGCGTCCTGCGGCAGGCCGCCGTTCAGCGCGGCGGCCTGCCGGAGAATCGAGCTCGCGGACGCGCACGGCACGCTGGTGGCCGAGCGGGGTGTGCTGGGGGACGCGCTCGCCTTCTCCTTTGTGGCGGGCGTTTCCTCGGGGGTTTCCGTCTCGGTGGGCGTCTCCTCCGGGGTCTCCCGCGTGCTGGTCGTCTCCTCGGGAGTCGGGGTCGGGGTCTCCGTCGTCTCCTCGGGGGTGGGGGTCGCGCTCGTGTCCGGCGTCAGGTTCTCCGCGGGCGTGGACGCGGGAGGGTCGCTCAGGCTCCGGAATGCCTCCGGTATCCCCTCCGAGCCCACCCAGACCAGCGCGCCGATGGCCACGACCGTCGCCAGGACGGCGGCGGCCAGCCGCAACGGCACGCGATTGGCCGGCGGTGATACCGGCGGCGGCATGACGACCGTGCCGGACCTGGGTGGGGGTGGCATGGGGATCGTGCCCGACCTGGGCGGGGGCGGCATGGGGGTCGTGCCCGCCGTGAGTGGGGTTGTGCCCGATTTGAGTGCGGTGATCTGGGCGAGCAGCTCGTCCGCGCCGGGCCGGGCCGTCCTATCCTTGGCGAGCGCGCTCCGTACCAGGTCGCGGACCCGCGTGGGCACCTGGGACAGGTCGGGGTCGACGCTCATGACGCGGTAGGCGAGGACGTCGGGGGCTCCGGTGCCGAACGGCGGTCGCCCGGTCGAGGCGTAGGCCATCAGGGCGCCCCAGGCGAAGACGTCGGCGGCGGCGTCCGCCTCATCGCCCCGGTACTGCTCAGGGCTGATCCAGCCGGGCGTCCCGATCAGTGCGCCGGTGCCCGTGAGCCCGCTCTCGTCGAGGGCCCGGGCGATGCCGAAGTCCAGGACCTTCGCGCCGGCGGCGGAGAGGATCACATTCCCGGGTTTGAGGTCGCGGTGCACGATGCCGGCCCGGTGGATGTCGGTGAGCGCCTCGGCGATGTCCACGCCGAACGAGAGCAGCTCGTCCGGCGGCAGCGGGGCGTTGTCCTGTACGTACGTGCTGACGGTCGGCCCAGAGACGAACTCGGTGGCCAGCCAGGGAGGCATCGCGGCGGTGTCGGCGGACAGCACCGAGACGGTGCAGCGCCCGCGCACCCGGGACAGGAGATCGACCTCGCGGACGAAACGGGCGAGAAACTGCGGATCAGCGGCTAACCCCGGATGGATGACCTTGACCGCGACCCGGGCGCCGTCGGCCGCGATCCCCGCATAGACCACGCCCATGCCACCGGCGCCCATGCGGCCCACGATCCGGTACGGACCGATCGCCTCGCGCTCGTCCTTCACCAGGGGGCCGAAGCCGCCAGGGTCACTCATCGAGGCTCCCGATCGCCGGATCATCGCAACAGCAGTGATCTTATTGACGAGTGCCCGGGTGTGTCTGCCCGCCCTCGGAGCGTGATCGTCGGCAGGGCGATCGCGAGCGGCTCGGTGGGGAATTGTCCGGCATTGACATCCATCTAGATCAATTCCGGGTACTCTGCCGCACGTGCGGCGATTGATCACATCCCGCGGGCTATGGCTCGCGCTTTTGGCGGCCATAGCGGCAGCGACGATCGTGGTGATCGCTCGCACTCGACGGCGCCCGGTCCAACAGGCTTCCGATACCTCTTCGATTCCGGCCCGGCCCGAGAATTCGCAGTGGCCGCCGGTTCCGATCCTCGGCACTCCCACTGCTGAGGATCTCCAGCGCTATGACGCCGAAAAGCCCTCCCTCTTCGACCGCCCCGAGTTCGACAGGTTTTTCGAACGCGGCGAACCGAGAGAGCCGCTGGACGACGCCACTCGACGCCGCCTGACTCGTTGGGGCATCGCCGTATTCGCGGTTATCATGCTGGCTCTCGGCACTCAAGTCCTTGAATCCGCCGTCTTCTCCAAGCCCTCATCTGACGTGACTTGGGGGCCATGCCTGGAAAGCACCTCGGACAGCCGTACGGACTGCTGGTTCGCCGGAAACGAGGAGGATTACGGTCAGGACGGCGATTACGTCTCTCAGCAGTCGGCAGACAGTGGAGAAACGCGGGTCCGTCTCGACGCGGACTGCCGGCCCCGGGCTGCCGAACCGCGCGTACGGAAAATCGACACGAAGGTCAAGCGGGCGGTGGACCGGCAGTGGCAGCGCATCGAGGACTGGCTGAGGACCAATGCTCCCCGGAGTTATCGCACCCTCGGTAAGCACGGAAACGCGAAAACCATCGCGGCTGCGGAGGCGTACATGGGCTTGCGATTCCCCGACGATCTGCGGGCCTCACTGCTGCGGCATGACGGGGCCGTCTACCTCAAGGACACCTGGCCCTTCGGCTTCCTGGGCAACTCGAACATGAGCGTCCGGGAAATGCGTGACACGTGGCGAGAGTTGTGCGACATCGATGGTGAGGAGGAAAGTGATGGGGAATTCTCCGATCCACGATCGGAATGGTGGGACGGGCGAATGCTCCCCGTCGGTGCCGACGGAATGGGCGACCATCTGGTGATCGACTCGGCGCGGAAGGACGTCGGCGACACCGACCATGAGGGCACCATGGACTTCACGCCGGGAGGCGTCCGGATCCGCTCGTTCTACGCCCTGCTGAAGACCACCGCCGACGCCATGGAGAAAGGCGGCTCCATCGGCTACTGGAAGCCCAAGGCAGTCGACGGTGAGCTCGACTGGGACATCCTCTGAGCGCCCGGTGAGGCGATCAGGGCGCCCGGCACAGGCATGATCGGTAGAGTCGCGCACCATGGGTGTTCTCGTCGATTACTTCACGGTGGACTCCGAGCAGTCCGCCCGGCTGGCCCTGTCCGGTGGGCCGGCGGCCTTGAATCTGCCGTACGTGGACTGCAAAGGCTGGCTCGACGAGCTCGACACGCTGGCCGCCGAGCTGAGCGGACGTGACCTCAGCGAGTTCGGTGACAGCAAGGCTGTCGTCGACGACGGTGAGTCGGCGGGCGTGGAGCTGGCGGCGCCCGAGACCACTGCCGCGCTCGCCGCCGTCGACGACGCGCGGCTGCGCGAGTACGCCGAGGAGGAACTGCTCGACGAGTTCGAGGTCGAACGCATCACGGGCCTGCGGGACCTGGCTCGCGAGGCGGTACGGCTCAATCAGGGGATGTATCGCTGGTCGTGCGTCTGAGCGCCTCGAACAGCTCCTCGCGGAGCGCGGGCGGCAGTTTCCGGCCCAGCTTCGAAGGGCTCACCAGCGCATGGTCGTCGTTGTACTCAAGCGCCCTCTCCACGAGGAACTCCAGGCTGAAGCGGGCCTGTTGCCGGTGACGTGGGTCCGGCCAGCGTTCCACCAAGGGCAGCGCCGCCGCCACCCGCGCGCTGATCCTGTCGAGGAGCGCGTAGCCGGGCAGACCGGGAAAGCGCTGGGCCCGCAGGTCGATGTGCTGGAAGGCGACGTCGTCGAGCTCCGCGCCGGTGAAGTCGTTGCCGGTGAAGTCATTGCGGTCCCTGCCCAGTGCCGCCTGGTAGTGGGTCGGACGGCCCCAGAAGTTGGCATCCCGCACGCGGCCGAGGAAGACGCAGTCGACGAACTCGGCTTCGGACGTGGACGTCTGGTCCCTCAGCCGGGACCCGTCGAACACGCACCTTTCAAACCGGACGTTGCCGAAGGAGGTGTACGGCGCGAATCGGGTGCGGCGGAACACGCAGTCGCGGAAGACCGACTGCGGCCAGCTGACGCGGTTCCACCACCCGCGCACGCGGGTGGCCCCCATCGACAGCTGTTCGAAGGTGGTGCCGGAGAAGTCGCAGCCTTCGAACTGGCTGCCATGGACGCTGAAGGAGGCGAAGTGAATCCCGGAGAAGTCCACGCTCACCAGCAGCGCCCTGTCGAAGGTCACACTGGACACTCCGGCGGGGAGGTCGAAACGCCGCTCGCGAAGTGCTCCTCGGGCGAGCCACGCAGGTCGCCACTTGTCTGGGCTCGCCTGGAGACTGAACTGCTCGGACGTGCTCATGTCAGCCGCCGGCTGCGGCTTGATCCTGGGAGCTCGTGATCATGCATGCGCGGAGTCTCGCAGCCCGATCCGACAAAACAGCCTGCGGAATCGGTACAAAGGCCTGGCGCACGGGCCCGCAAGGGACGCACCACCAACCTCCGGAGACACTCATCGAGTCGGAATATTTCGGTATACGGCCAGGCTGACCGGGGCATGTCTAAGATTCTTGTGACTGGTGCGACCGGCAACGTCGGACGGCAGGTCATCGCCCAGCTTGTGTCCGCTGGCGTCCCTGCGCGAGCGCTTGTGAGAGATGGTCAGCAGGCTCGGCTCCCTGAAGGGGTCGAGGCGGTGGAAGGTGATCTGTCCAGGCCGAGCACGCTGGAGGGGGCGCTGGCGGAGGTCGAGACGGTGTTCCTGATCTGGCCCTTCCTCACCACGGACGGAGCCTCCGCCGTCCTCGACGTGGTCGAAGGCCGTGCCCGCCGCGTCGTCTACCTCTCCTCGTCGGGGGTGAACGACGAGGCCGAGCGGCAGACCGACCCGATCAACCAGCTCCACGCCGACATGGAGCGCCTGATCGAGAAGTCCGGCCCGCAGTGGACGATCCTGCGGTCGAACACGATCGCTTCCAACGCTCGCGGGTGGGCCGAGCAGATCCGTGGCGCGGACGTCGTGCGTGGTCCTGACATCGCCGCCACCGCGGTGATCGATCCGCGCGACATCGCGGCCGTGGCGGTACGTGTGCTGATCGAGGACGGGCATGCCGGCGCGACGTACGTGCTGACCGGTCCGCAGGTGGTGAGCAGGACCGAGCAGGTGCACGCCATCGGGCAGGCGATCGGCCGCCCGTTGCGTTTCGAGAAGGTGCCCATCGAGACCGCCCGGCAGCAGATGCTCGCGGACGGCAGGCCGCCGGCCCTGGTAGAGGCTCTGCTGGCCAGCGCCGAAACGCGACCTCACTCAGCATTGATCACCTCCACCGTGGAAGAGGTCACCGGAACTCCGGCTCGTACGTTCCGGGACTGGGCCTTCGACCACGCCGACGACTTTCGCTGAGCGGATGGACGAGGAGCCACCCCGCTCCGCGCTGTGGCGTTACCTGCGGTGGCGGCGGCTAGGCGCGGTGGTGGGGTGCTGGCTGGCCGTACGGGAGGCGCGCAAATCGCCGTATAAGGCGAATTGACTATATCTGTACGAAATGCACATCTCGCTCCTTGCGCGGTCCCTGCGGGTCTCCGGCGCCTGATTCGCCTCGCATGTCCGTTTTCTCCGATCATGTGTTTGTTTGTCTTTTTTGTGGGGCAGGTGGAGACCGGTTGTTCCAGGCGAGCGGGAGGGCAAGGAGCGCTGGTCATGAAAGACAAAGTTCAGATGGGGCTGGCCATCGCGGCGGGCTACTACCTCGGCCGACACCACAAGCTGCGTTGGGCGACCACGTTGGCCGTGGCCGGGGTGCTCAGCCGGCTGCGCGGACAGGGAGGCCTGCTGTCGCAGGGGATCAAGATGCTCGGTTCGTCGCCCGAGATGGACAAGCTCACCGGCCGCCTGCGTGGCGAGCTGATGGACGTCGGCAAGGCGGCAGCCGTGGCCATGACGAGCAGGCAGCTCGAATCGCTGACCACGAGGCTGCACGAGCGGGCCGAGGGTCTGCGCCATCCAGGCACGCCTGAGGAAACGGCCGAAGACGAAGAGGACTACGAAGAGGGCTACGAGGAGGAGGAAGAGGAAGAGGCGCCTGAGGAGGAGCCGCCCAAGCCGGCACGGAGAAGGAAGCCCAAGGCCGAGCCCGCACGCGCCACGCGGCCGGTCACCAGGACACGGAGGCGAGCTTGATGGCTCAGGTATCGAAGGCTCGGCCCATCAAGAAGGTCACGGACGCCCTGCCGACAGACGTCAAGAAGGTCGCGCAGGCTCTGCCGACAGAGGCGCTCACGCAGGAGCTCAAAAACCTCGCACAGGCCTTTATCGAGCGAGGGCTGCAGTCCGTGAGCGACAAGGTCGAGGACATGGCGGGTCGGCTCGCCGACCCCGCCGCAGGCGGCGGAGTCGGCGGTCTGTTCAGCGCGCTCACCGGATCGGATGATTCTGGCGGCAAGTCGGTCAAACGTTCGATGATGGGTGGTGCTGTCAAGGGAGCAATCAAGGGCCTGTTCGGAGGCATGACCAAGGGGACCAAGAAGCTACGGTTCGTCAACATTGTCGAATCGCTCGACATCGGCGCTCCCGTACGAGTGGTCTACAACCAGTGGACAAAGTTCCAGGACTTCCCGAGCTTCATGAAGAAGGTGGAGCACGTAGAGAACGAGAGCGACGAGAAGCTGTCGTGGAAGGCGCAGGTCTTCTGGTCCCATCGCAACTGGGAGTCGCACGTCGTCGAGCAGGTGCCCGATGAGCGGATCATCTGGCGATCCAAAGGACCTAAGGGCTACGTCGACGGCGCTGTGAGCTTCCACGCCGTGACTCCCAACCTGACCCGGGTCCTGCTCGTACTCGAATATCACCCGCGCGGACTGGTGGAGCACGTCGGCAATATCTGGCGTGCGCAGGGCAGGCGCGTACGGCTGGAGTTCAAGCACTTCAGGCGGCATGTCATGACGCAGAGCATGCTGCACCCCGACGAGATCGCCTCCGACGGGTGGCGCGGCGTGATCCACGACGGTGAAGTCGTCAAGGACCACGAGACCGCTGTCCAGGAGGAGCAGGCCGCGCAGGAGGAGGAAGAGGAACGGCCGGAAGAGGAGCGGCCGGAAGAGGAACGAGCGGAAGAGGAACGGCCGGAAGAGGAGCCAGAGGAAGAGGAAGAGGAAGAAGAGGAAGAGGGAGAAGAACTGCCAGAAGACGAGTTCGAGGAAGAGGAGGAGGAAGAGGGAGAGCCTGAGGAGGAGGAAGAGGAAGAAGAAGAGGAGGAGCCGGAGGAAGAAGAAGAGGAAGAGGAAGAAGAGCCGCCTCGCGCGGCCTCCCGGAGGCGGAGGCGCGCCCAGGAGCCACAGTCGCGGCCGGTTCGTCGCAGGGCCGGTTCCCGGACGACGTGACACGGGGCAGCGTCCGCGAAGACCAGCGTCCGGCGTCCGGCGTCCGCGAAGACCAGCGTCCGGCGTCCGGCGTCCGCGAAGACCAGCGTCCGGCGTCCGGCGTCCGCGAAGACCGGAGGGGCGGCGTCCGCGAAGACCGGCCGGGACGGCCTCCCAGCGACCGGCGGGCGGCGTCCGCGAAGACCGAGGGAGAAACAATGACCGTGCAACCCGCGACAGGCGGAATAGCCGACCGTCCGTCTCCGTCGGGCCTGGCCGACGTCATCGACACGATCCTCGACAAAGGGCTCGTCATCGACGCCTACGTCCGGGTCTCACTCGTCGGCATCGAGCTGCTGACGATCGATGCGCGCATCGTGGTGGCCAGCGTGGACACCTACTTGCGCTACGCCGAGGCCGTGAACCGGCTGGACCTCGCGGAGTCCGGGGGGCAAGGGCTGCCCGAGATCATGCAGAACATGACGCAGGGCAAGGGCAAGAACGTCACCCAAGGGGTCTTGGAAGCGGCAGGGGAGAAGCTGAGCGACTTCGTCGGCGACCGTGGCGAGAAACAAGAGACGCACAGTCGGCGGCAAGAGCGAGAGGAGCGCTGAAATGGCGCAATCTGCGGAAGCCGCGCATGCCGCCGGTCAGGATGTTCCTGAGCAGGCCACCAAGAATGCCGGCGTCTACATCTACGGTCTCGTACCCGAGGACGTCGAGGTGTCCGGCGACGCGCGGGGCGTAGGGGATGAAGCTACAGAAATCAGGCTGATACGGCACGGCGAGATCGCCGCTCTGGTGAGCGACGTCGCGCTCGGCCGCCCGCTTGGCACCCCCGACGACCTGTTCCGGCATGGGGCCTTGCTCGATGCCACCGCCGCCGAGGTGCCCGTCATCCCGCTCCGCTTCGGCTCGGTGATGACGAACGAGAAAGCCGTCGTCGAGGAGCTGCTGACGCCCCACCACGATGAGTTCCGCAGCGCGCTGGAGGAGCTGGAGGGACGGGCCGAGTACGTCATCAAAGGACGCTACGTCGATCAAACGCTGTTCCGCGAGGTACTGAGTGAGGTCCCGGAGGCCGCGCAGCTGCGTGAGCAGATCCAGGGGCAACCGGAGGATCTGACGCGGAACGCGCGGATCCGGCTCGGGGAGCTGATCAACCAGGCGGTCGTGGCCAAACGCGAAGCCGACACGCAGGCGCTGACCGAGGAGGTGGGTCCGCTCGCCACCCTCACCGTCATGCGGGAGCCGTCTCACGAACAGGACGCCGTCCACGTGGCCGTGCTCATGGAGACGGACCGGCAGGACGAGCTGGAGCGGGTGGTGAACGAGTTCGCCGATCGGTGGTCCGGACGGGTTGAGATGCGCATATTGGGCCCGCTGGCACCGTACGACTTCATCACCGCGCGGACTCAGGAGTGATGACCGATGGGACTGATCGGCCTCCTCTTCGGCTGGCCGCTCGCGCCGGTCAAAGGGGTGATCCGGCTCGGCGAGCTGATCCAGGAGCAGGTGGAGCGGCAGATGCATGACCCGGCGGTGGTCCGGCGCCGACTGGAGGAGATCGAGCAGTCCAGGGCCGCCGGCCTGATCTCCGAGGAGGAAGAGGCGTTGGCGATGCGGCAGACGCTCGAATCGATGATTGGCGCACCCGGCCAGGTCGGGCCCCGCCAGACTGTCGCGCCGGCAGGTGAGGAAGAGGAAGAGGAGGGGTGATCGCATGCCTGTCAGGCGCAGTGTCCGCGAAGAGCGGGCGACCGGCGGCCAGGCGGCAAGACGCTCAGAGGAGGAACCCGACGAGAGGCGGACAGAACCACGTCAGAAACGCCGCCCACGCGGCCTGTCCGTGGCGGACGTCGGCGAAGCCGGTTTGGAGCACATCGCCGATCTGGTCGCGGGCGAGCCGGAGGGCATCACGATGGTGAAGCCGATCGAGCGCGGCTGGGTGGTGAACGTGGAGGTACTGGAAGATCACCGCATCCCCTCTTCCGGCGACATTCTCGCGCTCTACGAGGCCGAGTTGGATCCGGAGGGGAACCTGCTGTCCTACCGGCGGATCCAGCGATACCGGCGGGGCAGCGGCACCAGCGGGGAGGGCGGTTCGCGATGACCGAGCCTGGCTCCGTGATGCGCCAGTCCAGCCTCCCCGCCGGGCGGCCCTCTGGCCACGAGCCGGCGAACCTCGGCGACATCCTGGAACGGGTTCTCGACCGAGGCATCGTGATCGCGGGAGACATCCGCGTGAACCTCCTGGACATCGAGCTGCTGACCATCAAGCTCCGGTTGATCATCGCCTCGGTCGACACCGCCAGGGAGATGGGGATCGACTGGTGGGAGCATGATCCATGGCTCAAGGGCCAGGATCGGGAGCTGCGTGAGGAGAACCGCAGGCTCCGGCGACGGCTCGCCGCGGCGGAGGAGGGCACCGCGCTGCCGCGCGGGCTGACCGCGGAGGTCGAGCCCGCCGACGAGCGAGCGGCTGAAGTGGACGAGCGTGATGGATGACGCGGGCACCTACCTGTACGCGGTCACCCGCGACGAGGGTTCCGCCCTTCCCGAAGACCTGAAGGGGGTGGCCGGTGAGGGGGTGCGCGCGATCACGCATGCCGGTCTCGTCGCGTACGTGAGCACGGTCCCGCTGGACCGGTTCGGCGAAGAGCCGCTGCGGCGGTCCATGGAAGACCTGGACTGGCTGGGCGAGACCGCTCGTGCGCACCATCGCGTGGTGGAGGCGGTGGCGCGGACGACACCGACGGCCCCGGTCCGTCTTGTCACGGTCTACAGCGGCGAAGACCAGATTCGGGAGCTCCTGGACCGGCGACGTGACGACTTCACCGAGACGCTCGGGCGGATCGCCGATCGGCAGGAGTGGGGGGTGAAAGCGTACGTCGATCCGGCCGCACCGCCGCCCGCCGAAGCGGGAGAGAAGGGCGCGAGCGCGACCAGTCCGGGACTGGCCTACCTCAAGAAACGGCAGGCGAGTCTGCGCAGTCGTGAGGAGAGCTGGCGCCAGGCCGCCGCGCGCGGGGAGCTCATTCATGACGCCCTCAAGTCCGTGGCGGTCGCCAGCCAGCGTCATCGCGCGCAGGACCCGCAGCTGTCCGGTCGTGCGGAGTGGATGGTGCTCAACGGCGCCTACCTGGTCGATCTCGACCGAAGCGCGGAGTTCGCGCGGGTCGTCGACGGGCTGCGGGGCGAGGGAATCGACGTGGAGCTCACCGGTCCGTGGGCGCCGTACTCCTTCGCCGCCTTCGCCGAGACACCGGAAAGGCCGGAAGGGGGAACCGGCGATGACGATTGATGAGCCCCGAGGCGCGGTGCTCGCCCGGGAGGACCGGCTGCCGCCCGAACGGGTGGCGCTGGTGGACCTCCTCGACCGGCTGCTGGCAGGTGGGGTCGTCGTGAGCGGGGATCTCGTCCTGTCCATTGCGGACATCGACCTGGTGCGCATCTCCGTACGCGCACTGATCATGTCGGTTCGGAGTACCGATGAGGAATGACCTTGAAAAGGCGGCACTCGAAAAGGCGGCGTCGGGGCGCAAGGTACCGTCGAGACGGTTGCGCATCGAGACCGACGCCGAGGCGGTGGAGCGCGACCTGTCGCGCCTGGTGCTCACCCTTGTCGAGCTCGTACGCCAACTCGTGGAGCGTCAGTGTGTGCGCCGGATGGAGCAAGGGGACCTGTCGGACGAACAGATCGAGGTACTGGGCGTGACCTTGATGCGACTGGAGGAGGCGATGACCGAAATGTGCGACCGGTTCGATCTGTCGCCATCCGACCTCAACATCGACCTCGGACCGCTCGGGACCCTGCTTCCCCGGGACTGACGCGGGACTAGCTGTCGGCGAGGACCTGCGCCAGCGCGTGTGAGGCCTGGCGGATCATGCCGGGGTTGGTCTCCCAGTAGTACGGCAACGCCACCACCGCCTGCGCGAGCGCCCAGCCGCGGCCGCGCACCCAGGACGCGTCGTCGACGCCGAGTTCGCGCCGGAATCGCCGGCGGCTGTCACCCGCGAACACGTTCCACGCTGGCTGGAGGTCGCAGGCGGGGTCGCCCACGTTGAGGCCGCCGAAGTCGATGACCGCCGACAGACGGCCGTCGACGACGAGCAGGTTGCCCGGAAGCAGATCGCCGTGCAGCCAGACCTCCGGGCCGTCCCAGGCCGGGGCGTCGAGTGACTCCTGCCACGAGCGGAGGGTGGCGTCGCCGTCGACGCGGTCGCCGAGCTGGGCGATCGCCTGGCGAACAGACGCGTCGCTCTCCGCGAGCGGTCCGCCTCGATGGTGCGGGGGGCGCGGGGGCGCGCCGGTCGTACTGACCTGGCGGAGCGCGGTCACGAACGCCGCGAGATCGACGGCCGCCTGGTCCAGGTCGCCGATCGTGCCGTTGGCGTTCGCGCCGGGCAGCCACTCGTACACCGACCAGTCATAGGGATAGCCCTCGGCCGGACGTCCCATGGCCAGTTGCACGGGAAGTGCCAGGGGCAGGTGCGGCGCGAGCTTCGGCAGCCACTCCGCCTCCTTCGCCGCCTGCCTGGTGGCCCACTCGATGCGCGGGAGCCGAGCGACCAAGTGGTCACCGAGCCGGTAGATGTCATGATCGGTGCCGTAGAAGTCGACTGGAGCGATCGGCAGCTCGGCCCAGCGCGGGAACTGCCCGGCGAGCAGGCGACGCACGAGGGCGACGTCGGTCTCGATCTCGTCAGCGTGCATCTTCGTAGCGCTCATCGCCGCCATTCTTGGTGAACCGCCTTGACCGTCGCAACGGAGTTTCGCGCTGAACACGAACAACGGCCGGGACAGGCCCGGCCGTTGTCTTGAAAGTCAGGTGTCTTGAAAGTCAGGCTGAGGTGAGCACAGCCGGGTCCTGGGCGGTGGCCGTGGTGTCCCGTTCGGGCCGGCGCAGCACGGTCAGCGCGACGATGAACGCGGCCACGAGCAGCGCGGCGGAGATGGTGAAGGCCACGTGATAGCCGCCGGTCAGCGCGACCGCCTGGCTCTGTCCGGCGGACAGCAGATCCTCGGTACGGGAGGCGGCCAGCGTGGACAGGACCGCGACACCGATCGCCATGCCGACCTGCTGGGTGGTGTTGAACAGCCCGGAGGCCAGGCCCGCGTCGTCGGCCTTGGCGCCGGACATGCCGAGCGTGGTCAGCGCCGGCAGGACCAGACCGCCGCCCGCGATGAGCAGCATGACCGGGAGCAGGTCGGTGACGTAGTTCGCGGTCACCGGGACGCGGGTGAGCCAGCCCATCGCCGCGAGCAGGAGCGCCAGGCCGACCAGCAGGACGCGGCGGACGCCGAAGCGGGTGTTGAGCCGGGCGGAGACGAACAGGGACACGGCGCCGATGGCCACCGCCGCGGGCAGCATCGCCAGGCCGGTGCCGAGCGCGCTGTAGCCGAGGACCTTCTGCATGAAGAGCGCGACGAGGATCTGGAAGGCGAACATGGCCGACAGCGCCAGCATCTGGACCAGGTTGGCGCCCGAGACGGTGCGCGAACGGAAGATCCGCAGAGGCATCAGCGGGGTTCTGGCGGTCGCCTGACGGATGACGAAGGCGGCCAGCAGGGCGAGGGACACCGCGCCGAGGCCGAGGGTGTGGGCGGAGAGCCAGCCGTACTCCTCGATCTTGACGACCGTGTAGATGCCCAGCATCAGGCCGCTGGTGACCAGGACGGCGCCGATGACGTCGGCCCCGGCGGCGAGTCCGGCCCCGCGGTCGCCCGGCAGCGCGCGGATCGCCAGCGCGATGGTGGCCAGGCCGATCGGCAGGTTGATGAAGAAGATCCAGTGCCAGCTGAGCGCGTCGGTGATGACCCCGCCAAGGACCTGGCCGATCGAGGCGCCGGCGGCGCCGGTGAAGCTGAAGATGCCGATCGCCTTGGCACGTTCGGCGGGCTCGGTGAACAGCGTCACCAGGATGCCGAGAACAACCGCGGAGGCCATCGCGCTGCCCACGCCCTGCAGGAACCGGGCGGCGATCAGCAGGCCGGGCCCGGTCGCCGCGCCGGCCAGCAGCGACGCGGCGGTGAAGACCGCGTTTCCGGCCAGGAACATGGTTTTCCGGCCGATGAGGTCACCCAGCCGGCCGGCCAGGAGCAGCAATCCGCCGAAGGCGATTCCGTACGCGTTGACGATCCAGCTGAGCCCGGCGGGCGAGAAGCCCAGATCCCGTTGCATGGCCGGCATCGCGACGGTCACGATGCTGCCGTCCAGGACCGTCATCAGCATCGCGGCGGACAGCACCATGAGTGCCAGCCAGCGCGATGGTTGGGGGGAAGGTGCGGTATATGACATGGCCATCTCCTGCTCAAAGGGCGAACAAGAGAAACCATAACAGATAGTTCCGTTGCAGACTATATGTCTCGGACCTTTCAGCCTTTCTGCCGAGCCCTCCGAACCCCTTGCGGCGCCTCGGCGGGGGTGGCCAGATGCCCCGTCGCCAGGCGATTCAGCGCCCGCAGCAGCACCTCGGCCTCGTCCTCGGGCAGCGCGGCCAAGGCCGCCCGGTGTACGCCATCGACGATCGTCTGGCTCTGCTCGGCGACCTCCGCGCCCTTCTCGGTGACGGCGATGATCCGGGCCCGCCGGTCCGTGCTGGACGGGCGGCGCTCGGCGAGGCCCGCCTTCTCCAGGGCGTCGACGGTGACCACCATCGTGGTCTTGTCCATGTCGCCGAGCTCGGCGAGCTGGATCTGCGTGCGCTCCTCTTCCAGGGCGTGCACGAGCACGCAGTGCATCCGCGCCGTCAGCCCTATCTCCGCCAGCGCCGCCGCCATCCGAGTTCTCAGGATGTGGCCGGTGTGGTCCAGCAGGAACGACAGGTCCGGAGCGGTGCGGGAAGGGGCCATGGCAGTCATGTCGTCCAGTTTAGCAATTAGTTCCGTTATGGATTATCCCGATGTTTCGCGTCGCCCTTCCTGGCGGCTTCTGCCACGCGGCGGACGGCGCTCTTGCCGGCCTCGCCGGGTGCTCGCACCTCTGCTCCGGAGGGGGCGAATCCCGGCGAATCACCGAGGGCCGGGTCCTGGGTGAGGATGCGCTGGTGGAGGCGCTCGATGTCCGCGCTCGGATCGGCCCCGATCTCCTCGGCCAGCCGCTTGCGCAGGGCGGCGAACGCGCCCAGGGCCTCGGCCGGTCGGCCGGCGCGGTGGCAGGCCAGCATGAGCAGGCCGGTCAGCTGCTCGTCGGGCGGCCCGGCGGTGGCCAGGTCCAGGATCTCGGGCACGAGCAACGTGTGGTGCCCGAGCCGCAGCTCGGCCTCCAGGCAGTCGATCACCGCGGCTCGGTGCTCCGCCAGCAGCTTGGCCCGGGCGTTCGCCGCGGACTGGCCGGTCAGGCCGCTGAGCGGCTCGCCGGGCCGCAGGCCACGGGTGCCCCACTGCCGAAGGGCGTCACGCAGGATCGGTACAGCCTGCGCGTCGTCACGCCCGACCAGCGGCCGCGCCTCGTTCACCAGATCGCGGAAGCGGTAGACGTCGACCTGGTTCCGGTCGGCCAGCAGCCGGTAGCCGCCTTGGTACTTGGGCAGCATGTCGCCCAATTTCGGCCCGGCGGAATGTCCCAAATGGGCGCGCAGGTCGCTCGCATAGTGCTGGATGACCTTGCGCGCGCTGTTTATCGGCTCCGCGCCCCAGATCTTGTCGATCAGCTCCTCCATGGTGACCGGACGCGCCCCGGCGAGCAGGAGCAAAGCCAGCATCAAACGTTGTTTTCGGTCACCAACATAAACCCGCACACCGTCCCGGTAAGCCTCCACGCCGTTCAGCAATCGAAACTGCATCGGTCCAACTCCTTCGTACTACGCGTATTGGATATGACTAACGGCGTTCATAGAATTCCTATGGCAGACCAACGGCGCGGCACCGAGCCGATACCCAGGCCGACCAGACAGCGGGCGGCACAAAGCTCCCCGGACGAACAGGAGAGAAACAATGGGTACTGTCAAGGAAAGCCGGTCGCCGCGCGCCGCATGGTTCAAGGCGACCTTCAGTGACAACGGCGGCGGCTGCGTGGAGGTCGCGCTGGGTGAGAACGTGGTCGCGGTTCGCGACTCCAAGGACCCCGAGGGGCCGGTCCTCTACTTCAGCGGTGAGGAGTGGGTCGCGTTCCTCGCCGGGGTGCACGCGGGCGAGTTCGAACTGAGGTGAGGCGAGTTCATGCCCGCGGAGGAGGCCGCGACGGGCGGGTCGCCGTGTCCTCGGGGAGTGCGCGAGGTGCCCGCTCCCCGGGGATGGGCGGACGGTCGTGCGCAAGGCGGGGTCACCGATCCGCGGCGCGGACGTCGGCGCTGATCGCGGCGAGGAAGTCCCGCGCCGCGTCGCCGAAGACGGCCATCCGGCTCAGCAGGGACCACTGCCGCTGATAGACCGCGATGTCGTCGGCGTGGCCGGCGGACAGCCTCACATGCGCGACTTCTATCTCCACAAAAGTATCCGCCGCGCTGCCGTCGCTCTCGTAGAGGGTGAAACCGTGCGGGGGGCAGACAAGCGCTTCCGTGTTGTGCGGTATCAAGCCGATGGAGACGTTCTCCAGGGTGCTCAGCGAGGCTATCCGGTCCAATTGGGCGAGCAGGAGTTTGGCCGATCCCGGGCGGCACCTCAGCGCCGCCTCGGTAATGAGGAATTCGAAACGCCGGCTTTCCTCATACAGGGCGAGCTGCCGTTGCAAACGAGCCGCGACGGCCATGGACAGGTTGCCCTCGCTGTATGGCGGGTCGAACAACGCGAAGATGCGCCGGGCGTACTCGGCGGTCTGCAACAGCCCCGGGATGACGGTGGGCTGGAATCCCCGCACCAGCTGCGCCTGGTCCTCCTGCTCCCGGATCTCGTCCTGCAGGTGCGCCTGACGCTGGAGCGCGGCCCGCCAGCTGTGCATCTCGGTGAACGCCGCCTCGGTCAGGTCGGTCAGCCACTCCCGGGTCTGACTCGAGGCCTCCACCGCCTCGCCCCACGCCGTCACCTCTGGCAGTGAGGGGATCACGCTCCCCGACTCGATGCGGGAGACCTTGGACTGACTGATGCCTACTCGGTGGGCCAGGTCGCGTCCGGAGATCCCGGCCAGGTCGCGCAGGCGCCGCAGCTCCGTGGCGAGACGCTCACGCTTGGTGCGCTGTTCCGCGCCGTCACCGTTCATCCGCTCCGCACCCTCGACAGCATCCGGCGCACCATTCTCTACGAACCAGTTTGATGCCAATTGATGATGCACTAAATCAGCTAATGTCGCACACGTCAAACTGGTGGGCGGTGCCCGGTCCTGCCAAGGTTGAGGAAAGGATGGCTGGTCCACGCGGGGGAGCCCTCACCGCGGCGGGACGGCGGAGTGATTCACGGTGATTCAGTGGGGACGAGCTCGGCTCCGGCGGGAGCGAGATGGGCTGCGCGCGGCGGGCCCGGGACCCGGCCACCGCGTTCTGCGCGCCGCGGTGGCCGGGCAGCCAGAGGTACGCGCGCGGGCGACAACCGGTTCATGCCCACTGGAGCGCGCCCTACGACAACTGGCCGGACCTCAACTGGAGCGCGCCCGATAGCACCTGGTCAGACCCCGGCCAGGGCGCGCCACGACCTCACCTCATGCGGTGCAGCTCCCACGGGTCGTGCGCGGAGAAGACCTCCACACCGTGCACGTTCGCCAGCTCGCGCAGCCGGTCCCGGCTCGTCAGCCGCGACCCCTCGTCCACCTGCGAGTCGAGCTGCACGATGTCCATCAGCGGATGCGTCCGTGGGTCGTCGGCCGACAGCTCGCGGTGGTAGAAGTAGGCGTCACCGGCGTGCAGCAGCCACCGGTCGCCGTCCCTGACCGCCACGCCCGCGTGGCCCCGCGTATGCCCGGCGAGCGGCACCATCAGGAAGTCCGGCGAGAACGTCGAAGGCCGCACCCCCTCGACCCCGTTCCAGCTGTCGCCGGTGCCGGGGTAGGTGACCCAGCGCGGGCCGTGCGCCCAATGGCCGGGGCGGTAGCGGCGGTTCGGCGCCTCCGTCAGCGCCGCCTGCAGCTCGGCCGCCATGACGTGCACCTCCGCCTGCGGGAAGTCGGGCAGCCCGCCGCTGTGGTCGACGTCCAGATGGGTCAGCAGGATGTGCCGTACGTCCGCCGGGTCGTAACCGAGGGCGGCGACCTGCTGGACGGCCGTCTCCGCCGGCCGGAGCTCGGGCCCGACCAGCTCGACCCACTCGGCTTCGAGCAGCTCGCCGGGCCGCGTCACGTCGTCCAGCCCCAGTCCCGCCTCCACCAGGACGAGCCCCGAGGCGGGGGTCTCGACAAGCAGGGCGTGGCAGACGGCGGGCGCGGAGGGCAGGGACTCGGTCGAATCGATCTCGCGCATCGAGCCGAGATTCAGGTGATGGATTGTCATGTGCCCTAGACTGCGACTTGAAGCGCGGTTCAAGTCAAGTCAAGGAGCGGGCTGTGGACGAGACGTTGCTCGACATCGGTGAGGTGGCGCGGCGGTCCGGCCTGGCGCCGTCGGCGCTGCGGTTCTACGAGCGCAAGGGGCTCATCACGGCCGACGGGCGCAACGGCCTGCGCCGGACGTACCTGCCCGAGACGCTCGAACGCCTGGCGCTGGTCACCTGCGCGCGTGACGCCGGGTTCACGCTCACCGAGATCGCCGCGTTTTTGCGGGCGGGGCCGTCCGACGCCGTGTTGCGTGAGCGGATGGCCGCCAAGGAGCGCGAGGTCGACGAGCGGATCGCGCAACTCACCCGGCTGCGTGACAGCCTGCGCCACGCGGCGGTCTGTGACCACGACCCGTTCGTGGAGTGCCCCGACTTCAAGCGGGCCATCCGCCGCGTCAGCGTCCCCTGACGGGCGTCAGCCCGCGCTCACGTACTGCCTCGGGCGTCAGCCCGCGCTCACGTACTGCCTCGGGCGTCAGCCCGCGCTCACGTACTGCCTTGGGCGCAGGGCGTGGGCGCGGAGGGCGGCCAGGGCCGCGAGTTGGCCGGAGCGGGTCACCCGTACGGCGAGGTCGTCGGCGAAGGCCAGGCCGAGCGCCTTGAGCTGGGCGACCAGGTCGGTGACCGGCGTGGCGACGTCCTCAAGGCTCGTCGCGGGATGCCAGCCCTCGCCGCCGACCACCTCGGCCACCCGCTCGCGCAGCTCGGTGGGCGACATCAGGGCGCCGTCGGCGAGCAGCATGAGCGCGGCCTCACGCGCCGAGACCTCGAACTCGTGCTCGCCCCTGGCCAGGAGCAGCTTGGTGACCGCGTCCCACATGGCCTCGGGGGAGTCGAGCAGTTGCCGGCCGTAGTCGGTGATCGACAGCCGGACGCCGTGGCGGCTGATCGCGCCCAGCTCGCGTTCGGCCAGCTCGCGCAGCCGGAGTGCCTCCGGTGAGGGGGCCAGGCGCATGGGGAGGCTGCCTTCCGAGGCGGCCAGCGACAGCAGGCCGTGCAGCGCGGGCAACTGCTGGACCGAGACGGGAGCGTGCAGCCGTACCTCGAACGGCTGGGCCAGCTCGCGCCGGGCCGGGCCGCGGCCGAGCACCCAGCGGTTGAGCCGCTCGCCGTGCACGCGGTGCAGCCAGCTGTCGCCGCCCAGCTCGGTCCGTGGCGCGGTCAGCCAGCGCTTGGTCAGCGCGCCGGGATCGACGCTCTCGCCCGAGACGATGGCCAGCTCCAGCGCCGCGGAGCAGGCGACGTGCGCGCCCAGCTCCTCGGGGCCCATGATCATGCTCCATTGGAGGTCGGGCACGTCGGGCGGGAGCACGCCGGTGGCCTCGAGCGCCACCTGGTAGGCGCTGGTGCCCGCGTCCTCGCCCTCACGGGCGTAGGTGCGCAGGATCTTGGCCGTAAGGGGCGACTCGCACAGCCCTGCATAGCGCTCCAGCCCGCCCACCTGCAGCAGCCGCCCGAGCGCGCGGGCCAGCCGCTCATGGTCGCCACCGACCTTGAGCGGCAGTGTGTACCAGAGGAACTCGCAGACGTCGAGCTGCGTAACCGTCTCCAGCGGCTCCCCGCCCGTCAACCACTCCACAGCGGTCCTGGCCTCTTCGGCCAGGTCCGGCTCGGAGCGCTCCAACTCGGCGAGCAGGGCGGTGACGTCTGGTGCACTCATGCCTCGAAGTTTGCCGTATCGACCCCGGGCCTGACGATGACCGAAACCGGTGCGTATTGGGTCTTGCACTGCGACTACCCTATGAAATTAGTAAATATGGAACTGTGACCGGGTCAAATCCACCGCTTGTCGAAGAGCATCCGTGCCTTCCACTCGGTGTAGGGGATCAGCTCGGCGGACAAAACCGGATGCAGCCACCAGAAGTTGATCAGTGCGAGTAGTGCGAACGCGCCGACGGCCGCAGCCCCGAGCGTACGTCTCAACGGTACAGCCCCACCCGGTGTCTTCGCTGAGGGGCCTATCAGCAAACCCGCGCACAGGGTGAGGGCCAGCACCATGAACGGCACCATCGGCACCGCGTAGAACAGGAACATCGTGCGGTTCTCGGTGATGGCGAAGTAGAACCAGGGCAGCCAGCCCATCGCGTAGGCCAGCAGCACCGCGCCCGCCCGCCAGTCCCGCGTGGCGACGTACCAGGCGATCAGGGCGATCAGCGCGGCCAGCGCGCCGAACCAGATCACCGGGGTGCCCACGCCGAGCACGGCCTCGGCGCAGTCCTTCGCGCCGCAGGCGCCGCCCTTGTTGCCCTCGTAGTAGAAGGCGACCGGGCGCAGCAGCAGCGGCCACTGCCACGGATCCGACATGTAGGGATGTGAGGTCGCCAGCCCGCTGTGGAAGGAGAAGACCTGCCACTGGTACTGCACCCACGACCGCATCGAGTCGATGACGAAGTAGATCGGGCCCGACGAGGTGGCCTGGTCCCAGTTGCGCCCGTAGCCGGCCGCGCTGACGAACCAGCCGGTCCAGGTGGCCATGTACGTCACGAACGGGGTCAGCGCGAAGGCGACCAGACCGGTCGGCACGTCCTTGGCGAGGGCGCCGGAGTAGGGATTGCGCAGGCCGACGGCCCGTCGCGCGCCGAAGTCCCACAGCAGGCTCATGACCGCGAAGGCGGCCAGGAAGAAAACCCCTGACCACTTGACCCCCATGGCGGCCCCGAGGCAGAGGCCCGCGGCGATCCGCCACGGCCGCAGCCCCAGCCAGGGCCCCTGCGGCGACAGCGGCGACGTCTCGTACCAGTCGACCAGCCGCTCCCGCGCCCGGTCGCGGTCGACCACCAGGCAGGCGAACCCGGCCAGCACCCAGAACATCAGGAAGATGTCCAGCAGCGCCGTACGCGACAGCACGAAGTGCAGCCCGTCGAGGGCCAGCAGGAGCCCGGCGAAGCAGCCGAGCAGGGTCGAGCGGGTCATCCGGCGGGCCACGCGGGCCAGGACCAGGATCGACAGCGTCCCGACCACCGCCGCGGCGAACCGCCAGCCGTAGGGGTTCATGCCGAACAGCCACTCGCCCACGCCGATCATCCACTTGCCCAGGGGCGGGTGGACCACGTAGGAGGCGCACTTGTCGAGCGTCGCCTCCGTGCACTTCTGCCAGATGTCGGTGTTGCCGGCGATGAGCGCCTTGTCGGCATCCTTGATCGTGACCCGCTCCACGAGCCACGTGATCAGCGAATAGCCGTCCTTGGCGTAATAGGTCTCGTCGAAGACGACGGCGTTGGGGTGGCCGAGCCCCATGAAGCGCAGCACCCCGCCGAACACGGTGATGAACAGCGGTCCCAACCAGCCCCACAACACGCTGCCCCGCATCGGCGGGACCACCCGATCTCGGATGGATCGCGTCCCGGGACTGCTCTCGTCCGCCGCCGGTTGGCCACTTGACTGACCAAAGGTTTCGTACGGGAAATCGGTCACCGCCATTCGGACATCGTACGGGCCTCAAGCCAGTGCTTACCCAGGAAACAGGGTCTTATCGGGATGCCCTGCCACAATGGCCGGGTGACAGTAAAGGGCAGGTTGGTGCTGGCAGGGGCCCCCATCGGGCAGGCGGGCGACGTTTCACCGCGGCTGCGCGAGGTGCTCGAGAACGCCGACGTGGTGGCGGCCGAGGACACCAGACGCCTGCGCAGGCTGGCCGGCGACCTCGGCGTGGAGATCCGCGGGCGGGTCGTCTCCTACTACGACGCCAACGAGGCCGCACGTGCGGCGGAGCTGGTCGAGACGCTCAAGCAGGGACAGACGGTGGTGGTCATCACCGACGCGGGCATGCCTGGTGTGTCCGACCCCGGCTACCGCCTGACGCATCTCGCGGTCGAGGAGGGCATCACGGTCACCGCCCTGCCGGGCCCGAGCGCCGTCACCACCGCGCTGGCCGTCTCCGGTCTGGCCAGCGACCGGTTCTGCTTCGAGGGCTTCCCGCCGCGCAAGCCCGGAGAGCGCGCTCGCCGCCTTTCGGCGCTGGCGAGGGAAGAGCGGACGATGGTGTTCTTCGAGGCGCCCCACCGCCTCCAGAGCGCGCTGGAGGCGATGGCGGAGGCCTTCGGCCAGGACCGGAGGGCCGCCGTCTGCCGCGAGCTCACGAAGACCTATGAAGAGGTACGGCGCGGCGGCCTGGGCGAGCTGGCCGCGTGGGCGGCGGCGGGCGTCAAGGGTGAGATCACCGTCGTGGTCGCCGGTCACGTCGCGGCCGACACCGAGCCCGATATCGAGTCACTGGTCGCTGAGGTGGACCGCCGCGTGGCCGACGGGGAGCAGCGTAAGGCGGCCGTCGCCGACGTGGCCAAGGAGGCGGGTCTGCCCAAGCGGGAGCTCTATGACGCGGTTCACAGGAGATCGTCCACGCCATAGGGTGCGCATCGTGAAGAAATGGGGGATTTCCGCACAGCGGCTGGTCCCGCCGATGCAAGGGGGCGCCCTCTGGGGGTGGCTGGGGCCGATCGCGGTCGCCCTCTTCGGCGGAATACTGAGATTCGTCAGGTTGAGCGAGCCGCGGGCCATCGTCTTCGACGAGACGTACTACCTCAAGGACGCCTACTCGCTGCTCAGGTTCGGCGTCGAGCGGGTCACGCTCGGTGACTCCAAGAACCCGGAGGCCGACCACCGGCTGATGGCCGGCAACCTCGACATCTTCAAGCACTGCCCGAACACGACCGACTGCGCCTCGTTCGTCGCCCACCCGCCGCTGGGCAAGTGGATGATCGGGCTGGGGGAGTGGCTGTTCGGCATGAACCCCTACGGCTGGCGGTTCGCCGCGGCGGTGGTCGGGACGCTGTCGATCCTCATCCTGGCCCGGCTGGCGCGGCGGATGACCCGCTCGACGATGCTGGGCTGCCTGGGCGGGCTGCTGCTCTCGCTGGACGGCCTGCACCTGGTGCTGTCGCGTACGGCGCTGCTGGACATCTTCCTGATGTTCTGGGTGCTGGCCGGGTTCGCCTGCCTGGTGGTCGACCGCGACCGGTCACGGCAGCGGCTGGCCGACTGGTACGACAGCTCGCCGCTCACCCCGACCGGGCCGCCGCTCGGCCTGCGGCCATGGCGGATCGCCGCGGGCCTCTGCCTGGGGGCGGCCTGCGCGGTGAAGTGGTCAGGGGTGTTCTTCCTGGTCGCGTTCGCGGTCATGAGCCTGCTGTGGGACATGGGGGCCAGGCGGGCCGTCGGGTTACGCCGGCCGTACCAGGGGGCGCTCTCGCTGGACGTGCCGCCGGGGCTGGCCGCGCTCGGGCTGGTGCCCGCGCTGACCTTCGTGGCCTCGTGGGCGGGCTGGTTCGTCACGGCGGGCGGCTACGGGCGCAACTGGGACCAGGCGACGTCGTCGGGGCCGCTGTTCTTCGTCGTCGACTCGGTGCGATCGTGGCTGAAGTACCAGGTGCAGGTGCTCGGCTACCACACCGGGCTGCACGACTATCACCCGTACATGTCGGATCCGTGGACCTGGCCGGTCCTGTTCCGGCCGGTCTCCTTCTTCTACCCGACCGACCTGCCGCCTTCGGCGTGCGGGGCGGACAAGTGCTCGCAGGCCGTGCTGGGAGTGGGCACGCCCGCCGTCTGGTTCGCCGCCCTGCTCGCCCTGCTGGCACTCATCGCCTGGTACGTCGCCACGCGCGACTGGCGGGCCGGGGCGGTGCTGCTGACCTTCGCCGCCGGCTGGCTGCCGTGGTTCTACTACGCCGTCGCCGACCAGCGGACGATGTACCTCTTCTACATGATCCCCGTGGTGCCGTTCATGGTGCTGGCGCTGGTCCTGGTCGCGGGGCTGGTGATCGGGAAGGAGAGCGCGACACCCGCGCGGCGGGCGGTGGGGGCCGCGGTGGTGGGGGCGTTCACGCTGATCGTCCTGATCAACTTCTGGTGGCTCTACCCGGTGCTGGTGGCCGAGACGCTCACGCAGGCACAGTGGTGGGCTCGGATGCTGACGCGGGCTTGGGTCGTACCCGCGCCCAAGTGACGCCGCGGCGCAGCGTGATCGCCGCCGCGATGCAGGCCAGGGGGACCGCCGGCAGGACGTAGCGGTAGTCGAACTCCGCCGTCGCGGCGGGCGCGAGCAGCAGGCCGAACGCCCCGAGCCAGGGCAGGATCACCGGCCCGCCGAACCGGCGCCAGCGGACCACCGTGCCGTACAGGCCGATCAGCATCACGCCGCCCAGCACGATGCCGGGCAGGTAGACCACCTGCTGGTAGCCGCTCATGATCTGTGCGAAGGGCGCGACGATCTTCGTCTCGGGCGGGCCCTGCTCGTAGGTGTAGGCGTCGGTGTCCGTCCGGCCCTGATAGGAGGGCCACTGAGGCAGTCGCTTGGGATTGCCGCTGTCATCCAGCTCGTAGAACGGGATGAAGCGATACATGTTGTACGTCTTCTCGTCCGGGAAGCGCGGCCGGCCCCAGTTGAAGGCACGGAAGAAGTCACGCGCCACCACCTTCAGGTAGTCGCCGGGCTGCGAGGTGATCGCCCGCGTGGCGAACGCGCTGGCGGCCTCGTTGGTGATGTCGGTGAACTTCTTGCCCGCGCCCCAGCGGTGCAGCACCTCACCCGTGCCCTGGCCGTCGCCGTTGCCCTGGCCCCAGAGGTACCACTGCGCGTAGTCCTTGCGCTGACTGACCGGATCGTTGATGCACAGGAGCAGCATCTGGAGCTCCCGGTATTTGTCGATGTGCATCTTGTTGCAGTCGGCGAAGATCGCCGTGCGCATGTAAAGGATGAGCCCGTCGCTGTTGGTCATCGCGAATTTACCGAAGTTTGTGGAGAACCAACCCATGTAGGCGACGACTGGGATCGCGCAGGTCATGATCACGGCCACGATCGCCTTCCAGCCGGTCCGCTTGATGAGCAGATAGGCGACGACCAGGGCGAGGATCGGCAGGCCGATCGAGCGGGTGAGCGCGGTGAGCGCGAGCAGCAGCCCGACGACCACGCCCAGCTTCCACGACATCCGCCGGTTCCACAGGACGATCGTGATCAGGCCCACGACCAGCAGCGTGAACAGCGTGTCGGACATGATGAGCTGCTCGAGCTGGATCTGGTAGGCGTCGAACAGCACCGGGACGGCCGCCAGCGTCGCCCCCCACTTCGGCAGCCCGAACTTCGCGCGCAGCAACGCGTAGATGAGCGCGCCCGTGGCCAGGCCCATCAGGTGCTGGGACATGGTCACCAGGGTGAAACTGTGGAACGGCTTGAGCAGCAGCAGCCAGAATCCGTAACCGTCGGGCCGGATCGGGTGCGGCCGGGGGTGCAGCGCCACGGATACGTACTCGTAGGAGTCGTTGAACCACATCGCCGGGCCGTAGCCGAGCATGGTGATCAGCCGCAGCACCCCGCCAATGGCGAATGCGGCGGCGAACCCCCGATGACGGCCGACGAACGCCCACACGCGCGCTATCCGGCCAGGGGCGGAGGGGTCCACAGGGGTCATCTCCGCAGCGCTCACCATGCTGTAAAGAATGCCAGTCGTTTTTAGGACTTGACCCGACCATCCTCGGGCACAGGGCATGATGGTGGGCTGGAAGAGCCTTAACTGAAGGGTTGAGACGTGGAACTGACGGTGGTCATGCCCTGCCTCAACGAGGCGGAGACCGTGGAAGTCTGTGTACGCAAGGCACTGGCGTGCATGGAAGAGCACGGCATCGAGGGCGAAGTCCTGATCGCCGACAACGGCAGCACGGACGGCTCGCAGCAGCTCGCCCGTGACGCCGGTGCGCGTGTCGTCCACGTCGATGAGAAGGGCTACGGCAACGCCCTCATGGGCGGAATCCGGGCCGCGCGCGGCAAATACGTCATCATGGGCGATGCCGACGACTCCTACGACTTCACCTCGTTGCTCCCATTCGTCGAACAACTGCGCGACGGTGCCGATCTCGTGATGGGCAACCGGTTCAAGGGGGGCATCGCCCCCGGCGCCATGCCTCCGCTCCACCGCTACCTGGGCAACCCGGTGCTGTCGTTCATCGGCCGGCTGTTCTTCCCGTCGGCCATCGGCGACTTCCACTGCGGCCTGCGCGGGTTCAGGCGCGACTCGATCCTGCGGCTCCAGCTGCAGACGGGCGGCATGGAGTTCGCCTCCGAGATGGTCGTCCGCTCCACGCTGTCCGGCCTCGACGTGCGCGAGGTGCCCACCACGCTGTCGCCCGACGGCCGCTCCCGGCCGCCGCACCTGCGCTCCTGGCGTGACGGCTGGCGCCACCTGCGCTTCCTGATGCTGTACAGCCCCAAGTGGCTGTTCTTCTATCCCGGCATCCTGCTGATGGTCATCGGGTTGGTCGCGGGCACGGCGCTGACGTTCGGCCCGGTCGAGATCGGCGAGCTGGCCTTCGACGTCGACACCCTGGTCGGCGCGTCGGCGGCGGTGGTGATCGGCTTCCAGGCGGCGTTGTTCGCGCTGTTCACCAAGGTCTACGCGGCCGAGGAGGGCTTCCTGCCCGAGTCGCCACGCGTCCGCCGGCTCATCGACATCGTCACCCTGGAGAAGGGCCTGGTGGTCGGCGGGTTGCTGGCCGTGGCCGGTCTCGTCGGCCTGGTGATGTCGCTGTCGCACTGGCAGGTCCGCAGCTTCGGCTCGCTGGACCCGCGCGAGTCGCTGCGCATCGTCGTGCCCTCCGCGACGGCGCTCATCATGAGTTTCCAGACCATCTTCGCGGCGCTGTTCATCAGCATCCTGGGCATCCGCCGCACCCGCGAGAGCTCGATCGACCTCGCCGCCAAGGTGGCCGAGGAGGCGGCCGAGGCCGTGTCCCGCGAGGAGTCCACGACGCGCTGATCATCCGCCTCGTGCCGGTATTCGGTACGAGGCGACCGTGGTCGCACCGTAGGCTTGGGCCTATGTCCCAGCACATCTTGACCGCCGTAGCGTGGCCGTACGCTAACGGCCCTCGCCACATCGGGCACGTATCCGGATTCGGCGTGCCGTCCGACGTCTTCAGCCGCTACCAGCGGATGGCGGGCAACAAGGTGCTGATGGTGTCCGGCACCGACGAGCACGGCACGCCCATCCAGGTGCAGGCCGACAAGGAGGGCGTGACCGCCCGCGAGCTCGCCGACCGCTACAACCGGGTGATCGCCGAAGACCTGACCGGCCTGGGGCTGTCCTACGACCTGTTCACCCGCACGACGACGAAGAATCACTACGACGTCACGCAGGCGATCTTCAAGGGCCTCTACGACAACGGCTACATCTTCCCCAAGACCACGATGGGCGCGATCTCCCCGTCCACCGGACGCACCCTGCCCGACCGTTACATCGAGGGCACCTGCCCCATCTGCGGCTACGACGGTGCCCGCGGCGACCAGTGCGACAACTGCGGCAACCAGCTCGACCCGATCCAGCTCATCAACCCCAAGAGCCGGATCAACGGCGAGACGCCGATCTTCACGGAGACCGAGCACTTCATGCTCGATCTGCCCGCCTTCGCCGAGGTGCTCGGCTCCTACCTGCAGTCCAAGCAGGGCGAGTGGCGGCCCAACGTGCTCAAGTTCGCCCTCAACCTGCTCGGTGACCTGCAGCCGCGGGCGATCAGCCGTGACCTCGACTGGGGCGTGCCGATCCCGCTCGACGGCTGGCGCGACCAGCCCAACAAGCGGCTCTACGTCTGGTTCGACGCCGTCATCGGCTACCTGTCCGCCTCCATCGAGTGGGCCAAGCGCTCCGGCGACCCCGACGCCTGGCGCCAGTGGTGGCAGAATCCCGACGCCCGTGGCTACTACTTCATGGGCAAGGACAACATCGTCTTCCACGCCGAGATCTGGCCCGCGATGCTGTTCGGCTACAGCGGCCAGGGCGCCAGGGGCGGCTCGCCGGGGGCGCTGGGCGCGCTCAACGTGCCGTCCGAGGTGGTCTCCAGCGAGTTCCTGACCATGGAGGGCAAGAAGTTCTCCTCCTCGCGGCAGGTCGTCATCTACGTCCGCGACTTCCTGGCCCGCTACGACGCCGACGCGCTGCGCTACTACATCGCCGTGGCCGGTCCGGAAAACCAGGACACCGACTTCACCTGGCAGGAGTTCGTCAACCGCAACAACGGCGAGCTCGTCGCGGCCTGGGGCAACCTGGTCAACCGGTCGATCTCCATGGCGGCCAAGAACTTCGGCTCGATCCCCGAGGCCGGTGAGCTGACCGACGCCGACCGGGCGCTGCTGGAGCGCTCGCGCAACGCCTTCGGGCCCGTCGGGGCGGAGCTCAACCGCTCGCGGTTCAAGAACGCCATCACCGAGGCGTTCGACGTGGTCCGCGACGCCAACCGCTACCTGGCCGAGCAGGAGCCGTGGAAGCTCAAGGACGACGCGGCGCGGCAGAAGTCGATCCTGCACGTCGCCCTCCAGGTGGTCGACGACGCCAAGACGATGCTCACGCCGTTCCTGCCCGGCTCCTCCAACAAGGTCCACGCGATGCTCGGTGGCGAGGGCGTCTGGGCCGGCATGCCGGAGATGCACGACGTCGACGAGGACGGCGGCACCCCCTACCCGGTGATCACCGGCGACTACCAGGGGGCGGCCCGGTGGGAGCACCGGCAGATCAAGCCGGGCACGCCGCTCGCGCCGCCGGTGCCGCTGTTCAAGAAGCTCGACCCGAAGGTCGTGGACGAGGAGCTGGCCCGGCTGGCCGACTGACCTATCTGCGAGCCTGGCCCGACCGACCTCCCGGTGACCTGCGGGAGGCTGGTCGGCTGGGCTCCCAGTGACCTACCGGGAGCTCAGGCCCCGCTCACCGGCCGTCGCGGCGATCGAGCGCAGCGGTGAGGCGTCGAGCGTCGCGGCGGAGACGCCGGCCAGCGCCGCTGCCTCCTCGAAGGTGAGCTCGGCGCCCTCGCGCCTGATCTGCGCGTACGCCTCCTCGCCGAGCGCGGCCCGCGCCCGCTCGGCGATGTCCGCGACGCCGGGCTCGTCGGGCCGGCTCATGCCGCGCACGGCCGTGGCGGCCCCCAGCAGCCTGGCGGCCAGCGTCGCGTCGCCGTCACGCGCCAGCGCGAGCCCGGCCAGGAGCTCGAACGCGCCGGCGCTCTCGGGCACCGCGCCGGCCGTGACCGCCACCTCGACCGCCTGCCAGTAGCAGGTCCCGGCCGCCTCCAGGTCGCCCTCCGCCTCCGCGACCCGGCCCATGCCGATCATCAGCCGGGTCCTGCTGCCCGCGCTCTTGAGCCACCGGGGGTCGAACTTCCGCAGCGCCTCCTCGTACAGCTTCCGCGCCCCGGCCAGGTCGCCCTCCTGGAGGGCCACATCGCCGAGGCCGCGCAGCGCCGAGCCCAGGTAGGTCGGCACACCCATACGACGGGCCAGCGCGGCGGCCCGCTCGTAGTCGGCCCTGGCCCCGGCCAGGTCCTCAGCGAGGCGGAAGTCGCCCCGGTTGCAGAACAGGTCGGCCAGGTCCTCGGCCGCGCCGAGCTGCTCGGCCAGCGTCACCGCCTCATCGGTACGGGCCAGCGCGACGGCCCTGTCCCCCCGCATGCCGGCCACCCAGGCGAGGGAGTCGAGCGCGAGCATGCCTCCCCACCGGTCGCCGAGCGCGCGGAAGGCGGTGAGCGCCGCCGTCAGGTCCGCCTCCGCCGGGGCGTACTCCCCGCTCGCCATCCGTGGATAGGCCCAGATCAGCCGGGCCATCGCGCGCTCCCATGGATCGGAACTCGCCATGGACCGCCTGAGCAGGGCGAGCGCCGGGCCGGGGTGGTGCGTGCCCGCGGTGATCATCGGCCACAGGAACGTGATGATCGGATGCCGCCGCGTCCCCGAACCCGCCATGAGCATCGCGTCGGCCGCGGCGGCGTGTCGATCCCACACCTCCCGGCCCGCCTCGTCGCTCGCCGCCGCCGCCAAGAGGCAGAGCACATAGTCGTCGCCGAGGCCCGGATCCGGCGCCGGACCAGCCGCGTCCAGCAGCGCCACGGCCGGGGCCGCGATCGTGGACCGGATCCCGCGCATCCACAGGTAGGCCGACTGCGCGCCCATCAGCCGCATGCCGAGCGGCACGTCTCCCGCCTCAGCGGCCCAGCGCAGCGCCGCCAGCAGGTTGTCGTGCTCGACGGCCAGCGCCGTCAGCCAGTCGAGCTGCTCGGCCCCGCGCAGGTGCGGATCGGCCTCCTCGGCGAGGCCGACGAAGTATGCCGCGTGCGCCCGGCGTACGGAGGCCGCGTCGGCGAGCTGCTCGGCGCAGAAGGCGCGGATCGTCTCCAGCATGCGGTAGCGGCCGGCCGCGACGGTCACCAGTGACTTGTCGGCGAGCGAGTCGAGCAGCTCCTCGGCGTCGGGCAGGCCGCAGACCGCGGCGGCGGCCGTCGCGGTGGCGCCGCCGGAGAACACCGTGAGGCGGGCGGCCATCGCGCGTTCGGGCTCGGTGAGCAGCTCCCAGCTCCACGCGACCACCGCGCGGAGCGTCTGGTGCCGGGCGTCGGCGGTCCGGCTGCCACGGGACAGCAGCCGGAAGCGGTCGGTGCCGGTGAGGCGTTCGGCCAGCTCGGGGGCCTCGTGCGTGCGCATGCGGGCGGCGGCCAGCTCGATCGCCAGCGGCAGGCCGTCCAGCGCGGAGCAGATCCGCTCGACCGTCTCGTCCGCGGTGAAACCCGGGCAGACCGCCGCGGCCCGGTCAGTGAAGAGGCGGACCGCGTCGGCGGGGGCGAGCGGGCGTACCGGCCAGAGGTGCTCGGCCGTTATGCCGAGCGGCTCGCGGCTGGTCGCCAGGACGCGCAGCCGGGGGCAGGCGGCGAGTAACCGTTCGGCCAGGGCGGCGGCGGCCTCGACCAGGTGCTCGCAGTTGTCCAGGACGAGCAGGAGCGGGCGCTCGGCCAGCGCGGCGATCAGCCGGGACAGGGCCGTGGGCTCGGACGGGCCGCCCAGCAGGCCGCCCTCGCGCACGCCCAGCGCGGCGAGCACCGCCTGCGGCAGCCCGTCGCCGTCGGTCAGGGAGGCCAGCTCGGCCAGGCAGGCGTCAGGCTGCCGGCCGGCGAGCTCGACGGCCAGCCGCGTCTTGCCCGCGCCGCCCGGTCCCAGCAGCGTCACCAGCCGGGCCGAGTCGAGCAGCGCGCCGACGGAGGCCAGGTCGTCGGCCCGGCCGACCAGCGTGGTGAGCGGAGTCGGCACGGGTGCCTGCCGGGCGACGGTCGGCTCGGGTGCCTGCGGGGTGACGGTCGGCTCGGGTGCCTGCGGGGTGACGGTCGGCTCGGGTGCCTGCCGGGCGTTGGTCGGCTCGGGCGCTTGTCCGGCGGGGGTGGGCCTGGTTGGGGGCGTCAGGTCGGGTGGCGTCGGGTGGGTGAGTTCGCCGCGGAGCAGGCGCTGGTGCAGGCCGGACAGCTCGGGCGAGGGGTCGGCGCCCAGCTCGTCGGCCAGCAGCCGCCTGGTCTGCTCGTACGCGACCAGTGCCTCGGCCGGTCGGCCGTCCGCGCTGAGCGCCCGCATCAGCTGGCCGCGTAGCCGCTCGCGCAGCGGGTGGCGTTCGATCAGCTCGCCGAGCTCCGGGATCGCCGCCCGCTGCGCGCCGCGCCGCAGGTCGGCCTCGATCCGGTCCTCCTGGGCGGCCAGGTGCCGCTCTTCGAGGGGTACGGCGTGCGTCGCGTCGAGGTCGGAGAGCGCGGGGCCGCGCCACAGGGACAGCGCCTCGCCCAGCAACGCGGCGGCCCGGCCGGGATCGGCGTCGAGCGCCTGCCGCCCCTCCTCGGCCAGCCGCAGGAACCGGTGCGCGTCGACCTGGCCGGGATCGACGGCCAGCCGGTAGCCCGTGGTCGCCCGCTCGACCATGATGCCGTCGCCGCGCAGCCTCGACACCTGGGAGTGCAGGGCGTGCTGGGCGTTCTTGGGCGGCTGCTCGCCGTACAGGACGTCGATGAGCCGGTCGTGGGGGACGACCTCGCCGGGCCGGATGAGCAGCAGGGCCAGCAGGGCTCGCCGGGACCGGCCGCCGAGCGGCACCTCGGCGCCGTCCGCGCGCCAGGCACGGGTGCTGCCGAGAATGCCGAAGCGCATGGACGTTACTTTAGAGGGCGTGAGCAAGATTCCCAGCCCGCCCGAGCCGCTGTCCGCACCGGTGTTCGACAGTCACTGCCACCTCGACATCATGGTCGGCAACCGGCAGGCGTCCACGGGCGATCCCGTGGCACAGGCGGCGCAGGCGGCTTCGGCGAGCGTCCGGAGCATCCTCGACGACTCGCGTGCCGTCGGCGTGACCCGGCTCGTCACGATCGGCTACGACCTGCCGTCCTCCCGGTGGAACGCCGAGGCGGCGGCGGAGCACGAGGGGATCTACGCCGGCGTCGCCATCCATCCCAACGAGGCGCACGCGGCCACTCCCGAGACGCTGGCCGAGATCGAGGCGCTGGCCGGGCGCGACGAGGTACGGGCGGTGGGGGAGACCGGGCTCGACTACTACCGCGACTGGGCGGCCAAAGAGGACCAGCACGCGAGCTTCCGTGCGCACATCGAGATCGCCAAGCGCACCGGCAAGGCGCTGGTCATCCACGACCGTGAGGCGCACGACGACGTGCTGAAGGTGCTGGCCGAGGTGGGCGCGCCCCCGGTGGTGGTGTTCCACAGCTTCTCGGGCGACCCCGAAATGGCGAAAAAGTGCACCGAAGCCGGATATTTCATGTCTTTTTCCGGGCCGGTCACCTACAAGAACGCCTCCTACCTGCGCGAGGCGGCTCGGGTGGCGCCGACGGAGCTCATGCTGGTCGAGACCGACGCGCCCTACCTGCCGCCGGTGCCCTACCGGGGCAAGCCCAACGCGCCCTACCTCATCCCCCTCACTCTGCGCTGTCTCGCGGAGGTCAAGGGCGTCCATCCGGATGAGCTGTGCGAGGCCATCAGCGTCAATGGAGTCACGGTCTTCGGAGAGTGGTGACCATCTTTCCGTGAACCGGTAGAGGCGGCGGCGCGGGCGCCACTAGCGTCGTGCCGCCCGAAGCCACTACCGGAGGTCAGTCCGTGCGCGGAAAGAGGCGCGCCCCGCGCCCTCGTATTGCCTGGCGATCACCGTGGACACCGGTGATCTGCCTGCTCGCGGTCGTGGCCGTGGGCGGCATCGGGACCGTCGCGACGCTGGTCAAGAGCGTGGTGCTGGTCGTCGACGGCAAGCCGATGGCGGTGCGCAGCTTCGCCGGCTCGGTGCGGGAGCTCCTCGGTGAGGTCGGGGTGTCGGTGGGGTACGGCGACTCCGTACGCCCGGCCGGGCAGGCGGAGCTCGCCGACGGGACGCGGATCGTGGTACGCCACGCCCGCCCGATCACGCTGACCCTCGACGGGCGCACCAGCCGCCGCCTGGTGACCGCCACGAACGTGGGCGATGCGCTGGCCGAGCTCGACATCAGCCCGGCGGGCGGCCGGCTGTCGGCCCCGCCGACCAAGCACGTGCCGCTGTCCGGGATGGCGCTCTCGGTGTACACGCGGCGTGAGGTGTACATCGAGACGGGCGGCCTGCGGATGGCGACCACGACCACCGGCCGGACCATCCGCGAGGTGCTCAGGCAACGCCGCGTCCCGCTGCGACCCGGCTACCGGGTGCGCCCGCCGCTCGACAGCTTCCCGGCGCAGGGGACCGTCATCAGGGTCAGCCCGCCCGCGCCGCCGCACACCGTGGCCGTGTCGGCCGCCGTGGCGGCCCTCGACTGGGCGGCGCTGGCCCAGTGCATGTCGAATGGCGACCCGCTGGCGGTGAACCCCGCCGGGCCCTATTACGGGATGTACGGGTTCAGCCTGGCCATGTGGACGGCCGTCGGCGGCACCGGGCTACCGCACACCTGGCCGCCGGAGGAGCAGACCTATCGGGCACAGCTGCTCTACCAGCTGGTCGGCGGGCGGTGGCAGGGGCAGTGGCGGGAGTGCGGGGCCCGGCTGTTCGACTGACCACTTTGTGTGGGCTGCCGGGTGGGTCAACCGGCGATCGATGTGCCGAAGTCGGCTCCCTTGGGTGGTTGGAGCGGCCGCAGTTCGTCGGAGTTGCGGGCCAGCACCAGGACCTTGCCGGTGGGGACGGCGTCGGGCTGGCCGATGTAGAGCTTGTTGCCGCTGTAGGCCAGCGACCAGCCGAACAGGCTGTCCGCCGTCGGGAGCCTCTTGTCCTCGGCCTCGTTCTTGAACGACAGCACCCGTACGGCTCCCTCATAGGGCGAGCCGACGGCCACCCTGCCCTCGGCCGAGGCGGCCAGCGAGAAGCCGAACCCGGTGCCCTGCCCCACCCGCCTCGTCGGGCGCATGGCCTGGTCGTAGAGCTGGACGTAGCCGTGGCCCGGCGCGGTCACCGCGAACCCGGCCCCCTCGGCGTACGCCACCGCATAGCCGTACCTGTCTCCGGCCTCCTTGGTGGGCGAGTCGACCTTGACCCCCGAGAGCCTCGGCGCCAGCGCGTTGTCGATGCGGACCGCGGCCCCCGAGTCGGACTTGCCCTGGTCGACCTGGCGGCCGGCGCCGTCGTCGTTCTCGTACGGGACGCCGACGAGCAGGCTGTTGCCCGGCCCGACCGCCACCGACCAGCCGAACTGGTCGCCCACCTCGCCGTTGCCCGGCACCTCCACCGAGTCCTGATTTATCCGGATCAGCCGCCCCATGCCCTGACGTACGTAGACAGAGCCCGCGTCGGCGACCTGGGCCTGGTCCTCGTACGGCGCGCCGATCGCCACCAGGTCGCCCCGGGCGGCCAAGGACCAGCCGAAGTGGGCGCCGCGCTGCGGCTCGGGAGCCGTCAGGCGTTCCGGTCCCTTGCTGTTCCCGCCGTACACGACATAGACCGCACCCGCGTCCCTGACACCGTCCACATCCGTGTAGGGGGCGCCCACCACCAGGTCGGCGCAGGCGTTGCCGGGGTCGATCTTGGCCAGCGTCACCGACCAGCCGAGGGCGTCGCCCTCGACGCGGGGCACCGGCACGGGGATCACCTTGTCCCCGGAGAGGATGTACACCGCGCCCTTGCCGTCGTCGGCGAACGGATCGCCGACCGCCACGTCGTCCAGGCCGTCGCCGTCGAAGTCGCTCGTACCCGAGCACGCGGCCTTCTCGGCGGCTGTCACCGCGGTGCTCATGCCGCCTATGAGAAGGGCCAGCGCCAGGAGCGCCGCACCGATCGTCTTCACAACCGGACCTCGATCTGGTTACCGTTCTTGAGCCTGGTCGCGATGAGTTGTACCGGTTTGCGGTACAGCGGCAGGTCGAACACGAACGCGCTGTCGATGCGGTCACCCGCGGTGATCGCCGCCGGGAACGCGGCCTCCACCGGGTCGTGGCGCCCGCCCTTGTCGTCGAGCAGCGAGACGATCGGGTCGCCGATCTCCTGGCGCTCGCCTCCGGGGTTCAGCATCGTCCAGCGGACCACGCACAGCTGGCCCAGAGTCTGCGTCTTGCCCTCGTACTCCTTCAGACCGCACTGCGGGGCCGCGGCGATGATGAGCTGCGGGTCGTCGAAGGACTTGCCGAGGGCGAACCGGTGACCGAGGTCGTTGGGCCGCGCCGAGGCGGACGCCGTCTGGGTCTGCGACTGGACGGGCGGCGTGATGGTGCGGCTGGAGGTCATGATGAGGATGCCGAAGGTGACGGCGATGGCCGCCACAGCCGCGGCGGCCGCGATGAGCCAGCGGGTGCTCAGGGACCGTCCGGGCGCGGGGGACTGGGTGTCGTCCGTGGACAGCACCTCTGCCTGGAGTCCCGGGTTCGTCTGGCGAGCTTGTACGTTCGGCTCGTCCTGACGGACCTGGACCTGGGCTCCGGCTTGAGCCTGATCCGGCTGGTCCGCCTGGCGGGCCTGCTCGGCTAAGCGGGCCTGCTCGGCTAAGCGGGCCTGCTCGGCTAAGCGGGCCTGCTCCTTTTTGGCGCTCGGCTTCTTGAGCGTCGCTTTCTTGGCGGTCGGCTGCTGGGGGGTGGGCACCTCCCAGCGCGCCAGCTCCTCACGAGCCGCCTGCTCCTCCCGGCGAGCCAGCTCCTGCAGATCAGGCTGCTCCTGACCCGGCGACGACTGTTCCCGGAACGCCTGCTGCGGCTGAGGCGCCTGCTGCCTCTGTGCCCCCGGCTGCGACCCGGACTGGGACCCCGGTCGAGATCCTGGCTGGGACGGGTCGGTCGCCACGGCCGGTCCCTTGGCCGTCGCGTCGCTGGGCGGCGGTGTGGCGAACGTGGCCGTGATGTCGGGCTCGTTCACCACGTTCTGCGGCGGCTCCCAGTCGTCGAGCAGTCCGGGAGCCACCAGCGTCGGCGGATCGGCCGCCGCCGCCGACGCCGCCGCGGGTGCGGGCGCAGTGCCACCGACCAGGGCGATCAGCAGGTCCTGGGCCGTGGGCCGCTGAGCCGGATCCATATCGGTAGCCCGCCGGACCAGCTCATCGAGCGGCGCGGGCAAAGCGCCCAGGTCCGGCGGAGTGTTCAGTACGCGCGTCGCGAGCGTGATGGGGTCGCCGCGCCCGAACGGGTGGCGCCCATTACCGGCGTACGCGATCAGGCAGCCCCAGGCGAAGATGTCGACGGCGGGCGTGACCGCTTCCCCCCGCACCTGCTCGGGCGCCCACCAGCCGGGACTGCCCAGCAGCTCGCCGGACATGGTGAACCCGGTCTCCCTGTCGAGCGCCCTGGCGATGCCGAAGTCGATCACTCGGGGGCCGGACAGCGACAATATGACATTGGCCGGCTTGAGATCCCTGTGCACCAGCCCGGCGACGTGAATCGCCGCCAGCGCCGCCGCGACTCCCAGCGCGACGCCGTGCAGCGGCCCCGGGTCGAGTGCGCCGTACTTGGCGATCTGGTCCGACAACGGGGTGCCGCCGATGTACTCGGTCACCATGTACGGGCGGCTGTCGCCGGTGTTGCCGTTGTCGAGCACCTGAGCCGTACAGAACGATGCCACCCGCCGCGCGTTCTCCACCTCGGCATGAAAGCGGTCCGCGAACCCTTGCTGGTTGGCGAACTCCGCCTTCACCACCTTGACCGCGACAAACCGCCCCGTCGGTGCCCTGGCCAGGAACACCGTACCCATGCCGCCCTCGCCGAGTCGGCCGAGCAGCCGGTACGGGCCGATTTCCCGCAGATCCGTCGGGCGGAGCGGCGCGGCGCCCGTTGGCTCCATCAAGGACGTCCCTTCTTGTTCCACGCCCATCCTCCCCTGTGGTGCCCCCATCCGCCATCGCAGGTTCTTCGATGCGGGAGACTGGTTGGATGATGAGCCTGTTGGGCCCTGCAGAAATACGTATTTTGGCGGATAAGCTAAATCTTCGTCCGACGAAAAAGCTAGGCCAAAACTTCGTGATCGACGCGGGAACCGTGCGGCGCATCGTCCGAGTGGCCGCACTGGCCCCGGACGACGTGATCATAGAGGTGGGCCCCGGCCTCGGCTCACTCACCCTCGCGCTGCTCCCCGAGGCCCAGCACGTGGTGGCCGTCGAGATCGACCCCGTACTCGCGGGCCAGCTCCCGTTGACCGTCGCGGGCCGTGGCCTCGGCGACAGGCTCACGGTCGTGGAGGCCGACGCCATGCGCATCACCTCCGCCGACCTGCTGGGCCACACGCCCACCGCCCTGGTCGCGAACCTCCCGTACAACGTCGCGGTGCCGGTCGTCCTGCACCTGCTCCAAGTGCTGCCGTCACTGCGCAAGGGCCTCGTGATGGTCCAATCGGAAGTGGCCGACCGCCTCGCGGCCGGCCCCGGGTCGAAGGTGTACGGAGTGCCGTCGGTGAAGGCCGCCTGGTACGCGGACGTACGGCGGGCAGGCCCGGTGGGGCGGACCGTGTTCTGGCCCGCACCAAACGTTGATTCCGGCCTCGTCTCCATGGCCCGCCGGGACCCGCCCGAGACCTCCGCCTCGCGCGAGGAGGTGTTCGCGGTGATCGACGCCGCGTTCGCGCAGCGACGCAAGACGTTGCGCGCCGCGCTGGCATCCTGGGCCGGCAGCCCCGCCCAGGCCGAAACCGCCTTGCGGGCGGCCGGGGTGGACCCGTCCGCGCGTGGGGAGCAGCTCGACGTGACAGCCTTCGCCCGAATCGCCGAGGCCAAGCCCTCGTAGATCGAGCGGGTATGGCTCGCAAGCCTTATGCGATCAGCGGGCCTGAGGAGGTCCGGGCCTGAGGCGATCCACGCCCGAGAGGATCCACGCCCGAGAGGATCCACGCCCGAGAGGATCCACGCCCGAGTGGGTCCGCGCCTGAGGCGATCCGCATGCTTAGCGAATCGGGCTTCGGGGCCTGGAAGCCACAAAAGCCATTCCCGGCAACCCCGGTTATCCACAGAGGGTCGCCTCCGCAGCTCCGGATATCCACAGAACCCCGCTCGGCTCCCCGTCTCCCCGCCCGACCGCAAGATCCTGGGGCCTCCGTTCCGCACATCGCAGGAGGCCCACATGACCCCCCGCTCCGCCCTGACCCCCCGCTCCGCCCTGGGCACCCGCTTCAGCCTGGCCACTCGCTCCGCCGTCACCCCTCGCCCAGCCCTGAGCCCTCGCCAGGGTCTGAGCATCCGCTCCAGCCCGGCCACCAGGCCCACCCTGAACCCTCGCCCCGCCCTCACCGTCCGCCCTACTCTTACCGGGCTTGCGGTCGGAGGTGGCACCCTCGCAGCCCTCCTCGCATTCCCCAACACGGTTGCGGCCGCGAGCGCCAGCACGACCTCACTCAAGCCGCCGACCACTCAGTGCTTCCACCTGATCGCCCTACCCACCAAACCCGTGAACGGCGGACGCGAGACAAGTCCCGTGAGCGACGGACGCGATACGAGCCCCGTGTACGGCGGACGCGATACGAGCCCCATGTACGGTGGGCGCGATACGAGGCTCTTCCAGGACGCCCCGCCCGAGACACTCGTGGCCCTGCCTCCTGAGGGCGCCGACCTTCCCGGTGGCGCGGACCAGCAGCCCATCTACGTCCTCATCCCCCTGCCCCCAGAAGCCTGTCCCCTCCCCAATCCCCCGACCAACACCCCCCGAGACTCCGGAGGCCCCCGAGACTCCGGAGGCCCCCGAGACTCTGGAGACCTCCTAGTCTCCGGAGACCCCGGAGACTCCCGAGGCCCAGGAGACCTCAGAGACTCCCGTGACCCCGGAGACCTCAGAGACTCCCGAGACACTCGGCCCAAGCCAAGGCCCATCAAGCCTCGGGCAAAGGGTGACATCGCGGCGGAAGCCGCCATCGACCAGTTGGGCGCCCGGTTCTCGTGGGGCGGCGGCACACCGTCAGGCCCCACCACAGGCGTAGGTAGGGGAGCCCGCACCAAGGGCTTCGACTGCAGCGGCCTGACCCTCTACGCCTGGTCCAAAGCTGGCATAAGGCTCGGCCACTACACAGGCACCCAGTTCCGCCAGGGCCGCAGAGTCACACTCGGCGAGCTGCGCAAGGGCGACCTGGTCTTCTTCGGCGGCGGCACCGGCGACCCCACCCATGTCGGCCTCAACCTCGGCGGCGGCGTAATGATCCATGCCCCCAAAACCGGCGACGTGGTCAGAAGAACCCCGTTCCTAACCTCCACCTACTATCGCCCCCTCTACCGAGGCGCCGTACGCCCAGGCTGACCCCGAGAGCCGAGAGCCGAGAGCCGAGAGCCGAGAGCCGAGGGCTGACAGCACCCCGAGCCACCTAGGCCCTCACCACCGCACGAGGGACCACCGCACGAGGACCAGCCCTCATTCCCGGGCCGCATCCATCCCCCCATTCACCGGGTGCGGCCCGGCTCCTCAGCGCGAGCGCAGACTTTGACCAACTTCTCGACCAGAGGCGCGAGCAGCTCCTGATCCTCGGGCCTGCCCGGCTCATACTCGACGATCCCCAGCCCCACCACGCCGAACCGCTCCGCCACCGCGCTGACCAGTCCAAGCAACCCATCAGGTCGCATCCCACCCGGGGCCGGCGTCCCCACGCTCGCGAACACCTCCGGATCCAACACATCAAGATCGATATGTAGGTAGACGACCTTCTCCTCGAATCCGCGCTCCTTCGGAAAACCACCCCGCCCCCGATCGAAACCATCCGGAAAACCACCCCGATCGAAACCAGCTGAAGCGATGGCATCGACCAGCGTCGCGGAGTCCGGCATACCCAGGTGGCACACCCCACTCGCCTCAACGAACGCACCCTCGGCCGGATCGAGATCCCGCACCCCGGCGAGCACGATCTGCCACGGACGGACCAGCTCCTCGGGCACCAGCCCCGCCGGTCCTTCGCCGGTGAGGGCTCGCAGCACCATCCCGTGAAACGCCCCAGACGGTGAGTCGGCCGGCGTATTGAGATCCCCATGAGCATCGAACCAGACGACCACCAGCCGATCCCCGTACTTTCGCCGAGCCGCCGCCACCGGCTCCAACTCGACTCCGCAATCACCTCCAGCAGTGACCATGAGCCCCTCGCCCACCTGCGACATCACCGCCCGCACCCGAGAAGCCGTGATGAGCAGATCATCATCGACCTGAACACGCAGCCGTCGCCTCGCAGGCACCATCCCGGCCACCAACCGGGCCCCCTCCCGAAGCCGATCCGCCGTGGCAGATCCTGACCCCCGCCATTGCGGCACCTCGACAACCGTCACTTCCGACAAAACGCCCTCTTTCTCTCAAAGAGCTGTATTTTCCCCCTGACATAGCGCACTGTCCAAGTCGAGCCACTAGCCTGATCGCCGTGCTTTCAGAAGGTGGGGCCGAGGCGATCGCGTCATGCGGGAAAAGCTCCACCACGACGAGTTGCTCGACCACGCCACCATCTCGACCACGCCACCATGGAGTTTGGGACCGACTGACGATGAGCGCGGAAGAGGATTTCAAGCAGGTCGGCGCCGAGCTGGCCGACCTGGGTGTACAGATCTCCAGGATGATGGGGAGTCCCGCGCTCAAAGATCAGGCGGGGAAAGTGTTCGCGAGCCTGCAGCGCGACGGCGCGATGGTGTTCCGGCTGGTCAGGGACACTCCCGAACACACAGCCGCGCTCCAGCTGGCCGGGGCGTCCCTGTTCGACCCCTCGGGGCAGGGCAGGGTGATAAAGGACTGGGTGGTCGTGCCCCACTCCTCGGCCGAGAAATGGACGGATCTGGCCGAGGCCGCCCTCAGCCGCCCACGCTGATCAGTAGGCCACGTCGACGGTGTGGCGGTGGGTGCCTGAGTCAGGCAGGACGCGGAGCACTGGCTAGCGCAGCCACCGCATAGCTGCGTCGGCGCAGTCCTCGGGGCTGCTGTTGAAGGCGATGGCTGCGTCGGGCGCGTGCTGGCGGACCAGGTTGACCGCCTTCTCGAAGAATTCGAGTAATGGCTCGTGCTTGCGGATGCCGCCCCCGATCACCACGCAGCCGTAGTCTTTGCGGGTCAGCGCCTCCACGATCGCTCCTTCGGGGTTTTCGTCAAGCGCCAACAGGCACCAGTCGGCCTCGATATCGAGATCATCGAAACGGGCCTGACCGCGTGCCATCGCTGCCTGGACCGGCTCCGGGTCCCAGCCCTGGATCTTGGCGGGGTCGAGACCGACCACCAGAACTCGTGCCATTGCCACGCGTCCTCCTTCTCAAAGAGCGTTTCCGCCAGCGCCATGGTTGAAGGCGGCGTCTGAGCGCACCGACAATGTCGATCTTCTCCAGAGGGCGCCACGTTATCCCGATCTTGCCACGCGCGCTTCTCGATGTGCTCTCGTCAGAGTGGCAGGACGTCGCCGCGTCAGTGCGGCGTCCACGAACGTTCGCGGGGTATCCGTTCTTCCTCTCCCCTGTAGGGGGCGTCATTCCATAGAAACCCCTGCCACCACGGACCGTTACCGACATCGCGAGAGTCGTGTGACGAAACGCCCGGCGAACCCTCGTGGTCACCGGTCGAGGACAAGAACCGGGCCGTTCGCGTCGTTTCTTAGGCCGTCGTCAGACCGGCTTGCTTGGCGGCGGCGGCCACGGCCTCAAAGCCGTACTGGAGCATCTCCGCCTCGTAGGCGTGTACGGCCTCGACGAGCGACAGTCCGCGGTCGCGGGCATCGGTGAGTCGGCGGGTGAGCAGGGCGGCGTCGCGCAGGGCCACCGCAGCGCCGATCCCGGCCGGCACCATGCAGTGGATGGCGTCCCCGACCAGCGTCACCGGGCCGCTCGTCCACGGCTTCACCGGCTCCGACGTCCGCATGGACGCGGTGCGGATCGTGGCTGGGTCCGCCCGCCGGATGATTTCCCCGAGGTCGGGGTGCCAGTCGGCGACGCGTTCGCGGGCAGCGTCGCGCAAGCCGGCGCCGTCCAGCGCCGACACGTCGTCGGGTACGCCGAGCACCCACATCACGTAGTCGCGGGTGTCGGTGAACTCCAGGCCGGACCGGACTTCAGCCGCGGCCTCGCGTGGGTCACGCCGAAACCGGTGCCCGGCCAGCGGCATGAACCGGCCGCCGGAGCCGACGACGGTGGAAAACCCGTCCAGGGACTCGGCAGGGGTGATCGCCGCCACCTCGCCGGTCAACGGGGTCTTGCCGAAGATCAGCCGTATGCCGAGGTCCACGACCCGGGCGTGCGGGAGCAGCTGGCGCCGGACCCGCGACATGGACCCGTCAGCGGCGACCAGCAGGTCAGCCTCCTGTACGGCGCCGTCGGCGAAGCGTGCCCTGACCCGGTCGCCGGGAAGGACCTCAAACCCGGTGAACTCGCTCCCGAACCGGGTCACCTTCTCCAGCTCGGCTAGCAGGATCGTGCGCAAGGTGAGCCGGTCGACGCTGATGTCGCTGTCGGGAGTGAGCTCGGCCGCCGGGTCGTTGACCACGAACCTGTTGATGACGGTGAGATCGCTGGCGAAGATAGTCACGCCCGACCCGGGCGTTCCCGCCGTGGCCAGCACCAGGCGGTGAAGGTGCTCGGGCAGGCAGTCGTGAAGGGCGCGGTTGCCCTCCGATGCGATGCGGATGCGATAGCCCTGCCCTGTGGCAGGCTCCGGGTCGCGCTCATGCAACGTCACCTGGAACCCCGCCCGTTGCAACCCGTGGGCCAGGCATGGCCCCGCGAGACCGCCTCCAATGATCGCGACATGCATTGACGCCTCCTGAGAACCCGTCTCCCTGATCGAGATATTACTTGTCTTCACCATCGCGTCAAGATATATCGCGTAATCCGACATCCATCCTGATAGCTCTTGATCGCCTGCATTGAAGGCGAAAAGTCCGCATTGGGCAGGGATTGGCGTCCACTGATCTACTCGAACGCCATCGCGTATGCCTGGCGACAGAATGCGCCACCGCCCCTCGGGTACGCGTGTTGGATCGGTCCCGTACAGGCGTCACCACTTCTGCTTGAGAATCACGTGAGCAGGAAGCGAGCCACTATAGGCTCGTGAGTCCTCTGACAAGCTCGAGAACAGTCCGCAACCCCGCCAGCCGACGAAAGTGACAGAAGATCGATGAGTTCGGTTACCGTACGGGTGCCCGCGAAGGTCAACGTGCAGCTATCCGTCGGACCGCTTCGGGAAGACGGCTATCACGACCTGGTCAACGTCTTCCACGCCGTATCGATCTTCGACGAAGTGGTCGCCAACGAGTCCGAGTCGATCACCGTCACGGTGGGGGGCAACTGGGCGGACCGGGTCCCGATCGATAACGAGAACCTGGCGATTCAGGCCGCGAGAGCCCTGGCCAAGCACGCGGGCCGCACCTATGGCGCGGCTCTGGTGATCCACAAGGCCATTCCCGTGGCCGGTGGCATGGCCGGTGGGAGCGCGGACGCGGCGGGGGCTCTGGTGGCGTGCAACGAGTTGTGGGGGCTTGGCCTGCCGTTCGACGACCTCATGGAGATCGCCGGCGACCTGGGTAGTGACGTGCCCTTCTCGATGCTCGGGGGCACGGCGGTGGGGATCGGGCGGGGTGAGCAGCTCAGCGAGCTGCCGACGGGCGGCCGGTTTCACTGGGTGTTCGCGGTGGCGGAGGGCGGACTGTCGACGGCCGCCGTCTATGCCGAGTGCGACCGGCTCCGTGCCGCGACCGGTGCGGAGATCCCCTGGCCGCAGCTGAGCGACCCGCTGCTGGAGGCACTCCGCGCCGGGGATGCCCGCAAGCTGGGCGCGTACCTCACCAACGACCTCCAGCCCGCCGCCCTGACACTCCGCCCTCAGCTGGCCGGCACCCTCGAAGCCGGTCGCCAGTACGGCGCGCTCGGCGCGATCGTCTCCGGCTCCGGTCCGACCTGCGCCTTCCTCGCGACCGACGCCGCCCACGCCGACCGCCTGGCCGCCGACCTCACCACGTCCGGCATCACCCGCACCGCCATCCCCGCACACGGCCCGGTCTCAGGCGCGATGGTGGTCTGACGCCATCGGCTGGTCGGCCGGTTCGTTGATCGGCTTGATCTCGATGGCCAGGACGCCCCTCCAGCCCCAAAGTGCGGCGGATGTAGGTCCACCGCTGGTCACGGGCTTGGTGGGATTGACCTTCTCAGAGCGAGAGCCGCTGCCTGTGCCGTGCGCCAGGGCGGTCGGATGGACCGCCGCCCTGGGCCTCGTTGTCGTTAGCCTGCTTCCGCAGTGATCAGGAGCGTTGGCCGGCCTGGTTCACGATCTTGGCTTCGAGCTGGGCGGTCAGGCCCACCGTGCCCGCCTTGAAGGTCTCCTTGTTGCCGTCGGCCCACGTGTAGGTCCGGTCCTTCAGTCGCGTCGAGTTGGTGCCCAGGTAGCGGAAGGTCTCCGGGTCCAGGATCAGGTAGCTGCGTGCCTCGGTGTCGGCGAGGCTGAACGCCACGCCTCGCCGTCCGTCGGCGACGGGCACGTCCTGGGTCACCGTGATGCCCTTGAGCGTGGGCAGCGCGCGGAAGAGCGCGGCCCGTACATCGGGGGCGAGCCACTGCTCGGTTATGAGCTGGTTGATCTCCATGAAAAGCATCCCCGTCGGGACCTGGCCGTTCAGCTCCTGCGACCCCCGACGGTCTTCATCGAGGATGGCCGCCTTGATCTTGGCAATCACCCCGGCCGAGGTGACAGGGGGCTTGGCCAGCTCGGCGGGGTTCATGACCGCGCTGCCCTGGAACATCAACTTGCCGTCCTGGTACCAGGCCGACCGCTTGCCGTCCACGCTGGTCCACCGTTCCCAGGTGTCGCGCTGGTCTCGGTCGACGTCCCCTTCGACGCCGGTCAGCTGCAGTTCCTTGGTGTAGAGCCACTGGCCGGGGCCCGGGGCGGGGGTGGGGTCGGTCTCGGCCGCACGGGCGGCGCGCTCGCCCAGCTCGGCCACGCTGGCCACCGGTGTCATGTCCGGCTTGTCCCTGAGCGTCACGACGGTCCCGCCGACGATCAGGGCCAGCGCCGCAGCCACCGCGACCCGCCAGCTGAGCCTTCTCGCGCGGGTCGCGGTGGGCTTCCGTACGGCGTCCGGCCCGTGGATCGCCGCCATCAGCTGTGCCCTTGCCGCTTCTGCGGCTTCGACGGTCATCGCCGGGGTGTTCCGGCGAAACTCCTTGATCGCGTTCATCACAGCTCCTCGTCCCCGAGCACGTTCCTGGCCTTCTTCCGCGCCCGGTGCAGCCGTGACCGTACGGTCCCCACCGAGATGTCCAGCGCCCGCGCCACCTCCTCGTACGACATGTCCTCCCATGCCACCAGTAGCAGCACGTCCCGATATCCACGTGGCAACGACGCCAGCGCCCCCGCCAGCTCACGATCCCTGCCCTGCGCCGTCACCCGGCGCGTCACGGTGTCGGCCAACTCCTCCGGCAGAGGGTCCACCCCAGTACGACTCAGCGCCCGCAGCAGTCGCTCCTCCTGCCGTCGATGTCTGGCGATCAGCGTGGTGGCGATGCCGTACAGCCAGGGCCTGGCCAGCGCGAACGACGTGTCGTACGTCCCGCGCCTGCGGAAGGCCGCCAGGAACGTCTCGGCCACGATGTCGTCGGCGGCCTGCGTGCCGAGCCGCCGCGCCGCGTACAGGTGGATCTGCTTGGCGTAGCGGTCGAAAAGCGCGGCGAACTGCTCTGGGTCGTGCGCCGATCGGCGGATCAGTTCTCCGTCGTCGATCTCGACAGTCTCAGCACTCAACGCCTCTCCTCCGTGAGTAGGTATTTCACCGTGCTGTCTCCCGAAGGGCGTCCCCGAGTTCCCAAAGCGGCGGAGAATGTGACGTCGTCGCCCGTAGGCGGAAGGTCGGCCGGGTGTCGTCACCACAGCGCCTTCGAGGCCGATACCCTGGTAGAGCCATGAATCTGGTAAATCTCGAGTCTGTTTCCCATGCCTACGGGCCCAAACCGCTGCTCAACGACGTCTCCCTCGGGGTCGAGGTCGGCGAGCGCATAGGTGTCGTCGGACGTAACGGCGGCGGCAAGACCACACTGCTGTCGGTGATCGCGGCAGAGGTACGCCCGGACAGCGGCCGGGTCACCCATACCCGGGGGCTGCGGGTGGGCGTGCTGTCGCAGCATGACGCGCTCGATCCGGCGATGCCCATCCGGGAGATCGTGCTGGGTGAGAAGGCTGAGCACGAGTGGGCGGGAGATCAGGGCGTCCGCGAGATTCTCGGCAATCTCATCGGTGATCTCGATCTCGACGCCAAGCCGGGGGATCTGTCCGGTGGCGAGCGCCGGCGCACCGCGCTGGCCCAGCTGCTCATCGATGAGCACGACCTGATCATGCTCGACGAGCCGACGAACCATCTCGACATCGAGGCCATCGCCTGGCTGGCCGGTCATCTGGCCGGACGCAAGAGCGCGCTGGTGGTCGTGACGCACGACCGGTGGTTCCTCGACGCGGTCTCCACCAGGACCTGGGAGGTCGTGGACGGGCGGGTCGAGCGGTATGAGGGCGGTTACGCCGCTTACGTGCTCGCGAAGGCGGAGCGGGCGCGCATCGCCCAGGCCGCCGAAGAACGCCGCCAAAACCTGATGCGCAAGGAGATCGCCTGGCTGCGGCGCGGCCCGCCTGCTCGTACGTCGAAGCCGAAGTTCCGGATCGAGGCCGCGCAGGCGCTGATCGCCGACGAGCCGCCGGCGCGGGAGAGCGTGGAGCTGCTGAGGTTCGCGGCGGTTCGGCTCGGTAAGACCGTCTACGACCTCGAAGACGTCACCCTGCACGCCGGTGGCCCCGGCAGCGGGCCGCTGGTGCTCGACGACTGCACCTGGCAGTTCGGGCCGGGCGACCGGGTCGGGCTGATCGGCGTCAACGGCTCCGGCAAGTCGTCCGTACTCCGGCTGCTCGCCGACACGGTCCAGCAGGACTCGGGCCGGATGATCAGGGGCAAGACGGTACGCCTGGCACACCTGTCGCAGGAGCTGGCCGAGCTCGACCCCACCCGCCGGGTGCTGGAGACGGTCGAGGAGATCCGCAAGTACATCCAGGTCGGCAAAAAGGAGTGGTCCGCCTCCCAGCTGCTCGAACGCCTGGGCTTCAAGGGCGAGGCGCAGTGGAAGGTCGTCGGCGACCTGTCGGGTGGCGAGCGGCGGCGGCTGCAACTGCTCAGGCTCCTCATGGACGACCCCAACGTGCTGCTGCTCGACGAGCCGACCAACGATCTCGACATCGAGACGCTGAACGAGCTCGAAGACCTTCTCGACGGCTGGCCCGGCACCCTCATCCTGGTGAGCCACGACCGCTACTTCCTCGAACGTGTCACGGACAAGTGCGTGGCGCTCTTGGGCAACGGCAAGCTCTCCTTCCTTCCGGGAGGCGTGGACGAATACCTGGCCCGCCGAGCCCAAGGCACCGCCCTGACCGCGCGCACGAGCTCACCCCAGTCATCGGCTTCCGCACCGATCCAGCCCGCTGCCCCTCAGGAGGGCATGTCGGCCAAGGAAGAACGCGAGCTGCGCAAGGAGCTCAACCGCCTCGAACGCCAGCTCGACCGGCTGGGCGACCAGGAGGCCAAGCTCCACGCCGCGATGGCGGACGCGGCCAGCGACTACGCCAAACTGGGCTCCCTGGACACCCAGCTCAGGGACATCCTCGACCAGAAGGACACAGTCGAGGCCGAGTGGCTCGAACTCGCCGACCGTCTGAGCGACTGACCGCCTTGGCGTCTGACCGTCTGACCGTCTGAGCGACTGACCGTCTGAGCGACTGACCGCCTGAGCGGTCAGGAGTCAAACGGGGCGAGGAGGGTGCGGAGCAGGGCGGAGAGGGTGCGTTGGTCGGTCAAGGGCAGGCCGGCGAGGAGGTCGTGCTCGCGCCGCAGCAGCCCGGCGAACGCCGCGTCCACCCGCGCCAGCCCGCTCTCCGTCAGCGACACCAGCACCCCCCGCCGATCCTCCGGATCCGGCCGTCGCCGCACCAGGCCCGCCTGGGCGAGCCGGTCGATGCGGTTCGTCATCGTGCCCGACGTGACCAGGGTGGCCCGGATCAGGGCTCCAGGACTCAGCTCGTACGGCTTGCCCGCGCGCCGCAGCGCCGTCAGCACGTCGAACTCCCAAGGCTCCAGAGCGTGCTCGGCGAACGCCGCCCGCCTGGCCCGGTCGAGATGCTTGGCCAGCCGCGACACCCGCGACAGCACTTGAAGAGGCTCGACGTCGAGGTCCGGACGCTCTGTCCGCCAGGCCGCCACCAGCCGGTCTACCTCGTCCTGCGGCTCCTCGTTCATGACTCAGCCTTGCCATGAGATCGCCAGGTCGGGGGGAGCGCATCCTGCGTCATGGTCAGATTGTACTGTCTTGACATCGAGATACATATCTCGATATCAATTATCTCTATGTCGAGAGATATCTGGGATCCCACCATATACGCCAGGTACGCCGACGAGCGAGCACGCCCGTTCTTCGAGCTGACCGCCAGAATCGGTGCCGACAACCCTGATTATGTCGTGGACGCCGGCTGCGGCACCGGAGAACTCACCCTCGAACTCGCCCGCCGCTGGCCCCAGGCTACCGTGGAGGGCTTCGACGCCTCCCCAGCCATGATCACCAAGGCTCGCCAGCACCAGCAGCAGAGGTTCGCGGTCGCCGATGTCACGACATGGCGGCCCGACCGGCCGGTGGACGTGCTGGTCTCCAATGCCGTCCTGCAATGGGTGCCCACGCACCGCGACGTGCTGGAGCACTGGGTCGACGCGCTGAGCCCCGGCGGCTGGCTGGCCTTCCAGGTGCCCGGCAACTTCAACGCCCCCAGCCACGTGGCGATCCGCGAGCTCTGCGCCGCGCCCGCGTGGTTCGATCGGCTCGGTGACCTCAACCGAGGCCTTCCGGTGGACGACCCCATCGACTACGCCGACTTCCTGAGCGGCTGCCGGGTCGACGCCTGGGAGACGACATACGTCCATCTCCTCCAGAGCGACAACGGCGACAACGCGGTACTGAACTGGATCTCCGGCACCGCCCTGCGCCCGATCTTCGACCGGCTGGACCCCGACGAGCAGAAGAAGTTCACGGCCGAGCTGGGGCAGCGGCTCGACGAGGTCTATCCGGCCAGGCCGTACGGCACGCCGTTCCCGTTCCGGCGCGTCTTCGTGGTGGCGCAGAAATGATCGGCTACGTGGGGGCGCGGAAATGATCACCGGCCTGCATCACGTCCAGCTCGCCGCGCCGGCAGGGAGCGAGCCGCTGCTGAGGGAGTTCTACGGCGGAGTCCTCGGACTCCAGGAGGTGCCAAAACCGACTGAGCTGGACAAGCGTGGTGGCGTCTGGTTTCGTGGCCGGGGGGTTGAGGTGCATCTCGGCATCGAGGACGACTTCCGGCCAGCCAGGAAGGCGCACCCGGCGTTCCTGGTGGACGACCTCGGCGCCGTCAGCACAGAACCACCCGACGACCTCCTCCCCGGCTACCGCCGGATCTACCTCGTGGACCCCGTGGGGAACAGAATCGAGCTCCTCCAAGGCGTGTGAAGTTCGTCCAGCGGTGGCATGATTGTCCAAATCGGCCAAGGCTGTGAGGTGCTGTGGGCATCGAAATCGAGGACAAGTTCGACGTCCCCCCCGACTACGCGATACCCGACCTGAGCAAGCTGGCAGAGATCTCGGGCCCGAAGAGTTACCAGCTCGTGGCGCTCTACTACGACACGCCCGATCTGCGGCTGGCCACCCGGGGCATCACGCTCCGGCGAAGACGCGGCGGTGACGACGCCGGCTGGCATCTGAAGCTGCCCAAGGCCAAGGGCGTACGCCAGGAGATCACCCACCCGCTCACCCGGAGCACGAAGACGGTGCCCGCCGAGCTGGCCGAGCTCGTCCGCGCCTACACCCGCGGCGCCGGGCTCCAGGTGGTGGCCGAGCTCGACACGCGCCGGACCGTCACGCTGCTGCACGACGGCCCGACCGGGCTCGTCGAGATCGCCGACGACCGCGTCAAGGGCACGGTCTTCGGCGGCAAACCAGACGGCAAACCAGACGGCAAACCAGACGGCGGGCCAGACGGCGGGTCAGAAGGCGGGCCAGAAGGCAGCCCAGAAGGCGGGCCGCGGGTCGTGCGGTGGCGTGAGGTCGAGGCGGAGTTGCTGGAAGGCGACCAAGCCCTGCTCGCCAAGGTCGGTAAACGGCTCAGGAAGGCCGGCGCGACCCCGTCTGAGTCGGCCAGCAAGCTCGCCAGGCTCCTCGAACCGCCACCTGTCGCCCAGGCCCCCACGAAGGACGGCTCGGCCGGCCAGACCGTCATGGACTACCTGGCAGGCCAGGTGACGGCCCTCCTCTCACAAGATCCCCGAGTACGGCGAGCGGAACATGACGCCGTTCACCAGATGCGCGTCGCCTCCCGGCGGCTGCGGAGCGCGCTCAAGGCGTTCGGCGGCATCATCACCGGCACCAAGCGGGTCCAGGACGAGCTGCGCTGGCTGGGCACCGTGCTCGGCGAGGCGCGTGACCTGGAGGTGATCAGGGCCAGGTTCGCCCGCGAGCTGGCGGCGCTGGCCCCCGAGCTGGTCACCGGCCGCATCCTGGCCAGGCTCGGCGACGACCTGCACGCCCGCGAGCAGGAGGCGTACGAGCGCATCAAGGACACGCTCAGCGGCGAGCGCTACTACGCGCTGCTCGACGCCCTCGACACGTTGACGGCCAACCCGAAACTGACCAAGGCCGCGGCGGAGCCGGCGCACGACAAGCTCAGTGACGTGGCCGCCGAGAACTGGGACCGGGTGGCCAAGATCTACGACACCGCCCAGGCGATCTCGGACCTCGAACGCCGCGAGCTCGCCATGCACGACGTCCGCAAGGCGGCCAAACGCGCCCGCTACACCGCCGAGGCCCTCCAGCCCACGCTCGGCAAGAGCATGGTCAAGCTGGCCAAGCACGCCGCGGCCGTACAGGAGGTGCTCGGCACCCATCAGGACGGCGTGGTGGCGCAGGAGACGCTGGCCAAGGAGGCGGAGGCCGCGCGGCAGGCGGGTGAGGACACCTTCACGTACGGCCTGCTCATCGGCCTGGAACGTGGCGCGGCTGAGCGAGCACACGCGGACTTCCCCAAGGTCTGGGCCGAGACGGCGCGAGCCATTAGGAAACTACTATGAGTGGCTTACCAGTCATACCTTCGAACCCGTCATCTGGTGACTGTCAGGTCGGGTAACGCTCCACGCTGACGACCCGCTCGCCCAGCCGGTGCAGGACGGCGAACGCCCCCTTGCGCAGCTGCACGTCCTTGCCGCTGAGCGAGCGGATCAGGTCGGGCAGCACCTTGCCGTGGCTGGACACGGCCGCCGCCGTCCTGAGCTCCGCGACCAGCGCGGGCGTCTTGTCGGCGTCCTGGCCCTCCTCGCTGAGCAGCGGCTCGGTCCTGATGTCCCGGCCGTACGGCTGGAGCGTCTGAACGCATCGGAGACTGGGCGAGCTGACCAGGACCTCGGGACGGTAGGCGGGCAGCACCCGGGCGATGGTCTCCGCCTGGGCCCTGCCGTCCGCGTCGAGGGGGCGCAGGGCGTCATCACCCTTCCACGTCTGCCGGGAGCCCGCGGAGCCATGCCGTACCAGGACAAGGGGGACGGTGTCGAGCGGCGCCACCTCCAGTGAGTGGAGCAGGCCCGCGTCCCACTCCCAGGTCAGCAGCTCGCGGGCGCGGTCGAGCGGCAGCCAGCGCAGCTCGTCCACCTCGTCGCCGGGGGCGAACGCCGCGCTCTCACCCGTGGCCTGGGCCACCCAGTAGTCGACCCGCTTGAGTCTGTCCGTGATCAGGTAGTGGACGGGGGGCAGGGCGCGGCCGAGCGTCGTGACCAGGCCGGTCTCCTCGCGCACCTCGCGCAGCGCGGCGGCGATCACGTGCTCGCCCTGCTTCAGTTTGCCCTTGGGAAAGGTCCAGTCGTCGTAGGCCGGGCGGTGGATGACGGCCACCTCGGGGCGGCGCTCGTCACCACGCCACACCACGGCTCCGGCCGCGCGGAGCGGGTCAGTCATCAACGCTCCTCCAGCGGCGGGTGCCGATCAGAATGCTCTGCAGGTCCTCGCCCGGATGTCGCACCCAGGTGCCGTCGGAGTTCAGCAGCCACGCGCTCGTCGTGTCGGCGGTGGCGCGGTCCATCAGGTCGATCAGGTACGCCCGGTGCTGCTGGCTGGTCACCTTGACCAGGGCCTCGACCCGGCGTTCCAGGTTGCGGCGCATCAGGTCGGCGCTGCCGATCCACACCTCGGGCCGCCGGCCCAGGCCGAACTCGTAGATGCGGGAGTGTTCCAGGAAACGCCCGAGCACCGACCGTACGCGGATGTTCTCCGACAGGTCCGGGATACCAGGGCGGAGGGCGCAGATACCCCGAACCCACAGGTCCACCTTCACACCGGCCCGGGACGCCCGGTAGAGGGCGTCGATGAGCGGCTCGTCCACCAGGGAGTTCGTCTTGATCCTGATGCGCGCGGGGCGGCCCGCCTCCTGGTGCGCGATCTCCCGCTCGATCCTGGCCATCAGGCCGCCGCGCAACGAGTGCGGGGCGACGAGCAGCCTGCGGTAGGCCGAGTGGTTGGAGTAGCCGGTCAGGTGGATGAACAGGTCCGTGACGTCCTCGCCGACCAGCGGGTCCGCGGTGAGCAGGCCGATGTCCTCGTACTGCCTGGCCGTCTTGGGGTTGTAGTTGCCCGTTCCGATGTGGCAGTAGCGGCGCAGCTCGCCGGACGGCTCCTGCCGTACGACCAGGGCCAGCTTGCAGTGGGTCTTGAGCCCGACCACGCCGTAGACGACGTGGCAGCCGGCCTTCTCCAGCTTGCGCGCCCACTCGATGTTGGCGTGCTCGTCGAAGCGGGCCTTGATCTCCACCACCACGACGACCTGCTTGCCCGACTCGGCCGCGTCGATCAACGCGTCCACGATCGGGGACTCGCCGCTGGTCCGGTAGAGCGTCTGCTTGATCGCCAGGACGTTCGGGTCCTCGGCCGCCGCCTCGATGAAGCGCTGCACGCTGGTGGCGAACGAGTCGTACGGGTGGTGCAGGAGCACGTCCCGCTCGCGCAGCGCCGCGAAGATGTCGTCGTCGGCCAGCACGGCCTCGGCGGGAACGAACGGCCGGTAGCTCAGCTCGGCCCGGTCCAGGTCGGCGAGGGCGTGCAGCCCGGTCAGGTCGAGCGGCCCGGCGAGCTGGTAGATCTCGTGCGGCGCGACTTCGAGCTCCTCGACGAGCAGGTCGAGCACCTCGGGCGTGATGGTGTCCTCGACCTCCAGCCGCACGGCCGGGCCGAAGCGGCGGTTCTTCAGCTCCCGCTCCAGCGCCTGCATGAGGTTCTCGGTGATGTCCTCGTCCACGTCGAGGTCCTCGTTGCGGGTCACCCTGAAGGCGTGGTGCTGGACGATCTCCATGCCCTTGAAGAGCTGACCCAGATGGGCCGCGATGACATCCTCCAGCGGGACGAACCTGTCCTTGGAGGCGGTGACGAACCTCGGCAGCTGTGAAGGCACCTTGACCCGGGCGAACACGGTGTGATCGTCTACCGGATTCCGCACCAGGACCGCCAGATTCAGGCTGAGCCCCGAAATATAGGGAAATGGGTGCGCGGGGTCGACGGCCAGCGGCGTCAGCACCGGCCGGATCCGCTCCCTGAACAGCTTGCGCAGCTCCGTGCGCTCCTCGCGGCCCAGGTCGTCCCATCTGACGATCTCGATGCCCTCGGTGGCCAGCTGCGGGCAGACCTGCTCGTGGAAGACGGCCGCGTGCCGCTTGGCCAGCGTGTGGGAGATCGCGGCGATCCGGGCCAGCTCCTCGCGCGGCTTCAGCCCGCTCTTCGTCCTGAGCAGCAGTCCGGTGGCCATCCGCCGTTTCAGCCCGGCCACGCGTACCCGGAAGAACTCATCCAGGTTGCTGGCGAAGATGGCCAGGAAGCGCACGCGTTCGAGGAGGGGGAGGGAGGAGTCCTCAGCCAGTTCCAGGACGCGTTCGTTGAACTGTAGCCAGCTCTCCTCACGGTTGAGGAACCTCTCCTGTGGCAGAGGGAGGTCACTCTCGGGGTGAAGCGGTTCCGCGGACATATGAGAAATATGCCCCATTTGGTTGAACAGAACGTGAACTAAGCGGCAACGGCTTATTCCACCTGGTCAGCCTGCTCCAACCGAGTCGCGCGCTCGACCAGCCGGGCCTCCCGCTGGCGCAGCTTCTCCTCGCGCTCGCGGGCCTTCTCGGCCTCCTTCAGCAGCCGCTCGCGCTCCTTCAGCTCGCGGACCCTGGCCTTCTCAGCCTCTTTGAGCTCCCGCTGGCGGGCCTTCTCGGCCTCCTTGAGCTCCTTGTCGCGGGCCTTCTCCAGCTCGCGCAGTTCCTTCTCGCTGGCGCGCGGCGCGGCGACGACCGGCAGGGCGCGGCCGGTAGCGGTGATGGCCGGCTGCGGGTTGAGCCCGGTCAGGCCGTTCCAGGCCAGGTTCACCACATGGGCGGCGACCTCCTCGCGGCCCGGCTTGCGCACGTCGAGCCACCACTGGCCGGTCAGGGCCACCATGCCGACGAGCATCTGCGCGTACATCGGCGCCAGCTTGGGGTCGTAGCCGCGGGCCACGAACTCGTCGGCGAGTACGTCCTCGACCTGGCTGGCGATCTCGCTGATCAGGCTCGCGAACGTGCCCGTGCCCGAGGCGGCGTGCGAGTCGCGCACCAGGATGCGGAAGCCCTCGCTGCTCTCCTCGATGTAGTGGAGCAGTGCCAGGGCCGCCCGCTCCAGCTTGATCAGCGAGTGGGAGGCGGAGAGCGCCTCGGTGATCATGCTGAGCAGCTTCTGCATCTCCCGGTCGACCACGACCGCGTAGACGCCCTCCTTGCCGCCGAAGTGTTCGTAGACCACCGGCTTCGAGACCTGGGCCGTTGCCGCTATCTCCTCGATGGAGGTCCCGTCGAACCCCTTCTCCGCGAAGAGCGTGCGGCTGATCTGGATCAGCTGCTCTCTTCGCTCTCTGCCGGTCATGCGCCTGCGAGATCTGGGTTCGGTCACGGTTTCCATAATGGCGGTGCTCGAAGAAGAGCCCGTCATCAAAGGACCGGTCATCAAGGAGCCGGAATCAGCCAATGCGCTTCGCCGCCAGGCGCTCGGGAGTCGGCCAGCGCACGTCGTGGACCCAGCCGAGCCGCTCGAAGATCCGGATGACGCCGGCGCTGAGGTCGATCTGGCCCTTCAACGCGCCGTGCCTGGCGCAGGTGGGGTCGGAGTGGTGCAGGTTGTGCCACGACTCGCCGAAGGAGGGGATGGCCAGCCACCACACGTTGCGCGACTTGTCGCGGACCTGGAAGTCCTCCTCACCGAACACGTGGCAGATCGAGTTGATCGACCAGGTCACGTGGTGCAGCAGGCCGATGCGGACCAGCGAGCCCCAGAACAGCGCGGTCAGCGCGCCCTGCCAGGACCAGGTGACCAGACCGCCGAGGATGCCGGGCAGCAGGAGGGAGGTGAGGGCCAGCGGGCCGAACCACTTGTGCAGCTTGACGACGTCGTCGTCCTTGACCAGGTCGGGGGCGTACTTCTCGCGGTTGGTCCGGTCGGCGTCGAACATCCAGCCCATGTGCGCGTACAGCAGGCCCTTGGACAGCGACTTGAAGCCGGGCCCGAAGCGCCACGGCGAGTGCGGGTCGCCCTCCTTGTCGGAGAACTTGTGGTGCTTGCGGTGTGTGGCCACCCAGTCGAGCACGGACATCTCCAGCGAGAGGCTGCCCGCGATGCCCAGCGCGATCTTCAGGGGCCGCTTGGCCTTGAACGAGCCGTGCGTGAAGTAGCGGTGCAGACCGACGGTAACGCCGAGCCCGGTCACGACATAGAAGACGAACGCGATGACGATGTCGCTCCAGCCGAGACCCCATCCCCACGCGAACGGCACCGCGGCCACGATCGCGAGGAGGGGGAGCCCCACCACGAGGGCGAAGGTGACGAGTTCGGCCTTGGTCCGGGGCTCGGGTTCGACGTCGGGCTTCGGTCCGGGGGAGGTGCGCTCGGTGATAACGGTCATGGGCTACCTCTCACGACATGTATGAGGATGAATGTCCTGGCTACGCCACCGTAACCTACGCCATCGTAAGTTAGTAAGACCTAAGCGGCGAGTGTGGCGAAGGCGACTTCTGCCCTATGAGAGGAGTAGCTTCTCTACCTTGCGGCTTTTCGGGCGGTCTGTTATGTGGCGCGCGCGTGGGCCAAGGATCGGTATCGTAGGAGTGCGTCGGACGCTCAGGTGTCCGATTAGTCCCGGATCGTCTAATCGGCAGGACAAGTGGTTTTGGTCCACTTTGTAGGGGTTCGAGTCCTCTTCCGGGAGCTTGGGGGCACTCCCCGCCGCTAGAGCGCGAGTGTCGGTTGGGTATCCTCACGGTGTCGGGAGGGTGGCGGTGCGACAGCTGCCGCCCCGAACCGCCCAGCCACAGGGAGCCCCAGTCCGTGAGTGTGCCGCGCCCGGCCGCAGTCATCGTCCTCGCCGCAGGTGAGGGCACCCGGATGAAGAGCCAGACCCCCAAAGTCCTGCATGAGATGTGCGGCCGCGCCCTGGTCGATCACATGCTCACCGCCGCTCGCGACCTCGGTCCCGAACGGCTCATCGTCGTCATCGGCCATGCCTCCGAACGGGTCGGCGCGCACCTGGCGGAGACGAGCCCCGACGCGCGCGCCGTCGTCCAGCGTGAGCAGCGCGGCACCGGCCACGCCGTCCGCACCGTGCTCGAAGAGCTCGGCACGATCGCCGGCACCGTCCTCGTCACCTACGGAGACGTGCCGCTGCTGCGTACGGAGACCCTCGCCGAGCTGCTCCACCGGCACACGGGTGACGGCAACGCGGTCACCGTGCTGACGGCCGAGGTGCCCGACCCGACCGGCTACGGGCGCATCATCCGCGACCCCGGCGGCGCCGTCCTGGAGATCGTGGAGGAGAAGGACGCCAGCCCGGAGCAGCGTGCCATCACGGAGATGAACTCCGGCATCTACGCCTTCGACGGGTTGTTGCTCGCCGACGCCGTCAAACGGGTCTCGACCGATAATTCGCAGGGCGAGGAATACCTCACCGACGTGCTGTCCATCCTGAGGGAGGAGGGCCACCGGGTCGGCGCGCACATCGCCGCCGACTTCACCGAGGTCGAGGGCGTCAACGACCGGGTACAACTGGCCTTCGCCCGCAAGGTGCTCAACCAGCGGCTGCTCGACGGCCACATGCGCGCCGGAGTCACGATCATCGACCCGGCCAGCACGTGGATCGACGTCAGTGTCGAGATCGAGCCCGACGCGGTCGTCCACCCCGGCACGCAACTGCACGGCCATACCGTCATCGAGGCCGGAGCGGAGGTCGGGCCGGGCTCCACGCTCACCGACACCAAGGTCGGCGCGGGCGCGGTCGTGCGCAACGCGGTCTGCGACCACGCCGTGGTCGGCCCGGAAGCGAGCGTCGGTCCTTACGCCTATCTGCGCCCCGGCACCGTGCTCGGGCACAAGTCCAAGGCGGGCACGTTCGTCGAGATGAAGAACACCCAGGTCGGCGACCGGTCGAAGGTGCCGCACCTGTCGTACGCGGGCGACGCCACGATCGGCGAGGACGTCAACATCGGCGCGGCCGTGATCTTCGTCAACTACGACGGCGTCAACAAACATCGCAGTACGGTGCGCGACGGCGCGTTCGTCGGCTGCGACTCCATGCTCGTCGCCCCCGTGACCGTGGGCGACGGCGCGTACACCGCGGCCGGTTCGGTCATCGACGGCGACGTCCCCCCGGGGGCGATCGGCGTGGCCAGGGCGCGACAGCGCAACATCGAGAAATGGGTCTTGCGCAGGCGCGCGGGCACAAAGTCGGCTGCGGCGGCCGAAAAGGCGCTGGCCGAGCAGCAACAGCAGGAGAGTGGGGCATGACCGGGCTTGCCGAGGTCATCAGTAACAACCGCACCGTGATCACGAGACCGACGAAGGAGGTCTCATGACCAGCATCAAGCAGCCGGGCGAGAAGAACCTCATGCTCTTCTCCGGCCGGGCCTACCCGGAGCTCGCCGATGAGGTCGCCGAGCACGTCGGCGTCTCCCTCACCCCCACCAAGCTGATCGACTTCGCCAACGGCGAGATCTACGCCCGCTACCTCGAATCCGTCCGCGGCTGCGACGCTTTCGTGATCCAGAGCCACACCGGGCCCATCAACCAGTGGATCATGGAGCAGCTCATCATGGTCGACGCGCTGAAGCGGGCCTCCGCCAAGCGCATCACCGTGGTCATGCCGTTCTTCGGCTACGCCAGGCAGGACAAGAAGAGCCGCGGCCGCGAGCCGATCACGGCCCGGCTGATGGCCGACCTGTTCAAGACCGCGGGCGCCGACCGGCTCATGTCGATCGACCTGCACACCTCGCAGATCCAGGGCTTCTTCGACGGCCCGGTCGACCACCTGTTCGCCATGCCGGTGCTCGAGAGCTACCTGAAGAACCGGCTCGACCTGGCCAACACCACGGTCGTCTCGCCCGACACCGGCCGGGTCCGGCTGTCGGAGCGCTGGGCCGACACGCTCGGCACGCCGCTGGCCTTCATCCACAAGCGCCGCGACCTCGACGTGGCCAACTCGGTGAAGGTCAGCGAGGTCGTCGGCAAGGTGCGGGGACGCACCTGCGTGCTGATCGACGACATGATCGACACCGCGGGCACCATCTGCAAGGCCGCCGACGCCCTCTACGAGCAGGGCGCCACCAACGTGATCACCGCCGCCACCCACGCGGTGTTCTCCGATCCCGCGGTCGACCGGCTGAAGAACTCCCGGATCTCCGAGGTCATCGTCACCAACACCCTGCCGTTGTCCCAGGCCAACAGGTTCGACAAGCTCACCGTCCTGTCGATCGCGCCGCTGATCGCGCGCGCGATCACGGAGGTGTTCACCGACGGGTCGGTCACCAGCCTGTTCGAGGGTGACACCTGAGCCGGTAGACTTGGAGGATTGCGTTCGTAACGCCTTCCGCTAGGGCGGGTGAGGGGGAGCGCAAAACCCTGAAATGCATCCCTAGGAGATGTCGTGTCTGAAGTACGTATCGCCGCCGAGCCGCGCACCGCGTTCGGCAAGGGCGCCGCGCGCAAGATCCGCCGTGACAACAAGGTGCCCGCCGTCCTCTACGGCCACGGCACCGACACCCTGCACCTGACGCTGCCCGGCCACGAGGTGCTGCTCGCGCTCCGCACCGCCAACGTGCTGATCCACCTCAAGGGCGACAGCGTCGACGAGCTCGCGCTGCCCAAGGGCGTCCAGCGCGACCCGATCAAGGGCTTCGTCGAGCACGTCGACCTGCTCCTGGTCAAGCGGGGCGAGAAGGTCACGGTCGACATCCCGGTCACCACGGTCGGCGACGTCAACTCCGAGGGCCTGCTCGACCAGCAGCTCGTCTCCGTCTCGGTCGAGGCCGAGGCCACCCACATCCCGACGGGCGTCGAGGTCGACGTCGAGGGCCTGGTGATCGGCACGGTGATCACCGCCGCCGACCTCAAGCTGGCCAAGGGCACCACGCTGATCGCCGAGCCCGAGACCGTCATCCTCCAGGTCATCGCCAAGCCGGTCGAGGAGCCCACGGAGGCTGAGGCCGCCGAGGCTGAGGCCGCCGCCACGCTCACCGCGGAAGCCGGCGAGTAACACACCGCTGTTCGGCGACGGGGCAGCCGGCCGGCTGCCCCGTTTCGCTTGCGGGAGACAGGTTGAAGGAAGGCACATGGACCGCTGGTTGATCGTCGGGCTCGGCAATCCGGGCGCCGAATACGCCGGCAACAGGCACAACGCGGGCTTCATGGTGCTCGACGAGCTGGCCGCCAGGGCCGGCGGGCGGTTCAAGGCGCACCGGAGCCGGGCCGAGGTGCTGGAGTCCAGCCGCGCGGTGCTGGCCAAGCCGCTGACGTACATGAACCTGTCGGGTGGCCCGCTCAAGGCACTGTCCGACTTCTACAAGCTCGGCCCCGACCGGCTGATCGTGGTCCACGACGAACTCGACGTGCCCTACGGCGCGCTGCGCGCCAAGCTCGGCGGTGGTGACAACGGCCACAACGGGCTGAAGTCGATCAGCAAGGTGCTCGGCACCCGCGACTACCTGCGGGTCCGCTTCGGCATCGGGCGCCCGCCCGGCCGCATGGACCCGGCCGCCTACGTGCTCAAGGACTTCGCCACGGCCGAGCGCAAGGACCTGGCCTTCCTGGTCGACCGGGCGGCCGACGTGGTGGAGTCGCTGATGGAGCGTGGGCTCGAGACCACGCAGAACGAGTTCCACCGCGCCGATCTCCACATTTCCGGCCCTCCTCGCTGACCATCGCATAGAGGCGTTCGCGGTTTCCCGCGCCTCACTCAACGCTACGATCTGGTGACTGTCTGTTGATCAACGGTCACGTGGAGGATTCGTGCGCGACGGCGATGGGCTGCTGACCGCTGCCCGGTCCGGCCACGCCAGGTCCGGGCGGCTCAGTCCGCACCTGCCCCCCTGGATACGCGCCTACCGCGTGCGCGCCATGCTCGGCGATTTCCTGTGCGCGGGGGCGGCGTCCGGGTTCGCGTTCTTCGCCAGGTTCGGCGGTTTCACCGCCTACTCCGCGCCGTACCTCATGGTCAGCCTGGCCCTGCCGGCGCTGTGGATCTGCACGGTCGCCTTCAACCGGGCCTACGAGCCGCGCATGCTCGGCATCGGCTCCGAGGAGTTCCGCCGTGTCGTGCAGTGCGGTGTCGCACTGACCGCCGCGACGGCCATCGGCTCCTATGTGACCAAGACCGACATCGCCCGCGGCTACGTGGTCCTCGCCCTGCCGCTGGTGACACTCCTCACTCTTTTCTGCAGGTACGCCCTGCGCCGCTCGCTCCACCGGCGCCGGGCCGCGGGCGCGTGCATGCGCAAGGTGGTGGCCGTCGGGCACGCCTCCGCGATCGCCGAGCTGGTCCACCTGTTCCGCAGGGAGCCCTATCACGGCATGGAGGTCGTGGCCGCCTGCCTGCCCGACGACGCGCCCGGTGAGCGGGTCGGGGAGGTGCCGGTCGCGGGCGGCTTCAGCGACGTGTCGATCGTGGTCGACCAGTCCGGCGCCGACACCGTGGCCGTGCTGGCCTGCCCCGAGATGGACGGCCAGGCGCTACGGCGGCTGGCCTGGCGGCTGGAGCGCACCCGGACCGACCTGGTGGTCGCCCCGGCGCTGATGGACGTGGCGGGGCCGCGCACGATGATCCGGCCGGCCGCCGGGCTGCCGCTGCTGCACGTCGAGCACCCCGAGCTGGCGGGGGTCAGGCAACTGGTCAAGAACGGCTTCGACCGGGTGGTGGCCGCCCTGCTGCTGGTGTGCCTGGCTCCGCTGCTGGGCGGGCTGGCGCTGGCCGTACGCGTGAGCAGCCCCGGGGCGGCGCTGTTCAAGCAGATCAGGGTCGGCAAGGACGGCCGGCCCTTCATGATCGTGAAGTTCCGCACGATGCGGCGCGGCTCGGAGCAGCAGAAGATCACCCTCGTCAGCGACAATGACGGTGTGCTGTTCAAGGTTCGCAACGATCCCCGGGTCACGCCGCTCGGCACGCTGATGCGGCGGCACTCACTCGACGAGCTGCCGCAGCTCATCAACGTCGTGCTCGGGCACATGTCGCTGGTCGGGCCCCGTCCGCCGCTGCCGGAAGAGGTCGCCCGCTACGGCGATGACGTCCGCCGGAGGCTGCTGGTCCGGCCGGGGCTGACCGGTCTGTGGCAGGTCAGTGGAAGATCCGACTTGTCCTGGGAGGAATCCGTCCGCCTCGACCTGCGTTACGTGGAGAACTGGTCTCTCATGCTGGATCTACAGATTCTTTGGAAAACCTGGTCGGCCGTCGCCCGCGGGCAAGGAGCTTATTGATGACGATTCGGGACGACCATGCCCTCGCTGCCGATCTGGCGACGGAGGCTGGCGAGCGATTGCTGGAGGTTCGCAGGCGGTCCGGTTTCGCCGACGCGTCCGCGTTGCGGGCCGAGGGTGACCGCAGCGCGCACGTCTTCCTGATGGAGTCGCTGGCCCGGCTGCGGCCGAGCGACTGCGTGCTCTCCGAGGAGGCCACTCGCGAAGAACGCCTCGACCCGCGCAGGCAGAGCGCCTCACGGGTGTGGATCGTCGACCCGCTCGACGGCACCCGTGAGTTCGCCGAAGAGGGCCGGGCCGACTGGGCCGTCCACGTGGCGCTCTGGGAGCGGGGCGCGCTGAGCGCGGGCGCGGTGGCGCTGCCCGCGCAGGGGCGCACGCTCACCACCGCCGAGCCGCCCACGCTGCCCACCTTCGACCCTGCCTTGAACAAAGGCCGGTTCCGCATCGCGGTCAGCCGCACCAGGCCGCCCGAGTTCGTGCAGAAACTGGCCTATCTGGTCGGCGCCGATCTCGTGCCGATCGGCTCGGCGGGGGCGAAGATCTCCGCCGTGCTCACCGGTGAGGTCGAGGCGTACGTGCACGCCGGCGGCCAGTACGAGTGGGATTCGGCCGCGCCCGTCGCCGTCGCGCAGGCGGCCGGGGCCCACGCCAGCCGCATCGACGGCTCGCCGCTGACCTACAACCAAGCCGACCCCTCACTACCGGATATCCTTGTTTCCCTACCTGACTTGGCGTCTGCCCTGCTCGCCGGGATTCGGGACCTGCATCGCTGAAGGCCGGAGGAAACCCCTATGCTCCAGCGCGACTACACGACGTCGCAGCTCGACGTACTCGAAGCCGAGGCCATCCACATCATGCGTGAGGTGGCGGCGGAGTTCGAGCGCCCCTGTCTGCTCTTCTCGGGCGGCAAGGACTCCATCGTCATGCTGCGGATCGCCGAGAAGGCGTTCTGGCCGGCACCGATCCCGTTCCCGCTGATGCATGTCGACACCGGCCACAACTTCGACGAGGTCATCGAGTTCCGTGACCGCCGTTCCCAGGAGCTGGGTGCCCGGCTGATCGTGGCCAGCGTGCAGGATTCGATCGACGCCGGGCGTGTGGTCGAGGAGACGGGCCGCCGCGCCTCGCGCAACCGTCTGCAGACCACCACGCTGCTCGACGCGATCGAGGAGCAGGAGTTCGACGCAGTCTTCGGCGGTGCCCGGCGCGATGAGGAGAAGGCCCGCGCCAAGGAGCGGGTGTTCTCCTTCCGCGACGACTTCGGCCAGTGGGACCCCAAGAACCAGCGCCCCGAGCTGTGGAACCTCTACAACGCGCGGATTCGCAAGGGTGAGCACATCCGGGTGTTCCCGCTGTCCAACTGGACCGAGCTCGACATCTGGGACTACATCCGGCGCGAGGGCATCGAGATCCCCTCCATCTACTTCTCCCACACCCGCAAGGTCTTCGAGCGTGACGGCATGCTGCTGCCCGACTCCGAGGTCGTCAAGCGGGGCGATGACGAGCCGCTGTTCGAGGCGGTGGTGCGTTATCGCACGGTGGGCGACATGACCTGCACCGGGGCCGTGCAGTCCGCGGCCGCCACGGTGGAGGAGATCATCGAGGAGATCGCGGTCACCCGGATCACCGAGCGCGGGGCCACCAGGGCCGACGACCGCGCCTCGGAGGCCGCCATGGAGGATCGCAAGCGGGAAGGCTACTTCTAAACCCATGGACATTCTGCGTTTCGCCACGGCGGGAAGTGTCGACGACGGCAAGTCCACTCTGATCGGCCGCCTGCTCTTCGACTCCAAGGCGATCTTCGAGGACCAGCTGGAGGCGGTCGAGCGCACCTCGCGCGACCGCGGCACCGAATACACCGACCTGTCGCTGCTCACCGACGGCCTGAGGGCCGAGCGGGAGCAGGGCATCACGATCGACGTGGCCTACCGCTACTTCGCGACGCCGCGCCGCAAGTTCATCATCGCCGACACGCCCGGGCACATCCAGTACACCCGCAACATGGTCACCGGCGCCTCCACCGCCGACCTGGCGATCATCCTCATCGACGCGCGCAAGGGCGTCCTTGAGCAGTCGAGGCGGCACGCCTTCCTGACCACGCTCCTGCGGGTGCCCCACCTGGTCCTGGCCGTCAACAAGATGGACCTGGTCGACTACTCCGAGGAACGCTTCGAGGAGATCCGCGAGGAGTTCACGGCCTTCGCCTCGAAGCTCAACGTGGCCGACCTGACGTTCATCCCCATCTCGGCGCTCAACGGCGACAACGTGGTCTCGCGGTCCGAGAACATGCCCTGGTACCACGGCTCGTCCCTGCTGCACCACCTGGAGAACGTCCACATCGCCTCCGACCGCAACCTGGTCGACGTGCGCTTCCCCGTCCAATACGTGATCCGCCCGCAGCGGGCCACCGACCACGCCTTCCACGACTACCGCGGCTACGCGGGGCAGGTGGCGGGCGGCGTGCTCAAGCCCGGCGACGAGGTCGTCCACCTTCCCTCGGGCCTGGCCACCCGGATCGCCTCGATCGACACCTTCGACGGGCCGGTGGAGGAGGCCTTCCCGCCCATGTCGGTGACGCTCCGCTTCGAGGACGACATCGACATCTCGCGCGGCGACATGATCGCCCGGCCCAACAACCAGCCGCAGGTGGCGCAGGAGATCGACGCCATGGTCTGCTGGATGGCCGACGCTGTGAAGCTGGCGCCGCGCTCCAAGCTCATGATCAAGCACACGACGCGGACCGCTCGGGCGCTCGTCCGCGACCTGCACTATCGGCTCGACGTCAACACGCTGCACCGCGACGAGACGGCCACCTCGCTGTCGCTCAACGAGATCGGACGGGTGTCGTTGCGGATCACCCAGCCGCTGTTCGTGGACGACTACTCGCGTAACCGGCTGACCGGTGGATTCATCCTGGTGGACGAGTCCACGAACGGGACTGTCGGAGCCGGCATGATCATGGACCTGAGGTAGCCGACTGATTCGTGGCGGGCGTCCGGCGGGCCGGGCGCCCGCCACGGCGCGCCCGGCGCTGGAGGTCGGCGCAGGCGTCCGGCGAGCTGGGCGCCCGTTGTCGCGGGGTTGGCGCGGGCGTGGGCCTGGCGCCCGCAGCGGCGTGCCCGTGGCTGAGAGGTCGGCGCAGGTGGCTTCGGGTCTTAGGTAGATCCTTTGTCGTTTCGCGGATGGGATGATTACTCTCCGCGCTAGCCTCTCCACGTTCCGTATCCATGACGTGAAGGCCATTCCCCCGTGACGCACCGTTCGACCGCCTTCCGGGTGGTCTACCTGGGCGGCCTCGGCCGTAGCGGCACCACGCTGCTCGAGAGACTGCTCGGCGAGATTCCCGGCGTGGCACCCCTCGGCGAGGTCGTACACCTCTGGGCCCGAGGCGTGCTGGCCGGCGAGCCCTGTGGCTGCGGCGAGCCCTTCCCGGCCTGTGCGTTCTGGCGCGAGGTCGGTGAGGCCGCGTTCGGCGGATGGACGCGGGCCCTGGCCGAACGGGTCCTCACCCTGCGACACCGCGTCGATCGCACCCGCAGGATCCCCCGCATCGCCCACCCGGAGCTGGCGGAGTACGCCGGCACCTACCAGCGCCTGTACGCCGCCGCCGCCGAGACCGCCGGCGCGAGAGTCGTGATCGACTCCGGCAAACACGCCTCCCTGGCCTTCTGCCTGGCGGCGGCCGGGGTGGACGTACATGTGGTCCACGTGGTCAGAGACCCGCGGGCCGTCGCCCATTCCTGGCGCAAGACCGTCGAACGCCCCGAGGACGGCCGCCCGATGACCCGCTGGGGCCCCGCCCGTACGGCCGCCCACTGGACGGCCCAGAACCTCGCCCTGGACCTCCTCGCCACTCGCGGGGTCCCGGTGACGAGGCTGCGCTACGAGGACCTCCTGGCCGACCCAGCGGCCGCTCTGGCGACCTTGGCCGACATCCTGGGCCTGGGTACGGCGCTGCCGTTCCTGACCGGCACGACCGCCCACCTGACCACCGCCCACACCGCCTCGGGCAACCCCATGCGCTTCACCGTCGGCCCGGTCGAACTGCGACGGGACGACTCGTGGCACTCCGGCCTCCCACGCCACCACCGGCACCTGGTGACGGCACTCACCTGGCCGCTCAGGTCGCGGTACGGCTATGGGGAGGCGGCGGCATGAGCCAGTCTCGCGTGGTCGGGCTTCGTGCGGTCGGGCCTCGGGTGGCCGGGTCCTGTGTGGTCGGGTCTCGTGCGGTCGGGCCTCGGGTAGTCGGGTCCTGTGCGGACGAGCCTCGTGTGGTCGGGCGTCGTGTGGTCGGACCTCGTGAATCGGTTGCCGACGCCGCGGCGTGGGCCGTACCTCTCGAAGTGGGGGTCGCATGAGTGCGTCCGTCGGCGTGGTGATCCCCACGCGGGGAGACCGGCCCGAACAGCTGCGGGCGGCCGCCCGAGCCGTCCTGACCCAGGACTACACCGGCCGGATCTCGCTGGTCATCGTCGTCGACGGTGGCGATCCCGCCGCCGTCGCCGAGCAGGTGGCCGATGCGGTGACGCCGGGCGCCGCCACGAACGCCCGCCACCGCGTGCTCGTCGTGCCCAACGCCCTCAGCGCCGGGCTGCCGGGCGCGCGCAACACCGGCATCTCCGCGTGCGACACCGATCTGATCGCCTTCTGCGACGACGACGACGTGTGGCTGCCGGGCAAGCTCGCCGCGCAGCAACAGGCGATCGAGGATGGCGCCGAGTTCGTGAGTTGCGGCATCGAGATCGAGTACGGCCTACGCCGGGTGCCGAGGCTCGCGGGCAGCGAGACGGTCACGGCGGCCGACCTGGTGCGTTCGCGCATGGTGATGGTGCACTCGTCGACGTTCTTGTTCAAGCGTGGGGCCCTGTGGGTGGACGAGAGCGCCCCGGCCGGCCAGAACGAAGACTGGGACCTGGCCCTGCGCGCGGCCAAGCGGCATCCAATCGCGAATGTCGATCGACCACTTGTACGTATCCGTTGGGGCAATTCCCACTATGTCGCCTGCTGGGCCGACCGCATCGCCGGGCTGGAGTGGATGCTCGCCCGACACCCCGAACTGGCCGTGGATCCGCGCGGCGCGGCGCGGGTCTACGGCCAGCTCGCCTTCCACCACGCCGCGCTGGGGCGGCGTCGGGAGGCCGGTCGCTGGGCCCTGCGTACGTTCGCCGAGCGCATCGGCGAGCCACGCGCCCCGATCGCCCTCGCCGTCGCCGCCGGACTGATCTCCGCGCCGGCGGTGCTCGCCCTGCTCCACGATCGGGGGCACGGCATTTGAGCGTCGTCACGGTGGGTCCTGTCACGGTGGTCTCCATCACGGGGGTCCTGTCACGGTGGGCGTGGTCTTGGCGTGCGTGGTCACGGCGGGTGTCGTCACATGGAGCCTGCGATGCGGGGCTCGGCGCAGGGAGTACCGATGTCGGCCCGGCCATGCGGGGTCCGGATAGCGGGGCTTGACACGGGTGGGGTTCACGGGGGCGTTGGGAGAGGGGCCGGGGATGGCTGGGGAGCAGGAGCAGGAGCAGGCGAGGCCGGTGCGGGTGCTGGTCGGGGGTGTTGCCGTCGATCCGCTGACCGAGCGGCAGGTCGTCGAGCACGTGGACGGTGAGCTGGGTGCGGGGAGGGGCGGGCGGATCGTGACGCCGAACGTCGATATCTGCCGCGCCGTCGCGAAAGACGTCAAACTCCGTCACCTCGTCAACTCCGCGGACCTCGTCGTGGCCGACGGGATGCCGCTGGTGTGGGCGTCGCGGCTGCTCGGCACGCCGATACCCGAGCGGGTCACCGGGGCCGACCTGATCTGGTCGCTGAGCAAGCTGGCCGCTCGCCGAGGGTGGCCCGTCTATCTCCTGGGCGGCCCGCCGGGGGTGGCCGTGTCCGCCGCTCGTGAGCTCACCGCCTGCTATCCCACGCTTCAGGTCTGTGGCGTGGACGCGCCGCCCTACCGGTTCGAGAGCGGTGATGGTGAGCGTGAGCGGGTGCGGAAGAAGGTCGTGGGGGCGGAGCCGAAGATGGTGTTCGTCGGGCTCGGGTTTCCGCGACAGGACCGGCTGATCGCGCGGCTGAGCCAGGATCTGCCGGGGACGTGGTTCGTGGGGTGCGGGTCGGCCATCGCGTTCGCCGCCGGTACGGTGCCCAGGGCGCCCGAGTGGATGCGGGGAGCGGGGCTGGAGTGGGCGTTCCGGCTGGTGAGCGAGCCCGGTCGGCTGGCCAGGCGCTACCTGGTCGACGACCTGCCGTTCGCGGCCCGGTTGCTGAGCGACTGCCTGAGAGCACGAGCCTCGTCGGGAAGCACCCGCGAATAGGCCGTCTGTTGACGCTCTCGCCTTCTCCGACGCCCAGGCCCGCCCAGCCCCATCCGGGTCCTATCCAGCCCCACCCGGGCCCGCCCAGTCCCACCCAGGTCCCGCCCGGCCCCCCACCCGGGCCCGCCCAGTCCCACCCAGGTCCCGCCCGGCCCCCCACCCGGGCCCGCCCAGTCCCACCCAGGTCCCGCCCGGCCCCCCGCCCAGGCCCTCCCAGGCTCATCCAGCGGAGGTGAGCTCCCGGACGCGGGCCGCTTCCGCCCGTGTCAGGCCGAGGGTCGCCGTTTCGAGGGCGCGGCGTGAGTTCATGGGCCGGAAGGCCGTGCGTGACAGGCCCGACCAGGCGAAAGCGCTCCCTGCGCCGAAGGGGGCCGTACAGGCTCGGGTGATACGGCGCTCGGCTGTGGGTGACCAGGCGAGACCCGCGTACGCGTACAGCTGCCGGAAGCCCCGGACCGGTGCGGCGGCCAGTTCGTCGTAGGAGGTCAGCAGGATGCCGGGGGTGCGGGCGAGGATCGCCTGGGTGACCCGCCACAGCGCCGCCGCCTTGGCGATGCGGTCCTGGGAGCCGACCAGGGCGCGGAGGTCCAGGAGTTCGGGGTGGTCGCGGACGAGCAGGGGCTGTTCGAGGAGTTCGTGGAAGTAGACGGTCCAGCCCAGGCGCTGCCAGCTGGCCACGAACGCCACCGGGTCCCGGGTCAGCGCGATCACCTTGCAGCCCAGCCGCGTGGCGAACCAGCCTGCCGAGAGCACCGCGAAGGGGTCGTCGAGCAGGGCCCGCCGCCCCAGCAGGCGGCCGAGCGTGAAGGCCGTGCCATAGCGGGTCATGCGCGCCAGATCGTACGGCGAGCGGTTGGTACGCAGTTCGGCCAGGTAGCGGTAGCGAAGTGCGACCGTGTCCCGGAAGGCGGGCAGCCAGTCGGCGGCGTTGTCGTCGCAGATGTACTGGAAGCGGTGGGTGACCTGGGCCCGCAGAACCCCCGGACAGCGGCCGGGCGGGTGCTGGGGGTTGAGCGGCTCGTTGACGTAGACGAGGTCGCCCCCGGCCGCCAGCATCTTGCCCGTCCAACTCGTGCCGCTCCGGGGCAGGCCCGTCACCAGGATGGGGCCGCTCATGCCGTGGTCCAGGAGCGGAAGCGGAGTGCCGGGAGGCTGTGGCGGCCGAAGGGGTGCAGGCCGTAGCGGTGGTGCAGTTGCCAGAGCGGGAGCAGGTTCTTGGCGATCATCCCGCCCGCCCAGCCGAGCACCGCGCCGAAGGCGCCGTGGGCCGGGATGAGCGCCACATCCAGCGCGACCGTGCAGGCGATGGCCACCACCAGGTTGAGCAGGCTGGCCGTGGTGTGCCCGGCGGCGGTCAGGACGACGTCGACCATGCCGCACGCGGTCGCCATCATCATCGTGCCGGCCAGCACCAGCGCCACCGGCACGGCGGCGCCGTAACCCGGCCCGAACAGGCGCAGCAGCCACGGTGCCAGCGCGGCGTACCCCAGCCAGACGGGCCAGGTGAGCAACACCAGCCAGATCGTCGCCGCCTGGTACAGCTCCCGCGCCCGCCCCAGCTCGCCGTCGGCCAGCGCCCTGACCAGGCGCGGCTGCACGGCCTGCGCCAGCCCCTGGTTGGCGAGCTGGCCGACGACCTTGAACCGGGTGGCGGCGGTGTAGACGGCCGCCTGGACCGGGCCGCCGAGCAGTGCGACGACCACGATGTCGAGCCGCTGGAACACCGCCTGGATGGCACCCGCCACCGAGCGCGGCGCCGTGTAGCGCCACAGGTCGCGGCCGGTGCCCGGCAGGTACGGCGTACGCGGCAGACGTTCGCGTAGCTGGATCGCGGCCAGCAGCGCCACCGGCAGGTATGGCAGCGCCCACGCGAGCGGCAGCCACTGCGGCCTGACGGCGACGGCCGCGGCGGCGACGAGCAGGAGCTGGAGCGTGGGCAACGCCACCCCGTCGAGCAGCACGGTGGGCCGCATGGCCCCGAAGCCGCGGGTGGCGGCGAGCAGGAGGTCGGCGGAGACCATCACGGGCAGGGCCGCCGCCGGCAGGCCGAGTCGAGGGTAGAGGGCCGCTCCGCAAGCGGTGGCGAGCAGGACCGCCGGAACGAGAGCTACCCGGATATATCCGGAAATGCCGTGGTAGTTGGAGGTCTTGGCGCGGGCGATGAAATAGATGAGGCCGTTGCCCGCGTCGAGCTTGGCCACACCGGCCACCATGAGGGCCAGGGCGGTGGCGGTGAAGAAGGTGCCCGCCTGGTACGCGGTGAACGTCCTGGTGACCACCACGACCAGCAGGAACTGCGCCCCAGCGCTGATGACGGCCCCGGCGATGCCCGCCAGGCCGCCCCTGGCCACCTGACCGAGCGGCCCCGCCGGGCGAAAGGTCAGCGACGCCACGACGGGTCACCGCCCAGCCAGCGGGCGAGCCGCGTGTCGTACACCTCGAAGTGGTCCCTGAGCGTCTGCCTGACCGAGCCGGGCAGGGGCCGGGGCAGCGGCCGTCCGTTGTGGCGTTCGAACACCGGGTAGCCCAAGTGGGGCAGGCCGAGGAAGTCCAGGACCCGGTCGTACGTGAGCTCGGGCTCGGCGAAGAAGCGGTGGCTGTCGAGGACCAGGATGCGTTCGCGGCCGAACAGCGGCTCCAGCCGGTCGAGTTGCTCCGCGTAGCGTCCGCGCGCCAGGTAGGCGTGGTGGCGGTGCGCGTGGTGGACGGTGTGGGGCCGCTCGCGGATGCTGCGCTCGGCGCCCGCCAGCCGCCCCTCCTCCAGCTCCAGGGCCCGCTCGAAGTCGGACTCGGTCTCGTAGCCCCTGGCCAGCTCGTGGGCGTGCGCGGAGCAGGCCCGCTCGACCGGGTCACGTACCAGCACGATGAGCCTGACCCCGGGCAGGTCGGCCGCGATGCGCTCCCCGGCCAGCGGATGGAACAGGTAGTAGGGCGACGACTCGAACGCCTGCGGATGCGTGCCATGGCGGCGAGCCAGCCGCGCTGCGGCCACTCGGAGCGGGAAGTGCCCCTGGTACCAGGGCAGGCCGCGCCCGTAGTCGGCGTCGAAGTAGTGGACGCCCTTGTGCAGCACCGGTTTGAGCAGCAGCGGGTGCCGCGCCAGAGCCCGGTAGAGCGAGGTGGTGCCACACCGCTGCGCTCCGGCGATCAGGAACGACGGCAGCATCCGTACGCTCGACGTGAACCTCCCGGTGGTCCGGGAGACGGACAGGACCGACTGCTTCATCGTGTTCACGTCAGCGGCTCCTGGTGATCGACGAGGGGGTTGAGCCATGTGCTCGGAGGGCCGAGGGGTTCGTGGCCGTCGGCGGCGTGCCGGTCGGCCAGCGCGATGAGGTAGTGCAGGGCCGTCCGCCTGGCCTGCGCGGCCGACAGCCCGAGCGGGGCGAGCACGGGTACGGCCTGCGCCAGGCAGGCCCGCGCGGCCGTGGCCGGGTCCATCCGCCGCAGTGCGCGCTGGAAGAAGTGGTGCACGGCGTCGAACCCGTAGGGCACGCCGACCGCGTAGCGTTCCCAGTCCCAGACGAGCAGCCGCCCGTCACCGGAAGGGGCGATGTTCCAGGGCGACAGGTCGCCGTGCCAGGCCGCTCCCTCGCGACCGCCGGTGCCCGCGATCTCCTTGACGGCCTCGGTGAGCAGGGCGGCGGGGACCCGGCCGCGCCTGATCGGCAGCGGTGACAGGGCCAGGACCGAGTACTCGCCCCAGCGCTCGTGGCGCAGCACGGTCGGCGCGACGACCGTCTTGAGCGCCAGAGCGCTCAGCTTCTTGAGCGTGGCGGCCTCGCCGTCGACCAGCTCGCGGGCGCGCGGGGTGTCGCCGATTTTCACGAAGGCCAGGCGGGAGCCCGCGCCGTACGCCTCCAGGATGGGCTTGCGGTTGGCCCGGCGGGCCGGCCGTACGTGGAGGACGGTCTCGACGGGGACGCCGAGGATGCCGCTCAGGTACGTCTCGATCGAGCCCTCGACCGGCACCATGACCGGACGGCCCAGCAGCCCGTGCCATCGGCGCCGGGGGGCCAGGCGGCGGGGCAGCAGCCGGTGCGGCAGCACGCTGTAGGCGCGCGGCGATCCGGGGCCGGGGTAGAGCGCCCGTACGGTCTGATCGAGGTAGCGCAGCCGCCGCTTCGCGTCGTTCACGCGGTCTCCCCGGTGTTACGCCACAGGAGGGCGAAGGAGATGAGGTAGAGGCTGAGCGGCGTGACCAGGCCGTCGTACACGAACATGTAGAGCAGCACGAGGATCATGACGAGCACCCCCGCGAGCCCGATCGGGCTGCGGTCGGGCCAGTGGCGCCGGATCGCGCCCAGGAAGAAGGCCACGTAGAGCGCCGCCCCCACGAACCCCTGGGTGATGATCAGCAGCCAGAGTTGCCCGTCGCTGCCCAGCGGCGGATGGCCGCAGCCGCCGCACCACTCGGTCTTGCCGGTGGTGATCGTGCGGTGGTTGCCCATGGCGTTGCGGGTGTTGCCGTAGCCGATGATCGGGGAGTGCGTGGCCGCCGAGATGGTCGCCGACACGGTGAAGGCCCTGATGTCGTTGGAGTGCGGGTTGTCCAGGCGCTGGCCGACCAGTGAGGCGAGCGGGCTGAGCGCGAACGCCAGCGTCGCCGCCACCGCTGTGGCGCACAGGGCCAGTCTGGTGCGTCCGCCGACCCGGACGATCAGGTAGAGACCGGCCAGCCCGAGGCCGATCCAGAGACCGCGGTTGAGCGAGTAGACGATCGGGATGGCGGCCACGGCGGTCAACGCGATGGCCACCGCCTTGCGACCGCTTCCGCCGTAGACCCACCAGCCGACCACGAACCAGATGAGCAGCACCGACACGTTGCTGCCCCACGCGTTGGCCCACTCGAACGGCGCCTCGGGGCGGGGCGAGGCGTAGCCGAGCACCTTCTGGGTCTGGGCGGCCGTGGGGTGGATGAGATTCTGGACGAAGGCGTTGTCGCTGATCCACCCCGGTAGCACCATCTCCACCGGCGAGGTGAACTCCAGCCGGGGAAAGAAGACGCCGAGCAGCCCGCCCGCCACGGTCGTGACGAACAGCACCCCGAGCATCCGCACCAGCTTGAGCTGCGGCAGCTCCCGCTCGGTCAGGTTGCCCAGGTAGAGCACCATGATCAACAGTGCCGCGTAGAGCGCGAACCGTATGAGGTAGCCGATGACCCGCCCGGCGTTGAACGCCCCGTACGTGTCGGGTGGCATGTCGGTCAGCATCAGCGCGCTCACCGCGTAACCGGCCAGCAGCAGCAGCCACAGCCCGAACCCGCGCGGCACCCGGATCGGCCGGCGCCGCCAGAGCACGACGGCCATGGGCACCGCCACGACGATCACCGACAGGCCGCCGAAGCCGAGCGCCCACCACACGGGATAGCCGAGCAGGAGCGCGCCGATCGGCCACGCCGGACCTCTCATGCCGAGGTGCCCGGCGGGCGGGGGAGCGAGGTCATGGGAGCCGACTCGGCGGACTGGCCGGCCTCCAGCTCGCCGCTGGCGACCAGCTTGCCGAGCGGGTTGCCGTCGACCGGCTCGGGTCTCGGCGTCAGGTCCGTCGTGGTCACCACACCGATGATCGGTACGTTGTGCCTGCCCAGATGGCGTACGGCGGCGGCCACCTGCGTCGAGGTGGCCCGGCGGAGCCCCACCAGCAGCAAGGCCGCGTCGGCCCGGGCCAGGTCGCCCACGTCCGAGCCGGTCAGCAGCGACAACGGGGCGGTGCCGGCCAGTGGCGCGACCACCGGTGCCGCGCCGAGCTCCGCCGGGATCGCCCTGACCAGCAGCCGCTTGCCCGGGCAGGCGGCGATCACGGCCGAGGCCAGGTCGTAGGGCACGCCCTGGCGGAGCGGGTGCGACAGGTCGCCGAGCACGGGCAGCCCGGTCAGCCGCTCGACGTCGGCGGCGGTGCGCAACCGGGTGTCGAGCTGGTCGCGGGCGTAGGCGGTGGCCGTGCCGAGGAGCAGGCCGATCATGAGCCCGGTGCCGAGGTAGAGCGGCAGGCTGGGCGAGCTCGGCACGGTCGGCGGCGTGGCCTGGCTGATGACCGACCCGGGAGTGATGGCGACGGTCCGCAGCGCGTCGTACTTGAGCGTGAGGCTGTAGGCCTGCCGGTTGAGCACGCTCTGCCGGTGCGCGGCGATCGTATGCTCGATGGTGCCCTTGCCCGCCACGGCGAGCTCCTTGATCACGGCGTCCAGCGCGGTGTTGACCTGCTTGAGCTTGACCAGCATCGCCTTCTGCTGCGCGGTCATCGTCGCCTGCGCGCTCTCGGTGCGGTTGGCCAGGTAGGCCTGCGCGTACGCCCGCGACTGGGCGGCCGCGACGGCGGGGTCGGCGGCGGTGACGGAGATCCACAGCACGGCCGAGTTGGGCGGCACCGAGACCTCGACGGGCTCGGGCGTGCTCGTTTTGAGCTCTTTGGCGGCCTTGTCCGCCACCACGGACGACTGGGCGATCTGCGCCTCGGTGTCGAGGTTGAGCGGTTCGCGCTGCCGGTTGGTCACCTGGTTGCTCTGGTCCTGGACGCCCACGGGCGCGACCAGGACCTGGGTGGTCGCGGTGTAGGCGGCCGGGGTGAACCGGAGCAGCGCCAGCCCCGCCGTGCCGCCGACCAGCAGGAACCCCAGGAACAGCAGCCAGCGCCGGCGCACCAGCGACAGGTGGTCCGCCAGGTCGGTGCCGGGGCGGCGGCCCGGAAAGTCCGGCGACAGGCTCATTGGAGCGGATCTCCTTCGAGTGTGTGCGCGGTGTCGCCGATCGGCGACTGTGCGTCACAAGTCGCGGCGTCCGCCCACTATAGGCCGGACAGATATTACCCAGGTTGAATCCAGAAGATTTTCTCTTGTACGCCCAGCAGTTCACCCCAAGTTAGCCCGAAATAATGCGAAATTGAGGGCCGGTCGGATGCTTGCTGAGCTGGCGATACACCCGCTCCGGCTGAAGTTCTGGGAATGGCATGGCATGGTTCAGGTTTGATAGGACGGGGGTCCTTGGTTGAGGGGGTTGAACGGCCTTGAACCGGTGGGGAATTTCTCATAAAGCGGTAAATATCGGTGTGAAAGGTGTGGCGCTGTTGGTCGTCGCCGTGCTCGCGGGCTGCTCGGGTGCGCAGGGTTCGGGGAGTCCGGTGCAGGTCGCCCAGCCGAGCGCCAGGCCGAACGTGGAGACCTCGCCGGCCTGTGCCGTCACCGCCAGGCTCATCCCATCTTGTGGTGCCTGGTGGGGGATTGCCCCAGAGGTCTTCACCGGCACGGGCATCGAAAGGTCGCTCCACGGCGCCGAAAGCCGCATCGGTGACACCGCCGAGGTGCTGCACGTCTATCACCGGGGCAAGGAGGAGTTTCCGACCAGCGAGGAGGTCGCGCTGGCCCGCGACCCGGTCCGGCCCAGGCTGCTGCTCATCAACTGGAAGCCGTCGGTGGACTTCACCTGGGCGCAGATCGCCCGTGGCGCCATCGACCGCAGGATCGACCGGCTGGCCGACTACATCAGGCGCACCTTCCCCGAGCGCTTCTTCCTCACTCTCCACCACGAGCCGGAGAACGACGTCGACGCCGCCCCCGGCTCGGGCATGCAGGCCACCGACTACGCCGCCATGTACCGCCATGTCGTGCTCAGGCTGCGTGACGAGGGCGTCAAGAACGCGGTCACGGTCATGACCTACATGGGCGCGCCCAACTGGGCGGCCAAGCCCTGGTTCGAGCAGCTCTATCCGGGTGACGACGTGGTCGACTGGGTGGCCCTCGACCCCTATGCCGACAACCGGGTCCGCGACTTCGACGGCCTGGTCAACAAGACCCGGCCCGACTTCGACCAGTGGCCGGGGTTCTACCGGTGGATGCAGTGGCGCTTTCCCGGCAAGCCGGTCATGGTCGCGGAATGGGGCGTGTTCGAGCGGGCCGACGACCGTACGGCCAAGCGCTCGTTCTTCGAGTCGGTGCGTACGCAGATCCAGCGCTATCCGCAGATCAAGGCGCTGATCTACTTCGACTCGCCGCACGCGCCGCGCGGCGACACGAGCTTCGACTCCGATCCCGCCGCCGGGCGGGCGTTCAGCGAGCTCGCGCGAGATCCTTACTTTCACTCGACGCCCGTGCCGCGGCCCTGACGCGCCAGCGCCAGCCCGCGACGGTCGCGAGTACGGCACCCGCCAGCGCCCACACCGTCACCGTGTTGCTCACGTCGAGCAGTTTGAGCGCGGAAGCGAGCAGAACGATCCCGAGCAGCGCCCTGATGAGGCCGCCCGGCGCCCTGGAGGAGATCCGGGCGCCGAGGTAGACGCCCGGGATCGAGCCGATGAGCAGCGAGACCGTCAGAGTGAGCTGGAAATCGCCGAAGAGCAGGTGGCCGAGCGCGGCCGAGGCGACGAGCGGCACCGCCTGCACCAGGTCGGTGCCGACGAGCTGGTTGGCCTTGAGCGCCGGATAGAGGGCCAGCAGGGCCACGATGATCAGGGAACCCGAGCCGACCGACGAGATGCCGACGACGAGTCCGCCTACCGTACCGACCAGTACGGTCGGGATTGGGCGCGCGACAATATCGTGGGCGCTCGACGTGCCGCCCTTCCCGGCCAGCCACGTCTTGGCGACCAGGCCCGCGACGGCGAGCAGCAGCGCCACGCCGAGCGCGTACTTCACCGCGTCGCCGACCGCGAACGCGCGCGCGATGAACACCCCGCAGAACGCCGCCGGCACGGACCCCACGCAGAGCCAGCCGACCAGGCGCAGGTTGACCGTGCCCCTGCGCAGGTGTACCGCGCTGCCGACGGGTTTCATCACGGCGGAGGCGACCAGGTCGCTGGAGACCGCCGCCAGCGGTGGGACGTTGAAGAACAGCATCATCATCGGTGTCATGAGCGCGCCGCCGCCCATGCCGGTGAGCCCGACGACGATCGCGACCAGAAAGGACCCGGCGATCAGGGGGAAGTCGATCAACGAACCCAGCCTCCGCTCCGCAGCGCCCCCAGCACCTGGGTGACGGCCGCCTCGATAGAGATGTGCGTCGTGTCGATGATCAGGTCGGCGTCGTCCGGCTCCTCGTAGGGGTCGGAGACGCCGGTGAACTCGGGGATGAGCCCGGCGCGGGCCTTGGCGTACAGGCCCTTGCGGTCGCGGCGCTCACACTCCTCCAGCGGGGTGGCGACGTGCACGAGCAGGAAGTCGGCCCCGACCGACTCGACCATCTCGCGCACCTCCTCGCGGGTGGCCGCGTAGGGGGCGATGGGGGCGCAGATCGCCAGCCCGCCATGGCGCGCGGCCTCGGCGGCGACGAACCCGATGCGCCGGATGTTGAGGTCGCGGTCGCCCTTGGAGAACGTCAGGCCCTTGGACAGCAGGTGTCGGACCACGTCTCCGTCGAGGTAGGTGACCGTGCGGGTGCCCAGTTCGAGCAGCGAGTCGCGCAGGCCGCGGGCGATCGTGGACTTGCCGGAGCCGGACAGGCCGGTGAAGAAGACCACGAGCCCGCGCCGGTGCGGCGGCCCGGGGATGCGCACCGGTTCGGGGCCCGCCAGGTGCTCGGTCGCGCCGTAGGCGGTGGCGACGTGCTCGCGCAGTTCCAGGTCGATCTCGGGCTCCGCGCGCGGCGCCAGCGGCACCGAGACCACCAGGGTGCCTTCGGGCAGCTGCTCCTTGGCGCGCAGCGCGGCGCGTACGACGGCCGGGCCCGTCTCGCCGTACGAGAGGGGAAGCAGCAAGATCACCGCGTCGAGCTCCTTGGCGGTGGCGACGATCTCGGTGAGGTCGTCGAGCGGTCCCCGCATGGTGACGGCGAGCGCCGCCCGCCCGTCGAGCTCTTCGCGTATCTGCGCCGGGGTACGGCGAAGCCGGGCGAACGGCCCGTGCTCCGGGGCGCCCAGGCCCTTGACCGGGCCGGAGGTCAGGCCGTCGGGCTCGCGCTCGGCGACGGTGAGCACGGCCAGCGGCACGCCCTCGGGGTCGAGCAGCGTGACCTCGTCGCCGGGGGCCGCCGCTTGCGGCAGGTGGAGTGTGACGGGCGACGGCCACGGGGTGCCGTCGGCGAGTGTGCCGCGCTCATGCACCGTGTGCAGGTCGTCATGCCCGAGGAACCCGCTCAGCGGCTGGAACGCGCCGGAGAGCAGCAACTCCAGGTCGGCCAGCTCGTACGCCCCTGGGGTCCACTCCACGATCTGCCATCCCAACTATTCCGATTGACTTGGTAGGAAAGGAGTCTAGCCTTTGCTCCAAGTGTGTCGCTAGTGCGGCCTCCATTGTTCCGCTCTCCCGAAGGGAGTGTCCCTCCAGAGGGGCCCCAGTCACGACGGACCGTCACAGGGGTCGAGACGGTGGTGTGACGGACCACACCTAGATGAGGCGCGCGAAGTGGTTCTGCGGCTTTTTGATGACCATCGCGATCTCGTCGTGCGTGGCCGGAAACCGGTCGCGGGTCAGCTTGGCCGTCATCCTGACAGCCAGGCGGCCGACCCGCCCCATGGCCGGACCGCTGGTCGCCGTGTGGTCGTCGGTGATCATGAGCCCGCGCGTCAGGCAGAAGGTGTGGATCCCGTCGCGCGAGGTCACCGGCCCATAGACGGCCGGTAGCGGGCCCGGTGTGCCCGCCGACACCAGGTGCCGCCAGATCAGCCGCCGCAGCCACCACGGGGTGATCCGGTCGAGCAGGCCATAGGCGGATTTCCGGTCGCGCATGCGCAGCAGGATGAGCCCGCCGGGACGCAGCGCCTGCAGCAGCCGGTCGAAGACCAGCTCGGCGTGCTGGATGCGCTCGAGCAGGAACGACAGCTGGATCACGTCCACCGACCTCGGGGGCAGGGGGACGCAGCGCAGGTCGCCCAGTGACCACATGGCGAGGTCGGCTCGCTCGCCGACCACCCTCCTGATCGGGGGCAGGTCCTCGTCGACGCCGGTGGCCCTGGTGTCGATCCGGTCCAGGACCAGTGGCTCGTCATGCGCGCATCCGGCGACGAGCACGTCGAGCCGCCTGCCGAGCCGTCCCGCCCACTGCTCGCGGATGCGCTGACCAAAGAGATCGCCCCTCGGGGCTACCGACCGCACCTCAGACATGTCACCCAGAGTAATCAATCGACGTCAATTAGTGAGCCATTTCCCTGCTAGCGTCCTGCGCCGTGAGCGATCTCGTGTACGTAGGCAACGCGAATGTCGACGCCGCGACGGACCATGGCTGGCTTCTGGGTCACTTCAAACCCTATGGAGACCCGAGGCACAGCGACGGGGTGGAGATCAAATGGGGCACCCACTCCCCGGGTGACGAACGCGCCGAGTGGGTGCGGGGCGAGGAGCGTACGGCGCTGCTCATCCTCATCTCGGGTCGCTTCCGCGTCGAACTACCCGGCAGGAGCGTCCTGCTCGCCGAGCGGGGCGACTACGTGGTCTGGGGCAAGGGCGTGGACCACTCCTGGCGCGCGGAGGAGGAGTCAGTGGTCCTGACGGTCCGCTGGCCCTCCGTCCCGGGCTACAAGGTCCTGGAGCCGGACGGGGGCGTGGAGCCGGGCGGGGGCGTGGAGCCGGACAAGGTCCTGGAGTCGGACGGGGGCGTGGGGCAGATGCGAATAGGCTTGTAGCACAACCCCCACGCCCGCCGGCTGGGGGTAATCGTCGTGGGGCTGTCGAAAATGAGTCTGTCCGGGCTGCTTGATCTTGTCGTCACCGATCCCAAGCTGACCGCCGCTCTCGAAGAGGGCGGCGACATCGCGCTGGTGGCGCCGTCCGCGCTGCGGCCGTTCGGGGTGGCCGCGCTGGCCGGGCACGATCAGCGGACCGTGCTGGCGATCACCGCCACCGGCCGCGAGGCGGAGGACCTGGCGAGCGCGCTGACCAGCCTGATGGAGCCCAGCTCGGTGGCCGTCTTCCCCGCCTGGGAGACGCTGCCGCACGAGCGGCTCTCCCCGCGCAGCGACACCGTGGGGCAGCGGCTGGCCGTGCTCAGGAGGCTCGCGCACCCGGTCAAGGACGACCAGGCGGCCGGGCCGCTCAGCGTGGTGGTCGCGCCGGTCAGGGCGCTGCTCCAGCCGATCGTCAAGGGCTTGGGCGACCTGGAGCCGACCCGCCTGCGGGCGGGCGACGACGCCGACCTCGACGGGGTCGTACGGCGGCTGGTCGACAACGGCTACCACCGGGTCGACATGGTGGAGAAGCGGGGCGAGGTGGCGGTCCGCGGCGGGCTGCTCGACGTGTTCCCGCCGACCGAGGAGCATCCGCTGCGGCTGGAGTTCTGGGGTGACACGGTCGAGGAGATCCGCTGGTTCAAGGTGGCCGACCAGCGCTCGCTGGAGGCCGCGGACGGCGGGCTGTTCGCGCCGCCCTGCCGCGAGCTGCTGCTCACCGCGGAGGTCAGGGAGCGGGCGCGTGAGCTGGGCCGGGAGCACCCGGCGCTGGCCGAGGTGCTCGACCAGCTCGCCGAGGGGACGCCGGTCGAGGGCATGGAGGCGTTCGCGCCCGTGCTCGCCGGGGAGATGGACCTGGTACTGGACCACCTGCCCCGCAACGCCGCGGTGTTCGTCTGCGACCCCGAGCGGATCAGGGGCCGGGCCGAGGAGCTCGTCCGCACGTCGCAGGAGTTCCTGGAGGCGTCGTGGATCAACGCGGCGGCCGGTGGCGAGGCGCCGATCGACCTCGGGGCGGCGGCGTTCCGCTCACTCGACGACATCCGCGGCCACGCCGACGTGCTGGGGCAGGCGTGGTGGACGATGGCGCCGTTCGGGGCCGGGATCGAGCTCGACGCGCAGGACTCCGAGGCCTACCGGGGCGACACCAGGAGGGCGCTCGAAGACGTCAAGGGCTATCTGGCCGAGGACAAGGCGGTCGTGCTGCTGAGCGAGGGGCACGGCCCGGCCGAGCGGATGGTCGAGGTCCTCAAGGGCGTGGACGTTCCCGCCCGGTTGGTGAAATATCTGGATAAGTCGCCAGAGGCGAAGGTCGTCCACGTGTCGACGGGGTTGATCGAGCACGGGTTCATCACCCCCAACCTGGCCGTGCTCACCCACCTCGACCTGGTCGGCCAGAAGGCATCCACTAAGGACATGCGCCGCCTGCCCTCCCGCCGCCGCAACATGGTCGACCCGCTGCAGCTCAAGATCGGCGACAACGTGGTGCACGAGCAGCACGGCGTCGGCCGCTACATCGAGATGGTGCAGCGCACGGTCCAGGGCGCGACGCGCGAATACCTGGTCATCGAGTACGCCAAGGGCGACCGCCTCTACGTCCCCACGGACCAGCTGGACGAGGTCACCCGCTACGTCGGCGGCGAGGCCCCGACGCTCAACCGGATGGGCGGCGCCGACTGGGCCAAGGCCAAGACCAGGGCGAAGAAGGCGGTCAAGGAGATCGCGGGCGAGCTCATCCGCCTCTACTCCGCCCGCATGGCCTCGCCCGGTCACGCCTTCGCCGCCGACTCCCCGTGGCAGCGGGAGATGGAGGACGCCTTCCCGTACGTCGAGACCGGCGACCAGCTGGAGGCCATCGACGAGGTCAAGCGCGACATGGAGCGCGGCGTCCCGATGGACCGGCTGATCTGCGGCGACGTCGGCTACGGCAAGACCGAGATCGCGGTGCGGGCGGCGTTCAAGGCCCTCCAGGACGGCAAGCAGGTCGCCGTGCTGGTGCCGACGACGCTGCTGGTGCAGCAGCACATGTCGACGTTCACCGAGCGGTTCTCCAGCTTTCCCGTCTCGCTCAGGGCGGTCTCCCGCTTCCAGACCGACGGCGAGGTCAAGGGCACCCTGGAGGGCCTGCGCACCGGCGCCGTGGACCTGGTGATCGGCACTCACCGGCTGCTCAGCCCGGAGGTCCGGTTCAAGGACCTGGGGCTGATCATCATCGATGAGGAGCAGCGGTTCGGCGTCGAGCACAAAGAGGCCATGAAGCACCTGCGTACCCAGGTCGACGTGCTGGCCATGTCGGCCACGCCGATCCCGCGCACGCTGGAGATGGGCCTGACCGGCATCAGGGAGATGTCGACCATCCTCACCCCGCCGGAGGAGCGGCACCCGATCCTCACCTTCGTCGGGCCGTACGACGAGAAGCAGATCGGGGCCGCCATCAGGCGCGAGCTGATGCGCGACGGCCAGATCTTCTTCGTGCACAACCGGGTGGCCTCGATCAACCGGGTCGCCGCCCGGATCAGGGAGCTGGTGCCCGAGGCGCGCATCGCGGTGGCGCACGGGCAGATGAACGAGCACCAGCTGGAAAAGATCATGGTCGGCTTCTGGGAACGCGAGTACGACCTGCTGGTCTGCACCACGATCGTGGAGTCCGGCCTCGACGTGCCCAACGCCAACACGCTGATCGTCGACCGGGCGGACAACTACGGCCTCTCGCAGCTGCACCAGCTCAGGGGCCGGGTCGGGCGAGGCAGGGAGCGGGGTTACGCCTACTTCCTCTATCCGCCGGAGAAGCCGCTCACCGAGACCGCCCACGAGCGGCTGGCGACGATCTCGCAGCACACCGAGATGGGCGCGGGCATGTACGTCGCGATGAAGGACCTGGAGATCCGCGGCGCGGGCAACGTGCTCGGCGCCGAGCAGTCGGGCTTCATCGCGGGCGTCGGCTTCGATCTGTACGTCCGGCTCATGGCCGAGGCCGTGCAGGAGCAGAAGGCCAAGCTGTCGGGCCTGGAGGTGACGGAGGAGCACCCCGACGTCAAGGTCGAGCTGCCGATCAACGCGCACATCCCGCACGACTACGTCACCTCCGAACGTCTGCGCCTGGAGGCGTACAAGCGGATCGCCACCATCTCGGCCGAGATCCACATCGACGAGGTACGCGCCGAGCTGACGGACAGATACGGCAAGCCGCCCGTCGAGGTGGAGAACCTCCTGGCCGTCGCCCGCTTCCGCATCAACGCCCGCCAGGCCGGGCTCACCGATGTCACACTGCAGGGCCAGAACATCAAGTTCGGTCCGGTCAGGCTGCGGGAGTCGCAGCAGGTACGCCTCGACCGCCTGTACAAGAAGGCCATCTACAAGCAGGCGGCGGAGACGCTGCTGGTGCCCGTGCCGAAGACCAAGCCCCTGGGCGGGCAGCCGTTGCGTGACCTCGACCTGCTCAAATGGTGCGGTGACCTGGTCGAGGCCATGTTCTTGGAGCCCGCGAGGGTAAGCTAGCCGCGGTTTTGTCGGGAAAGGACGCACGTGAAGTCGATTCGAGTGGCTGTGGCCGCTGCCGTGGTGGGTGTCGCGCTGACCGCCTGCTCCTCGCCTATGGAGGCCGGAGCCGCGGCCGTCGTGGGCAGTGAGCGGATCTCGTCCCGCGACCTGAACAAGAACGTCCAGGAGTACGAGGCCGCGCTGCGGAAGGTCAACATCGAGCCGTCGCAGCTCGGTGTGTCGGTCAACCAGTTCGTTCTGTCCAGGATGGCGGAGCAGAGCCGGCAGCAGCAGCTGGCCGACAAGTTCGGCGTACAGGTCAGCGACTCGGAGATCGACGCAGCGGCCCAGGACAAGGGCGAGCAGCAGTCGGCCGAGATGAACCTGCTGTCCAAGGCGGTCGCGCCGGCCAACCCGCGTGGTTACCTGCGGGCGATGCTCGGCGTGAACAAGGTGCTGGAGAAGTTCGGCGGGTCGCAGAACCAGCAGGCCGTGGAGAAGTTCAAGGCCGAGTACAACGCGATCGCCCCGGTCTTCAGCCCGCGCTACGGCAAGATCGGACAGCAGGGCTTCGTCGACGCCGCCCGGTTCGGCAAGCCGTCGGCGACGACCGAGCAGCCCGGCCAGGGCGAGCAGCAGCAACAGCAGCAGTCGCAGGGCTAGCCGTGCCGCTGATCATCGTCACCACCTCACCGCGGGTCGCGCCGGGTCTGCTCAGCCACCAGGCATGGCAGGCGTTCGGCTCGGGCCGCGTGCTGACCGCATCAGCGGATCATCCGCAAATGCCCTACCTGGCCGAGGCCGGGATCGAGGTGGCCGTCGTCACGCCCGTCCCCGCCGAGCTGGCGCGGCGGGCGGTGACGGAGACGGTGGTCTGGCTGGCCGCCGAGGACTCCGAGGACTTCATGCGGGCGGTCGGCCACGCGGCCGTCGTGATGGCCGAGCCGCCGCTGATCGAGGTGGTGCCGGGCTCCTACGACCTGCCGGGCGCGCGGGTGCTCGACCTGGTGGCGGTGATGGAGCGGCTGCGTACCGAGTGCCCGTGGGACCGCAAGCAGACGCACGAGACCTTGGTCCCGTACCTGCTCGAAGAGGCCTACGAGGTGCTGGAGACGATCGAGCAGGGCGACTACCCGGCGCTGCGCGAGGAGCTGGGCGATCTGCTGCTGCAGGTGGTCTTCCACGCGCGGGTGGCCGACGGGTTCGACATGGACGACGTGGCCGAGGGGATCGTCGAGAAGCTGGTGCGGCGGCATCCGCACGTGTTCGGCTCGGTGCGGGCGGAGACGGCCGACGAGGTGAACGACAACTGGGAGGCGATCAAGGCGGCCGAGCGGGCGGCGAAGGACGAGCGTCCGTCGGTGCTCGACGGGGTGCCGATGGGGCAGCCCGCGCTGTCGCTGGCCGCCCAGCTGGTGCGCCGCGCCGAGCGCGGGGGCGCCCCCGACGGGCTGGCCGCCGCGATCTCGCAGGGGGTGGGGCGCGAGCTGTTCGACCTCGTCCGCCGCGCCCAGGAGGCGGGAGTCGACGCCGAAGCCGAGCTCCGCGGCGCCGCCCGCGCCTACCGTGACCGCGTGCTCCGCTGGGAGTCGGAGCACCGATAGGCTCTGAAGGCATATTGCCTTTCGATTTAGGAGCGCAAACCCGTGGCTACCATCGAGGTCGTATACGCGCGCGAGATCCTCGACTCCCGGGGCAACCCGACCGTCGAGGTCGAGGTGATCCTCGACGACGGCGGCAGGGGGCGTGCGGCGGTGCCCAGCGGCGCGTCGACCGGCCAGTTCGAGGCCGTGGAGCTGCGTGACGGAGACGAGCGCTACGGCGGCAAGGGCGTCGAGAAGGCCGTGCTCGCCGTCACCGACGAGATCTTCGAAGAGGTCAACGGCATCGAGGCCGAGGACCAGCGGATCATCGACCAGATCATGATCGATCTGGACGGGACGCCCAACAAGGCCAAGCTGGGCGCCAACGCCATCCTGGGCGTCTCGCTGGCCGTGGCCAAGGCCGCCGCCGACAGTGCCGACCTGCCGCTGTTCCGTTACCTGGGCGGCCCCAACGCCCATCTGCTGCCCGTGCCGATGATGAACATCCTCAACGGCGGCGCCCACGCCGACACCAACGTCGACATCCAGGAGTTCATGATCGCGCCGATCGGCGCGAGCACGTTCCGCGAGGCCGTGCGCATGGGCACCGAGGTCTACCACGCGCTCAAGGGCGTGCTGAAGGAGAAGGGCTACGCCACGGGGCTGGGCGACGAGGGCGGCTTCGCGCCCAACCTGCCGTCCAACCGCGACGCGCTCGACCTGATCCTGGTCGCCATCGAGCGGGCCGGCTACACGCCGGGTGACGACGTCGCGCTGGCGCTCGACGTGGCCGCCTCCGAGTTCCACAAGGACGGCGTCTACACGATCGACGGCAAGGGCGTGTCGGCCCAGGAGCTCATCGCCTTCTACGCGGACCTGGTCGACAACTACCCGCTCGTCTCGATCGAGGACCCGCTCGACGAGGAGGACTGGGCCGGCTGGAAGGCCATCACCGAGGCCATCGGCGACAAGGTCCAGCTGGTCGGCGACGACCTGTTCGTGACCAACCCCGAGCGGCTCGCCCGCGGCATCGCCGAAGGCACCGCCAACGCGCTGCTGGTCAAGGTCAACCAGATCGGCACCCTGTCCGAGACCCTCGACGCGGTCGACCTGGCCCACCGCAGCGGCTACCGCTGCATGATGAGCCACCGTTCCGGCGAGACCGAGGACACGACGATCGCCGACCTGGCCGTGGCGGTCAACTGCGGTCAGATCAAGACCGGCGCACCGGCCCGCTCGGACCGGGTGGCCAAGTACAACCAGCTCCTGCGCATCGAGGAAATTCTCGACGACGCCGCTCGCTACGCGGGTCGCGCGGCTTTTCCGCGTTTCCAGCGCTAGTTTCGGGTACGGCTCGCGGCATGGCGGGTATGCCGCGAGCCGGTCAGAAGGGTGCAAATAGCACCATCCGCTAAGTTCGGACGCCGAACTGGACACGGAGGTGTGAGCCGTTGGCGAAGAGGCCGCAGCTGACCGGGCGGGCCGCCATCCTGGCGATCGTGGTGTGCGCGATCGCGATGAGCCTGGCCTACCCTGTACGCGAGTACATCGCGCAGCGCCGCGGCATCGCGGAGCTGCGGGCGGAGAAGGCGCGGGTCGAGGCCGACCGCCAGGCGCTGGCCGAGCAGGCGGAGCAGATCCGCGATCCCAACTGGATCAAGCGGACGGCCAAGGAAAGGCTTCACTACTGCGGGCCGGGCGAGAAGTGCTACGTGGTCATGGACGCCAAGCCGGACAAGACCACGACGACGGTCAAGCAGCCCGCCGCGACGCCGCCGTGGTACCAAACGCTGTGGGAATCGGTCGAAGCCGCCGACACGGGCCAGGGCCGCAAGGCCGGATGAGCACCGACCCGGGCCAGAACCGCGCACCGGCGCGGGGAGCGTCGGCGGCGTGTGAGGGGAGAGCGTTGGACAGCAAAGACGTCGACGCGGTGCAGCGGCAGCTGGGCCGCCCGCCGAGAGGGCTGCGCGAGGTGGCGCACCGCTGCCCGTGCGGCAACCCCGACGTGGTGGAGACCGCGCCGAGGCTGCCCGACGGCTCGCCGTTCCCCACGCTCTACTACCTGACCTGTCCCAAGGCGGCCTCCGCGATCGGCACGCTCGAAGGCTCGGGGCTGATGCGCGAGATGCAGGCCAGGCTGGCCACCGATCCGGAGCTGGCCGCCGCCTACCAGGCCGCGCACGACGACTACGTGGCCAGGCGCGACAAGGCGGCGCAGGAGCAGGGCACGGAGCCGCTGCCGCGTGACATGCAGAGCACCGGCGGCATGCCGCTGCGGGTGAAGTGCCTGCACGCGCTCGTCGCGCACGAGCTGGCCGTGCCCGGAGCCAACCCGTTCGGCCGGGAGGCGCTGGATGCCCTCCCCGAGTGGTGGAGTGACGGACCATGCGTGTAGCCGCCGTTGACTGCGGCACCAACTCCGTACGCCTGCTGATCGCCGACGTCGGCGACAACGATCTCACCGAGATCGAGCGGCGGATGGAGATCGTACGACTGGGCGAGGGGGTCGACCAGACGGGACGGCTGGCTCCCGAGGCGCTGGAGCGGACGTTCGCCGCGATGCGGACCTACCGCAAGCTCATCGACCAGCACGGCGCCACGGCGACCCGGGTGGTGGCGACCAGCGCGACGCGCGACGCCGCCAACCGGCAGGAGTTCGTCGACGGAGTGCGCGAGATCTTCGGGGTGGACCCCGAGGTGGTGACGGGCGCGGAGGAGGCCGAGCTGTCGTTCGTCGGCGCGACCAGGGGGCTGGTCCGGCTGTCGCGGGAGACCGGGGTGCCGCAGGGGCCGCTCCCGCCCTACCTGGTCGTCGACATCGGGGGCGGCTCGACCGAGTTCGTGGTCGGCTCCGAGCACGTCATAGGCGCGCTGTCGGTCGACATCGGCTGCGTACGGCTGACGGAGCGGCACCTACGCGAGGCGGGCGATCCGCCGTCGGCGGAGGCGCTGGAGGCCGCGGTGGCCGACATCGAGGCCGCGCTCGATCGGGTCGCCGAGGCGGTGCCCGTCCAGGAGGCGCACACGCTGGTGGGTCTGGCGGGCTCCGTCACGACGGTGGCGGGCATCGCGCTCGAGCTGCCCGCCTACGATTCGGAGCGGATCCATCACTCGCGGATGACTGCCCAGCAGGTACACGAGGTCACGCGACGGCTGCTCGCGATGACCCATAGTGAGCGTTCACAGATTCCGGTGATGCATCCCGGACGAGTTGACGTGATTGGCGTGGGTGCCCTGATTCTGGACCGCATCGTGCGGCGTTTCGCGTTTTCGCAGGTCGTCGTTAGCGAACACGACATCCTCGACGGAATCGCCTACTCCATGGCCTGATTTTTCCGGTGAAAATCGGACAAATCTGGGATTCGGCTGTGTTGAGTGTGCAATCAGTTTTATGCTTAGGTAAAGGGGCATTGCGGGGGCTTTGTCATATTGCCGGACACGGGTGGTGTCGGCGTGGCGACCGTTCCCGAGCGCATCTTTTCCCTAACGGAATGGAGCACTCTCACATGAACTCATCTCGTCCTTTAGCGCGTAAGGCGGCGGCGTTCGGCGCCTCCGCCGCCGTGCTGGGCGCCATGGTCGCGGGGCTGGCAGCCGCTCCCGCGCAGGCGTCCACCCAGGCCACCGCGGGCAAGGCCGGCGCCGCGGCGACCACCACCAAGGCCAGGCCCAAGGTCTCGGTGTCCACGCCCAAGGCGTCGAGCCGCGACAACGACGGTTCCTGCCCGGTGAAGGTCGACATCTCGGCCAAGATCAACGTCAAGCTCGACGGCAAGACCGAACTCGCCTACCGCTGGCTCCACGGAGACGGCTCCAAGGGCAAGGTCAAGGTCCTGAAGCTCAAGGGCCACGGCACCAAGTCGGTCAAGATCGGCCAGACGCTCTCCTTCAACGAGGAGGTCAAGGGCTGGGAGGCCGTGCAGGTCCTCGGTCCGCGCAAGGTGACCTCCAAGAAGGGCTACTTCTCGGTCACCTGCCAGGACGCCGTCGTCGTCGACGGTGACCAGCTCGACAAGAAGAAGATCTCGGTCAGCGCCTGGGCCGACCCGAGCTCGTACGTCGGGCCCTGTACCCCCGGCGACAAGGTCAACTTCCTTGGCCGGATCAAGGTCAACGACCCGACGTGGGTCAAGTACCGCTGGGTGCTGAACGGTCGCGTCGTCGACTATGGCCGGACGAAGGTCTACCACTCGAAGACCGTCTCCTTCGGCTACTCGCCGCGTGACAGCCAGCGGGGCTACGCCGTCCTGCAGGTCGTCGGGCGCGGCGGCTCCTCCTCCGACCGGGCCTACTACAAGGTCTGGTGCAAGGACGAGGCTCCCTCGGTGCGGGTCTCGGCCACCAACCTGGTGACCGCGACCAACAACGACGGCTGCAAGGTCGGCGCGCACGCCACCATCAACTCGACCGGCCGCGCGCGGGTCGAGTACACGTGGTACGTCAACCGCGAGTCCGTTGACAGCGGTGTGGTCGGGTTCGGTCGCGAGGGCTCGCGTACGGTCGAGCTGTCGGACCGCGTTCTCTCCGACTCCGCGGCGAAGGGTGGCCGGGTGACCCTGGCCGTCTCCGGGCCGCGGAACAACGACTCGATCAGCCAGTCCTACGCCGCCTGCGAGGCGCCGAAGCCGAAGATCTCGGTCTCGAGCCTCTCGGTCTCCGGCCAGCGCAACGAGTTCTGCGCCGACAAGCGCGGCCCTGGCGTCGACTTCAAGGCGACGATCTCCAGCACCGTCCCGACCACCGTCAAGTACTACTGGGTGATCGACGGCAAGCGTGAGAACCCGGACCTTGAGCGTCAGGTCAACGGCAGTGTGGATGTGACCTGGGGCATCGCGGGCGCGCAGAGCGCCAGCGAGACCAAGGGTTCCGTCCAGCTCGTGGTCACCAGCCCCGACTCCGCTTCTGCTTCCACCGGCTTCTCGGTGAGCTGCCCGTAGTCGGCCGGCGCCTGATCATCAGTTGAGTTGAACCGGGTGGTGCCCTCGTGGCGCCACCCGGTTTTTCTGTCTGCGTGGTGGCCTGTCCTGGCCGGTCATCCGGAGCACGAGGAACTGCTCGAAGACCTGGACGACCACTTGGCGCAGATCGCGGCCGAGTCCGACGCCCCACTGGGGGAGCGGCCCAAGTGATCGGGCACCATCGGTGCCATGAGCTTCGTACCTCCAGGCACCGGTTGGCCCGGCGACCCGGCGACCGCTGACACCCCGGTCGCCCAGGACCCCGCGGACGTGCGCCGCCTCGCCGCCGCCGGCAGTACCCTGGCGGAGCTCACGGCCGCGCAGTCCGTCTGCCGGGCCTGCCCGCGCCTGGTGGAATGGCGCGAGGAAGTGGCCGAGGTGAAGCGGCGCGCGTTCGCGGAGGAGACCTACTGGGGGCGGCCGGTCGCCGGATGGGGCGACGACCGGCCGCGCGTCCTGCTCGTCGGCCTGGCCCCGGCCGCGCACGGGGGCAACAGGACCGGGCGGATCTTCACGGGTGATCGCAGCGGAGACTGGCTGTTCGCCTCGCTGTACCGCGCCGGACTGGCCGTACAGGAGACGAGCACGCACGCCGCTGACGGGCAGCGGCTGATCGACGCCCGGATGGTGGCCTCAGTGCGGTGCGCGCCACCCGCGAACAAGCCCACGCCCGAGGAACGGGCCACCTGCTTCCCGTGGCTGTCGCGGGAGCTCACGCTGACCGCGCCGAGCGTGCGGGTGGTCGTCGCGCTGGGCGGGTTCGCCTGGCAGGCCATGTGGCCCGCCCTGAAGGAGGCGGGATACACGCTGCCGCGCGGCAGGCCGCCGTTCGGGCACGGCGTCGAGGTCCAGGTCACGTACGGGCAGGCGGCGGTGACCCTCATGGGCTGCTACCACCCCAGCCAGCAGAACACCTTCACCGGCAGGGTCACCGCACAGATGCTCGACGACGTCTTCGTCAGAGCCAGGGCGCTGGGGGTGTGACACGTCGCACCACCTGGGGATTGGCTTTTTGGGGCGCCCTTGACGTAGCCTTGTGAATAGTTTCACAAGCGCTCCCATGGGATGGGGAACCGAGGATGAACAAGCACATTCTGATCGTCGGCGGCGGTTACGTCGGCCTCTACACGGCATTGCGGCTACAGCGCACGCTCCGCTCGGAGCTACGCGACGGCGAAGTGCGCATCACCATCATCGACCCCCACTCGTACATGACCTACCAGCCGTTCCTGCCCGAGGCGGCGGCGGGCAACCTCTCCCCACGCCACGTGGTCGCCCCGCTGCGCCGGGTCCTGCCCAAGGTGCGCGTGCTCAACGGCAGCGTCACCGCCGTCGACCACGACGAGCGGCGCGTCACCTTCCAGCCGGCCGAGGGCGAGCCGCGCGAGATCGCCTACGACGTGATCGTGATGGCCGCCGGCTCGATCTCCCGGACGCTGCCGATCCCCGGCCTGACCGACATCGGCATCGGCTTCAAGACCGTGGGCGAGGCCATCGCGCTGCGCAACCGGGTCCTGCACCTGCTCGATGTGGCCGAGTCGACCGAGGACCTGGAGGCGCGCCGCCGGGCGCTCACGTTCGTCGTCGTCGGTGCGGGCTTCGCGGGCGTCGAGGCGCTGGCCGAGCTCGAGGACATGGCCAAGGACTCCACCCGCTACTACCGCAACATCAAGCCATCCGACATCCGCTGGGTGCTGGTGGAGGCCACGAATCGGGTGCTGCCCGAGGTCGGTCCCGAAATGGGCAAGTGGACGCTGGAGCAGCTGCGCGAGCGCGGCATCGACGTGAAGCTCGACACGCGCCTGGAGTCCTGCGAGGGCGGCCACGTGGTGCTCTCCGACGGCTCGAAGTTCGAGGCCGACACCTTGGTGTGGACCGCGGGCGTCAAGCCCAGCCCGGTGGTCAACGACGGCGGCCTGCCCCTCGACGAGCGCGGCCGGATCAAGACCACGACGAGACTGACGGTCGCCGGCGTGACGGACGCCTTCGCCGCCGGTGACGCGGCGGGCGTCCCTGACGTGACCAACCCCGGCCAGTATTGCGCGCCCAACGCCCAGCACGCCGTACGCCAGGCCAAGGTGCTCGCCGACAACCTGGTCCGCCATCTGCGGGGGCAGGAACTGGTCGACTACCGCCACAAGTATGTCGGATCGGTCGCCGGTCTCGGCCTGCACCAGGGGGTCGCGAACGTCTATGGCGTCAAGCTTCGCGGATTCCCTGCGTGGTTCATGCACCGCACTTACCATCTGTCGCGGGTGCCGACGCTGAACCGTAAGGTCCGTGTCGTCGTCGACTGGACTCTGGCCCTGTTCTTCAAGCGGGAGACCATCTCTTTGGGCGAGATGGAGCACCCGCGTGACGGGTTCAGAGCCGCTGTGGCGACGACCCGCCGCTAGCCCGTGTACAGCAGCGCCCCGGTGCGGCCGCATCGGGGCGTTTCGGCATTCTCGATCTCTATCGAGAGGGGATCCACGAGTGGGGCTCTCAGCGGTGACGGTGCTCGGCGTGGACCGGCCCGGCGTGATCGCCGCGGTCACCGGCTCGCTCGCCGACTGCGGGGCGAACATCCAGGACTCGACCATGACGCTGCTCGGCGGCCATGTCGCGATGATGCTGCTGGTCTCGGGCGGCCTGAGCGCCGACGAGCTCACCAAGCACCTGTGCGCGCCGGACCTGGTGGTGACCGCCTCGGCGGTCGAGGCCCGCCGCTACTTCGGCGGCCGGCCGACCGGGCTCGGTTACGTCCTGACCGTCCACGGCCCGGATCGGCCGGGCATCATCTCGGCCATCAGCGCCGAGCTCGCCTCGGTGGGCGGCAACATCACCGGCATGAGCACCCGGCTCTCGGGCCGGCTGTACGTCCTCATCGCCGACGTCGAGCTGCCCGAGGAGGTCGACGTGGCCGGGCTGATGCGCGGGCTGGCCACGGTCGGCTCGGGCCTCGAGTCCCAGATCACCTTCCGGCCCGTTGAACCGGACCTGTTGTGACCCAGCCGGACGGGATCGCCCGCGGAGTGCTCGACGCTCCGCACCCGCTCCTGTCCGCCCGGGCCCGGCAGGTGGATCCCACCGACCCCCGCGTGGTGGCCGCGGCGGCCGATCTCCTCGCCACTCTGCGCGGCGAGCCGGGGACCGCGGGCCTGGCCGCCCCCCAGATCGGGCTGAGCTGGCGGCTGATCGCCTTCGACGCCGCCGGGCACCCAAGGGGTCGGTCGTGGGCCGGCGAGCTCGTGGTGGTCAATCCACGCCTCGCTGAGGCGTCTCACTGGAGCGTCGGGCGGGAGGGCTGCGCCTCGATCGCGGGTCTGACCGCTGATGTACGGCGAGCGACGCGTATCACAGTGCTCGGCAGCTTGCCTGGGACGGGAGATCCCGTCACCATCGAGGCGGATGCATTCGAAGCTAGGTGCATTCAGCATCAACTGGACCATCTCGACGGCGTTCTGTTCCTGGACAGAGTGCCAGGAGCCCTATCACTTCACCGCAGACTTCACAGTTGTGACGCCTGATACGAAGTTGTGCTCCTCGGAAGCATGGTCCGTTTCGTATGATTGCGGCGCCCCCGTAGCCCAAAGGCAGAGGCAAACCCCTTAAAAGGGTTGTAGTGCGGGTTCGAATCCCGCCGGGGGCACCCGCATCTACCAGAGGAAATGCCTCACTAAACAACCCTCAGTAACCGCGGGAACTCAGGAACGGATCCGTTCGTTGTCCTCCTGCTGAAGTCTCGAAACCACATAGATCTGAGTGCGTGTTGACCTAGGTGACGCCGCGTCCAATAAGCTCGGCGCACAGGAGGCAGCGATGGAGAGCAAGAACCCCGTTTTCAACCGGTCCAGGCAGGCCGGCGGGTGGCAGGGCACCACGCCCACCCCCGGACAACTGCAGAACATGTACGACTCCCCGTCGTACGCGCCCCCGGCCCCGTCCGCCTACCGGACGATGACGATCGACGACGTCGTGGTGCGCGGTTTCATGACCCTGGGCACGCTCGTCGTGGCCGCGGCCGCCGCCTGGTACCTCAATGTCCCCCTGGGTGTGGCCGTCGGCGCGGCCATCGTGGCGCTCGTCCTGGGGCTGATCGCCTCGTTCAAGATGAGCACCAACCCGGCGTTGATCCTCGGCTACGCCGCGTTCGAAGGGGTCTTCCTCGGCGCGATCAGCAGCGCCTACGAGTCCCTCTACAACGGGATCGTCCTCCAGGCGGTGCTCGGCACCGCGTTCGCTTTCGGCGGAGTCCTGACCGTCTACGCGTTGCGTGTCGTCAGGGTGACACCGAAGTTCGTTCGGTTCGTCTGCGCCGCCGGCTTCGCGGCCATCGGCCTGGTGCTCGTCAACCTGATCGCCGGGATCTTCATCCCGGGCGGCCTCGGGCTGCGCACCGACTCCCCGATCGGGTGGATCTTCAGCGTCGCGATGATCCTGCTCGGCTGCTTCTTCCTGCTGCTCGACTTCAACTCGATCGAGGAAGGCGTCCGGCAGGGCGCCCCGGAGAAGTTCGCCTGGCAGTGCGCCTTCGGGCTGACGCTGAGCCTGGTGTGGATCTACCTCGAGGTGCTCCGGTTCATCAGCATTTTCACGCGTAGCGACTGATCGTTCGCCTCCTGGACCCCGTCTGGACCCCGTCGGTCCGGCGGGGTCCTTCTCTTTGCGCGACCGAAAATCTACCCGCCGTTACAAAAACCTCGGTGGTTGGGGCTTGTCATTCGGGGGGACGTGTTGCAGTGTCGAGCAAAGGACCTTAATCCGTGGAGGTGCCCATGTCCTTGAACCACTCACCGGAGACGCAGACGAAGCTGATCGCAAGAGTCCCAACGATAACGGGACGCGAACTCCCCGAGTGGTTTCAAGCCATCGACAACGGCCCGGCCTTCCTGAGGTGTGACGAGCGGGCCAACTGGCTCGCCGACGAGCACGGGCTGTCCCATGGCTACGCCGCCGCCATCGTGCACGAACACGAGCGGTACCGCCATAACCGTATGGGCTTCCTGTAGAGCCCACCCCACCCCGACCCGACCCGCGCCCGTGCCCTAGGTACGGGCGCGGAATCATGGGTGGATGGACCTAGACGAGGCACGAGACTTCCTGCGACACAACCACCGCGCGGTGCTCCTCACCAGGCACGGCGACGGCCGCCCGCAGATGTCCCCGGTGACGGTGGGCGTGGACGACGAGGGCTACCTCGTCGTCAGCACCAGGGAGACGGCCGCCAAGACACGCAACATCCGGCGCGACAACAAGGTGACGATCTGCGCCTTCACGGACGCCTTCTACGGGAACTGGATCCAGGTGGAGGGCGAGGCGGAGGTCATCTCCCTCCCCGACGCCATGGACCACCTGATCGCCTACTACCGGGCGATCTCGGGTGAGCATCCTGACTGGCCGGACTACGAGGCGGCGATGGTTCGCGACAAGAGGGTCCTGGTCCGCGTGACTCCGACCAAGGCCGGTCCGGACCACCACGGCTGAGGAGAGTTTCTGGGGGGCGCCAACCCCGTACGGCGGTTGGCGCCCACCGGCCCGGCCGTAGAACGCCGGGCCGTAGAAACTTCGGGCCGTGGAACGCTTGTCGGGAGACTAGGAAAGGCGTTCGAGGACCATCGCCATGCCCTGCCCGCCGCCCACGCACATGGTCTCCAAGCCGATCGACTTGTCGTGGTGGCGGAGGCTGTTGATCAGCGTGGAGGTGATGCGCGCGCCCGTCATGCCGAACGGGTGCCCGACGGCGATCGCGCCGCCGTTGACGTTGAGGCGGTCGAGGTCGATGCCCAGATCCCGGTAGGACGGGATGACCTGCGCCGCGAACGCCTCGTTGATCTCCACCAGGTCGACGTCGTCGATCGCCATCCCCGCGCGGGACAGCGCCTGCTTCGACGCCTCGACCGGGCCGAGACCCATGATCTCGGGGGACAGGCCGGTGACGCCCGTGGAGACGATGCGCGCAAGCGGCGTGATGCCCAGCTCGGCCGCGCGCGTGTCGCTCATCACGATGACGGCCGCGGCGCCGTCGTTCAGCGGGCAGCAGTTGCCGGCCGTGACCGTGCCGTCGGGGCGGAAGACCGGCTTCAGCCCGGCCACCCCCTCGTACGTGGTCCCGGCCCGCGGGCCGTCGTCCTTGCTGACCACGGTGCCGTCAGGGAGCGTCGCCGGGGTGATGTCCTTCTGCCAGAAGCCGTCGGCCAGCGCCTTCTCGGCCAGGTTCTGGGAGCGGACGCCGAACTCGTCCTGGTCGCGCCGGGTGACGCCCTTGATCTGGGCGAGGTTCTCGGCGGTCTGGCCCATCGCGATGTAGACGTCGGGGATCGTGCCGTCCTCGCGCGGGTCGTGCCAGCTGTGCCCGCCCTCGGCGGAGGCCTTGCTGCGCGCGATGGCGTCGTCGAAGACCTGGTTCTGCGTCTCGGGCAGCGAGTCGGAGTTGCCCTTCACGAACCGCGACACCATCTCCACGCCCGCGGACACGAACACGTCGCCCTCGCCCGCCTTGATCGCGTGGAAGGCCATCCGGGTGGTCTGCAGCGACGACGAGCAGTAGCGGGTGACCGTGGTGCCCGGCACGTTGTCGAGGCCGAGCAGCACCGACACCACGCGGGCCATGTTGAAGCCCTGCTCACCGCCGGGGAGACCGCAGCCGAGCATGAGGTCGTCGATCGTCGTCGGGTCGAGCTGCGGCACCTTGGCGAGCGCGGCCTGGATCATCTGCACGGTGAGGTCGTCAGGACGTATGTCCTTCATCGAACCCTTGAAGGCCCGCCCTATGGGCGAGCGAGCGGTAGCGACGATCACAGCTTCAGCCATCTTCATCCTCCTGTGTCGGCCTTCAGAACTATATTCCAGTCCTGGCGGCGGAGCACGGAGGGTCCCGGCCGTCGTACGCGGGTGGCGCCCGCCCAGGGGTCGGGCGCCGTGACCTGCGTGTCCTTGGCGACTTCGAGGCCGTAGGGGGATGGACGGTCAGCCGTACATGCCGGGCGCCGTGGCCGTGCCGTCGTTGACGGCGTGGACGGCGCCCTTCTCGTCACGCCAGAGGCGCCAGCCGTCCTGGCTGCCGGTGAACCAGGGGGGCGGGGCCGTCGTGGACGCGAGCCGCTTGCCGATCGCGAGGTCGTACTCGCAGACGGCGGCTATCGAGTAGAAGCCGGGGGCCTGACCGCGGAGCGGGAGCGGCTTGGGGTCCGTGACGCAGAAGGACCAGCCGCGCTGGTCCTCGACCGGGACCGGCCCGCCCGTCGTCAGGTCGAAGGCGGCGCCCTTGGCGTCGTGCTTGAGGAAGCCGAGCTTCTCCATGCGGTCGGGGAAGGCCAGCCACCAGCCGGAGCCGGGCACCTCGGAGGCAGGGATCTGGCCGACGACCCGGCCGCTCTCCGAGTCGAGCCGGGCGAAGCCGCCATAGGTGCCCTGCCGGTCGACCGGGCGTACGACGGGGGCGTAGCCGGGGCTGCCGCTGGGGTAGACGCGGACGACCGAAGGACGCATCCAGTTGATCGTGCCGTCGCTGATCTTGATGGAGAAGAGGCCGAAGGTGGAGGCCTTCTTCGTCCGCGGATTGGTGTAGGGGGCGACGTAGCCGATCAGGTTGTCGCCGGTCGAGCCGAAGGCCCACCCGCCCGACATGTCGATGCCGGGGCCGAGCGCCTGCTCGATCGGCTGCTGCCACTGCAGCTTGCCGGTCTTGAGCTCGTACGACTCGATCATGGGGTTGGCGGCCAGACGGAGCAGCAGCACCCGTTCGGGATCCGACCACTCGACCTCGGCGATGCCGGGCAGCTTCCACAACTGCTTGCCGCTGGCCGGGTCGAGCACCACCACGCGGGCGGTGGAGAGCGCGGTGTGCTCCGACAGGCAGATGTAGGTCCCGCAGCGCTGGGGGCCGAACGTCGAATGCACCGGCCGCGTCCACTTCTGCGTGCCGGTGCGCGCGTCGCGGGCGACGATGCCGGCGTTCCAGCGGCCCTTCTTGACCGGGTCGACCGCCACGACGACGGCCTGGCCGGGAGCCGTCTCGACGATGGCGGGCGCGGAGACCCCCATGCCGGGCAGCCGGCCCGCCATGGTGGCCGGCTGGGCCCAGAGCTTGTTGCCGTGGACGAGGTCGACGGCGACGGTCTCCAGCGTGCCGTCGGGCTTCATGGAGGTGGTCGTGACGACCCCGCCCGCGGCCGACATCCGGCTGACCGCGTCGATCTCGTCGTTGTGCCAGGTCGGGAAGTGGGCCGTGGCCGCGCCGCTGTCGGAACAGCCGGCCAGGGCCAGGATCCCGGCGAGAGTGAGGGCGGCGTTCGCGAGGGGCCGAAGCACGAGCAATCCACTCCAAAGGGACGAGGAGTGACGGCTTCGGTGCGGAGGGTGGCCGGGATCAGGCGTCGTTGGGCGTCTCTCCCAGCCGGCGGCGGAACAACGTCGCCCACTTGCCGTGGAGACCCGTCGCCCGCCCGGCGACCGTGGTCGCGGAGACCTCGGTGCCGGGCTCCTCCGCGGCCGTAGCCGCCGCGAGGTAAATCGGTTGCAGTCCTTCGCCGCGCGCGGGTCGAGGCTCTGGCCACAATCCCAACGCAGCGCATACAGAAGGTAGCACTGCGTAAGCTGCCTGTGCGTAACCTCGGGCAGATGGGTGGAAACGATCGGGTCCGAACATCTCGCCCGGATTTGTCGCGAAATCCGGCCCCAGGACGTCGGCGAACGAGACCGTGCGCCCGCCCGCGTCGACCACCGCGACCGTCTGGGCCGCGGCCAGCTGGCGGCTCCAGCGCCGCGTCACCCAGCGCAGCGGCTGCGCGATGGGCCGTACGGTGCCGAGGTCGGGACAGGTGCCCACGACCACCTCGGCGCCCACCTCGCGGAACCGGCGCACGGCCTTGCTCAGGTGGCGTACGGCCACCGCGGGCGGGGTCTGGGTGGTGACGTCGTTCGCGCCGACGAAGATCACCGCAAGTTGGGGCTCCGCCTTCAGCGCCCGGTCGACCTGGTCGGCGAGTTCGGCCGACGGGGCTCCCGACTTGCCGACCACGCGGAGGCGTACCGGGCGTTCGGCGACGGAGGCCAGGCCGTGCGCGAGCAACACGCCCGGGGTCCCGGCCGGATCGGTCATCCCCAGGCCGACGGATAGGGAATCGCCCAGCAAGACCATGGTGAGCGGGGTGCCGGGGTAGTCGCCGTAGACACCGTCGGAGGGCGGCCCCTCCATGCCGTGGGGGCGGCCGATCATCTTCCTGGCCAACAGGCTCTCGGCCATCAGCAGGCCGTACGCGGTGGCGCCGAGAGCCGTCAGCCCGCCGCCGCCGAGTGCCGCCGCCGTCGCGATCTTGCGCGCCGCCCGCGCCGTGCCCGCTGCCCAGACCACGTGCGTTGCTCCCCTCTACCGAACACGGCGGTAGCGTTTGCCTTGAAAACTAGCCGAGTGCCCGCCACCCCCACGGGAGCTCGGCCCTCGGCAAGCTGACCAAGCTTCGGCAAAGAAGGTGAACACCTCGGTGCGCGTTTACGATTCCCTGGTCGAGCTCATGGGCAACACCCCGCTCGTCAGGATGCACAAGGTCTCCGCCGGCCTACCCGCCCAGGTGCTCGCCAAAGTCGAGTACTTCAACCCGGGCGGCTCGGTCAAGGACCGCATCGCGGTCCGCATGATCGACGCGGCGGAGGCGTCGGGGGAGCTGCGCCCCGGTGGCGTGATCGTCGAGCCGACGTCCGGCAACACGGGCGTGGGCCTGGCCATCGTGGCCCAGCAACGGGGCTACAAGTGCCTGTTCGTGGTGCCCGACAAGGTGGCCCAGGACAAGATCGCGGTGCTGCGCGCCTATGGCGCCGACGTCGTGGTCTGCCCGACCGCCGTGTCGCCCGACCACCCCGATTCCTATTACTCGGTGTCCGACCGGCTGGCCCGCGAGGTGCCCAACGCCTGGAAGCCCGACCAATACTCCAACGTCAACAATCCCGACTCCCACTACTACTCGACCGGTCCCGAGGTGTGGGAGCAGACCGAGGGCAGGATCACCCACTTCGTGGCGGGCATCGGCACCGGGGGCACGATCAGCGGCACCGGCCGCTACCTCAAGGAGATCTCCGACGGCCGTGTGAAGATCATCGGAGCTGACCCCGAGGGTTCCGTCTACTCGGGCGGTTCGGGCCGCCCGTACCTGGTGGAGGGTGTCGGCGAGGACATCTGGCCGGCCACCTACGACACGAAGATCTGCGACGAGATCATCGCGGTGTCCGACAAGGACTCCTTCAACATGACCCGGCGGCTCGCCCGCGAAGAGGCCCTGCTGGTCGGCGGCTCGTGCGGGATGGCCGTGGTCGCGGCGCTGGAGGTGGCGGCCAAGGCGGGGCCCGAGGACGTGGTGGTCGTCCTCCTGCCCGACGGCGGGCGCGGCTACCTGTCCAAGATCTTCAACGACGACTGGATGGCCGACTACGGCTTCCTGACCACCTCGTCCGAGGAGGGCCTGGTCCGTGACGTACTGGCCCGCAAGGGGGCGGGGCTGCCGGAGTTCGTGCACGTGCACCCGCACGAGTCGGTCGGCACGGCCATCGCCATCATGCGCGAATACTCGGTGTCGCAGCTCCCGGTGATGAAGGAGGAGCCGCCGGTCATGGCGGCCGAGGTGGTCGGCTCCATCGTCGAGCGCGACCTGCTCGAAGCCCTCTACCGCGGCCGGCTCTCCTCCGAGGACACGATCGCCGAGCACATGTCGTCGCCGCTGCCGATGATCGGCAGCGGGGGGGGGGGGGGGCGCGCGGGGGGGGGGCGGGGGTAGGGGGGCCCCGCCCGGGGAAACGAAGTGGGGCAGCCCGGCGGGCGAAAGA
>NZ_JBFAIF010000017.1:0-184438 GCF_040654555.1 Nonomuraea sp. NPDC050680 | reverse complement strand
AGGACACCAGCACGCTTGATCAAGAAGTAGTCAACTACGAAGAGATGGGGACCTCTACATGGCCACCAGCGGCGACACGCACTTGGCCGTTGACACCCAGCCCGCAGACTCACCGCGCAGGTCGGGACCTGGAGGCGATGACCCAGAACTTGCCCTCAGCGCCAGCGTGTCGTCAGGCCGACCGATCGATCTACACTCCGAATCGTGACTGCTCCATCCCAGCGTGGTGGTTCCTTCTATGACTCACCCAAGATCTCCCAGAGGTATCGCGACCATCGTCACAGTGGGGCAATGAGCCCAAACCACGTCATGGAGGAGCCAGCGCTGCTGGATGTCCTTGGCACGGTCACCGGTCTGCGGGTTTTGGATCTCGGCTGCGGGGATGCGGCCATCGGGCGGACTCTGCTGGAGGCCGGCTGCCGTGGCTACCTGGGCCTGGATGGCTCGGCGGCCATGGTGGAGGCGGCCAGCGCGACCCTTCGAGGCACCTCTGGGCGGGTTGAGCGGGCAGACATGGAGGACTTTTCTGCTCCGCCGTCTTCGTTCGATCTGATCATTTCTCGTCTGGCCCTGCACTACGTCGAGGATCTGGCGTCGGTGCTGACGGCTTGCCAGGCATGCCTTTCGCCTGGTGGGCGGATCGTTCTTTCGGTTGTCCATCCCGTTCTCAGCTCATATGACGCCGCGACGGGGGAGCCACGCACAAACTGGATCGTCGATGACTACTTCCTCAAGGGGCCACGGCGGCGGAACTGGTTGGGCGGCAGTGTCATCTGGTTTCACCGGACCGTTGAGGATTATGTAAATGCGCTGATGAACGCCGGATTTGCACTGTCGGCGCTGCGTGAGTGCGCCCCTCGGGAAGAGCGGTTCGACGGCGACTTGGCCGAGTTGGCGCGCCGCCGCCGGGTGCCGCTCTTCCTGTTGCTCAGTGGTACGAGGATCTGACCGGCCAGGAGGAACGGCCGGACAAGGACTTCACCTCGTGTACGCACCGGGGGCGTGCTCCGCCGAGGCCGCGTACCCGCTTGGGCCGGCGCGGGCCCTGCCGGTCAGGGTTCGTGTTCCTAAGGCGGGCAGGGTGATGGTCAGTGAGGTTCGGACGTCCGCGATTTCACCTATGAGTGTGCATTGGAGGAGGTGGGCGCCGTTTCTCGCGGCTACGGTCCTCGCTCTGTCGCAGGCTGCTCGGGGGTCGAGGATCGCCAGCCTCGCCGCCGCAAGTGCGCTCAGGTCGGCTGCGTCGTGTACGTGATGGCGAGCGACGCGTACGGAGCCCACGGTGGCGAGGGCCGTGGCGACCGCCATGAGCAGGCCCATGAACGCGACGCCCCACAATGTCGCGGAGCCCCGGTCTGCTCGCTTGACGAACGTTGCCGCTCGATGCTTCTTCGCCGAAGTGTGCCAGCGCGTCATGATTCCGTGTCGGCCGTCGCGGAGGCGACTACTTGTACGGCGGGCAGGGACGCTCCCCATGCTGGTCGTACCTCCACCGAGATCTTTACTTGTGTGCTCTCCGGACTGCGGCTGATGTCTACCTGTGCGTTGGGGCGGGTGGCGGAGCGTACGAGTTCACGTACTTCATCTAGAGGCTCGCCTCTGGCTGCGGCACGGGCTGCCGCGCGGGCCGCGTCGACGCATTCCAGCTGGACCCCGGCTACTTGGATCGCCCACAATGCGGCGGCCAAGACGACCATGAGCGCGGGCAGGACCATAGCGGTCTCGGCGGTCACGGAGCCGCGCGACGTCGGCTGACGCTTCACCCGTGATGTCGCCCGTTTACGACGCGCCAGGGATCGCTTCACGTGTGAGGCCGACCGCCTCAGACGTGATGTCGGCCGCTTCACGCGCTTGGAGGTCGCAGCTTGGTGCGGGGTCATCCGGCTGTCTTGAGCGCCTTGTCGATGAGTTTCGAGAGCATCTCTTGCACCTCGGGGCTGTTGACCACCTTGAACAGCAGCGCCGCGAAGGCGCATGCGGCGATCGTGCCTACGGCATATTCGGCTGTGGACATGCCTCGCTCGCGGTGTGGTCCTGAACAACGGGCCCACCTGTCGGCGAGCCAGCCATGGTGGCGGACGGCTGGGCTGGCCGCTTTGGCGGTCGGCGGGTCTTGTGGCGGTGTGGTGATCGGCGGGTCTTGTGGCGGTGTGGCGGCGACGGTCGGGGTGGTTGCCGCATGGCGCATGGTGCCTCCAGGTGATCGGAGCCGGGTGTCGTCCGGCGTGGGTCCAACAGTGGCTCAAGGCTGCATGCGGCAGATGACCCGAACACCGTTCTGTGGAAAACATTGGACGATCCACAATCAGTGAGCCGACCCGGGGGTTTACGGACACGCTGTCCGTCTTGGCGGCAGTTGGTCTTCCGTCAGCGCGGCCTTACGAGCCGGGTGCGCCTTTCTGGAGGGACTGCATCCGCTTGCCCAACGCGGTCTCGTAGGCACGCATCGTCCGCACGATCGTGGCGCGTTCGGCCGGCGTGAGGTCGGCCAGGACCTCAGCCCACGCCAGCGCGCTGCCCGACAGCCACTCGCGGATCGGCTCGACGTACTGCGGTGCGATTGCAACGACCCGCCGTCGCCGGTCGGCATCATCCTCTTCCCGCGTCAGGACGCCGCGGCGAGACAGGTCACCCACCATGAGGCTGACGGTCGTCGGAGCGATCTCCAGCCGCTCCGCGAGCTGGCTCACCGTGAGAGAACCGTCGTACTGCAGGTAGGCCAGCAGCGACAGGTGGCGGGGCGCGAGGTCGAGCATCCGCAGCGCCTGTGGGACGGGCAGCCGCTTGGCTCGCCCGACCATTTTGGGCATCAGCAGCAGCATGGACCGCACCGCCTGGTCGGTGGTCATGCCGTCCGCGTTCTTGACCATCTGGTACTTCACCAATTACCTTTGATGTTAAAGCTAATTTGGGAACAAACAGGAGGCCAATAGTGCCACATCTGACGGTCCGAACCCTGGAGTCGCAGCTGCAAGGCAACGAAACGGCCCTCATCGCCGCGCTGACCGACGCGGTGGTCGACGTCTACGGCGAGTGGGCGCGCGACGTCGCGGTCATCTACCTCGACGGCGTACCCGCCGGACGCTGGGGCCTGCGGGGCGAGCCGGCCGACGAGGCGCCACCCGCGATCATGTTCGGCATCCGCGAGGCGGCGTTCACCCGTCCCGACAGCGACGAGCTCATCGCCAAGCTTGTACGAACCGTCACCGATGCCGTCGCCGACGTCCTCGGAGCGCACTTGCGCGACACCATCACGATCGAGTTCGTCGCCACCCCGGCCGGCCGCACTGCGGTTGGAGGTGTGATCGTCAACAGCTAGCCCCTGTTCTCCGCATGTGAGTGATCTTCAGCGGAGGTCTCATGAGTCGATGCCGAGGAGGTCCAGGAGGTGGGATTGGAGCCCAACGGGCTGCGGGATGGCCGATGGTGACTGACCGGTCCCAAGATCTAACGGATGCCAGCCGACCGGCGCGTCCAGAACGAGCCGGCCGGTGGAGATAGCAGCCTGACCGGCATACAAGCCCTCCGACCGGCATACAAGCCGTCGACCTTGGTGACGCCTCGCGCGGCCGGCGCTTGGCGGACCTGGCGTTCGATCAGGCAGAAGATGAGCAGGGCAGGCAGAGGCCGCTGCAGAGATCGTGGACATGCCTGTCCCATACTGGATGGACCCTGGCCGCACTGTCGTCTGCCTTGTTATGGCGACGTCATGAGGCGGCAGGTTGCGAGCCCGCCGGGGTAGCTTGCCCTCCGAACATTGTCGCGGCTTGCTGGCCTTTCACCTGGTTCTCCGTGACATAAGGCCGCAGTTCCGCCTCGTATGAGGCGAAGGCGGTCGTGGAGTCGCCGTCCGCCTCAGCCAGGCTGCGGGCGAGTGTCCATGCTCCGATCAGTGCCTGCGAGGTGCCCATGCCGCTGGTGGGCGCGGCGCAGTAGCCCGCGTCGCCGACCAGCGTGACCCGGCCGTGGGACCAGCGGTCCAGGTGGACCTGGCAGGAGGAGCCGAAGTAGAAGTCGTCGGCTTCGCTCATCGCCTCCAGCAGCCGGGGCGCTTCCCAGTCGTACCCGGCGAAGGCGGCCCGCACGGCCTGTTCCTGCTCCTGGCGGTCGCTGCGGTCCAGAGCGGGGGAGTCGGTGGCGAAGGAAAGGCTGACCGTGAGAGGGGCTGCCGCGTCGAGGCTGAACAGGTAGATCGCCGTGTTCGGGGTTGGCTGGAGCAGTCCGCTGCGGTCGAGGCCGAGGTAGTTGGGGGTACTGAAGCCGACTCCGGAAAGGCCTAGGTGCCGCAGCGCGTCCGCGTGCGGGCCGAAGGTCAGCAGTCGCACCTTGGAGTAGACGCCGTCGGCACCGATCACGAGGTCGAAGTCGCGGGTGGTGCCGCGTTCGAACTCGACCGTGACGCCGGACTCGTGTTGAGTCAGCGCGCTGATGGAGTCGTCGAACACGTACGCCACGTCGTCCGCGGTGATGCGGTGCAGGATCCGGGTCAGTTCCTGCTTGGGCACCTCCAGCTCACCGGCGAATGCCTCTGCGGGCAGCTGCCTGATCTCGGCGCCGTTTTTGTCCACCAGCGTGGTGCCGCGCATCTTCGTGTCGTGCGCCCGGACCTCGGCGAGGATGCCCATCTCCTCCAGCACGCCGAGGGCCTGGCCGCGGAAGTCCACCGCGTAGCCGCTGTCGCGCAGGCGCGGGGCGCGTTCGATCACGGTCACGTCGTACCCGTCGCGGTGCAGGAAGTACGCGAGGGCGGGCCCTGCCACGCTGGCGCCCGAGATCAGAACCGTCGTCTTGGTCATGGAGATGACCGTAATCGCGTCTTGTCCATTTGGTCAAACCAAATGGATAGACCGTTTGGTTAAGTTTTTCGGTATGCTGCGCCGCATGGGAAACCGAGAGGATCTGCTGGCCGGAGCCAAGCGGTGCCTAATCGAACGCGGCTGGGCTCGCACGACCGTCCGGGATATCGCCTCGGCCGCTGGAGTGAGTCACGCCGCCATCGGCTACCACTTCGGCTCCAAAGATGCCCTGCTCACCCAAGCCCTGGTGCAAGCGGTCGACGAACTCGGCGACGAACTCGCCCGTCGCGCCCCGTCCGACAAGCCGGAACAGCGCTGGCAGACGCTGATCGACAGCTTCACCACTCATCGGGCGTTGTGGGTGGCCCAACTCGAGGCCGCGGTGCAAGCCGAGCGATCACCGGAGGTACGTGAACATCTCGCCAAAGGACAACGCCAGGGACGAGAAGGGCTCGGCGGTTCCGTACCGCTCGCGTTGCTGACCGGTCTGATGCTGCAGTGGCTGGTGGATCCGGACCACGCGCCCAGCGGAGCAGATGTGATCACCGAGCTCCGATCACTCCGTCACCTGTGACGCCCACCGGTGAACCGCAGGGGATCTCCAACCCCCTGAAGATCCGAACTCCATACAGGCCCCCTAGGTCGTCGGTCGGGTCAGGGCGTCGATGAGGGTGGCGGCGAACCCGCCGGGCTGGGACCAGTAGCCGGTGTGGTCGCCCGGGAAATCGGTCACGGGTCTCCCCCAGCGGTCGGCCAGGGCAAGGCTGGGACGGTAGGGAAAGTGCTGGCGGGAGTCCCGGCCACCGGCCAGCACGATCCGCTCCGGATGGGCGTCCAGGGTCGCAGATCGGGACGGTAGCCGGGCGCCTGCCGTACTTCGTGATCAAGGAAGAAGCCGATATTGGCTGACAAGCGGCGGATCAGTTCAGGGTCGAAAGGAGCCGGTCGCTGGAGCGTCCAGGCCGATGCCGGTCATGAACATCCGCATCGCCGAGGCAGGTGTTAGGGGACGGTGATGGCGGTGGCGAGGCCGGCGACGACGGGGATGATGCCGAGGAGGACGAAGGCAGGAAGGAAGCAGAGGCCGAGGGGTGCTACCGCCTTCACGCCGACGCTCCTGGCTGCGGCCACAGACGTGGCGCGGGTGGATTGACGGGCGTCGTCGGCCAGGCGCGTCAGGACGCCGGCCACTGGGGCGCCGGTCTGAGCCGCTCTGCTCATCGCTCTCGACAGTTGTGCCGTGGCGGGTTCTTGGGTGAGGAAGGCCCAGGTGGGGTCGGGGTCGGCGCCCAGTCGGAGTTGGCGGCTGACCCACGACAGGCGTTGGCCGAGCGGGCCGGCCAGCGCGCCTGCCGCTGTCTCGGTGGCTGCGCTGACCGGCTGCCCGGCGAGGAGGCAGGCTGCCATCAGATCAGCGGCGAACGGCAGGTCGGTGGTGATCTGTTTGCTGTCTCGGCGAATTTCCGGGTCGTCTTGCCTGTGCAGGACCACGCCGACGATGGGGGCGACGAGCAGGGCGGCTATCAGTCCGGCTCCTCCACCGACGAGTAGGGCGGTGACGAGGGCAGCCCCAAGGGCTCCGACCATCGTGCGGCGGTTGATGCGGCGAGGTGAGGTCGCGGGGCGATCGAGCCAGGTCGGTGGGGCGAATGTGTCGGCATCCGGGTCTGTGGAGACTGAGTTCGGGAGTCGGTGTGTTCCGGGCGGGTGTAGGGGTTTGGCCGCACCCGTCCGGAGTGGGGTAGCGGCTCCTGGTGGTAGCAGGCGGGTCAGGCGTTCGGCTGGAGTTGTCGGGGAGATCCACAGCCAGGTTGCCACGCAGGCACAGACTGCGGAGAGCAGCTCGTACATCGTCTGGGGTCCGTTCCGGTCGTCGGTTGCACCACACGATCACCTGAAGGAGCGGCGCGATCGCCCGAGGGAGCGGGGTGATCGCCCAAGGGAGCGGGGTGATCGCCCGAGGGAGCGGGGTGATCGCCCGAGGGAGACCCGAGCGGGCGGCGGTGAAGCGGGCGTCGCTATGAGTTTTCGGCGCGGGTTGCCATCTGGTGGGTCCACCACAGGCCGCAGGCGTCGAGGGCGATTCCGGCCGCGAGGCAGGCGAGCCCGGAGAGGTTGCCGAAGAGGAAGGCGAGCGGGCGCATGCCCAGCGCGCTTCCCATGAGGAGGCCCAGGGCAGGGAGCGCGGCCAGCATTCTCGCGGTGGTGCGCGGGCCTGCCAGTTGTGCCGTGACGTCCCGGCGGTGGGCTTGGGCTGAACGTAACGTGCTGCCGACGCGTTCGACGAGAGCTGCCAGGCCCGCGCCCACGGTCACGCTGACGTTCCAGCAGGCGGCCAGGCGGCGCAGTCCCTCGCCGCCCTGCTGTGGGGCCACGGACAGGAGGGCTGTGGACACGTCGCCGCCATCTCTTGCCGCCGCCACCACCGGGCGCAGTGCTTCCGGGTCGGGGAAGTCGACTGCGCTGATCGCTCTGGTGAGGGCTTCGCCTGGGGTACGGCCTGCGGTCAGCTCGGCTGAGAGGGCTTGGCAGAGTTCGATCGATGCCTGACGCCAGGCGTCGGCGCGGCGGGCTGGGCTGGGGCGGGTGATCAGGTGCTTTATGGATCGCTGATGGAATGGCGGGCGGATTGAGGTCAGCCTGTCGAGGCGGGCTGTGGCGGTGTTCGGGCCGGTCCACAGCCATACGGCGACTGCTGTGGACAATGCGGCCACCAAGGCTGCGATCACGGCTTTGGACTCCGTTCGCTCGTCGCGGGCCTTCTCGGGCAAAGCTCACCGGAGGAGGCACAGGCGGATGGGTGGGTGGGTGGACGGACGGCGGGTGGACGGACGGCGGGTGAGCGGCGGGTGGGCGGGGTTCGGACTAGTGGGGTCACCGAGGCGTTCTCCGCGCCAGGGTGGTGTATCCCGGGCCGGTTCGTGGCTGGCCGTGCGCGTCGAAGGTCAGGGCGGGCAAGGATTCGACGAAGCCGGTCGAAGTTCTCGACAGGAGGCAGATCTCCGATACGCGACGGCGGCCGTCGGAGCGGCTGCGGGTCAAGTGGATGACCACGTCCAGGGCGGCGGCGAGTTGGCTGTGCACGGCCTCCCTGCTCAAGCCTGCCGCGCAGCCCAGTGCCTCCAGCCTGGGTGGTACGTCGGCGGCCGCGTTGGCGTGCAGGGTGCCGCAGCCGCCCTCGTGGCCGGTGTTCAGGGCGGCCAGCAGGTCCACCACTTCTGCGCCCCTGACCTCTCCGACCACGACTCGGTCGGGACGCATGCGCAGGGCCTGGCGTACCAGGTCTCGTAGGCCGACACCGCCGGCGCCTTCGAGATTTGGCGGGCGGGACTCCAGGCGTACGACGTGAGGGTGGAGCGGGCGGAGCTCGGCCGAGTCTTCAACGAGCAGCAGGCGTTCGCCCGGGTCGGCCAGGGACAGCAGGGCGGACAGAAGCGTTGTCTTGCCTGTGCCGGTCCCACCTGTGACCAGGAACGCCAGCCTGGCCGTCACGATGGCCGTCAGCAGCGACACCGCCGACGGTGGGATCGTGCCCGCCGCCACCAGGTCGGGCAGCGTGAATGTATGTCTGGGTGGCAGGCGCAGCGACAAGCAGGTGCCGCCTGAGGCGATCGGTGGGAGCACGGCGTGCAGGCGTACGCCTCCGGCCAGCCTGGCGTCCACGTACGGCGAGGCGTCGTCCAGGCGTCTGCCCGCGGCGGCTGCCAGGCGTTGGGCCAGCCTGCGGACGGCGCCGTCGTCGGCGAACGTCACCGGGGTTCTGCGCAAACCGTGGCCGTCGTCGACCCATACCTCGCGCGAGCCGTTGACCAGGACGTCGGTGACGTCGGGCGCCGCCAGGAGGGGCTCCAGGGGGCCGGCTCCTATGAGGTCCGCGCAGAGAGATCGGGCTACGGCGAGGATCTCCGCGTCGCCGTATACGGATTTTTCGGCTCTTAGGGCTACTGCCACCTGGGCGGCGCTTGGCTCGACGCCGGTTCGGGCCAGCCGTACGCGGACGGCCTCGATCAGCTCGGGCGACACGCCTGGATTCATGTGGTCACCTCTGCGGACGCCACCGCGCTCCTCATTAGGGACGGCTGAGGGCCATGGACAGCGGACGCCACCGCGCTCCTCGTTAGGCACGGCTGGGGACCGTGCGCCGCGGGCGTGTCAGGGCGCAGGGGGCGCTGACGGTTCGGCTGGCTGGTCACGAAGGGAGTAGGTCGCGTAGGAGGGAGGTGCAGAGGCCGCCGAGGACGGTGCGGGGGCCGAGTTTGGGGAGTTCGCCGCGATTGAGGGTGGTGGGGAGGCGGGGTTGGTCGGGTAGGTGGCCGGCGGAGGGGATGCCGAGGGAGCTTGCCACCACCTTGTCGTCGAGGACGCCCGGACGGATCACCGCGCGGATGTCCGAGGTGTGCCGGTTTACCGCTGTGAGGACCTGAGCGGCCGCCAGTACGCCGCGTACGTCGGCCGTGGCCACGAGCAGCGTGCCGCTCGCCCTGGTCAGTGCCTCGATGGCGGCGGGGTCGAGGTGGCGTGGGAGGTCGACGACCACCACGTCGAAGCCGCGGCGTCCGGCTTCCAGCACCGAGCGCATGGCCTGCGCGGGAATCGCCTGTATCTCGCCGCGGTGGAAGGACAGGACCGTCAGGTCACCGAACGCGGGCAGCGCGGCCCGCAGGGCTGCCGAGCCGACCCGGCCTTCGCGGGCCACCAGGTCTCCCCAGCGCGCGCCGGTGGCCTCCTCCTGCCCCAGCAACGCGTCGATGCCGCCGCCCAGCGGGTCGGCGTCGATCAGCAATGTGCGCAGGCGGTCGCCGGAGGCACGCAGGGCCAGGCAGGCCGCCAGGACGCTCGCTCCCACCCCGCCCCGGCCGCCGATGACGCAGAGCACGACGCCGCAGCGGGGATCGGGCTCCATCGCGTCGGCGAACTCCTCCACCAGGCGCCGCTCTCCTCCCGGCAGGTCGACGACGGCCTGGGCGCCCACGGCCACACATCGGCGCCAGCTGTCAGGGTCTTCAGGGTCGCGGGTGACCAGGAGCACGCCGTCTCGGGTTGGTGGTGAGGTGGCGGCCACCGCGTCGGCCAGGTCGCCGCCTATCACCACCAGGGGCGCGAGGTTCCAGTAAGGGCGCGCGTGTGCGGGGGCGTGGGCCACGTCGAGCTGGGCTCCGGCTGCGGCGGCCACGCGGACGAGGTCATCGAGCAGGTCACGATCTTCGGTGATGACCAGTGGGCGGTGCATGAGGAGCCTCCTGATCTGGGGTCGGGAGGTACACCATGCGTCGCGAGGGTGGGGCGGTGGGCCACCGAACGTGGTTCTGTGGATGAGGGGGCTGGGGTGGGGAGTCCCTGTGGATAACACAAGCGCCCGAGGGACGGCGCGCGGAGGGACCCAGCCGGAAACGGGCCCGGGTAGAAAAGGGGCGACCCCCGCCGGGGGGGAGAGCGGGGGTCGCCTTGATCGGTCCGGCTCCGGGGGGGTAGAGCCGGTCCCGTTTCAGAAGAAAGCTTTCATCACTTGACCGGAGCATGGCAAGAGACTGGCAAACCAAACCCGTGCACAGTCGCCCCACTTTCCGGGGATACCCCCGTATGCTGCCCGATCGACTCGAGTTTCGTCGAGGAGCAATCTCGCATTTTCGCCAAGTTTTTTTCGTGCCCCCATAACGATCACATAAAGCAGATCACTCTGCGTGATCGTCACAGGTTGATAACCGTAACAAAACCCACGACCCACCGAAATCTTCACCCCCGGAGGGCCCCGCACGGGTAAAGGTCTTGGTTCTGGGGGTTCCCATCAGGGCGGATCCGTCGTAGAAAGGGGACACGGACCACTTGTCCGGGTGCGTCAACCAGGCACCCACGCGCGACCAGCCGCGGGAGGCGCGTCGTGACGGGCTTGTCCCGCTCCGACGAATAGAGGTGCACGCTTGGTAACCCGGTGTGACGTATCGGCAGACGGCGTCTCATGACTGAGACGCCGTCAGCTATGTCAGACCTCGCACGCCGCGCAGACCAGCGCCACGCAGACCAGCGCCACGCAGGTCAGCCCCTCTGCAGGGCCTCGCAGATCGCGGTCGTCTCGCGTACGCCAAGGGTGACCGCGGCGGCACAATGTCGTACCCACTCCGCCACCCCGTCGGGTGACCCCGTCAGGTAGGCCCGCAGGCCATCGGCATAGGGCAGCTCCAGATGCCCCACCTCGACGGCCACCAGCGACTTCGGGTCGAGCCCGTACTCCACCAGCGTGAGCCGTTCGGCCGAGCGCGCGACGACGCCGTCGGCCGTACCGAAAGGCCGCAGCACGGCCAGCTCCGCGTGGACGACGGCGGCCAGCACGAGCGCGGGGGCCTTCGTGGGCGCTTCGAGTAGCCCGAACAGGCTCTCCAGACGCGCCGCCAGTTCCTGGTCCTGGGTGCGCGGGCGGCCGAGTGCGTCAGTGAGGCCGGCCGCGGCGACCGTGTGCAGGCGGGCCAGCACCTGGCGGGGGGCCTTGCGCCAGGTGGCGCCCAACCGGCCCAGCTCCGCCGAGGCTCGCAGGGCGCCCTGGACGACGGGGTCCTCGATCGAGCCCTGTCGCAGTTCGTCCAGGGGTACGTCGACGCCCTCGATGGCCGCCGACGCCCGTGCCCCGCGCAGGGACGACTCGGCCGAGACCGCCGGGCTCGCGCGGCGCAGGACGCGATGGCGGTAGAGCCCGTCGACGGCCTGCCTGGCCTCCTCCACCGCCTCAGGAACGCCGGGAAGTGCCGCGATGACAGCCAGTGGATCACTCACGGCATTCCACCCTAGCGGGGGACCCAATAAACCCACCCATTGGCCCGTTCCATATTGGTGTGGTGCCAAAATGACAACAGTTCAATAGCAGTTGTTAGTCCCGTTGATAACTGGATCACCCATGCGGCGCCACATGTACAGACCTGTCTAGACCTCTTGTGTGCGGAGCACGTGAGCTGGTGGAGTGGGACACGACCTGTCCGATCTGGTCCTTGAAGGAGTACGAGGTGGCCCCGGAAACCCCTGGCAACGAGCCCCAGGCGTTGTCGAACCTGCTGCAGGAGAACCGCCGGTTCGCACCGCCGGCCGACCTGGCGGCTGCGGCGAACGTGACCTCCGCCGCGTACGCCGAGGCGTCGGCCGACCCGCTCGCGTTCTGGGAGAGTGCGGCTGACCGCCTGACCTGGGCCAAGCGGTGGGAGACCACGCTTGAGTGGAACGCGCCGTTCGCCAAATGGTTCGTCGGCGGCGAGCTGAACGTCGCCTACAACTGCGTGGATCGCCACGTCGAAGAGGGTCGCGGCGACAAGGTCGCCTACCACTGGGAGGGTGAGCCGGACGGCGACACCCGCACCCTGACGTACAACGACCTGAAGTCCGAGGTCAGCAAGGCCGCCAACGCCCTGCTGGAGCTCGGCGTGCGCAAGGGCGACCGGGTCGCCGTCTACATGCCGATGATCCCCGAGCTGCCGATCGCGATGCTGGCCTGTGCCAGGATCGGCGCGGTGCACTCGGTGGTGTTCGGCGGGTTCTCGGCGACCGCGCTGAAGAGCCGCATCGACGACGCCGACGCCAAGGTGGTCATCACGGCCGACGGCGGCTACCGCCGCGGCGCCCCCTCGGCGCTCAAGCCGACCGTGGACGAGGCCGTCGCCGAGTGTCCGCAGGTCGAGCACGTCCTGGTCGTACGGCGTACCGGCCAGGACGTGGCGACGAACGACAAGGACGTGTGGTGGCACGACCTGGTCGAGCGGCAGAGCGACCAGCACACCGCCGAGCCGCACGACGCCGAGGACCCCCTGTACATCCTGTACACCAGCGGCACCACCGGCCGGCCCAAGGGCATCCTGCACACCTCAGGCGGATACCTGACCCAGACGGCCTGGACGCACCACGCGGTCTTCGACCTCAAGCCGGAGACCGACATCTACTGGTGCACCGCCGACATCGGCTGGGTGACGGGACACTCCTACATCGTGTACGGCCCGCTCGCCAACGGCGCTACCAGCGTCATCTACGAGGGCACTCCGGACACCCCGCATCGGGGCCGGTTCTGGGAGATCGTGCAGAAGTACAAGATCACGATCCTCTACACCGCCCCGACGGCGATCCGGACGTTCATGAAGTGGGGCGATGACATCCCCGCCAAGTACGACATGTCCAGCCTGCGCATCCTCGGTTCGGTCGGCGAACCCATCAACCCCGAGGCGTACGTCTGGTACCGCGAGCACATAGGCGACAACCGCTGCCCGGTCGTCGACACCTGGTGGCAGACCGAGACCGGCGCCATCATGATCAGCCCGCTGCCGGGCGTCACCAGTGGCAAGCCGGGCGCCGCGATGCGTCCGCTGCCGGGCATCAGCGCCGACGTGGTCGACGACCAGGGCAACAGCGTGCCCGACGGGGGCGGCGGCTTCCTCGTCGTACGCGAGCCGTGGCCGGCCATGCTCCGGACGATCTGGGGCGACGACCAGCGCTACATCGAGACGTACTGGAGCCGGTTCGAGGGCATGTACTTCCCCGGCGACGGCGCCAAGAAGGACTCGGACGGCGACCTGTGGCTGCTCGGCCGCGTCGACGACGTCATGCTCGTATCGGGCCACAACATCTCCACGACGGAGGTGGAGAGCGCGCTGGTGAGCCACCCGAAGGTCGCCGAGGCGGCCGTCGTGGGCGCGACCGACCCCGTGACCGGGCAGGCCATCGTGTCGTTCGTGATCCTGCGCGGTGCCGCGGAGGAGGGTGCGGACATCGCCTCTGAGCTGCGTAACCACGTGGCCAAGGCGCTGGGGCCCATCGCCAAGCCGCGCCAGATCCTGGTGGTTCCGGAGCTGCCCAAGACCCGCTCGGGGAAGATCATGCGACGGCTGCTCCGGGACGTCGCGGAGAACCGCAGCGTGGGCGATGTCACGACGCTGGCCGACAGCACCGTGATGGACCTCATCTCGGAGAAACTTCCGTCGGCGAAGAGCGAGGACTGACAGGCGGCACGAAAAGCGACACCCGTTCCTTTTCAGCACGGCGCCTTTAGGCTGCCCGCCGTACGTGGCGGGCGGCCTCGGGGGGAATGGTGGCCGACTCGACGCCACCCGCCATACGTGGCGGGCGGCCTCGGGGGGAATGATGGCCGACTCGACGCCACCCGCCGTACGTGGCGGGTGGCCTCCAGGGGAACGGCCATAAAAGCGAAGGCGGCTCCTTTACGGCACAGCCGACCTGACGCCACCCGCCGTACGTGGCGGGTGGCCTCCAGGGGAACGGCCGCTGAGCCCGCACGGGGTCGGCCACCGTGACGTGCGCGTTCTTGGCCGGTTACCGGGCTGGCTTGGCCGGTAACCGGGTTAGGGTGGATATCGGTGTGCCGGGAAGTCGGGTCGGCGTCACGGGGAAGCGATCCTCGCGACAGCCTCCAGAGGAGACCCCGTGCGCCCAACCACCGAGATGTGGCCTTTCCAACCCACCGTCCGCTACGCCCGTACCGTGGCCGAGGCGTTGCGTGCCGAGACGATCGGCGGCATCATCATGCTGGCGGCCACGATCGCCGCCCTGATCTGGGCGAACGTCGCACATGAGGGCTACACCGCGCTCCAGCACACCGCGCTCGGCCCGATGGAGCTCTACGAGTGGGCGCAGCACGGCCTCCTGGCGATTTTCTTCTTCGTGGCCGGGCTGGAGGTCAAGGAGGAGTTCGTCCACGGGGAGCTGGCCAACCTGCGCAAGGCCGCCCTGCCCATCGTCGCCGCCCTCTGCGGCATGGTCGTGCCCGCGCTCGTGTACCTCGCGGTGAGCTGGGGAGCGCCGGGCGCGGCGCGTGGCTGGGCGATTCCCACCGCCACCGACATCGCCTTCGCGCTCGCCGTGCTGGCCGTGACCGCGAGCTCCATGCCCCCGGCGCTGCGGGCGTTCCTGCTGACCAGCGCGGTCGTCGACGACCTCGGCGCCATCACCATCATCGCCGCCTTCTACACCGCCCATCTGAACCTCCTCATGCTGCTGGCCGGCGCCGCCCTGATCGCCGTCTACTGGATCCTGCAGCGCTCGGGCGCCGGGCGGCTGTGGATGTACCTGCCGCTGGCCGTGGGCGCCTGGTACGCGGTGGAGGTCAGTGGCGTACACGCGACCGTGGCGGGAGTGGCGCTCGGCCTGCTCACCCGCGTGACGACGCGCGAGCACGAGACCCGCTCCCCGGCGGAGGCCGCCGACCACTATCTCCGCCCCATCTCCGCGGGCTTTGCGGTGCCGGTCTTCGCGTTCCTGTCGGCGGGGGTGAAGCTCGACGGCTCCAGCATCGGCGGTATCTTCTCCGATCGGGTAGTTCTGGGAGTGATAGCCGGGCTCGTGATCGGGAAGTTTGTGGGTGTGTTCGGCGGTGCCTGGCTGTCTGTACGGCTTGGCCTGGCGAAACTGTCCAAAGAGCTCCACTGGCGGGACATGGCGGCGGTGTCGCTGTTGGCCGGGATCGGGTTCACGGTGTCGCTGCTGATCGGCCATCTGGCTTTCGGCGCCGACCAGGAGCGGGTCGACTCCGTGACGACCGGGATCCTCGTTGCCAGCCTCACGGCGTCCGTCCTGGCGGCACTACTGCTTCACGTACGGATGCGCAAGCGGCGCATCGCGCTGGATGATGTTTGACACGGCCACCAGGCCTCGATAGGAGACGTTCATGCCCCAGACTCCCGAGGAAGAATCCCTGGGCTCGCTGGTCGCCCAGGCGAGCGATCACATCTCGACCCTGATCCGCTCGGAGATCGAGCTGGCCAAGGCCGAGTTCAGGTTCGACGCCAAGCGGGTCGGCACGGCCGGCGGCCTGTTCGCCGCCGCCGCCTTCATGGCGCACCTGTGCCTGATTTTGGCCTCGTTCACGATCGCCTACGTGCTCGCCCAATGGTTGCCTAACTGGGTGGCCTTCCTCATCGTCACCGTCTTCTATCTGCTGGTGGCCGGGCTGCTGGTGTTCCTCGGGATCCGTAGGCTTAAGGGGCTGGCCGGGATGAAGCGTACGGCCAGGTCGATCAAGGGGCTCAAGGAGATAGCAAGTCCGGACAAGGAGATAGCGCCGGTGACCAGTGATGGCACCTGACGAGTCGGTCGTCCAGATCGAGGGACCGTGGAAGCACCGGGCGGTGCACGCCGGCGGCACCCGCTTCCACGTCGTGGAGGCAGGTGAGGGGCCGCTGGTCCTGCTGCTGCACGGGTTCCCGCAGTTCTGGTGGACATGGCGCGACCAGCTGCGGACGCTGGCCGCCGCGGGATACCGCGCGGCCGCGGTGGACCTGCGTGGCTACGGCGGCAGCGACAAGCCGCCGCGCGGCTATGACCTGCCCACACTGGCCGGAGACGCGAGCGGCCTGATCCGGGCGCTCGGCGAGACCGGGGCCATCGTGGTCGGCCACGACTGGGGTGGGCTGCTCGCCTGGACGATGGCGGTGCTCGACCCGAAGTGCGTACACCGTCTGGTCACCGTGTCCGCGCCGCACCCGCTGCGGCTGCGCAGGTCACTGCTGACCGACCCGTTCGGCCAGTTGAGGGCCACCAGCCCGGCGATCGGCTACCAGGTGCCGCTGCTGCCCGAGCGCCGGCTCACCCGTAACAGCGGCTCGCTGGTCGGCAAGATGCTCGACGCGTGGTCGGGGCCCGGCTGGCCGGACGAGCAGACCGCCCGCGTCTATCGCGAGGCGATCCGCATCCCGACCGTCGCCCACTGCGCGCTGGAGTACCACCGCTGGTTCGGCCGCTCCCAGTTCCGCCCCGACGGCCTGCGTTTCGCCCGGACGATGCGTACCCAGATCGAGGCCCCCACCCTGCACCTGCACGGCGCCCTCGATCGCCGGGTGCTGCCGCGCACGGCCCTCGGTTCGGGCCGCTACGTGGCCGCCCCATACCGGTGGCGGCTGATCGAGGGCGCAGGCCACTTCCCCCATGAGGAGACCCCCGACGTGTTCGACGCCGAGCTGATCGGCTGGCTGTCCGATCCGGAGCCTGGCCGATGAGAGACCGCGACCCCGACGGCAAGCCGCGCAACGCCCGGCCACGCGACTCCTACGGCCGGCCGCTGCCCTACGGCTCGACCGGCGTGGACAGAGTGCCCGACGACTACGCGCCCACCACGTCGCAGGCCCTGTCCGACGGGCGCCGCTTCCTGAGCGAGGGCCTGCCGTTCAACGCCCACGAGGTGTTCGAGGGCCGCTGGAAGTGCGCCCCGGACGACGAGCGCGAGCTATGGCAGGGCCTGGCGCAGATCTGCGTCGGGCTGACGCACCTGCAGCGCGGCAACGGGCGCGGAGCGCTGACCCTCTTCAGCCGCGGCGCCGCCCGCGTGCAGTCGTACGGGACGCCGTACGACTCGGTGGGACGGGCGGCCTCCGGCCTGAACGACGACAGCGACCCGGCACAGGCCATCGAGCTGATCCTCAGCCGGCTGCCCGGTTAGTCGCACTCCTGCGTGCCGGCCGGGGTGGTGTCGTTTCGGCCCTGGTCGGCGTCGGGTCTGACCTCGTTGGCCGTCAGCACGTAACCGGTGTCCTCCTGGCTGACCGCGGCGGCGAAGACGACGCCGAACACCTGCCCGTTGACGGTCAGCAGCGGGCCGCCGGAGTTGCCGGGCAGCACCTTGCCGCGGATCGCGTAGACCTTCCTGGTGACGTTCCGGCTGCGGTAGATGTCAGGGCCCTCGGCGTTGAGCTGGCTGCGGATGCGGGCGGGCTCGGCCGTGAAGCCCTGGCCCTTGGGGAAGCCGGCGACGATGGCGTTCTCGCCCTTCTCCGCCTCGCCGTCGAAGGAGAGCTGCGGCAGGCCCAGCCCCGGCACGTAGAGGATGGCGATGTCGCGCTGCGGGTTGTAGCGCACGACGGTGGCCGGGTGGCGCTTGTTGTCGTAGGCGAGGACCTGGAGGTCACGCGTCACGCCGGCGACCACGTGCGCGTTGGTCATGATCCGGTCCTTGGCGTAGACGAACCCGGTGCCCTCGATGAGCTTGTTGCAGCTCTCGGCGTTGCCCTGGACCTTGACGATGGCCCGCTGCGCCCGTTCGAGCTTGGCGCCCTGCAGGATGCTGCGCGCCGGCGGCGGCACGTCGACGAGCTGCCCCGCGCCGATGGCGTCGAACACCGGCGGGAACTCCGACCGGTCGATGAACTTCTTGAACGGCTGCTGCCAGTTGCGCGCGGTCTGCGGGATCGAGTCGTCGACCGTGGTGAGCAGCATGGAGTTCTTCACCTGGTCGACGAGCGGGGTGAACGCCGTCGACACGATCAGCGAGCCGATCAGCCAGGCGATCACCAGCACCGACAGCGCGCTGGCGAACGTGCCGCCGACCGCGTCCGCGACCTTGGCCGGCTCCCAGGTGACATGGCTGCGCACCACGGCGCCGATCGTCGAGGAGGCGAACTGGCCGATCGTCGCAGCCAGGAACACGATCACGATGGCCAGCAGCGCCTGCGGCGTGTCACCGTCTACGACGGCCTTGGAGATGGGAGGCGCGATGAAGACCCCGAGCACCGCCCCGCCGACGAAGCCGACGAAGCTCATGGCACCGATGATGAAGCCCTGCCGGTAACCCGAGACGCCGAAGGCGATCACGAGGCCGATCAATATGAGGTCAAGCAGATCACCGCGCACGTTTCAAAGGTAACCAGCGATTCGGTCAAGTGTGCACGTCTTCCTCAGGACGGCGACACGCGCTGGTTACCCTGGGCGGCATGCCGCCGATCGACGAAACAGTGCGCGGCCTCATCGAAGCAGCTCTCGGCGACGACGATCCCGACGGGGCGGTGCGCTGGCACGTGATCTCCGTACTAGGGCAGCGCGGCGATCTTGAGTCCTTCATCGAGGCGCGGCGGCTCTGCGCGGCGGACGACGTCACCCAGCGCCTGCTCGGGGTGGACATCCTGGGCATGCTCGAGGCGTACGTGGATCGGATCCTGCCCGTCCTGCGCTACCTGGCGGCCAGCGAGGACGACGTCATGGTGCTCTACTCGGTGCTCATCGCCTTCGGCCACCTGGCCGACCCCCGGTCGCTACCGTCGGTGATGGATCTGGCCGGGCACGAGGACCCGCGGGTCAGGTACGGCGCCGCGTACGCGCTCCAGCACGTGCTGGGCGACCCGCCGGACCGGGCCGGGCTGAACGCGCTGCGGGCGCTGGCGGCCGACAGCGACCCCGACGTGGCCGACTGGGCCGCGCTCGGCGTCGCCCTGGCCACGGGCGACCAGGACCGCCTGGGCCCCTTCGTCTGAGGCGGCCCTGGGGTGTTCAGCCCCGTGAGGCCATGTCCAGGACGTCGGGCGGCATTTCCTCCACCCGCCCGGGGTCCCACGGCCGCTCCAGCCCGCCTTCGCGCAGCACCCCGTCGAGCACCATCGCGGTGAACCCCCACACCAGCATCCCGCGCACCCGGAAGGCCGGCCCGGCGTAGCCGCCCGGATGCCGCAGCGTGAACCGGTTGCCCGGATCGACCAGCTCGGCGATCGGCACCCGCTCCACGGACTCCACCTCGGCGGGCGAGGCCGCGTGCACCGCCGACGGTGTACGCCACCAGCCGAGGACCGGCGTGACGCGATTGTCGCTGCGCCAGATGTAGAGCTCGGGCATGGTGCAGAGCACGGTCACCCCCCGCGGATCGAGACCGGTCTCCTCCTCGGCCTCGCGCAGCGCCGCCCCCACGGGCCCGCCGTCCTCCGGGTCCACGCCGCCGCCGGGGAAGGCCGGCTGGCCCGCGTGCCTGCGCCCGCGCGAGCTGCGCTGGATGAGCAGCACGTCGGGCCCGAGCGGCCCCTCGCCGAACAGCAGCAGGACCGCCGCGGGCCGCCCACCCTCAGCGGGCGGCCGCAGCCCGGAGGGCACCGAAGTTCGTACGGCCTGCGCCGCGAGCGTGTCGAGCCAGTCGGGCACCTGAGTCACGCAATCTCCAACACACCAGGGGTTCAGGGACTTCCCCACTCAGGAAAAGGGGCCCGGTCTGACGAGCTTCTGGGCCTTGGCGGCGTCCGTGGGGCCGGTGCCGTACGAGGGGCAGAGGGCGGCCAGCGGGCAGACGCCGCAGGCCGGCGTACGGGCGTGACAGATGCGGCGCCCGTGCCAGATGACCCGGTGCGAGAAGATCGTCCACTCGCGTTTGGGGATCAGCTCCCCCACCACGTGCTCGATCTTGACCGGGTCGGTCTCGTCGGTCCAGCCGAAGCGGCGGACCAGCCGCTGGAAGTGGGTGTCGACGGTGAGACCGGGCACGCCGAAGGCGTTGCCGAGCACCACGTTGGCGGTCTTGCGGCCCACGCCGGGCAGCTTGACCAGGTCCTTCAGCTTGCCGGGCACCACCCCGTCGTGGTGCGCGCACACCGCCTGGGCCATGCCGATGATGCTGTTGGTCTTGGCGCGGAAGAACCCCGTCGAGCGGATGATCTCTTCCATCTCGGCTCGGTCGGCACCCGCATAGTCATCCACTGTCGGGTACTTGGCGAAAAGGACAGGAGTAACCATGTTGACCCTCTTGTCCGTACACTGCGCCGAGAGGATCGTCGCGACCAGCAGTTCGAGCGGGGTACCGAAGTCGAGCTCGCAATGGGCGTCGGGGTAGGTTTCCGCCAGGATGCGATTCATCCGGCGTGCGCGACGCACGAGGGCGAGCCTGGACTCAGTGGGCATTCCCATAGCCTACGTGCGCCGCCTGAAGTGGGGTGCGTCACAATGGCAGCAGAGGAGGCAGAGTGAACACCGAAGATGTGCTGGGCAAGGCCCCCCTGTTCGCCGCGCTCGACCGCGAGAGCGCCGCGGCGCTACGGACGAGCATCACCGAAGTCCAGCTGTCCAAGGGGCAGACGCTCTTCCACGAGAACGAGACGGGCGACCGGCTCTACGTCGTGCTCGAAGGCAAGATCAAACTGTCACGCACCTCGCCCGACGGCCGCGAGAACCTGCTCAGCGTGCTCGGCCCGAGCGAGATGTTCGGCGAGCTTTCGCTGTTCGACCCGCGCCCCCGTACGGCCTCCGCGACCGCGCTGACCGACGTGCGCCTGGCCGGGCTGGGCCACGACGACCTGCGCCCCTGGCTCACCGGCCGTCCCGAGGTGGCACTCCACCTGCTGCGGGCGCTGGCCCAGCGGCTGCGGCGCACCAACGACGTGCTGGCCGACCTGGTCTTCACCGACGTACCCGGCCGGGTGGCCAAGCAGCTGCTCGACCTGGCCGAGCGGTTCGGCACCAAGACCGACGACGGGCTGCGCGTCCACCACGATCTCACCCAGGAGGAGCTGGCCCAGCTCGTCGGCGCCTCACGCGAGACGGTCAACAAGGCCCTCGCCGACTTCGCGCAGCGCGGCTGGCTGCGCATCGAGGCCAAGGCCGTGGTCATCCTCGACATGGACCGCCTCTACAACCGCTCCAGGTAGCCGCTACAGCGAGGCCAGGTAGTCCAGCTGGGCCCGCACCGACATCTCGGCCGCGGGCCAGAGCGACGTGTCGACGTCGTCGTAGACGATCTCCACGATCTCGCGCGGGGTCTTGGCGCCCTGGCGCAGCGCCGCCCTGATCTGGTCGAGGCGCCGGCGCCGGTGCGCGATATAGCCGTCCAGCACGCCGATCGGGTCGGCCAGCACCGGCCCGTGGCCCGGCAGCAGCGCCGCCACGCCCAGCTCGTCGGCCATGGCCCTGAGCCGGTCGAGGCTGCGCAGGTAGTCGGCCAGGTCGCCGTCGGGGGCGATCACCGTGGTGCCGCGGCCGAGCACGGTGTCGCCGGTCAGCATGGCCTCGTCCTGGGGCAGCCAGAAGCAGAGCGAGTCGAACGAGTGCCCCGGCGTGCCGTACACGCGCACCTCGACGTCACCGGCACGCACCACATCGCCGTCGCCCAGGCCCTCGTCGCCGAGCCGGTGCTTGGGGTCGAGCGCCCGCACGGGCGCGCCGACGAGCTCGGCGAAGCGCCGGGCGCCGCCGCTGTGGTCGTGGTGGCCGTGGGTGAGCAGGATCCAGCTCACCCGGCGCTCGGCCAGGTGGTCGGCGACCCGGCGCAGGTGCCCCTCGTCGTCGGGGCCCGGATCTATGACGATGGTGTCCCGGTCGCCGATGATCCAGGTGTTGGTGCCGTCGAGGGTCATCGGCGACGGGTTGGGGGCGAGCAGGTTCTCGGCGTGGGCCGTACGGGATCCGTCGGGCGAGCCCGCCGGGATGTGCAGACCGCTCATGCGGTCACCAACTGGAACTCACCGTCGACCTCCACGACCCTGGGCAGGATCGTGACGATCTCCCGCCGCGTGGCCAGGACGTCCGCCACGGAGTCGCAGGCGGCCAGCTCGGTCAGCGTGCGGTAGGTGGGTGGCATCAGGAAGATCTCTCCCTCGTGCGCCAGCTCGACGGCGTCGGCGGGGCGCTTCCAGGCGACCTGGTCGGCCTCGCCGCCGACGTCGCGGGTGCGCTGCCCTTCAGGGAGTACGGCGGCGAAGAAGCGGGTGTCGAAGCGCCGGGTCTCGATCTCCGGCGTGATCCAGTGCGCCCACGGCTTGAGCAGGTCCGAGCGGAGCACCAGGCCGCGCTTGGCGAGGAAGTCGGCGAAGGACAGGCTCCTGTCGATCAGCGCGAGCCGGTCGGCCTCCCAGTCGTCCCCTGTGGTGTCGTCGACCACCGAATCGGGTCCCGGCCCCGCGAGCAGCACCCCCGACTCCTCGAAGGTCTCCCGTACGGCCGCGCAGACCAGGCCGCGCGCGACCCCCTCGTCCGCGCCGAAGACCGCGCCCCAGTCCGCCGGAGACGGCCCGGCCCAGGCGACGGCATGGTCGGTGTCACGGGGATCGACCGAGCCGCCGGGGAAGACGTACGCGCCCGCGGCGAAGGCCATCGTGGACTTGCGCCGGAGCAGATAGACCTCCGGTCCCTCACGCAGGATGACCACCGTGGCGGCGTCCCGCGCGGGGACCGGCTGGACGCGTCCGGCGAGGATGTCCCTCGCCCGCTCGGCGAGCTCGTCTGGGAGTTGAAGACCAGTCACATGACCTCCTTCTAGAACAACTCGGGCTTCTAGAACATCACTCGGGTCATGGTGACATATCCGGACTCTCAGGAGACCTCGGCGATCAGCTCCACTTCGACCGGAGCGTCGAGCGGCAGGGACGCGACGCCCACCGCGCTGCGGGCGTGCTTGCCCGCCTCCCCCAGCACCTCGGCGAGCAGCTCACTCGCCCCGTTGGCGACCTGAGGCTGCTGCGTGAAGGCCGGGTCGCTGGCCACGAACGCCACGACCTTGACGATCCGCACGACCTTCGCCAGGTCGCCGACCTCGGACTTCAGCGCGGCCAGCGCGTTGAGCGCGCAGATCCGGGCCAGCTCGCGGGCGTCGTCGAGGCCGACCTCGGCGCCGACCTTGCCGGTCTGCGCGAGCTTGCCGTCGACCATGGGCACCTGGCCCGAGGTGTAGACGAGATCGCCGGTCCGTACGGCCGGCACATAGGCGGCCAGCGGCGCGACGACCTCGGGCAGCGTCAGCCCGAGCTCGGCGATCTTCTCTTCGGGTGTCACTGCTTCTCCCTCTTGAAGTAGGCGACGAGCTGCTCGGGCGTGGCACCCTGCAGAATCTGGACCAGCTCCCAGCCGTCGGCTCCGAAGTTGTCCAGGATCATCTTGGTGTTGTGGATCAGCACCGGAGCCGTCAGGTACTCCCATTTCTTCATGGAGGCCAGCGTAGGTGCTGAGAGCCGCAACCTGTGGCGCACCACTGAACGCGGCACGCCATAGGTGCTGAGAGCCGCAACCTGTGGCGCACCGCTGAACGCGGCACGCAATAGGCGCTGGTACCCGCGGCGGCCCGCCATAGTGTGAGCAATCTCAAAGGGTGGTCGTCGGCTTCCGGCAAGTGACCGTTCGGTAGCCTCGAAACGTGGACTCTCGGGACACCGATTGGGACGGCGTGCGACTGCACGTGGTCACCGGCAAGGGCGGCACAGGCAAGACCACGGTCGCCGCGGCCCTCGCCCTGGCACTGGCCTCGGGCGGGCGCAAGGTGCTGCTCGTCGAGGTGGAGGGCAGACAGGGCATCGCGCAGATCTTCGACCTGCCACCGCTGCCGTACGAGGAGCGCCGGATCGCCGTGGCCCCATCAGGCGGCGACGTCTACGCGCTGGCCATAGACCCTGAGGAGGCCATGCTCGAATACATGGAGATGTTCTACGGCATGCGCAGGGCGGGGCGGGCGCTGACCAAGATGGGCATCGTCGACTTCGCGACCACCGTCGCCCCCGGGTTCCGCGACGTCCTCGTCACCGGCAAGACCTCCGAGGCCGTACGCAGGCGCGGCAAGAACGGCAAGCGGATCTATGACGCCGTCGTGCTCGACGCGCCGCCCACCGGCCGCATCTCGCGCTTCCTCAACGTCACTCAGGAGGTCGCCGGGCTGGCCAGAGTCGGCCCGATCAAGAACCACTCCGATCTGGTGAGCAAGGTCGTGAAATCTCCGGAAACGGCGGTGCACTTCATCACCTTGCTGGAGGAGATGCCGGTACAGGAGACGCTCGACGGCATCGCCGAATTGCGGTCGGCGGGGCTGCCGCCCGGCGGAATCTTCATCAACATGGTTCGTGAATCACTCCTTCCACAGGCCGCACTTGACAGTGCTGTCAAGGGCCGATTCGACGTCGCCGAGCTCACACTCGGGCTCAAGGCGGCCGGTCTCTCCGACGGCGCCTCCTCGGTGGCGGAGGCACTGGCGGAAGAGGTCGCCGAGCACGCCCGCCGTACCGAGCTGGAGCGGGCCGAGCGCGCCTCGCTGGCGCAGGCGACGCTGCCGTCCTACGAGTTGCCGCTGCTGGCCGACGGCGTCGATCTGAGCGGCCTGTACGAGCTGGCCGAGGCCATCCGCACCCAGGGAGCAGCGTGAAGAAACCCGCCCTACTCGACGTCGACGCCATACTCGACGACCAGGGCACCCGGATCATCGTCTGCTGCGGCGCCGGCGGCGTGGGTAAGACCACGACGGCCGCCGCACTGGGACTGCGGGCCGCCGAGCGCGGCAGGTGCGCGGTCGTGCTGACCGTGGACCCCGCGCGGCGGCTGGCGCAGTCGATGGGGCTCACCGAGCTCGACAACACCCCACGCCTGATCAGCTCACCCGAGGGCGGCGGCCAGCTGTTCGCGATGATGCTGGACATGAAGCGTACGTTCGACGAGATCATCGAGGCGCACGCCGACCCCGAGCGGGCCCGCCAGATCCTGTCGAACCCCTTCTACCAGTCGCTGTCCTCCAGCTTCGCCGGCACCCAGGAGTACATGGCGATGGAGAAGCTGGGCCAGCTGCGCCGCTCGGACGAGTGGGATCTGATCATCGTCGACACGCCGCCCTCGCGGTCGGCGCTCGACTTCCTCGACGCCCCGGAGCGGCTCGGCCGCTTCCTCGACGGGAGGTTCATCCGGCTGCTGACTGCGCCGGCCAAGGCCGGAGGGCGGAGCGCGTTCCGGCTGCTCAACGCCGGGTTCGGGCTCATGGCGGGCGCGATGACCAAGCTGCTGGGCGCGCAGGTCATCAAGGACCTGCAGACGTTCGTGTCGGCATTGGACGCGGTCTTCGGCGGGTTCAGGCAGCGCGCGGAGATGACCTATCGGCTGCTTCAGGCGCCAGGCACCGCCTTCGTGGTGGTGGCCGCGCCGGAGCGCGACGCGATGCGTGAGGCCTCCTACTTCGTCGAACGGCTCGCTGAGGAGCGCATGCCCCTGGCCGGCCTGGTGGTCAACCGGGTGCACGAACCCACCGCGGCGGCGCTCTCGGCCGCGCGCAGCGCCGCCGCGGCGGAAGACCTGGAGTCGCGGGGCGAACACGAGTTGACCGCCGCCGTACTGCGGCTGCACACCGGCAGAATGCAACTCGCCGCCCGCGAACACCGGGAGCAGGACCATTTCCTGTCAGCCCACCCCACAGTGCCGGTCGTCCAGGTACGTGCGATGTCGGAGGATGTCCACGATCTGGCGGGTCTGCACCGGATCGGGGAACTCCTCGCGAGCACATGAGAGTACGGCCGGTGCGAGCACCGGCCGTACGCCCGAGGCTAGGGTCAGCCTGCGATCAGCTCGTTAGTCCGTTCGTACTCTTCCTTGGCGGACTCGAGCAGCTCTCGCCATGAGTCCACGTCAGGACGCCGCCGTAGCAGAGCCCGTCGTTCCCGTTCCGTCATGCCGCCCCACACGCCAAACTCGATACGGTTGTCCAGCGCATCGGCGAGGCATTCGGTACGGACCGGGCATCCTCGGCAGATCAGCTTCGCCCTGTTCTGAGCAGCTCCCTGGACGAACAGCGCGTCCGGGTCCGCTCCTCGACAGGCGGCACGGGAGGTCCAATCCGTGATCCACATTTCGACCCCACTCCCCTTAGGTGGTCAGTCGTCATTTGGGGCCGACGGGCGCGGGCGCCGAGCCTCCGTATTCAGTTGCCGCAGAGGAGAACGTACGCAACTAGACGTTCGGGCCGACAGACCCCAGAGGACCAATTTCTCGCTGGAGTCTTGACCGGGAATGACTAGTCACCCCCGTCAGTCAAGGCGAAATGGTGCCGAGTTACCGATAAGGTCACTCATTCGACGTACTCTTGGTCTTGTGCAAGCTCAGGGCAAAGATCGTTCCTCGCCGCTCTTGAACATCACGCGGCTGATCGCCGCGGGCGCGGCCGCGGGAGTGCTCACGGCCGCCATAGCCCTTCCCGCGGTCGGCGGGGCGGGGATATCCGCCAAGTCCGCGATGACGGGGATCAACCTGAAGCCCGAGGACCTGGCCGAACCCCCGTTGCCCGAGCGCACTGAGCTGATGGACGCCAACGGCAAGAAGATAGCCCAGTTCTTCTACGAGAACCGCGAATCGGTGAGTCTCGACAAGGTCGCCCCCATCATGCGGACGGCGCTGATCTCGATCGAGGACTTCCGGTTCTACCAGCACGGCCCGATCGACGTGGAGGGAACGGCCCGCGCCCTCGTCAAGAACCTCACCCAGGGCGGCGTGACCCAGGGTGGCTCGTCGATCACGCAGCAGTACGTCAAGCAGGTGCTCCTCAACTCGGCCGAGACCAAAGAGGAGCAGGCCGCGGCCATCGAGACCAGCGTCGGACGCAAGCTCAACGAACTGCGCTACGCCATGGCCGTCGAGAAGAAGTACTCCAAGGACCAGATCCTTGAGAAATATCTGAACATCGCCTACTTCGGCGCCGGTGCGCACGGCATCCAGGCCGCCGCCAAGCGCTTCTTCGGCAAGCCGGCCTCCGCCCTCAACCTCGTCGAGGCGGCCACGCTCGCGGGCGCCGTCCAGAACCCCAACAGGACTGACCCGAACGTCAGCAAGGCGTCCAGGGAGCTCCTGAAGGCCCGCCGCAACGTCGTCCTCGACCGGATGGCCGAACTCGGCAAGATCACGCCGCAGGAGGCCGCCGAGTCCAAGGCCAAGAAGCTCGTCTTCAAGGACACCAAGGTCACCGGCGGTTGCGAGGAGAGCAAGTACCCGTACTTCTGCCTCTACGTTCAGAACGAGATCCTCAACGACGAGGATTTCGGCAAGACCCCCAAGGAGCGTCTCAAACTGCTCCAGCGCGGCGGTCTCACGATCAAGACCACGATCGACCCGAAGATGCAGAAAGCCGCTGAGAAGGCCATCAAGGAGTACGTCAGCACCAAGGACAAGCCGGTGGCCTCGCAGGCGATGGTCGTGCCGGGCACCGGCGAGATCAAGGCGATGGCGGCCTCGCGCAAGTTCGGCGGCAGCAAGAAGAAGAACGAGATGAGCTACAACGTCGTCGCCGACGCCAAGCACGGCGGTGGCGGCGGCTTCCAGCAGGGCTCGACGGCGAAGGCCTACACGCTCGCCACAGCGCTCGAGGAGGGCCTGAAGTACGGGGACGGCTACCCGGCGCCCGCCGGCTACACCGCGTCCGGCTACGGCGCGTTCAAGAACTGCGACGGCAAGCGGGTCGGCGACCCCACGCATGAGGTGCGCAACTCCAGCGAGGGCGGCGGCGGCTTCAAGACGCTGCAGACCGGCACCTGGGGCTCGGTCAACACCTTCTTCATGCGACTGGAGGAGCGCGTCACGCTCTGCAAGGTCGTCAAGCTGGCCAAGCGGATCGGGCTCAAGCGGGCCGACGGCGCGAAGCTGCGCGAGTTCGAGACGTTCACGCTCGGCATCAACGAGGTCGACCCGGTCACCGTGGCCAGCACCTACGCCGTCTTCGCTTCACGCGGCCAGTACTGCAAGCCGCTGGCGATCACCGAGATCAAGGACCGCGACGGCAAGGCCACGCAGTACAAGCCCAAGTGCTCCAAGGTCATGGAGGAGGAGGTCGCCGACGCCGTCAGCGGCATCCTCTCGGGCGTGTTCACCAAGGGCACGATGCGTGAGGTCGGCGGCATCGGCCGGGACGCGGCGGGCAAGACGGGCACCACCGACGGCTACACGGCCGCCTGGTTCGCCGGTTACACCCCGAACCTGGCCTCCGCCGTCAGCCTCGGCGACCCGCGCGGCGCCTTCACCCACAACCTGATCGGCGTCACCATCGGGGGCCGCTACTACAGCTACGTGTACGGGGCGTCGATCTCGGGCCGCATCTGGAAGCAGGCCATGCTGGGGGCGCTCAAGGGCGTCGAACCCACCGAGTTCACGCCGGTCAACCACGATCGGTTCGGCGGCTGCGGCGACAACTGCGCCCCCAAGCCCAAGAAGGAGAAGAAGGCCGACCAGGGCGGTCCTCCGGACGACTTCTTCGACCAGTTCAACCGCGACAACAACGGCCGGGGGCGCGGGCGCGGCGGCGACCTGCCCATCACCCCGGCCAACTGACCTCAGTGCCCTGGGTGCCCGCGTTCGTGGCGGGCACCCGAGACTTGGTTAGGCGGACAGTCGCGCGCGAACGGCCGCGGCGACCCGTCCCCCCTCCGCACGACCGGCGACCTTCGGATTGACGACCTTCATGACCTGACCCATCGCCTGGGGGCCGGCGGCGCCGGTCTCGGCGACGGCCTCGTCGACGAGGCGGCCGAGCTCCTCGTCGGAGAGCTGCGCCGGCAGGTATTCCTCCAGCACCGCCTGCTCGTCCAGCTCCGCCTGTGCCTGCTCCGCACGCCCGGCGTTCCCGAACGCCTCGGCCGCCTCCCGGCGCTTCTTGGCCTCCTTGGTCAGCACCTTGATGATCTCGTCGTCGGAGAGCTCCCTGGCCGCCTTGCCGGCGACCTCCTCGACGTTGACCGCGGCCAGTGCCATGCGAACCGTCCGGAGGCGTACCTCGTCCCGGCTCTTCAGCGAGGCCGTCAGATCGGCCTTCAGCTTGTCCTTCAATGCGCTCATGGGTTCATCTTGCCGCCTGTACGGACGGCTACGCGCTCACGGAGCCCCATCTCACGTACTCGGGACGCCTGGGGCCGGATGTCGGGCATCATGAATGGGTGAGGAAAGCTGCCGCGATACCACTGTCCATGCTCGGCCTCGGCCTGGCCGGTCTGGGTTACGCCTCCGTCGTCGAGCGCAACTGGTTCCGGCTGCGCCGCTTCGACGTGCCCGTGCTGGAGCGCGGGCAGCGGCCCGTACGCATCCTCCATCTGTCCGACCTGCACCTGACGCCGGGCCGCAGGATGCTGATCAACTGGGTCCGCTCGCTCGGCTCCCTGGAGCCCGACCTGGTCGTCAACACGGGCGACTCGATCGCCCACCCTGAGGCCGTACCCGCGCTCCTGCACGCCCTGGAGCCCCTGCTGGCCCGTCCCGGCATGTTCGTGTACGGCTCCAACGACCTCTACGCCCCCAAGCCCAAGAACCCGGCCCGCTACCTCTGGCGCACCTCCAAGAACGAGCGCCGCCAGCACGTCCCGACCCTCCCCTGGGAGGAGTTGGGTGCCGGCATGGCGGCCGAGGGCTGGCTCGACATGAACAACACCACCGCCCGCCTCAAGATCGGCGACCTCGACGTGGCGGTGGCGGGCATCCACGACTCCCACATCGACCGCGACCGCTACGACCTGGTCGCCGGCCCCGCCCCGGCCGACGCCGACCTCCGCCTCGGCGTCATGCACTCCCCCGAGCCCCGCAACATGACCCGCTTCGCCGCCGACGGCTACCAGCTCCTCCTGGCCGGCCACACGCACGGCGGCCAGCTGTGCATCCCGTTCTACGGCGCCCTGGTCACCAACTGCGGCATCGACCGACCCCGCGTCAAGGGCCTCAACCGCCACGACAGCGCCTGGCTGCACGTCTCGGCCGGCCTCGGCACCTCGCCGTACGCCCCGGTCCGCTTCGCCTGCTTCCCGGAGGCCTCGTTGCTCACCCTGGTCCCGCGCCGGTAAACGCGGTCACAAGCACCCGCGAAGTCAGCTAGACTTCTCAAGCACGCAAAAGAGGGCGTGCACCGGGGTGTAGCGCAGCTTGGCAGCGCGCTTCGTTCGGGACGAAGAGGCCGTGGGTTCAAATCCCGCCACCCCGACCCAGCAAGACCAGGTAGAAGGCCGCTTCCGAAGATCGGAAGTGGCCTCTCTTGTTCTCTGAGTGACTTTCTGCGTGACTACGGGCGGCCAGCCCGCTGGCGACAAGCGCTAACAGCATCCGCACACAAAGGCTCGCCTCGCGCGCCCGTTTCCTCCCTGGACGACGTGATTTCACAAGCGCGCCACCGTCCGAGATGGCTGACGTTGATGCCGCGCTCAAACACCGCCCGCACCTACCTGGCGATCCGCGCGGCCTTGGCAGGCACCGCAGAGGAGCCTTGGCGGCCACCGCCGTCTTCACCACCGCCTGAGGCGTTTCACTCGGGCGGCATGACTCTCCCCGAGGCCAGGAGAGGAAACAGCGTGTCACGGAGCGCCGCGGTGGTCCGCGCGATCTGCTCATGCACGGTGATCTTGTCGCTCAGGGCTTGGAGGGCACGGCCGATCGTCTCCCGAACCTCCGTGGGAGGAAGCACCACAGGCAGGGTTCCCAGGACGCGGATGTTGATGCTGGGAAGCACGCTCCCGGCAGAATTGCGGGTCAGCCAATCAAGCACCGATGGGGAGCTCAGATAGTCGCTCAGGTACTGCGGGTCGACTCCCCCTCTGGGACGAATCCTGATCAGCCCCGTGCCGCACACCCACCCTTGGTGCGCGGAGGTCACCAGGGCGTGCCGACCGATCACTCCGGTCCGTGTGCAGACGATGTCGCCCTCTGCGAGCCGATAGCTCTCCAGCTTGCCGGCTGTGTCCTCATCTATTCGATCGAAGGTTCCCGAGATGCGCCCGCCGAAAATGCCTGAGATGGGCCCGCCTTCGAGATTGCGCGGCTTGACGACGCCCACGGGCCCGTCGTCCGAGGCACGGGTGAAGGGGCCCGCGGTGAGCTCGCTGATGTCGGCGAGGCTCACTTCGCGCCAGCCCGGCGGCAACTCACCGATCGGAGATTCGAGGATCTGAGGCCGCCCGATCACCTGATCCACCGCCATGTCCGCCCTCGCCGCCTGCTCATGCAGCCGATCCAGCTCGCGGAGCAGCGTCTCGATGCCTTGACGGCCGTCGTCCGTCCTGGCGGCGGGCTCGCTGATGGCGTACTTCCCGGGAGTGAGGTCGTAGTCGCTTCTGCTCAGTTCCTCACCGGTCACGACGGCAGTGGGCAACGCCTCGTTGGCCGGGATCACACCCGCACGCCAGTCGGCGAGAACATCGCGAATCGCCTCGTGGTCCTCCTCCGACAGCTCGCGCTGAGCGCGCTGTGACAACCGGCCCAGCCCCGTCGCGTCCACCAGGAGAAGCTCCTGCCGCGGAGTCGGAGAGCGGCGCAGGACCCATATCGTCGCGCCGATCGCCGTGTTGTAGAAGAGCATCGAAGGCAGTGCTATCACCGACTCGATACAGCCGTCCGCCACCATGGCCTGCCGGATCGCGCGCTCGCGTCCCCCTCTGAAGGCGGCGCCGGCCGGCATGACGACCGCGGCACGCCCACCTGGCGCCAACCGCTCCAGCACGAACTGCAGCCAGGCGAAGTCCGCGTTGCCGCGAGGCGGTGGTCCGTAGAGCCAGGACCTGTTCAGCGCCGGATCTTCCTGGGACCAGTTGCGTATGCCGAATGGGGGGTTCGCCACGATGTAGGAATAACTAGGCGAGGGTTGATCGGGACGGCTCAGGACGTCGAGCGACTGCCTGCCGAGCCGGGCGTCGATGCCGTGCAGCGTCATGTTCATCTTTGCCAGGACCAGAGCCTCGGCATTGAGAGCGTCGCCGTGGACGGTAAGGCCAGGGGCTTGGAGGGCCGCGGTGAGCAGTATCTCCCCCGAGCCGCAGCATGGATCGTAGATCTCCCCGGGTGTTTCGGCGGCGAGGGCGTCCACCAGAACGCGGACGACGGAAGGAGGCGTGTAGAACTCCCCACCGCGCCTGCCCTCCAACGTGGCGAAGCGATCCAGCAGAGCGCGAAACGCCCCGGCGCCGCCCAGCTCGCCGACCGCGACGTCGGCGAACTCGACGAGCTCTGCGGGGATTTTCGCGTCCACATTGAAGGCGACGGGTGACAGCATGTCGCCGGTTCCGAGCTTGTTGACGATGAAGGTCATCAGCGCTGTCGCATCGCTTCGGCTGCCTGTGACGACAGATGACCATCCATCTCGATCCTGCGCTCGCGTATAGATCAGACTGAGCACCAGATCGCGGTAACGGACGATGTCGTATGTGCCTCTCAACCGCTCGAGCGTCCGCCACAAGTCGCTTGTCGCAGGCTGCTCGCGCCTGGCTGCCGAGCGGGCCTGCGGCATCTGTGCTGCCGGTCCTGCGAGGTTCCTGCGGAACCGTTCGCCGAAGGTCGCGCCCGGCCGCTCATCCGGCAGGAGCGCGTTGCTCGCGATCCTGCGCAGGTCGAGCCACTCCAGCAGCGCCTCGACCGCGAACAGTTCCTCTCCTTCGACGAGCCGCGGCCGGGGATAATCCTTGTGTCGGCGCTCCCAGTTGGTCACGGCGGGCCGTTTCACTTGAGCCAGCCGCGCGATCTCGGCCCGAGAGACGAAACCCTGCGGAGAGGTCAACGTATCGTCCCCTCCGGCCGGCGGGTCAGCACCTCCGGCACTCGGTCGAAGGCTCGCAGCCAGCCGACGAAAAGCGGTTCCACGTAGCCCAGCATCCTGTAGATCTTGGCATGGTCCGCTGCCAGATGCCGGTGATGGATCGGCTCATGATGCATGATGCGATTACGCAGGAGGACCATGGCCTGCAGATTGTCGCGCAGCGACTCTCTCCTGCCCGAATAGTACGGGAACGCACGGTGCAAGGCCGGAACCCACAAGTGCCGGTCGTACTTCCGGCTCAGAAGCGACACCCAAAAGCCAAACGACAGCTCAGTGACCACGTCATCGGCGGAGGGCAGGCCGACGCCCTTCCTCGCCAGCTTCTGCTTCGCCGCGGTGATCTTGGCCGCCTCAGAATCGTTCAGAGGAGCCACCCGCCACCAATCGTCCCTCCCGAACCGGCTTCGCAGCCGATCGTGCTCGGCGTTACGCAGGCAGATCTCCAGGCAGTGCAGCGGTCCGTAAAACGCCTCGGACACCTGGACGTTCCACTGGTACAAGTCCCACGCCACCAGACGGTCGCCCGAGAGCGCGCCGAGATACGGGGCAAAGCGCGGTACGGAGATCACCCGCTCAACCCACCCGGGCAGATCGGTATGCAAGACGACACCTCCGAAGGCATGGCTGACGTGCAGCGGCGCCTCGGGGTATGCTGAGTCTCGTAAGCCCCGGGTCCGCCTCTGCTCTGCATGCCGCCCGGGGCACGGCTTTTCCCTGATCCAAAAGCCGTTACGAATCCCGCCTCGAAAGGCTTTCGCTGTGCCGCAAGAGTACAGTCCTACGATCACTCGGCGCAAGTGTATTGAGGCTACAAAAACTGTTAACCCCCCCCTGGGGACGGAAAGCGTGATCCCGTCCCCTATCTGACCAGAGACTCGAATGAACGTGTCATCCACGTTCGGGACGAAGAGGCCATGGGTTCACATCCCGCCATCCCGACCCGTAGGTCAGAGGCCCTTTCCGGAGCGATGCGGGGAGGGCCTTTCACATGATCGTGCGTCACACATGCGGCAAGATCGCTAATTCGTTGACGCCGGGCGTGCGCTGTCGCGGGTCAGCGCAGGTTGAGCGGTGTGGTGACGACCAGGTCCCAGTCTGCCCAGCCTGCGGCATCCATCCAGGCGATCATCGGCCGGCCGTGGCTGTCCAGCGCCATGGTCAGGCCATGGCCACCGCCGCGCCGGATCGTCGTGATCGGGGTGCGCGTACATAGTGATCGCGTGCAGGTGGCGATGACGATCCGTTCTCGGTCGAGGTCCTGGTAGGCCACCAGCGGCCGACCATCCCGGTCAAGGACCATCACCGACGCCGTGTTGCGGCCGGGTTCGGCCAGCGTGATGGTGCCGGCCGTTGAGCACTCGCGGGTGTGGCAGTCGAGCAGCTTGATCGCGCCGTCGGTCATGTCCAGGTAGGCGATCAGCGGCCGGCCGTCGGCCCGGACCGCCATCGGGCTCGCCGTGGGCCGGATGCGGCGCGGAACCCTTGGGCCGGTGGTCTCCGCCGTGTGGGCGTCTGGCTGACCACCGTGGCACTGGCCACGATCTTCCGCAGACGACGGGGACCGGCCGAGACCGCGCTGCGCCGCCTGACGTACGGCTCATGAGGTCGCGTGCCACGGTGACCGACCGACCCCGCCTAGGCCCTCAACGCGGTGGACACCGACGACGATGAGGACGACTTGGAGCCGCTGCGCTGATTGGCAGTGGCAGGACCGAACGGTCACTGATCGCGGCGGCGGTCGACAACCATGCTGGTGCTGTCGGCTATGGTGGCGGCATGGGTTGCTTCGCCGCTATGAACATCCGCGCCGCCGCTTAGCGGCGGTATCGCGGTTGCCGTAAACCGCGGCCTCAACGCCTGCCCCACTGGGGTCAGTGCCAAGGCGTACCGCCGGATCAGTGTCCCGCCGGCAGCCCCATCGCGTGTCTCGCTGTGCTGCCGGATCGTCCCGCGTGATCCGGGGAGCGAATCCATGTCGCAGCAGTTCCATCCAACGCACCAAGATCCTTTTCCTCGCACGTCCGAGACTTCCCCCGCCGTCGCCAACGAGCCGGTCGCGGCCATCGCGAAAGCGAAGCCGAACCATGACGTGCGGCCCCAACCCGCCAAGCTGCTCCTGATGGTCGGGCTCCCCGGCGCCGGAAAGACCACCCGGGCCGAAGAGCTCGCCGTGGCGCACCGCGCGCTGCGGCTGACCCCGGACGAGTGGATGATCTCCCTGTTCGACGGGTCGCAGCCCGACGGCAAGCGCGACTTGCTGGAAGGACGGCTCATCGCACTAGCCCTGCGAGCGCTGCGACTGGGCACCAACGTCGTGCTCGACTTCGGGCTCTGGAGCCGCGACGAACGGTCGGCGCTGCGTTGGCTGGCAGCATCGGCCGGGGCGGCCTGCCAGGTCATCTACCTGTCCATCGACAAGGACGTCCAACGCGCCCGGATCGCACACCGCCAGGCAACCGCACCGCACACGACATTTCCGATGAGCGAGGCGGACATCGACACATGGCGGAAGCAGTTCCAGGCACCCGATGCCGCCGAACTCGGCGGTGGCGGCATCCCCGGCCCGCCACCGGGGTGGCTGGGCTGGCCGGAGTGGGCCGCGGACCGATGGCCCTCGCTCGCACACGGCATCACCTCGGTCGCGCGGTAGACCTGGACGCGCGACCTCTAGGCCACCAGTTGAGGGGTCCGGCCAGGCGCATGAGGCTCGGCACCAGCACCGCCCTGATCACAGTCGCGTCCACCAGCACGGCCACCGCCATGCCGACGCCCAGCATCTGCACGAACATCACCTGCGCGGTTGCGTACGCGGCGAAGGTGAGCGCCAGGATGCCGCCGGCCGCGGTGATCAGCGGAGCGCCCCGCTGCAGGCCGGCGGCCACCGCCTGCTCGGTGTCGCCGGTCCTGTCGTACTCCTCCTTGATCCGCGACAGCAGGAACACCTCGTAGTCCATCGACAGGCCGTAGGCCACACAGAGCATGAGGATGGGGATGCTGGGGTCGAGCGTGCCCGTCGGGGTGAAGCCGAGGAGACCCGACAGGTTGCCGTCCTGGAAGATCCAGACGATGGCGCCGAACATGACGCCGAGGCTGAGGACGTTCAGCAGGGTCGCCTTGATCGGGATGATCAGGCTGCGCGTCATGAGGAACAGGACCACGAACGTCACGCCCAGCATGAGCGCGAGCACCAGCGGCAGCCGGTCCACCACCGAGGCCCGGTAGTCGGACAGCTCGGCGGGATAGCCGCCGACCAGTACCTCGAAGGGCGGCGGCACCGCGCGCACGGCCTGGACGAGCCGCACGGGGTCGTCGGCCAGGGCCGCGGCCGACGGGACCACCGACAGCCACGTGCCCTCGCCCTGGAACCTGGACGGGTCCCCGTCGCCCACCTGCCGCCCGTCGGCGAACGACCCGGCGGCAGAGTCCACCTGGGCCACGCCGGGCAGCCGGGACAGGCTCGTCGCGTACGCCGTGACGTCCCCCGTCACCGCCTCGCGCGAGACCAGCCGGATGGCGTCGGTTTCCTCGGCGGGGAACGACTGACGCACCACCTCCTGCGTCTGCCGGGAGGGCGCCTCCAGGGGCAGGATGCGGTCGTCGGCCACGCCGAAGCGCAGGCCCAGGAAGGGCGAGGCCAGCACTAGCAGCAGCACGGTCGCCAGGCCGCCGAATACCAGCGGCCGGCGCATCACGCGGGTGGCCAGCCCGTGCCAGAACCCCGCCGCCCGCTCCGGCCGCTCCCGTCTGGGCACCATCGTGCCGCCGATGGAGGCGAGTACGGCGGGCAGCACCAGCACGGCCGCGACCAGGCCGCCGATGACGACGGCGATGCCCGAGTACGCGAAGGAGCGCAGGAAGTCGAACGGCAACGCGAACAGCACGGCCAGCGACGTGGCCACGGTCAGGCCGCTGAACAGCACGGTCCGGCCTGCGTGCTCGACCGCCCCCGCGACGGCCGCCGCCCGGTCCTTGCCGCCCCGCACCTCCTCGCGGAAGCGCTGGATCACGAAGAGGCAGTAGTCGATGCCGAGGCCGAGCCCCATGGCCAGCGTGAGATTCAGGGCGAACGTCGAAATTTCGGTAAACGTCAGGACGCCACGGAGCAGCGCGAGCCCGATCATCATCGCGAACAGGCCGGCCAGGATCGGCACGAGGGCCGCCATCGCGCGCCGCTGGTAGAGCCAGAGCAGCACGAACGCCAGCGGGAAGATGACCAGCTCGGCCCGGACGAAGTCCTGCCTGGCCAGCGGCACGGTCTCACGGAAGACCTCCTCCCCTCCCCCGGCCCGCACCTGCAGCAGGTCCGTACCCCGGGTGATCTCGGGGACGAGCCTGGGCAGCACCTGTGCCCGCACGTGGTCGGCGTCCCCCGGGATGCGGACCACGATGAGCGCGTGCCTGCCATCCTCGCTGCGCATCGTGACGGGCCTGCCGCGGGTCCAGTACGAGTCCGCCTCGGCGACGTCGGCCTCGCCCCCGATCCGGGCGGTCAGCTCCTTGCCCGCGGCCTCGACCGCCGGATCGTCCACCGTGCCGCTCTTGGCGGTCACCAGGAAGATCATGTCGGGGCTGCCGGTGTCGAACCGCTCGACCAGCTCGGCCTGCGCCCGGTCGGACTCCGAGCCCGGGGCCTCGAACCTGGCCAGCGACAGCCGGGGCACCGCGCCCGCGGCGAGCACTCCGGCCGCGATCAGGCCGAGCAGGGCCAGCGTCAGGACGAGCCGGCGGCGGCGTACCAGAAAGTAGCCGAGCCTGCGCAGTGGCGGCTCCGCCGTGGCCGAGTGGACGGGGCGGAGCCGCGCGCTGACCGTCATCGCGTGAGTCCCAGAGCGGTTCGCATGGGGTCTCCGATCAAAACTCGGTAAACTACTCGTGTTTGCTGTCTCGAACAGAAATACAAGTAAATGCTCGCATTTGTCAATGAGGTGCCGCATGGCTGAACGCACGGTCCGCCGACAGGCGAGGGGTCTGAAGCGCATGGCGGAGATCCTCGACGCCGCCGAACTGGTGATCGCCGAGGTCGGCTACCCGGACATGACGACGAACCAGGTCGCCGCGCGAGCGGGGATGTCGCCGGGCTCGCTATATCAGTTCTTCCGCAACAAGGAGGAGATCCTGGACGGGCTGGTGTCCCGCTACACCGACGACCGCCAGGAGTTCTGGGCCGCCAGGCTGGCCGAGGTCACCCCGGCCGTCCCGCTGGAGGTGCTGGTGGGGCAGCTCGTGGACGAGAGCGTGCGGTTCAAGAGCCGCTCACCGGCGTACTGGTCGCTGCTCTACGGCTCGGCCACAGGCGACAGGTTCGCCGCGGCCTCGCAGCGGCTGCATGAGGACATCGCCGGGCAGATCGCGGGCATGCTGCGCCGCCTGCGGCCGGGACTGTCCGAGCACCGGGCCCTGCTCATGGGCACGATGGTGTTGTCGATGGTGAAGGCAGTGATGCCTATGATCACCACCGAGTCGCCCGAGCGGAGCACCGAGCTCGTGGACGAGCTAAAACACATGCTCGTGTGCTACCTGCACTAAGGGCTGTTTCCTGGAGCCTGTGACTAGTTGTGGTGATCTTGTCGCGATAAGTGCATGGGACGTGGTGACTTAACGAACGCCGAGTGGGAGCGGCTCCAGCCGCTGCTGCCGGAGGGCGCCTCGCGGCGCAGTCTAGGAAGCTCGACAAATTCTCAACATATCCTCAACACCTGTAAACCTACATTTCCGGATATGAGATCCGTAGGAAAGATCGCCACGCTGGTCGTGGCGGCCGCGCTCACCTCCGGCGCGCTGGTCTCCTCAGCGCACGCCACCAGCGCCACCGAAGGCGCCACCAAGGCCTCGGCCGCTCGCTGGCACTGCGTCGTCCAGGCGAAGTGGGCGGTCAAGGTGCACAAGCGCCAGAGCTTCAGCTCCGGCTACCGGGTGGTCAAGAAGGGCACCAAGCTCCAGGGCTACTGCTGGGACAACAAGCCAGCCTGGAACTGGACCGAAGTCTGGAACCTGCACGGCGGGGGACACGGGTACGTCTGGCACACCGGGCTCAAGATGGTCCGCTAGGCCCGCGACTGCCCGCCGGATGGGCCTGATCAGGCGTACTCGACTTGTTGACCAGAAGTGGAAGAAGCAGATGATCAATAGCTCTGAACCAGGCAGTCGCAGGGCCACCTCACACGCTCTGGAAGATCACCTGGCGGAATGGTCGCTGCGGACCGGGATCACCGTGGAGATATGGGCTCTGCCGAAACAACCGCTTCCCGCCCTCATCACCGAGATCGTCCATGGCACGATCCGTGACGTTCTGCAGGAAGTGGAACAGCAGGCACAGGCCCGTACCGTCTCCCTTGCCCTCACCGTGGCTCCCGGCGGGCTGCGCCTGACCGTCAGCGATGACGGCCTCGGCACGTCGGCCAAGGCGCATGGGGCCGGTCTGAGTGGCAGACGGGTCGAGTTCGCAGGAATGGGCGGCCGCCTCACCCTCAATTGCGTACAAGGACAAGGCACCACGGTGAGCGCCACAGTACCCCGAAGGGCCCTCGGCTAGTTTTGCGCTGGCGCGTCCAGCACATCTGGGGCATGCCCAGCCGCATCACCCAGGCCCTAATAGCTAGGGACACATCGTGAACGGTTCGATGTCTGGCAGGTAGCGGGACCATTCACCGGCGGTGAGCGTACGGCCGGCACGCACGCACAGGGTCGCGGCCACGTGCCGCTCGTCCACGTCGTACACACGGATCGTGCCGTCCGGGGCAACGGTGTGAAGTTTCGTGCCGTCCGCAGAGAATGCCACCCACCCGCCGTCGGCGCCGTTCGCCGCCTGCTTGCCGTCGAAGACGACGCCCAGCGGCCGCCGGCTCGGCACGTCCCAGAGACGTACGCGCAAGCCCTGCTCGTACGTCGCGATCGTGCGCCCATCAGGCGACCAGGCCAGCATGGTGACCTCGCTGCCCGGAACCGCGGGGAACTCGGCGATCCTGGTCCTGACATCGCCGTCCCACAGAGTAAGTCGGCCGGGCCCGGAGAAGGCCGCCTGCCGGCCGTCCGGGCTGAAGGCGAAGGCGCCGGCGAGCTGCCCGGTGCCCTGTTCGGGAGGCCGGGTAGCGCCCTTCTCCGGATCGATGAGCTGGAGCGGGTTTCCGGTCACGAGCAGCCGTCCGTCGGGGCGGAAGGCGAGGTCTTTCGCGCCTGTCCCGGTCTCCGCTCGTTGAGATCCGCGTTCGAGGTCCCACAGTTCGACGCGACCGTGCTCCCCGTCGCGCGAGACGGCCAGTGTGCGTCCGTCCGGACTGAACGCCAGCGCCTGGGCGCCGTGCTCGACGCCACCCCCCAGCTTGAGCCGGGCCGACACCTTAAACCCGGTCAGATCCACGATGTGGACTGTGTCGTCGGCGGCCAGGGCGAGCCGGCGGCCGTCGGGGCTGAAGGCGGTCGCGCCGCCACCGCCCGACCGGCTGATCAGTTTCATCAAAGTGCGGCCCGTCACCGCGTCCCTGGCCTCTATCCGGTCCTCCCAGATCGCGGCCAGCACGCGCATGGAGAGGGCCAACCGTACGTTCCCGCTCTCGCTGCCGCCGCCGATCGGCGGGTCGAACACCATCGAGACGTCCTCGGTGTGAACGGCGCCGTGTTCGTCCAGATAGCGGACGGCCCGGTCGGCGAAGTCGAAGCGGAGCCCGCCGGCGAAGGCGGGCAGGGCCTGGCTGTACACCGTGTCATTGAAGCCGGGCATGGCCTGGCTGTACGTCGCTTCATAGAAGCCGGGCATGGCCTGGCCGTACCCCGGGCCATAGGTGGAGCGCCGCTGAAAAGTCAGCTGCTCCCGGCCGCCCCAGTTGGCGATGAAAGCGTCGCCGAAGACGAAACCGGCCTCCGGGCCCACCCCGCCCTCCTGGCCCATCACCTCGTCACCGGACGGCACCTCGAATATACGGATCCTGCTCGTCTCTTTCGAATTCACCAGCTCCGTGGTCATCATCATCTTGCCGTCGTCGCTGAAGGTGGTCTGGTTGATGACACCCTTGTCCCGCTCGGGCGCGATCGGCGTCCTCTTGCCCCGGCGCAGGTCCCACAGCTCCGCGTTATAGCCCTTCACCACGTAGCCGAATCGGCCGTCCCGGCTGATCGCGTTGAGCGCGGCTCCCGAGGGAGCGGTGAGCTGCTTACGCTTGGCGACGTCCCACCATTCGGGCAGGGCTTTCGCTCCCCAGGGGATGGCGAGGTAGCGCCCGGAGCCATCGAAGTTCAGTGTGCCGCCGCCCGATCGCCTGCCTTGACGGGCGATCGGGGCGCCGAGCGGTCTTCCGGTGCGCGTGTCCCACAGCCGTACTCCCTCGTGGTCGAGGAGGGCAAGGGTGTGCCCGTCGGGGGCGAGCGCTGCTTGGGTCACATCCGCACTCACCCCGGGCAGCACGCCGATCCGCCGTTGGCCGGTGACGTCCCAGATCCTGGCTGTCCCGCGGTCCACGGACACGAGCACGCGGCCGTCCTGGCTGAGGTTCTGCACGGTCGCGGCCGTGTAGTCGGGGTCGAGGAAGACGGAGGTCGCGGTCTGAGAGAGCGAGTCGTAGAGCGCACCCCGGGTCTCGGGCAGCTCCGGGCTCAGTCGCCAGCCCGCCACGCTCAGCAGCCTCGCGACCTGAGGATCGCTCTGCCGCAGGTCAGCGGCTCGCCGCGCGATCTCCCGCGCCAGCGCGTCGTCGCGCTGGCGGCTCGACTCCCTGCGCAAGTACTCCGCGGTGCCGAGCCCGCCGAGCGCGACCACGAGCAGTACGGCCAGGGCCGCCGCGACCAGACGGCGTCTCCTCGCCCTCGTACGGGCCAGGCTCGCCGCCTCGTCGAGGAACTCGCGTTCGCGCCGTCCCAGCGTGAGGTCCTTGTGCGCGGTGGCGGCCCACTGCAGCGTCCGGTCGAGTGCCGAGCCGTGCAGCAGGTCGGCCGGTCTTCTGCCGTGCTCATTCCACAGCACGGCCGCCTCGGCGAGTCGCCGGTGGACGGGCAGCCCTTCGCGGTTGCCCGTCACCCAGTCGCGCAGCCGGGGCCAGGCGTGCAGGAGGCCGGGCGTGGCCAGTTCGTACGCGGCACCGGACCGCGTGACCAGGCCCGCGGCGCCGAACACGGTGAGCATCGCGTCCACGGCCGGCGAGTCCGGCAGCTCATCCCTGCCGACGGGCCGGAGTTCGTCGCCGTCGATCATCCGCAGGAACACCTCGGGCGCGGTCGCACGCTCGGCCTCGGTCAGCTCGCCGTAGAGCTCCTCCGCGATCGCGCCCAGATCGGGCTCGGGCCGTCCGGTCAGGGCACCCGCCTGCGTAAGGCCGCGTTCGAGCAGGTCATCGCCGCCACGGAGCGGCGCCTCGCCACCATGGCCCAGCAGCCGCAGCAGCACCTCCCCGGCGGCCGGCCGCTCCATGGGTTCCCGGGCAAGCGCTGCGGCCACCAACGCGTCCAGGGGTTCAGGCAGGCCGCACACGTCCGGCTCGAACTCCATCACCCGCCCAATGACGCCGACCGGATCGCCCGCCTCAATCACGTCCTTGCCCCGGGCCGCGAACAGCACCACCATCGCCCACGCCCACAGGTCGGCCGCCTCGCTCGCGCCCCGCCCCGAGAACACCTCCGGCGGCATGTATCCGGGCGTGCCCATGATCGGCCCGCTCGTCGTCGGCCCCACCTCACGGGCCACACCGAAATCGATCAGGCGCGGTCCGTCCGGCCCCATGATGATGTTGTCCGGCTTGAGATCGCGATGCACAATCCCGCCCCGGTGGATGGCAGTCAGCGCGGTCGCCACCCCGATCGCCAGCCGGCGCAGCGCGTCCTTCTCGTACGCCCCCGACTCCGCCACCACCCGCCTCAGGCTCGGCCCCGGCACGAACTCGCTGACGATGTACAGCGGCACCGAATTGACCTGTGCCTCGATCACCTTGGCGGTGCAGAACGAGGCCACCCGCTGGGCCGCGGCCGCCTCCTTCGCCAGTCTGGCTCGTGATTCGACGCTGTCGTACCGGGGAACCTTGATCGCGACCCGCTCTCCCATCTCCCCGTAGCCCTCATAGACGACGCCCTGGCCGCCCACGCCCAGCCGGCCGGCCAACCAGTAACGACCCAAACGCCGCGGGTCGGATGGGGTGAGAGGAACCATTGAGCGTGCCATTTCGGGAAACTCCGGATGGGCTGAAGGTCAAGGACATCTGCCGGATGCTGAACACCGGTATGGAGCCCAAGTACGCCGAGAGCGTACGCGCAAAGCTCGAACGCATGGTCGGCCAGGGCGTCCTCATCGAACCCGAATCAGGCCTCTCCATCCTGCGTCAGGCGCACTCGCTCAATAACCCTTTTCGTGCCCGCGCGCACGAACGGCAAGTGGGAGTTCCCGATAATCAGGAAGGTGCGGTGGATCCAGGGGCGCGTGAGGTCACTTGGCGTGTGGATAGGCGACCATGGTGTTTGTGGAGTCTTCCCAGAACAGACCGTATCCGGAGTAGTCGCCGAAGGGAGCCACGACGTAGTTGCCGAGCTGGACCTGGCCTGTGGCCAGGTCGATGGTGACCCGCGGGTCGGCCTGGTCGGCGGTCGAGGCGCCGATGCCGAAAGCGACGCCGTCATCGGTCACACCGGTCAGATGGACCGGCTTGTCGCGGTCGGTCTCCTCGAAGCAGTAGCCGGTGCCTTTGTCCAAGTCGAAGGCCGTGTGGCTGCGGATGAGATAGCGGCCGTCGGCAGACAGGGAGGCCCCCTTGGAGTCGTCGGCCGTCACGCGCTGATCCGGCGCGCAGTCGACCTTGGCGCGAGCCTTTCCCGTGGCGGGGTCCAGGACGGCCCACGTGTCGTTGGGCACGCCTTCATCGCGCCACTGTGCGACGAGGGAGTCCTTGACCGGAGCGATGAAGATCTTGTGGTCGCTGTTGGTGGTGAGAGTTCCGCCTGACCAGGCTCCCGGCACCCAATAGTGGCGGCGGGGCCGGATGTTGGTAGCCAGCAGCGGCCCGCGAGGGGTGACCGCTACGGCCTTGGTCGAGCCGAAACACAGCTTGCACTCGCTGGCTGGGGGTTTGATCTTCCTCAGGTCGTACGTCTTCGTCGCGCCGGTGGCCGGATCCACGGTCGCCACCACGTCGTTGTCCAGCTGCACCAGCAGTCCGCCACCGCCGTTGGCCACCGCACCCTCACCGTCCAGTTCGAGATGGTGAGCCGGCTTGACGCCGTCTCCAGCGGCACGGGCCGGGAAGATGTCGATCGTCGTGACCTGCCGGCCCTTGCTGACCACGTCCGCGCCCTGAAAGCCGGACGCGGTGGCGACCAGGTAGTCCTTTCCCTGCACGGTGACCGAGAGCGCTGACATCAGCCCGGGGCCCTTCACCTCGCTCTTCCACAGACTTTCGCCGCTGGTCACATCGAGCACGGTGAAGGTGCCGTCGTTCTTGCCGCCCTGCCGGAAGACGGCGACCGCCCCGGAATGCGGCAGGGTGAGCTGGTCTCCCGGCAGGTCTGACTCCCAGCCGCGGGAGGTGTCATAGAGGCTGGGCACCGACAGCTGTGTTTTCGGCGCGACACGTTCAGGGGAGGCGGACGAGGACGGCGTCGGCGTGCCGGTCCGGGGCCCGTGCGACCTTCCCGAGACATCGCTTCCCGCACCTCCTCCACAGGAGGTGAGAAGACCGGCGACCACCACTGCCACGATTACGCGCCTGGGCCGATTCACGCGAATCCTCCATGAAAACAGACGTATCGGTCGGTTCGACTGCTGAGATCGCCGCAATGTTCGGGAGACGTTTTGCACCTGAACAGGCCGTGGATCTGGCACGGTTGCTCCCACCCATTGCCCACCGTGCGAACGCGATCGACCCCTGATGGCCGGCTGGCCAACTGGCGATCCGCATCGTGCGCCGGACGGCGTTGAGAACTTGTTGAGGATTCGTTGAGGGGACCGGCATGGGGACGGGGCGCAGGCCATCCCGAGCGCGCCGGTCGATGGCATCCACGCCTGGCATGCGGATGTGTGCGCCATGGGAGGGGACATCTCAGGGACGGTGATGTCTATCGCTGTCCCCTGATCAGCAGGACGCCGGTATCGGCCCTGCAGTACTCTCTCAGCGTTTGATCTTGAGGGTAGGCGCGAGCTCTGGCTACAGCGGCGGCGGCTGGCGGTCGAGTGCGCCCAAGGCTGGAGGAGAACAGGAATGCGAAGAACCTGGTCGGTGGCGCTGGTGGCCCTCGCCACAGTTGTCATGGGCGGCGCGACGCCGGCGAGTGGCGACGCGGTCGATACGGCAACCAATTCGACGACGGCAACGGCAACGGCGGCGGTCTGCGGCAGCTCGTCGCTGAACGGACCGACCACACCGCCCGCCGGCGCGGTCGTGGTCCCAGCGGGCGACAACAGCGGCGTGAACTTACGCCAGGCGAACACCACGTACTACTTCGAGACCGGCAAGCACACGCTGGGCACCGACCAGTACTCCCAGATCATGCCCGGCAACGGCGCGACGTTCATCGGCGCGCCCGGCGCGGTACTGGACGGGCAGCGGCTGAACCTGTTCGCGTTCACTCAGCAGGCGACCGGCGTCACGATCCGGTACCTGACCATCACCGGGTTCGTCGCGCCGCACGATCAGGGTGTGGTCAATCACGACTCCGGCGACGGCTGGGTCGTGGAGCACAACACGATCCGCAACAACGCCGGCGCGGGGCTGATGGCCGGGGCCAGGAACCAGATCCGTGGCAATTGCCTCAAGGACAACGGGCAGTACGGCCTGAACGCGTACAAGTCCGGCAACACCATCACCGGCCTGGTCGTGGCGGACAACGAGTTCACCGGCAACAACACCGACGACTGGGAACACCAGATCCCTGGGTGCGGATGTACCGGTGGCATGAAGTTCTGGGCGGTGAACGGCGCCGACGTGACCGGCAACTGGGTCCACGGCAACCACGGGCCGGGGGTCTGGGCGGACACCAACAACAACGACTTCCTCATCGAGGACAACCTCATCGAGCGCAACGACTCGCTCGCGATCTTCTACGAGATCAGCTACAACGCCGTGATCCGGAACAACACCATCCGCGGCAACGCCTGGGCCTCCGGTGCCGAGCGGGCAGCGAAGGGCGACCCGTTCCCCGAAGCGGCGATCTACCTGTCCGAGGCGGATGGTGAGCCCCGCGTGGCAGCGCGGACCAGCAAGATCGAGATCACCGGCAACCGGCTCGAGAACAACTGGGGCGGGATCACCGCGTGGGCGAACGCCGACCGGTTCTGCAACAGCCCAGCCTCGACGACCGGCGACTGCACGCTGATCGTCGGGCCGACCAACACCTCACAGTGCTCGGCTCCTGCCATCGCCGGCGAGCCGCTCTACACCAACTGCCGCTGGTGGACGAAGAACGTCGACATTCACCACAACACGTTCGCCTTCGACCCCAGTGCCGTCAACGGCGGCTGCCCAACGCAGTACTGCGGGCACATGGCCCTGCTGTCCAACTGGGGCACCTACCCGGACTGGTCCCCGTACAAGGGCGCCGTGATCCAGCAGTCGATCGTCCACGGGTCGAACAACTCCTGGCACGACAACACCTACACAGGACCGTGGCAGTTCAGGGTCACCGACATGGGCACTCGCATCGCGCCCGGGCAGTGGGTCGGCCCCCAGTACGGCCAGGACGCCGGCAGCACGTTCGACGGCGGCACGCCCGTCCCGCCGGCGATCACCGAGCAGGACTTCGAGTCCGGCTCGACGATCTCGCCCTACTCCCCGTGGTACGGGGCCAGCGTGGCGCACCAGACCGGCGGCGCGCATGGAGGCACGGGCTCGCTGCAGATGACCAGCGCCCAGTCGGGCGGCAGCGCGGTGGCGCTTGACAACTTCCCCGGATACAGCGGTGTGGTCGCCGGTACGAGCTACCACGTGTCGCTGTGGTACCGGGAGGCTGTGGCGCCCATGCCTGCCGTCACATGGAATGTGCGGTGGCGCGACGAGTCAGGCACCGTACTGCGTACCGACGCCATCTCCCTGGCCCAGAAGACCGCCTGGACCGAAGCCGCCGGCACGTTCACCGCGCCCGCCGGCACGACCCGCGTCGACTGGACCTTTGTCTGGAACGCGAGCACCGCCGGGCCCGCGTTCCAGATCGATGATGTGGCAATCCGTCCCGGGAAGATTTAGCAGAAGACCTGAAGAACATGAGCCCCCGGTGACGGCGCTCCGCCCGCCTTCCTGGCACGCTCTACGCGCGAAAGAGCGGCTGCGACACGGAACCCCGTGTCGCAGCCGCTCCAAAAGCGTCATGCCATTAGTGCTGCAGTGTCAGCACACCCGGCCGGTAAGGCAGGAGGCCGTAGTCGCCGCCGGAGCTGGGGGCACGTCCCTGGTAGAGCAACTGCAGATTGCAGGGATCGACGGTCATGGTCTGATCGGGGTTGCTGCGAACCAGATCGCCGTGGCTGATGTCGTTGGTCCAGGTGGCGCCACTGTTGGCCTTGCCGGCGAAGGGATTGCTCTCGGTCGCGGCCTGTGGCGTCCACGAACCGCTCAGACTGGTGGCCGTGAACGAGCGGAAATAGCGACCCTGCGAGCCGATCGCCTCGACGAGCATGAGGTACCGGTTCTGGCCCTGGAGCTGGTAGACCTGAACCCCTTCGAACAGATTGTTCGTCGTGTCGCTCATGACCACCGTCGATGTGCTGCCGAAACTGCCCGGGAAATTGCCGATCGGCATACTGGCCCGATAGATCTTGCCGTTGTCCCCGGCGAAGAACAGATACATGTTCGTGCTGTCACCGATGAGTGTCTGGTCGATGGGTCCTGTTCCCGAGCCGGAGATGCTGCCGGAGAAGAGCACCTGCTGCGATGACCAGCCATTCGGATTGGTGGGGTCGCTCGACGTCCTGTAGGAGAAAGCAGTCCCACCCCATTGGTAGGCGAGCACCCAAATGTTTTTCGGGGCAAAGTAGAAGAGCGTCGGCGCGACAGTGGAGAAGGACATCGTGTTCTGGCCGGCCGAGGCCATGTCGGACCAGTTGGTGAAGAGGCCGAAGTTCATCGAACCCCAGTTGGTCCCGGTGTCATGCGTCGTCGCATAGACGAGATGCTTGCCGTTGTAGACGACGTTGGTGAAGTCCTTGAGCGAGACCCACCCCGACTTCGGGCTGGCCAGCTGGCCCGTCGATGTCCAGCGGTACGTCGACGGAAGAGCGCACGTGCCGGTCGGAGTCGGTGTGGGCGTCGGAGTCGGTGTAGGAGTGGGCGTGGGGGTGGGGGTGCCGGGGTTTCCGCAGGTCACGCCGTTCAGAGCGAATGACGTGGGCACCGGGTTGCTGCCCTTCCACGAGCCGTTGAACCCGAAGGTGGTGCTGCCGCCGGAAGGGATGGAGGCGTTGTAGGAGACGTTGGTGGCGGTCACCGACGAGCCGGACTGGGTCTGGGTGGCGTTCCAGATCTGGGTGATCTGCTGGCCGGCGCCGAAGGACCAGGTCAGCCGCCAGCCGTCGACCGCGTCACCGAGGTTGTTGATGGTGACGCCGGCACCGAAGCCATCCTGCCAGCTCGAAGTGACGGTGTAGTCGACCCGGCAGGCCACGGCGGCCTGCGCGGGCTGTGTGGTCAGCAGGCCGGCTCCGGCCAGCAGGACCGCGATGGCGCCGATCACGAGGCCGCGGCGCGAGACCCGCCGGGGCGGCGCCGCGGCCGTGACGGCTGAGGGGTGCGCTGACCAGGGCAGACGCAGCTGTATTCTCCTCATCGTCATCACGTCAGGGGCTGGTGCAGGTAGCGGTCGGGGTGGCCGCGGTGCCGTTCGCGGTGAACCCGAAGGTCGTGGAGCCGCCGGCGGCGATGGAGCCGTTGTAGGCGGCGTTGCGTACGGTGACGCTGGAGCCGGACACGCTCTGCTGGCCGTTCCACAGGCTGCTGATGCTCTGCCCGTCGGGCCAGGTCCACCGCACGGTCCATTCGCTGATCGCCGCGCCGCCCGCCTGGACGGTCACCGTCGACTGGAAGCCACCCTGCCAGCTGTTGGTCGTCGTGATCGTCGCCGCGCACCCGTCCGGGATGGGAGTCGGAGTGGGCGTCGGAGTCGGTGTCGGCGTGGGGGTGGGCGTGGGAGTGGGCGTGGGGCCCGGCGAGGCGGCGTTCAGGGCGTTGAGGACCGCGTCGTAGGCGGGCTTCTTGTTGCCGCCGCTGAACAGCAGCGGGGTGTCACCCGAGCGCCAGGAGTCCTGGTCGCGCACCCCCCACACCGTGATGCCCGCGCAACGGGTCACCGCCAGGCAGTCGTTCACCACGGCGGCGTAGGTCTGCGCGGAGGCGCCCTGGATGTCCAGCTCGGTGATCTGCACGTCCACCCCGAGTGCGGCGAAGCTGGAGATGGTGGTGCGGTAGTTGCTGTTGTAGGGGCTGCCGCTGTTGAAGTGCGACTGCAGGCCGACGCAGTCGATCGGTACGCCGCGCTGCTTGAAGTCGCGGACCATGTTGTAGACGCCCTGCGTCTTGGCCCAGGTCCAGTTGTCGATGTTGTAGTCGTTGTAGCAGAGCTTGGCGTTGGGGTCGGCGGCGCGCGCGGTGCGGAAGGCGACCTCGATCCAGTCGTTGCCGGTGCGCTGCAGGTTGGAGTCGCGCCGGCCGCCGCCGCTGTCGGCGTAGGCCTCGTTGACCACGTCCCAGGCGTAGATCTTGCCCTTGTAGTGGCCCATGACGCCGTTGATGTGATCGATCATGGCCTGGCGCAGGCTGCTGCCCGACAGCGACTGCATCCAGCCCGGCTGCTGGCCGTGCCAGGCCAGCGTGTGCCCGCGCACCCGCTTGCCGTTCTGCACTGCCCAGTTGTAGACGCGGTCCCCGTTGGTGAAGTTGAACTGCCCCCGGTTGGGCTCGGTGGCGTCGATCTTCATCTCGTTCTCGGCCGTCACCATGTTGAACTCGCGGTTCGCGATGGTGGTGTACTGCGAGTCGCCGAGCCGGCCCGCGCTGATGGCGGTGCCGAAGTACCGCCCGCTCTGCGCGGCGGCGGCGCCGAGCGTACTCGCCGCCGCTCCGGCCGGCGTGGTCGGTACCATCACCGCGGTGACCACGCCGAGTACGCCGACGGCGGCGGCGATCAGAACCCGCGGGCTCTTGAGAGGCCGCGGTGGAAGTATGGCTTTGGTGTCCATGACTGGGCGCTCCAGACTGAAATCCCGGAAAAGCGGACACGCGGGGGTCACCCCGCACGATCGACGCCGCGTCCCGCGATCAGGGAACGCACACCACCAGGGCATCGCGAACGGCGGTCCTCACCGCGCACCACCACGGGCAGGAGGAAGCCGCCTTGAGCCATAGTTTGGAAACCACGCCGAAATGTGTCAAGTTCTTGGCGAAAGTTTCAGCGTGATGCTCTCGCCGTCACGGGCGGCGACCTTTGATAACGCCTGATGAGCCGCACGCCCGTCCGCCACCCCTCCGTGGACGCGAGATGCCGTCCTTGACGCCGCCTCTTCGTCTCGTATTGGCTTCGACCTGTCACCGAAGCCATCTGACAGAAAAGGACCCGCGACCGGAAAGAAGACGTGTGAGCGCTAACAGCCGACCTGGGGCCACCACCCGGCGGCCATGGTGCGGGGCGGTCCGGCGGACAGACACCACGTCCCTGGAGCCGCCCTCTCGGAGAGTCACCGATGAGGAGGTTCACGACGGCAAAGACGAACGTCCGGACGGCCGCCGCCTTCATCGCGGCGTGTCATCACCGGCGCACGCACCAGCACCGGTCTTGAGCTCGGAGTGCTCGGACGTCATTTGCGGTAGCACTCCGTCAAGCCGTCCGGCGAGACGCCATCAGGCACCTCGACCTGTGCGGCCTGCCCGGGAGCGGGGTCTTTGACCTTGTACCCGTGGTCGCGGAGGCACTGGAGGGTCTTGAGCTCCTTCTCCTTCGCCTCTTTGTCGGACATGGTGGGCTGGTCGTCAGAAACCGTGGGCGGCTTGCCGATCTTCTTGATACAGGTGTCCTCCGCTACCTCGTAGGCGTCCTGCCGGTCGCCGAAGTCGATCTTTCCGGCCTCCTTCGGAAGTACGAAGCCCTTGTCGCTCAGGCAGGACCGGAACTCGGCCTCCCATGCGCTGTACTTCTGGTCGGCCGTACCGGCGGAATCGGACGTGGAAGCCGACGAGTTGTTCGGCGTACCGCTCGACCCGTTGGCGATGCCGCAGCCGGCCAACAGGCCCGCGAGGCAGGCGAAAGCCGCGAATGCGAGGCGAGTACGAGGGAGGTGAAGTGTGTTGGGCATAGTTGGCCACCATGCGCGGTGCGAGTGTCCGCGCTGTCGCGGTCGCGTATCGGCGGCCGCTTGGCTACGTATCGGGTGTGTGTCAGCCCTCGGAGCTGGATCGCCAAGCGTGGCGTCCGGACCGTTGGCGAAGGCGAGCCCGGCGGGGGCCTGATACACCGCCAATACGCGTCCAAGCGGCCGCCGATACGTGAGCGCCGCAGCATGGACACCTGTACCGCGCAGGGTGTCCCCATGCGTTTTCGACTTCTTCTCGTCCTTCCCGTGGCGCTGGCCGCGCTGGCGGCGACCGCGACTCCGTCGTTCGCCCTGCGCGGCGGCGTCGAGTCGGTACGGCCGTACTCGTTCATGGGCTCGTTACAGCGCGCCGAATCCCCGCGCGCGGACGGCCATGTCTGCGGAGTCACGCTGATCGCGCCGCGATGGGTGGTCACCGCGGGCCACTGCGCCCGCACGCCCAATCAGGCTCAGGTCGGCACCCCTCGGGGCTGGCGGGTGCGCGTCGGCTCCCTGAGCGTGACCTCCGGCGGTGAACTGGCCGAGGTCGACAAGTTCTATCGGTACTCCACCGAGGTCTACGGCAAGGATCTCGCGCTGCTGCGTCTGCGCACCCCGGTTCGGGCGAAACCGGCGCGGATCGCGCCGGCCACGCCGGCCGACCACACCGCGACGCGCATCATCGGCTGGGGCGTGACCTGCGACGAGCGCGCGCCGAAGTGCTACCCGGATCGCCTGCGCGAGGCCGACACCGTGGTGCAGCCGGACAAGGACTGCGAAGTGAGCGGTATCACCGCGAAGCGTGAGCTGTGCGTGGGCAGCCCGGACGGAAGCATCTCGGCCACCAACATGGATTCCGGTGGCCCGGCGCTGGTCCGCCGCGGTGGCAGCTGGCTGCTGGCCGGAGCGGTCAGCGGCAGCAACGGCCCCGACACCCCGACCGTATACAGCGACGTGTCGTTGTATCGGAAATGGATCCGGGGCATCGTCACGGGCACCGCGGTTCCGCCGGAACCGCACATGCCGTCCCTGGAGGGCGCCGCGCAGTTCGGTGACTGTTCCGGCGCCGTGGTCCGCACCGGGACCGACCGGGCGGAGGATCCGGCCCTGCTCCTCACGAACGGCCACTGCGTTCAGGGCACCCGCCCCGCGCCGGGGTCGGCGCTGGTCGATCAGCCGGCCGCCCAGCCGGTCACGATCACCGACCGCGAGGGCTACCCCAAGGTCGAGGCCAGGACGACCCGGCTGGTGTACGCCACCATGACCGGCACCGACGTCGCCCTGTACCGCCTGGACCGGACCTACGCGGAGCTGGCCGCCGCCGACGCCAAGGTCTTCGATCTCACCACAACCCCGGCCGCGGCCGGTGACCGGGTGGACCTGCTGTCCGGCACCTGGGGCCGCCGCTGGAGCTGTGCGGTTAAGGCCGTGGTGCCGGGGCTGCGTGAGGGCGGGTATGAGCAGGAGAACGCACTCACGTACACCAGCGCCTGCGAACCAGGGCACGGCGCCTCGGGGTCACCGCTGATCGCCCCGGACGGGCGGACCGTGGTCGGGCTGCACAACACGAGCAACGACGACGGGAAGAGCTGCACGGAGAACAACCCGTGTGAAGTCGACGCGGCCGGCCACGTGACGGTACACAAGGGGGCCCACTACGGCCAGCAGGTCGCAGCCGTGCCCGCCTGCCTGGCGCCCGGCTCAGTGCTGGACCTGTCCCTCCCGGACTGCACGCTGCCCCGCCCAGCCGCCTGACATGCCGATCTGGTGCCGGGCACGTTTTTCGTGCTGACCAGGAGTATTATTACGTGCCATAGAAGACAGCACGATATTAAGGAGCATCGGCGTGCTGGAATCGCATGGCACCGAGGTCTGCCAGCATTGCGGCAGACCACTCCCTTCCCGGTCAGGGCGTGGACGTAAGCAGGAATACTGCGACTCCACCTGCCGCAGCGCCGCGCGCCGCATCCGCGATCGCGCCAAGGATGTAAAAGAAGACTTGACAACTTCGGCGCGTAAAGCAAATATTGACAACGTGACGGAAGCGGCGGCGCCTACCGACCTGACGGACGCAGCCCGGAGGCTGGTGGAGCGACTGAGCGCTCCGGATGCGTCCCCGCTGGACGCGGTGGTCGCCACCCGGGATCTTGCGCGAGCCGTCGACCAGGCCATGCGGGCAGCGGTCGACAGGGCACGCGCGACGGGACACACCTGGCAGGAGATCGGCGATGTGCTCGGCTCCAGCCGCCAGGCGGCGTTCCAGCGGTTCGGCCGACCACTCGACCCAAGGACAGGAACACCCATGACCGACAAGATGCTGCCCGGCGCCGCCGACCACGCTGCCGCCCTCGTCGCGGACCTGACCGACGGCCGCTGGGAGGAGGTACGCCGCGACTTCGACGAGACCGTCGCCGCCGGCCTGAGCGCGACCAAACTGGCCGCGACCTGGGCACAGGCGGTCGGCATGGTCGGCGCCTACGAAGGCATGGGCGAGCCGGTGCCCCACCAGGCGGGCGACCACACTGTCGTGGACATCCCGCTGTCCTTCGAGGCGGGCGACCTGGCCGCCCGCATCGCCTACGACAGTGCCGGCAAGGTAGCCGGGCTCTTCCTCCGGCGCCCCGACACCGCCTAAACCACCACTCGGATCAAAGAAATGAAGTGACCCTGCATGTTCTTACGTGAGTTCGTACGCGCACGGAACGATCGCGCGCCGCGTCTGGGCGCCGGCCTGTGCGCGCTCGCCCTTCTGGTGAGCGGGTGCGGGAGCGGGTCGGTCACCCGCGTAACCGCCTCCCCCATGGCCGCGACCTCCGCAGCCACCGCCTGGGTCGAGGAGGAGGTGAGCTTCCGGGTGGACGGGATGACCGTTTACGGCACCTGGCGCCATCCGGCCCGGCCGGGCGCGAAGGTCCCGGCGGCCCTGATCATCGCGGGCAGCGGTCCCACCGACCGCGACGGCAACAGCGCCGGGGTCAGCGGGATCGACACCTACAAGACGCTGGCCGGGGTGCTGTCCGCCGGTGGCGTGGCGAGCCTGCGCTACGACAAGCTCGGGAGCGGCAAGACCGGCCTCGGGCCGTACGCGTCCAAGGTCCCTGACATCGGCATCGCCCCATTCGAGCACGAAGCCACGGCGGCCCTGGACTTCCTGTCCAGGCGGCCCGGCACCGACAAACGGCGCCTCACGGTCATCGGGCACAGCGAGGGCGCCCTGTTCGCCCTCCTGCTCGCCACCAAATCAAGATCGAAGACGCACGTCCACCGCCTCGGCCTGCTCGAACCGCTGAGCCGCCGATACCTCGACCTCCTCAGCCATCAGATCACCACCCAGATCAACGCCCAGCAGCAGGCAGGGAAGATCACCGACGCCCAGGCGGCCACGATCAAGGACGCCCTGGCCAGGGCTGTCGCGTCGCTGCGCGCCAACGGAACGGTCGCGGCGAACCTGCCCGGCGGATTGTCGAACGTGTTCTCCCCAGCGAACGCGAAATTCCTGTCAGAGGCCGACCGCCAGGACCCGGCCGAACTGGCGGCCCGCCTCAAGGCGCACACCCCGGTCCTGCTGAGTTGCAGCGATGCGGACATCCAGGTGAGCTGCGACGACGTCGAGCACCTGGCCGCAGGGCTGGCGAAGGCCACCGCCGCCACCGACTTCATCCGCCTGACCGGGATCAACCACGTACTCAAGGAAGACCCCAGCCGGACCGCAGCCCACTACACAGACCCCCTGCCGTTCTCCTCCCAGCTCAAGCAGGCACTCCCCGCGTTCGCCCGGGCTTCTTGAAGGCCGTGCCGTCCTTCAGAGGGCTGGAAGTCGATAGGAGCCCATCGGGCCGTCTCACTCAGACGACAGCGGCTCGGTCGACGATGGCGACATTGTTTGATGTCGTCGGGTTCACGGATGAGGCTTGACCCTCACGTTGCGTGAGGGCGGACGGTAGACCGCATGAGTGATTTCTTCAACGCATTCGAGATGGGCCCCGTATCCGAGCGTGGACCGAAGGCGGTTGCGCCAGAGGTGTTCCGCGGCATTTACGCGATGCCGGTGTTCGTGACGGTTCCGACGTCGGACTTGGCGGCGTCGACGGATTTCTGGGTGCGGGGGTTCGGCTTCATCGAACTGTTCAGCGTCCCGGGGCAGGTGGTCCACCTGCGCCGGTGGGCGTTCCAGGATGTCCTGCTCGTTCCTGCGGCGGCCGGTGCCGAGGCGCCCGAAGTCCCGGCGATGAGCGTGAGCTTCTTGTGCGTGCTGAGCGAGATCGATCCCCTCGTGGAGGCGTGTTCGGATCTCGTGCCGGGCAGCGTGACCGGGCCGCGGGATACGCCGTGGCGTACTCGCGACGTCGAGGTGACCACCCCTGAGGGTGCGCGGGTCGTGTTCACCGCGGCGCAGGAGTTCGATCCTGACAGCCAAGAAGCACGTGATCTCGCCTCGGTCGGAATCGTCGCCCCGGGATCGGCGGAGGAGGCTCACAATGGTGTCCATGGTTGAACGCGAACCCGACATCCGTGACGGTGTCACGGTGGGCGCGGCCGCTGAGCTGGTAGGGGTGACCGTCCGTACGCTTCATCACTGGGACGAGATCGGCTTGGCGTCGCCGTCCGTGCGCTCCACCGCCGGCTATCGCCAGTACACCGGCGCGAACCTGCAACGACTGCATCGAATCGTCGCATACCGGAAGGCTGGTCTCGGGCTGGACGCGGTGCGTGAGGTTCTCGATGACGCGACAGCGGAGATCGGCGCCACCTTGCGTGAGCAGCGGGCCCAGCTCGCCGAGCGCATCCAGGATCTGCAGCAGCTCGACGCGCGCCTGGAACGGATGACCGAGGCTCACGAGCGGGGCATTCTCCTCGACGATGAAGCACAGTCGGAGATCTTCGGTGCGGACTGGGACGCCCATCGATCCCGGCAGGCCCGCACTGTGTGGGGGAATTCTGCGCAATGGGCGCAGTTCGCCGAGCGGTCCGCTTCTCGCACGCGGGAGCAATGGCAGTCGCTCTCCGCGGCGATGTCCACGTTGCAGCTGGATCTGGGCGACGCCCTGGCTCGGGGTGTCATTCCGAGCAGCCCAGAAGCGAACGCGCTCGTCGAACGCCACCGCGAACTGTTTTCCAACTTCTTCCCGCTCACGCGACAGATGCAGGTGTGTCTGGGAAGAATGTTCGAGTCAGACCCCGGCTTCTCCTCCCACTACGACGGAATCCGGGTCGGGCTGGCCTCCTGGTTTCGGCAAAGCATCGACGAGTGCGCTCGCGCTCACGGGATCGACCCGGAGACAGCCACCTGGCAGTGACCCTGTAACCCAGTGGTGAGACTTCGCCTGGTACCGCGCTGGTGCGTTCTTCGACGGTCCCTGGCTTGGGCTCGTAACACGAGACCATTCATCGCAGCAGAATGTGGTGCCCCTGCCAGCGGGCGCGTAGCCAGCGATCGTGGCTGGCGATCACTATCGCGCCGGGTCCGTCGGCGCCCAGGGCCTCTTCCAGCTCGTCGGAGAGGCGGGGCGAAAGGTGGTTGGTGGGCTCGTCGAGCAGGAGTACTTCGGGTGGGTCGGCCACCAGCAGGGCCAGTGCGAGCCGGCGGCGCTGACCGACGGACAGCTCCCTGACTCGCAGGTCCGCGTCGCGGGAGCCGATCAGGCCGAGCGAGCGCAACGGCACGGACTCGGCGCGCTCCGGACCGAGGGCCCGCTCGTACGTCTCCCGCGCCGTCCGGTCCGGCCGCTCGAAGACGGTGTCTTGGGCCAGCAGTGCGATGGACAGGCCGGGTCGCCGTCGTACCTCACCCTCTGCGTCCAGCAGCCCGGCCAGCACGGCCAGAAGCGTCGACTTGCCCGCTCCGTTGGCCCCCGTGACCAGGAGGCGCTCCCCGAGCGGCACGTCGAGATGGTCGATCGAGAGCCGTCCCGGTACACGTACGTCCCGCAGTGACAGCAACACCTCCCGGGGTGCGTGAGTGGTATCCTCCGCGACCTCCGCGAGCTCCGCAGCGTGGGTGGCCCCCGCGGCGTCGGTTACCAGGGGGAGGGGGCTGAAGCGGAGTGGGGGCGGTGGGGCGGGAATCTGCTCGCGTTCCAGCTGGGCGAGCCGGCGGGCGGCATTGCGCACCCGCCGCGCGATCTGGTGCTGCACGCGGCCCGCGGCGTGCCCGTACCCCATCTTCTCGTTGTCGCGCTTCAACCGGTCGTGCGCCACCCGCCGCGCCGTCACGGCGACGGCCGCGCGCAGCTCGCCGAGCTCCGCCTGCTCCTCCGCGTGCCGCCGCGCCCAGCGCTCTCGTTCCGCGCGCTTCTCTGCCAGGTATGAGCTGTACCCGCCCCCGTACCGGACGGGCCCGTCCACCGCCGGGTCGAGATCGATCAGGTCGGTGCAGACCGCCTCCAGGAACGCCCGGTCGTGGCTGGCCACGACCACGACACCGGTCATGCCACGCAGCTGCTCCTCCACGAACACCGCGGCGTCGTCGTCCAGGTGGTTGGTGGGCTCGTCCAGCAGCAGCGCCGCGGGCCGTCTGATGAGCAGTGCCGCCAGGGCCAGCCGCGCGCGCTGCCCTCCTGACAGGGACGTGAGCGTACGGGAGTGCGGCACACCGCCGAGGCCGAGCCGGTCGAGGACGATCCCGGCGCGGCGGTCGGCGTCCCAGGACTCGCGCTCCTGAGCCTGCTCCAGCCGCTCCCCGTACTCGCCGAGCAGGGCGGCATCGTCCGGAGCGGCGGCTAGGGCGCGGGCGAGCCGATCCAGCTCGGCCAGGTCCGCGCGCGCCTCACGCAGGGCGTCGTCGAGCGCGTCGGCGATGGTGGTCCGGCTGTCGAAGAGCATCTCCTGGTGCAGGAAGCCGAGGTCGGCGGGGCGTACGACGGTGCCGGAGTCGGGCCGGTCCGCACCGGCCAGCAACCGCAGGAACGTGGTCTTGCCCGCGCCGTTCTCGCCGATCAGGCCGATCCGGTCGCCGGGCGCGGCGGTGAACGAGACGCCGGCGAGCACGCGCCGCGTGCCCAGCGTCCGTACGAGATCGCGGGCGAGCAGCGCGTCACTCACCAGCGGGCCCCCCGGTCTCCAGGAGGCGACCGTCCGACAGCTCCAGCCACCGTTGTACGCCGATCTCAGCGAGGAAACGCTCGTCGTGGCTGACCACCACGAACGCTCCCTGGTAGGCGATGAGCGCGCCCTCCAACTGCGCCACGCTGACCAGGTCGAGGTTGTTCGTCGGCTCGTCGAGCAGCAGGAGCTGAGGCGCCGGCTCGGCGCACAGCACGCAGGCCAGGGTGGCCCGCAGCCGTTCACCGCCGGACAGCACCCCCACCGGCAGGTGCGCACGCGCGCCGCGGAACAGGAAGCGGGCCAGCAGGTTCATCCGCTCCGCCGCCGCCATGCCGGGGGCGAAGGCGGCCAGGTTCTCCGCCACGGTGCGCTCGACGTCGAGCAGGTCGAGCCGCTGCGACAGGTAGGCCACCCGCCCGTCGGCCCGCCTGGTCGTGCCGCCGTCCGGCTCCAGCTCGCCGCTGATCAGGCGCAGCAGGGTGGACTTGCCCGCACCGTTGGGGCCGCTCAGCGCGATGCGTTCGGGGCCGCGTACGGTCAGGTCGAGGCCCGGATCGGTGAACAGGCCGCGGGCCCGCAGGTGTTCGCCGAGGAAGACGGTGCGTCCGGCGGGCACGTTCGTCCCCGGCAGCTCCAGCGTGATCCTCTGGTCGTCGCGCAGCGCCCACCCGGCCTCGTCGAGCCGGGCCTGGGCGTCGCTGACCCGGGAGGCGTGCATCTGGCCCGCCCGGCCGGCCGACTCCTGGGCACCGCGTTTCATGTTCCCGGCGAAGATGCGCGGCAGCCCGGCGTTCTTGAGGTTGCGGGCGGCGTTGCCCGCCCGGCGCTCGGCCCGCTCGCGGGCCTGCTGCATCTCCCGTTTCTCGCGCTTGAGCTCCTGCTCGGCGCTGCGTACGTTCCGTTCGGCGGCCTCCTGCTCGGCGCGTACGGCCTCCTCGTACGCGGTGAAGTCGCCGCCGTAGAAGCGGACCTCGCCCCGGTCGAGCTCGGCGATGCGGTCCATGCGGTCGAGCAGGGCCCGGTCGTGGCTGACCACGAGCAGGCAACCGGTCCATTCGCCGAGCACGTCGTAGAGCCTGCGGCGCGCGGCGAGGTCGAGGTTGTTCGTCGGCTCGTCGAGCAGGAGCACGTCGGGACTTTTGAGCAGCTGCGCGATCAGGCCGAGCGAGACGACCTGGCCACCGCTGAGCGTGCCCAGACGCCGGTCGAAGTCGATGTCCGCGAGGCCGAGCCGGTCGAGTTGGGCACGGGTGCGCTCTTCGATGTCCCAGTCGTTGCCGATCGTGGTGAAATGCTCCTCGCTCGGGTCGCCCGACTCGATGGCGTCCAGCGCGGTGATCACCGGGGCGATGCCGAGTACCTCGGCCACGGTCGGCTCACCGACGAGGGGCAGGTTCTGCGGCAGGTAGCCGAGCACCCCCTCGACGGTGACGCCGCCGCCCGAGGGCCGCAGCTCACCGGCCACCAGCTTGAGCAGCGTGCTCTTGCCCGCGCCGTTCGGCGCGACGAGACCGGTACGGCCGCCGCCCACGGTGAAGGACAGGTCGGTGAAGACGGGGGTGTCGTCAGGCCAGGAGAAGGACAGGCCGGAACAGATGATGAACGCATCAGACATGCGGCAGACCTCGATACGAGACCCGGGCGCGCGAAGGGCACCCGGCAAGGGAACAGGATTTGGGGGTACGACGACGAGGGCCACGTCGGCGGCGGTCATGCGCGCCTGCCGGGGCCGGTCAACCTCCGGTATCACCCGGAGATGTCGTCGTCACCTGCCATGCCTGGTCTCCTAAGGTCTGAATACGAGCGTCTATCACCGTAGCAGGCGTTCCAATCCACCCGCGCAGGGTCAGCGTGCCTGTGGGGCGCCGACGCCGCGCAGCAGGGTGTCGACCACGACGTCGGCGGCCTGTGCGGGGCTCAGCTCGGACAGATTCTCGGCGGCATGCTCCATCAGCGGCGGCAGGACCGTGGCCACCCAGCCGCGCGGCAGGTCGGAGCGCAGGAGGCCCTCGTCGGTGGCGCGCCGCAGGAAGGCGTCGACCTCGTCGATCAGGCCGCGGCGGCGCTCGAGAATCGTCACCTCGCGGAGCATGAGGCTCGTTTCCACGGGCCATTTGCGGTTGACGGCGATGATGCCCTCGACGTAGCGATGCAGCGCGACCGCGACCGGGGCCTCGCGCAGCCTGGCGGCCTCGATGGCCGCCTCGACCGCGTCGTAGCGCGCTCCGTAGACGGCGGCCATGAGGTCTTCGCGGGAGGCGAAGCGGCGGTAGACGGTGCGGCGGTCCACTCCCGCCTCGGCTGCGATGGCGGCGATGGTCGCTGAGGGGTCGTCGGCGAGCATGCGGGCGCCCGTGCTCAGGACGCGTTCCAGGTTGCGTGTCGCGTCTGCTCTCACCTGCCCAACCTACCCCTCTCACGTAGCACATGAAGCTCCTTATGATCACATTCATGTTGAGATTATCGCTCTAAGTGCTACATTGGTGAGACATCTAGAGAGCATCGATCAGAGGAGACACCCATGGCCAAGACATGGCTCATCACCGGAGCGTCACGCGGCCTCGGACGCCGTCTCACCGAAGCCGTCCTCGAAACAGGCGACCGGGTCATCGCCACCGCTCGCGCCCCCAAGCAACTCGACGACCTGGTGGCCCGCCATGGCGACCGGATCCGAGCGGTCGCACTCGACGTCACCGACGCCGCCGCGGCCACCCGAGCGGTCAAGGAGGCCACCGACGCCTTCGGCAGCCTCGACGTGGTCGTCAACAACGCCGGCTACGGCAACAGCGCACCGATCGAAGAGATGGCCGTGGACGACTTCCGCGCCCAGATCGAGACCAACCTCTTCGGTGTCGTGAACGTCACACGGGCCGCCCTGCCCGTCCTGCGTACCCAAGGATCAGGAGTCTTCGTACAGTTCTCCTCCATCGGAGGACGCGTCGGCGGCACCCCCGGAATGGGCGCTTATCAGAGCGCGAAGTTCGCCGTCGAAGGCTTCTCCGAAGTCCTCGCCAGCGAGGTCGCGCCCTTCGGCGTCAAGGTCATCATCGTCGAGCCAGGCGCGTTCCGTACCGACTGGCAGGGCTCCTCCATGGAGATCCACCCCGTCGGCCCCGACTACGAGCAGACCGTGGGCGCCATCCACCGCTACCGACGTGACACCGACGGCACCCAGCCCGGCGACCCCGCCCGCGCCGCGCGGATCATCATCGACGTCGTCCGCGACGACGATCCCCCTCGACGACTCCTCCTCGGCAGCGACGCCGTTGCCTCCGCCCAGAAGGCCGCCGAGATCCGCGCCGCCGAAACCGAGAAATGGGCCGACGTGAGCCGCTCGGCCGACTACCCCGCCGACGAACGCTAGCCCCCCATGAGCCCCAGGAACCGTGCTGCCGGCCACGCCATCGGGGTTGCCTCGGCGCAGTGGGGGTGGGGCACCCGTGCGCCACTCTTCAAGGTTGAGGTTCGGGTGGTTGCGGGCTGGCGGGGCGCCCGGGCAGGTCGTGCTGGGTGAACATGTCGATCAGCAACCGGATCGGCAGGCCGGCCTCGGTCGGGTAGCGGAAGTGCTCGTCGAGGTTGATGCTGTAGTGGTTGCGTCGGCCGACCCGGTCGCGGGAGAGGTAGCCGGCCTGGTGCAGGTCGGTCACGATGCCTTGCACGGCGCGTTCGGTGATGCCGATGCCGGCGGCGATGTCGCGCATCCGTGCCTGTGGGTTGCGGGCGATCTCCAGCAGGACGCGGGCGTGATGGGTAAGGAACGTCCAGGCGGACGAACGGTCGTCGGATGCACTCACTGGTCTTCACCTTCTCCGCCCCCGGCGGTTAACAGCGGCTGCGGGGCGGACTGTACCCTCTCTTTCCAGAAGATCCTATGCGGAAATGTCTTTCCGGTATCGGTCTTCGGGATTACAGTTCGGATGCGAGGAAGGAATCGCGGCCGTACTCGGCCAACCCCGGTTCAAGCCCTGAGAGGACGTCATGACAGTCGCGCCGCCGTCGGCGGCCTGCTGAGCAGGCCGTGAAAACCGCCATGCCCCCTTTGAGCCTGTACAGCCAGCGCCTGATCATCGGCGTGCTGATCACCGTGACCGGCGAGGTGGACACCATCAACGCCGCCCAATTGGAGACCTATGTCAGAGGGCAGCTCCGGCCCGGCGAGCCGCTGCTGCTCGACCTGGACGGGCTGACCTTCCTCGACAGCATGGGCCTGCACCTGCTGCTGCGCCTCAACGCGACCCTGAGCGAACAAGGTGCCGCACTCCATCTGGCGGCCGTGCGTGGCGCACCCGCCCGCATCCTCGAGATCACCGGCCTGTCCTCGGCCCTGAACATCCACACCACCGCGGGACAGGCCATCACCCGCATCCTGAGCGAGCTGCCCCAGCCACAGGAGCCCGCCTAGAGGGGCGCGGAGAGCGTACGGCCGGGTCCGAGGTGGCGATCATCGCGCGCGCTCAGGCGGAGCGGATCTTCCTGGCGCTGCCGCTCTTCGTCGCCTCGGCGCAGCGGTCTCAGGAATAGTGGTCTCAGGCTCGTCCGCCGCGTTCGCCTGGGAGACGGCTTATGTTCACAAACAAGCCCAGACCACCCCATAAATTCCGATTCCATGGCATTTAATGACATGTCCGCTAGCAGTCTGTCCCGACGGTCTCTACTCACCGGCGCGCTGTCCGGGGTCGGGCTCACCGTGCTCGGCGGTACGGCCGCCCAGGCGGCGACGGCTCGGCCGACCGGCAAGAGGCCCCGGGTACTGATCGCCACGAACGAACCATGGGGCACCTACCACGCGGCTCCGCTGCTGCCCGAGGCGCGGCGCCTGGGGTGGGAGGTCGTGCAGCTGGTGCCCGACCGATCAGGGATCAAGCCGGGCGATCCGGTCCCGGTCGCGACACCTGACGAGATCCCGCAGGCCGACCTGCTCGTGGTGACGGGCGCCGGCGACTGGCCCGCCGACTGTGCCGCGCGGCTGCGTCACCTGCCGCTGGTCGCCAGTTCCCTGGCCTACCAGCTGCCGGTGGAGGCGGCGCGGGCCAAGGAGTTCCGGGGGCGGCTGCGGGCGATCACTGCGTCGTCGCCCGCCGAGGCGAAGGTGTACGACGACTACCTGGGCGTCCGCCGCCCGATCACGGTCGTGGGTACGCCACAGACCGACGACCTGCCCAAGCACAACCCGGAGGAGGGCACCGTACTGGTGCTCACCAGCGTGACCAAGTCCAGCGGCACCGGCGGCTCGGCCCCCGGCACGGAGCTGCTGCTCGCCGCGGCCGAACGCCTCGCGGCGGCCGGCAAGCACATCCTGGTCGGGCTGCACCCGCGCGAGGACCGCTCGCTGTGGGAACGGTACGAGATCAGCGCGGTCCCCTCGGTCCAGGCGTCGGCGCGGGCCGAGGCCGCCATCGGCATACCCGGGACCGTCTTTCCGGTGGTCGCCGCGGTGGGTGTTCCCCTGGTGGGCTGTACGGATCCGCGCCTGCAGATCCCCGACTACCTGCTGAGCGTCTGTACGCACACGATCACCACCGCGGACGACGCGTTGACCGCCGTGGAGACGGCCGAGCCGGTCTCGTCGAAGGTGCTCTATGAGGCGGTCGGGCCGGTGGGTGGCTCGGCCAGGCGGCTGTTCAAGGTGTGGCGGAAGGCCGGTTTGCGGGCCCGCGCGGCAGCAGCCTGACGTCGGTCCCCGGCGAGCGATGGCGCGTCGGCCTCCGGTGAGCGACGGCCAGTCGGTCGGCCGTGAGCCGCGGCCAGTCGGCTCAAGGTTTACGAGGCGTGCGCCTTGATCGCCACGCTGGTCAGGGCGAGCAGCAGTTCGAGGTCGGGTTCGGCGTCCACCTGCACGGCCACCCAGGCGCTATCGGCGCAGGCGTGCACCTGGTCACAGACCCGCAGATGCGGTTCGAGCCGGTCGATCGCCGCCGCCGTCAGACGTAGGTGCACCTCGTCCCGGCCGGACGGGCGAAGGATCTCGGTGCCCCGCACCGCGAAGGCCACGCCGCGCCGGGTATCGCTGACCGCCAGTGCCGGCCAGGAGCGCAATTCGGCCATCGCCCGGGCCACATAGGGCCCGTGACGCAGACTCGCCCGCCGCCAGACGGAGATCCCTGCCACACCTCAATGCTGCTCTACCGCACACCGTATCGCCATGCTGCGTTCTCCAACCGTTATCTGCTATTCAGACGCAAGGGGTCTCCGGGCACAGGTGGAAACACTTGCGGAGATGCCGGACACCTAGTGAGGTGTTCCGGCTGGCCAAGGCGGGCAGCCCGATCGCGCCCTGCCGGCTCGTGAAGGCGAACTCCGATGAAGAGCTCGCCAAGAAGATGGCCGGAAACTGATCACAGCGCCATACCGTGGCCGCATGGCTGACGACATTTTCGAGCATCCGCGGCTGGCCTCGGTCTATGACGCGCTCGACCCCGACCGTGGCGACTTGGACGTATATGTGGCCATCGCCGATGAGCTCGGTGCCCGTACCCTGCTGGACGTGGGGTGCGGGACGGGGACGTTCGCGCTGCTCCTGGCTGGTCACGGCGTCGACGTCATAGGCGTCGACCCGGCCCGCGCGTCGCTCGATGTCGCGCGGGCCAAGCCGAACGGCGAGCGGGTGCGCTGGCTCCATGGTGACGCGACGACGCTTCCCCCGATACAGGTCGATCTGGCCACCATGACGGGAAATGTCGCCCAAGCGATCGTGGACCCGCGAGATTGGGAGGGGACGTTACGTGGGGTCTACGACGCGTTGCGGCCCGGCGGGCATCTCGTGTTCGAGACCCGGGACCCGTCGAAACGCGCCTGGGAGGAGTGGAATCGCGCGGCGACGTACAAGGTCACCGCGATTCGGGGCGTCGGTGCGGTGGAGCAGTGGTCTGAGGTGCTCGACGTCAGCGGGCCGCTGGTGACCTTCCGCGGGACGTGGGTCTTCGGCTCGGACGGGCAGGTGCTGACCTCGGACTCGACGCTGCGCTTCCGCGAGCGTGACGAGGTCGAGGCCGCACTGGTCGCGCATGGGTACACCGTGGCGGAAGTCCGTGGTGCGCCCGACCGGCCCGGCCTGGAGTTCGTGTTCTTCGCCCGGCGGCCACCGGCGGTCAGTGTTCTTTGAACAGGGTCCTGCACAGCCGTGCCCTGAGTCCCTCCAGCCGGACGCAGGCCGAGTGATGCTCGGCTCTCGCGCGACGCACGGGGTGATGGCGGATCTTCGCGGTCTTGACGCGATGCTTCCGCTCGGCAGCCGGACGGGAAGCCCTCCGAACAGCCCGATGAGCAACGCGATGAGCAGCCGGACGGGCGACTGGGCGGCCCGCCGGCGGAGCAGCGGGCTTCGGCGCCGCATTGACCTGTTCAGCGGCTGACGGCGCGGCCGCACCGGTCGTGACCGACATGGCCGCCACCCGTGGCCGGAGCGACGACTGGCGCTCCTGTACGGTCCGGCCCATCGCGTAGCCGAGCCCGCTGCCGAAGCCCATGGCTCCGGCGAGCGCGAGCGCCATGCACGCCGATCCCCATCGCCGTCGTGGCGGGGTCGGTGTCCTGCGAATGAACGCTGACGGCGGAAGCATGTCCATCATCATCACCCCCGGGGATCATGAACTCACTGTTAGTGGGCGATCACGAAGCGTTATGATCTCAAGATTTCCACGCAGATCCCGGGTCAACCCTCCATCCGGGTACGAAAGGCGAAAGGGCCGGCTCCGCGACACGGAGCCGGCCCAGACGAGGCCCTCAGGAGGCGAGGATGGTCACCCCAGGCCGCTCTTCATGGCGGTGATCAGCTCGCCGCCGGTGGTATCGCCGCTGAGCTCCCAGAAGAACGCGCCGCCCAGGCCCTGGCTCTTCGAGTAGCTCATCTTGCCGCCGATCGTGCTCGGCGTGTCGTAGCTCCACCACTGGCCCCCGCAGTAGGCGTACGCCGTTCCGGCGACGGTGCCGGTGGCCGGGCAGCGGGTCTTGAGCACCTTGTAGTCCTCGATGCCCTGTTCGTACGTGCCGGGCGCCGGCCCGGTCGCTGTGCCGCCGGGCGCGGACTGCGTGACCCCGCTCCAGCCGCGGCCGTAGAAGCCGATGCCGAGCAGCAGCTTGCTCGACGGCACGCCCTTGCTCTTGAGCTTCTGGATGGCGTTGTCGGAGTAGAAGCCCGGTGTCGGGATGCCCGCGTACGAGGTGAGCGGCGAGTGCGGGGCGGTGGGGCCCTGCGCCGCGAAAGCCCCGAAGAAGTCGTACGTCATGACGTTGTACCAGTCGACGTACTGAGCGGCGCCGCCGTAGTCGGCCGCGTCGATCTTGCCACCGCTGGTGCCGTCTGCGGTGATGGCCGCGGTGACGAGGTTGCCGGACCCGAAGCGGGAGCGCAGGGCCGACATGACGTTCTTGAACGCCGCCGAGCCACTGCTGTCGCAGGTGAGGCCGCAGGCGTTCGGGTACTCCCAGTCGATGTCGATGCCGTCGAACACGTCCGCCCAGCGCGGGTCCTCGACCAGGTTGTAGCAGGAGTTGGCGAAGGCGGTCGGGTTCTGGGCGGCCTGGGCGAAGCCGCCGGACCAGGTCCAGCCGCCGAAGGAGAAGAGCACCTTCAGGTTCGGGTACTTCTTCTTGAGCTTGCGCAGTTGGTTGAAGCTGCCGCGCAGCGCGCCGGCGTCCCAGGTGTCGGCGACGCCGTCCACGCTCTCGCCCGCCTGGTAGAAGCGGTCGTAGTCGGCGTAGCTGTCGCCGATGGCGCACTGCCCGTTCGTCACGTTGCCGAAGGCGTAGTTGATGTGGGTCAGCTTGGCGGCCGAGCCGCTGGTATCGATGTTCTTGACGTGATAGCCGCGCTGGTAGACGCCCCACTGGACGAAGTAGCCGAGCACCTTGTTGCCGCCGCCGGTGCACCCGGTGGTCGCGCCGGTGACCTGGCCGCTGGCCGCGGATTCGCCCACCGAGTTGTACGCCTTGACCGTGTACGTGTGCGACGTACAGGCGCCCAGCGACCCGATGGTGGCCGAGGTGCCGGTCACGGTCGCCTTGACCGTGCTCCCCTCGTAGACGCGGTAGCCGGTGACGGTGCCGGAAGAGGCGCTCCACGACAGGGCGATCGAGCTGCCGGTCGAGCCGGTGACACTGGGCGTGCCGGGCTGGCCGGGAGCGCCGGTGCCGCCCGAGGTGGTGGCGGTGACGGAGTTGCCGGCGGCCGAGACGTTCCCGGCGGCGTCACGGGCGCGGACCGTGTAGGTGTAGCTGGTGGCGGCCGCGAGCCCGCTGTCGGTGTAGGTGGTGCCGGTGACCGTGGTCACCCGCGTCGAGCCGCGATAGACGTCGTAGCCGGTGACGCCGACGTTGTCGGTGGCGGCGTCCCATGCCAGGGAGACGCTGCTGGAGGTGGTGCCCGTCGAACGCAGGTTGCCGGGCACGGACGGCGCGGTGGTGTCGGTGCCGCCGCCGGTGACCGGTTTCCACAGGGCGGGTACGTTGGGCGGCTCCCAGCCGGGCTGGGAGGTGTGGCTCTGGACGCACTCGTAGTCGACGCCGTTGTAGGTGACGCGGGTCCCTGCCGTGTACGCGGTCCACGGGGCCCAGGCGGCGGCGAAGGCGACCGAGCTGGCGCCGTACGCGCCGGTAGGTGCGGCGACCGTGGCGGTCAGCGGCAGCAGCAGCGCCGCCAGGACCGCGAGGCCCTTCTTCAGGATGGTCTGTCTCATAGTGTTCCGACCTCCGGCGGTTTTGGGGGTGGGTGGGAGGCCCGACATGAAACTTATAGGAAAGTTTCCTGTCAATTATGAGACGACGCTAGCCGCCGCCTGCGAGATCGTCAAGACGGGCAGTCAATTTTCGTCATACACGGAATTAACACCCCACCCGGCAGTCTTCATCGTGACCGGCCGGTCGTCACAGCTCACAACCCTCAGAGAACCGTCAGAGAAGAGAGTCACATGAGACGCGCACTCGGTGCCGCCATCATCGCCGTGGCGGCCTTCGGCACCACCGCTGCCGTATCCGCTCCGGCATTCGCCTCGGACGACCCGTCGCAGCCCCAGCTGATCACCAGCGACCAGCTCACGCCCATCCTCGAGTGCTCCGAGCCCGACGTCATGTTCGAGGGCGAGCGGGGCAAGAGGATCAGCCTCAAGGACGGCCGGTTCGCGGACGAGGACGGCAAGCTCATCAAGGGCAAGAAGGTGCGCGTCTTCTCGGAGCGGCTGGGCCCCGAGGATGACGCCTGCGGGCCGGACGAGAAGATGAAGTGCGTGGTCAAGCACCGCGAAGGCGGCCGGGTCAATGTCCGTTTCCGCGATGAGAAGGGCGTTCTGCACAAGCGCGCCTTCAAGAGCAAGAAGAACGCGGAGTTCTTCACGAAGAAGGACACGCACGTGATCAAGTGGGTCGGCTGCACCGTCGTGCGCTGACAACCCGTACGTGCCTGGCGAGACTCGCCCCGGGTCCGGGGCGAGTCGTCGCGGGCTTACTTGCCGTCTGGCTTACTTACTGTCTGGCTTACTTACCGTCTGGCTTACTTACCGTCTGAGACGGCAGGCACTCAATGGCCACCAGGCGGGGTCCACCCGCGACCAGTTCGACCTCCTCCCGGTGCCCGTAGGCGCGGTGGATCAAGGTGATCCGCTGGTCCACCGGCGAGCGCAGCACCGCCCGCACGCTCCCCTCCCCCCAGGTCAGCTCCTCGACGACGACCCGCCCCCGGCAGGCGACGCCGCGGATCGTCCCCTTCGGCAGCAGCTCGGGTACGGCGGGCAGCAGCTCCACGACCCCCGGCCGGGAGTCCACCAGCAGCTCGATGACCAGCCCGTGCAGGGTGTGCGCGGCGTCGGCGTTGTAGATCTCCCGGCCCGGGTTGTGGGAGGTCATGAGCGAGCGGAACAGCATGTCCGTGCCCAGGATCTTCATCAGGTTGGCCTGGGCCAGCCGCGCGTCCTTCAGCCGGGCCGCCGCCAGGGCCCGGTGCAGGCTGCCGTGGGCCGACAGGTTCTCGTCGCCGCGCAGCTCCAGGGCACGGTGCGCGGCCGCGGCCAGCTCCGGCTCGTCGTCGGGGTTGATCTCGTGCAGCGGCCACACCGGATAGAGGTGGCTGACGTGCCGGTGATCCTCGTGCAGAGCCGCCTCCCACGCCCACTCCGTGAGCGCGCCCCGCTCGTCGATCCGGTACGGCGGCAGCCGCTCGGCCAGCGGGGATCCGGCCAGGCCCAGGGCGTGCCTGGCCGCCGCGAGGTCCATGGTCGCGTTGACGCTCGCGTACGAAGAGCCCTCGGGCCCCACCTCGGGCGAGAACGACGGCACGACCACGAAGTCGGACCCGGCCAGGAACCCCTCCCAGAACGCCGCCGCCTCCGCCAGCCACCCGGGCAGCTCGTCGGGCATGTCGCCGGTGACCTGGAGGTGCTCGTGGAGCGGGTACAGCAGCCAGTCGGCCCCGGCCAGCCACATCGTCCACGGCCAGTCCTCGTCGAGGTGGAACAGGTAGCCGCTCTCCCCGTCGGTACGGCTCGGCGCGAGGATGCCGTCGACGCCGTAGATCTCGCGGGCGTTGACCCGCCAGTGGTCGATCTGGTCGCGGATCAGGGCGGCGTACCCGGCCATGAGCTCGGGCATCGCGCCGATGTTCACCCCGGCCATCTGCAGGTTGAGGTTGGCGTCGGTGGTGAAGTCGCCCGACCAGGCCGCTCCCCACGCGCCGAGCCAGAGACCGGTGAGCCGGGGCGGCAGCACGCCCGAGGAGCTGAGCAGTAGGTAGCGGCCCGAATGGAACAGCCGCTCGATCAGGGCGGGGCCGGACGGCTCGGCGATCAGCTCGCCGACCGGCGGATCTCCGGCCACACCCAGGTCGAGGGTGACCCGCTCGTAGATGGGCCGATGGATGGCGACATGCCGCGCCAGCAGCTCGTCGTACGAGTGGCCGGCCAGGGCGGTGAGAGCGGCTTCCAGCCGGTCGGTGCCCCAGCCGGGTTCCTCGTACCGGTCCAGCTTCGTCAGCAGCAGCGTCTCGCCCCGCGTCTCCACCGCCTCGCCCGACACGGAGACGTCGGCGGCCAGGACGAGCGTCAGCCCCTCGAACCCGGCGGCGCCCAGCCCGGCCGGATAGGCGCCGCGAGCACTCAGGAAGACGTGCCCATCCTTCTCGTAGGCAGCGGTCTGGTAGACGACGTCGTCGGGCTTGCCCGGCAGGTCACCCGTCAGACGCAGCCTCAGCTCGCCGGTCAGCCGCTGGACCACGACGGAGTCGGCACGGGAGACGAACGCGTGGTGTGCGCGCTCGCCCGGCGCAACCCCGAGCCCTGCGGTCGCGAAGCCCGATGTAACCCCGATCTCACTGGGCGCGAAGTCCGACGTAACCCCGATCTCCCCGGGCGCGAAACCTGACGTGATCACGATCTCCCCGGTCGCGAAGTCGGTGACGCGCCGATAGGGCCCGGCGCAAGGGCCCTCGACAACCAGCTCGTACCCCGGATGGAACGCCTGCGTCCAGGCCAGGCCCCGCCCGTCGGCCGCCACCCGCTGCGCCTCGGCGGCCCGCCCGGACAGGATCAGCTCGCGGATCTCCCCCAGCCGGTCGGCGATCGCGGGCGGGCGCAGGTCGCGGGTGCCGTTGGGCAGGACGAAGCGGTGATGGTCGAACACCACGCGCTGGGCGTGCGGCTCGCCGTAAACCATGATCCCGTACTCGCCGTTTCCGGAAAGGAACGCATCCTCCCAGGTCAGACCGGGCTCGGTGTCGTGAATGCGGTGCGCGGGCATCGAACCTCCGGCATGGGGAAGGCGCTTTCCCAATCACCCTATTAAATGCTACAAATGCTTGACGCGGCGAAAAAATGATGTCGAAATAGGGACGTGTCCGAGACAGCGCCCGAGGTGTCCTTCGACACCCACCCCGACCGCTACCGCCACCTCCGCGTCGAGTACGACGGCGAGACCGCCCGCATAGTCCTCCAGGTGGATGAGAACGGCGGCCTGGTCCCCGGCTACGAGCTCAAGCTCAACTCCTACGACCTGGGCGTGGACATCGAGCTGTACGACGCGGTCCAGCGCCTGCGCTTCGAGCACCCCGAGGTCCGCGCCGTGATCATCACCGGCGGTCTGGAGAAGGTGTTCTGCGCGGGTGCCAACATCAGGATGCTGGCCGGGTCCTCGCACTCCTGGAAGGTGAACTTCTGCAAGTTCACCAACGAGACCCGCAACGGCATCGAGGACGCGACCGCGAACTCCGGCCAGACCTACCTCGCGGCGATCAACGGCACGGCGGCCGGCGGCGGCTTCGAGCTGGCGCTGGCCTGCGATCGGATCATCCTGCTGGACGACGGCTCCACGGCCGTGTCGCTGCCGGAGGTGCCGCTGCTCGCCGTACTGCCCGGCACCGGGGGCCTGACCCGGCTGGTCGACAAGCGCGGCGTACGCAAGGACCTGGCGGACGTGTTCGCCACGCGCAGCGAGGGCGTGCGCGGCTCGCGCGCGGTGGAGTGGGGCCTGGTCGACGAGGCGGTGCCGCGCAGCAGGTTCGAGGAGACGGTGCGGCAGCGCGCCACCGAGGCCGCCGCCCGCTCCACCCGCCCGCGCGACGCCAAGGGGATCGCGCTGACCCCGCTGGAGCGCGAGGTGAGCGCGGACGCGATCCGCTACCCGAACGTCACCGCGGACCTCGACCGGGCGAACGGGCTGGTCACCATCACGGTGTACGGCCCGCACCAGGAAACGGTGTACGGCCCACGCCAGGAGATCGAGTCCTGGCCGCTGGCGGTCACCCGGGAGCTGGACGACCTGATCCTGCGGCTGCGCACCAACGAGCTGGAGCTCGGCACCTGGGTGATCAAGACCCAGGGCGACGCCCGGCGCGTACTCGAGGCGTGGCAGGGCGACGGCTGGCCGGCCGACGAGATCCGGCACTACTTCAAGCGCACGCTCAAACGCCTGGACGTGACAAGCCGCAGCCTGATCGCGCTGATCGAGCCGGGCAGCTGCTTCGCCGGGCCGCTGCTGGAGCTGGCACTGGCCTGCGACCGCCAGTACATGTTCGACGAGGAGGGCACGGCGATCACCCTCACCGAGGCGAACTTCGGCGCGTTCCCCATGGGCAATGGCCTGTCCAGGCTGGCCGCCCGCTTCCTCGGCGACCCCGGCCACCTCGCCAAACTGCGCCAGGAGACCGGCCGCGAGATCGACGCCGCCGAGGCGGACGACCAGGGCCTGGTCACCTTCTCGCTCGACGACATCGACTGGGCCGACGAGGTACGCATCGCGCTGGAGGAGCGGGCGGCCCTGAGCCCGGACGCGTTGACCGCGATGGAGGCCAACCACCGCTTCGCCGGCCCCGAGACGCTGGAGACGAAGATCTTCGCCCGGCTCACCGCCTGGCAGAACTGGGTGTTCAACCGGCCCAACGCCGCCGGCCCCGAGGGCGCGCTGCGCCGCTACGGCACCGGGCGGCGGCCCGCCTTCGACCGGAAGCGAGTGTGAGATGTCCATCGACTACGGCGAGCGCATCCCGAACAACGTCAACCTGGCCGAGGACCGGCGGCTGCGACGGGCGCTGGAGTCGTGGCAGCCCGGCTTCCTGCGCTGGTGGGGCGAGATGGGACCGGCGCTACCGACCCAGGACGTCTACCTGCGCACGGCGGTGGCGGTGGGCCGGGAGGGCTGGGCGCACTTCGGCCACGTGGCGCTGCCCGAATACCGGTGGGGCATCTTCCTGGCCGAGCGCGACCCCGACCGGCGCATCGCCTTCGGCCAGCACCGAGGACAGCCGGTCTGGCAGCAGGTGCCCGGCGAGTTCCGCGCCGAGCTGCAGCGGCTCATCGTGGTGCAGGGCGACACCGAACCGGCCAGCGTGGAGCAGCAGCGCCGTCTCGGGCTGACCGCGCCCAGCCTGTACGACCTGCGCAACCTGTTCCAGGTCAACGTCGAGGAGGGCCGGCACCTGTGGGCCATGGTCTACCTGCTGCACGCCTACTTCGGCCGCGCCGGTCGCGACGAGGCCGACGCGCTGCTGCTGCGCAACTCAGGCAGCGAGGACTCCCCGCGCATCCTGGGCGCCTTCAACGAGGAGACGCCGGACTGGCTGTCGTTCTTCATGTTCACCTACTTCACCGACCGCGACGGCAAGTATCAGCTGGGCACGCTGAAGGAGAGCGCGTTCGATCCGCTCAGCCGTACGTGTGAGTTCATGCTGAAGGAGGAGGCCCACCACATGTTCGTCGGCACCACCGGCGTGGACCGGGTGGTGGAGCGCACCGCGACGCTGATGCGCGAGCACGACACCGACGACATCCAGAAATATGGCGGCATCCCGCTTGATGTCATCCAGAAGTACATCAACTTCCACTACAGCGTCAGCCTCGACCTGTTCGGCGGCGAGACCTCCACGAACGTGGCCAACTACTACACGGCCGGGCTCAAGGGTCGCTGGCAGGAGGAACGCCGCAAGGACGACCACCTGCTCACCGAGGCGGCCACCACCGTCCAGCAGGTCGTGGACGGCCGTCTGGCCGACGTGCACCTGCCCGCGCTGACCGCGCTCAACGCCGACCTACGTGGGGAGTACATCGCCGACTGCGCCACCGGCCTGACCCGGTGGAACCGCATCCTGGACGGCGTCGCCACCCTGTATCTGCCGCATGTCGGCTTCAACCGCCAGGTCGGCGCGTTCGCCGGTCACCACCTCACTCCGGACGGCCGCCTCGTCGACCGGGCGAGCTGGGAGCACGACCGGGACCGCTGGCTGCCCACCCCCGCCGACAAGGCGTACGTCCACACTCTGATGCGGCCGGTCTACGAACCCGGCAAGATCGCCGCCTGGCTGGCCCCGCCGCGCAACGGCATCAACGGCCGGCCGCTCGACTACGAGTACGTTCACCTCTGAGGGGTCATGGATGTTTCGGGCTCGGCCCGTGGATGGCGAGCGCGGGGGGTTTGCCGCCGTACAGCTCGCTGACCGTCACGAAGTGGAAGCCGCGCTTGGCCAGCCTCTTCAGCACTCCGGGGATCGCCGCCACGGTGGTCGGCCTGATGTCATGAAAAAGGATGATTGATCCGGGTCGCGCCGGGCCGACCGCGGCACGGGTCACATGGCCGCTGTTGCGGTACAACCAGTCCAGCGTGTCCACGTTCCACAGCACCAGCGGGTGCGGCGACTGCCTGCGCACGACGCGGTCGAAGGCACCGTACGGCGGGCGGACCAGCGTGGGCGTCACCCCGGTCGCCTTACGGATCGCCTGGTCGGTCCTGGCCAGGTCCGCTCGAACCTCGCGGGCGGACAGCCTGGTCAGGTCGCGGTGCGACCAGCTGTGGTTCCCGACCTCGTGCCCGGCCCGCACGACGCCGCGCACCACGCCGGGGCGCGCGACCACGTTCTGCCCGACGACGAAGAACGTGGCCCGCGCCCGGTACCTGGCCAGGTACTGGAGCAACCTGGGGGTGTACGGACTCGGGCCGTCGTCGAAGGTGAGCGCCACGCACTTGACCCGGCGGCAGTCGACCGAGCCGTCCGCGGTATATCCGGGCAGCGCCATCCGGCCGGCCGGGCGCATGACCTGGGCCTGCGCCCGCCGGCCGAAGTCCGACAGCAGCGGCTCCACCTCGGCGCGCGGCAACACGGCCTGCGCCTGGCCGACGGCCCCCGCCGCCACCTCCCCTTCGTCGAAGGTCACGACCAGGTCGCCGTCCTTGGTGAAGGCCAGGTCGTCGAGCGTCTGGGCACTCCGGTCCGCGAGCCGCGCCTGCCGGTCGATGCCCGCCAGCGCCTTGTCAGCCAGCGCCTTCTCAGTCAGCGCCTCGAAACCGCTCATGGACGCCGCGTCGATGAGCGACGTGGCGGGCACCACCTGGCCCTTGACCCCGTCGTACCAGAGCGACGTCGTCGACTTGCCGTCGCCCGCGCCCCCGAGCTGGTAGACGGTGAACCGGACCCCGATCACGTCGCCCGAGGCCGCCACGAAGCCGAACCCGACGTTCAGCTCGGGCGCCTTACCGGCCTGCTCGCCGCACCCGATCTCCCGCGCCCACTTCAGGAACGCGGCCCGCCGCGCCTCGACCAGCCGGCGCAGCGCGTCCGTCAGCGGCTGCGCGCCCGGAATTTGCGGGTACGTGGTCGACCAGGCGCAGGATTCCTCCTTGCCGTTGTCGCGAACCACCCGCAGCCCGCGGATCCACGTCGGCGCGACCGTCGCGACCGGGTCCTCCGACCGGACGGAGGCCTGCCACACCGCGGACGCCTGCCCGATCCCCCCGCACGATGTCGATGTCAACGTCACCACCGCCAGTGCGGCCACCAGACGCCTCATGTTCACGACCCCCCGCCGTTTCCGCCCCTGACCTGTTCGACTCCCGCTTCCAGCTATTGGTTCGCCAAACAGACCATCGTGGATGGTCTACTTCGACGGTAACTCGGCCGGTCAGCTACGTTTGCCCAGCATGAGTGACAATCGCATCCCGCCCCCCTTCATCGCCGACGAGCGGGCCATGCTCACCAACTGGCTCGACTGGCATCGCGAGACGCTGGCCGTCAAGTGCGACGGCCTGTCGGAGGAGCAGCTGCGGCAGCGTTCTGCCCCGCCGTCGGCCTTGTCGCTGCTCGGTCTGGTCCGCCACATGGCCCACGTGGAGCGGTCCTGGTACCGAGGGGTGCTGAACGGCGAGGACGTCCCGAAGCTGTGGGGCAAGGACGCCAACCAGGACGCGGACTTCGACGACGTCGACACCGCCTCGGCCGATGAGGCGTTCAAAACCTGGCAGGCCGAGATCGAGCACGCCCGCGAAGTGTCGGCCGCGGTGCCGCTCGACGCCCTGGGCAAGCAGCAGCGCCACGGACAGGACTGCTCCCACCGGTGGATCCTCGTCCACATGATCGAGGAGTACGCCCGCCACAACGGCCACGCCGACCTCCTGCGCGAGCAGATCGACGGTGTGACGGGCGAGTAGCGTCTCCCGCTGACGTCCCCCGCCTGGCACGCGGCGCTCGATCAAGCCACTGAGCACGCGGCGCTCAGCCAGGCCGCTGAGAGGGCAGGGGCGGGCTATAAACCTACTATCTAGGTAGAATATGGTGGTTTTAGTTCCAGCGACCACCGTGAAGGATGTCCCATGCGTTTCGCCGCGCTCACCATGCTCTCTCGCTCGGGGCTCTCTCGCTCGGGGCTCTCTCGCTCGGGGCTCTCTCGCTCAGGGCTCTCTCGCTCGGGACTCACCCTGTCGGGGCTGGCCGTCTCGGGGCTCCTCGCCGCCTGCGGCAGCGGCGGTCCCGCCGTCCAGGCGCAGGCCGCCGGAGGGGCACCCGTCTACGGGGGCACGCTGACCTACCTGGAGCATCAGCCGCCCACCTGCCTCTACCTGCCCGCCGCCGGCTTCTATCCGAACGGCGGCGTGCTGAACCAGCTCACCGACAAGCTGACCTGGCAGGACCCGAAGACGCTGCGAATCGAGCCGTGGATCGCCACCAAGTGGGAGGTGAACAAGGACGCCACCGAGTACACCTTCCACCTGCGCGACGGCGTGACCTTCAGCGACGGCAGCCCGCTCGACGCCGCGACCGTGGCCGCCAACTTCGACGTGTACGGCCTGGGCGACACCGACCTCAAGCTGCCCCCGGCCGAGTTCGTCAACAACTACGAACGTAGTGAGGTCATCGACAACAGAACCGTGCGCTTCCATTTCAAGAAGCCGTCACCCGGTTTTCTGCAAGGAACCTCGGTCATCGGCGCGGGCCTGGTGTCGAAGAAGACGATCTCGCTGCCGTACGAACAGCAGTGCCAGCTCAAGAACGTCGTCGGATCCGGCCCGTTCACCGTGGCGAAACAGGTCGTGGACAAGGAGATCGACCTGACCGCCCGCAAGGACTACAACTGGGCGCCGGCGTCGTCGAAGCACCAGGGCCGCGCGTACCTCGACACGATCAAGATCATCGTGACGCCCGAGGACAACGTGCGGGTGGGCGCGCTCACCTCCGGCCAGGCCGACTACGTCCGCTACGTCCAGGCTTATGACGAAAAAACCGTCAAGGACGCGAATTTCAAGATTTATGCGGAGCCGACCAGAGGCGTGAACAACGGCCTCTACCTGCGGCCCGGGAACAGCATCCTCAGCGACCTCGACGTACGCAAGGCGCTCCAGGCAGGAACCAACGCCAAGGAGGTGGTCGACACCCTGTTCACCCCGAGCTACCCGGTCGCCACCTCGGTCCTCAGCCACCTCGCCCACGGCTACGTCGACCTGTCCAAGGAGCTCGCCTACGACCCCGCCAAGGCCAACGCCCTGCTCGACAAGGCCGGCTGGGCGCGCGGCGCCGACGGCATCCGCGCCAAGGACGGCAAGCCGCTCCAGCTGGGCGTCTTCGTCTCGGGCCCGCAACCGCTGTCCAAGCAGACCCTCGAACTCATCGCCCAGCAGTGGACCAAGATCGGCGTGAAGCTGGAGATCCGCCCCGCCGACGCCGGCACCCAGGCCGTCGACATCAAGGACGCGGAGAAGACCGCCATCGCCCACTCGATGGTCGGCCGCGCCGACGAGGACGTGATCAAGAGCCACTTCCACAGCCAGAACCGCGACGTCATCCTGTCCAAGGACGCCAAGCTCGACAAGCTCCTGGAGGAGGAGTCGGCCCTGGCGGACAAGGCCGCCCGTGACGCCAAGGTCGGCGAGATCCAGCGCTACGTGGTGGACCAGGGCTACGCGATCCCGCTGTTCGAGGAGCCGCAGGTCTACGGCGCCGCCCCCTATGTCCAGGGTGTCGCCTTCGAGGCGGTGGCCCGGCCCACGTTCTACTCGGTCTGGCTGTCGAAGCGGTGACCCGATACGTCCTGCTGCGCGTCGGGCAGGCGGCGCTGGTGCTGTGGGCCGCCTTCACGGCGGGCTACGTACTCCTCCAGCTCCTGCCCGGCGACTCGATCCTGATCAAGTTCCAGAACCCGGAGCTCGGGCTGTCACCCCAGCAGATCGCCGAGATCCGCGCCTACTACGGCGGCGGCGACCCGCCGATCATCGGCTACCTCCACACCCTGCTCGGCTTTTTGCGCGGCGGCTTCGGCTACTCGATCGACACCGGAACACCGGTGGTCGAGCGGCTGACCGAGGCGCTGCCGGAGACGGCCAAGCTGGCCACGGCGGGGTTCGCGCTGGCCGTGCTGATCGCCGTGGTGCTCGCCTTCGCCGCCGGGTACAGCCGGACGTCCTGGCTGCGCGGGGCGCTGCTGGCGATGCCGTCGCTGTTCGTCTCGGTGCCCGCCTTCTGGCTGGGGATCCTGCTGATCCAGGTGTTCTCCTTCCGGCTCGGGCTGGTGCCGGTGATCGGCGGCAGTCCGGCGCAGCAGCTCGTCCTGCCGGTGCTGACGCTGGCCGTGCCGATCTCGGCGCCGATCGCACAGGTGCTGGCGCGCGGCATCGACCAGGTCTACACGCAGCCGTTCGTACCCGTCGTGGCCGCCAAGGGCGCGTCGCGGTGGTGGATCCTGTGGCGGCACGTGGCCCGCAACGCGGTGCTGCCCGCACTGACCGTCGCCGGGATGACGTTCGGCGAGCTCATCGCCGGGTCGGTCGTCACCGAGACGGTCTTCGGCCGTAATGGCATCGGGCGGCTGACCGAGCAGGCGGTCAACGCACAGGACACGCCGGTGATGCTGGCCGTGGTGGTGCTCGCGAGCACCGTGTTCGTCCTGGTCAACCTGGGCGTGGACCTGCTGTTCCCGGTACTCGACCCCCGGCTGAAGGCGGCGGCGTGAAGATCCTGTCCCTTGCCGTGCGCTGGAGGCGGCGGCGTGAAGGTCTTGTCCCTTGTCGCGCGCTGGAGGCGGCGGCGTGAAGGTCCTGTCCTGGTTGACGATCGCTCTCGTCGTGCTCTGGGCCGTCGTGCCCGCCCTGTTCACCGGGTACGACCCGCTGGCCGGGGTGCCGGCCGAGAAGCTGCGCCCGCCGAGCCCTGAGCACCTGTTCGGCACCGACGCCGTGGGCCGCGACCTGTTCGCCCGTGTGGTGCACGGCTCCGTGCACTCCCTGTCGGGCGCGTTCGTCGCCGTCGCGGTGGGCCTGCTCGCGGGCACGCTGCTCGGTCTGCTGGCCGGCTCGACCGGCGGCCTGCTCGACGACGCCGTCATGCGGGTGGCCGACGTCCTGCTGTCCGTGCCCGGCCTGCTCCTGGCGCTGACAGTGATCATCCTGCTCGGTCCCGGCACGGTGAACGTGGCGATCGCGGTGGGTATCGGGTCGGTCGCCGCCTTCGCCCGCCTGTCGCGCTCGGAGGTCGTACGGGTGCGCCGGTCCGACTACGTGGAGGCCGCGTTCGGCAGCGGCGGCCGGTTTCCGGCCGTGCTCTGGCGGCACGTCCTGCCCAACTCGCTCGGCCCGGTCATCGCGCTGGCCGCCCTGCAGTTCGGGGTGGCGATCCTGGCCATCTCGACACTCGGCTTCCTCGGCTACGGCGCCGAGCCGCCGACGCCCGAGTGGGGACTGCTCATCTCAGAGGGCCGCAACTACCTGGCCACCTCCTGGTGGCTGACGACGCTGCCCGGCGTGGTGGTGGTGGCGGTGGTGCTGGCCGCGAGCCGCATCAGCCGGTCGATCGGAAGGGACAGGACGTGAGCCGGTCGATCGGAAGGGACAGGACATGAGCCGGTCGATCGGAAGGAACACGACATGAGCCGATCGATCGGAGGGCCCAAGCGATGAGTCTCCTGGACGTACGTGACCTCTCGGTCTCCTACGATGCCCGGCCGGCGGTCCAGGGGATCTCCTTCACGGTGGAGCCCGGCGAGGTGGTCGCGGTGGTCGGCGAGTCCGGCTCCGGCAAGACGACCACCGCCCACTCGATCATCGGCCTGCTGCCCCCGAACGCCACCCTCGACGGCGGCCGGATCCTGCTCGGCGACTCCGATCTGTCCACCTGGTCCACCCGCCGGATGGAATCGATCAGAGGCGCCCAGATCGGCCTGATCCCGCAGGACCCGTCCCATTCACTGAACCCCGTCAAGACCGTCGGCGCCCAGATCGGTGAGGTCCTGCGCATCCACAAACGCGGCGACCGTCGTACGATCTCCCGCCGCGTCGTGGACCTGCTCACCCGCGTCGGCCTGCCGGACCCGGAGACGCGCGCCCGCCAGTACCCGCACGAGCTGTCCGGCGGGATGCGCCAGCGGGTCCTCATCGCCATCGCGATCGCCCTGGAACCGCGGCTCGTCATCGCCGACGAGCCGACGAGCGCGCTGGACGTCACCGTGCAACGGCGCATCCTGGACCTCATCGACGACCTGCGCGCCGAGTTCGGCACGGCGGTGCTGCTGGTCACCCACGACCTGGGCATCGCCGCGAACCGCTCGGACCGCCTGATCGTCATGAAGGACGGCCGGATCGAGGAGCAGGGCTCATCGGGCCAGGTCCTGTCGGCTCCGCAAGCCGCCTACACCGGGCAGTTGCTGCTCGACGCGCCGGCGCTGTCGATGCGCGAGTTCCGGGCGGTCGCGGAGCCTACGGAGGAGGAGCCCGCGATCGTGGTCCGCGACCTGGTCAAGGAGTTCCGCGTCGGGAGACGCCCCTTCCGCGCCGTCGACGGGGTGTCTTTCGAGGTACGCCCCGGCACCACGCACGCCCTCGTGGGCGAGTCCGGATCGGGCAAGACCACCACGGCCCGCATGGTCGCACGCTTCGCCGAGCCCACCTCCGGCACCGTGACGATCTCCGGAGCTGAGACAGCTGCCGCACCGGGGACCGTTGCCGGGGCGAGGGCGGTTGCCGGGGCGAGGGCGGGGCGCGACTTCCGGCGCCATGTGCAGCTCGTCTACCAGAACCCCTACGGCTCGCTCGACCCCCGGCAGTCCATCGCCGCGATCGTGGAGGAGCCGCTGCGCAACTTCCGGCTCGGAGACCGCGCCGCCCGCCGCCGCAGGGTGCGTGATCTGATGGAACGTGTGGCGCTCCCCGAGAGCCTGCTCGACCGCAGACCACGTGAGCTGTCCGGCGGCCAGCGGCAGCGGGTGGCCATCGCCCGCGCGCTGGCCGTCGAGCCGGGGGTCGTGGTGCTCGACGAGGCGGTCTCCGCGCTCGACGTGACCGTACAGACGCAGATCCTGGACCTGCTCGAAGAGCTCCAACGCGACCTGGGGCTGACTTATCTGTTCATCTCGCACGACCTCGCGGTGGTGCGCCAGATCTCACACACCGTTTCCGTCATGAACAAAGGACGCATAGTGGAATTCGGAACCACACAACGGGTCTTCACCGACCCACGGCATGACTACACCCGCGAACTCCTGGCCGCGATCCCGGAGCGGGTGCGATGAGGCTGGGATTCTTCAGCCGGCTGCTCGACGAGGTGCCCGCGGCCGAGCGCTACCGGCTGGCCGCCGAGCAGATCGGGCACGCGGAGTCCTTCGGGTTCGACACGGCGTGGGTGGCGCAGCACCACTTCGACGGCGCGGAGGGCGGGCTGCCCGCGCCGCTGGTCTTCCTCGCCCACGTCGCGGCGCGTACCAGCCGGATCAGGCTCGGCACCGGCATCATCACGCTGCCGCTCGAACATCCGGTACGCGTGGCCGAGGACACCGCCGTACTCGACCTGCTGACCGGCGGCCGGCTCGAAGTGGGCGTCGGCAGCGGCGGCACGCCGTCGTCGTTCACCGCGTTCGGGAAGGAGAGCGCGCGGCGCGCGGCCGTCTACGCCGAGCATCTCGCGATGCTCGTCAACGCCTGGTCGGGCCGCGACCTCGGCGGCGGCAACCGGCTCTATCCCGCGGCTCCGCGCCTGCTCGACGCCGTCTGGGAGGCGACGTTCTCGGTGAGCGGCGGGGCCAGAGCGGGCCGGGCGGGCAACGGGCTGATGCTGTCGCGCACCCAGCCACGCCCCGAAGAACATCCCGAAGCGACGCTGGCGGAGATCCAGCGGCCGATCGTGGACGCCTACTACGAGAACCTGCCCACGGGCGCCGCGCCGCGGATCGTGGCGTCGCGGACCGCGTTCGTGGCCGACAGCCGGGCCGAGGCGCTGCGTTACGCCGAACGCGGGCTGAGCCGCGCCCGGCTGCCCTTCGAGACCTCCCGCGACCGCATCACCGCCTTCGACGTGCACGTGGGCACCCCTCAGGACGTCATCGACAGCCTCAAGGCCGATCCCACGCTCGACCGGGTCACCGACCTGGTCCTGCAGGTGCACTCGGTCGACCCGCCGCACCCGCTGATCCTCCGCTCCATCGAGCTCCTGGCGACCGAGGTCGCGCCCGCGCTCGGCTGGGTCCCGAACACCACGGAATTGAGCACCACATGACCTCCACGCCAGCCGAGCACCACCGGACCTCCACCGAAACGAGCACCACATGATCGACGTGATCGACCACCTTGTGGGGATCGAGCCGGACTCCCCGCTCGATCGCCTGCGTGACCGGCGGCCGGACGCCCGCGAGCACGCCCAGCGCGGCTTCGACGCGCTGCTCACCCCTGACGTGCCCGGCGCGGTCTCGCTGGTCGAGCGGGACGCGGTGGCGACCTTCGTGACCGGCCTGCACAGCGATCCCCGCACCGCCCGCTTCTACGCCGACCGGCTCGCCGAGCTGGCCCCCGAGCTGCTCGACGCGGTCCGGCTGGAGATCGAGGCCGGGAGTACGACCGGCCCCTACGGCACCTACCCCGCCGACGGACCGCTCGCCGCCGAGAGCGACGAGGGGCTGCGCTACCGGACCCGGCAGCCGGAGGCGCTCGGCACCCGGCTCGCCGCCGCCTTCGAGCATGCGCACCTGCTGGTGTTCCGCCCGCGCGAGGCCGGCCCCAAGGACCTGCGGGCGCTCGCGGACGCGGGGTGGAGTGACCCGGCCATCGTGACGCTCTCGCAGCTCGTGGCCTTCCTCAGCTTCCAGATCCGGGTGGTCGCGGGCCTGCGGCTGCTCGGCGCCGCCCAGAAGGAGACCACCTCATGACCGGCTCCACCACCGACCGACTGGGCCCCACCACCGACCAACTGGGCTTCACCACCGACCAATTGGGCTGGACGCCGTGGCTGGCGCCGCTGGCCGAACACGAGCTGACCGAGGCCCACCGGGAGGCCCTGGTCGACGAGTCCCGCGCCGCCTCGCCGTACTTCAGGCTGCTCGCCCGCGACCCGGAGATCCTGCACGCGCGGACCAAGACCGACAACGACATCTTCTACAACACCAAGGGCGGCCTGCCGCGCCCGGAGCGCGAGCTGGCCGCCACCGCCACCTCTCGCCGCAACGGGTGCGTGTTCTGCGCCTCCGTGCACGCGCGGTTCGCGGCGCACTACTCCAAACGGCCCGACGACGTGCGACGACTGCTCGACGAGGGCGTGGCGGCGCCGCAGGACGGGCGGTGGCGGGCCGTCATCGACGCCTCGGTGGCGCTCGCGGCCACGCCGTCCGAGTTCGGCGCCGAGCACATCGAGGCGCTGCGCGCCGCCGGGCTGGACGATCTGGCCATCAGCGACACGATTCACGCGGCGGCCTTCTTCAACTGGGCGAACCGGCTCATGCTCTCGCTAGGAGAGCCCACCAGCGACCGGAAGGCGGACCAGTGACCACTCGCGCGCCGCGTTGAACGCGGCCACCGACGGTCATCGATGGCGGGTGAGCAGTTCGGTGACGGTGACGGCGCGCAGGCCGCGGCGGTTCAGGCCGTTCAGGATGGCGGGGATCGCGGCCGGCGTCTCCGGGTGTCCCAGATGCATGCTGACGACGCTGCCCGGCCGCACCGCGCGCAGGACGTTGCCCGTGATCGCCCGCCGGCCCGGGTCCAGGTAGTCGCGCGAATCCACGTCGTAGGACAGACACGTCGGGTAGCCGGCCCCGCGGGCCAGCCGCCGGACCAGCGGGGTGGCGCGCCGTGCGGCGGACTGGCGGAACCACAAGCCGGTGGAGCCGGTCAGGGCGTGCAGCCTGGCGGCGCATTCCTCGATCTCCCTACGGGCCTCATCCGCGGAAAGCGCGGAGATGTCGAGGTGGTGCATGGTGTGGTTGCCGAGATCGTGGCCCGCGCCGGTGATCCGGTCGGCGATCGCCCGGTCCAGCCAGGTACCGACGGCCAGGATGGTGGCGCGGGCGTGCTCCCGCTCGATCGCCGCGAGCACCTTCTCGGCGAGCGCGGGGCTGCCGGCACCGTGGAAGGTGAGCGCGACCAGCGGGCGGTCACGCGGGCCGTGCAGCACTTCGCCGGGCAGCCGCAGCAAGGACGCGGCCGGTTCCAGCGTCCCGGAGGCTCCCGGCGTCCCGGAGGCTCCCGGCGTCCCGGAGACTCTTGGTCTCCCGGAGGCTCTCAGCTTCTCGGAGGCTTTCGGCCCTGAGCCGTCCGCCGGTTGAGGGTTGTCCGCGGCGCAGGCCGAAAGTGCCATCGCCCCGCCGACCGCCAGAAACCCGCGGCGGCCGATCACCGGAACACTCCTGTGTGGCCGAGCGAGTAGCGTCCGGGCTGCGGGTACACGCACAGCCCGTGAGGTCCCCGGCCGACCTTGATCTGGCCGGCGACCGTCACAGGCGACGCGCCGCAAGAGACAGCGGCCAAGGTTGTCGCACCGAGCATGCTCATCATCCAGGGCAGGCGCATGGGGCAAGCTTAGGAATGGCTCCCACAGCGTCTGCTCAGGCCAGGGTCAACGTCACGTTCGCGCGGCGCCAAGGGATGGGTCACCGACCTGGTCCTTCAAGTGCACTCAACGGAATCGAGCAGTACATGATCGATCCGCACCTCGACCACCTCGTCTACGCCGTGCCCGACCTCCTGCTCGGCGTCGCCGACTTCGCCGAGCGCACCGGGGTCACCCCGGCGGCCGGCGGCCGTCACCCCGGCGGCACCGCCAACTACCTGGTCGCCTTCGGCGAGACCTCCTACCTGGAGATCATCGGCCCCGACCCGGAGGCGGACACCGGGCCCATCCGCTTCGGCCTGGACACGCTCCGCGAACCGCGGCTCGTCACCTGGGCCGTGCACCCCGCCGACCTCGACACGTCCGTACGGCAGGCCCGCGAGCGGGGCTACGACCCCGGCGTCATCGAGCCGCTGTCCCGGCACACCCCCAACGGCTCGCTGCTGGCGTGGCGGCTCACCAATCGCGACGATTCCGCACCGGTCAGCCCCGTGCCGTTCCTCATCGACTGGGGCGGCACCACCCACCCAGCGGCGTCGGGACTGCCCCGGCTGGGCCTGGCCGCCTTCAGCGCCGTACACCCGGAGCCCGCCGCGCTCCGCCGCGACCTGACCGCGCTGGGCGTCGAGCTGGACATCGCCGAAGGGCCGGAGATCGCGTTGCGGGCGGTGCTCGACACTCCCTTGCGCCAGGTGACCCTGACGTCAGCTTCTCGGTCGTAACAACCGAGCTTGCAGCTCCTCGCCGTCGATGGATTCGACGGTTCAGGCCGCGTCGTCGGCAGCGTGACTCACTGCCCAGTCCGCAGCACCGCGTGAGGCGATGTTGCGGGCTGCGTTGACGTCGGCGTGCTCAGCGAAGCCGCACGACGTGCAGAGGAAGGTTTGCTGGTTGGTCCGGTTCTTCTTGTCCACATGCCCGCAGAGCGAGCATGTCTGTGAGGTATAGGCCGGATCCACATGAATGAGCGCGATCCCGGCGCGGGCCGCCTTGTGGGCGATGAACCCGCCGAGCTGGTGAAAACTCCACGAGTGCAGCGTGACCCGCTGGGGCTTACGGAGCGGGCCGAGGTCCGCGTGGCCGGGCTGCGGAGAGGCGGCGTTCGTTGGGCCGCCGTCGCCGTACCCGGTCGCGGATCCCGGTCAGGTCTTCGAGCGCGATGCCTTGTCCGGTGCGTGTCGCCTCGGTCACGATCTGCTTGGCAATGGTGTGGTTGGTGTTCGCGGCGAACCGCGCCTCTTTACGACGGTGTGTCTTCAACAGCCGCTTGGCGGACTTGGTCTTCTTGGCCTGCAACCGGCGGCGCAACTCCCGGTGGCGGTGCCGGACCGCGTTCAGGGCCTTGCCCGAGCGGCGAATGCCGTCGCTGGTCGTGGCGATGTTGGCGATTCCCAGGTCCACACCCACGAATCCGTCCGGGACGCGCACGGGCCGGTCCGGCAGATCGCAGGTGGCGATCAGGAACCACATGCCGTCGCGGTGCCCCTGGGCTCCACGGCAGACCACGCTGAACCGCGCATTTCGTTGGCTTGATCGCGGGCGAGCCGCAAGAATGGCGCGATGGCTGACACTACGGAGACCGACTGGGTCTCCAGGTTCGCGGATGAGGTGATCTCCGAGGCGGAGCGTCGTGCCCCGGGGAAACCGATCGTCTGCGCCTCGGGATTGAGCCCGTCCGGGCCGATCCACCTGGGCAACCTGCGGGAGGTCATGACTCCGCACCTGGTCGCCGACGAGATCCGCCGCCGCGGCCTCGACTGCGTGCACCTGCTGTCGTGGGACGACTACGACCGCTTCCGCAGGGCGCCCGCGGGCATCGACCCGTCCTGGGCCGAGCACATCGGCAAGCCCCTGACCTCGGTGCCCGCCCCGCCGGGCAGCCCGTACGCGAGCTGGGCCGAGCACTTCAAGGCGCCGATGATCGAGGCGCTGGCCGAGCTCGGCGTCACCTATACCGGCATCAGCCAGACCGAGCACTACTCCGCCGGCACCTACCGTGAGCAGATCCTGCTCGCCATGCGCGAGCGGGAACGGATCAACGCGGTCCTGGCCCGCTACCGCACCAAGGAGACGGCCCGCACCGAGGCGGTCGACTATTACCCCTACAAGCCCTATTGCGAGCTGTGCGAGCGGGATCTCACGACGGTCACCGCCTATGACGACGACAGCACCGAGCTGGCCTACGTGTGCGAGTGCGGGTTCGGGGAGACCGTGCGCCTGGCCGAGCACGACCGGGGCAAGCTGGTGTGGAAGGTCGACTGGCCGATGCGGTGGGCGTACGAGGGCGTGGTGTTCGAGCCCTCTGGCGTCGACCATCACTCCCCCGGCTCGGCCTGGGTCGTCGGCGGGCAGATCGTGGGCGAGGTGTTCGGCGGCGAGCGGCCGATCGGCCCGATGTACGCCTTCGTCGGCATCACCGGCATGGCCAAGATGAGCAGCTCCAAGGGTGGCGTGCCGACTCCGGCCGACGCGCTGGAGATCATGGAGGCGCCGGTGCTGCGCTGGCTGTACGCGCGGCGCAAGCCGTCCCAGTCCTTCAAGATCGCCTTCGACCAGGAGATCCAGCGGCTCTACGACGAGTGGGACAGCCTGGGCCGCAAGGTCGCCACCGAGACCGCCCAGCCCGCCGAGCTGGCCGCCTACGAACGGGCCGTACGCACGGCCGAGGGCCCGCTGGCCCCCACGCCGCGCCCGGTGGCGTACCGGACGCTGGCCTCCGTCGTCGACATCACCACGGGCGACGTCGACCAGACGCTACGGATCCTGCGCGACCTCGACGGCGAGCTCACCTCACTCGACGAGGCCCGGCCCCGGCTCGACCGCGCGCAGCGCTGGGTCGACACCCAGGTGGCCGCCGACCAGCGCACCCGCGTGCGCGAGTCACCCGACGGCGAGCTGCTCGCCGCGCTCGACGAGGACGAGCACGACTCGCTCCGGCTGCTGGTCGACGGGCTCGACGAGCACTGGTCGCTCGACGGGCTGACCACGCTGGTCTACGGCGTGCCGAAGGTACGAGCCGGGCTGGCGCCCGACGCCAAGGCCACGCCCGAGCTGAAGGCGGCGCAGCGGGCCTTCTTCGCCCTGCTGTACCGGCTCCTGATCAGCCGCGACACCGGCCCGCGCCTCCCTACGCTCCTCCTGGCCGTAGGCGCCGACCAGGTCCGGAAGCTGGTCGGCGCTTGAGCGCGGTCTTCCTCATCACCGGCATCTCGGCCGCGGGCAAGTCGACGGTCGCGCAGGAGCTGGCCGAGCGGCTGCCCCGGTCGGCGCATGTCCGGGGCGACCTGTTCCGCCGCATGGTGGTCAGCGGGGGCGTCGGCATGACACCGGATCTCGACGAGGAGGCGCGCCGCCAGCTCCGCCTGCGCTACCGCCTCGCCGCCGCCGCGACCGACATCTACTTCCAGGAGGGTTTCACGCCCGTCGTCCAGGATGTGGTGCTGGGCGCGGACCTGGAGCTGTTCGCCGGGCTGATCCGGAGCCGTCCGCTACATGTGGTCGTGCTGGCCCCTGACGCCGCCGTGGTCGAGCGGCGGGAGGCCGAGCGCGCCAAGACGGGCTACGGCGTCTGGACGGTGGCCCAGCTCGACGAGGCGCTCCGGCGTGACACCCCGCGCCTCGGCCTCTGGCTCGACACCTCGTCCCAGACGCCCGCCGAGACGGTCGACGAGATCCTCGCCAGGGCCGCGGAGTCCGTCGTCCACGTGGACCCCACCGCCTGACGGTCACTTGCGGCCGGTGCGGGGTGGGCTGGGGCGTTCGGGTGGCAGGACCTCGACCGAGGTCTTGCGGATGTGGTCGTAGACGAGCGACGTACGCACGTCCGCGATGTTGCGGTGCCGTCAGTCGTGGTCGAGCACGAAGTCGCGCAGGTGGCCCGTGTCGCGCACCTCCACCTGGATGATGAAGTCGTCGCCGCCCGACACCACCAGGCGAACGCCGCCGCCTGCCTCGCCGCGTCCATGGGCCGTACGGTGCCCGCGATCCTCGGATCGAGCGGCACCGACGCCGACGGCCACGCGCATGCCGGCTGCCGTGGATCGGCTGCACGGTGCTGGCCGCGCCCGCCGCAGTCGTCAGCCGAATGCGGGCCGACGCCGCCGCCGAGCCCGACCTGATCGTCACCGACATGACGGCCATCGCCCAGCGGACGAACGTCTACGACGAGTATCTGACCGAACTCGCTCGCACCAAGGACCCGCCTACTACGCGGTCAGCGTCTTCGGTTCCCTGTGTTTACCTAGGTAAAGCGGACATCGGCGTAGTCTCGTCGCACCCGACCGGGCCGGGCAGCGATCCGGTGGAAGCCGAAGCCGCGTCCGTCCGGCAAGCCGGGCAGACCGTGGTTGAGAACCGCGTTGTCGGGGCCTGACTGCGCGCTCCTGGCGGGAGTGCGCCTCTTGGGCCACCGCCCCGCCGGACGCTGTCCCGTTGATGCGGACATCAACGGAGGCGGGGACCGAGCGCCAGTCAGGCACCCGGCTGTGACAGAAAATTACCGCACGATTACCAACCGTCGCAACCGATCGTGTCAGAGAAATCCAACACAGTTCTCACGGTAACCATCGGCTCGCATAGCGAATGCCGATGACAGTCCATACCCTGCTCAGCCCGCCCTGGTGGAGCGCCACACCGGGCGACTTCCTTTGCTTCGCTAAATATCCGGGTGCCTCAGTTGCGGTAAAACCCAGGGACTATATAAGCGGACATATACATATATCCGCGATCAATGCAAGAAGCTGTCAAGCGGCTTGCATGCGGGTCAGCGCACCTTCGGGGCATGAACAAGCCCTTCGCCGTGAGCGTCACTGTCGTCGTTCCTGCGATGAACGAGGCCGGCAATCTCCCTCACGTCTTCGCGACGCTGCCTACCTGGATCGACGAGGTGGTCCTCGTCGACGGCAACTCGACCGACAACACGGTAGCCGTGGCCCGGCGGCTCCGGCCCGACCTGCGCGTGGTGACGCAGTCGGGACGCGGCAAGGGCAACGCCCTCATCGAGGGATTCGCGGCGGCGCGCGGCGACATCATCGTCATGATCGACGCCGATGGGTCGACCGACGGCAGAGAGATTTTCTCCTTCGTCAGCACGCTGGTTCAAGGCGCCGATTTCGCCAAGGGCTCCAGGTACGCCCCCGGCGGCGGCTCCGACGACATCAGCCTGCTGCGCTCGCTCGGCAACAAGGTCCTCACGGGCCTGACGAACCTGCTGTACGGCACGCGCTACACCGACCTGTGCTACGGCTACAACGCGTTCTGGGCCCGCCACCTGGACGCCATGGCGCTGGACTGCGACGGTTTCGAGATCGAGACGCTGATGAACGTCCGCGCCGCCCAGGCCGGACTCCGCATCAGCGAGGTGCCGAGCCACGAGCACTCCCGCATCCACGGCGAGAGCAACCTGCACGCCGTACGCGACGGCTGGCGCGTACTGAAGACGATCCTCCGGGAGCGCACCAGGGGGGCCATGTCTCCGCAGGCCCAGGTGGCGCTCGCCGAGTGAACGGTGACATTCTCGGATCATGCGCTACATAGTCATCGGAGCAGGAGCAGTTGGCGGCACTATCGGAGCACGATTGTTCCAGGGCGGGCACGAGGTCGTGCTGGTCGCGCGCGGTGCCCACTATGAGGCGCTGAAGAGTGGCGGGCTGCGCCTGATCACGCCCGACTCCACCGAGACCCTGGACGTGCCCGTGGCCGACGGCTCTGTGCCGACGCGCGACGACGACGTGCTGATCGTGGCGACCAAGTCGCAGGACACGATCAGCGCGCTCGACCCGTGGCCCAGGCACCTGCCGGTGGTGTGCGCCCAGAACGGCGTCGACAACGAGCGGGCCGTCCTGCGGAGGTTCGAGAAGGTTTACGGCATGTGCGTGTGGCTGCCCGCCTCACACTTGGAGCCCGGAACGGTCGCGGCCTTCGGCCACCCGTACTCGGGCATGCTGCATGTCGGGCGTTATCCACAGGGTGTGGATGAAATCTCCCGACAACTCGTCACCGACCTCAACAAGAGCGGGATGTACGGGCTCGACGCGCCCGACGTCATGCGCTGGAAGTACGCCAAGCTGCTGGGCAACCTGAACAACGCCGTCGACGCGGTCTGCCGGAGCGGCACCGGCGGCGAGGCGCTGACCGAGCAGGCCAGGGCCGAGGGCATGGCCGTGCTGGAGGAGGCGGGCATCCCCTACGCCACGCCGAGCGAGCAGGCGGAGGTCCGCGGCGACAAGGTGGACGTCCGGCCGATCGACGGCATCGAACGCGGCGGCGGATCCTCCTGGCAGAGCCTGGCCAGGTCCAGCGGCTCGATCGAGGCCGACTACCTCAACGGCGAGATCGTGCTGCTCGGCCGCGAGTATGGGATCCCGACCCCGGCCAACGAGGTGCTCCAGCGCGAGGCCAACCGCCACGCGCGCGAGAAGCTGCCGCCCGGCTCGATGTCGGCCGCCGAACTGACCGCGCTCATCGACGAGCGTTCCGCAGCCGTATCCCGCTGAAGCCCAGCGTGCTGGCCGTCACCTCGTTCCAGAACGGCCAGAGGTTGTCCAGCACGCGCAGCTGGATCCCGGCCTCCTCGTGCAGGTCCAAGAGATCCGGCACCGGCTCCGCCGGGCCGAGCGGCTTCACCGGCACCTCGGCCACGAGCGCGTGTCCGTCGTCGCCGACGGCGCGGAAGGGGCCGGCGGGCAGCCGGTAGGCGTAAAGACCGACGTCCATGAGCGCCTTGAGCCAGCCGTACTCGATGGCGTGCACCCGGTCGCCGCAGCCCGCGCCGATGATCCGGTCGGCGTCGGCCGCGGTGGTGCCGGCCGTTTTCCAGGCCATCGCCCGCGGGCAGGCCCGCGGGAACCAGTAGTCGGGACAGCGCTCGAAGCCGACCGCCCAGACGTACGGCTCGCGCAGGGCGGAGGTCGGCGCCACGTGCGGCACGAACAGCTCGATCGTCGGGTCTTCGGAGAAGTGCAGCACTTGGCCGGGCTCAGGTCTCATGATCTCCATGATGACCTGGAACCCCGGCCAGATCGGCGAATGCGCGGCATAGTCCGCCCGAGCCGGGGCAGTAGGAACTCGCTCTGACGACAGGGAGTGAGCTGAAATGATCTTGCTGGGTCTACTCCTGGTCCTGCTCGCCGGTGGCGCCATCGCCTTGGTCGCCGCCGAGGAGACCTCCAGGTACATTCTGTTCGGCTATACGTTCGAATTCAATTCGTTCGGCATGTTCATCGCCGGTGCCGTGACCACCGCCGTGCTGCTGCTGGGCATCGCGATGATCAGCTCCGGTTCCCGCCGGTCGGCCAAGCGTCGCCGCCAGAAGCGCGTGGCGCGCGCCGAGGCCTCCAGCCGGGTGGCCCGGCTCGAAGAGGAGAAGCGCGAGCTGGAGCGGAAGCTGCAACACGAGCACGCCGCCGCGCACGAGCCTGAGCACGTGCGCGAGCCTGATCACGTGCGCGAGCCGGAGAACATGCGCGAGACGCAGAACCTGCGCGTGCCCGAGCAGGTGCGCGCGCCTGAGCACGCACGCCAGTCCGAGCACGCACGCCAGCCCGAGCCTGGGCACGAGTCCGAGTCGACCGACCGGCTCGTGGCCGGTGGCGTCGAGAACCCCAGGCGGCGGTAGCCCTAAGCGCGGCAGGCGCGGGGGCGTCAGGGCCCTCGCGCCGAGCCGTCGCCAGAAATCCCGCCAAAAGGGGGTGTACTCTGCGAGGCGATCTCATCATGCCTCCGGAGGTCGCATGCCCCCCACGCGTGGCCGTCCCATCGCCATCAAGCTCCTCATCCTGCTGATCGTCCCGCTCACGTCATTGGTCGGCCTGTGGGCCTTCGCGGCGACCCTGACCGGCGGCGACGGTCTGCGCCTGCTGGAGATCAACGAGCTGGTCACGAACCTGGCCGACCCGTCCGAGCAGATCAACGTCGAGCTCCAGAACGAGCGGCTGGCCTCCGTCGAGTTCCTGACGACCAAGCGCGGCGCCGCCCAACTGGCCAGGCAACGTGCCCGGACGGACAAGGCCGTCACGGACTTCCGCAAGCTGGCCGGCGACCAGCAGGCCATCTCGTCCGGGATGGCCGTGCAGCTCAGAGCCCTGTACGACCGGCTCGACGCGCTACCCGCGATCCGGCGCCAGGTCGACGGTGGGAACCCCGCCCCGCTCGACGTGATCGACGGCTACAGCCAGATCGCCGACGCCTCCTTCCGCATGTACGACGCGATGATCCTCATGCCGGACATGACGCTCTACCGGCAGGCACGCGCCGTCACCATGCTGGGCGAGGCCAAGGACCTGCTGTCGAGAGAGCGGGCGATCATCGCCGTAGTCCTGGACCGGGGCAAGGCGACCACCCTTGAGCGCCGGGAGTTCACCGGCATGGTCGCCACCAGGCGCCTGCTCTACACCCAGGCGCTGTCCCACCTCGACTCCGAGCTGCGCGGGCCGTACGAGCAGTTGGTCTCCTCGCCCGCCTACCGCGAGTTCATGCGCGCGGAGGACGCCATCATGGGCCAGGCCACCACGAACGGCCTGCCCGCCGCGGCGGCCACCTGGCCCGTCGACGCGAACAACCTGTGGACGGTCGTCGATCGCAACCAGCGCCAGGCCGTACGGGGGATCACGCAGCGCGTCACGCCCACGGCCGTCAACGTGCTGATCAAGATCGGCGTGGCGGGCGGTGTCGGCCTGCTCGCGGTCATCGCCTCCATCCTGCTCTCCCTCCGCTTCCGCGGCCGCCTGGTACGTGAGCTCGCCGGGCTCCGCGACGCGGCCACCGAACTGGCGGAGGTACGGCTGGTGGCGCTGGTCAAGCGGCTGCGTACGAACGTCGGCGCGCCGACGCCCGACGAGCTGCCACCGCTGGAGGTGAAGACGGACACCAGCGAGGTGCTCGACATCGTGCAGGCGTTCAACAACGTGCAGGCCACGGCCGTGACGGCGGCGCTGAGCCAGGCCAGGCTGCGTCACGGCGTCAGCCAGGTCTTCGTCAACCTGGCCCGGCGCAACCAGACACTGCTCCACCGCCAGCTGCTGCAGCTCGACAGCATGGAACGCGGTGCCGAGGAGCCCGAGACGCTCGGCGACCTGTTCAAGCTCGACCACCTCACGACCCGCATGCGCAGGCACGCGGAGAGCCTCATCATCCTGTCCGACCAGGCGCCCGGGCGGGGCTGGCGCAACCCGGTGCCGATCCACGACGTGCTGCGCGCGGCCGTTGCCGAGGTCGAGGAGTATCCGCGGGTCGAGGTGCTGCAGCCGCCGCCCGTCTCCCTGGTCGGCGCGGCGGTCACCGACGTCGCCCACCTGATGGCCGAGCTGATCGAGAACGCCACCCTCTTCTCGCCGCCCCAGACCCGGGTGGACCTGCGGACCACGATCACCCCGCACGGGGTGACCGTCGAGGTCGAGGACCGCGGTCTCGGCCTGACCAGGGTCGAGCTCGACGAGCTCAACACGCGGCTGGCCGAGATGCCGGAGTTCGACCTGGCGCAGAGTGACCAGCTGGGGCTGTTCGTGGTGGCCAGGCTGGCGGCCAGGAACGGGATCAAGGTCACGCTCGACGTCTCGCCGTACGGGGGGCTCACCGCGCTCGTCAGCCTCCCCGCCGACCTGCTGGCTGACCAGCCGGTGCCCGCCTGAGGATTCTCCTACGGGGATCCAAGGTCCAGGAACGGCTCGCTGAAGTGGGCGGTGGCCAGGATCGCGTGCTCGGCCCGCAGCGCGCCGAGCACCTCGGCACGGGTGGCGGCCGCCGCCGCCTGGTCGTCGTCGTAGACGTAACGCACGCTCGGATCGGCCAGCTGCGCCGGGTGCAACACCAGGTCGCCGGTCATGGCCAGCTCGCCCAGCCGGACGATCTGGTGGCCGGGGGTGTGCCCGGGGGTGAGCTGGACGCGCACGCCCGGCGCGACCTGGGAGTCGCCGTCGACCACCTGCAACTGGCCCTTGATCGGGGTGACGATCTGGTCGAGCATCGCGCCGTGGGCCGCGTCGACCTCGGCCTGCTGGAGAACGTACCTGGCGTTCTCGAACAGCGGCTGGCCGTCCGCGACCGCGCCACTGGCGTGGTCGCTGTGCAGGTGCGTGAGGATCACGGTGTCGACGTCGGCCGGCTCGACGCCGGCGGCGGCCAGCTCACCGGGCAGCGTCCCCGGCACCGGCGCCCAGCTCGACGCCGGTGAGTCCGCGGCACCGATGCCGGTGTCGACGAGGGTGACCCGGCCCGCCCGGTCACGTAGCAGGTAGCAGTGGAAGTGCAGGATCCACGGCTCGTCCGCGAGCCCTGCCCCCGGGAACATCTCGGTGAGCGGGCGGCGGATCGTCGGGCCCATGGGACCCACGGCGTCGCAGAGAGGCGTCACTTCGACGCCGGAGATCGTGCGCGGTTTGTGTGGCATTCGCCCAGATTAGGCGGCCACGCGCTGGCGCGGAACGTACTCGTTCTCGACGTCGGCGGCGTAGACGGCGCGGCTGCAGTGGGCGCACCGGTAAATGATCGGGCCCTCGTCGAGCTCGTTGTGACACCGTGGGCAGCGGGTGCTGGTCTTCATGGTGATCCCCCCAAGGAGTTCGTGGTTCTATGAAAGCCTCATCGGATTGCAGCGGCCCTGCATCTCACTTGACAGGTTGCCGGTGCATTGATGGGCGATCTGTGTCGTCGTGCACACCTGCTGCGGGTAATGCGCAGCACTCCGGCACCGAGAAGAACTTTGTGAGAGGAACATTGTTACGCCGCACCCCCGGCGGCGAGGCGGAAGGGACGAGAACCCCCCGGGAATAGCCCAAGCGGGCTAGGTGTTGTATGGGCCGGAACGTGTGATACGTTGCCAGCGGCGTTGAGCTTCTCGCTCCGCCACTTCCCTCATAGCCCGCCCCGGGGTTCCCGGGCCCGGCTCATTCTTCACACTCGCCGGCTTTCTTCGGCGATGCCCTCGAGGAGGGTTCATCATGTCTGTTCAAACCATTCCCAAACCGCGCTCCGGTGCTCCCATTCGGCAGGTCAGCGGCCTGCTCGACGTACGGGAGAAGGGCGCCTTCATCCGCGCGGGACATCTGCCCGGCCCCGATGACGTCCGCGTGCCGCCCGAGCGGGTCAAGCAGCTCGGCCTGCGCCCCGGCGACCATGTCGTCGCCACCGTCACGGGCGGCAAACCGGTCCAGGTGGAGTCCGTCAACGGCACCGCCGACTGGCGGCACCGTCCGCACTTCGCGGACCTGACCCCGATCCATCCCACCGAACGCCTGCGCATCGAGACCGACTCGCTCAGCACCCGCGTCATCGACCTGTTCGCGCCCATCGGCAAGGGCCAGCGCGGGCTCATCGTGGCCCCGCCCAAGGCCGGCAAGACCATGGTCCTTCAGGCGCTCGCGGCGGCCATCGCGCGCAACCACCCGGAGACGCACCTCATGGTGCTGCTCGTCGGGGAGCGGCCCGAAGAGGTCACGGAGATGCGCGCCTCCATCCACGGCGAGGTCTTCTACTCGACCTTCGACCACCCCGATCGCGACCACACCGCCGTCGCCGAGCTGGCCATCGAACGCGCCAAGCGCCTCGTGGAGAACGGCGAGGACGTCGTGGTCCTGCTCGACTCGCTGACGCGGCTCGGGCGCGCGTACAACAACCTGGCCCCCGGCGGCGGCCGCGTGCTCACCGGCGGCATCGACGCCACCGCGCTCTACCCGCCGAAGCGCTTCTTCGGCTCCGCGCGCAACGTGGAGGGCGGCGGCTCCCTGACGATCCTGGCCACCGTGCTGGTGGACACCGGGTCGCGCATGGACAACAGCCTGTACGAGGAGTTCAAGGGCACCGGGAACATGGAGGTGCACCTGGCCCGTGACCTGGCCGAACGACGCCTCTTCCCCGCGGTCGATCTGGGCATCTCCGGCACCCGCCGCGAAGAGATCCTGCTGCCGGCCGGCGAGCGGCAGGTGGTCTGGAAGCTCCGCCGGATGCTCGGCGCGCTGGATCGGCAGCAGGGGCTGGAGCTGCTGGTCGGCAAGCTCCGCGAGACACCCTCCAACGCGGCCTTCCTGCTCGAGGCCGGCGCCTGACCCCCTGGCGCGTCAGGTCCCCCCGGGCCATGACAATGGGCGCATGCTTGCTGACATCATCAAATACCTGGCCTGCCCGGTCTGTGCCCGTGAGATGTGGTTGGCGGGTGACACGCTCCGCTGCGCCGAGGGCCATGCGTACGACGTGGCCAAGCAGGGCTATGTGAGCCTGCTGGTCGGCTCGCGGACGCCGGGAACGGCTGACAGCGCGGCGATGGTGGCGGCGCGGGCCGAGTTCCTGGGAACCGGACACTACGCTCCGCTCGCCGACGCGCTCGCCGAGAGTGTGCGGTTGAGGATGGTCGGCGCCAATGGCCGGGAAGACGATGCTTTCCGTAGGGATAGGTTCTCGGCACTGCCGGACGCGGGGGCAGAGAAGGCGTACCGTAGTGCCGCAGTGGCTCGTGGAGCAGGGACGGCGCGGCAGGACGCCGGTCACGTGCCGGATCCGGTGATCGTTGACGCCGGAGCCGGGACCGGTTACTACCTGGCGACGGTGCTGGGAGCGGTGGACCGTGGCATCGGGATGGCATTCGACGTTTCCAAGCACGCCGTGCGGCGTGCTGCCCGGGCGCATCCGAGGGCGGGGGCCTTCGTGGCCGACGTGTGGCGGCCGTTGCCCATCAGGGACGGGGTGGCCGACGTGGTGATCGACGTGTTCGCGCCGCGGAACGGTCCAGAGTTCCGGCGCATTCTGCGGCCTGGCGGTGTGGTGATGGTCGTGACACCCGCTCAGGCGCATCTGAGCCCGCTCGTCGAGGAGCTGGGGCTGCTCTCCGTCGACGAGGAGAAGGAGCGGCGGCTGGCCAGGAGCCTGGAAGGCTTCGATGAGACCGAGCGGCGGACGGTCGAGTTCGACCTGGAGCTGAGCCCTGACGAGGTCGCCGGCGTGGTGGGGATGGGACCGAGCGCGTGGCACACTGAGGCGACCGAGCTGGCGGAGCGAATTTCCAGCTTTCTGTCACGGGATGCTGTGAAAAAGCGGGAAAAAGTGTCGGCCAAGGCCGCGTTCCACCTGTCTATCTTCGAGGCCCCGCCGCGATCAAGGGCTGTTCCTTGACGGACATCTGCGACTCGTGTTAATGATGGGGCATTTAGTCCGAAATTCCCCCACATTCCCAGAGTATTTCCGCGAGACAAGCGCAATACTGGACGGCAACCCACGCCCAGAGGCGGGGTGAGAGAGGGAGGGGGGCGCGCCGGATGAAGGCCGAGGAACGCTGGCAGGCCAGGTTCCGAGCGTCGCGCATGACGTTGCCCTCCTGGGCACGGCTGGCCCCGAACCGCTCGATCTATCGCTCCAACGCCACCGGCACCTGGGAGGTCTACGCCTGGGACCGCGCCAGCGGCGCCAACCGCCAGGTGACCGACCGGCCCAGGGGCACGGCCCACGCCGCGATCGACCCCACCGGCCAGTGGATCTACTGGTTCGCCGACACCGAGGGCGACGAGTTCGGCCTGTGGTGGCGCCAGCCGTTCAACGGCGGCCCCGACGAGCAGGTCGCTCCCGACCTCGAGCCCGGCCAGCCGGGCGGCATCGCCCTGTCCATGGCGGGCCACGCGGCGATCAGCCTGGCCAGCGAGGGTTCGTTCAGAATCCATCTGGTAAAGCCCGGCGAACCGTCTCGCCTGCTGTACGAGCATGCCGAGGCGGCCTGGGTAGCCGACATGTCCCTCGACGGCACACTTATTGCGATAAATCATGCCGAGTATGGCGACTTCCGTCATCCGGCGCTCCGTGTCGTACGCCAGAACGGCGACGTCGTCGGCGAGCTCTACGACGGCCCCGACAAGGGCGTGATCGGCCTCAAGTTCGCCCCGGTGCCGGGCGACCGCCGCCTGCTCGCCCTGCACGAGCGCCGTCAGCGTCAGGCGCCCCTGGTCTGGGACCCGGTGACCGACGAGCAGCGCGAGATCTGGATGAAGGACTCCGGCGAGCTGACCGCCAGCTGGTACGACGACGGCCGCGGCCTGCTGATCCTCCGCGACAACCGCGCCCGCAGCTACCTGCACCGCTACGACCTCGCGGGCGGCGGGCTGACCCTGCTCGAGACGCCCCACGGCGTGATCGACGCCGCGGCCCCGCGCCCCGGCGGCAACGTCGAATACTCCTGGTCCAGCGCCTCCCGGCCACCGGTGATCCGCTCCAGCAACGGCCAGGTCGTGCTCAACTCCAGCGGCCCCTCGGCGCCGCCGAGCGTCCCCGTCGAGGACCTCGACGTGCCCGGCCCCGGCGGCAGGATCCACGCGCTGGTCTCCCGGCCGGAGTCCGGCGCCGCGCCGTTCCCCACCGTCTTCCTGCTGCACGGCGGCCCGACCACGCACGACCGCGACGCCTTCTCCCCCGAGGTCGCGGCCTGGGTGGACGCCGGCTTCGCGGTGGTGCGGGTCAACTATCGCGGTTCTACCGGCTACGGCTCGGCCTGGCGCGACGCGCTCCACAGCGACATCGGCCACATCGAATTGGCCGACGTCGCCGCCGTACGCGAGCACGTCGTCGAACGCGGCATCGCCGACCCCGCCAGGATGCTGCTGACGGGCACCGCCTGGGGCGGCTACCTCACGCTGCTCGGCCTCGGCATCCAGCCCGAGCTGTGGACGGCCGGCATCGCGGCGGTGCCGATCGCCTGCCACCAGACCTCCTACGAGGACGAGGCGGAGAGCCTGCGCGCCTACCATCGCGCGCTGCTGGGCGGATCGCCCGACGAGCAGCCCGAGCGCTACGCGGCCAGCTCCCCGATCACGTATGTGGACCGGGTGGAGAGCCCGGTGCTGATCCTGGCCGGCGAGAACGACAGCCGCTGCCCACTGCGGCAGATCGAGAAGTATGTGGCGAAACTGGCCGAGCACGGCCGGGAGCACGAGGTGTATGCCTATGACGCCATCCGCGGCTCTCTGGTCATGTCCGAACGGATCGCGCAAATCGCACTACAGCTTGAATTCGCCCGCAAGCATGTAAATCCACACTGATAATCGACAATTAGTCAAACCCGTTAGTCAACTGAAATGACCCATCAGGGTCGGCGGGCGCGCCCATTTCAGCGGGCGCGCCCATCAGGGTCAGCGGGCGTGAAGGACATCGGGGGTCAGCGGGCGCGAAGGACCACGATCGCGAGGTCGTCCGCGCTCGGCTCCGTGGCGAAGTCGGCCGCCCCTCTGCGGATCCGCTCGGCCACCGCGCGGGCCGACAGCCCGGCGCACTCGGCGAGCAGCTTGGCCAGCCCGCTGTCGTCGTCGAGCAGCCGCCCGCCCGAACGCCGCTCGGTCACCCCGTCGGTCACCGCCAGCAGCACGTCACCATGGTCGAGATGCAGCGTGTCGGCCTCGAACACCACCTCGTGGAAGACTCCGAGCAGCGACTGCGGGGTCGTCACCGTCTCCACCACGCCGCTCGGCTTGAGGCGCAGCGCCTCGGGATGACCGGCTGACACCAGGCGTACCTCCAGACCGCTCGGCACCGGCGTGATGTCGCCGTGCAGCAGCGTGAGGAACCTGGCCCGCTCGCCCTCCTCCAAGATCGCCTGGTTGAGCCGGCCGAGCACCGCCGCCACCCCGTAGCCCTCGCGGGCGAGCAGGCGCAGGGTGTGGCGGGCCAGACCCGTCACGGCGGCGGCCTCCGGGCCGGTGCCGCACACGTCGCCGATCGCGAACCGCCAAGTGTCGTCACTGGCCTTGAACAGGTCGTAGAAGTCGCCCCCGACTTCGTTGGCCTCGCCCGCGGGCTCGTAGACGACGCCGTAGTCGAGGCCGGGCACCTCGGGCTCGTTCGGCGGGAGCAGGCTGCGCTGGAGCGCCCGGTTGGCCGCGGCCTGCTGGGCGTAGACGCGGGCGTTGTCGGTGGCCAGCGCGGCCCGCCTGGCGATGTCCTCGGCGAACTGGATGACCTCGTCGGGGAAGCGGTCGGGCCGGCCCAGGCACATCATGCCCAGACCCCGGCCGCGCGCGGTCAGCGGGACCGCGAGCACCTGCGAGTCGGCCAGGTGGACGGTGGAGGTGACGTGGGCGTCGGCGATCATCGCGTCCATGTCGCCCAGCTGCTCGCGCAGCCCGTCGATCCTGGCCTCGTCGGCATGCCAGAGGTAGACCAGCCGCAGCGGTCCGACAGCGGAGTCAGAGGTGTAGACGGCGCACCAGCTCGCCAGCCGCGGCACCACGATCTGGGCGATGATGGCCGGCACCATGTCGGGGTCGAGAGTGCCCGCGAGCAGGTCGCTCGCGTCAGCCAGGAACCCCAGCCAATGCGGCCCCCTGGCGCTCTCCTCCAGCCATTCGGATGCCACTGTCTCCGTCGAGCCGGGTAGCGTGAGTCTTGCCCAATGGACACGAGAATCACCAGAGAAGGTGATCCCCCACTCCTCCACCCCCACAGACGGAGCCTTCGGGTCACCCTGCGAGATGCTCCGCTGTCTCAACTCGACTTGCACGGCGTGGCCAAAATGCTTCCAGATGACTTCGAACGGCTCGTCCACCACCTGTTGTGCCAGGTCACCCGCGACCTGCTCGGCCAGGTGCAGCACGCTGCCGACGGCCCACGCGGTCATCACCTCACGGGTGAACCTCATCGCAGCCGTCACAGCGGTGTCGCCGGGCGCGAACGTAGCGGCCAACACCGCATGGGGAGTACCAGTCATCGCATCGTGCCTACCACACTTCCTGCTGACTTGGGGTAAATCCAAGGACGGGACTATGAGCTACTCATCGTGACAGACTTGAATCACTCGCGGTGGCACCCCGGGAGTGAAGGAGGACCCATGACAACGGCCAAGGCCGCGCTGAGCTCTGAGGAGAGGACTTACACGGAGTCGGACCTCGTCCCGATCCTGGAGACCCTCTTCTCCTGGCGGGACGGCGACTTCCGCCGCCGGGTCCCGCACGCCCCGGCCGGCATCCTCAGCGAGGTGCGGCTGCTGCTCAACGAAGTGGCCGACCGTCGCGAACATCTCGCCAACGAATTGGTGCGCGTACGCAAGGAAGTTGTCAAGGAGGGCCGTTTCGGCGAGCGGCTGACGCCGGGGCCGGGAGTCGGCGCCTGGGCGGAGAGCGTCGAGTCGGTCAACATGCTGATCGACGCCCTGGTGAGCCCGGTGAGCGGTGCCGCCGACGTGATCGACGCGGTGGCCAAGGGCGACCTGTCGCGGCGGATCGACCTCGACCGCTCGGCCCGCGGCGAGGTGCGCCGTCTGGGCAAGGCGATCAACGGCATGGTCGACCAGCTCGCGCTGTTCAACTCCGAGGTCACGCGGGTGGCCAGGGAGGCCGGCACCGAAGGGCGGCTGGGTGGCGGCGCCAACCTGCGCGGCATGTCCGGCAGCTGGCGCGACCTCACCGAGGCCGTCAACACGATGTCCTCCCGGGTGGCCGCGCAGGTGCGTGACATCGCGGTCGTGACCACCGCCGTGGCCAAGGGCGACCTGAGCCGCAAGGTGACGGTCGACGCCGTGGGCGAGATGTTCGAGCTCAAGAACACCGTCAACACGATGGTCGACCAGCTCTCCGGCTTCGCCGAGGAGGTCACCCGAGTCGCCCGCGAGGTCGGCACACAGGGCCAGCTCGGCGGCCAGGCCCGGGTGTCGGGTGTGTCGGGCGTCTGGAAGGACCTCACCGACAACGTCAACTTCATGGCCAACAACCTCACCAGCCAAGTACGCAGCATCGCGACCGTGGCCACGGCGGTGGCCCAGGGCAACCTGTCCAAGAAGATCACGGTCGACGCCGAGGGCGAGATCCTCCAGCTCAAGGACACCCTCAACACGATGGTCGACCAGCTGTCGTCCTTCGCCGACGAGGTGACCCGCGTGGCGCGCGAGGTCGGCACCGAGGGCAAGCTGGGCGGACGCGCCGAGGTGAAGGGCGTGTCGGGCGTCTGGAAGGACCTCACCGACAACGTCAACTCGATGGCCTACAACCTGACCTACCAGGTACGCAACATCGCCCAGGTGACGACGGCCGTGGCCAACGGCGACCTCACCCGCAAGATCGACGTGGACGCCCAGGGCGAGATCCTGGAGCTCAAGTCGACCATGAACACGATGGTCGAGCAACTGTCCTCGTTCGCCTCCGAGGTGACCCGAGTCGCCCGCGAAGTGGGCACCGAGGGGCAACTGGGCGGCCAGGCACAGGTACGCGGCGTCTCTGGAGTCTGGAAGGACCTCACCGAGAACGTCAACTCGATGGCCAACAACCTGACCTCCCAGGTGCGCCAGATCGCGGCGGTCTCGTCCGCGGTGGCCCAGGGCAACCTGTCGAAGAAGATCACCGTCGACGCGCAGGGCGAGATCCTCCAGCTCAAGGACACCCTCAACACGATGGTCGACCAGCTCTCGTCCTTCGCCGACGAGGTGACCCGAGTCGCCCGCGAGGTCGGCACACAGGGCCAGCTCGGCGGCCAGGCCCGGGTGCAGGGCGTGTCGGGCGTCTGGAAGGACCTCACCGACAACGTCAACTTCATGGCCAACAACCTGACCTACCAGGTGCGCAACATCGCCGAGGTGACCACCGCGGTCGCCAACGGCGACCTCACCCGCAAGATCGACGTGGACGCCCAGGGCGAGATCCTGGCGCTCAAGACCACCATCAACCGGATGGTCGACCAGCTGTCCTCGTTCGCCTCCGAGGTGACCCGGGTCGCCCGCGAGGTGGGCTCGGAGGGCCAGCTCGGCGGTCAGGCGCGGGTCGAGGGCGTGGAGGGCACCTGGAAGCGGCTCACCGAGAGCGTCAACGAGCTGGCCGGCAACCTCACCACCCAGGTACGCGCGATCGCCACCGTGACCAGCGCCGTGGCCAGAGGCGACCTGACCCGCTCGATCGCCGTCGAGGCGCAGGGCGAGCTGGCGGAGCTCAAGGACAACATCAACTCGATGGTGGCCAACCTCCGCGAGACCACCCAGGCCAACCAGGAACAGGACTGGCTCAAGTCCAACCTGGCCCGCATCTCCCGGCTCATGCAGGGCCACCGCGACCTGTTCGAGGTGGCCAAGCTGACGATGAGCGAGCTGACGCCGCTGGTGTCGGCCCGCTACGGCGCCTTCTACGGCGTCGACCCCGAGGGCGAGCACGAGCTGCTGCTGATCGGCGGCTACGGCGTACGCCCCGACCGCGGCCCGCGCCAGCGCTTCGCGGTCGGCGAAGGCATCGTCGGCCAGGCCGCGGCCCAGGGCAGGCACATCGTCCTCGACGACGTGCCACCGCGGTTCATCACCATCGACAGCGGCCTCAGCCAGTCGACGCCCGCGCAGATCGTCGTACTCCCGATCCTGTTCGAGAGCCGCGTCCTGGGCGTGCTGGAGCTGGCCTCCTTCACCCCCTTCGGCGAGGTGCACCTCGACTTCCTGACCCAGCTCGTCGAGACCATCGGCGTCACGATGAACACCATCATCGCCAACTCGCGCACCGAAGACCTGCTGACGGAGTCGCAGCGCCTCACCCGCGAGCTGCAGGAACGCTCTGACGAGCTGCAGCGCCAGCAGGAGGAGCTGCGCAGGTCCAACGCCGAGCTCGAGGACAAGGCGGCGCTGCTGGCCAAGCAGAACCGCGCCATCGAGATCCAGAACTTCCAGATCGAGCAGGCCCGCCGCACGCTGGAGGAGCGCGCCGAGCAGCTGGCCGTGTCCTCGCGCTACAAGTCCGAGTTCCTCGCGAACATGTCCCACGAGCTGCGCACGCCGCTCAACAGCCTGCTCGTGCTGGCCAAGCTGCTGACCGAGAACGCTGAGGGCAACCTGACCTCGCAGCAGGTCGAGTTCGCCAGGACGATCCACGGCGCGGGCTCCGCGCTGCTCCAGCTGATCAACGACATGCTCGACCTGTCCAAGGTCGAGGCCGGCCGGATGGACATCCATCCGATCCAGGTGTCGCTGCCGAAGATGGTCGACCTCCTGGAGGCGGCGTTCGCGCCGCTGGCCCAGGACAAGGGGCTGGCGTTCGCCGTCGAGGTGGACGGCGACGTGCCGCAGGAGCTGCGCGCCGACGAGCAGCGCCTGCAACAGGTGCTGCGCAACCTGCTGTCCAACGCGGTGAAGTTCACCCCGAAGGGCGAGGTGAAGCTGCGGGTCACGCCGGTGCCCGCGGGGGTCCAGTTCGACGACGACACCCTGCACGGCGCCCACGACCTGCTGGCCTTCCAGGTGATCGACACCGGCATCGGCATCGCGCCCGACAAGCGCGAGGTCATCTTCGAGGCCTTCAGGCAGGCCGACGGCACCACCAGCCGCAAGTACGGCGGCACCGGGCTGGGCCTGTCGATCTGCCGCAAGATCGCCAGTCTGCTCGGCGGTGAGATCCACGTCGACAGCGAGCTGGGCAAGGGGAGCACGTTCACCCTTTACCTGCCGGCGTCCTACACCGGCCCGCTGGCCGAGACCGACAGCGACGCCGTGGTCGAGCGCAGGCAGCTGCTCGCCGCGCCGGTCGAGGAGACGGCGGCCTCGCTGCACGAGCCGCCGCTGCCGCTCGACCTGCCGCTGCCCGAGCTGCTCGAGCCGCTCGCGGAGACCAGCCAGTGGCACGGCGACGACCCGCTCAACGGCGCGAAGATCCTCATCGTCGACGACGACATCCGCAACGTGTTCGCCCTCACCAGCGTCCTCGAACGGCATGGCTCCACGGTCGTCTACGCTGAAAACGGTCGGGAAGGAATCGAACAGCTCGAACGGAACGAGGACGTCGCTCTCGTGCTGATGGACATCATGATGCCGGAGATGGACGGCTGGGCCACGACCTCGGCCATCAGGCGCATGCCGCAGTTCGCCGATCTCCCGATCATCGCGTTGACCGCCAAGGTCATGCGGGGCGATCGCGAGAAGAGCATCGCCTCGGGCGCGTCCGACTACGTACCCAAGCCCGTCGACGTCGACCGGCTGCTCGAACGGCTGCGCGGCTGGCTCGGCCGAGGGCGGTCCACCGGCGAATCCACCGCCGAAGGGGCGTGATCCATGCCGGATCGTGCCAAGATCCTCCTGGTCGACGACCGCGAGGAGAATCTCATCGCCCTTGAGGCGATCCTCAGCTCGCTCGACCTGGTGCCCGTACGCGCCAGGTCCGGCGAGGAGGCGCTCAAGGCGCTGCTCAACACCGAGTTCGCGCTCATCCTGCTCGACGTGCGGATGCCGGGCATGGACGGGTTCGAGACGGCCGCCCACATCAAGCGGCGGGAGCGGACCCGCAACATCCCGATCATCTTTCTCACGGTGGTCGACAGCGCGCCCGACTACGCCTTCCGCGGCTACGCGGCGGGCGCGGTCGACTACCTGACCAAGCCGTTCGACCCGTGGGTGCTGCGGGCCAAGGTGTCGGTGTTCACCGAGCTGTACAACATGAACAAGCGACTGGCCGAGCAGGCGTCGATGCTGCGCGAGCGGCTGAGCGGCGAACTGCCGCCGGGCGCGGGTGACCAGGCGGCGATCCTGCCCGAGCTGTCGCGGCGGTTGACGGCGGCGGAGGACGAGCTGAGCAGGGTGCGGGAGCTGGCCAACAAGTCGCACGACCCGACGCTGTCCGTCCCGCTCACCGACCTCGCCGAACGACTCGCCCACCTGCGCTCCGGCTTCGACGCCCTGTCGTAAGCCGCCGCGCCGTCCCTTCACCGGTACGAGAGACACCGCCCCTTGCCGGTATGAGGGGCGCCGTCTCGTACGAGAGGCGCTGTGCCTTGTCCGTACGAGAGGCGCTGTCTCTGGTCTCATCCCCCGAGGCGTCTCTAGATCAATCCCCGAGGCGCTGAGACCGTTCTCAGCGGCGCGCTGACGTCTGGACGCAGAGGTAGGTCTCGACGTCAGAGGTCGAGAGGAACGGCCTCAGGGCGCGTCAGACTAGTGTCTGGCGCGCTCCAAGGCGTCCCAGAACCCGCGGCGCAGCGCGTGGCGTACCTCGTCGTGCAGCAGGAAGTCGATCGGCAGGGACGATCCCTGCAGCAGGCGGGCCTCCAGGTCGGAGGGCATCCGCGGCTTGCGCGCGAGCACGGCCTCCAGCCAGAGGGCCGGCGCGTCGCGGGCCACGGACTCGCCGAAGTCGTGCCCCTCCCGATGGGCGGCCTTGACGGCGTCGGACAGCGTGGTCGCCCCGGCCGTGGCGGCCGAGGGCTGCTGGGAGACCGGCGCGGGCTGCGGGCCGGTGTAGGCACCGAGCTGCGAGGGCTGGTAGGTCCCGTTGGACTGCGGCGGCGGGGGCTGGTAGGTCCCGTTGGACTGCGACGCGAACTGTCCGGTCGTCGGCGCCTGCGGCTGCTGCGGGATGGGTCCGGTCACCGGGGCGGCCGACGGCGTCGGATCTGGCTGGTAGCTGGAGTAGCTGGGCGGCGGCTGCTGGCCACGCCCCGCCGACGGCATCATGCCGTTGGTACCGGCCTGGCTCGCCCTGTCGGCGGCGTGACTGCCGCTGCTCGGCTGGGCGGGCGGCAGCTCCCGCTGCGCGTGGCCGGCGTGACCGTTGCTGACCGGCTGGTGGTGGCCGTTGGACGCCTCGATGGCGCCGGTCACCATGTTGACGTAAGGGCGCAGGTGGACGCCGCCCAGCTCGATGAGGTCGTCGCTCTCCTGCATGAGCGTGCGGGAGACCGCCCAGCTGCCGTCTACCGCGATGTGCACCACGGTCACCCTGACGCCGAGGTCCTGAGCGTCACTGACGACCTGGGCGAGGTCCTCGTCACCGCTGACCACGACGGCGTCGCAGATGGCGCTGTTGCGGGCGAGCGTCATCAGGTCGCGGTGCACCTGGGCGTCCACGCCTTCGCGCCGACCGGGGCGGATGCGCGAGAGACGGAGCTTGAGGCCGGGGATGTCGGCGAGCACGTCGTGCTCCGGCGTGCGGCGTCCTTCGACGGTCGCCTCGTACCAGTAGCACCGGAGCATCGGCAGGCCGGTGCGCTCGCGCGAGAGGTTTGACAGGAGCTGCAAGAGCCCTGGGTAGTCCCAGGCCACGGCTTCACGATGGCGGGTGCCATGCACGGCCATCGCGCCGTCGGCCAGCAGATAGCCAGCGTCCACGAACAGCGCGCAGCGATCCACTGACACGGCCCCTTTCCTGGTGGTCCGACCTAGCAGACTGTGCACCGTCAGAGCCGGACTCGCGGGCGGCCCTCTCTCAGGGTAATGAAAGCGGGTGATCGCGCGAGGTTAATCCCGACGATTCGCCCCTGCCCTGACCGTACGCCGGTGCATTCGGGGTGACCGTACCAATATGTCGGACTTTGGTCACTATCGTGCACGTACGTCACGACCGTGCACGCACGCTGACGGCGGCGATCGCGAACAACACCACATCCTTCCGCGTATCGATGGCCAGCGCCGGGTCATGGCCGAGTTCGGTGCCGAACGTGTCGACGTCGACACCGAATGTCATCCCTTTGGTGCCGTTGGACGAGCCGTCGAAGACGTTGTCCGCGTCACGGTCCCCTCCCTCGGGAGTGAGCGGCCCCGAACCCAGAGAGAGCCGGTCACCGTCAAGATCGGCATCGCCTCCCCAGGCCACCATCTCGATCCGAGCAGGCACCAGCCCGCCCGACGGGACCCGCCTGGGCGAGCCTCCAGAGGCCGGACCCCCACCCGGGATCCGCGCACGCTCGGCCGCAGGAGCAGGGCCCTTCCGCAGGGTCAGCGTAGGCACGGTCGCAGGGGCCGCCATGCCGTCCCGCGAACCTCGCGCACGCTCGGCCGCAGGAGCCACGCTCGCTCGCGGGCGTCGCGGGCCTCGGTCGGGTGCGGGGGCGGGGACCAGGCCGTCCAGCGGGATCCGGGCCTGACCTGCCTCGCCGCCGACGACGGTCGGTGTGTCGAGCACTACGGCGTGGCTGTACGGCTCGGTCGGGTCGGTCGCGATCACCACCAGGCTCCATCCGGCGTGCTGCGCGACCCCCTCCCCCATCGGCGGGTCGGCCGCCCACCACCTGCCTTCCTGTCTCACGCTCCCGACCAGCCCGGTCACGTCGGCGAACGCCTGGTAGGCGGGCCCAGAGGGCAGCTCACGGACCGTCACCTGCTCGGGCTTGATGAACAGGTAACGCCGCCGACCCGGCGGCCGCAGCCTGATCGGCCCCGCGTTCTCTCCACTGGCCGACCAGTAGAGTCCCGCCCACACGACCCGACCACCCGGAGGCAATCGCAGCGTGGCACCGCTGGAGGCGTACGTTTCCAGTGCCTTGTCCTCGTCCACGACCGCCATGGGCCACAGCTCGTCGTCACGCCTGTCGCCCTCCCGCAGCCGGGCCTCCGCGCAACCGTCGTCCTCCAGCGGGCAGCTCAGGAGCGAGTTGCCGACCGCTCTGACCGTCACCTTGCCGTCGGTGGCGAACCTGGCGGGCATGCCCTCCCGCCGTACGCCGGCCGCGGACCGCGCCCCGACCCGCAGCGAGCCGGACGTGATCCGTACGGCGGGCCCGTCACCCTGGGGCGCCTGGGCGGCCACCTGAACACGCAGGAACACAGCGGTACGGCGGCGCGCCTCAAGCGGCCCCCTGGCGCACACGGCGCCCTTCCCGGCCGGGCGACACGTCCAGCCATCCACGGTCCCAACGGGCGTAACCACCTCGGCACCGTGACCATAGACACCGGGCCGAATCGGCGTCCCACCCGCCGCGACACCGTGGCCGTTGCCACCGGGCCGGCTCGGCATCCCGTCCGTCACAGCACTGTGGTGAATCGACATCCCGCCGGTCACGGCACCGTGCTCATAGCCACCCCGCTGGATCGGTGCGGCGGCGTGGTCGGAGCCGCGTGGCCGGGTCAGGGTTACGCCCGCTGCGGCGCCATGACGGTAATCGCCCGATGGGATCAGCGTGACGCCTGCGGGCAGGTCCACGGTGGCCGTGAGTTCGGCGGTCGGGGCGTTGCCCGAGTTGCGGAGTCGTAGGCCGATGATGCCGGGCTGGTCGCGGACCAGCGCGCCGAGCACGCCGATCGTGGCGTGCAGGCGCGCCCGGTGCCCCCTCGTCGCCGACGGGGCGGCCGGTCGAGCGGGAGGAACCCGCCTGGGCTTGTCGGCCGGCCATACGGGCGGCGGCCCGGCTGACGCGGCCGGCTTGGCGACCGGCCTTGGCATCGGCTCCTCGGCCGAGACCAGCGTGAACGCGGCGGCGGCCGCGACAGCTGCGGCGGTACCGCCCGCCACCGCAGCCTGTGCGTATGTGGGCACGCCCCGAACCCAGCCGACCACGGACCCGGGCACGCGCCAGAACTGGCCGAGCACGGACCCGGGCACGCGCCAGAACTGGCCGAGCACGGACCCGGGCACCCCGCCCATCCGGCCGAGCATCTGTCCGGCCGGTCGCCCGGAGATCTGCCCGGACGGCCGCCGCACTCTGCCGAGCAACCGCCCAGGCGCCCGCCCCAACCGGCCCAGGGCGCGCGGAAAGCCCTCTGGGCGGTCGCTCGGGGTCCTCTCCTTGGCCAGTGCCGCCGCGTACCCGGCGAAGACCGGCCCGGCGATCAGTGGTCCGATGATGACGCGCAGCCCCCGGCTCACGTCCGTCAGTTCCAGCAGGACCGCGCGGCATTCGGGACAGCCGCTCACGTGCTCGTCCACCGCCTTGGAGTCCCGCCTGGCCAGCACACCCCGGACGTAACGGCTCATACTGCCCAGCGCCAGCCGGCACGTGTGGGGCGGCGGTGCGGCCAGGTGCGTCTGCAGGTACGCCTGCCGTAGGCCCGCGAGAGCCCGGCGGGCGAGATCGGTGACGCCGTTGGCTGACAGGCCCAGCAGCGGTGCCACGTCGGCGGGTGGAGAGTGCTCGACCTCGGTGTGCCAGAGCACCGCCCGCCACCGCTCGGGCAGCGACAGGAACGCCTCGGCGATCAGCGACCGTTCGAGGCCGATGAGGGCCGGGTCGATGAAGGGCACACCGGGATCGAGCGAGGTCCCGCCCATGGGTATCTGGCCGTCGGCCACCCGCGTTCGGTCACAGACAGTGCGTCGCACGACCGTCAGCAGGTACGTCCTGAAGCCCGCCGAAGGACCGCCGCCACGGCCGACGAGGTCGAGGATCTTGGTGAACGACTCGACGACCACGTCATCGGCCTCGGCCTCCCCCCTGACGAGCTGGCGGGCGAGGGAGCGCGCGGCGGCCACGTGGCGGTCGTGGAGCTCGCGATAGGCGGTGGCGTCGCCGGCTCTGACCGCGTGAAGAAGATCCGCATCGCTCTGCGGCGATTCTGCACTCATAGTGACCTCACAATTACCCAGGGTTTACCCCCGAACATTCCGCAGCCACCGTCCCGGCTAAACCGAAGGGCCGTGTTTACCTTCCGTCAGTGCTCCCGACCTTTCCGACAGCGCTCCCGGACCTTCCGACAGCGCTTCTGGACCTTCCGGCGGCGCTCCTGGCCAGCCGTACGCGGGCCGCCTGGACGTGCGCGAGGACCCTAAGCTGGGACGCATGACAGACCGCGACAACCTGCTCGCCGAGATCAAGAAGAAGGCCGTCGTACACGGCAAGGTCGTGCTCTCCTCGGGTCAGGAGGCCGACTTCTACCTGGACCTGCGCCGGATCACGCTCGACGGGGTGGCCGCGCCCCTGGTCGGCAGGGTGATGCTCGACCTGACCAAGGATCTGGAGTACGACGCCGTGGGCGGGCTGACGTTGGGCGCCGATCCCGTCGCGACCGCGATGATGCACGCCGCCGCGGCGCAGGGGCGCCCGCTCGACGCGTTCGTGGTGCGCAAGGCGCAGAAGGCGCACGGCATGCAGCGCAGGATCGAGGGCCCGGAGGTCAAGGGCCGTCGCGTGCTCGCCGTCGAGGACACCTCCACGACCGGCGCCTCCCCGCTGACGGCCGTCGAGGCGCTGCGCGAGGCGGGCGCGGAAGTGGTCGCCGTGGCGACGATCGTCGAGCGGGGCGCGGCGCCCCGGATGGCCGAGGAGGGGCTCGACTACCGCTCCGCTTTCACGCTCCAGGACCTCGGGCTGTGAACGCCTCCCACTCCGCGTTCACGCTTTAGGACCTCGGACTGTGAACGCCTCCCGCGCGCCGGCCTTGCCCTGCGCGCGGGGCTTGCCGTTCTCGGTCACGATGACCGTGGCGGCGTCGCTGAGCACCACGTCGAGCTCGGGTTCGAAGTAGCTGACCTCTTCGCCCCTGCTCATGTCACGATATTGCAGCACATCGCCGCCCGGCACGCGGACCGTGACGAGGGGGCAGGTGTCGGCCACGCACTCGATGCGGACGGTCGGCACCTGGGCGCTGGCCTGCGGCTGAGCCGCGACCTTCCCGCGTTCAGGCTGCTGCCGGCTCGTGTCGAGCGAGGTGAGCAGCGCACGACCGCCGACGACCAGGAGCGTCACCACGGCCAGCGCCGCCAGAACGGCGAGCGCGAGGCGGGCGAGGCCCATCGGATCTGACCTGTGGCGTCCCACAAGGGGGAGCGTACTCGTAGGCGCGGTCGATCTCGATCACTAAAGGACCGCTAAAGGCGCGATCACTGAGAGTGTGGGTCAGCGCACGCGGTGGTGCTTGCCGTTGGGCTCCGGCAGTTGCTTGCCGGCCCTGCGGGTCTTGACGACCTCGACGATGATCGGGATCAACGAGATGAGCACGATGAGGAAGACACCGGGCAGGATGTACTTGTCGATCTTGGTGGGATCGACCTGGTTGCCGAGGAAATGGCCGATCAGCAGCATGCTCTCGACCCACAGCACGCCGCCGACCACGTTCCACAAGAAGAACGTGCGGGCCGGCATCTCCAGGACACCGGCCACCGGGTTGAGGAACGTGCGGACGATCGGCACGAAACGGGCGATGATCACCGCTCTGGCCGGGCCGAACTTCACGAAGAAGTGCTCGGCCTTCTCCACATATTCCCTCTTGAACACCCGTGAGTCCGGACGGTCGAAGAGTCTCCTGCCGATCTTGGCCCCTATGAGGTGGCCGAGCTGAGCGCCCGCCACCGCGCACAGCGGCGTGGCGATCAGCAGCACAGGGAAGGACAGCGGCTCGATGCCAATCCCCTTCGCCGCGGCGGCGGAGCTGAAAATGCCCGCGGCGACGAGCAGCGAGTCACCGGGCAGGAAGAACCCGATGAGCAGGCCCGTCTCGGCGAAGATGATCGCCAGGACGCCGACGGTCGCGAAGGCGCCGAGCATCGTCAGCCACCACGTCGGGTCCAGGAGGTTGGAAAGCCAGTCCACGGGGTGAGCCTACCTTGGCGCGAACGGCCTCGGCCGCCGCGCGTTGTCTCTACCACGCGGGGTAGCGGACCGGGATACTGGGCTGCGCGAAGCCGTACTTCTCAGGGAGATGAAGCATGCCTATAGCAACCCCAGAGGTCTATGCCGAGATGCTCGACCGCGCGAAGGCGGGCGGATTCGCCTACCCAGCGATCAACGTGACCTCTTCCCAGACGCTCAACGCCGCGCTCCGCGGCTTCGCCGAGGCCGGGAGCGACGGCATCGTCCAGGTGTCGACGGGCGGCGCGGAGTTCCTGTCCGGCGCCACGGTCAAGGACATGGTGACGGGCGCGACGGCGCTGGCCGAGTACGCCAGGGTGATCGCCGCCAAATACCCGGTGACGGTCGCGCTGCACACCGACCACTGCCCCAAGGACAAGCTCGACGGCTTCATGCGGCCGTTGATCGACATCTCGCTGGAGCGGGTCTCCAAGGGTCTCGACCCGCTCTTCCAGTCGCACATGTGGGACGGCTCGGCCGTACCTCTGGAGGAGAACCTGGAGATCGCCAAGGAACTCATCGACAAGTGCCACCGCGCCAACATCATCATGGAGATGGAGATCGGCGTCGTCGGCGGCGAGGAGGACGGCGTCGTCGGCGAGATGAACGAGAAGCTCTACACCACCTCCGAGGACGCGCTGGCCACGGCCGAGGCCGTGGGTCTCGGTGAGAAGGGCCGCTACCTGCTGGCCGCCACGTTCGGCAACGTGCACGGCGTCTACAAGCCGGGGCACGTCAAGCTGCGGCCCAGCGTGCTGAAGGAGATCCAGGACGCCGTCGGCGCCAAGTACGGCAAGGACAAACCGTTCGATCTGGTCTTCCACGGCGGTTCCGGGTCGGCGATGGAGGAGATCCACGAGGCTATCTCCTACGGCGTGGTCAAGATGAACGTCGACACCGACACCCAGTACGCCTTCACCAGGCCGATCGCCGACCACATGTTCCGCAACTACGACGGCGTCCTCAAGGTCGACGGCGACGTCGGCAGCAAGAAGGCCTACGACCCGCGCGCCTACGGCAAGGCGGCCGAGGCCGGGATGGCGGCGCGCGTCGTCGAGGCGTGTGAGCACCTCAAATCCGCTGGGACGAAGATCTCCTAGCCACTTCGGCGGCTCGGCGGGTATGACTTGTCCTATGGATAACCTTCTCGCCGGGCCGCCCCCGACTCAACTGCCGGACCTGCCCGAGGCCAGGGAGGCGCTGGAAGCCGGCGCCAAGGCCGCCGACGTGGCGGCCCGTTTCCCCGCCTACCCGGCGGCCTGGGCCACGCTCGCGGAGGAATACTTCGCGCAGGGCCACGCCGTCACCTCCTACGCTTTCGCGCGCACCGGCTACCACCGCGGCCTGGACCAGCTCCGCCGGAGCGGCTGGAAGGGGCACGGTCCCATCCCCTGGGAGCATGAGCCGAACCGCGGCTTCCTGCGCTGCCTCTACTCCCTCTCCAGGGCCGCCCAGGCGATCGGCGAGAAGGACGAGGCCGAACGATGCCTGCAGTTCCTCAAGGACAGCAGTGAGGACGCCTACGACGCGCTGTCCAAGAACTAGCACTTGGGACGAATAGGCCGACTCGGGTAGTCTCTCTACGCAAGAGCCCCTGTCGCACTTGCGCCAGGGGTTTCGTTTTGTGCTCGGGAGACTGAACCATGCCGGCTGCCGTTCTCGTTGGTGCCCAATGGGGCGATGAGGGCAAGGGCAAGGCCACCGACCTCCTCGGTGGCGACGTCGATTACGTCGTCCGCTACCAGGGTGGCAACAACGCGGGTCACACCGTGGTCATCGGTGACCAGAAATACGCACTGCACCTTCTGCCCACCGGAATCTTGTCGCCGCACGTCGTGCCGGTGATCGGCAACGGGGTCGTCATCGACCCCGGGGTCCTGCTCAGCGAGATAGACGGGCTGGCCGCGCGCGGCATCTCCGCCGAGCGCCTGCTGATCTCCGCCGACGCGCACCTGATCATGCCCCACCACAAAGCGCTCGACAAGGTGACCGAGCGCTACCTGGGCAAGGCCAAGATCGGTACGACGGGCCGGGGCATCGGCCCCGCCTACGGCGACAAGATCTACCGGATGGGCGTACGCGTCCAGGACCTGCTCGACCCCGGCATCCTGGCCAAGAAGATCGAGGTCGCGCTGACCGAGAAGAACCAGGTGCTCACCAAGGTCTACAACCGGCGCGGCATCGAGGCCGAGGCCGTCGTAGAGGAGTACCTGGGCTACGCCGAACGCCTCAAGCCACACATCGCCGACACCTCACTGGTGCTGAACCGGGCGCTGGACGAGGACAAGTTCGTGCTGCTGGAGGGTGGTCAGGGCACGCTGCTCGACATCGACCACGGCACCTACCCGTTCGTCACCTCCTCCTCGCCGACGGCCGGTGGCGCCTGCGCCGGGTCCGGCATCCCGCCGATGCGGCTCACGAAGGTGATCGGCATCCTCAAGGCGTACACCACCCGCGTCGGTTCCGGCCCGTTCCCCACGGAGCTCGAGGACGAGATGGGCGAGTGGCTGCGCCAGACCGGCGGCGAGTACGGCGTTACCACCGGCCGCAACCGGCGCTGCGGCTGGTTCGACGCGGTCATCGCCCGCTACGCGACCAGGATCAACGGGGTCACCGACTTCTTCCTCACCAAGCTGGACGTGCTGTCCGGGCTGGAGCGGATCCCGGTGTGCGTCGCCTATGACGTCGACGGTACGCGGCACGACGAGATCCCGATGACGCAGACGGACTTCCACCACGCCAAGCCGGTGTACGAGGAGTTCCCCGGCTGGCAGGAGGACATCACCGGCGCCAAGACCTTCGACGATCTGCCGCCCAACGCGCAGTCGTACGTGCGGGCGCTGGAGGAGATGAGCGGCGCGCCGATCTCCGCGATCGGCGTCGGCCCCGGCCGCGACCAGACGCTGGTGATCCGCCCGCTCGTCTGACCCGCCCGGTTCACGGGTACGGTCGGCACCGCGTCGCCGGCCGTACCCGAGCGACCCGTGAAAGCCGTCAGGAGGCAGCCAGGACGGCGGCGGTCATCGGGGTGCGGGTCGTCCAGCCGATGCTCCGGTAGAGGGCCTGACCGGCCGGAGTGGCCACCAGGATGCCCGTCCTGGCGCCACGGGAGGCGGCGGTATCGGCCAGGGCCCTCATGATCACCCGGCCCAGGCCGCGACGGCGGTGGTCAGGGGCGGTCTCGACCTGGTCCACGACCGCGGTAGGCCCGGTGACCGCGATCTGCCCCCGGGCCGCGATCTCGCCCGCCGCCGTCAGCAGGCGGGCCACGGTCACGTCCGAGCGGGTGGTGACGGCCAGCGTGTAGCCGTCGGGAGCCGTGGCCCCGCCCCGCCGCAGCGGGGCCGTCATCATGAACTCCGGCTCGTCGATCGACCACGCCGGTGTGAGCCACGGGACGACCGCCTCCGCGGGGGCGCAGAGCTTGAGCCAGGTGCCCGGCGTGCTGATCGTCTCAGCCAGTAGCCGCAGGTCGCCGGGGGTGGGCGCGGGCAGCACGTGGCGGGTGACGTGGCCGGGCCGGCCGACGTCCACTCGCAGGCCCCATGGCTCCCGTACGGGCCGCGGGGCGCTGCGCGAGACCACCCAGCCGTCGACCCAAGCCTGGACGATTTCCGGCCGGACCGTTTCGAGTGCCTCCATCATGACCGCCAGCTTATTGCCACAGAGTCGCATTTATCGACCTAATAAATGCCGTGCGTGGCGCGGCGACCTGCGCTTACTCTCCCGGCATGGACATCCGACGAGCCACCTGCCCCGAGACCGTCGAGGCGGCCGGTCACCTCTTCGACTCCGCTCCCCTGCCGGAGGCCACCGCGCGGTTCCTGGCCGAGGAGCGTCACCACCTGCTCATCGCCTATGTGGACGAGACACCGGCCGGGATGATCACCGGGGTCGAGATCACCCACCCCGACAAGGGGACCGAGATGTTCCTCTACGAGCTCGGCGTGGACGAATCCTTCCGCGGCCGGGGCATCGCCAGGTCGCTGGTCGCGGCCCTGGAAGGGCTCGCTCGCGAACGCGGCTGCTACGGCATGTGGACTGCCACGGATGAGGGCAACGAGGCGGCCCAGGCCACGTACAGCGGCGCGGGCGGGGTACTGGAGAAGGACCAGGTGCTCTATGCGTGGACGTTCAGCCAGCAATAGCCATACTCACCACAAAAAGGGCGCGGCGTGGCACGTCGTGCTCGTGGCGCGCGGCAGGTAGTGTCCCCGGTGTGCGCGTTGAGATTCACGGTCATCGGGGAGCGAGGGGCCTCTGGCCCGAGAACACTCTTCCGGGGCTGAGCCGCACGATGGAGCTCGGGGTGCACGCGCTCGAGTTCGACGTCGCGCTCACCGCCGATCGGCGCCTCGTGTTGACCCACGACCTCACGGTCTCGGCCGTGACCAGTGCCGACACGCGGCCGCTCGCGAAGGACGACCCCCACTTCCCCTATGTCGGCAAGCCGATCAACTCGCTCGGGCTGGCGCAGCTGCGCATGCTCGACGTGGGTGTGCGGTTGCCCCGGCACGCCGACGATCCCTTCGCGCTGACGCAGCGGCCGATGCCGGAGACCCGGATGCCCACGCTGGGCGCGGTGCTCGGGCTGGTCAACGCCTACGAGGCCGAGGACGTACGGCTGCACGTCGAGCTCAAGTCCGACCCGACCAGGCCGGAGCTGACGGCCGATCCCCAGCTGTTCACCGAGATGGTGCTCGAGGAGTTCGACCGGCACGGGAGGCTGGACAACGCGGCGATACTCAGCTTCGACTGGCGGATCATCGGCCACGCCGCCCGGCTGGCGCCGGGCACGCGGCGCTTCGCGCTGATCGAGCTCGACACCCTGCACTGGAACGGCCCGCTGGGCGACGACATCCCGGCCGCCGCCCGCGAGGCGGGGGCCACGACGCTGTCGCCCGAGCACGTGATGGTCGATGAGGACCTGATGGCCCAGGTGGCCGCGGCGGGGCTGGACGTGGCGGTCTGGACCGTCAACGACAAGGCGCTGGCGGCCCGGATGCTGGACCTGGGGGTGGCGGGGATCGTCACCGACTATCCCGATCGGATGCGTGAGCTGTGGCGCGAGCGCGGGCTGGGACTGCCCGACCCCGTCGGACCACTCAAGCGGCCCGTCGGGGTCTGACGCCCGCGCGGCGTCAGACCCTAGAGCCAGCCGTTGCGACGGAAGCCGCGGTGCAGCAGGACGCAGGCCGTGATCATCACACCGAGGACCGCCGGATAGCCCCACACCTGGTTGGTCTCGGGCATGAAGTCGAAGTTCATGCCGTAGATCCCGGCGATCATCGTGGGCACGGCCAGGATGGCCACCCAGGACGAGATCTTGCGCATGTCCTCGTTGGCCAGGGCGTTCGAGCGGGCCAGCGCCGCCTGCAGGATCGAGCTGCACAGCTCGTTCGACGACTCGACCTGCTCGCACACGCGGGAGAGGTGGTCGCCGACGTCGCGGAAGTATTCGCGCATCTCCGACTGGATCACCCGGCGCTGCGGCAGCGCGGCCAGCGGGGCCTGGAGCGGCGTGACGGCCCGCTTCAGCTCCAGCATCTCCCGCTTGAGCTGGTAGATGCGGTTGATGTCGCGGGAGCTGACGTCGGCGAAGACGGTCGCCTCGACCTCTTCGAGTTCGAGCTGCATGAGGTCGGCGACCTGTAGATAGCGGTCGACGACGTGGTCGGCGATGGCGTGCAGCACGCCCGCCGGTCCGCGGTTCATCAGCTCGGGCTTGTCCTCGAGCCGCTCGCGCACCTCGGTGAGGGGACAGTGCCGGCCGTGGCGTACGGTCACCACGAAGTCGACACCGAGGAACACCATGATCTCGCCCGTGGCGATGATCTCGCTGGTGGCGGTCAGCTCGTCGTGGTCCAGGTAGGCGATGGACTTGAGCACCATGAACAGGGAGTCGCCGTAGCGCTCGACCTTGGGGCGCTGGTGGGCTTTGACCGCGTCCTCCACGGACAGCGGGTGCAGGCCGAACACGCCGGCCAGCCACTCGACCTCGGGGGCGGCGGGCTCGTGCAGGCCGACCCAGACGAACGCCTTGGCGCCGTCGGAGCGGCTGTTGTGCTCGCGGACCAGGTCGAGCGACTCCTCGATGCCCGGGGCCACGACCTTCTGGCCCTTGATGTAGGCGCCGAACTCGACGAGGGAGTCAACGGGAGGCACGCAGATCTCACGTACCGGCTTGGTGAGCTGACGCGAGACATGCTGCTGTACGGGGTGACGGGTGGTGCGACGGAAAAGCGTAGACGTGCGCATGGCAGTCCCTTTCCGCCCGACCTGGCACGCTCCACGCGCGACGAAAAGTCACCTCAATCAACGAAAGTACGTGGAGGCACGATCAGGCTGCCGGATTGGAGTGGTCGGGGGCATACAGGGTGTACGTGAGTGAGCACGTACTGCTGGGATCACCAGGTTTCATCCCGGACCACCTCCAATCACAAGAGATGCCATAAAGCCGCCTTAAGTTACCACAGGCGGATGGACCCGACTGACGATACTCTCCGAGGGCTCCCCACAGCAGGTAGAACTCCACAAAGATTCCCGCCTATTCCCACATTTGGAGTGCTCAGGGCGTCCTGTCGCGGGTGCGCCGGGCAGCTGTCCGGTCGTCCCTGCCACAATGGGGCGGTGCGCGTTCTAGTCATCGGCTCCGGTGGGCGTGAACACGCCCTGTGCCGCTCACTCATGCTCGATCCCCAGGTCACCGAGCTCCACAGCGCCCCCGGCAACGCGGGCATGGAGGAGATCTCGGCCCCGCATCCGGTCACGGCCACCGATCCCGCCCAGGTGACCGAGCTGGCCCTACGGCTCGGCGCCGACCTGGTGGTGGTGGGCCCCGAGGCGCCCTTGGTGGCGGGCGTGGCCGACGCGGTGCGCGCCGCGGGCATCGCCTGCTTCGGCCCGTCGAGTCAGGCGGCGATGATCGAGGGCTCCAAGGCGTTCGCCAAGGAGATCATGACGGCCGCCGACGTCCCCACCGCCAGGGCGCGGGCCTGCGTCACGGCTGAGGAGGCCGCTCGGGCCCTCGACGAGTTCGGCGCCCCGTACGTGGTCAAGGACGACGGGCTGGCCGCGGGCAAGGGCGTGGTCGTCACCGACGACCGGGAGCAGGCGCTCGCGCACGCGGCGGCGTGCGAGCGGGTGGTGATCGAGGAGTTCCTCGACGGGCCCGAGGTCTCGCTGTTCGCGCTCTGCGACGGCAAGACGGCCGTGCCGCTGCAGCCCGCCCAGGACTTCAAGCGCGCCTACGACGGCGACGAAGGCCCCAACACCGGCGGCATGGGCTCCTACACGCCGCTCACCTGGGCTCCCGAAGGGCTCACCGAGCAGGTCATGCGCGAGGTCGTCCAGCCGACGATCGACGAGCTGGCCCGGCGCGGCCGCCCGTTCCAGGGCGTGCTGTACGTGGGCCTGGCCCTGACCGCCAAGGGGCCGAAGGTGATCGAGTTCAACGCGCGCTTCGGCGATCCGGAGACCCAGGTGGTGCTCGACCGCCTGGAGACCCCGCTGGCCGGGCTGCTGGCGGCCTGCGCCACCGGACGGCTGAGCGAGCATCCGGCTCCGGTGTTCCGCGCCGGGTCGGCGGTCGCCGTGGTCGTCGCGGCCGAGAACTACCCGGACGCCCCGGTCAAGGGCGACGTCATCGAGGGGCTCGACCCCATCGGCGGCGCCTACGTCCTGCACGCCGGCACCAAGCGGGTCGACGGCCAGGTGCTGTCCGACGGCGGGCGGGTGCTCAACGTGGTCGGCACCGGCCCCGACCAGGAAACGGCCCGCCGCAACGCCTATGAGCTGGTCTCTCGCATACGGTTGCGCGGCTCGCACCACAGGACGGACATCGCCCGATGAAGCACCTGCACTCCGGCAAGATCCGCGACCTCTACCTGACCGACGACGGACAGCTGCTGATGGTCGCCTCCGACCGGATCTCGGCCTTCGACTACGTGCTCGAGAGCGAGATCCCCGACAAGGGGGCCATCCTCACGCAGATGTCGCTGTGGTGGTTCGAGCAGCTCGCCGACCTGGTGCCCCATCACCTCATCGGGCCGGGGCCCGACTCCCGCAGCGTGCTGTGCCGGCCGCTGACGATGGTGCCCGTCGAGTGCGTGGCACGCGGCTACCTGACCGGCTCTGGCCTGGTCGACTACCGGCGCGAAGGGGCGGTCTCGGGGATAGGGCTGCCGGCGGGCCTCGAAGACGGATCCCGGCTGCCCGAGCCGATCTTCACGCCCTCGACGAAGGCCCCGGTCGGGGAGCACGACGAGCCGATCTCCTTCGAGCGGGTCGTCGGCGACGTGGGCGCGGAGACCGCCGAGGAGCTGCGCCGGATCACGCTCGCCGTCTACACGCGCGGCGCCGAGATCGCCCGCGAGCGGGGCATCATCCTGGCCGACACCAAGATCGAGCTGGGTCGCGACGCCGACGGCGTGCTCACGTTGGGGGACGAGGTCCTGACGCCCGACTCGTCACGATTCTGGCCGCTTGACCAGTGGCAGCCGGGACGCTCCCAACCGTCATTTGATAAGCAATATGTAAGGGATTGGTTGTTGTCGCCCGAATCGGGATGGGACAAAAGCTCCGGAACTCCCCCACCTCGCCTTCCTGACAAGGTTGTGGAACAGACCAGACAGCGTTATCTGGAAGCCTACGAGCGCATCACCGGGGCTCCCTTTAGGGGATGATTCGGCAGGGGCAGCAGTGGTTAGCGGCTACTCTTGGCCCGGTCCAGCTCAGACCGACACCTCCGAGGAGCCGCACGAATGGTCCGTTACCGCGTGCGCGGTGGCAACCCACTGCGTGGAACCGCCTTCATCCAGGGCGCGAAGAACGCCGTGCTGCCCATGATCGGTGCGGCCCTGCTTGCCCCCAAAGGCCGCACCGTTCTGCGCAACGTACCGATCATCGAGGACGTGCGGCGGGCGGTGGAGCTGGCCGAGGCCATCGGCGCGTACGTCGAGCTGCACGAGGCCGAGCGCACGCTGGTGATCGACGCCTCCCGGCTGTCCAGTGCGGTGCTGCCCGCCGACATCGCCAGGCGCTTCCGCGGCTCGGTCCTGTTCACGCCCGCCCTGCTGCACCGGCTGGGCGAGGCGATCGTGGAGGGGGTCGGCGGCTGCAATCTCGGCAGTCGCAACCTCGACTTCCACTACCTCGGCTACAAGCGGCTGGGCGCGATCGTCGACGAGGGCGAGACGGTCATCCACGTCAAGGCGTCCGGCCTGACGGGCGCGACCCTCTACCTCGACACCCCCTCGCACACCGGCACCGAGAACCTCATCATGGCCGCCGCCCTGGCCAAGGGCATCACCGTGATCGAGAACGCGGCGCTGGAGCCCGAGGTGCTCGACGTCATCGACATGCTCACCAAGATGGGCGCGCGGATCAGCGGCGGCGGCACCGGCTTCATCACCGTCGAGGGCGTCGACGAGCTGCAGGCCGTGGAGCACACCGTGATGCCGGACCGGCTCGACGCCGGCGTGTTCGCGATGGGCGCGGCGATCACCGGCGGCGACCTCAGCCTCGTGGGCACCGGCCTCGACCTGGGCGTCGTCCGCTACAAGCTGGAGCAGATGGGCGTCGACTTCGCCCGGCCAGGCGCGGTCCTGCACGTTCGGTGCGAGCGGCCGCTGCGGCCGATCAACATCATCACCGACACCTACCCGGGCTTCGCCACCGACCTCCAGTCGCCGATGATGACGGTCGCCGCCCTGGCCGACGGCACCAGCTACATTCACGAGCGCATCTTCGACGGCCGCTTCGCGCTGGCCGGCGAGCTGAACAAGATGGGCGCCGACGTGGAGGTCGAGGGCAGCAGGGCCATCGTCAGGGGCGCCACCCCGCTGAAGGGCACCCGGGTGACGGCGCACGACCTGCGTTCCGGAATCGCGCTGGTGCTGGCCGGACTGGCCGCCGAAGGCGAGACCGTCATCGAGTCCGGATACCTCATCGACCGCGGGCACGCACATCTCGCCGAGCGAATGCGGGCACTCGGGGCGGACATTACACAAGAGATTTCCGACCGCTAAAAAGCGTTGGGAATACCTCGTTGAGCTGCTGATATACCTTCTCAGCCTGTCAAGCAGAACGACTTTCCGGAAAAGTCGGGCGTGACATTATGGTCCCCGCGAGCGATCGTTCCAAAAGAGAGCACTGCAACAGACAGCAGGATGGGACGAACATTGGTCGAGAGGGCCGAAGAAACTCCCCGAGTGTCACGCCCGGGAGCCATGACACCGGACCTCACCATTGGTGTGGTCGGACCCCACGATCTGGTCGAGCGGGTCATGCTGATGGGGCACGCCGCCGCGCCACTTCCGTGCCGTTTGGTGGCGGCCGCCTACCGCGATGAGCAGGAGGCGCCCGACAAAGTGACGCGGCTCGGTCCCGGCGTGGACGCATGCCTGTTCGCCAGCCCGGTCCCCTACGACCTGGCCAGGCGCTCGGGTGTGCTGACGATGCCCGCGACCTACGTGCAGCTCGGCGGGGCGGCGTTGGTCGCCGCGCTGGCCAAGGCGGCGTTGGACTCGCGCATCGACCCGCAGCGGGTGAGCATCGACGTGGTGGCCAGGGCGGACGTCGAGGAGGCGTACACAGACCTCGGGATTGCCGCTACGGATGTCCACAGCCGCGACGAGCCGGGCGCCACCGGCACGATCGCGGCTTACCACGAGCGCCTGGCCCGCCAGGGATCCACCACGGGCGCGCTCACGTGCCTGCCGGCGGTCTCCGAACGCCTCCAGGCGTCCGGTGTCCCGGTCATCAGGATCAGGCCGACCTCCGCGGCCGTGCGCACCGCGCTGCACACCGCAGCGCTGCTCGGTGCGCACCACCGGCTGGAGGAGTCACAGCTGACCGTGGTGCTGGTCGAGGTGCCGACGCTACGCGAGCCGGTACGCCGCGCCGCGCCGCGTTACTGGCGCGACGAGCTCCGGCTGTCGCTGCACCGGCTGCTCGTCCAGGAGGCGAACCGCATCAACGCCACCGTCTGGCCGATCGACGATCACAGCTATCTGGTCACCGCGACCAGGGGCTCGATCGCCGCCGCGACCGACGGGTTCAGGGTGCTGCCGTTCGCCGCCAGGATCCGCGACGAGCTGGGGCTGGCGGTCGAGGTCGGCGTGGGCATGGGACGCACCACCCACGACGCGGAGTCGCACGCGCGGGCGGCTCTGGCGCGTACACAGGCCGGTAAACAGGCCCAGGGCTTCGCCGTGGACCGCGAGGGCCGAGCGCTCATCCCGGCGCCGCGGATGCCCCCTCAGGGCTCCACCGCGCTCAAGCCCAAGGGCGTGGAGGTGCTGGCCCGGCTCGCCGCCAAGCTGGAGGGCGGCGACACCGTGGTGGACGCGGAGGGCGCGGGGAAGATGCTCGGGGTGACGCCGCGTACGGCTCGGCGGTTGCTGCGCACGTTGGTCGACGAGGGACTCGCGTGGCCGCTGCCGCCCAACCGTACGCCTCAACCGGGCCGGCCTCGCCAGCTCTACCGCCTCATCGTGGAGAAGCTCGGGCCACGCTGATCGCCCCCAGGTACGGGTCCGCCGTCCCCCTTCCCTTTGCTGGGGCGGCGGCCCCCTGGTGTTTTTGGTCAGGTGAACTAGTGATTGGCCGCGTCCGAAGAGGGTATGTATTGCGTCGCCCCCGATCGACGGGATTCGGACGGGGGCACCAAAGCCTCCCTCCCCCGCCGACTTGGTAGTCCGGGACCCGCCAGCGTTCTGTCGGGAACGCCCGCTATTGTCATGGGCTATGGCATCGGACACCCCTGACCGCCCTCCCCTGCTCGTCTGGGGCGCACTGGTCATCGTCTATGTGGTCTGGGGTTCGACGTACCTTGGCATCAAGATCGCCGTCGAGACCATCCCGCCGATGCTCAGCGGGGCGCTGCGGTTCGTGACGGCGGCGGTGATCCTCGGCGGGTTCCTGATCGCGCGCAGGGGCTGGGAGCCGTTCCGGATGACCCGGGCCCAGTTCGGCGGGGCCGCGCTGGTGGGGCTGCTCCTGCTGACCAGCGGCAACGGCCTGCTGGCCGTGGCGGAGCGGAGCGTGTCCAGCGGGCTGGCGGCGCTGCTCGTCGCGTCCGTGCCGCTGTGGCTGGTGGTGTTCAGGATCATGGCCAGGGATCGGCCGAAGGTGCTGACGCTGGCCGGCGTGCTGGTCGGGTTCGGCGGTGTGGCGGCACTGTCGCTGAGCGGCGGTGGCGGGCCGGCGAGCACCAGCGGGATCGTGGTGGTCCTGGTGGCCTCGCTGTCGTGGTCGGTCGGGTCGTTCCTGTCGGCCCGGATCCCGATGCCGGCCAACTCGTTCGCGGCCAGCACGATCGAGATGCTGGTGGGCGGGGCCGGGCTGGCCGTCACGGGCCTGTCGGTGGGTGAACGGCTGGACGTCTCGGCCGTCTCCGGCCGGTCGTGGGCCGGGCTGGTCTACCTGATCCTGGTCGGGTCGCTGGTCGGTTTCACCGCCTACAGCTGGCTGCTCAGCAACGCGCCGATCTCGCTGGTGTCGACCTACGCGTACGTCAACCCGGCGGTGGCGGTGCTTCTCGGCGCGCTCGTGTTGAGCGAGCAGGTGACCTGGCAGATCATGCTGGGCGGGTTGGTGATCCTGCTGGGCGTCGCCCTCGTGGTGTCCACGGAGCGACGGCCCAAGGTGAAACGGCTCACCCCCGAAGAGGTCAGGGCTTAGGGGTCATGGCCTTCAGGATCAGGACGAACTCCCGCTAGGGGATCATGGCCTTCAGGATCGGGACGAGTTCCCGCTAGGGGGTCATGGCGTTAAGGATCGGGACGAGCTCCTGCTCCTCGTAATCGAGGTGCGCTTCGAGCTCGCTCATGAGCCGATCCACCTCCGCGAGCACCTTCGCGGCGGGCGCGGCCGGCTCGCCGTCCGCGAGCAGTCGCCGAAGCTCGTCGAGGAGCCGGGAGACCGTCTCGTGCTCTTCGCGCAACCGGTCCACCACCAGGGTGAGCTCGGGATGCCGCCCTTCGACCCAAGGGAACATCCCGGCGTCCTCGAACGTGTGATGCTGATGGAGCCCCTGGCACAGGGTCAGGCAGTTGACCCGCAACTGCACGCCCAGGCCGCCGGTTCCGGACGCGGCGACCTCCTTGCGGATCAGCCGCAGCTCCCGGCGGAACGCGTCGTGCACCCGCACCAGGAAGTCACCCCCTCGCGTGCCGTCCGGACCGCCGCCGCGCGGGGTCAGCGCGACCACCGGGATGACCCGGCTCGTCTTCGCCTGGTAGGCCGCCCAGCCGGGGTCCATCTCGACCGCCCGCGCGAAGGCGCCGTCGCGTTCCTCGCCTTCGAGGACGACCGCGTCAGCCGGGTAGGTGAAGATGCCGTCCTCCACCGTCACCCGCGGCGTGGCCAGGAGGTTGTGATACCAGGCCGGGTGCTTGGGCGCCCCTCCGGCGGAGGCGATGATCAGCATGCGCTCGCCGTCCGGCAGGTAGCCGACCGGAGTGGTGTGTTCGGCGCCGGTCCTGGCGCCGGTGGTCGTCAGAAGGAGCAACCGGGCGCCGTCGAACATGGCGACCTGTCCCTGGTTGGCGCGGAACTCGTCGATGATCTGCTGGTTGAAGTCTTGGGGCATGCTCTGCTTGCTCTCCAGATGGGAAAAGGGTCAGGACGGGTGGATGCGCAGCGGCACGCCGTACCGGCCTCGGGCGGAGAGCCTCGATGAGCACGCGAGGGGAAAGGACGGTCAGGCGATCGCCGGACCGTTGGGCAGCACAATGATTCGCGTGCGACGGTGGTGCGGGACACCACCGGGCGTGGGGACGACGCGCGGGCGCGCGATCAGATCAGGCGCTGCCTGTGAAGTGAGAAGTCACGACATCATCCCCTACAACCGGTGCCTCCATGCCGCCGACGTCCTCCGGCCGGCGACACGCGACAAGAGGGCCATTACAGACCCAAAACTCGTAAGCTGTCAACTCGCCTTGAAGGCCGCCGCCGCCGCGAGGAACGTGTCGTTCGCCTCCGGGTCGCCGATCGAGACGCGGGCGCCCTCCCCCGCGAACGGCCGCACCGCCACGCCCTCGGCCGCGCACGCCGCCGCGAAGTCGAGCGTGCGGTCGCCGAGCCGCAGCCAGACGAAATTGGCCTCGGTCAGGGGGACCGTCCAGCCCTGGGCGATGAGCGACTCACGCACCCGGGTCCGCTCCTTGACCACCGTGTCGACCCGCTCCATCAGCTCCTCCTCCGCGCGCAGGGAGGCTATCGCCGCGATCTGCGCGAGGTGGTTGACGGCGAACGGGATGATCGTCTTCCGGATGGTCGCCGCCACCGCCTCATGTCCCACGAGGTAGCCGACGCGCAGCCCGGCCAGACCGTAGGCCTTGGAGAAGGTACGCAGGACGCAGACGTTCGGCCGGTCGCGGTAGAGGGTGAGACCGTCGGGCACGTCCTCGTCGCGCACGTACTCGCGGTAGGCCTCGTCCAGGACCACCAGCACGTCGTCCGGCACCCGGTCGAGGAAGGCCACCAGCTCGGCCCGGCGGATCACGGTGCCGGTGGGGTTGTTGGGATTGCAGACGAAGATCATGCGTGTCCGGTCGGTGATCGCCTCGGCCATGGCGTCCAGGTCGTGGTCCTCCCCCACCAGCGGCACCCTGACGGACACCGCCCCGGCCAGGTCGGCCAGCAGCGGATAGGCCTCGAACGACCGCCACGCGTAGATCACCTCGGCGCCGGGCTCACTCACGGCCTCGAACAGCTGCTGCGCCACGGTGACGGACCCCGCCCCGAGCGCGATGTGCTCGACCGGCACCCCGAACCGCTCCGCGATGGCCTCCGTCAGCTTGATCGCCCCCGGGTCGGGGTAGCGGTGGATCTGCCGCGCCCCCTCGGCGATCGCCTCGACCACGGACGGCAGCGGGTCATAGGGCGACTCGTTGGAGGAGAGCTTGTACGAGCGGCCGTCAGGAGACGTCACCGCCTTGCCGGCCTTGTACGCCGGCATGGTGTCCAGAATCGTGCGGAAACGAGGCATGGCTTCACCCTAAAAGAAGCCGACCAGCAGGGCAGCATCGGGAGGCATCCGTCACCGACATGCGGTGAGCACCGTACGGTCAGACGGTCTTGATGAGCTTGACCAGTTGCTGCCTGAACTGCTCATAGTCGTCGACCGCGCCCATCAGGTGCTCCGACTCTCGCTCCGCTTCGTAGGCCAGGGCCAGGACCTGGGACCCCGCAGGCGTGATCGTCACCAGCACGCGCCGGCGGTCCTGGCCGTCGACCTGCTTGTCGACGTACCCTGCCCGTCGCAGGCGCTCGATGGTGCGGCTCATCGTCTGGTCGGTGACCCGGCACAGCACCGCCAGACGGCGTTGCGCCAGCGGGCCCTCGGCCAGGTGATGCAGGGTGATGAGCCCGGCGTGGGTCAGCCCATGAGAGGCGAGGAACTCGTAGAAGCGCCCTTCAACCAGTCGCGCGGCCACCGACAGCAACCGGCCGGTGGGCCAGGAGTCGATGTCGGCCACCGGCTCATTGTCGCAAAGCCTCGCGCCGCCGCGAGCATCAAGACCTTGGGCGCCCACTGGCGCGGACGGCCGGACGCGAGCGCAGGAATCGTGCGGTGGCGAGGCCCAGCCAGATCAACCCGGCGCACACGGTCACCAGCACGTACTCGATGGCCGGGATGCGTCCGGCCGCCAGGACCCCTGCGACGTCATGGCGTGCGGCGTACACCGTGATCGCGCTCAAGGTGTAGGCCAAGGCGAGTGTCCACCGCAGCACGCGCGGAAGGCCGAGCCCGTGCATCTGCGTGATGATGAAGACACCGAGGAAGCCGAACAGGAACATCGGCCAGAAGCCGTCGGGACCGCTGGTCATCACGGCCACGAGTGTGCCGTGGACGGCCACCGCCAGTTCCATCGTCACAGTCCACCAGCGGTTGGTGTGTGCGCGGGTGAGGAAGAGGCTGCCCTGGAGGAGCAGCAGGAACATGTAGAAGAACCCGATCAGGTGGCCGCTGGTGGCTTCCATGGGGTGATACCAGAAGGTGTAGACGGCGGCCCAGCTGAACAGGTAGCCGTGGTAGCGGCGGGCGAAGTCGACCACCTGCTCGCTGATCGGCGCGGGCTTGCCGAAGAACAGGCCGCGACGCCGGTTCTCCATGATGAGAACGAAGACCAGGAGGAGGATCACCGACCCCTGGGAGCTGAAGATCGACACGTCCTGGGCGAGGCCGTCGTAGAACAGCTGCGTCTGCACCAGGTGCACGACGATGAAGGACGCATTGACCGCCAGGGCGACCAGGTTGACCCGATGTAGTCCGCTGGTGGGTGTCCGCACCCTGGTCTGGGCGTAGTAGATCAGGCCCCACAGCGCGAGCTGGTGGGCGGCGTACGGAATCCAGGCCGACAGCCGGGTCCAGGGGGTCGGCTCCGGCAGTTTCCAGTAGTACCAGGACGCGCCCTGGTCCGGCAGGTGCGCGATGCCGTTCAGGCGCTGCCCGAGCAGCCACACCACCCCGGTCAGGACGGCGCAGGCCAGAACGCCCAGCACGAGGGCGTGACCCGACCGCCATTTGTTCAGCATGCTGAACATTATTGCGAATCCTCAGCCCGCTGAACAAATCTGGCGCAATCCGCATCCGCAGGCCGCGGCGGCCAGGCTGGGGGCGTCGTCTCCGGCGTGAGGCGGTTCGCTGCAACCGTGAAGGCCGATCGTTCGAAAGAATGGGCGGAGCCATGGCTGAGTATCAGGATTCGGTGGAAACGGGATATGGCATCGGTGCCGTGTCCCGGCGGCTCGGCGTGCCCGCGCCCACGTTGCGCACCTGGAACCTGCGGTACGGCATCGGCCCGAGCGGCCGCAGCCGGGGTGGGCACCGCCGCTACGACGCCACGGATCTTCTCCGCCTGGAGGAGATGAACAGGTTGATCCGGGAGGGTGTCGCACCGGCGGAGGCGGCGCGGGCCTCGCTGCGCCTGCGACCGAGGGCGGACCAGCGCGAACCGGCCGAGCCCGCCGCTCCTGGAGCCGCTCCCATGTCCAGGCAGGGCCGTGGCGCGCGTTGTATGTCCGCGCCCACGTGCCAGAGCTGGCCGAAGTCCCCGACGCGTACGTGCACGAGCCCTGGTTGTCCCCCTCTCCGAGGAGGGGCTACCCGCCGCCGCTGCGCCTCGCCGGGCGCGAATCGACCCTCTTCTAAGGGCGGCCGCGCAGCATCGGGGGGTGGAGGAGCTCGGCGGGGCCGCGGCGGTGGAGTTTGGCCGGGCGGCCGCCGTCGCGGGTGGTGGTGGCGCCCGTCTCGACCAGGAAGCCTTCCGCCTTGGTGACCTTGCGGTGGAAGTTGCGCGGGTCCAGGGGACGGCCCCAGACGATCTCGTACACCCGCCGCAGGTCCGCCACCGTGAACTCCGGTGGGCAGAACGCGGCGCCCAGCGAGGTGTATTCGAGCTTCGCCCGCGCCCGCTCGATGCCGTCCTGCATGATGCGCCGGTGGTCGAAGGCCATCACCGACAGGGTGTCGACGGGCTGCCAGCTCATGTGGGCCTTCTCCGAGGCCGGCAGGTCCGGAGCCAGGCCGAGGTAGGCGACACTGACCACGCGCTGGCGGGGGTCGCGGTCCGGGTAGCCGTAGGTCTGGAGCTGCTCCAGGTGCACCGGGGCGCCGGGGAGGCCGGCGCGTTCGGCCAGGATGCGCTGGGCCGCCGCCGGGAGGTCCTCGTCGAGCTGGATGAAGCCGCCGGGCAGCGACCAGCGCCGCAGGAACGGCGGGTTGTCCCGGCGCCACACGAGGGCGCACAGGGCCTGGCAGCGTACGGTGAGCACGACCAGGTCGACGCTGACCGGGATGCTCGGGACCATGGCAGGCACGTTACACGCCGACCGGCCCAAGGCGCCCTCAGCGGCGGGCGCGCTCACGCCGCGATGCGGACGTGGAGCGGCTCCGTGGTGGCCTTGCCCGAGGGAAGTTTCACGCCGACCTTGACCCATTCGTCCGGCGGCACCTGGGCCCAGTCGAACGGCACCCACGCCGTCTGCATACCCTCCGGCAGATCCTCCAGCGGGTCCTCGTCGAGCCAGCCCACCGCGGAGACCACCAGCTCCTTCAGCTCGTCCCCGTACTGGAGGGTGATCGTGCCGTCCTTGAGGTGGTATCCGCGCACCTCCAGGCCGTCCTGGATGTCACGGGAGCGGCGGATGGCGTCCACGGCGATCGGCCGCTGCCAGTCCTGCGTGATCTCCGTCTCCAGCGACGGGGAGCCGCAGGTCATGAAGTCGCTCCACATGTAGGAGACGATTTTCTGAACATACCTGCCGGCCATCGTGACGGCCTGGTCCAGGCGTTGCTTGTCGGTCTTGCCGCGGGTGCCCTGCGCGGCGCACGGACGGTCGCCCGAGGGTTCGAACGCCTCGACGTTCGCCCAGAGCTGCACGTCGAGACCTGCCTGGAGCATCTGGTCGCGGGCCAGGGACATCTCTCGGTAGTAGTCGCGCGTCGAGCCGTGGTAGGCCGTGCCGTACGTGGTCTCGCCGACGACCGGGCGCAGCCGCGCGTCGACCTCGGTGTCGCGCTGGTCGGGCCAGAACAGGCCGACCTTGCCGGTGCCGCGGCTGTCCTGCGGCGCGATGATGCCCACCCCGGTCTTGGCCAGCGCCACGAAAGCCGCCGCCACCTGCTTGGGCGTCTGCCCGAAGGGGACGCGCTTGCGGGCGTCGAGGTAGGGGCTGATGAGGATGGGCTTGTGCAGCTCCTGCTCCACGATCTGGTGCTGCTCGGCGTACACCTCGAGGGTGGGGTTGCCGGCGAGTGTGTCGGCCATCTGCACCTCGAACGGCTGGTAGACGCCGCCGAGCGAGGCGCGGTCGGCGAAGCGCGCGCCGTAGTCCTGCAGGATGCGGCGGGTCAGCGTCCTGAGCGTGTCGATGTGCTTGTTGTTGGCCCGGGTCGGGGTCTTGGGGTCGCGCGGCGCGAGCGGGAGCGCCGGGAAGACCTGCACACCGAACTGCTCGCCGAGGTCGAGGAGTTGCGTCAGGCTGTCGGTGTCCGAGCCGGCGATGAGGATCATGTCGTACGGCTTGGCCTTGGTGAAGTCGCAGGTGGAGTCGTCGGAGCCGCCGTCCATCGGGGTGAGGACGCGGAAGTACACCCGCTTGCCCACGGTGATCTTGCGTTCCATCTGGGAGCAGCGGAACAGGCCGGGCCCGAACGACTCGTCGGTGCGGTAGGCGTACAAGCGGGAGACGCGATTCTTCGGATTGGCCTCCCGCAGATCACGCTCGGCCGCGTCGCGGCAGCTCAGGCCGTCTTCCTCGCAGTCCTTGTAGAGCGGGTCGAGCTGGCCGTCCTTGGTCAGGACGCGGCCCTCGTCGTCGGTGGTACGGAACTGCAGGCCGTAGCCGATCCTGATGACCGTGTCGCCGCCGAGGTTGTGGATGTCCTCCAGCTGATGGCGCCAGGTGCAGCGGTTGGACTTGGGGGTGATCCAGTATCCGGTGACGGCGTAGGGGGCCTTCTCCTTGGTCTCGAACGTTCCACACTGGTCGGTGATCTCGCTCACCTTCGGGGTGGGCTCGACGCGGGTCGGCGTCGCCTTGACCTGCTGGCTCGCCTTCTTGGGAGGATCGCTCTTGGGCAGCACGACGATCACGGCCGCGACCGCGGCCAGGATCGCGGCGCCGAGGAGCACGAGGAGCCAGCGCACGTTGAGGAACCTACCGCCCTAGTGGTCTGCCGAGGATAAGCCGCTAGTTCATGACGCCTTAGTTCATGGCGCCTTAGTTCATGACGCCTTAGTTCTTGACGCCGGCCCACGATTCGAGCTGGGCCACGAACCTCTTGGCCGAGTTGGGCCAGTGGTGGTTCGCGCGGGCCGCCGCGTAGCCGCGCGCGCCCTGCGCCCGCCGCTCCCGTACGTCGTCCCTCAGCGTCAGTACGGCCTGGGCCACGGCCTTCGGGTCCTCCCACGGGACGACCACGCCGCTGTCGTACCGCTCGACCAGCTCGACCGCGCGGGGGGACGGCGTCGTGATGACCGGGATGCCGTGGGCCATGTACTCGACGATCTTCGTGGGCATCGAGTGGCGGTAGTTCGGCTCGTCGTGCAGCAGCGAGAGTCCGGCCAGCGCGCCGTCGAGCCGCTTCAGCGCCTCGTCGTTGGGCATGAAGTCGCGCCACTCCAGCAGGCCCTCGGTGACGGCCTGGTTGAGCATCGGCCGGCTGTAGGGGTCGGCGTAGCCGATCAGCTCCACCGCCACCCGGTACGGCTGGAGCAACCGGGCCACCTCGACGGCCTCGGTCACACCGCGCGCCCTGGACAGCCAGCCCAGGTACACCACCCGGTCGTCGCCGGGCGGCGTGACCGAGTCGGGGACCCAGGTCTCGTTCGGCACGATCAGGTGGGCGTGCTTGAAGCGGCCCGCGTAGGCCGTCTCGGCCAGCAGCAGGTGCAGGTGGCGCTCGGCCGTGCCCTCCAGCAGGCGGGCGAGGAAGCGTACCGGGGGCCGCAGCAGCGACGGCAGCCACGGCTTGAGGGAGAGCGTCGCCGGGGTGTCCTCATGGACGTCCCAGACCACGGGCGGACGGTTACGCACGCCCCAGATCGCGAACAGCAACTCCGGATCGTGGATCAGCACGATGTCGACCTTGCGCCGCATGCGCTTGAACAGCCTGCGGGCGGCCCAGACCCCGGCCATGCGCTTACGCTGCGCGGCCCTGGGCAGATCGACGCCGTTGACCCAAGGGCGAGGCACGACCCCGTGGGCGGTGAACGAGGCGGCATACGTGACCTCATGACCTGCATCCACGAGGGCACGGATCTGCCTATGCAGGATCCTCGCGTCCTCGGGGTTATGCACCACCGTCATGACGAGCACGTGCACTGCGCGCAGCCCTCCGTCGCTACAGCCGCTCGACGCGTTCACCCTCGGTGAGAACACCGCGGGTGTCGAGCACGAGCCTGGCCTTAGCCTCGACCATGTCGAGGTCGAACGCGGCGTGCTGCTGCATCAGCAGCGTCACGTCGGCGCCGACCACGGCCTCGGCCAGGTCCTCTTCACGGGGCACCGGGGTGCCGTCGACCGACCACTCCTTGACATGCGGGTCCGCGAACGTGAGCTCGGCCCCCAGTTCCAGCAGCGCACGCGCCACCGGCAGGGCCGGGGTCTCCCGTTCATCGGCGATGTCCGGCTTGTAGGTCACGCCGAGCATAACCACTTTGGCGCCATTTACGGCCTTTTTATGCCTGTTGAGCAGACGCTGTACCCGTGCCACCACATAGGACGGCATCCGCTCGTTGATCTCCTGGGCCAGCTCGACGAACCTGAAGGGGTAGCCGAGCTTGCGCACCGTGTACGACAGGTACGACGGGTCGACGGGGATGCAGTGACCCCCGACGCCGGGACCGGGCAGGAACTTCTGGAAGCCGAACGGCTTGGTGGCCGCGGCCTCGATCGACTCCCACAGGTCGATCCCCAGCTCGTCGCAGAAGATCGCCATCTCGTTGACGAGGGCGATGTTGACGTGCCGGTAGGTGTTCTCGAGCAGCTTGGCCATCTCGGCCTCGCGCGTGCCGCTGACCGGCACGACCTGCTCGATGAACTGGCCGTAGAACGCCGTCGCGCGGTCGCGGCAGGTGCTCGTGTAGCCCCCGACCACCTTGGGCGTGTTGCGCAGCCCGAACTTGGGGTTGCCCGGGTCGATCCGCTCCGGCGAGAAGGCCAGGTAGAAGTCTTCCCCCGCGACCAGCCCCGAGGTCTCGAGAATCGGGCGGGCCACCTCGTCGGTGGTGCCCGGCCACGTCGTGGACTCGAGGACGACCAGCGTGCCCTTGCTCAGATTGCGCCCGACCGACCCCGTGGCGCCCTCGACGGCGGAGAGGTCCGGTCGGTGGTCCTCGTCCAGCGGGGTGGGCACGCAGATGACGATCGTGTTGCTCTTGGCCAGCACGGACTCGTCGAGCGTGGCGCTGAACCCGTTGGCCAGCATGTGCTCGAGATCGGCATCGGTCAGGTCATCGATGTAGGACTGTCCGGCGTTGAGCGCGTCGACCTTGCGGGAGTCGACGTCCACGCCGACGACCCGCATACCGGCCGCGACCGCCTCCTTGGCGAGCGGCATGCCGACGTAGCCCAGACCGATGACAGCCAAGTCGATTTCTGTCACAGCAGTGCCTTAGAGAGCCGGAAACAACACTTCATGGTCGCAAAGGCTATCTCAAGTCCACCTAGCTCACGCCTAATGCTGCCGAACCCGTCACAACAGACAGCCAATCTGAAGGTCATCGTTCGGTAATGGAGCGGTAGAGGGACCGGTAAGTTTCGGCAACTCGGCCCCAAGTACGCTTGGCGGCCACCTCGGCACGGCCTGCCTCACCCATGGCCGCGCGCCTGGCAGGATCCTCCCTGAGCGCGCCGAGCGCCTTGGCCAGCGCCTCGGGATCGCCCGGCGGCACCAGCAGCCCGGCGCCGTCGGATCCGACCAGCTCCGACAGCGCGGGCAGGTCGCTGAGCACGACCGGCTTGCCGAGCGCCATCGCCTCGACGGGCTTCAGCGGCGTGACGAGCCGGGTCACCCGCAGGTCCTCGCGCGGGCAGGAGAAGATGTCGATGGCCGCCTGAGCCTGCAGCGCCTCGTCCGGGCCCACCCGGCCCGGCAGGAGCGCGCTCGTCAGCCCCAGCTGGCCGACCAGCTCCAGCAGGTTCTCGCGCTCGGTGCCGTCGCCCACGATGAGCACCCGCACCGGCGTGCCCCCGTCGCGCAGCAGCGCCGCGGCCCGCAGCAGCGTCGCGAATCCCTCGTAGCCCACGATGCTGGACACCGACCCGACGACGATCTCGTCCTTCGCGATGCCCATGCCCGCTCTGAACGCCTCGCCGTCGTAGGAGGCCGTGAGCAGCGAGTCGTCGACCGCGTTGGGCGCCAGGAAGATCCGCTCTCGGGGCACGCCCCGCTCGACGATCTCCGTGGCCATCGTCTCGGCCAGCGTGACGACCGCATCGGCCTCGCGCATCAGGAACGCCTCGCGCTCGCGCTGGAGCACGTGCCGCTGGCTGCCGATCCGGCCGGGGTCGCGGGAGGCCCAGGTCTCCTCCAGGAAGCCGCGGACCTCGTAGACGAACGGCGTGCCGGTCCTTTCGCGTACGGCGTGCGCGATGGAGCCGTTGCGGTGGTCGGTGGCGGCGTGCAGCACCTGGGGCCGGAGCTCGGCGACGAGCTTGGTGACCCCTTCGGCGCCCTTGATGATCCGCCCGCGGGTCTCGAACGGCATCTCGCCGTGCCCGTCGGGCAGCAGCCGGTAGTAGGGGATCCCGTCTAGCTCCTCGAACGGCGGCGCGTCGGCGTGCCCCTGCAGCATCGGCCAGCCCCAGCTGGTCACCACGTGCGGATCCAGGCCCTTGGCCTGCTGCGCCATGACGATGCGGTGCGTACGGACCGTGTAGCCGGCCTGTGTGTACGGCAGGGCGTTGGTCACACAGTGCAGGACCCGCCCGGCCACCCGGTCCGCGACGGCCACCTTGGGCTGCGGCGGGATCGGGTCGGGGCTGATCGCGGCCAGCTCACCCCGGTAGTAGGCGGCCCTGCGCTTGACGAAGGGGTATTTGGTGTGCGCTTCGAGCACGGCCGCGGCCTCGCTGACCCGGCCCTGGTCCCAGTGCTCCTTGGCCTCGTTCCACGGCCCCTTGAGCACCCGCATGCTGAACTTGCGGACCGCGCGCCTGGCCCGGCGGGCGGCCGGCCAGGCGACCTTGCCCACGACGGGGCGGAGCGCCGGCGGGAGCGACTCGGCCGCCGCCTGTGCCACGCGCACCGGATCGGCCTTCACCTTCGTCATGACGACGCGGGAGACGATGATCGGGTGTTGCACGAAGCCCCTGATAAGGCCGCCGACACCGGCTCTAGCGGACTTGGCGGAAACCTTGCCGTTTGGTCTTGGGGAGTCTTCACGACTGGCGTCGGATGCCACGCGGTGACCGTACCATAGGCAGCGTTTTTTCCCTTCCGCTATGAAAGGCGAGGTCAATGAGGGAGAACCCCCTGGTCCTGCACGTTCTGGGCGCTCGTCCCAACTTCGTGAAAGCGGCCCCGGTGGTGCGGGCACTCGGTGAACTCGGCGTGCGGCAGGGCATCATCCACACCGGTCAGCACTATGACGCGCTCATGTCCGACGTGTTCTTCGCCGACCTCGGGCTGCCGGAGCCGGTGGCCAATCTGGGTGTCGGCTCGGGCAGTCACGCGAAGCAGACCGCGGCGCTGCTCGTCGGCCTGGAGGAGGTCGTCCTCCAGCACGACCCCGACCTGGTGGTGGTCTACGGCGACGTGAACTCGACGCTGGCCGCGATCCTGGTCTGCGCCAAGCTGGGCGTACGCACCGCGCACGTCGAGGCGGGCCTGCGCTCCTTCGACCGGGGCATGCCGGAGGAGGTCAACAGGATCGTCACCGACTCCCTGTCGGACCTGCTCTTCGCCACTTCGCCCGACGCGCTCTCGCATCTGGCGGCCGAGGGCGTGCCCGCCGCCAAGGTGCACCTGGTGGGCAACCCCATGATCGACAGTCTGTTCTCCGCGCTGCCCTCGCTGGACCCGGGGCCCGTGGTGGCCAGGCTGGACATACCGGCTCGTTATGCCGTGGCGACCCTGCACCGCCCGGCGAACGTCGACACCCCCGAGGCGGCCAAGGAACTGGTCTCGGCCGTGCTGGACGTCGCTCGCCAGATCCCGATCGTGGTGCCGATCCACCCCAGGGGGCGTACCCGGCTGGCCGAGGCGGGCCTGGTCGACGGCCCCTCGGTCAAGGTGATCGAGCCGCTGGGCTATGTGGACTTCCTCTCACTCGTCCGGGGCGCCGCGCTGGTGGTCACCGACTCGGGCGGCGTGCAGGAGGAGACGACGATGCTGGGCGTGCCGTGCCTGACGGTCCGGCCCAACACCGAGCGGCCGATCACGATCACGCATGGGACCAACCGCCTGGTCACCCCGGCCCTGCTGCCGGCCGCGGCCGGGAAGGCGCTGGCCGACGGGGCCGCGACGCCGTCGGGTGAGCTGCCGCCGCTGTGGGACGGCGCCGCCGGGCCGCGGATCGCCCGGGTCATCTCGGCCTGGCTCAAGGGGGACAATCTCTCGCCTGCCGCACAGGGTGCGCGTTCCGAATAACCCCCTCATTCCGTACGGTCCCCGCCGTACCATGACATACCTCCGCTAAGCGATAAGGCGTGCATCCCCATGGCCGAAACCCCTGAAGAGCCCACGTACCAGCGACTCGGCCCCGTGAACTGGCTGCCCGAGGAGCGCAAGCTCGTCGAGCGCTATGAGGCGGACATCAGGGAGCTGCGCCGGCGGCTGGAGATAGCCGAGGCCAAGGCCGCCTATGCCAACTGGAAGCTGGAGGCCACCCAGGCCAAGCGGACCTTCAAGCTGGGCGAGGCGCTGGGGTCGAAAAGTCCGGGCAAGGTGCTGGAGGCGGTCCGGTCCAAGGACCGGGCGCCCAAGGCCCCGGTCCCGGTGAGCTTGGCCGTCGCGGCGGCCAACCACCGGCCGCCGCAGGTCGAGGTGCCGACCGTGAAGTGGCCGCTCGGGCCGGTGAACCGGCCGGACCTCAAGGTCGCCGTCATCCTGGACGACTTCTCGCGGCTGGCGTTCAGGTACGAGTGGGACCAGATCGAGTTCGGGCTCAAGGACTGGCCGGAGATCTTCGCCGAGAAGCGGCCTGACCTGCTGTTCTGCGAGTCGGCCTGGCACGGGAACCAGGGCCGCTGGCGCTACCAGATGACCGGGACGAACGCCCCCAAGGACCCGCTGCGCGATCTCGTGGCGTGGTGCCGCGCCGAGGGGATTCCGACGGTCTTCTGGAACAAGGAGGACCCGCCGAACTTCGAGTTCTTCATCGACACGGCCAAACTGTTCGACTACGTGTTCACCTGCGACGGTGACATGGTGCCGAAATATCGTGAAACTTTGGGACACGATCGGGTGGACGTGCTCCAGTTCGCCGCCCAGCCCCGCGTGCACAACCCGATCCAGCAGAAGCAGGGCCGGCTGCACGACGTCGTCTTCGCCGGCATGTACTTCCGCGACAAGCATCCCGAGCGCCGCGAGCAGATGGAGACGGTCATCGACCCGATCCGCGAGCTGGGCCTGCACATCTTCGCCCGCAACGGCGAGGTCGACGAGAAGTACGCCTGGCCGGAGAAGTATCGCCCGCACATCGTGGGCGAGCTCCCCTACGACCAGATGCTCGCGGCCTACCGGATGTACAAGGTCTTCCTCAACGTCAACTCGGTGCTCGACTCGCCCACGATGTGCGCGCGCCGCGTGTTCGAGCTGTCGGCCTGCTCCACGCCGGTCGTCTCCGGGTGGTCCAGGGCGATCGAGGAGACGTTCGGCGAGCTGCTGCCGATCGCCCGCGAGCCGGTCGAGTCGTACAACCAGGTGCTACACCTGATCAACAGCCCGGAGCTGCGGGCCCGCATGGGGCACCTGGCGATGCGCGAGGTGTTCGACAAGCACCTGTTCACGCACCGGGTGGACCAGATTCTCCGCTTCCTGGGGCGGCCCGTCTCCACCGGCGCCCGGTCGATCTCCGTGGTCCTGCCGACCAACCGGGCCGCGCAGATCGAGCACGCGATCTCCTCGGTGGCCAAGCAGATCCACCGGCCGCTGCAGCTCGTCATGGTCCTGCACGGCCTGGACATCGACCCGGTGGTGGTGGCCGACAAGGCCCGCATGGCGGGCATCTCCGATGTCGTCGTCCTGCCCGCCTCGGCCGAGCTGTCACTCGGCGCCTGCATGAACCTGGGCATCGCCGCCGCCGAAGGCGACCTGATCGCCAAGATGGACGACGACAACCTGTACGGCGAGCACTACCTGTCGGACCTGGTCAGGGCCTTCGACTACACCGACGCGGAGCTGGTCGGCAAGGGCGCCCACTACTCCTACTTCGAGGGCCTCAACACCACCATGCTGCGGCTGCCGGGGCTGGAGCACCGCTACTCCTTCCTCGTGCAGGGCGGGACGTTCCTCGGCAAGGCGGACATGTTCCGGTCGTACGGCTTCGCGGACATCACCCGGGGCGAGGACACGCATCTGGTGCGCAGGCTGAAGGAGGACAGCGTCAAGATCTATTCCGCGGACCGATTCAACTTCGTCTATTGGCGCAGCGCCGACGCCTCCATGCACACCTGGCAGGCCGACCACATCAAACTCACCCGGAACGCCCAATTCTCTTTTGTGGGCCGGCCGGACGATCACGTGCTTGTCTAGTTTTCTCTTACGGCCGGCCCGGTGAGCCAGGTCATCTGGTGATGCGGGCCAGATTCTGGTCGGCCAGGCCGGCGAGCTCGAACAGGTCGGCGGGCGCCACCTTCCGGCCGACGACGAGCATGCTCATGATGACCTTGCCGCGCCGGATGACGACCGAGCCGACCTCCGCGGCGCTATGGCCGCCCGACGCCGTGGTCAGGTAGGCCCGGGACTCCTCGCCCCGCGTGGGCATGTCCAGCTCGCGCGTACGGTAGGTCACCCGCGTGCCGTGCACCTCGGCCCCGTAGGCGGCGCACTGCGCGGGCAGCGGCGCGGGGAAGGCGGAGGCGGGCATCGACACCAGCGCCTGGGTGATCGAGTCGCTGCCGGAAGAGAACGCGACCACCGCGGCGGGCGCCTCCGCGACCTCGGGCTTGCTCAGGTCCAGCTGACCGGCCCCGCCGCACTCGGGCCGGTCAAGCTTGGCCTGGCGCACGGCGGAAAGGCCCTGCCTGGTGGACTTGAGCGAGCCGAACGCCCCGGCCTCCGGCCCGTAGGCCAGGCTCATGCCCTTGGGAGTGGGCAGCAGGCCGGCCCGGAGCCTGGCCGCTCCGGGCGTGGATCGGGACGGGGACGGGGTGGCGGACGGGTCGACGGGCGTGGTGCCGGACGGATCGGCGGCCGGCGACACCTCCGGCAGGGGCGCTCCCACGACCTCATCGGCGGCGCATCCCGATATGGCCATCATGCTCAGACAAATGAGAGAAAGAGCCTTAAGCATGAATTCTCCACTCCCCTCAAGCGACTGACGATAAAACGCTAGAGGAATCGCGGAGTAACGATCCGAGCAACGGCGCTATTCGCGTAATTCAGGTGACTCGCGAACAACCTCGGAGTTTGCTCCGTTGGGTGCGGGTGAGGGTGCGGCGACTACGGGCGCCTCCGACGCGGGCCGGTTGAGCAGCGTCCTGGCCAGGCCCAGACCGGCGCCGCCAAGCGTGAGCGCCTTGGCCAGCATCTCCTCCACGCCCTGGGCGCCGTTGAGCACCACCATGTGCTCGACGTTGCCGAACGCCTTGGCGCCCGCCTCGACCACCTCGGGCCAGCGCTCGGCCAGCTGCTGGGCGACGACCGCCTCCTGGTTGGCGCCAGCGCGTCGGCGCGGGCCTTGATGGCGTCGGCCTGCGCCAGGCCCTTGGCCCGCGCCGCGTCGGCCTCGGCCATGCCGCGCAGCCTGGTCGCCTCGGCCTCGGCCTCCCCGCGCAGCCGGATACCCTCCGCCTCGGCCTGAGCCCGGGCCACGGCGGCCCGCCGATCCGCCTCGGCGATGGTGACCTGCTCGTAGGCCCGCGCGTCGGCCGGTCTGCGTACCTCGCCTTCCAGCCGCTTCTCGGCCAGCACGGCCTCCAGCTCGGCGGCCGTCGTCTGCTGGACCACGACCTGCTGGCGAGCGGTGGCCTCGGCGAGCGGCCCGGCCTGCTTCGCCTGGGCCGCGGCCCGGTCCATCTCCGCCTGGTAGCCGGCCTGCTGGATGCGGGCCTCGCGGATCGCGGCGGACTTCTTGATCTGGGCCTCCTGCTCGGCGGTGTTGGCCTCCTGGTCGCGCTGCGCCTCGGCGGTCCTGGCCAGCGCCGACACGGCGGCGGCGTGCGGGCGGCCGAGGTTGGCGATGTAGCCGGTGGCGTCCTCGATCTCCTGGATCTGCAGCGAGTCGACGATCAGGCCGAGGGACTTCCCGGCTCAGCTGTTCGTGACGGCGAGCCGGTTCATTGCGCTTTGCCGGAGGACTCCGGTTCGGAGCCGTTCGGGGTCGCGCCGTTCGGGGTCGCGCCGTTGAGCAGCGCCCTGGCCAGGCCGAGGCCGGTGCCGCCGAGGGTGAGTGCCTTGGCCAGCATCTCCTCCACGCCCTGGGCGCCGTTGAGCACCACCATGTGGTCGATGTTGCCGAACGCCTTGGCGCCCGCCTCGACGACCTCGGGCCAGCGCTCGGCCAGCTGCTGGGCGATGACCGCCTCCTGGTTCTCCTTCAGCGCCTGCGCCCGCGCGCTGATCGCCTGCGCCTCTGCCAGGCCCTTGGCCTGCGCGGCCGCCGCCTCGGCGAGCCCGAGCGCCTTCGCCGCCTCGGCGTGGGCCAGTCCGCGCGCCTTGGCGGCCTCGGCCTCGGCCTCTCCCGCCACCTTGGTGGCCGCGCCCGCCGCCTCGCCGCGCAGCCGCACGGACTCGGCTTCGGCCGCGGCGGCCTGCTTGACCTGGGATGCCTGCGCGACGGCGCGCAGCTCGGTCTCCCGTGCCTCCGCCTCGGCCTGGGCGATGCGGGCGTCCCGCTCGGCCTGGGAGAGCGTGACGGTTTCGTACGCCTTGGCGTCGGCGGGCTTGCGGACCTGCGACTGCAGCCGCTGCTCGGACAACTGCGCCTCCAGCTCGGCGGCTCTCGTCTCCTGGACGACGACCTCCTGCCTGGCCGTCGCCTCCGACAGCGGCCCCGCCTGCCTGGCCCTGGCCGCCGCCTGGTCCATCTCCGCCTGGTAACCGGCCTGCTTGATCTTGGATTCGCGTACGGCGGCCGCCTTGCGGGCGGCGGCGGCCTGCTCGGCCTCGGTGGCCTCCTGGTCGCGAAGGGCCTCGGCGATGCGGGCGACGGAGGCGACCTTGGCGGCGTGCGGCTTGCCGAGGTTGACGATGTAGCCGGTCTCGTCGTCGATCTCCTGGATCTGCAGCGAGTCGACGATCAGGCCCAGCTTGCTCATCTCGTCGGCGGCCGACGCCCTGGTCTCGCTGGTCAGCCGCTCCCGGTTGAGGATCAGGTCCTCGACCGTGAGGTTGCCGATGATCGAGCGCAGATGGCCGGTGAACAGCTCGTGGATCGCGCCGGTCATGAAGTCCTGCTGGTCGAGGAAGCGCCGGGCGGCGTTGGCGATCGAGGACAGGTCGTCGCCCACCTTGTAGATCACCACGCCGCGGATGTGCACGGGGATGCCCTGCTGGGTGACGCAGGAGACCTGGAGATTGGCGGCCCGGGTGTCCAGGCGCAGCCTCCTGGACGTCTGGAAGCCGGGCAGCACCGCCGTACCCTTGCCGGTGATTATCTTGAAGCCGAGGCTGTCCGGACCCTCGCCGCGCCGGCGCGCGCCGAGACCCGAGATGATCAAGGCCTCGTTGGGCTCGGCGACCCGCCATACGGCCTTGAAGAGCAGGATCAGCACGATGACGGCGACGAGGATGCCGCCGCCGAGAAGGTAGAGCTCGGGGGACATCGGGGGCCTCCCTAGACGAGTGCTCGGGCCACATAGACCGTTCGCGGCGGGAAGTAGTCCACCACGATCACGATCGTTCCGACGGAGAACTCCTCGTCAGGCACGGTCGGATGGGCGTAGAAAGCCTCCACGCCACCTCTGACCGGGACCATGACCTCGCCGACGAGGCCAGGGCCGATCTTGCCAGTGACCCTGCCCTGCTTGCCGACCACCCGGACTCCCCCCGTCGTGATATTTCGGACGCTACTCCAAACAGGCATTCGCGGTAATAGGTCACGCAAAATGTTTCTCGAAGCACTGCGCGGCAGGAAGCGGCTTTTACCCGGAGTCCTGAGGATCGGCGCATGAGCGACATGAACGCGCGCTCGGCGCGCGACCTCGGGATGGACCGGCCTATTTCGCGCCGCGACTTCTTGGACGGCGTCGCCATGGCGGTGGGCACGCTGGCTCTGGGAGCGTCGGCGGGCTGTACGTCGCGACCGGGCCCGCCGGACGCCGTCGAGACCTTTCCGCCGGGCATTCCCCGGGCCGAGGTCTCTCCGCCGAGCCTGACCGGACTGCGGGGCGGCACCCCGGAGTCGCTCAGCGTCGCCCACGCGCTCCGCGACGGCCGCTTCTGGCAGCACGCGGGCACCCCCGTACCCACCGGCGAGCACTACGACCTGGTGGTGGTCGGCGGCGGCATCAGCGGGGTGAGCGCGGCCTTCGAGTGGCACCGGCGCAACCCCGGGGCCCGCATCCTCATCCTGGACAACCACGACGAGATCGGCGGGCACGCGCGGCGCAACGAGTTCCACCCCGCGGGCCGCAGCGGGCCGCTGGTCGGCTGCGGCGGCTCGCGGTCGATCAGGACGCCCTCGGTGTGGACGCCCGAGGGCAAGGACCTGCTCCACCAGCTCGGCGTCGAGCTGAAGAGGTTCGACCGGTACTTCGACCAACGCCTGTACGGCGAACTCGGGATGCATCGCAGTGTGATGTGCGATCGGGAGACGTTCCGGAGGGACGCTCTCGTCCGCATCACCCCGACGACGCGGACCGAAGAGTGGGTCAGGCCGATGCCGATCGCCGAGCAGGCCAAGAAGGACCTCGTCATGCTGTTCGAGAAGCCGCGCGACTGGTTCCCCGGCCTGTCGCAGGAGCGGAAGGAAGAGCGGCTGGCCGCGCTGACCTACTCGGACTTCCTGCTGAAGGTCTGCCAGGTGCACCCCGACGTCGAGCTGTTCTGCCGGACCATGCCGAGCGTCATGTGGGGGTACGGCACGCAGACGTTCGGCGCGATCGACGCCTGGGGCAGCGACTATCCCGGTTTCGGGGGCTTGGGGCTGGAGGCCGGCAAGCCCTCGCGATTCAGCTCGCCCAGCATGAAGAAGGAGTGGAAGGCGGCCGACCCGAACATCTACCACTTCCCCGAGGGCAACCAGGCGCTGGTCCGCATGATGGTCGGCCGGATGATCCCCGGCTTCACCGATTCCACCTCCATGGACGGCATCACCACCGCCTCCTTCGACTACGGCCGGCTCGACCTGCCCGCGAACCGGGTCCGTTTCCGGCTGTCGAGCACGGCCGTCAGCGCGCGCAACGACGGCCCGCCCGACACCGCGGGCACCGCGACCGTCGGCTACTTCGACGGCCACCGGGTGCGTACGGTCCGCGCCGGAGCGGTCGTCCTGGCCTGCTGGAACATGGTCATTCCCTACCTCGTCCCCGACCTACCCGAGGACCAGAAGCAGGCGCTGCGCGACGCGGTCAAGATGCCGGTGGTTGACGCCATGGTGCAACTGCGCGACTGGGAGGCGTGGCAGCGTCTCGGCATCGACCGCACCCGCTGGACGGGCGCCTACTGGTGCCTGTCGGAGCTCGACCACCCGGTCACCATGCCCGGCTACGACTGCCCGAAGAAGCCGGGCAGCCCGATCAACGTACGCATGCTGGCCGCAACGTGCCGCTCGGAGCTGGGCCCGGCCGCGGGCGCCGCCACGGGCCGGAACGAGCTGCTCAACACGCCCTACAGCCGCCTGGAGTACACCATCCGCGACCAGCTCGCCCGCCTGCTCGGCCCCGGCGGCTTCGACCCGGCCGCCGACATAGAGGCGATCACGGTCAACCGCTGGGGCCATGGGTACGCCCCGGAGTACTGCCGCCCGTGGAACGCCTTCTACCCGGACGGCCCGTTCCCCGCCGACCTGGCGCGCCGGCGGTTCGGCAGGATCGCGATCGCCAACTGCGACTCGGTGCCGGCCTCCCGGGCCGACGCGGCCATCACCGCCGCCCACCGGGCCATCAGCGAACTGCCGACGTGACGCTCAGGGCACTGATGCCGGTTCAGGGCACTGATGCCGGTTCAGGGCACTGATGCCGGTTCAGCGCGCTGGGACCGGCCTGCTGACGTTCAGCAGTTCAGGACGCTGGGGCCTGACGGCGTCAGCCCTTCAGGGCGGTGAGGCTGGCTTGCCAGAGACGTTCGGCCAGGGCGGGGTCGGACATCGCGGACGGGACCGGCTCCGGGGCCCGCTTCGCGAAGTAGGCTCCTGCGCGCTGCTCACCGTCGGCGTGCGTGGCCAGGTGCACCAGCGTGCGCGCACCGTACTCGGGCGGTTTGGCGTAGCCGGGCACGGCCAGGAACATCCGCATGATCCATGTCTGCGCCGCGAACCCGGTGCGGATCACGCCGGGATGGAAACAGGTGGCCGCCACCCCGCGGGCCGCCAGCGCGACCGTGAACAGGGCGTTCGCCTGTTTGGTGTCGCCGTACTGGAGCCAGCCGTTCCATCGTCGCCGCTCACGCGACAGGTCGTCCGGGTCGAGCCGGCCGCTTCTGCCCGCCCGTGAAGAAGTGGTGACTACCCTGTCGACCCGATCTGTTAGAGAATCGGTCAGCAGAAAGGGGGCGAGATGGTTGACCTGAACCATCAGCTCGTGACCGTCCACCGTAATCTGGCGCCCCGGACTCATGATGCCCGCGTTGTTGGCCAATACGGCAATTCGGTCATAACGCTCACGCAACACCGCCGCGAGCCTACGAACGTCGTCAAGCGATGTGTAGTCGCAGGTCAAAACATCGGCGTCCGGCCCGCTCAACCCATCGGCCACGGCTTTGAGCCGAGCCTCGTCACGACCGACGAGCACCACCCGGTGCCCCCGTCGTGACAGCTCGGCCGCCGCAGCGGCACCGATGCCAGCACTGGCCCCAGTAATCACGCTAATCAACGCGTTCCTCCCACTGCGCCGGAAGCATAATCGGTGCTAGTCTCCTGTGCGATCTTCCGGAGGTGTGTTTACACAGAGTGTGCAAATACCCCTCGACTCCGAGGTTGGGACATGGGCTCGCATAACCGGTCAATTCGGTTCAAGATCTTCTTATTGCTGCTGCTACCCCTCCTGTCTCTGAGTGCGCTCTGGGGCTTTGCCCTCAATCTCACCGTGGGTGACGGCCAGGCCCTGTTAAGAGCCAACACGCTTTATCAGACGATCGGCCTCACCTCCACCGACCTGGGCTTACAGCTCCAAGCCGAGCGGGCCCAATCGGCCGTGGCGGTCACCACCCGTCAACTCACCCAAGAGCTCGGGACACAGCGCGCCCGCACCGACAAGTCCGTCGCCGAGTTCCAGAAGTCCGCCGTGACGGCCGGTGACGCGATCAAGGACAACCTGCGCGCCTCCCTCGACACCCTCACCGGAGAGCTGAACCGGCTCGGCTCCATCCGTGCCGACATCGACGGCGGCATCAGCTCCCGGCTGACGAGCCTCAACGAGTACAACCGGGTCCTCGACGCCATCTTCCGGCTCTACGACCACCTCGTCTCGGTGCCCGACCTGCCGCTCTTCCAGCAGGCGTCGTCGCTGCAGGCCATGGGCAACGCCCGGGAGATCATCGCCCGCGAGCACGCGCTCCTCAGCGGCGCGCTCATCGACCACCGGCTCACCGAGCCGGAGCTCACGGCGTTCACCGAGTACGTCGCGACCCGCACCTTCCTCAGCGCCCGTGGCCAGGCCGGACTCGACACGGCGCTCCGCAGGCCGTACGAGCAGATCTTCGCCGGCGAGCCCTTCAGGGACTTCACCGCCATGGAGGCGCGCATCATCGCGAGCGGCGCCCCACCCGCCGACGGCGCGACGTGGAACGCGACCGTGGACCGGCTCACGGCGCAGCTCGACAAGCTCGGCGCGTCGTCCGGCGAGGTGCTGAGCGAGCGCGCGCTCGACGCCGCCACCACCACCATGGTGAAGATCGGCACCGCGGGCGGTCTCGGGCTGATCGCCGTGCTCGCCTCGATCATCATCTCCGTACGCTTCGGCCGCCGCCTCGCCGGCGAACTGGCCGCGCTCAGGTCCGCGGCCGTGGAGCTGTCCGACAACCGGCTGCCCAGCCTCGTCGACCGGCTGAGCCGGGGCGAGGAGGTCAACGTCAAGAAGGAGGCCAAGCCGCTCAAGGTCAGCGGCGCCGCCGAGATCGTCGACGTGGCCAAGGCGTTCGGCTCCGTGCAGCGCACCGCCGTACAGGCCGCCGTTAGCCAGGCCGCGATGCGGCGCGGCATCGGCCAGGTGTTCCTCAACCTCGCCCGGCGCAAGCAGGGCCTGCTGCACCGCCAGCTCGCGCTGCTCGACGGCATGCAGCGCCGCACGCACGACCCGGACCGGCTGGAGGAGCTCTTCCGCCTCGACCACCTGACGACGCGCATGCGGCGCCACGCGGAGAGCCTGATCATCCTGTCCGGCGCCGCCCCCGGCCGGGCCTGGCGCAAGCCGGTGCCCGTGGTCGACATCGTCCGGGCGGCGATCGCCGAGGTCGAGGACTACACCAGGGTCACCGTCGAGGCCATGCCCGGCAGCGCGCTCGACGGAGCCGCCGCCGCCGACCTCACCCACCTGGTCGCCGAGCTGGTCGAGAACGCCACCATCTACTCGCCGCCGAGCACCACCGTGGTCGTCCGCGGCGACCTGGTGAGCAACGGCTACGCGATCGAGGTGGAGGACAGAGGACTGGGGCTGGCGCCCGGCGAGTACGCGGCGTTCAACGCCCTGCTGGCCAACCCGCCGGAGTTCGACCTGGCCGACAGCGACCGGCTCGGCCTGTTCGTGGTGGCCAGGCTGGCCGAACGGCACGGCATCCAGGTGCTGACGCGCCGTTCGCCCTTCGGCGGCACCACCGCGATCGTGCTGGTGCCGCGTGGGCTGGTCCACGACCAGGCCGCACTCGAGGCGGGCGGCGACGGCGAGGCGCCGGCGCTGCCCAGCCGTACCAAGAAGAAGACGCTCGCGGTGGTGAACGGCACGCATGCCGGGCTGCCGAGGCGAGTGAAACAGGCAAATCTGGCACCCCAGCTCAAGACGGACGAGCCGTCTGAGCCGGAACCGGAAGAGAAGACAGAGCGCTCTCCCGATGAGGTACGGGACCTGTTCTCCGCCTACCAGCGGGGAACGCAACGCGCCCGAGAAGAAGCGAATGAGGAGGGGGAGGCATGAGTGTGCCGACGACCAACACCGGTGAGCTGAACTGGCTCCTCGACGACCTGACGACCAGGGTCGCAGCAGTACGCCAGGCCGTCATCCTGTCGACCGACGGCCTGGCGGTCGGCTACTCCAAGGGACTGTCCCGCGAGGACGCCGAGCACCTGTCGGCCGTGGCCGCCGGGTTCCAGAGCCTGGCCCGCGGCACGGGACGACACTTCGGCGGCGGCGACGTACGCCAGACCATCGTCGAGATGGAGTCGGCGTTCCTCTTCGTGACGGCGGCGGGGAAGGGCACCTGCCTGGCCGTGCTGGCCGACGCCAACGTTGACGTCGGACACATCGCCTACGAGATGGCGATGCTCGTCAAGCGGGTGGGGCAGCACATATCCACTAACCCCAGGGCGACATCGTCATGAACGAACCCCCGCGGTGGCTTGACGAGGACGCGGGGCCGGTCGTCCGGCCCTACGCCCTCATTCGCGGGCGCACCAGAACCTCCGGGGAGGCGTTCGACCTCATGGCGATCGTCTCCGTCGTCGGTGACCCGGAGTCGTATGATCTCGAACCCGAGCAATTGCTCATCCTGCGGGCAGCGCGTAACCCGATCACGGTGGCCGACGTGGCCGTCGAGCTCGATCTGCCCGTCGGCGTCGTCCGGGTGCTGCTCGGCGACCTGCGTGACCACGGCCTCATCTCGGTGACGTCCCCCTCGGAAAAGGGGCCGCGTCCGAATGAGCGCATTCTCAAGGAAGTGATCAATGGACTCCGTGCTCTCTGAGGACCCCGTCGCGCTGAAGATTCTGATCGCCGGGGGGTTCGGCGTGGGCAAGACCACGCTGGTCGGCGCGATCAGTGAGATCAGGCCGCTACGCACGGAGGAGGTGCTCTCCGATCGCGGCGTCGGCGTCGACGATCTCGACGGTGTGGAGGCCAAGACCACCACCACCGTCGCGATGGACTTCGGCCGTATCACGATCCGCGAAGGCCTGGTCGTCTACCTGTTCGGCACCCCGGGGCAGGAACGGTTCTGGTTCATGTGGGACGAGCTGTCCTACGGCGCGCTCGGGGCCGTCGTGATCGCCGACACCCGGCGGCTGACCGACTGCTTCCCGTCCGTCGACTACTTCGAGCAGCGCGGCACGCCGTTCGTGGTGGCCGTCAACTGCTTCGACGGCGCCGACCGGCACAGCGTGGACGACGTGCGGATCGCGCTCGACCTGGACGACGACGTGCCCGTGCTGCTCTGTGACGTGCGGCGGCGTACCTCGGCCAAGGAGGTCATGGTCACGCTGGTCGAGCATTCGCTGAGGACCATGACCTCAGCGAACTAGCCTCGGCGAACTAGAGGGCCCGAAGACCGTTGATGACCTCTCTGAGCAGACTCTCCGTGGGGGTCGTCGCTTTGGCGAGCGGCGGCCGGGCCGCCACCAGGCCGTAGTCGAGCAGATCTCCGAGCAGTACCCTGGCCACCCCAACGGGCAGGTTCAGCTCGGCGGCGATCTCGACGACCGGCCTGGTCTGAGCGGTGACGCAGTCCATCATCCGGCGGTGCTGGCCGCTCAGCTCCGCCTTGGCGGGCACCGGCAGGCCGGTCGGCGACACGGTCGCCAGCAGGTCGAGTTCGGGCCCCGAGGACTTGGTGCGCCCCCTGGCCACCGCGTACGGCCGCACAACCGGGCCGGCCTCCTCGTCAACCCACTCGTCTGGCCCATGGGTCACTATTGGGATCCCCCATCCTGATCGCTGTCCTGCCGCCCGCGCTGCCAGCCCGACTGGAGCGAGGACAGCAGGGCCCTGGCCTCCTCCGGTGAGCGGCTCTCGGACGAGAAAGCCTCAGTCTGCTCGGGGGGTGGCGACTGCTTGAGCTGCTCCGGCAGGTTGGCTTGCCGCACCCGGCGGGGCAACGCCGACTCCTGGGTCCGCTCAGGGCCGTGCTTGGCCGTGCGCTGGCGGCGTGGCAACTGGCCGGGGGCCGTCGTGTCGTGAGGCGTCCTGGCGTCCTGAGGCGTCCTGGCGTCCTGAGGCGTCCTGACCACCGAGACGGACACCGACTCCAGCTCAGGCATCCGCACCGGCGTCGGGAGGGCCTGGATCAGCGCCGTGGGTACCAGCACGATGGCGGTGGTGCCGCCGTACGGGGACGGCTTGAGCGTGACCGTGATGCCGTGCCTGGCGGCCAGCATGCCGACCACCGAGAAGCCGAGCCGCTCGGTCTGCGACGCCTCGAACTCGGGCGGGCTCTCCAGCTTCTCGTTGACGGCCTGCCGGGCCTCGGGGGTCATGCCCAGCCCGCGGTCCTCGACCTCGACGGCGAAGCCCCGGCCGACCAGCTCGCCGCGGACCGACACCTCGTTGCCCGGCGAGGAGAAGGCGGCGGCGTTCTCGATCAGCTCCGCGAACAGGTGCATGAGGTCGGCCACGGCCGCGCCGGAGACCCCGCACTCCGGCATCGGGTAGACGCGGACCCGGGTGTACTCCTCGACCTGCGCGGCGGCGCCGCTCAGCACGTCCTCGACCGGGATGATGCCGCGCCACCTGCGCCCGGCGGAGCCGCCGGAGAGCAGCACGAGGCCCTCGGCGTGGCGGCGCATGCGGGTCGTCAGGTGGTCGATCCTGAACAGCCGCGACAGCGCCTCCGGGTCCTCGGTCTCGCGCTGCATCTCATCCAGCAGCTTGAGCTGGCGCTGCAGCAGCGACTGGCTGCGCCGAGCCAGGTTGCGCAGCGCCTCGGAGACGCCCTGGCGCAGCTTGGCCTGCTCGACGGCCGCGTCCACGGCGGTGTACTGGACGCTGTCGAACGCCTTCGCCAGGTCGTCGATCTCGCTGGTCGCGCCGTCGCACATCTTGATGGGCGGCACCTCGGCCGCGATGTCGACGTTCTTGCCCTGCCGCAGCTTCGTCACGACGCTGGGCAGCCGGATCTCGGCCAGGTCGAGCGCGTTGCGGCGGAGCGCCGCCAGCTCACGGCTGACGCGCCGGCCCACCCGGATGGAGATGAAGATGGACAGGGCGACCGCGATGAGGCCGAGGATGCCCGCCACGCCGGCCCGTACGAGGATGGCGATGCCGGCCGGCGTCATCCGGGCCAGCAGCCGGTCCCCGTTGTCCCAGATGACCTGGGTGTAGTCCTTCAGCTCGGGGTCGGCCATGCCGCGCCAGACCGCCGGGTCGAGCATCCGGCCCGCGACGTAGCCGTCCAGCGCACGCTCCATCGCGGCCCAGCGCGCGGACTCGGTGACCTGTTCGAAGGGGGTCCGCAGCTCGGCGTCGAGGTTGGCCATGGCCTTGGGGAACATGTACGTCCGCGTGCCGTCGAGCTTCGCGAGCATGTGCATGTCGCCCATGGACGGCTTGCCGTTGGCCGCGATGATCAGCGCGTGCTCGCGGCTCAGCAGCTCGCGGACCTCGCTGGCGGCTATCAGACCCTGCGCCTGCTGGGCCAGCTCGACGTCCGTGCCGAGAGTCAGCGACGGGTACAGGTGATGGACCGCGTCGCTGACCGCCGAGTATTCGGTGATCAGGGCGCCGGGGGCCAGCTGGCGGCTGTCGACCTTCTTCCTGATCTCAGGCAGGCGGTCGACGGCCGTGAAGACGTCCTTCAGCCGCCCCCGCATCTCAGGGGTGAGGGCGGCCTGCGTCGTCTCCGACAGGCCCCCGTCGGAGAGCCGCTTCTTGACCTCGTCGACCTTGCCACGCGTGGCGGCCAGCTGGGCGGGGTCGGTGACGCCGCCGGAGATCACCTCGGCGGAGGCGAGACGCTCCTGCTCGAGTGTGTAGACCAGGAAGTCGGCGTGGCTGATGACTCCGGACCAGATCGTGTCGACCTTCAGCAGGCCCATGGCCTCACCGGTGGTGGTGCTCGCGGCGAAACCCCAGAGTCCGACCAGAGAAACCAGTGGGAGAACCAGCAGCGTCGAGATCTTGAATCTGATGGATCTGCCAGATGCCATGACGCCCGCTCCCGGATAGAAGATCGCGGGAGAGAATAGCACCAAATGAGGCGGTTCTTAAGATCGACTCGCGACGAATCTATGATATGTCGGGAATTCCGCAGGTCGTTCGATGGCCCGTCCCCATGCCAGCCGTACCAACCACGCGGCGAGCACCGCCAGCAACGCCACCTCCGCGCCCAGCAGCAACCGCTCCACCAACCCGATCATCACCCGCTCGCCGGGCAGCGCCACGTAGGTGATCGCCAGCACCCCGAGCCCGCCCGCCAGGGCCACCCACTCCACGGTCCGCGCGACCGGCTTCCACGCCTCGTCGGCCGCCAGCCGGGGCACCAGCAGGGCCGCCGCCGCGGGCAGGCTGACGAACGCCGCCACGGACACGTAACGGTGGATCTCCGCCGTCAGGGTCAGGTCGGCGCCGATCGGCGAGGTCGGGATGAGCGCGGCGACGATCAGCGCCCCCGACCACACCCACAGCAACCGCTCCGGTAGCCCCCGCACCGGTGCGTTCGCCGCTTTCAGCGCCTTCAACAGGATGAGCGAACCGAGGCCCAGCACCATCATCGCCGCTTCCGTGACGCCCCCGCGGTCGGACACGGCGTATTCGCTGACGGTCACGTTGAGGGGGTCCAGGCCGGAGTCGGGCACCAGCTGCCCGACCACGATCCCGACCACCGCGAACACGATCGACCCGCAGGCGATGATGGGATAGAGCCTCTTTGCGGTCATGGCCCTACTTTCCCGGTCCACGGCCCACTCCCACATCCGGCGCCGCCCCTGACCCGACCCGGAGGTGATGTCGGGGTTTTTTAAGGGTCTTTTCTTTTACGGCAGGCACGGGAGGGCCCATCCGCCGACCAGGGTCGGCGGCCTTCCAGGGGCACGCTCCTCCGCCTCACCGGCTGAGCGCCGTGACGTGCGTCTTCTTGGCCGGGCACGGTCCATCGCTTCTCGCCGCTCGGGAGTGGGGGGTCCAGCACCCTTCGTCAGGGTCCGTCCAGCTCCGTCCGCACCCGTCGGGGTCCGCCGGAGTCCGTCGGGCTCTCTCGGGCTCTCTCGGGTTCTCCCTCGGGACCCGCCGAGCTCCGGGGTGGTTACAAGCCCGAAGGGTCTCTGCCGACGCTGATCTCCTCGGCGATTCGGCGGAGTTCGGCCATGTCCAGGCCGGGGGCCTTGGGCAGGTGGCGTAGCAAGGCGTCCATCACCACGGGCACCGGCTGCCCGGCCAAGCGGCCGGCGATCCCGTGGACTGCCCTGAACAGCGCCTCATCCGTGTCGTGCATCCGCTCTCCTCGTTCGACTTCCGGGAGAACCGTACGGCGTCGCGGGGACAGTTTCGCGCTACGGCTCCAGCGTGTTCCGCACCGCCGCGCAGATCTCGGCGAGCTGTCCCAGCTGCTCGGGGGTGAGGATGTCGAACAGGCTCCGCCGTACCTCTGCCACGTGGCCGGGCGCGGCGGCGGCCAGCGCGGCGAACCCCTCATCGGTGAGCGCGGCGAAGCTGCCCCGCCGGTCGGCCTCACAGGGCCGGCGCCGCACCCAGCCGCGCTCCTCCAGTCGGGCGACCGCGTGGGAGAGCCGGCTCTGCGAGCTCTGCGCCCTGTTGGCCAGCTCGCTCATCCGCATCGACCGCTCCGGCGCCTCCGACAGGGCCACCAAGATCATGTAATAGGTGTGCGGCATGCCCGCCTCGCGCTGGAGCTGGCGGTCGAGCGCCTCGTTCACCAACTGGGTCGCGGTCAGGAAGTCACGCCAGGTGCGCTGCTCGTCATCGTCCAGCCATCGGGTCATGCGCCCATTTTAGTTGAACTCTCATATACTAGAGGTAGCTTCCGCCGAAAGGGGTTCACCATGCCGGTCCAGCGGCTCAACCACGCGGTCCTGTACGTACGCGACGTCGAGCGCAGCGTCGCCTTCTACCGGGAGGCCCTCGGCTTCGAGGTGGTCATGTCCATGCCCGGCGCCGCCTTCCTGCAGGCGGCCGGCTCGACCAACGACCATGACCTCGGCCTGTTCCAGATCGGCGAGCGGGCGGGCCAGTCCACCGCCGGCCGGTCCACCGTGGGCCTCTACCACCTGGCCTGGGAGGTGGACACGCTCGACGAGCTGGAGCGCGTCGCGGCCAAGCTGAGCGAGCTCGGCGCGCTGGCCGGGGCCTCCGACCACTCCACCACGAAGGCCCTGTACGCGCACGACCCCGACGGCCTGGAGTTCGAGGTCTCCTGGCTGGTGCCCGCCTCGCTCCTCACCAAGGAGGTACTGACCGCGCGCAGCGGCATCCGGCCGCTCGACCTCGCGGCCGACAAGGAGAGGTACGGCGGCCAGACGCGCGGCGGTGTGGGCGTCTCCATCCCCGTCTGACGTCCTGGCGTCACATTTCGCACTAGATGTACCGTGGCCTTATCCCACTCCCGCGCTTTTGGAGGAGGGCCATGCCGAGCGATCCCGACCATGTTCTCGACGCCATCGACGGTGTCGTCGACGAATGGGAGACGTTGAGCGCCGACGCGATGCGCTGGGCGCCTCCCGAGAGCAAGACCGAAGGCCTGATCCATGAGGTGACGGAGATCTTCGGCCCGCTCGCGAACGCGCTCAGCCAGGCGTTCCGCCCACTGGGTGACGCCGTGACCCGCGTGCTCGACAACCTGATCGACAACGACGACGAGTCCTGAAATAACCTGACATAACCCGGCCTGCCGTATCGGCCCGGCAGGCCGTACCGGATGCTTGGCCTCTCGCGTCTCTTGCGCCTCTCGCGCCTCTCGCGTCCCTTGCGCTTCTCGCGCGTCTCTTGCGTCTCTCGCGTCGGGCGGGTCAGGCCGGCGGTCGGGCGAGTCAGGCGGCCGAGAGGCGCATGGGACGCAGGGCGCCCGTGAGCTTGGCGAGTTCGGCGAGCATGGCATCGGCGGCGGCGGTCATCACGTCGTTGGGCTTGACCGTGCCGTCCTCGACGAGCTGCGGATAAAACGGCAGGTTGACGGCCTCGACCACCGGGATCATCTTCAGGGTGCTGACCACCTGGCGCAGGCTGTTGACCGCGCGGGTGCCGCCGGAGACGCCGCCGTAGCTCACGAAGCCGGCCGCCTTGTGCTGCCACTCCTGGTGCAGGAAGTCGAGGGCGTTCTTGAGCACGGCGTTGAAGCTGTGGTTGTACTCGGGCGTCACGAAGACGTAGGCGTCGCCGCGCTCGACGATGGCGCTCCACTCCTTGGTGTGCGCGTGCTCGTACTGCTTGAGCCGGGGATGGTTCGGCTCGTCCAGGAAGGGCAGGCCGATCTCGGCCAGGTCGATCAGCTCGACGTCGAAATCGCCGCCGGCCACGGCCCGCTCGTAGAACCACTCCCCGATCACCCTGCCCACACGGCCGGGGCGGGTGCTGGCGATGACTACCTGCAGTACGGGCTTGGACATGTGACGCTCCTCAGTCTCAGACAGCTAGCTGCTCAACATTATTGAGTAACTACATATTCCTTAGCAAATGAGGTCGCGGTTGGGTAGGATCTACGGCGTGAGCATTGATTCGGTGTGCGTCCGGTTCCACACCGCCCTCGAACTGATCGGCGCCCGGTGGTCGGGCGCCGTGCTGCAAGTGATCTTCAAAGGCGCGCACCGCTACGCCGCGCTCAAAGCGGCCATCCCCGGCGTCAACGACACGATGCTCGCCCGGCGCCTGCGGGAGCTGGAGGCGGCCGGGCTCATCGAGCGGCGAGTGCTCGCCACCTCGCCGGTCAGGGTCGAATACCACCTGACGGAGATGGGCCAGGAGCTGCGCCCGGTCATAGACGAGCTGGTCGTCTGGGCGCACAAGTGGATCCCGCTCCCGGAGGAGAAGGCCTCCTGACCTTCGGGGGCAGTCAGGCGGCTCCCACATGTTCGGCGATGGCCCCGGTGACCGGTATGACCGTGGGCAGGGGCCGGGCCGTGAAATGTGCTGGCTTGTGGGTGCGCAGCAGCAGCTCGCCGCTGCGTTCCCATACGAAGCCGCGCTTGTTCAGCAGTTTCGCGAAGACCGCGCCGGCCTTCTCAGGATCGCGTTCGGCCAGCCGCCGGATCGGCACCGGCGAGACGGCGTCGCCCCGGAGGTAGGCGCTGACCAGCTCGCGATAGGGCCGCCGGGCGACCAGAGCGGGGTCCAGGAAGACCTCCTCCAGCTTGCCGAAGTCGGCGTAGTAGCCGAGCCCCGCCACCTCGTCGAAGATCAGGGCCACCGTCTCGGCCCCGTCCATCCGTACGGGCAGCTCCTCCGTGGCCGGCGCCGCGCCGCCGAGGCGCCCGGACTGGTAGGCCAGGTAGCCGCGCATACGGTCGGCCAGCTCGGCGGGCCGCAGCACCACCAGGTCGGCCCCGAAGTGGCCGATGAAGCACCGGCGCTGCTCGCTCTGCAGCTCCCTGGCCCGCGTCAGCAGCACCGGGTTGCGGAACACCCAGTCGGGATGCTCCAGCGCGATGTGCGCGGCCACCGACAGGAGCGTGTCGCGCGCGGCGGCGGCGTGCACCGCGGGCGTGCCGCTGATCAGCCAGTCGAGCCCGAGCGGCACCAGCCTGCCCACCACGTACATCCCTGGCCGCAGCTGCTCGAACGCCGCCTCACCCAGGTTGGAGTACGCCCGGTAGACCAGCTCGTCCACGAGGTTGAACAGCCGCACGGCCGCCCCGTCGACCACCCGCACCTCGTACACCCCCTCGACCACCTGCTTCCAGCTCGACAGCAGCTCGACCTCGGCCCTGGTCAGGTCGGGCCGCTCGCGCACGAACCGGTCGATGACCGTGTCGCCGCTGGCCAGCAGGTGCTGGTGGGTGAAGTAGTCGATGGGCAGGAAGGCCGCGGCCTCGTCGGCGGGCGGGTCATCGGCGTAGAAGCGGTCGAGCACCCCGCCCAGCTCGCGCTCGAACCTGCCGGAGGTGGCAAAGTGGATCAGCTCGGCCTTGAGCTCAACGGCCCGCGCCAGCATGGTCATCATCACTCCTCGTGTCCGGAGTGACACTAACCGTCCCAGGGGCGGCCTGGACGGCTCTTCCGCCAGTTGGGGTCACCACCTGCCGCTCGCCGCCGACATCGCCGATAGCCTCGTACGGATGGGGTGCCGGGCGTACCGCTGCCGAGGTCCGCGGCCGTGGCGGCTCGGTAACGCGCTCAAGAGGTGGTAGGCGAATGACGCTCTTGGATTACCTACGCGACTGGCAGCCCAAGCCCGTGACCAGTGAAGACGTCATCTCACCCCAGCCCGCGGCGGCCCTGGCGGCGGTCCTCGACGCGCCGCCGACCGCCGGTGAGGCGCTGCCGTTGCCGTGGCAGTGGCTGTACTTCCTGGAGTGGCCGCCGCAGGCCGCCCTCGGCCTCGACGGCCATCCGGCCGAGGGTCACTTCCTGCCGCCCATCCCCCATCGGCGACGGATGATCGCGGGTGGGCGGATGCGGGCGCGGCGGGGGCTGGAGATGGGGCGGCCCGCCGTACGGACCGCTGAGCTGGCGGCCGTCACGCCGAAGGAGGGGCGGACGGGAGAGTTGTTGTTCGTGACGGTGCGGTACGAGTACCGGCAGAGTGGGGAGCTGCGACTGGTCGACGAGCAGGACCTGGTCTACCGCTCGGACCCGCCGACCGAGGGGGCGACTCCCGGCGAGACGCTTCCACAGCCCGAAGAGCCAGCCTCCGCTTCTGCCCCGGCCCCGGCCCCAGCTTCTGCTCCGGCTCCGGCTCCGGCTTCGGCTTCGGCTCCGGCTTCGGCTTCGGCTTCGGCTTCGGGTGATGCTGCGTGGCGGCTTGCGGTTACCGCCACTCCGCCGCTGCTGTTCCGTTTCAGCGCGCTCACCGCCAACGCCCACCGCATCCACTACGACCAGCGCTACTGCACGGACGTCGAGCGCTACCCCGGCCTCGTCGTGCACGGCCCGCTGCTCGCCGTCCTCATGGCCGAGCTGCCCCGACGGCATACCCTGGGGCGGCGGATCACCGGGCTGACCTACCGCCTGCGCCGTCCCGTCTTCGAGGGCGAGCCGTTCGTCGTCACCGGCTCACCGGAGTCGGGGCAGCTGAGCGTCCAGGACGCATCCGGCAGGCTGCGAGCCGAGGCGCACTTCACCTGACCCCCGGCTCACACCGTCTTGAGCATCCCGCCGTCGACGAAGTAGGTGGAACCCACCGAATAGCCCGCCCGCTCCGAACACAGGAAGACCATGAAGTCCGCCACCTCCTCCGGGGTGGCGAACCGCTTGATCGGCGCGTGCTCCCGGGCGACCTCGTCGAGGTGCGCCTGCCAGTCCCCGCCGCTGTCGGCGGTCAGCTGCTTGGCGGTCTTCACCCAGTCGGGGGTGAGGACCAGGCCGGGGTTGACGCAGTTCACCCGGATGTTGTGGTCGATGACCTCCGTCGACAGTGTCTTGGAGAACATCATCAACGCGGCCTTGGTCACGTTGTAGATGGGTTCGTACCACAGCGGCTGCACGGCGCAGATCGACGCGTTGTGCAGGATCACCCCGCCACCGCGCCGCCGCATGCCGGGCACGAGTCCGCGGGCCAGCCGTACCGCCGCCATGACGTGCAGGTCCCAGTACGCCTGCCACTTGTCGTCCGGGGCCTCGAGTATGGTCTCGTTGGACCCGGCTCCGGCGTTGTTGACCAGGATGTCCGCGCCCCCGAAGCCCTCTTCGGCCGCCTCGATCAGCATCGCTGTGCCGTCCGCGGTCGCCACGTCGCACGGGACGGGCACCACCCGCACACCGTGGGCTTCGCGGATGCCGCGCGCCGCCTCCTCCAGGCGGTCGCCGACGCGGGCGGCGAGCACGAGATGCGCGCCCTCGGCGGCGAGCCCCTGCGCCACGGCCAAACCGATCCCGGAGCTGCCACCGGTGATGACGGCGACCTTGTCCCTCAACCCGAGTTCCACGAAACCTCCCGCGCTGTCCACACATGCCCCTCCATCATCGGGGCACCATGGATCCTTCTCCCGGCGCGACATCCGGCGCCTCTCAGGAGGTCCTATTTGGCCTTTCCTATGTCTTGGCCATGTCGGTGCTCCCACTTGCGTGTCTCCGGATTCCATCGAAGCGCACCGCGCGGGCCGCTGAGATCGACGTCGCGAAGCGCGGCCAGCGCCTCGTCCGTCGCGTCGGTACGCATGTGCAGCCGCAGGCGGGAGTCGGGATCGCTGACCACGATCAACGTGCTCTCGGCGGGTTCGTTGCCCTTGGCGAGCTTGCGCGCGAGCTTGCGTAGCTTGTTGCGTACTCCGTCATAGCTGTCCTCGGCCACGCGGCCGATCAGCGCCTCAACGAACGGCACCAGCGCGGACGCCGTCACGACAGTGGCGACGACCGTCACCCAATCCGCCGCTTCGAGGGCGTCAGAGCTGTCCCGCCGGATCCTGTCCCGCATCGCGGTGGCCTCGCCGGAATCACCATGGCGATCAAGGAACGCCGCGAACCACTCGCTGTCGCCCCGCCGCTCCTGCAGCGACCGGGCTTCAGCCACGCGACCCCGCCGCTCAAGGAACTCGACCAGCGACCAGGCGGATCCGGCTTCACGGTAGAGCCGCTCCGCGCCCGCCAGGTCGCCGTCGCGTTCCTGCCGCTCGGCGTAATACACCGCCGCCGATCCAGAGCCGAGATCGTACGCGTCCCGCATCCACCGGTCGGCCGCCTCCTGCAGCCCCTCCTCCGAGAGCGACACGGCGAGCTGGTGGACCTCGCCGCCCGGGTCGTCGGACCGCAGGCAGACCTCCCACGCTTCGTCGTCGGCACCGCGTATCGCCAGGAGCAGGGCGAGCTTCGAACTCAGCGACCAGTCAAACCCGCGTTCGGTGGCGCGACGCAGCCAGATCTCCTCCTCAGGCCGCCGCCCCTGCTTGTCGTAGAAGTGCGCGAGCAGCGAGAAGGCCGTACGATCCCCCGCCTCGGCGGCACGGAGGTACAGTCGCTCCTGCTCGGCGGGATCGTGGCGGCCACACCACGCGCCGAGCCTGCGCATGGCCTCGGTGGAACCCGCCTCCACCGCCCGCCGCACCCAGGCGTCACCCTCACCGGCCCGCGGCCCATGCCGCAACGCCAGCCACAGGGCGACCATCGCCTCCGGGTCGCCGGCTTCGGCTCGTGCACGCAATGTCTCCTCGTCGGCTGAACCCATAGATCCATCATGGTCGGAACCGCCCGCGGTGGGTTGGTTTCGCGAGATCACGCGGGCGCGCTCCGACCGGTCAAGGGGAGTCTGGGAGATCAGTCCGCCACGAGGCGGCTCCTCCGGCCCTCGTGCTCGCGCTGCCGCCGGATGACGTACGTGCCCGGCGTACACCCCGTGGCCCCGTGTTCCGGATGCAGCAGGTAGGCGACGGCGGAGGTCTCGAAGATGCCGATCGCCAGCCAGTCGGAGTCCGACACGTCAACCGTCCAGCGGCAGGTGCCCGGGTCGGCGACGAGCGTGTGCGGGTTGCCGCCGGCCGCACCACGCAGGAGTTCGACCCCTTCAGGCGGTACGTCCGTCCAGGTGGCCGGGCTCCATGGCCGTACGGACGACGCGACGACGGAGAGCGGGATGACGATGAGGTCGCCCTGGGCTTGGAGCCCGTCGACGACGGGGATACTCACCGACTGCTCGAGGTGGTCGAGCACGGCGAGTCCGGTCTGCAGGGAGAGGGAAGCAAGAGTCACAGTCATGGAGATCACCTCAGGTTCGGCGTACGAGAAGGGAGTACTACTCGGCGGACAACCCGTAGGTCCAGCCGGCGGCTTCGAGCGGGTCGGCGAGGAACCCCGGCACGGTCAGCCCGTACCGGCGGCGGTGCCCGTCGCGTTCGACGGACCCATTGACCGCGAGGAGCACCTTGGTCTCCTTGCGCATGTCGTACAGCCGCAGTTCCGACCCGGGGTTGCCGGGGTCCGGCGCGGCGGCGATGAGCCGCAGGCCGGCCTGTTCGATGTACGAGGCCCAGCCGATGCGCTCGATCGCGCACCGCCTGACCTCGACGTTGGCCTCCTGGGCGATCCGGTGGACGTCCGGACCCGTGATCACCCAGGGGGGCACCTGTGTGCCGTGCCAGGCGTACACGTCCCACCCGTCCGCGTAACGCACCGCGGGGCCGTCGGCACAGTGCAGCCGGACCTCGCCGTCGTCGCTCCACACCTCCGTGCGCAGGGCGACGGGCCGTTCGGAGATGACGCACACGCCTTCCCGAGGCCACCACCAGCCGCCCGAGCGGGCCGCTGTCGCCCACAGATCGAGCTGCCTGGCCCGCTCGGTCGCGAAGACCACGCCGGCCGTTCGACGGAGGGCGTCGAAGTGGGCGATCCAGGAGACGCACTGCACGCCGTACCAGCCGTTCATCCGGCGTTCCCGCGGGTCATGCGCCGCCCGGACCGGCACGAGGAGCGAATCTTGGGTGGATCGCGCGAGCGGGCCGACCACCTCCCGGCGAACCAGCCGGTCCATCGGCTCCGCTCTGACCCGCGTGTCGAGTGCGAGGCACAGCTCTCTCATCAGTGCGGAGAGTCGAGGCGGCAGCGGCCATTGGGACATGTGCCGGCCGGCCTCCGAAGGCCGTAGACCCGGCGGGACGGTCTCCAGAGCCGCGAGCGGTGACGAGACCCAGTGGAAACGCGGCGGGGCGAGCCCGATCAGGTGGTACAGCTCGGAGATGGCGGCCTCTTTGGCCGGACGGTCGGCGGGCATGGTCGACAGCGTCGAGTCCAGCCATTCTTCGCGGATTTCGGCAGCTTCCCGCTGCACGAGAGCGCTCACCAGATGAAGGTGGCGTCGTCCTTTCCTACGATCATGGTGGAAATGGTGACAGATCTGGGTGGAGCTGTCCAGACGCCTACCAGGTGAGGAAGAGCGTCTCGGGAGAGCGGTGGATGAGGGTGGGGGCCATCGTGATGTCGGGGCTGGCCAGGCGTAGGCCGGGGAGTTCGCGGATCAGGATTTCCAGGGATATCCGGACCTGCTCCTTGGCGAGTTGCGAGCCTGGGCACCCGTGCGGACCATGTCCGAAGGACAGGTGACGGAAGGCGTCCCGGCCGATGTCGAACTCGTCCGCCCGCACGTCGCCGCCCGCCCGCACGTCGCCGCCCGCCCGCACGTCGCCGTCCGCCCGCGCGGCGGTGTCCGCCCGCGCGTCGGCATCGGCGTCGGCGTCTCGGCCGGCTGAGGCGAAGGACACGAAGACCACGTCGCCCTCGTGCAACTCGGTGCCGCTCAGCGTCACTGTGGTGGTGACCGTACGCCGGAAGCCCTGGACCGGCGCCTCGAACCGGAGTGCCTCCTCGATGGCCGCGGCGATGAGCCGCGGCTGCTCGCAGAGCAGTTCCCACTGGCGGCGATCGCGCAGCAGGTTCAGCACCACGGTGCCGAGCAGCGCGGTCGTCGTCAGGTGGCCGGCCAGCAGCAGGTTCTGGACGTTGGACACGATCTCCTTGCGCTGGTCGAGCGTGAGGTCCTCAGAGCCGGGGGCCAGGTCGCGGACCATCTCTGTGAACAGGTCGTCACACGGAGCCCTCCTCCGCGCGCGAGCGTAGCCGTCGAGCAGCCGCTGCATGTCCACGATCTCTTCCGCGACCTCGACCTGCTCGGCCTCCGTCAGCTCGGTGAACACCAGCCTCTCCGCTCCCTGCGCCCCGCGAATCGCGCCAGGCGCGTCGGCGGGGTCCAGGCCGACCAGGTGGCCGATCACGGCGGCGGGCAGCGGCCTGGCGTACGCGGCCATCCACTCGATTTGACCATCACCGGCGAAGGAGCCGATGAGCACCTCGGCCCGCTCGGTGACGAACGGGAGCGCGGCGGCTACCTTGGCGTGCGACAGCCCTCTGACGAGGGGCCGGCGCAGGCGCCGGTGCGCGTCGCCATCGGCGCCGAGCACCGTCCGCACGCCACCCAACCCCTGGCTCAGCACCGAGAGCGCGGCCTTGCTCGGCAGGTAGTCGGGCCGCAGCGCGCCGGCCGACGAGAACTGCTCAGGATTGCCCAGCACCTCGCGTACGTCTTCGCGCCTGCTCACCAGCCAGGCGTCCAGCTCGGGTACGAAGGTAAGCCCTTGCGTCCGGCGAGCCTCGGTGTAGACGGGGTACGGGTCGCGGTAGAACGCCTGTGGGTTCACGTGCCTATGGTCGCGGGTGGGATATGCGCCGGACAAGCTTTGCCCAAAGGCTCAATACGTTGCCGTTTGGTGGGAAATTTCCTCATTAATGTCGCCTCACATGCGCTTTGTCGCTTTTGAGGTCTAGTGAGAGGATCGGCGGACGATGCCAACAGATATTGTTGTGATCCTCAATGATCAGCCGGGTGAGCTGGCCCGACTCGGCAGGATCACCGGTGAGGCGGGCGTGAACATCCAGGGTCTCGCGGCTTTCACCGGAGAGGGCAAGGGCGTCGTACACGTGCTTGTCGATGACGAGGCCGCCACCAGATGCCGGCAGGCGTTCGAAGGCGCCGGGATGGGGATCGCCGACGAGCGCTCCGTACTCGTGGCGGACATGGACGACCGTCCGGGCGCCCTTGGCGACCTGACCCGGCAGCTGGCCGACGCCAACGTCAACATCGACCTCGCCTACACGACTTTCGGCGGTGTACGGATCGTCATCGCCACCGACGACATGGCGAATGCGGAGTCGGTCCTCGAAAGCCGGCGCTGATCCTTCTCACGAGTCCCGGCGATTGACGTCGCCGATATCCGTCGCTATTGTTGTTTTGGAAAATGACGATCAGGCGTGAATTCACCGACCGCCTGCAGACGAAGGTCAGGAGCCGGACGATGGACAGGAAGGTAGCAGCCATGATGGCCTGCCCCGCCTGCGATCCGGCCGCTTCGTCCTGTTGTCGTTGTTGTCGCGCCTGACGCGCAACCCCTCTCTGCCCACCGCTCTACAGGCGGTTTCCCGCCGCGCGGTCAAATGACGTCGCGCGCGCATCTTTAGTTTTCTCCCCTTTTCGAGAGAGTGAATATCCTCATGCCTGAAACGCTTTCCCTTATTCAGGGATTCCGTGTTCTCTCGTGCGCCCCTGATGGCGAACCGATCAAGGACGAACGCGCCGCCACCGATCTGGTGGGCGAGGCGTGGGGGCAGCGCGCCGAGGTGATCGTCATTCCGGCGGAACGGCTCGACGACGCCTTCTTCCAACTCCGCACCCGAATCGCGGGTGACATCATGCAGAAGTTCACGATGTACCGGCTGCTTCTGGTGATCATGGGTGACATCTCCCGGCACACGGCGGCGAGCTCGGCGTTGCGCGACTTCGTTCATGAGACGAACCAGGGTGACCACGTCTGGTTCCTGTCCAGCCTGGAGCACCTCGACGAGCGTCTGGCCCGGCGCGCCGGCTCCTGACCGTTCGTCTGCTTGGCCGTGTGCCCGAGTGGTTCAGGGAACCGCCTGCAAAGCGGTGGACGCCGGTTCGAATCCGGTCACGGCCTCTCAGCCCGTCAGCCTGCCCCTTGACCAGGGATCATACAGAATTGGATATCGATCGCGGCCGTATAGCGCTATTAGACATCATCCGATCAGTTCTGATTTGCTCCTGCCCTCTGCTGAACAAGAGGGGCTCTGATGGCGCGTCGGGGGACGAAGATCGTACGGCTCACTGCGGCCGGGGTGGCCGCGGGGTTGCTCGTGGCGGGGATCGCGGTGCCGGCCGTGGGGGGTGCGGCGCTCGGGTTCGCGTCGGCGGTGGGCGAGGCGGAGCTCAAGCCGGTCGCCCTCGTCGAGCCGCCGCCGGCCGAGGTCACGATCGTGCAGGACGCCAAGGGGAGCGAGATCGCGCGCTTCTACGAGGAGTATCGGGAGGTCGTCGGCCTCGACCAGATCGCCGAGGTCATGAAGACGGCGATCGTCGCGATCGAGGACTACCGCTTCTACGAGCACGGCGCGATCGACATCGAGGGCACCGTACGAGCGCTGGCCAAAAACCTGCGGGCGGGCAAGGTGAGCCAGGGCGGGTCCAGCATCACCCAGCAGTACGTCAAGCAGGTGCTGCTCAACTCCGCCGGCACCGACGCGGAGCGGAACGCTGCCCTGGAGGCCAGCTACGCGCGCAAGCTGAACGAGCTGCGGTACGCCATGGGCGTCGAGGAGAAGTACACCAAAGACCAGATCCTCGAGAAATATCTGAACATCGCCTACTTCGGGGCCGGCGCCTATGGTGTCGAGGCGGCGGCCAAGCGGTTCTTCGGCGTCAAGGCCGACCGGCTCACCCTGCCACAGGCGGCGACGCTGGCGGGAGCCGTACAGGACCCGAACGCCACCGACCCGAACATCGACAGGAAGCACCGCGACAGGCTGCTGAACCGCCGTAACGTCGTGCTGAACCGGATGGCCGAGCTGGGCAAGATCACCCCAGCCGAGGCGGCCGCGGCGAAGGCCACCAAACTCGGCTACAAGGGCACCAAGCTCCCCGGCGGCTGCGAATCCAGCAAATATCCGTACTTCTGCCTGTACGTCCGGCAGGAGATCCTCAACAACCCCGACTTCGGCAAGACCGCCGCGGCGCGCCTGGCGATGCTCAACCGCGGCGGCCTGACGATCAGGACCACGATCGACCCCGTCATGCAGCGGGCCGCGGATCGGGCGATCAGGAAGCACGTGTCCGCCTCCGACGATCCCGTCGCCGCCGAGGCACTGGTCCAGCCGGGCACCGGAGCGATCAGGGCCATGGCCGCGAGCAGGCCGTACGGCAGCGACCGCGCCAGGAACGAGATCTCCTACAACCTCGTCGCGGACGCCGTGCACGGCGGCGGCGCCGGGTTCCAGGCCGGTTCCACGTTCAAGACCTTCACCCTGATCAGCGCGCTGAAGAACGGCATGAAGCTCGACGACGGCCTGAGCGCGGGCGCCGGATACCGGGCGCCGGCCTATTCGACGTTCAAGAACTGTAAGGGCGAGAACATCGGCGACCCGACGCACACGGTCACCAACGACGAAGGCTCTCCAGGCTGGAAGACGCTGCGGACCGGCACCTGGGCCTCGGTGAACACCTTCTTCATGGAACTCGAGCGGCGGGCCGGGCTCTGCGAGACGGTCACCACGGCCAAGTCACTGGGCATCCGCCGCTCGGACGGGCGGAAGCTGCAGGAGTACGAGACGTTCACGCTCGGCATCAACGAGATGGACCCGGTGACCGTGGCCACCGCGTACGCGGCGATCGCGGCACGCGGCAAGTACTGCGCACCGGCGGCGATCACCCGGGTCACCGACCGCGATGGCAAGGCCACCCGGTACCGGCCGAAGTGCCGTCAGGCGCTCGACCCCGCGATCGCCGACGCGACGGCCGACGTGCTGTCCGGCGTGCTCACCAAGGGCACGATGCGCGACGTCGGGGGCATCGGGCGCGACGCGGCCGGCAAGACCGGCACCACCGACGACTACGCTTCGGCGTGGTTCGCCGGGTTCACCCCGGACCTGGCGGCGGCGGTGAGCATCGGGGACCCGCGCGGCTCCCAGGAACACAAGCTGACCGGCGTGACCATCGGCGGGCGGTACTACGGGGCGGTGGCGGGTGCCACCCTTCCCGGGCCGATCTGGAAGGACACGATGATCGGGGCGTTGGCGGGTGTGCCCCCGACCTCGTTCTCCCCCATCGACACCGCGCGATTCGAGGGGTGCTCCCAGGGTTGCCGGCCCGCGCCGACGTCAGCCGAAAAGAACAGCACGCCGGACCCCTGACAGGCATTGCGCAGGCCCGCCGCAGGCGTTTCGCGCGCGGGCCTGCACGGCGGGCGTCCGCAGGCGCTCGCGGCGGGCGTTCGCGGCGGGCGTTCGCAGGCGTTCGCGGCGGGCGTTCGCGCGAAAGCCCTGGTTGGATGTCCCCCACGCGTGTGGTGCTGATCACCTTAGATGTGTGGATTTCTCCACAGTTGATCGCTGGCGGTCTCCCTAATGTCTGTCCTGCCGGACGAACCCGGCAGCACCGAATCAGGGGGAGGAACCCAATGCGTAAAACCTTTGCGATCGCGGCTCTGGCCGGCTCGATGGCCTTCACCGGTATCGCTCTCAGCCCGGCCGCCCAGGCGACCACCCAGACCACGGCCACCACCGCGAGCGCGACCACCACCGCGAGCGTGAGCACCTTCACGGTGAACTGGGGCAAGTTCTTCTCCAGCGACCACAAGGCGTACACGTTCGGCAGGACGTGGAAGAGCGATGGCACCGTCTTCACGACGTGGCACGGGGTGGACAAGGTCGGCGGCAAGAAGGGCTGGGTGTGGTTCGAGTACTACAAGAACGGCAGCTGGCACAAGTTCAACCAGTCGTGGGACGGCAAGGTCGTCGGCCGCTGGAGCGGGCGAGGGATCAAGAAGGTGTACACGTTCACCTGCTGGGCGGGCAAGCTCGACAACTGCGGCCGCAAGTACCGCATCTACTAGACCGGGCGCCATAGCGAGCGCTGGCCCGACCGCACCGGCGGCTCCTCCCACACGGTCCGTCAGCACCACGGACCTGTGGGAGGCCCCACCTCGCCGTCGTGATCGGCGACGGCGGCACGGAAATGCCGCCGCACGTACCCACAGCGTCCCTGCCGTGAATATCGCGGTCAGCGGGAGTAGCTGGTAAGGGTAGAAGCATGATCTTTTTGAGGCGGGCGGTGGGAGTCGCCGTACTCACCCTTCTGGCCATCCCGATCACCGCTGCCACGGCCACGCCCCCGGCGGCAGCCGACGTGCGCAAACGGTCACAGGCCGAGGGCGGGACGGCGGGCCGCCGCATGCTGGCCCAGCTGAAAGTCGCCAGGCCATTATCCCTCCGTGGTTACAGCCATCGGCGGTTCATGCCCCGGTGGGCGCACCACAAGGGCAGGTGCGACGCGCGAGAGGTGGTCCTGGCCCGCGACGGGCGACACGTACGCAGAAACGCCGCCTGCCATCCGGTCAAGGGCGTCTGGTACAGCCCGTACGACGGTAAGCGGCTGAAAAGCGAAAGACTGGTCGACGTCGACCATGTCGTGCCGTTGGCGTACGCCTGGCGTTCTGGTGCCGGCAAATGGAGCCAAGCGCGGCGCCGCGCCTTCGCCAACGACCTCACCCGCCCCGAGTTGCTGGTGACCAGCCACTCCGCCAACATCGCCAAGGGCGGCCAAGGACCGCAGAGCTGGCGTCCGCCGCGCCGCGCCTATTGGTGCCGCTACGCGACCTCGTGGATCACCGTGAAGCATCACTACCGGCTCATCGTGACCCGAAGGGAGAAGGTGGCCCTGCTCAACATGCTCCGCACCTGCCGAGGGTAGGGCCGCACGCCGACCAGGACCCGGCGACCCCACGATCAGGATGAGCCCTTGGCGGGGATGCGCTTGCCCAGGTTGATGAAGAAAAGGACCAAGCCCACGGTCAGTACGATGTGCCCCAGCCCGGCGAGGCCGGAGATCATCGCACTGGTCTGGGCGCCCAGGACCGTCTGGGTGCCGTGAATGATCATTATCAGGACGGTTAACGCGAGACCGGCGTTGTAGACCCAGAAGGACCAGTTGAAGAGCCTGCTGGCCGACAAGGTGAACAGCTTCTCCAACGCCAGCACGACGAGGTAGAAGAGCATGCCTAGCGCGAGCAGGTGTGTGTGCACCACGCCGAGCTGGGTGTCGCCCGTGAAGTCGGACAACTTGGTGATCTCGCGATAGTACAGGCCACTGATCACGCCGAGGATCATGTAGGTGTGCGCCGCATAATAGAGCTTTTTCACGATTACTACCTTTATAGGCGATTTGCGAGAGGTTGATCAGCTTCAGGGCCTGGCGTCGTTCCAGGTCGTGCTGGTGAGGAAGTAGGTGTCGTAGAGCTCCTGCACGTCAAGGAGGCTTTCCGGCGGCACCTTGCCGTACGCGATGCGCTCCAGGTGGCGGAAATACTCGAACCGCTCGACGCCCGGAGTGATGACGATGAGGATGTCGGCGTCCTCTCCCGGCGCCGCGGCGAAGGCATGGGCAAGACCGGCCGGCACGATCACGAGGTCCCCACGCTCGGCGGTGACGACCTGCTCGCCGGACAACAGCTGCGCGGTGCCGTCGAGCATGTAGAACAGCTCGGCGGAGGCGTCGTGGCGGTGCGGTTTGGCGCCGTCCGCGCCGTTCGCGAGCGTGACCCGCTGGGTCGACAGCGCACCACCGGTTGAGCTGCTGTCGGCCAGCAGCCGGATGGTGGTGGGGGCCTGGCCGATCACCTCGGCGTCCCCGGAGCGCACGATGACGGACTTGTTCTCGTTCTTGCCGGAGTTGGGCAGGATGAGCGACATTTCGGTGGCTCCTTCAGGCTCAGGCGAGGAACAGCAGGACGGCGCAGATGAGGACGACCACGGCGGTGGCGAAGTGGATGCCGAACGCCACCGCCTTGGTGCCGCCATTACGCAGGACGATGACAGTGTCGAAGAGAGGAAGGAGGGCGACGACCAGCATGAACCAGGCCTCGGCGCGTACTCCCACGAAGAAGAGCAGGGCCAGGCCGACGATGCCGTAGACGGAGTCGCGCAGCCCCTTGATGGTCAGGTAGGCGACGTCCCCGTCCTTCTTGGCGGGCACGCCGTAGCCGGCGGCGGCGGCCTGCGGCGCCAGCAGGAACCGCAGACCGATGAAGAGGACGAACAGGTCGAGCAGGACAGCGAATCCGTAAGCGATGGAGGCGAGCACGATCCACTCCAATTTCTAGCGCCGCTAGTTGCAGGAGTGACGCTAACATAACAGCGACAGATGCGCTAGCGGCGCTAGCATCACGGTCAAGTGGGGTTGATCGTCGTGGCCGATGGGGCGCCGGACTCCCACTCGGACAGACCTCCAGCATCGAATACGCTCTCCATCTGGAACAACGCCAGATCCGACAACGGAGCATCAACCTCGACTTAACGATCCAGAGGGATCATGGAGCTTCGCGACATCTCCGCCACGCGTCCTTCGTCGACCCCTTCGCCGGCTTACGGTCCGGCGAGATCGACATCCTGGTCACCTGGCTGCCCGTCGAAGAGCCCGACCTCAGTGTGGGCCCCATCCTGTTCAAGGACCGCCGCGTACTCGCCGTGGCCGCCGACCACGAGCTGGCGCCGCGGGCATCGGCCTCCGTGGAGGACATCGCGTTCCACCAGCACTCCGGCGCCAGGCGCACTCCCGACTATTGGGAGGACAGCTTCATCCCCTTCCACACCCCCCGAGGCCGCACGATCGAACGCGGGCCGCTGGTGACGAACATGGACGAGCTGCTCTCTGGTCAGTAGCGGTGTACGGAAGAATCACCCGCCCGGTACGCCGATCTTGATCCAGTAACGCCGCGCCGGTCCGAACCGTGTACCGCGAATGCCCTCAAGAACACCGCCATGGCTCTCGATCGTCTTCACCGAGGCGACGTTGTCGGCCGCGCAGACGACCAGCACCTGGTCCATGCCCAGCTCTCGCGCCTCGTCGAGCATCCGGCCGAGCGCCCAGCCGGCCAGCCCGCGCCGGCGCTCGGACGGCCGGATGCCGTAGCCGATGTGGCCGGCCCACTCCACGAACTCGCTGAACCCGTACCTCAGCGCGATCCCACCGAGCACCCGGTCGCCCTCGACGATCCACCGGTACGCGCACCGCACCCCGTCGGCGTCCGCCGCCTTCGCCTGGTCCGCCTCGTCGAGCAGCCGCGCCACCCAGGCCGCGAACCCGGTCGGCGAATCGACCGCATCGGACGGCAACAGCCCGAAACCGTCCTCATGGAAGCCGGGCCCCCACTCGGCATGCGCCTCGAGCCAGGCGATGTGCAGACGTGTGGTGGGCGCGATCAACTCTGGCATACCGCACTCTATCGATCCGCCGACCTGGAAAGCCGTTGCGGTCGCGGCGAGCACGACACCCATCCCGCGCTCACGCCGGCCGAGCGCGTACGCCACGCAGAAGACGACCACCACACCGAGCTCGCCCACCTGCGGCGGGACCCACCCACCCCCGGCCAGGACGTGGCCGGCCGCGGAGACCCCCGTGCGCCACGTCGCGAAGACGATGGCCCGTGGCACGCGCAGCGCCGTGGCGATCACACCGAACATCCTGTCAGCCGAGCAGCCCGCGAACGTGCGCCCCGCCCTGGGGGTGCACGGATCCGCGAACCTCATACCGAGGGATACGCGAGGATGTCCCCCCTCGTCCAGCTCGACCAGAGGGGGCCAGGCTAGGGCCCTGTGGAGCTGTCAGCTGCGACCGGAGCGACCTTGGCCACTATTGCGAATGATTAGCAATAGCGACTTTATTGCCTTACTGTCACCTGGTGATGCGTGGATTTAGCCAGCGAACATCCCACCACCCCCACCAGCAGTAAGGGCAGCCAATGACCTATAGGTACTACCAACCCGACATCACATCCACCATGCATGGGCAGATCATCGACCTGTACCGGCGCTGCTACGCCGCCCCGCCATGGTCGGAAACCCCCGAACAACTCAACGGTTACCCCGCCAAACTCGCCGCATCCCTGGAACGGCCCGGCTTCACCGCCCAGATCGCCGGCGACGACACCGGCCGGCTCATCGGTGTCTGCTACGGCTGGCCCACCCCCGCCGACCTGACCGGCAGCCACATCTACGACACTCTGATCAAAGCCTTCGGCCTGGACGCCGCCACCGAGCTCACCCGTGACGCCTTCGAGGTCGCCGAGCTCTTCATCGATCCCGACCACCAAGGTCAAGGAATCGGCCGACACCTGCTCACCGAGACGACCGGCCCCTGGCCCACCGCCTGGCTCATCACCAACGCCCAGACTCCTGCGGCCGCCCTCTACCGCAAACTCGGCTGGCAAGAAGCCGGAGACCTGCCGACCGACTTCTACCCACCGCTCAAGCTGTCGGTCTTCGCGCTGGCCAGGAGCTGATTCCAGCCGTCAGCGCCGTACGGTCGGCACCTCGCCCTTGTGCGACAACCGGCCGCCGGTGAAACACAGCCGATACGCCGGCGACGGCGAGTTCGCCCTGATCCGGTAGAAGCGGCACTCGTCAGCGCCCCGCGGATCCGCGGGCGCGCCCCTCGGCCGCCCGCCGTCGTTCACCTGCGGCAGCACGGGCGCGTCCTCGCCGTCCTCCCGCAGCACCCCGATGATCTCGCGCAGCCGCTCGACAGCCGATCGACGATCTTCCTCACACCAGGGTTGGGGCGGGCTTGGCGGTCGAGGGGGCTCGGTGGGAGATGGAGGCGAAGGAGATGAGCAGGAGGATGGCGCCGAGCGGGATCAGGTCCTTGTCGATGTTCGGCATGATGAGGTCGCACAGGACCAGGAAGGGCGTCCACACCTTGATCCGGCGCATGACGGCGAGCCGGACGACCAGAGCGAACTGGCCGACGTAGAACAGGTACGGGCCGACGTCGTAGGCGGCGAAGGTGATCCCCGGAGTGTCGCGGATCTCACGGCTGAGAAGGCTCATGCTCAAGTTGTCGGCGGACAGCAGTCCAGCCACCACATCGATGGTGAACTGCGTGGTCAGAGCGAGAGCGCCGACGGTGGCGACCACTGCGATCACGGTGGACAGCGCGTCCCCTCCCGCCATCCGGCGCATCTGCCAGAAGATGTACACGAACAGCCCCATCGCCGCGATGAAGGCCAGATGTCCGGTGGTCCAGGCGAGCCCGGGGCCACGACTGCCGTCGAGTCCGTCAAGAATGCGGATCACACCGTAGGCGAAGGTGAGCAGCGGGGCGGCGACGAAGGCGATGCGGGGGTTCATCCGGGAACTCCTAAGCGAAGGGTGCTTACGCCCTTAATCCTGGATTTTCGCCCGCCGAAAGTAATCGCCGAGGGGAGCGATCTCTGCGATCCCCCGCACGAGGGATAGGTATCGCCCCTGGCGGCGAGGCGTTCCCCTTCGTGCCGTCCTGGTCGTACCCGGCCCTGACGCGGATCCCGAGCGACGCCCCGGATGACTGCCGGAGGGCGGGCGTGCGGTCGCCGCGTACAGCGGTGTCCGGGAGATGGATGGGAACCTTGCTCCTGCATCCGGATAAGTACGGCTGTGACATCCATTCCACATGAGGATCCGGCCATGACAGGCATGATGCTCCACATGGCGGCCCCCGGTCAGCCGCGAAGATCCGACCATTTGCGGGGAGCACCTGGCAGAGGATTCGGCGGGAATTCCGGCGGCCTTCTCGGTGGCTCAGGTGGCCGTCGGCATCGTGGACGACGCGGGGGACGTGCCGTAACCGGGGCGGAGACGCACAGCGGGCGTGGGACCGCTTTCCGGTCCCACGCCCTCGCCCTCGCTTTCGCGGTGTGTCGTTCAGCTCTGATGGGTGGCCTCCGGCGCGGGCTCCTCGACCTTGCGATAGCCGAGGCGGCCGCGGGTCGCGACGAGAATAATGATCGCTACCGTACTGCTCGCGAGCAGGGTGACATGGGACGCCTGCTGCGCGGTGGCGATCGACGGGAACATGTTCGCGTAGGCGAGCGACATGAAGTTGTTGACGCTGACATGCAGCACCATGACCACCGGCAGACTCTCGCCGGTCCGGTTGAACACCCAGGTGACGATCACGCTGAAGATGGAGGCGAAGGCGATGAACTCGCCGACCGTCAGCCAGGTGAGGTTCGGCCACCCGCCCCACTCGCTGAGGAACAGCGGCACGTGCCAGAAGCCCCACAGCGGACCGAGGATGAGGGTGGCACCCAGCGGGCCGAACTTGCGCTGCAGACGGGGCAGGGCGAAGTCACGCCAGCCCGGCTCTTCCGCCAGCCCGGTGGTGACCATCTGGAGCAGCAGACTCGGCAGATAGGCCACCAGCACGGCGACGGGCGGCACGTGGATGTCGTTGTTGGACATCGCGAGACCGGCGACGATGATGGCGGCGGGAACGCCGACGGCGGTCCCGAGATACCAGACCCAGCTGACCCGCCACTTCATCATCCGCCCGACCCACCGACGAAGGCCCGCCTTACCGTCCGCGACCGCGGTCACGACGAACGCGGCGAAGATGGGCCCGAGATAGGCACCGGGGAGAACACCGACGAACTGCGTGGTACCGAGCACCGAAGGCATGGTGAAATCCAGAATGCCCAGGCCGGTCGCCGAGAGAATGTAGGGCGTCCAGGCGGCCCAGCTCATCAGATTCGCCAGTACGAAGAAACTGAGCAGCGGACGACGACGGATGAAACCCCGTAGCCCGGTCTGACTCGGATAACGCTCGATATCCCGCCGACTGTCGACTGACATTTCATTTTCTCCTGAGAGGTGCGCTTGACTGACAGTGATCAGCACACCAGTCAGGGACCCTCCCGGTCGCTCCCGTGTACGCCCCAATGGGGGTATAGCTAGGGGTACCAAGAGCGAACGTAGCCGCTCCACCTGGGCATACTCAGCTCGCTCTTGAGGCGGCGAGGATGTGGGATGAGGACATCGGCGATGGGGTCAAGCGTGCTGGCATGTCGTTGCCATAGCACTCCGCTGCGGTCGCTGACCTGGCGCGATCAGCGTGCCGCCATAAGAGACGAACCTTATGATCAGTTCGTCCTGATCGTTGAGATTCGGAGAAGATGTCAATCTCATGCGCCGCGCCATGGTCCTTCTGGGTGGCGTCGCCCTCGCCGTCGGCGCGTTCACCCTCTTCTACCGGGGCCCGGGACAACCGTTCATCCGCGGTTACATGAGCGACGTCAGCGCCACCATGCTGGTCTACGCGTGCTTGGGGCTGCTGTGGCGCACCACCGCCGCACGCCGCGCCCTGGCGACGGTCGGGATCGCCGCCGCCGTCGAGTTCTACCAAATAGTCGGCATGACCCCGCCGGGCATCGGCGGTGTCCTGGTCGGCGCGTTCCCCGACCCATGGGACCTGGTCGCCTATGCCATCGGTGTGGTCGCGGCACTGGCCTGGGAACGCCGATTGGTCCGACCCGGTGATCAGACCGGCTGACTCTCGGACGCCACCCCACCAGCACGCTGACGGTACGGTGCCCCCACAGCGGCGAGGTCATCGGGTTCGGCCTGCGTGGCGGCCGGCGCCGCAAAGCAGGACCGCCGCATCTCAGGACAAGCCGGCGTATCGCATCGCGTTCTCTTGATCGCGCGCCGAAAGCCCCGACGCCGACCAGACGCGGCGTCCAGCTCCGCACCGCCGAGATCGACGCGGGTCTTCAGCAGACGGTGAGCGCTGACGACGTGGCGACGTTCGTGGCGCTCCTTCACGACCAGCACGCCCGGTAGTGAGAACGTGGCCACCTCGACGCCCCTCTCCGATTGCCACGGGTTGCACGTGGCAGCTCCGCACGCTCAGGCCGCGCCGGTGGACTGGGAGCCCAGCCGACCACGCGCGCATCGGATTCGGGTGCGCCAGTACACGTGCAGCTGCCAGCTTCCAACCTTCGAGTTGTGCACGACAGGCGGGCTATGGTTCGTCCGGCGAATCTCAGACCGGGCGCCGGCCAGCATCGTGGAAAGCACCTGGGCGTCCGCCCGCGCAGCAGACGATCTTTGGTTGAGGATCCTCAGCGGCCAGGCGCGCTGACTCGGTGTGCTCTACACGGGCGGAACGCCGCACATCTACTGAGCAATCTCGGCGCGTTCGGCTGGTGTGCGGTGGAAGCGAAGCGGAAGAGGTTAATGTCGCCTGCTCGCAGGTTGTTTGTCGTACCCGACGGCTACTCTCCGGCACATGTCAGTCCCCGAGGTCATTCCCATCGTCTACGAGCCCGACTACCACACCGACACAATCGGCCACTGGGACGGCGGGCAGTTCTTCGGCTCCGTCGTCGCCGCCTTCCCCCGGGGCTACACCCACACTGCCGACTGGCCGGCGCACAAACGCTGGTTCGCCGTCCTGCACACCTTCGATGCCGCCGGCCACCACCTCGACACCCGCGTCGAACAAACCGGCACCGACGTCGACCACCGAACGGCCGCTGACACCGCACAAGAGCAATTGCAAGCCTGGCTCAGCGCCCTGTCCGGGCTCCGGTTCGACGACATCGCCATCCGGCCTTTCCAGCACACGTACAACGACATCCTGTACGGCCTCGTCATCGAGACCTTCGAAGGCGAAGAACATGCCGAGTTCTACCCGAACGGCATCGGCTTTTACGAGCCCTGGGACGGCCTATACGACACCTGACCACCCGGTTCGTAGGCCAGGGCGGACGCCTCGTCAGCGGGATTTCGCCTTGCTCAGATGGTGGTGCGAGTCGGTGGAGCGACGGCTTCCCTGAACCTCGCCTAGGACGAGGCCGGGAGACCCCTGAGGCCACTCCTTGCTTCCCTGCACATCAATGGCAAGCGATATCTCCTGCCTGTGAGGCCAGCGGAGAACGCGCAGGCGAAGCCTGCGCCTGAGGAGGGCGTCCGAGCGTAGCGAGGGCCCTGCAGGGGTCGGGCCGTTGGCCCGACTGGGAACTTCGCCTGAGCTCCCGGAAGCGCGAAGCGCCGACTGCGAAGCCCGTTGTGCGCCGCAGGCGCCCCTGGAAGAACGTCCGGAGCGAAGCGCAGGCCCGTTGTGCCGTGCGAGGCCCCTTGTGGTTGTGGTGCGAGGCCCGTTGTGCGTGCGGGTGGTCAGCCGCGGGGCGCGTACATGATCACCAGGACGCCCGCCAAGCAGATCAGCGCGCCGATGACGTCCCAGCGGTCGGGACGGAAGCCGTCGGCGATCATGCCCCAGATCAGCGAGCCGGCCACGAACACGCCACCATAGGCGGCCAGGATGCGCCCGAAGTGGGCGTCGGGTTGAAAGGTGGCGACGAACCCGTACAGCCCGAGCGCGATCACGCCCGCGCCTACCCAGATCAGGCCGCGTTGCTCGCGCACGCCTTGCCAGACCAACCAGGCGCCGCCGATCTCGAACAGCGCGGCCAGAACGAACAACAGCAGCGAACGGGCGATCGTCATAGGTGCCATTGCACCAGGCCGGGCCGGGGCGGGCGGTACCGGGGCGACCAGGCGGGGGTGTTCTCCGATCTCGTGGATGCGATGGCAGAGCCGTAAGTCATACCGCTGCTGCGGTGGCAGACGGGTGTTCAGGCTTGAATGTGCGGAAGGTATCGTGATGCTTGTGACCACGTTTCGGATCAGCGAGGCCGCGGCGCTGCTCGGGGTCAGCTCCGACACCGTTCGCCGGTGGGTGGACGCGGGCCGGCTGGGAGCCGAGCGGGATGAGCACGGCCACCGGCGGGTCAACGGCGCCGACCTGGCCGCCTTCGCCCGCTCGCAGATCGAGGAGAGCGACGGCGGTAGCCGCTCCTCGGCGCGTAACCGCTTTCGCGGGATCGTGACCGAGGTGATCCGCGATGCGGTGATGGCGCAGGTGGAGATCGCCGCCGGGCCGTTTCGGGTGGTGTCGCTGATGAGCCGCCAGGCCGCGGATGAGTTGGGCCTGGAGGTGGGGGTGGTGGCGGTCGCCGTGATCAAGTCCACCAACGTCGTCGTGGAGATTCCCGCTCACGAGCGCGTGGCCAGTTATTTGTGAGGAGCCCTCCTTGGTGTTCAGGCGTCTTCCCCGATGGGCGATCGCCCTGCCGGTCGCGCTCGCGCTGGCGGGCCCGTCCGGTTGCGGCTCCGGCCAACCGGCCACCTCCACGGCGTCGGCTTCGAGAGCTTCCGCCGGTGGCGGGGCCAAGGAGGTGACGGTGTTCGCGGCGGCCTCGCTGACCGGTACGTTCACCGAGCTCGGCAAGGCCTTCGAGGCCGCGCACCCGGGTACGACGGTGAGGTTCAACTTCGGCTCCAGCGCGACGCTGGCCCAGCAGGTCGTCCAGGGGGCGCCGGCGGATGTGTTCGCCGCGGCGAGCCCGGCCACGATGAAGACGGTGACCGACGCGTCGTCGGCGAGTGCGCCGACCACGTTCGTGCGTAACAAGCTGGAGATCGCCGTGCCGAAGGACAATCCGGCCAAGGTGGATGAGCTGAAGGATCTGGCCGACAGCAGGGTGAAGGTTGCCTTGTGCGCCGAGCAGGTGCCGTGCGGGGCGGCGGCGGTCAAGGCGCTGGACGCGGCCGGGCTGAAGGTCAAGCCCGTGACGCTGGAGCAGGACGTCAAGGCCACGCTGACCAAGGTCGAGTTGGGCGAGGTGGACGCGGCCCTGGTGTACAAGACCGATGTGATCGCCTCGGCGGGCAAGGTACGGGGGCTCGAGTTCCCTGAGGCGGACAAGGCGATCAACGACTATCCGATCGCCACACTGGCCGAGGCTCCGGCCGGTGACCTGGCCGAGCAGTTCGTGGATCTGGTGCTCTCGCAGCAGGGCAAGGACGTGCTGACCAAGGCCGGCTTCGAGGCGCCCTGATCGCTCATGAACCCTTCCATGCCGGAGCAGGCCGACCTGTCGAGCTCGCCACGCGGGCCCGACGGCCGGCCGGCCGCGGGGCGCGAGGTCTCCGGGCGCCTGCCGTGGATGCTGGTCGTACCCGCTGTCCTGGGTTTGGTCTTCCTCGTGCTGCCGCTGGCCGGGCTGCTGATCCGCGCCCCATGGCCCACGCTGCTGCGGCGGCTGGCCGAGCCGCAGGTGCTGGAGGCGTTGCGGCTGTCGCTGGTGTGCGCCACCATCGCCACCGCCGTGTGCCTGCTGCTCGGGGTGCCGCTGGCCTGGCTGCTGGCCCGGGTGTCGTTTCCCGGGCGGCGGCTGGTGCGGGCCCTGGTCACCGTCCCGCTGGTGCTGCCGCCGGTGGTCGGCGGTGTCGCGCTGCTGCTGGTACTGGGGCGGCGCGGGTTGGTCGGGCAGTGGCTGGAGGCCACGTTCGGCATCACGCTGCCGTTCACCACCGCCGGGGTGATCATCGCCGAGGCGTTCGTGGCGATGCCCTTCCTGGTGATCAGCGTCGAGGGGGCGTTGCGCGGTGCCGACCGGCGTTTCGAGGAGGCCGCGGCCACGCTCGGCGCCTCGCGGTGGATCGTGTTCCGGCGGGTGACGCTGCCGATGGTCATGCCGGGTGTCGTGGCCGGGGCGGTGTTGTGCTGGGCGCGGGCGCTGGGCGAGTTCGGCGCGACGATCACGTTCGCGGGCAACTTCCCCGGCACGACCCGCACCATGCCGCTGGCGGTCTATCTGGCGCTGGAGACCGAGCCGGAGGCGGCCATCGTGCTCAGCCTCGTTCTGCTGGCCGTCTCGGTGATCATTCTGAGCAGCCTGCGTGACCGGTGGGTGAGCGCGCCATGACCCTGTACGCCCGGCTGGTGGTCACCCGGCCCGCCTTCACCCTCGACCTCACCCTGGAGGTCGCTCCGGGCGAGGTCGTGGCGCTGCTCGGTCCCAACGGCGCGGGCAAGACCACCGCCCTGCGCGCCCTGGCCGGGCTCACTCGCCTGTCCGACGGGCAGATCATCCTGCGCGGCAGGACACTGCACACCCTTCCCGCCGAGGAACGCCCGATCGGCATGGTCTTCCAGGACTACCTGCTCTTCCCGCACCTGACGGCGCTGGACAACGTCGCGTTCGGGCCGCGCTGCCACGGCGTGCCCAAGGCCGAGGCCCGCCGTACCGCCGCCGCCCTGCTGGAGCGCGTCGGCCTGGCCGAGCGCGCCACCGCCAAGCCACGGCAGCTGTCCGGCGGACAGGCTCAGCGGGTCGCACTGGCGCGGGCGCTGGCCGTACGGCCCGATCTGCTGCTGCTGGATGAGCCGCTGGCCGCGCTCGACGCCCACACCCGGCTGGAGGTCCGCTCCCAGCTACGCCGTCACCTGGCCGACTTCGACGGCGCGACCGTACTGGTCACCCACGACCCCCTCGACGCGATGGTGCTGGCCGACCGGCTGATCGTGATCGAGAACGGCGCCATCGTCCAGCAGGGCAGTCCGGCCGAGGTCGCCCGCCGCCCCCGTACCGACTACGTGGCCCGCCTGGTCGGGCTCAACCTGTATCGCGGCGTGGCCGACGGATCCCGGGTCAAGGTCGGCGAGCTGTTGCTGCACACCTACGAACATCTCGACGGGCCCGCGTTCGTCGCCTTCCCGCCCTCCGCCGTCGCCCTCTACCGGACCCGCCCGGACGGCAGTCCGCGCAACCTGTGGCAGGCTCGCATCGAGGGCATCGAACGCCACGGCGACAACGTACGCGTACACCTCGACGGCCCCGTCACTGCCTTCGCCGACATCACCACCGCCGCCGTCGCCGACCTCGACCTGACGCCGGGCCAGCAGATCTGGGCCTCGGCCAAGGCCACCGAGACCCACGCCTACCCCGCATGAACCCGCCCGCGCCGGACGAGCGGCATGACCGCAACGCCAATAACCAGCCGTCGGTCAGGCGTCGGCTAGGCGGGTGCCGTCGTCGGTCAGGCGGATGGCGCGGCCGGTGGCGGCCGAGCGGGTGGCCGCGGCTCCTACCAGCACGCTGCGGATCCCGTCGCGGTACCCGGCGGGGCGGCCCAGCGGGTCCTCGCTCGGACCGCGGAAGACGTCGTTCAGTAGCAGCCGGTCGCCACCGCCATGGCCGCCCTCCCCCTGCTCGATCACGATCTCCTCGCGCTCCTGCCAGTGCCGGTGCAGGGTGAGCCGCTCCCAGGCGCCGGCCGCGTGCTGCTTGGTGGCGGCGCTCGGGTCGATCGCGGCGTGCGGCGGCGTCCAAGATCGCTCGCACACCTCCAGCTCGACGCGCCCCTCCGTACCGTTGAAGACGACGCGGTAGCCCTCGTACGGGGCGTGCGCGGTGAGCGAGTAGGTGAGCATGGCCCGGTTGGCGTAGCGGACCAGGACCGACATGTTGTCGTCGATCGTCACGCCCGGTCCGAAGACGTCCTGGTCGCGGATGTAGCCGTCCTCGTGCTCGGCGTCCAGGTACAGGCGCTTGAGGTGTTCGTCGGCGGAGATGTCCAGGATGAACGGGTCGGTGCCGAGGCCGGGCGCGCCCTGGCCGCGGGCGGGACGCGGGCCTCTGGGCAGGGCCTGGCCGTAGAAGCGCAGGTCGGTCTGGGCGAAGACGAGCTCGGGCGCGGCCGCGAGCCACCAGTTGACCAGGTCGAAGTGGTGGGTGGACTTGTGCACCAGCAGGCCGCCGGAGTTGGCCTTGTCGCGGTGCCAGCGGCGGAAGTAGTCGGCGCCGTGGATGGTGTCGAGCGCCCAGTCGAAGTGGACCGAGGTGATCTCGCCGATCGCGCCTTCGCTGATGAGCTTTTTGACCGCCGAGTTGCGCGGGGAGTAGCGGTAGTTGAAGGTGACCACCAGTTTGCCCGGGTTGCGCTCGGCGGCGGCGGCGATGGCCTCGCAGCCTTCGGCGTCGATGGTGAGCGGCTTCTCCACGATGACGTCGAGCCCCGCGTCGAGGGCGGCGACGACATAGCGGGCGTGCGTCGCGTCCACCGTGGTGACCACGACGGCGTCGGCCAGCTCCAGCAGCTTGCCGAACTCGTCCGGATGGAAGCGGGGCACGTCGGCGCCGATGCGCTCGGCGTAGTAGTCCATGCGGGTCCGGTTGGTGTCGCAGAGGCCGGCGATCGTACCGGTGTCGCGCCAGTCGCCCAGCAGGGCGTCGACGTACATCCGGACGCGGTGACCAAGGCCGACGAAGGCGTACCTGGTGCTCAACTTCTCTCCCCGAGTAGCGAAAATGATGGGCCGGAGCCACTGACGGCCCCGGCCCTGCTGTACCGAGCTCAGCCGGCGAGAGCGGCGTTGGCCTCGGTCAGGAACTTCTGCGCGGCGGCGTCCGGTGTCGTCTTGGCGAAGACGACCTCCTCGGTGACGCGCTTGAGGATGTCATCCACCTGGAGGGCGCCCTTCGGCGGAGCGGCGATCGGGCTCAGCTCGCTCCTGACCTCGTCGATGAAGCCCAGCGTCTTCTGGTCGACGGCCGGCAGCTTGTCCTTGACGGTCGCGAGCACCTTGGCGTTGATCGGCAGGCCACGGTCGCTCAGCAGGATCGAGGCCGCGTCCGGGTCGTTGACCATGAAGTCGATGAACTTGGCCGCTTCCGCGGGATGCTCGGACTTGGCGGCGATCGTGTAGAACATCGACGGCTGCAGGAACATACCGCTGGTGGTCGCCTCCTTCACCTTGGGCATGCGCAGCAGGGTCAGCTCCTGACCGGACGCCTTGGTCAGGCCGCCGAGCTGGTTGCTCCACCACATGCCCGTCGCACCGGCGTTGGTGCCCAGCGGCGACTGTTCGACCCCGCCCGCGATCAGCTCGGAGCTCTTCGCCGCGTCGGGTGAGCCCTTCGTCTGGATGAGCTGCTGGTGGATGCCCCACCAGGCCTTCAGCGTCTCAGGCGAGACGCCCAGCTTCTTACCGTCGTACAGCTTCTCGCCCCGCTGGGCCGCGAAGATCTGCAGCCAGGCGGGGTTGTAGTTGTACTCGGCTCCCGTGATGCCGCCACCGCTCGCGCTGATCTGCTTGGCCAGGTTGATCCAGTCGTCCCAGGTCCAGGACTTGTCGTCGGGCACCTTCTGCTTGGCCTTCTCGATCGTCGCCTTGTTGACGAGCATGGAGAAGGTGTTGACGCCGGAGGGAATGGCGTACTGCTTGCTGTCGATGTTCCCGGCGGCGAGCGCCTGCTGGTCGAGGTCGGTCGTGACCACCTTGCCCGCCAGGTCGGCCAGGGCGCCGCGCCCGGCGTACTCGCCCAGACCGCGGATCTCGATGCTCATGACGTCGGGGGCGTCGTTGGCCGCCACCTTGGTGGCGAGTTTCTCGTAGTAGTTGTTGAAGTCGGAGAAGTCGCCCTCGACGTTGATGGTCGGGTTCTTCTCCTCGAACTTCTTGATCACCTGCTCGGTGAGCTTCTGCCGGGAGTCGCTGCCCCAGTAGGAGAAGCGAAGTTCGACCTTGCCGCTGTCCGCCTTGTCGCCGCCGCCGCAGGCGCCGGCCGACGTCATCACGGTGGCCGCGAGCAGGGCGACCGTCCAAATCTTCTTGCGCGAGCTGAAATTCACAGCTCTACCTCCTGGTGAAGAGTTGCGGGGGGTGTTACTTGAGTCCGGTGGTCGCCATGCCACGGATCAGGTATTTCTGGCCGGCCAGGAAGAATCCGAAGATCGGCCCCAGCGACACGATCGACATCGCGAACATCGGCCCCCACGAGGACTCACCGCTGGAGTCCAGGAACTGGCGCAGCGCGACGGCGACCGTGAGGTTGTCGGAGTTCGTCAGGTACAGGTTCTGGCTGAAGAAGTCGTTCCACGTCCAGATGAAGGTGAAGATGCCGGTCGTGGCGAGCGCCGGGGTGCAGAGCGGGAGGATCACCTGGAGGAAGACCCGCCAGTAACCCGCACCGTCGATGGAGGCGGCCTCGTCCAGCTCCCTCGGCAGGGTCCGGATGAACTGGACCATGAGGAAGATGAAGAACGCGTCCGTGGCCAGGAACTTGGGCACGATCAGCGGCCAGATCGTGTTGATCCAGTCGAGCTCGGAGAACACGATGTACTGCGGCACGACCGTCACGTGGTGCGGCAGCATGATCGAGCCGAGCATGACCGCGAACCAGAGCTTCTTCAGCGGGAAGTTCAGCCGGGCGAAGGCGTACGCGGCCAGGGAGCAGGCGATCAGGTTGGCCGCCACCGACAGGCCGGTGATGACCGCGGAGTTCCACAGGTAGAACCCGAAGGTGTGCTTGAGCGAGGTCCAGCCGTCGCTGTAGTTCTCCAGCGTGAAGGTGCTCGGCCACAGGCCGGGCTCGCGGAAGATCAGCTCCTCCGGCTTCAGCGAGCTGGACACCATCCACAGCAGCGGATACAGCATGACCAGGCCGAACCCGATCAGCAGGATGTGCTTGAGCAGGCGGCTGCCCCGCGGAAGCGGGCGGAACAGCAGCGGGACGGCCTTACTTGGTGTCGCCATAGAAGACCCAATACTTCGACGCGAGGAAGTTGACGCCGGTCAGTCCGGCGATGATGAGCAGCAGCACCCAGGCCATGGCTGCCGCGTAGCCCATGTCGTAGCTCTTGAAGCCCTTCAGATACAGGTAGAGCGTGTAGAA
>NZ_JBFAIF010000016.1:0-198556 GCF_040654555.1 Nonomuraea sp. NPDC050680 | reverse complement strand
GGGCTTTCCGCCGTTTCCACCAGGCCACACCGCGCCGACCTGCGAGTTCAGACCCGAACATGCCCTGGATCATGAATTAGCTGCGGAACGCGGGTCAGAGATGCGGCGGTTATCTGTGGACGGTGTCTTGTTCGATGCGCAAGAGCAGTTCGTTCGGCTGTGGCAGCTTGGGTTGGGGCTGACGGATCTCGGCGAGAACGTCGCCGTCGACCTTCGGCGCGGGAAGTGTCCCGTGCTGTTGGTGATTTATCAGCCGTTTCCGCTGCGAGTGCGAGCGAAGCTATACAAAGGCGAGCGGGTCTTCGCGTGGGGTTGGATGCCTTGGTGCCGAATGCCAGTTTTGGAAGACGTGGCGGTTTCGGCGGAACGGCTTCTCAAGCTGGTGGCCCGGTGAATATCTGGGGCGCGGATGAGGACGGCTTCTTCGTGTGGGCTGCCACGGACGGCCACGGGCGCGGCTCAGGTGGAGTCACCGGGACTGGTCTGAAAGCCGCTTCACAGCTGTACGACGCGATCAGCGCTCTGGAGGGCGACGCGGTCGGTTCCATGAACGTGGTCCATCTCGACCGCTACGCGCGTCAACCGTCTTACATCTACGGGCCGGTAGTCCTGCGCATCCGCCGAGACAAAGCGACGGGCGAAATCAGCCTCAGCCCCGTTGGCAACTGACACACCCAAAGCCGCCCGGTGCCGGAGACTGAGCCCCGCCGGAGGCGGGGTCACGTCTGTACTGGTCTGTACCCGGCATACGGCGAGCCCAGCGGGCCAACGGCACGCAGTGCGGTGACCAGCCCGAGGGGGTTCCCAAAGGGCTTGTAAGTCAAGCTTGAGCGAGGAAGCGTGATCGCGAGCCAACGGAGGCGGGTCGCCGTGGACTCAGCCGATGTACGGCTCCACGCGTTCTAGGCGCAGCGAGAATGCCGTACGCGGAGACGTTGACCAGCATGTCAGCGGCGGGCCGGGAGGACCGGCCCGCCACAAGGGGAATCAGCAGTCCACCAGCTCCGGCTTCTGGTTGAGGATCTGTGCGCGCGGAGTGACGAACTCCCGCAAGGCGTCGGAGGCCGACGGAGCGAACACCGCCACCCGGTGGCAGTTCTGGAAGGCCAGGCGGACGCTGAAGTGGCGCTCCAGCGCGCCGCGCATCGAGTCGCTGGCCAGGCAGCGCAGGAGCTGGCCCCGGGCCTCCTCGCTCGGCGGTGGTACCTGGTTGTCGGCGAAGTCGGCGCCGGTCCTGTCGCGCTGCTGGACCAGCTCGCTGATCACCGACCAGGCGTACGGCAGGGATTCGCGGACGCAGGCGATGAACGCCGCGTCGTCGACCTCGCCGGCTCTGGCCTGATCGAGTAGATCGTTCGGAACGGTCAGCGACATGCTGTCTCCTCTCAACGGGGATTGATGGGAACGCTAGGCGGGCTCGGTGAGGGCTTCCAGATGACCGAAGGGGACAGTCATGTGGTGGGCCGGCCGCCGTAGACGAACTCCGGGTCGATCTGGTCGGCCAGGTCGAGGCCGGTCTTGGCGTTGGCCCAGGAGCGGGCGTTGCGCAGGTGGAACTCCTCGGTCTGGCGGCCGAAGCGGGCCCAGTCCTTGGCCTGCGCGTCGAGGTGCTTGCGCAGGATGGCCAGCGCGTCGGCGTTGGTGGGCTCGAGGTCGTCGAGGGAGAAGCGGTGGCCCTGCTCCATCGCGCGTACGGCGGAGGAGTGCTCCATCCACGTGAGCAGGTCGTCGCCCACCTGGCTGTGCAGGAAGTCGATGTCGGACGGGCTGTGCACCTTGTTGCCGATCACGGCCAGCGGCACGTCGTAGTCGGCGGCGTAGTCGCGGTATTGCCGGTAGACGCTGACGCCCTGCCTGGTCGGCTCCGCGACGAGGAACGTCAGGTCGAAGCGGGTGAACAGGCCGGAGGCGAAGGAGTCGGCCCCGGCGGTCATGTCGACCACCACGTATTCGCCCGCGCCGTCCACCAGGTGGTTGAGCAGCAGCTCGACGGCTCCGACCTTGGAGTGGTAGCAGGCCACGCCCAGGTCGTCCTCGCTGAAGGGGCCGGTGGCCATCAGCCGCAGGCCCTCGGGCGTGGTGATTGCGAACTCGCTGGTCGCCAGGTCCTTGAAGGTCAGCAACCGGGAGCCGCGGCCCGGTGGGGTCGTCTTGACCATGGCCTGGGCCGAGGGGATGCGCGGGTTGTCGCCGCGCAGCAGCTCCTTGATCTCGGTGAGCCGGGAGCCCAGCGGCTCCGGCGGGTCCTCGACGCCGAGCACCAGCGCCAAGTGCTGGTTGATGTCGGCGTCCACGATGACCACCGGGCCGCCCTGGCTCGCCAGATACCTCGCGAACAGCGCAGACATCGTCGTCTTGCCGCTGCCGCCCTTGCCGACGAACGCCACTCTCATAAGCACCCTCCAGATGATGATTATGAAAACCGTTACCGTTTCAGGTCGCGCTCATCATGCCACACTGAGCGCGTGCATGACGATGAATCGGGCCAGGCCGCGGGGTTGCGTGCGGCGGGCAAGCGGGACGACGAGCTGGCGCGGGCCGTGGGGCTGCGTGCGGAGGGTAAGCGGGACGAGGCCCGCGAACTGCTGGTGGCCCTGGCCGCGCGGTATCCCGATGACGCGGAGGTGGCCTACCAGACCGCATGGGTGCACGACGCGCTCGGGCTTGAGGCCGAGGCGGTGCCGTTCTACGTACGCGCGCTGGCGGGTGACGGGCTGAGCGCCGAGGACCGGCTGGGCGCCTTCCTCGGGCTGGGCAGCACCTACCGGGTGCTGGGGCGGGTGGCGGAGTCGCTGGAGACGTTCGAGCGCGGGCTGGCGGAGTTCCCTGGCGACGCGGGGTTGCGGACGTTCAACGCCATGGCGCTCTACAGCTCCGGCCGGGCGCGCGAGGCCGTCAGTACGCTGCTCACGGTCGTCGCCGAATCAGACCGGGCGGGCGGCTACGCCAGGGCCATCTCCTACTATGCCGAGAACTTGGACGAGACGATCTGAGCACCGTGCCCAGCTTTTCGCCGGTGTCACAGGGCGTGCAAACGGCCGGGAAGCAGGCCGCCGAGTTCGATCACCTTCATGACCGCGAACCAACCGTCACGACGTACCGCGACAGCAGCCAGGAAGGGCCTTGATGTCTACCGATCTGTTCGGCGTACGCGTCCTGGATCTCGACCACGAGCGGCGACGGGTGCGCTTCCGGGTCTTCGTCGTCTACTACGAGCCGTCCTGGGGAACGGACGACCTGCTGCCGAACGACCCGAGCTTCTTCTTCCGGGTGCTGTGGGAGGGCGCGGACGACATCCATGGCCGCAATGGCGGACTGCTGGCCGATCTGGTCGGGCTCGATGAGTTCCTCGACGAGGCGTGGGTCGACCGCCACACCCATCTGTTCGTCGCGGGCGTGGAACGCGTGACCACCCGCAACCACCCTCTCGACGGCGACGCCTGGAACCGCCTGGCGATGTTCTATTACGAGCGTGACGGAGGCTGGCAGGACGAGAACCTGCTCGCTCAGGGCGACTATGACGTCGAGGTCGCCGATCCTCGCTGCCTGGCCCCGCTGCGTCTCGGCCAGAGCTGGGGCACCACGTCCTACGAGACCAAGGCCGTGGAGGCGGTCGACGTCGAGACGGAGCACGCCGCTCTGGCCGCGGGTGGGGACACGCGCTCCGCGTTCATGCTCGGCTGGTTCCGCCAGGAAGCGGGCGACGTCGCGGGCGCGGCCGCGGCCTACCGGCAGGCGGCCGGCACGCAGGACCTGGAGGAACGGGCGAAAGCGCTGCTCTACCTCGGGAATCTGCGCGCTGAGCAGGGCGACTCGCAGGCGGCCCGCGCGGCGTACGAGGAGGCCGTCGCCTGCCAGGGCCCCTCACGGAGCGGGGACAGGCGGCATGTTTCCCGGGCGGCCCTCAGGCTAGGCGCCCTCCTGCAGGGGGGCGGTGCGGAGGTGCAGGCGTAGGCCGCGTTCACGCTCGCCGAACAGTTGGGCGACATCGACCTGGTCCGGGAGGCCCGCCGGTTGGTCGGCACGGAAACCTGGGCCGAGCGAACTTGCCGCGCCCTCCGGGAAGCGGATCAGGATGCCGCGCTGCGGGCACTCGCCGATTCCTGCGGGTCCGCCGCGGTGGCGCGGTTCGGAACGGTGCTGGCGGGACGGCAGTTCGATCGCGCCCGGAGCCGAGACGTGCGCCGCCTACCACTACGCCCGCTGGATCATGGCCAGAGGCCACCGGGAACCGGCGCGCACCATGCTGCGGACGATCGCCGAAGGAACTGGACCATACGCGGCGCAGGCAGTGGCCGTTCTCGGCGAGGCCGCGCATTGAACGCCTGCCGGCAGCGGTCGCCAAGGCCGGCGCGGGGGGAGCGGATAGACGCCGGGGTGCGGGTCCACGACCAGGCTGCGTACGCCGTACCCAGCCGCTGCGTCTGAGCGCTACGTCGAGAACTTGGACGAGACGATCTGAGCGAAGGTGACCTCCGTGAGCAGGCGTTCCTCGTGTTCGCGCAGCGCGCTCCAGACGTCGGCCAGCGGGCCCGCGACGCCCGGGTAGCCGCCGTGCGCGGGATACTCGGGCTTGCCCTCGATGACCGCGATCACGTCGGCGAGCGTGATGTCGTCCGCTGGGCGCGCCAGCCAGTAGCCGCCCTCAGGGCCGCGCAGGCTGTGGATGAGCCCGGCCCGCCGGAGTTGCAGCAGGATGTTGTCGAGGAAGCGGCGCGGGATGTTCTGGGCCGAGGCGATGCGTTCGGCCGGCACCGGCCCCGGCGGTGCTGCGGCTAATTCGGTGACCGCCCGCAGCGCGTAATCGGTTCGCGCGGAGACCCGCATCACACCGGATTAAGGCCCCAGCGCCGCCGTAGGGCGCTGTCGGCGGCCTCGAACAGCATGTCGATCACGATGCCGATCACCAGGATCACGATCATCGTGCCGATCAGTCCCGGCGAGTCGGACAGTTCCCGTGAGATCGCCAGCTGCTCGCCGAGCGACGACTGGTACGCGATGATCACGAGCAGCTCGCCGGCCATCAGCGAACGCCAGGCGAACGCCCACCCCTGCTTCAGCCCCGCCAGGAACGACGGCAGCGACGCGGGCAGGATCACGTGCCGGTAGAGCTGCAATCGCCGGAACCCGAGCACGTGCCCGGCCCTTAGCAGCAGCGGAGGCGTGTAGTCGACACCGGTGATCAGGCCGTTGGCGATCGACGGGGCGGCGCCCAGGATCACCACGAACATGATGGCGCTCTCGGTCAGCCCGAACAGCAGGATCGCGAACGGGAACCAGGCGATCGACGGCATGGTCTGCAGGCCGGTGATCAGCGCGCCGAAGGCGGCCCGCAGCACCTTCACCCGCGACACGGCCGCGCCGACGACCAGGCCCACGAGCATGGCCAGCGCGAAGCCGGTGACGGCCCGGCGCATGGTGGTCGCCACGGCCTGGTAGAACTCGGGGTCGCCGAGGCGGCGCCCGAGGTCCTGGAAGGTGGTGATCGGCCCGGCGAAGACGTACTCGGGCCAGCGGCCGCTCAGCACGACCAGCTCCCAGGCGACCAGCACCAGCGCGACCGCGGTCAGCATCGGCCACAGTCTTGCCCAGAACCGGGACGCCACTCCGGCGCGCTGCTCACCGGCCAGCTCCAGCGCGTCGAGCCCGGCCATCTGGCGCGCGTGCGTGTCAACGGCCATCGCTCGCCTCCGATCTGTGCGAGGCCATTCCGTGCGAGGCCATTCCGTGCGAGGCCGACTCGTGTGTGGCCGGCCCGTGCACCGCTGTTCCGTCAGTGGCCATGGCGCAACACCTCTTCCTTCAGGCGGTCGGTGATCGTCGCGGCGAGCCCGGCGACCTCCGCGGAGTCGGTGCGGCGGGGCCGGGCGAGCTCGACCGGGAACTCCTCGACCACGCTGCCGGGACGGCTGCTGAGCAGCACGACCCTGTCGCCGAGCCGGACGGCCTCGCGGACGTTGTGCGTCACGAACAGGACGGACAGCGCCCGCTCCCGCCAGATCCGTTCGAGCTCGTCGTGCAGCAGGTCGCGGGTCATCGCGTCGAGCGCGCCGAACGGCTCGTCCATGAGCAGCACCGAGCCCGCCTCCGACGAGGACGAGGACGAGGACGAGGATGAGGATGAGGATGAGGATGAGGAGGACTGGGCGAGCGCGCGGGCCAGGGCGACGCGCTGGCGCATGCCGCCGGACAGCTCGTGCGGGCGCTTCTTCCCGAATCCGCCCAGGTGCACGAGCTCGAGGAACTCGGCCGCCCTGGACCGACGCTCGTGCTTGGCCAGACCCTCGCCGCGGAAGGCCATCTCGACGTTGGCCGACACCGTGAGCCACGGGAACAGCGCCGGCTCCTGGAACATCATCGCGACCTGTCGCCCGGCCGTGGAGATCTCTCCCTGTGTCGGCCGGTCGAGCCCGGCGACCAGCGAGAGCAGCGTGCTCTTGCCACAGCCGGAGGCGCCCAGGAGGCAGACGAACTCGCCGGGCCGTACCGACAGCGAGACCTTGTCGAGGGCGAGCAGCCCGTTGCCGCCGTGACCGTAGACCTTGGAGACGGCCTCCAGCCGGACCGCCGCCGTACGATCGACCACCTGCGTCGTCATGTGCGTCACCTGTCCGAAATCGACTGCTGGCCCTGCGCGGCCAGCACCTCGTTGAGTGGCTTCAGGTTGTAGATGCCGTTCAGGTCCACCGGCTTGAGCAGCCCGACCTTGACGGCGTGGTCCGCGCTGCCGGTGAGCGAGGAGGCGATGGGGTCGTTCGTGAACGTGATGTTCTTGAACGCGCTCTGCAACACCTCGGGCTTGAGCGGCTTCTGGGTGAGCTTCTGGATCGCGGCGTTGACGGTCTGCGCGGCCGCGGCGGGGTCGTCGTTGAGGTACTTGGTGGCCTCGACGTGCGCCTCGATCAGCTTCTTGAGCAGATCGGGGTTGGCCTTGGCCCAGTCCTGCCGGACGATGAGGTGGGTGATCACGAACTGCTTGTTCGGCCAGAGGTCGCGCTCGTCCTGAAGGATCTTGCCCTTGCTCTCGATGACCAGGCGGCTGGCGAACGGCTCGGGCACCCAGGCGCCGTCGATGTCGCCGGTCGCGAACGTCTGCAGCGTCTGCGCGTTCTCCTGGGGCACGATGTGGACGTCGCCGCCGCCCTTGGTGTCGGTCTTGATCCCCTTGCTCTCCAGCCAGTAGCGCAGCGCGACGTCCTGGGTGTTGCCGAGCTGCGGCGTGGCGATCTTCTTGCCCTTGAGGTCCGCGGCCGAGTTGATGCCGGGCTTGACGACCAGGTACACACCGCCGGACGCGGCGCCCGCGACGATGTTGATGGCCTTGCCCTTGGACTTCTCCCAGGCGTTGATCGCCGGGTTCGGGCCGATGTAGGTGGCGTCGACCGCGCCGGAGAAGACCGCCTCGATCGCGGCCGGGCCGGCGTTGAACGTGCTGGTCTTCACCGGTACGCCGAGGTGCTTGGCGTAGAAGCCCTTCTCGACGCCGACCAGGGCGGTGGCGTGGGTGATGTTCGGGAAGTAGCCGAGGCGCAGCTCTTTCGCCGCGCCGCTGGGAGAGGCGCTGCTCCCGCAGGCCGCCACGAGCGCGGTGAGTGCGGTTGCGGCCAGAGCGGCTAGCACCCTGCGAGCGTTCATGCCCTACTCCCTATTTCCTACTTAATAAGTCGGCTATGTGCATATGAAACTCTCCGAATCCCTACACGTCAAGTTGGTATAGGGGGATAACTAGGATCTGTCCATATGGAGAGACAGCTGATCAGCCACATCGCGCACGCCGACCACCCGATCGCCTCCCCGATCAGCGAGGCGAACCTGCTCCGCCTGCTGCGCCGGGCCAAGCTGCCGAGCGGCGCGCGGATCCTGGACCTGGGGTGCGGCGCGGCGGTCTGGAGCGTTCGGCTTCTGGAGCTGTACGGCGACGCCACCGCCGACGGTGTGGACCTGTCGGACGCGGGCTTCGCCGACGCCCGCCGGATGGCGGCCGAGGCCGGGGTCGCGGACCGGCTGACCTTGCATCATGGCTCCGCGACCACCTTTACCGCAGCTGAGCCGTACGACCTGGTGCTGTGTGTCGGTGCCACGCACGCGTTCGGTGGGCTGACGCCGTCGATGGAGGCGATCGGCGGCCTGCTCGCTCCCGGTGGGCTGGCGCTGGTGGGTGAGGGGTTCTGGGAGCGGCCGCCGGGCAGGGAGATCGAGGCGGAGATCGGCGAGTACGCGGACCTGCCGGGCACCGTGGCACAGGCCGAGTCGGCCGGGTACCACACCGTGTACGCCCACGTCAGCGAGCGGGGCGAGTGGTACGACTACGAGTGGTCATGGACCGGGACGCTCATCGACTGGGCGCTGCGGCATCCCGGCGACGACGGTGACGCCGCGATGGCCGCGGCGCTGGAGCACCGGAAGATGTGGCTCGATGGATACCGTGACCTGCTCGGGTTCGTGACACTGCTGCTCAGACGCTGCTGCTCAGACGCGCCTGACGGAAGGCGCGTGACGGAAGGCGTCTGACGGAAGGCGCGTGACGGAAGGCGCCTGACGGAAGGCGCGTGGCGGAAGTCGGCTAACGGCAGGCCGAGTCCAGGGTGATCGGGCTCTCGGGGCTCCCCGTCTGCGGGGCGGCCTGCGGGTGCTGGGTGGCCGAGCTCTGCTCGGACAGGGCCTGGGAGACCTTGTGCCTGATCAGGGTCCAGTCGGGGTAGACGGTGTCGATCAGCGGCGGTACGAAGTTCAGGCTCCTGATCTTGTGGTCCTTCACCTTCTGCGCCAGATCCACCAGGTCGGGCAGGACGTTCTGCGGGATGTCAGTGGAGATGGCGCGCTTCGTCGCCGCGGCCAGCTTCTCGAAGCTGTTCAGCACGGTCACCGGGTCGGCCTGCTTGGCGACGGCGTTGAGCAGGCATTTCTGGCGGCCCATGCGTACGTAGTCGTCGCTGTCCGTACGCGAGCGGCCGAACCAGAGCGCTTCCTCGCCCGAGAGCTTGCGAGTGCCGGGGCTCAACAGGCCCTCGCGGTACTTGCCGTAGACGATCGGCTCCCTGATGGTGACCGTAACACCGCCCATCGCATCGATGATCTGCGCGAAGCCCCTCATGTCGACCAGGGCGTAGTAAGTGATGGGGATGCCGAGGATGTCGCTGATCGTCTTCTTGAGCAGGGTCGGGCCGCGCTGTCCCTTGCGTACGCCCGGCTCCATCTCGGGATAGTCCTCGGCGTACTGGAAGACCTCGTTGAGCAGGCCGGGAGTGTCGGGGCCGGCGCCGGTGAAGCCGTCAGGGAAGCGTTCCCTGGGCGGGCCTTGCGGCAGTCGTACTCGCTGCAGGTTGCGCGGCAGGCCGAGCAGGGTCGTCGCTCCAGTGGCGACGTCGACGCTGGCCACGGTCATGCTGTCGGTGCGCACACCGGGACGGCCGGGGGCGGCGTCACCGCCGAGGAGCAGGAGGTTGATCCGCCTCGCGCCGTTCCACGGGTCCTGCGACACGATGGGGGAGACGTTGGCGGTGAACAGGGTGTTGACCACGTCCCGCGACACATAGGCCACGCGTGCCGCGTAGACGGCCGGGGCCAGGATGAGCCCGCACAGGGCGATGGTCAGGACGGTGGTCAGCGCGCGGCCCACGCGGTTCGCGGGCGCCGGCCGGACCAGCAGGTACGACCAGATGATCACGCCCGTCCAGACGACCCCGAGCGTGGCCACCATGATGGTGAGGGCGGTGAGCCAGGCGGGCTGGACGGCCAGCGAGAGCAGCCTGCTGCTGAACACGGTGAGCACGGTGAGGATCGAGGCGAGCATCAGCACGTACGTCACCATGAGGGCGATGCCGGTCCTCCGCCGGTCGGCGGCCAGGTGAGCCACACCCCACAACAGAGCTGAGGCCAGGGTGAGCGCGATGCTGAAGCCGAGGCCGAACCCGCGTGTTCTGACTGTCATCCCTGGTCAACCCCTCGTTCTACGAACTATGCCCAAGGTTAGTAACGGTTTGGAGGCGGGTGATTTGGTGAAAAGGCAGTGTCGCGGCAAGTTTCGGTGAAGTCCATCTTGAGATATAACGTGTGTGTGAGACGCGGAAGCTACGGATTCGACGCGCCATGGGCCCTCGCCGGACTCTTCTTCGGGGCGGTGGCGCAGCTGGCGTTGGTCGCGGTCTCGTTCGCCTTCGACGTACCGGCGGCTGGGATCGCGTTCCTGCTCGGTGCGCTCTACACGCTGGCCAGCGCGGGCAGTTACCTCTACACGACCCGCCGGGGGAAGTTCGTCGTGTGGGGCGAGGAGCTCGGCCGGATCGAGGGCGACGAGCAGGTGCTCGACCTCGGCTGCGGGCGTGGGATGGTGCTGCTGCTCGCGGCCCAGCGGCTGCGCGGCGGCCGGGCCACCGGCATCGACCTGTGGAGCGGCAAGGACCAGTCGGGCAACGCGGAGAGCGTCACCAAGGCCAACGCCAAGGCCGAAGGGGTGTCGGACCGGGTCGATCTGGTCACGGGGGATATGCGCGAGTTGCCGTTCGAGGACGGGCAGTTCGACGTGATCGTATCCAGCCTGGCCATTCACAACATCCCGACCGCCGAAGGACGCGACCAGGCCGTCAAGGAGGCGCATCGGGTGCTGCGTCCGGGCGGGTTGATGCTGATCGCCGATTTCCGGCATACGCCGTGCTACGAGGACGTGCTGCGTGAGCTCGGCGTGGTCGATGTGCGCAGGCGGGACCTGGGGTGGCGGTTCTGGTACGGCGGGCCGTGGTTCAAGTCGGAGATGCTGGAGGCTCGCAAACCAGGTCCAAACGGTGTTGAGTCCCGCTTGGCCGATAGTGAGGTGCGCTCAGCCGAGAGTCCGGATGGTGGTGAAAGGCTCTCTGGCGCGGCGGTGCCGGAAGTGGGGCGGGTTCACCAGGAGGCGGCGCCCCTGAAAGACGTGGGCGACGGCGCGTAGCCGAGTCGCTCGCGGGCCGCGGTGATGTCCAGCGTGCGCTCGACGGCCAGGTGGCCGACGGCGTAGCGGGTCAGGCGCGGCTCAGAGATCGTCGCCAGAGCGTGGGCGAGCGTCTCGGAGATCACCGCTAGGCCGTGGGCGAGATGTCGGGGCAGGTAGAGCGGGGTCGCGTCGATGCCCTTCTCCCTCAGTACGGCCCGGAGCGCGTCGTCCAGCACGACCGGCTCGGCGTCGGTCACGTTGTATGTCCCGAGCGGACCCGTGACGGCCAGCAGGCAGGCCTGGGCGAGGTTGGACACCGACGTCAGGCTGACACGCTGCCGCCCGTCGCCGACCGCGATCAGCCTGCGGCCTCTGACCGCCCGCAGCACCCGAGGGAGCAGCGTGGTGTCGCCCGGCCCGTGGACGGCGTGCGGGCGAAGGATCACCGCCCGCCCCTCGACCAGGCGTTCGGCCGCCGCCTTGGACGCGCCGTAGGCGTTGACGTAGCGGCTCACCGGGGCCTCGTGCTCGCGGGCCATGACCGTCGGCCGTCGCGGGTCGTACACGCTGGCCGTGCTGACGTGTACGAAACGGGCGTACGGGAAGGCGGCCATGGCGTTCGCGGTCCCGGTGTGATTGGCCCGCCAGATTTCGGCCGGTGGGCCCCAGTCGGTGACGCTCCCCGCGCAGTGGATCAGCGCGTCGAGGTCCAGCTCTGGGCGCTCGTCGCCGGTCAGGTCCCAGATGCGGTACGTCACGCCGGGGATTTCGGTGGCCCGGCGCCCGAAACCGTACACCTGCCAGCCCCTGGCCACGGCCGCCCGGCAGACCGCGCCACCCACGAAACCGGACGCCCCGGTGACCCCGACCCTCATGTGACCCTGATCAGCAGGTGCTTGTAGGTCGGCAGGAGTACGCCCCTGGCGGCCCGCCGCCCCACCACCTTGACCGGGCGGGCGAGCACGACCCCGGCCACCGCGCGGATCTCGGCCAGCGCCAGCGGGTAGCCGATGCAGAAGTGTGGCCCGGCGCCGAACCACAGGCGGCGCAGCTCCGGCGGGTGCGGCCGGGACGGATCGAACGGGCCGTACGCGCGGGCGCAGTTGTGCGTCACGATCACCACGCGGTCGCCATGCCGGGCCAGGACCTTGCCCAGGCGTACGGGCTCGGCGACGGAACGCAGCATCACCGGGGTCGGCGTGGTGACCCGCATCGCCTCCTCGATCGCCAGATCCAGGTCGGCGCCGAAGACGTCGTGGTCGTGCAGCAACGCGACCAGCCTGGGGACGAACGTGGCGACCGTCTCCGTACCGGTGAGGAAGAACGCCCCGGCCGCCCCCCGGGCCTCCGCGGCCGACAGCCCGAGCTCGCGCATCCGGCCCATCACCGTGGTGGGGTCCCCCGCGTCGTAGGCGGCCTGCGCTATGTCGCCGATCCCGTCGAGCACCTCGCGGGCCACGGTGAGCTGGCGGGCGTTCAGCCCCCGGGTACGTAGCGAGACCATCGACACCACCCGCTCCCCATCGGCGAACAGCCGCCTGGCCCTGGCCGACGGCACCTCGCCGAGTCCGATCACCCGGCAGATCACCGCCCCGGCCAGTAGTCGCATCTCGTCCACCAGGTCGACCGTGTCGCCTTTCGCCAGGCGTACGCGGAGATCGTCCAGCGGGCCGGCCAGCACGTCGGCGACCAGCGTGGCGACGGACGACGGCGTGAACAGCGGCGCCAGTTTGGCGCGGAGCGCGGCGTGCGGCTCGCCCTCCATGTTGAGCAGCACCGACGGGCCGAGCACGGGCGTCCACAGGTCGCCGGGCGAGCCGGGGCCGTCCTTCCGGAAGCGACCGTCCATGAGCACGCGCCGGGCCAGGGCCGCGTCGTTCACCACCACGCCGAGACCCGGCACCCGCACCGCCGGGCCCAGCCGGGCCAGCAGGCGCATCAGCGGGTAGGCGAAGGGGTGAGCGGCGAGGTAGAGCCGCGTCTCGTGCCACCGCCCACGCCGGATATGCCGCTCGGGCGGATCGTCGCGGCTGTTCACAAATCCGCCAGCATGATGCCCAGGCTGATGCCGCCGCCGAGGCCGAGCAGCGCCACGCGGTCGCCCCTGCGAGCGTGGGCGAGTTGGAGCGGGAGCGTGACCGACGCGCAGTTTCCGTGCTCGGGCAGCGTGATCACCAGCCGGTCCTCGGGGAGGTCGAGCGCTCGCGACAGTACGTTCAGGTACGGCAACGCCACCTGGTGCACCGCGATCACCGCGAAATCATCCCAGGTCAGGCCGGTGCGTTTGAGCGCGTTGAGGAAGAGGTCGGGGCCGACGAGCTGGAACGCCTCCTTCAGCCGGCGGCCGTCGCCGCGGAAGTAGGAGTACTCCGGGTCGCGCGGATACATGGACCCACCACCCGGAAGGGTGCCGATACCCCACGCCGTACTATCCGCCGAAAAATCGCGATAAAAGATGCCGCGGAGGGGGTCGGCCTCCACGAGCACCGCCGCGCCCGCGTCCGACAGCGTGTATCCCGCGAACGCGTCCACGAACTGGGCCCGATCCCGCACCCGCCAGCGAATCGCCCGCGACGGCGTCTCGCCCGAGCACACCAGCACCCTGCGGTACGACCCGGAGACGATCAGGCCCTCGGCCACCTGGATCCCGTTGAGCAGACTGTTGCAGGCGTTCTTGACGTCGAACACCGGGCACGACAAGCCGAGCTTGGCGGCCACGATGTGCGCGGTCGCGGGCTCGACCAGGTCCTGCGACGCCGAGGCGAAGATGAGCAGGTCGACGCCGGTCGCCAGCCCCTTGGCGGCCTCGACGGCCAGGTCCGAGGCCTGCTGATCGTCGGCGGCCACATGGCGGCGCCTGATGCCGGTCATCCGCTCGATGATCCCGGTCGGCGGTCGGTAGCCCTCGATGCGTCGCTCGACCTCGTCGCTGGTCAGCGTGGCTGCGGGAAGGTACGTGGAGATCTGGGTGATGCGGGCCTTCATCTGCCGCAACCTAGCGGGTCGGCCTTGCAGAACGTTTGCGAGCCGTTCACCGGGCCTGCCAGCCAGCCTGCCAGCCAGCCAGCCAGCCAGCCTGCCAGCCAGCCTGTCAGCCGGGCTGTTCACCGGGCCCGGTCGCCGGGCGTCGCAGCGTGCCGGTGAGCGACCCTATGAGGGACCACTAATCATTTCAATGAATCTCAATTAACGGTGGCCAGGAGAGTTATTTGCGAAACCTGCTCGATGTATGCCGTGGGCAATGCGTACAGGATGCCGGCTGTTTCGGAATCATGAATCACCGGCAGGGCGGCGAGCGCGTCGGCGGCCAGACCGCGGCAGTAGTCCAGAGTTTTGTGCACCATGTCGCCGGCGCGCAGGCGACGCAGGACTTCCGCCACCTGGTCGTCGGTCATATTCCTGCCCAGCAATTCCGACACGTCCTCGCCGGCCATCAGCAGGGGCAGGCTGTAGACGCCCTGGCGCAGATCGTTGCCCGCGGGTTTGCCGAGCTCCCGGCTGGAGGCGGTCAGGTCGAGCAGGTCGTCGAGCACCTGGAAGATCAGCCCGAACCGCTCGCCGTACGCCGCCATCCTGGCCCGGTCCTCAGGTGAGGCGCCCGCGCACACGGCGGCCACCAGGCACCCGGCCCGGAACAGCGCGGCGGTCTTACCGGTGACGGATCGCAGCGCGCTCTCCACGGTCCGGTGCGGGTCGAACAGGTCGGTGGTCTCCAGGTACTGGCCCTCCACCAGCTCGACGACGGTCGCGGCCAGCACCTCGGCCACCGGTCTCGACACGGCGGTGATGGCCGCCAAACCCGCCCTGGCCAGCATGAAGTCGCCGATCACCAGGGCCTTGCCGTCGCCGAGCTCGGCGTTCAGCGTCGTGGTGCCGCGCCGTTCGGTGGCGTTGTCCATCAGATCGTCGTGTACAAGGGATCCGGCGTGAATCAACTCCACACACGCCGCGGCGGTGATCACCCGGCGGTCGGGCTGCTTGCCCAGGGCGATCGCCGTGGCCAGGGTCATCGCGGGGCGCAGCCGCTTCCCGCCGGCGCTGATGATCCGCTCGGCGCCCGCGTTGATGCCCGGCAGCGTGGACGATCCGCTCAGACGGCGGATCCTGGCTTCGACCTTGCGCAGTCCTTGGGCGATGGCGGGGGTGTTCAGCAGTCGTTCCATGGTCACCAGCCTGCTCCGCGGCGGCTGAGCCATCCCTGAGAAACGCTGAGGAAATTCTCAGCCGACTGCCCGAATTGCCGTCGATTACTCGTAAGTGCGGTGACTTGGAGAAAGATCTGGGATCTAAAAGTAATTGCGGGAAATGGCAGAGCGTCCGACTGGTTAAAATCCTCGAGTGTAAAGAAATCCAGATCGTTCTGGGAGATAGATGCTCCATTGTTGGGGGGTAAGCTCCAGCGGGCCGCAACAACAGCGCATCCATTTCTGGGGGACAGACCTTGTACAAGCACGCCATCACCGCTCTAGCTCTAACCGCTTCCGGCCTGCTGCTGGCAGCGGGGCCAGCGGCCGCCGACGACGAGTTCGACAGCGGCTTCACCAGCTCCCCGAGCAGTGCGATCGGGGCGCGGAACGACAAGGCAGAAGGCCACTTCTTCGCCACCGACTACTGGCATGGTGTCCAGGCCGGCACGTTCGACCTCAGCCGCTCCGGCCTGACCGGCGTCCGCACCGCCCCCACCACCGTCTCCACCGCGAACGGGGCCTGCCCCGCCAAGGTGAGCGTGGCCTGCCCCGACGCGGTGACCACGGTCCGGCCGTCCGCTACGACCAGCTCGCCCTGCGCCGCCGCGGTGAGCACCGTCCGGCCCATCGCTACGACCGGCTCGCCCTGCGCCGCCGCGGTGAGCACCGTCCGTCCGGTGGAGGTGACCACGGTCCGCCCGGTCGAGGTGACCACGGTCCGGCCCTCCGTAACGACCAGCTCGCCCTGCTCCGCCACGGTGACCACGGTCCGGCCGACTGCCACGAGCAGCACGGCCTGCCCTGCCGCGGTGACCACCGTCCAGCCGGCTCCGGTCCAGCCGGCTCCGGTCCAGCCGGCTCCGGTCCAGCCGGCTCCGGTTCAGCCGGCCCCGGTTCTGCAGGCTCCGGTCCGGCCGACCGGCGTGAGCTCGGCGTGCCCCGCCGTGGTGACCATGGCCTGCCCCTCCAGCACGACCACCGTCCGTCCGGTGAACGTGAGCACGACCTGGGCTGCCAACACGACGACCACGGTCCGCCCTGTCATCGTGGGCACCCTCTGGGCCGCCAACACGACCACGGTTCGCCCCGTGAACGTGAGCACGACCTGGGCCGCCAACACGACGGCCACGGTCCGCCCCGCCATCGTGGGTACGGCCTGGACCGCCAACGCGATCACCGTCCGTCCGTCCATCGTGGGTACGGCCTGGGCTTCCGTGTCGACCGCGGTCCGGCCCACCGTCGCCATCGCGGCGAACACCGGCCGCGCCGAGGACTGCAGGCCGGTCCAGTCCTCCTCTCCGTCCCAGTCCTACGCCTGGAACGGCATCCGTACCGCCGGCTGGAGCGGTTGGATGGCATCGTCGGAGCGCGACTCGGCGCGCGGCTCCGAGCGCGCATGGGCGATCGCCACGAGGTAACTCGCCCTGAGATGAGCACGGGCGCGGGTCCATCGTCCCTGGCGACGGTCCGACCCGCGACCCATCGGAACCGCTCCGGGCCTGACCTGACGCCTGGCGCGGTTCCGGCTCCTGCTTTCTCGAGCCGTCTGCTCTCCGCTGAGTGAGCAGACGGCTCGACGGCGTTCGAAGGTGCCTGGCATCAAGCCGCTGGGAAAACGACGTACGGCAGCCCGGAACGATCACAGAGCGCCAACTATGATCCGATCAAACTATGACTCGATCATAGTTTCCGAGTGCGACAGGACGGCTCTTTGGGAGTGAGGTCCTGGGCGGTCTGGCACCATGAGCGCGGTTGACCCTCACACGGTGTCAGGTCATAGACCAGGAAGTCCCAGCGAAGAGGAGGTCGTCATGGCATTGGCGGATCGAGTGGACTCTGTCCTACGTGAGGGTAAGGCGCCGAATCTGCACGGGCTCGTGGTCGTCGAGAACGGGCAGATCATTCTCGAACGGTACGGCGCCGGCCAGGACTTCCAGCTCAACAACCCCCTCGGGCACGTCACGTTCGGGCCGGACACGCTGCACGACGTCCGGTCCGTCACCAAGAGCGTGGTCTCGCTCCTGTACGGCATCGCGCTGGCCGAGAAGCTGGTGGCGCCTCCGGAGGAGGGATTACTCGCGCAATTCCCGGAATATCCGGATCTGGCGGCTGATCCCCAGCGGGCCCGCCTCACCATCGAGCATGCCCTGACGATGACGCTCGGGTTGGAGTGGGACGAGAGCGCGCCGTACACCAGCACCGCCAACAGCGAGCTCGCGATGGAGTACGCGCCCGATCGCTACCGCTTCGTGCTGGAGCGGCCCGTCGTGGAGGAGCCGGGGCAGCGGCGGGTGTACTCCGGCGGCGCGACGGCGCTGATCGGGCGGCTCGTCGTCAAGGGGACCGGCCGCTCGCTGGCCGAGTTCGCCAGGAGCGCGCTGTTCGAGCCGCTGGGCATCGGCGCGTTCGAGTGGTCCCAGGGTGACGACGGGGAAGAGATGGCGGCCTCGGGGCTGCGGCTGACGCCGCGCGACCTGGCCGCCATCGGCACGGTCCTGCTCGATGGCGGGCGCGGGATCGTGCCGCGGAGCTGGATCGAGGAGCTGTCGCGACCTCGGGTGAAGATCGACGACGGCTCCGCGTACGGCTACCAGTGGTACGTCGGCACCGGCGAGCGCCCCTCGATCGCCGCGCATGGCAACGGGGGCCAGACAATCCACGTGGCACCCGAGCGCGGGCTGGTCGTGGCTGTGACGGCGGGCGAGTACAACCTCGGACAGCTCAGCGCCCCGGCCGTGCTCGACGCGGTCCTCCAAGGGGCATGACCGTCAGGGCGTCAGGATCACTCTGCCCAGCGCGGTGCGGCCTTCCAGGCGGCGGTGGGCCTCGGCGGCTGACTCCAGCGGCAGCGTGGTGTCGACGTACGCGTGGCTGCGTCCGTCGGCCACCCTGGCGAGCATCTCCGGGTAGTGGACGCCGAACACCTTCGCTCCCCACGCGGGCCCGCCGCACCCGATGATGGTCACGCCGCGAGCCCACAGATCGGCGGCGCCCACCGCGGCGGGTTCGCCGCTCAGCGAGCCGTAGCAGAGCATGCGCCCAGAGCCGGGCGTGAGGTGATCGAGGACCTGCCTGGCCGACGGGCCGCCGATCGAGTCGAAGACCACGTTCACGTCGGGCAACTGGCCGGGCCAGTCCGGCGCCCGGTGGTCGACGACCTCGTCGGCCCCCATCTGCCGGGCTCGCTCCCGCTTCGGCGCGGCGCCCGCGGTGGCGATCACCCGTTCCGCGCCGAACTCCTTGGCGTGGCGCAGCAAGTACGTCCCGACGGAGCTCGCCCCGGCCTCCACCAGCACGGTCTCCCCGCCCTTGAGCCCGGCCCGGTGCAGCAGCGCCAGCGCGATGGCGCCCGGCGCGGCGGCGGCGACGGCGTCGACCGGCGACACGCCGTCGGGCACCGGGCAGCTCAGTGACGCCTGCACCGCCGCGTACTCGGCGTAGGAGCCGACCCCGCCGGTCACGGCGGCGACCGTGGTGCCCAGCAGGGCCTCGTCTACTCCGGCCCCGACCTCGGTGACCACCCCGGCCACCTCGGCGCCGAACACCGCGGGCAGCGGCACCGGCATCGGGAACGGCATCGTGCCCGCCCGCAGCTGGGTCTCCGCGTAGCTGACGCCGATGGCCCGCGTACGGATGACCAGCTGCCCTTCCCCTGCCTTCGGCTCGGGCCAGTCCTCGGCCTTGAGCACCTCGGGACCGCCCAGTTCATGGACAACGATCGCGCGCATGGGACACACTCCTCTAAGTGAACCTGTGGTCCAGTTAATATATGGACCGGCGGTCAAGTTTGTCTATGGGGGACAATGATCCGATGGAACGGCGGGAGCGGGCCGACGCGGCACGCAACAGGCGGGCGATCCTGGCGGCCGCCGAGGAACTGCTGCGGGAGCATCCGCCGGAGGAGGTCTCCGTCGAGCGGGTCGCCCTCGCGGCGGGGGTGGGCAAGGGGACGGTGTTCCACCGGTTCGGCAGCCGGGTCGGGCTCATGCAGGAGCTGATGTCGGAGCGGGCGCACACGTTGGAGCAGGCCGTCGTGGAAGGGCCACCGCCGCTGGGGCCGGGCGCCCCGGCTCGGGAACGGCTGGTGGCCTTCCTCGACGCGGTGGTCGCGATGGCCACCCGAAGCGCGGGACTGATCGCCGCGCACGAGCACGCCCGGCTGACCCAGAAGGCAGGGGGCGGGACGCGGCTGGCCAATCCGATCTACGTGTCGTGGCACCGGCACGTCTCGGCCCTGATCGCCGAGGCGCGGCCGGATGTCGATGCCGAGCTGGCCGGACACGTCCTGCTCGGCACACTGCACACGGAGCCGATCAGCAGCCTGCTGCACGCCGGGGAGTCGGCCAGGGTCGCCGCCACCCTGGGCGACCTGGCCAGGGGTCTACTCGGCGACGCAGGAGGTCCGCTCAAAGCGGGAGGCGGGTGATGGTGGAGCGGACAACCGCGACGGCCGCTCAGAGCGGGAGGTGGGTGATCGCGGGGCGGACAACCGCGACGGCCGCTCAGAGCGGGAGGTGGGTGATCGCGGGGCGGACAACCGCGACGGCCGCTCAGAGCGGGAGGTGGGTGATCGCTGTGTGGAAGGCCGCGACGGCCGCCTTGATCGCGGGATGCTCCCCGTACCCCCTGCGAAAGGCGGCCAAAGTGCGGCGGCTGAGCGGCAGTCCGGTCAGCGTCACCCCGCGCGGTGGCGCGAGCGCGGCCAGACGTGGGACGAGCGCCACGCCCTGACCGGCGGCGACGAAGGCGAGCACGGTGTCGAAGTCGTCGATCCGGTGACGGACCCGAGGTTCGAAACCGGCCGCCTGGCAGGCCCGGATCGCCATCGCGTGGCACAGGGTCCCCGGCTTGCCGACGATCCAGGCGTCATCGCGCGCGTCGGCGATCGTGGCCCGGTCCGTGAGGTACATCTGCTCCCCGAACAGCGGCTCCGTCTCCAGCGACGCGTCGGTGACCGGCGGCACGAAGTCGTACTCGTGCACGAGCGCGACATCCAGCTCACCCGCCCGCAGCGCGGCGGAGACGTCGGCGGGGTCGATCTCGGAGACCATCGGCCGCAGCCCCGGATGCGCGCGGGACAGCTCGGCGAGCGCGGGCGGCAGCAGCACGCGGGCCGCCGTGGGGAACGCGCCGACCCGCAGCGGCCCCGACGGGCCGCTCCGCACCGCGGCGAGCGCCGCGGACGCCCTTTCCAGCTGTTCGAGTACGTCCTGCGCGTGCTCGACGAGCAGGTGGCCGGCGGGCGTCAGGGTGACCGTCCGGCCCGTACGCTCCAGCAGTGGTACGCCCGCCTCCCGTTCCAGGGCGCTGAGCTGCTGGGAGATCGCCGACGGGGTGAAACTGAGCGCCTCGGCGACGGCGGCGATGGTGCCGCGCTGGGCGAGTTCGCGCAGGAGGTGGAGCTTGCGAGGGTCGAGCATCAGACAAGCTTAAGCTCGTCAGCAGAAATCCGCGCTGGACCTAACGTATTGTGCCGCGTCAGGCTGAAAGCATGCTGACCGGAATCCATGTGCCGCTGATCACCCCGTTCACCCAGGAGGGCGAGGTGGCCGTCGAGGCGATCGACAAGCTCGCCCGCCACGTTCTCGACCAGGGCGCCGCCGGGCTGGTCGCGCTGGGCACCACCGGAGAGGTCGCGGCGCTGACGCCCGCCGAGCGGGCTCGGGTGATCGAGGTTTGCGTCGCGGTCTGCGCGGAACGCGAGGTGCCGCTGACCGTGGGCCTCACCGGCAACGACACGCGTTCGACGGCCGCGGCGCTGAAGGAGTTGCCTTCGGGGGTCTCCGCAGCGCTGCTGACCGTGCCGTACTTCCTGCGTCCTTCGGAGCGCGGTGTCGTCGCGCACTTCGAGGCGCTGGCGGAGGAGACGCCGGTGCCGCTGGTGATCTACCACATTCCCTATCGGACCGGGCAGGCCGTCAGTGCCGCGACCCTGCGTCATCTGGGCGGGCACCCGATGATCGCCGGAGTGAAGTACGCGACGGGCGGGATCGACCAGGACGCCGTGGATCTGCTCGGGGATCTGCCCGAGGGGTTCGAGGTGCTCGGCGGCGACGACCTGTTCATCTCGCCGCTGCTGGCGCTGGGCGCCGCGGGCGGCATCCTGGCCTCGGCGCACCTGGCCACCGACCGGTTCGTGGAGCTGGCCGCGGCGTGGCGCGCGGGTGACGTGGCCAGGGCTCGGGCGCTGGGTCATCGGCTCGCCCGGCTGTCGGCCGCGCTGTTCGCCGAGCCGAACCCGACAGTCGTCAAGGGGGTCCTGCACGCCAGGGGCCTGATCCCGACCCCCGACGTGCGCCTGCCGCTGCTCCCCGCGAGGGCGGAGGCGGTGTCACAGGCTGACCTGGTGGCTGGCGTCACGGGCTGACCTGGTGGCCGGTGTCACAGGCTGACCTGGTGGCGGTACATCCAGGACAGTGACTCCTGGCTGGCCAGTTTCTTCAGGAAGATCGGCATCATCAGGTCGCGGAACACCCGGGCGACCGGGCCCGCGGCCTTGTTGTTGCTGATTGTCCGCGAATAGGCGACGACCTTCTCCACCCGCCCGCGCCGCTCGCTCTCGAACCGCTTGAACGCCGCCCGATGGTCCGTCGCCTCACGCAGGCACCTGGCCAGCACGACGGCGTCCTCGATGGCCAGCGAGGCGCCCTGCCCGGCGCTCGGCGAGGTGGCGTGCGCGGCGTCGCCGGTGAGCACCACTCGTCCCTTGTGCCAGGTCGGCAGGGGCGGCAGGTCGTGGATCGGCAGCGCCAGCGCCACCTCGCTCCGCTCGATCACCTCGGCGGAGAAGTTCGCGTCGTCCCGGAACGCCGCCATCAGGACCGGCTTCCAGTCCGCGGGAACGTCGCCCAGCTCGCGGGGCAGGTTGGCGAACCACCAGGTCTCGCCGGAGGCGGCCACGGTGTAGCCGAAGAAGGCGCGCTTGCCGAAGACCATGTTGTAGACGCCCGGCTCGCCGGTGAACTTCCGGTCGTGGACGAGCCCGCCGAAGCTGTAGAGGCCGCTGTAACGCGGCTTCGGGGCGCTCGGGTCGAGCAGAGCGCGGGTCCGCGAGTGGACGCCGTCGGCGGCGATCAGTATGTCGCCCGTCTCCTCCGTGCCGTCCTCGAACCGGGCCGCCACCTGGTCGCCCGTGTCGTCGAAGGAGATCAGGCGCTTGCCGTACGAGATCTTGATGCCACGGGAGAGGGTCTCGTCGCGGACGATGCGGTAGAGGTCGGCGCGCAGGATCGTGTGGCTCACCGTGCCGTCGTCCAGGGCCAGGCCGTTGGCCACCTCGCCGAGGCGCTTGCCGGAGCCGCTCCACATGACCATCCGCGGGGTGGGGATGCCCGCGCTCAGCACTCGGCGGTGCGCGCCCAGTACGCGCAGGGCGTCCAAGCCGTTCGAAGCGACATTGAGAAACGAGCCGACACCCTCGGCCGTGTCCGGGTAGGCCTCGAAAATCTCGGCGTCGATGCCGGCCTTGCGCAGGGCCATCGCGGTGGCGGGGCCGCCGATGCCGCATCCTATGATCAGAGCTTTCATGGTGATAACCTTTCGTTCGGTCGAACGAAATATATGCCGGGAAGGAGGGCCGTGTCCACGGATATTTCGGAACACCGAAAGAATTTGCTCGAAGCCCTGTTCATGGCCGGGCGGGACAACAGCAACGCCGCCGTGATGTTTCACAGCGCCGTCGGCGAGCTGCTGGGGGTGGGGATGACCGAGGAGAAGGCTCTCGACCTGCTGCAACGGCTGGGCCCGCTGACGGCGGGGGAGCTGGCGCAGCACACCGGCCTCGCGCCCGCCTCGGTGAGCGGGCTGATCGACCGGTTGGAGAGCAAGTGGCTGGTGCGCCGCACCCGCGACACCAAGGACCGGCGGCGGGTGATCGTCGAGGTCAACCACGAGGCGCTGGCCGGCGGCGCCGAGGTCTTCGAGCCGCTCGTGACCGGGCTGTCCGAGCTCTACGCCGGCTACTCGGACGAGCAGCTGGAGCTGATCCTCGACTTCCTCACCCGGGCCACGGCCATCCAGCGACAGTGCACGACGCAGCTGACCTCGCCGCGGTGACGCCTCGGTCCGCGACGTCCGGCCCTCGCCGCGGTGACCCGAGGTGACGCGCGTCAGTCCGCTGTGTTCTCCCTGATGGCCGTGCCGACCTCGCCAACCCGGTCGGCGAGCAGGCCGAGGGCACCCACGGCCCTGGTCATCGGGTCGTCCTCGGCGCCGCCGAGCGCCTTGGCGCGCAGGTAGGCCGCCTTGAGATCGCGCCAGCGGGCGGCCTGGGCGGGGGTGAGCCGGCCGCGCAGCTCGGCGAGCTTGAGCAGGTTGGCCTCCGCGTCGCTCGTCAGGGTCTGCGCCTCGCCGAGGTAGTGGTCGTCGATGACCGCCTCCAGCTCGGCCTCGTTCATGGCGGGCACGATCCGCTCGGCCAGCTTGTTCATGTTCCGGTACGAGCCCTGCAGGCGGAACGGCGGCTCGGTGCGGGCGGCGTCGGACTGTCCGGCCGAGGCGATGTAGGCCTGGTTGTTGGCCAGCACGACCTCCTGCACCCGCACCAGTTTGCGCAGCACGCTGAGGATCTGGTCCAGCTCGGTCTTGGCGTAGGGGTGCCGGAGCTGGTCCGGCCGGGCGCTCTGGTCGCCGCGCGCCAGCCGTACCAGGAGCTCGACGTCGGCCCGGTCACGGGCGGAGAGCGGCGCGAGCACCGGGTTGGAGGTGAGTGCGTTGTCGATGTAGCTCAGCGCGAACAGCTCGTCCTTGCCCGACAGCACGTCGCCGAGGTTCCACACGTCGGCGCGGTTGGCGAGCATGTCGGGGATGCGGAAGCGCCGGCCCGACTCGGTGTACGGATTGCCCGCCATGCACACCGCGAACCGTTTGCCGCGCAGGTCGTAGGTGCGGGTGCGGCCGTTCCAGACGCCCTCGATCCGGCGCTGGGCGTCGCAGAGCGAGATGAACTTCTGCAGCAGCTCGGGCGAGGTGTGCTGGATGTCGTCCAGGTACAGCAGCGTGTTGTTGCCGGTCTCCAGGGCGAAGGAGATCTTCTCGACCTCCTGCCTGGCCGTCGCGTCGGGCGCCTCCGCCGGGTCGAGCGAGGTGACGGCGTGGCCGAGCGCCGGGCCGTTCACCTTGACGAAGACCAGGCCGAGCCGGCTGGCGACGTACTCCATCAGCGTCGTCTTGCCGTAGCCCGGCGGCGAGATGAGCAGCAGCAGGCCCATCTGGTCGGTCCGCTTGTCCCCGCCGGCGGCGCCCAGCTGCTTGGCCAGGTTGTCGCCGATCAGCGGCAGGTACACCTCGTCGAGCAGCCGGTTGCGGACGAACGCGCTCATGACCTTGGGGCGGTACTCCTCCAGCCGCAACCGGGCCCGCTCGGCGGTCACCAGCTCGGTGCGCCGCTTCTGGTAGGCCCGGTAGGCGGGGACGCGTTCGGTACGGAAGCGGCGGGTCCTGGCCAGGGTCTCGTCCAGACGCAGCTCCAGCTTGCGGTCGGCGACGCGCGGGTGGGTGCCCAGCAGGCCCTCCACCGTGGCGGTCAGTGTGGCGCTGGAGTCGTGGTGGGGCAGGTCGCAGAGCTGTACGGCGATGGACTCGGGCACCTCGGGGCCCTTGCCGAAGGCGCCGATCCAGGCCCGAGCCAGCTCCAGCCGCTCGGGCAGTGCCACGGCCTTGAGATCGTCCTCGAACTCGCGTGACCTGGCCGGGCCGAGCGCCTGGTGGAAGCCCTGGAGGAGGGAGCGGGCCGCCGCGCTGGTCACGAAGCCGGTGGGCTGGGTGGCGAGCTCTTCGACGAGGTACTCCCCGGCGAGCGAGGCCGTCTCGCCGGGCCGTGAGTCGGGCCGTGAGTCGGGCCGTGAGCCGGGCCATGAGCCGGGCCATGAGCCGGGCCCTGAGCCGGACCCTGAGTGGAATGCGGCGATGTGCGAGCCCAGTTCCGTTGCCAGAGCGGCAATCTCCGGTGTGGGGCCGAAGACCGTGCGGGCGCGCACCAGCGACACGGCCCGTGTGGCCAATGTTTTACGTGAAACCTCGTCCACCCCGAACGCCCAGTACAGCTGCGCCGCCGCCCGAGCGTCCGGCGGATACCGCAGCAGCCCGGCTCCCTCCCGGAGCCGCAGCAGCGTGTCGAGGATGGCGGCCGCGTCGTGGTCGTGGACGCCGCGTTCGTACCCCTCGTCGTAGCGCTGTTCGGCCGCCTGCCGTACGAGGTCCTGGAGCGGCCCGCCCGGCACCGCCACGTCGAGCAGCGAGGCGGCCAGGTGCTCGGCGCGGTAGACCTCCGGGGTCTCCGAGGCGAGCAGTTGGTCCCAGAAGGGACGGGTGTCGGCGAACGCGGCGGGCGCGGGGGAGCGGTAGTCGGTCCCGGTGATGGCGAAGTGCATGTCACCGTCGTGCGGCACCAGCGTGAGGTCGATCGGCTGGGTGTTGACCGCGAACCGGTGCCGGCCCAGGCGCAGCGTCTCGCCGCCGTCGGAGAACAGGTCGAGCCGGTCGCGCAGGGCCCGGCCGGCCTCCTGCTGCGCGGCCTTGACTCTGCCGTCGAGCTCCTCGGCCCGTACCGCGTCGCCGAGCCCGCGCAGCTCGGCGGCGACCGAGCGGAGCTTGGCCACCATCGGGTCGGTGGCGAAGAAGGTGTTGACGTCGTCGAGCGAGCCCAGCGACGGCAGCCGCCTGGTGATGCTGCCCAGGATGCGCTCGGCCGAGGCGAAGATCCGGTCGGCCCGGCGGGCGAGCTCGTCCAGCTGCGTCTGCTTGCGGGCCGAGAACGCCTCGTAGACGTCGTCCCGCTTGGCCGCGAGCCGGGCGGCGAAGTCGTCGAACTCGCCGAAGCGCGTCTCCAGCGCCTCCAGCCGCAGCATCAGCCTGCCGAGCTGCTCGTCGCACCGTTCCGGCGTGTCCGCCACCGCCAGCGCGCCGGTGATGGCCTGCCCGAGCAGCGCGAACTCGGCCGCGAACGCCGCCCGCCCCTCGGCCCCGAGCAGCTCCCGCCGGCGGCCGTCCAGGAGGGCCCGCGCCCGGTTCACGCCGCCGAGCACCTCGGCGATGCGCTCCAGGATGGAGGTGCGTACGGTGGCGTCGGCGATCTCGAGCGAGCCCACGACCTCGGTGACGACCTCCAGCCCTTCGGACTGGGTGGCCAGGCGTTCCGTGACGGGCTCGGCCTCGGCGACGGTGGTGATCGCGGCGGCCTCTGCGGCCAGCCGCTCGACCGCCTCGTGGTAGCCGGTGAACGCGTCGGCCCCCTGGAGGAACACCACGGCCCGCTGCCCCACGGAGACCAGCTCGTCGGCCAGCGATCCGGCCAGCTTGTCCAGCTGGGCGAGGTCGAGGTAGCGGACCTCGCGCAGCGTCACCAGGCGGCCCTGGGCCCGGCGCAACGTGGCCAGCAGCGTCACCCAGGCGTCGGCGGTGGCGGGGGTGTCGCCCCGGGCCTGCCGGACGAGCCGGGTGGTCTCCTCCGTGGCCTCGGCTAGGGTACGGGCGGCCTGGCGGGTGAGCGCCTCCACGTGCTCGTACTCGTCGAGTACCTGCTCGGCGGTGGCCCGTACCTCGGAGAGCGGGGCGCGCAGGCCCTGCTCGCCGAGCCAGTGGTAGTGGTCGAAGGCCCGCGTACAGGCGGCGATCAGCGCCTCGAACGTGGCGGCCGACGGCGCCATCTCGCCGATCATGCGGGCCACCGACAGGCAGTCGGAGATACCGCGCACCAGCTCGGCGTTGCCGATGCGCTCCAGCGGACCGGTGCCGGTGGGCTGGGCGGCGGCGTAGGTGTCGGAGACGTACGGCGTCTGCCAGACCTGCATGGGGTGGACCCGTGTCGGCTCCTCGGAGGTGGCGCGGAAGACCACCATCGTGCCGTCGTCGAACAGGGAGTAGCCGTGGCAGACGATGGGGTTGGCCACCTCCTTCCTGATGACGTTGTAGGGCAGGAGCAGGGAGCGGCCGTCGCCCCTGGCGTGGAAGACGTACAGGACGTCCTCGCCGTTGGGGGAGCGGACCACCCGGTCGAACTCCAGGTCCGTGACGTCTGTGTCGAACGTCTTGCTGACCCCGGTGGCCAGGTAGTAGCCACCGGGGAAGATCAGCCCCTGGTCCTCGGGGAGGCGCTGGCAGGCCTGGCCGATACCGTCGAGCCTGGTCACGGCCTTGGTGCGGGTGTTGAAGACCAGGTGGCGCCAGTCGGTCTCCTTGTACGGCCGGATCCTGATCAGGATGAGCGGGCCGATGACGGCGTGCTCGACGTCGGCGTCGGCCAGGCTCTGGAGGGGTTCGGCCACGGGCTCGGCGTAGATGCCCTCGCCGGTCTCGGTGTTGTTCTCGATCTTGATGGTGAGGTCGCCGCCGACCGTTTCGACGAACACCTCGTCGCGGATGGAGATGTGCGGGTGGCGGCCGAGCACGTGGTCGTCGCGGGTGGCCGGGATCCACGCGAAGTCGTGCGAGGGCGGGAAGGCATGGTCCCGCTCACCCCTGTTGTCCTGATATTTCGTGACTCCTTGGGGGTCGACCGTCCATCTGAAGACCCGGGTGTCGGCCGGGCCGGTCTGGAAGACGGCCAGCAGCTTGCCCTCGACGCGTCTGAGGTGGTGGAGCCTGGACTCCTTGTAGTAGCGGTACAGCTCGGCGAAGTCCTTCTGGAACGCCGGATCCTCCAGGGCGGGGAGGCGGTCGGGGTCGAACCTGAAAGCGTCGCCGTCCCTGGTGAAGCGGTGCACGGAGAAGACGTCGGCGACCGTGGTCTCCGGCTTCAGGCCGATGAAGACGTTGTAGCCGAACAGCATGACGCCGCCCAGCGAGACGATGTCCCGGGGGACGCAGTTGTTGTCCGTACGGATGCGCTCGGTGCCGAGCAGGCGGAGCTCCGTGCCACCGAAGACGGTCAGGCGCTGGGCGTTGACCCCTTCGGCGGCACTGGCCAGGGACTTGGCCTGGGCTTCCAGCCGGGACTTGAGCACCTCGTAGGTCCCGGCCTCAAGCCCGCTGGTTCCAGGCTCCGCCGTCTGTACGTCGTCGGTCACGCGCGATCAGACCTTCGCGGCGGTGAGCGCGGCCACCGGGGAGTCGGCCACACCCAGGCGGCGGGCCGTCTCCAGGAGCTCGCCGAGCGGCCCCGAGTCGGGCCCGCCGTTCTGGATGAGCCGGAGCAGCAGCGCCGACACGGTCAGGTTCTTCAGGTCCTCGGTGCTCACGCCGTTGACCAGCGCGCTGAGGTCCCCCGCGAGGCTGGCCGACCCGTTGAGGTACGGCGCCGCCAGCGTGCCGGCGACCTGCGAGTGCTCCACGAACCCGTCCACCACCTTGCCCGCGGTGATCGAGCCCACGACCTTGTCGAAGAACATCGTGTCGCCGCCGACGATGTCGATGTTCGCCTTGGCCAGACCGGCGGCCAGCACGCTCGCCTGCGACTCCGCCACCTGCCGCGTGACGTCGATCTGCTTGAGGCGTACGTCCTTGTCGGCCTCCAACCGCAGGCGGAACTCCTCGTGCCCCCGGCTCGCGTCGTCGAGCGCGGCCATCGCGGCGGCCTTCTCGGTCAGGCCCTCGGCCTCGGCCTTGAGCTTCTCGCCCACCGCCGTCGCGGCGGCCAGGGCCATCGCCTGCTCGCCCTCGGCCCGCGCCTTGAGCCGATCGCCCTCGACCATGGCCATGGACCTGGCGCCCTCCGCCTCGGCCCGCAGCCTCTCGGCCAGGACCGCCGCCTCCGCGCGGCCGACCTTCTCGATCGCCTCCGCGTCACGCTCCTTGACCTGGACATCGGCCAGTCCGGCCGCCGCCGACTCGGCTTGGATACCCTCGGCCAGCCTGATCTTGGCTCGGGTGTCGAGCTCGGCGGCCTGCTGCCTGGCCTCGGCCAGCGTCAGCTCCTCGCGGGCCTTGAACTTCGAGGCAGCCTCCGCGGCCTCGGCCGCCTTGATGCCCTTGACCAGGTTCTCCTGCGCCTCGGCCTCGGCGGCGATGATCACGCTCTGGCGGGTGCGCTCGGCCTCCTCGACCACGCGCAGCCGCTTGATGCTCTCCTCCTGCTCGGCCACCGTCTTGTCGACGGCGATCCGCTCGCGTACCACCTCGGCGATCGACCGCTTCTCGGTCTCGACCTCTTTGTCCTTGGCGATGCGTGACAGCTCGGTCTCCCGCTCGCGGGCGATGATCTCCAGCATGCGGTCCTTCTCGATCCGCTCGGTCTCGATCGCGATCACCCGCTCGCGGTTCTTCTCCGCGACGGCGACCTCACGGGCCCGGTTCTCGTGCTGTACGCCGAGCTGCTCGTCGGTCTTGATGTTGGCCGACTGCGACTTCAGCCGCTCCTCGGCCGCCACGCGGGCGATCTCCGCCTCCTCGCGGGCCTTCATCGTCTCGATCTCGCGCCGCTGCTTGACCTCGGCGTCGGCCTGCCGGCGCTGCAGCTCCAGGATCGCCTCGCGGGCGTCCACGTTCTGGCGGGTGATCTCCTTCTCCTCGCGGCGCTGGAACTCGTTGGTCCGTACGTGCTCGATCGCCGTCAGCTCGGTGATCTTGCGGATGCCCTGGGCGTCGAGGATGTTGCTCTTGTCCAGCGCGGCCAGCGAGGTCTGCTCCAGGTAGTCGATGGCCGCGTCCTCCAGGCTGTAGCCGTTGAGGTCGGTGCCGATGAGCCGGATGATCTGGTCACGGAACTCGTCACGCTTGGTGTAGAGATCGACGAAGTCGAGCTGCTTGCCGGCGGTCTTGAGCGCCTCCGAGAACTTCGCGTTGAACAGCGCCTGCAGGGTCGACTCGTCGCTGGCCCGGACGGTGCCGATGGCCTGGGCGACCTTGATGACGTCCTCGGCGGTCTTGTTGACGCGTACGAAGAAGGTGATCTTGATGTCGGCCCTGATGTTGTCCCGGCAGATCAGCCCCTCGCGGCCGGTCCGTTCGATCTCGATGGTCTTCACCGAGATGTCCATGATCTCGGCCTTGTGAAAGACAGGGAGCACAGTGGCCCCGGTGAACGTCACGTCGACCTTGTTGACCTTCGAGATGATCAGTGCCTTGCCCTGCTCGACCTTCCGGAAAAGGCGGCTGATGGCGGCGAGTAAGCCGATCACGATGACCAGCACGACAGCGAGGAATATGCCGAACCCGGTGGAGATGACGTCCATCAATGCTCGCTTTCGTAAGGCATGACCCAGAAGAATTCGCCGTTGGTGTCGTATTCGAAGATGAGCGCGTTGTCGCCGCGCGCGAGCCGGTCCTGGCCCGTCGTCCTGACCTGGACGACGGCCGAGGAGCCGTCGGGCGCGGTGACCTCGGCCTGGCCGAAGTCGGCGCTCGCCTGGCCGGTGCGGATCACGCACATCTGGCCGACGAAGTCACCGCGCGACGGGCGCCGAGCGTCGGGGAGGAGCCGCCGCAGCGGGCTGAGCAGCGCCCGCGTGCCCAGCCAGGCCCCGAGCAGAGCAAGGATGGGTACGGCCGGGAGCGCGATACCCGGTGCCACCTGGCTGCCGATCAAGGTGAGCAGCCACGCGAAGGCGATCAGTAGTGAGAGGGCGATCCCGGCGGGCACCCCGCCCAATCCCAGCCAGGGCGCCTCGCCGTCTTCGACGTCGAAGAGGCCGGTTATGACAATGAACCAGTAGGCGGCGACCACGACGAGAAGGAAGGTGAATACCACCGTCGGGAAGCTCAGCACGACATGTAAGAACTCGGTCATCGAACCCCGGATACCCCGTCCCCCTGTGATGTCCGTCGGACTATATACAGATAAAGCGGGACTAAAGCCGAAAGTTCCCGAAATGCGATCTGACTTGACCTCAAGTGCAGTTGAGGATGCAGAGTCGTCCCCATGAGTGGAAATTTCATGAAAGCGGCGGCGTTTGCTGAGTTCGGGGGACCTGAGGTCCTCAGCGTGATGTCCCGGCCCATGCCGGAGGCCGGGCCGGGCCAGGTCCGGGTACGGATCAAGGCCGCCGGGATGCAGCCCTTCGACACGGCGGTGCGGGCCGGTTGGACGCCGCCTGGTTTCACCGATCCGTTGCCGCGGATCCCCGGCAACGAGTTCGCGGGCGTGATCGACCAGGTGGGGCCGGGTGTGAGCCTCGAGGTTGGCGCCGAGGTGCTCGGCTTCTCGCTGCTGAACAGCTACGCCGAGTACATCGTGGTCCCCGCCACCGATGTGACCCCCAAGCCCCCGGACCTCCCCTGGGAGGTGGCCGGCGCGCTGACCGCCGCGGTGCAGACCGCCGACATCGCCATCGACCAGCTGAACCCGGCCACGGGCGAGACGCTCCTCATCCACGCAGCCGCCGGAGCGGTCGGCTCGGTCGCCGTCCAGCTCGCCGTCCGTAGGGGCGCCACCGTGATCGGCACCGCTCGCGAGGAGAACCACGCCTACCTACGCGATCTGGGCGCCATCCCCGTCACCTACGGGGACGGCCTCGCCCCCCGGGTGCGCGCACTCGCGCCCGGCGGGGTGGACGCGGCCCTGGACGGAGCGGGTGGCGCGGCGCTGGAGGTCTCCCTGGAGCTGGTCCCGAACCGTGGCCGCGTACTGACCATGGTCGACCACGACAGGGCGGCCGAGCTGGGCATCATGGTCACGAAGGGCGTCCGCACGGCTGAGCGTCTTGCCCGGTATGCCGCCCTTTGCGCGAAGGGGGAGCTGAAGTTCCTGATCCGCCGGACGTACCGGCTGGAGGAGGTGGCGGACGCGCACCGCGAGATCGAGACCCGCCACGGCCGCGGCAAGCTCGCCCTCCTCATCTGACCCGCACGCCGATCCTTCGGGCCGGTCAGCCCATCGTGCTCGGCAGGGGGTCGACCGGTCTTCCTGGGCTGGCTGGGCTGGGTCAGCCTGCGGTGCGCTGGCGTTGGTTGAACCGGCCCACCTTCGCCCGGTTGCCGCACGCTTCCATCGAGCACCAGCGGCGGCTGCCGTTCTTGCTCGTGTCGAGGAACCACAGCACACACTCCGGGTTCGCGCACTTGCGCACGCGCTCGGGCCGCTCGCGGAGGATCCGCACCAGGTCCGCCGCCGCCACCCACGCCGCATGCCACGCCGCCTCGTCCACGACGACCAGCTCGTACGGCTCAGGCGGCTCATGTGGCTGGTGCGGGTCGGCGGCGCGGATCAGTGGGCGGCGGCTGCCGTGGCCGAGCACGGCGTTGAGCCGCTTGGGCCCGCGGCCGTCCAGCACGGCCCGCAGGGCGGCACGCGCCTCCACCAGCCGATCCCGTACGCACTCCAGCTCGTCGCCACCCGGCAGCCCGTGATCGTCGAGCCAGGCCCGCACGCCATCGAGGTCGTCGAACTGATCGACCGGCACCCCATGCTCCGACCACGCGGTGTTCACCAGATCGAACGCCACAGACTCCCCACGAAGCGGCCGCACTCTCACAGGCTTTAACCTCTTAAATCAGTTTGACCGGTTAGTGGGCCTCATGCTATCACTTAACCATCAAAGCTTATTTAGACGGTTAAGAGGAGTCGCTATGACCACCCGCTACCGCACCACCGTCATCGACGGCCTGGACGTCTTCTACCGCGAGGCAGGCGACCCGTCGGCCCCCACGCTCGTACTGCTCCACGGCTTCCCCACCTCCTCGATCGCCTACCAGGAGCTGATCGCCGACCTGGCGGATGAGTTCCACCTGATCGCCCCTGACTACCCCGGTTTCGGGCACAGCTCGGCCCCGGCCGTCTCGGAGTGGGACTACACCTTCGACCATCTCGCCGATATCGTCGACCGGCTGCTGGACGGGCTCGGCGTGACCAGGTACGCCATCTACGTCCACGACTACGGCTCCCCCGTCGGCTTCCGCCTGGCTCTGCGCCATCCCGAGCGGATCACCGGCGTCATCAGCCAGAACGGCAACGCCTACGAGGATGGACTGACGCCCTTCTGGAAGGACCTCCGCGAGATCTGGGCGAATCCCTCCGAAGCCAACCTCGCAGCGCTGCGCGCCCAGTACACACGTGAGGCCACGCACTGGCAGTACACACACGGTGTCCCCGACGTCTCCCTGGTCAATCCGGACAAGGAGGCTCTCGACCAGGCCCTGCTCGACCGGCCGGGCGTTGACGAGATCCAGCTCGCGCTGTTCCTGGACTACGCCACCAATGTGGCCGCGTACCCGCGCTGGCAGGACTACCTACGCACGCACCAGCCGCCGCTGCTCGCCGTCTGGGGTCGCAACGACGAGATCTTCGGGCCTGAGGGCGCGAGGGCGTTCGCCCGCGACGTGCGGAACGCCCAGGTCCACCTCTTGGACGCCGGCCACTTCGCCCTGGAAACCCGCCGCCCCCAGATCGCCGCCCTCGTCCGCGCTTTCCTCCATGGCCTGTCCGACTGACCATGGCCTGTCCGACTGACCATGGCCTGTCCGACTGACCATGGCCTGTCCGACTGACCACGAGCCCTCTCCGGACGGGGACCTCGAGGACCGATATCTACAGGCGGTGATGGACCGCTTCGGCCACGGCGAGCTGGATCTCGTTGAGCTCCCGCTCGCCGTCAGCCACCTCCCAGAGCGAGTTCTGCAGCACCCGGCCGAGCGTCCACCCCGCGGCCCGCCGCCGATCCAGCCCGAGCCCGTCCACCATGAAGTCGAACCGCCGCAACACCGCCCGCCGTACATCCCCCGTCGCCACGACCTCCTCCCACCGGTTCCACAGTGCGGGCATCAGGTCGAATCCGGGATCCCCGGCGAGCGGCTTGGGATCGATGGCCAGCCACGGCTCCCGTACCCCGGCCAGCACGTTGTCGTAGTGCAGATCCCAGTGCAGCAACCGATCGCCCGGCTCACCCACCAGCTCGCGTACCGCCCCCGCGCAGACCTCCAACCAGTGCCGATCCCGCTCCCCGGGCAGCACCGCCACCGCGTCGGAAACACGCTCGAGCATGCCACCCGCGATATCCCCCAACCGGCGCATCCCCTGGGGAGCGGGCAGCACCACCAGCCGCCGAAGCAGTTCGGTGAGGATCTCCAGCGCCTTCATGACATCGGGCACGGACGACAAGGGCCGCTCGACGTCGAGCCGTTCGAGCAGCAGAGTGCCGGTGGCAGGATCCTCATCGATCAGCAACACCGACCCGTCACCCGCCCAGGCCCGCAGCCCGGGCCCCTCGCCGACGTTCTCGTGGCTCACGGGCTGCAACTTGAGCGCCGCCCGCGTCCCATCGGCCCGCACCACGGGCAGCACCAGCGACACCATCCCGTGCGCGGGCGCACCATCCAGCCGCAGGTCCCATTGCTCGAGATACCGCTCGGCCAGCGCCGGTAATCCCGCCGACCAGGCCCGCCCAGCCTCTCCCTCGTGCTTCACGTGAAACTCGGTCAACGCGGCAGGCACAACGATCTCCACCCACCCAGTCTGCCGCAAGCACCGGCCCAGCCATACCCAGGAACGTATGCAGTAGCCGTGCGCCTTCTGGACACCGGCCTGGTCCTCGACCACGCACCCCTCACCGACTGGCCCGCCAAAGACATGAGAGCTCCACGAGCGAAAGCGGGAGCGTTCTCGTTCGCCACGCGACCGGATGAGGTTGTACGCGGGCCGCTATGAACGCCACGAGCACCACCAGTCCGTACCTGAATGCGGTACAGCAGCCTTGTGTCGGCGAGCCGAAGAACCGCACCACGCCGAGTGCTACAGGTTGGACGCTAATCCCGGCCGGATGGAACCCTAGTCCAGTGCGCCATTGGCCAGAAGCGAGGCGGCCGCGTGCGGATCCATGAGGTTGGACCAGATCACCTCACCTGCATCGGTTTCGCGGTGGGGCATGACGTCGGGATACCAGCTGTCACGTTCGCACCCGGGAACGGCGTCGAGGACAGCTGCCTGCTCGGCGATGGTGACACTACCGATGATGCGGATGCCCACATAAGTCTCGTGGTCTTCCCGAGAACGTACGAGAACGGCGAGTGTGTAGCCGCTGAGATCCTCGCGCTCTTCGCGCCCGTTGAGCAGTGAGTTGACGACCAGCCTGTGAACGCAGCTCTCCATCCGAAGCATATGGCGCTCGACGTCTTCGAGTCGTAGGCGCGCCTCGTCGAGGAGATCGGGCAGCAAGCCGTCGGTGTGGGTATCGGTCGTCAGCGCCGGAGAGTTGCCGCTGTTATAGAGCTTGCGAGCGTGTCGTCCTCGCTCGACGAGGGCTGCATAGAAGTCGTCCGGGCTGCCGTCTTCCCGCCTGCCCGCCGCCACCGCCAGGGACAGCGATTGTCGGCCCACACTGCTCCTCTCCATCGCTGAATCTTGACCTTGAACAGGACGCTGTCGTCGACCGACGCGATCCGTTCCCTGGGGCCGTCTCCGGAGAACTGGGCGGAGGCCTTACGGAGCAAGGGATGTTCCAGCTCGTTCAGTGCCACCCGTGCGGGCGGGAGCTTGGAGAAGCCGAGGTCTTCGCGCAGGCAGCGGATGGTCGGACGAGTCGGATTCATCACCCGGACACCCCTCCCAGCTCCTCGATCTGCTCCTCGGTCAGCCCGGCGACGAGTGCGACCCGCGCCGCGTGTGTCCCGTCCAGTTGAGCCATCGCCTCCTGCATGGCCGCGTGCAACTCCGCCTGGCGGACCTGGAGATAGACCCGTACAGCCTGCGCGACGAACTCCTTCTTGGTCACGTGAAGGAAATGCGCTCCATGCGAGATCAGTTGGTCGGTCTCAGAATCGACTTTGAGCGGTGCGACATTCGATGCAGCCATGACATCCCTCCGGTACCCAATGGTACTTGTACCCGCGTGAGGAGATGGGATCCTTCGAGAAGGTACGCATGGGCTGGCCCCAAACGCCCGCAGGGCCTGCCGTACGTGATCGCCCACCACGTCGACTCACTCGATAGAGATCATGCCGTCACCGTCGGCTCCCTGGCGGCGGAACGCGATGCCGCCTCGCTGCCCGCCGCTCACCCCGCATGGAACATGGACAGCGCCCGCGCGGCATGCGTGGCGTTCCCGGGCTCCCGGTCGTCTGTCAGCAGCAGGCGTGGGCCGATCGCCTGGCTGAGGCCGCCGCAGCGGCTGGAGACGTGCCGGCGCTCGCCTCTTGGTCTTGGACGATGCGGCCGCGCAGCATGATCTCCATGACCTTCATGAAGCGCTGCGTCCTGGAACGGCCGATGACGAACGGATTCGCCGCTCCCGTGGACCCGGCCCGCAACTCCTCCATGCGCGCCCGGCTGTTGTCGGCGCCCCCGTGATTGTTCAGCTCGACGTCCACTCCTGCCTGCCTCATCCTGGAGGCGAAGGCGAGCGCGGAGGAGAGAAGGGTGCGCTTGTCCGTGGTCGCGGCGGGTGGCGCGGTCCCGCCCCACAACATCGCGGTGTGTCGTAGCCCCTTCCAGCGCACCGGGAAGATCGGCGAGACGGTGCCCGGCGTGTGGCCTGGCGTGTGGTGGAACGCGACTGTGGTGTCGCCGAGGGTGAGCCGCTGTCCGTCGGAGATCTCCAGGTCTCGCTTGGGCGCATTGGCCGGGCGATCGGCGGCGAGGAGGTTCCAGTCGGCTCGGCTCATCATGACTCGGGCGCCGTACTGGTCGGCGAGGAACTGGGCGCCGCCGAAATGATCGCTGTGGCCGTGGGCGACCACCACGTACTTGATCTTCGCTGGATCCACTCCCACAGAGCGCAGCCCAGGAACGATGATCTTTTCGGCGTCGTCCGGTGATCCCAGCGCGTCGATGAGGATGACGCCCTGGGAGGTGAGCAGGGCCGTGGCCTGGACGAAGCTGGTGCCCAGCACCGCGACGTCGTCGAAGATCCTCAGTGGCGCGAGGGGCTGCACGGGCGGCATCGTGAGGCCCGGCGTGAGCGCTTTGACCAGGGCCCGTAGCACCGGGTCGTCGCCGGCCAGCTTGGCCGCGCGGTCGTAGTAGTGCTGTGCGCTCTTGGGGGCGGCGGCCGATGCTTCGGCCTCGCGTCCCACCAGCGGCAGGAGGGCCGCGGCGGCCAGCAACGCACGGCGGGACGGGCTGGACTGCCCGAAGGACATGGGCGAACACCTGCTTTCACGGGCCAGGGACCTCAACGCGATCACGACCCCGATGGACGTCAATGCCCGCTTAGCAGACCAGAATCGATCTCCTTGCGTCCAATATTGGTATCTATCGTCCATCGATAAGGAAGTAGATATCAAGGCTGATCAGGCGCAAGTCAGCCGCCGACCAGCGGGACGAGCTTGACGAAGGAGACGACGGGGTCGGCGATCAGGTCGATCTCGGTGTCCAGGTCCTCGATCTGGCGGTCGCCGACCAGCAGCAGGAAGCCGTTGCGGGCGAACGCGGCCTCGGCGGCGTCGGCCTGACGCTCCCAGTTCAGCTTGCGCGCGGTTCGCATCCGGTAGCCGTTCAGCTCAGCCTCGGCGTCGCTCGGCTTGACCAGGCCGTGAAAATGGTGGGAGGGGGCGGCGTTGTATCGGGCCACCTCCTCGCGTACGCGCAGCCGTACCAGCTCGCGGGCCGAGATCCGCTCGGGCAGGTCCGGCAGGGAGAACTCCTCTAACGCCCGTCCTGCCGCCGTCTCATCGCGAAACGTCACCAACGCCATCGAAAACCACGCTTCCCTGCGAAGTATCGGATTATGGCGTAATTAATAACAGCGGTGGCCGACAGAATCGCGATCTCGGCTGCTTCTGAGGTTGGCCCCGTTCAGGGCCTGGTCGTGGAGCGGCGGCGCATGAGGAGGCCGCCTGCGCCCGCCGCTGCTATCAGGGCGGAGCCCGTCAGTACGAACAGGCGGCCGTCCGGACCGGCGTCGCCGCCCGCGCCCGTGTCGGCTCCCGCCTTCGGGGTGGCGGAAGGCTCTGTCTTGAAGGAGGTCTTGGACGATGACTTGGGCGTTGGGGACTTGGGCGTCGGGGACTTGGACTTTGTTGGGGTCGGTGTGGGGCTGCTGCCGCTGCCTGCCCCGATGGTGAGGGGGTACGTCTTGAGGCTGGTGGCGTCCTGAACCTCGCACTCGATGACGGAGGCGGTCGGTGAGGTGCCGATGTTGATGGCGGCCGGTTTCACCGTCGCCGAGCCCGAGTTCTTCGAGGTGGTCTTCATGTCGACGCTGGTGGGCAGCGTGATGGGGTCACCGTCGGTGACCGTTGTCAGGTCGGCTACTCCGGTCGCGGAGGTCAGCTCGGTGATGCCGGAGATCGAGGCGTAGGCGTACAGCTTGCTGCCGGCGGGCAGCCCGGTGGACGGGGCCTCGAGTTCGTAACCTGTCTCATAGGTGCCCGCCCAGCCGATCGAGAACTGTTCGCCGGTCTTGGGGGCGCTCGTCGGCATCGTCAGCGTGACCTTGACCTTGACGGTCTGCGGGGTGGCCTCCGTGCCGGTCTTGCAGGAGTAGGTCACCACGTCACCGGTCCCGGTCCCGGTGCCGCCCTGGCCGACCGTGATCACCACGCTGGTCGTGCTCGTGGTCGTGCACGAGGTCACCTCCGACGGCGCGCTGGCCAGGCTCAGCTTCAGGCTGCCCTGCTCGGTGGAGCCCTGGACCGTCACCTCGCCACCCGTCGTGGCGGTCACCGACACCGTACTCGTCACCTGTCCGGCCAGCACGGAGGTCAATCCGGAGGTGACGCTCGCCCCGGTCTTGCTGAGATCCGTGTGCGTTCCGCCGGTCACCATGAGTTTTCCGGCGACGTGGACCTGCGTGGTGGTGGTCGGTGCCGTGCGCAGCGTCAGAGCGGGAATGCGCCACTTGACGTCGAACGTGCCAGTCGCCGTATCCGGCATGGTGAGCGGCACGCTGAGCGTTGTGTCGCTGAACGGGCCGCCTGTACAGGTGTAGGACAGAGTGAGGGTCTTGTCGGCCATCGCTTGCGCGGGAGCTGGCAGGCATAACGCGATCACCGCGCCGACGAGCCACAGAGCGGACGTGTGCCTGAGAAAGCGGCGCCACACCGTGGATGCCGGCAACTGTCTCATCTCCATCCCATGCAGGGACCACAGGACGTATCAGAATTCCAGCCCATGGTCACGATTGGGTGGAGGTGGTCAGTAATGCCAGGGGAAGGGAGACCAGTCGGGTGAGCGCTTCTCCAGGAACGAGTCGCGGCCCTCGGCGGCCTCGTCCGTCATGTACGCCAACCGCGTCGCCTCACCAGCGAACACCTGCTGCCCCACCAACCCGTCATCGACCATGTTGAAGGCATATTTCAACATCCGCTGGGCCGTGGGCGACTTGCCATTGATCTTGCGGCCCCACTCCAACGCCCTCTTCTCCAGCTCGGCATGGGGGACGACGGCGTTCACCATCCCCATCCGGTGCGCGTCGGCGGCGGAGTAGGTGTCGCCGAGGAAGAAGATCTCGCGGGCGAACTTCTGCCCCACCTGCCGGGCCAGGTACGCCGACCCGAAGCCGCCGTCGAAGCTGGCCACGTCGGCGTCCGTCTGCTTGAAGCGGGCGTGCTCCTCGCTGGCCAGCGTGAGGTCCGACACGACGTGCAGGCTGTGCCCGCCGCCCGCGGCCCAGCCGGGCACCACGCAGATGACGATCTTGGGCATGAAGCGGATCAGCCGCTGCACCTCCAGGATGTGCAGCCGGCCGGTGGACGCCGAGCCGTCGGCGTACTGGTAGCCGTCCTTGCCCCTGATCCGCTGGTCGCCGCCCGAGCAGAAGGCCCAGCCGCCGTCCTTGGGCGAGGGGCCGTTGCCGGTGAGCAGCACGCATCCCACGTCCGTGGTCTGCCTGGCGTGGTCGAGCGCGCGATAGAGCTCATCGACCGTCTGCGGCCGGAACGCGTTGCGTACCTCGGGGCGGTCGAAGGCGATCCGTACGGTGCCCTGGTCGACCGCCCGATGATAAGTGATGTCGGTGAAGTCGAATCCCTCGACCACCTGCCATGCCTTCGGATCGAACAGTTCGGAGACCATGGGGCGAGCCTAACGGATCTGTCCTTCCGCCCATTCGGCCCACTGGCGTTGCGTGGTGCCGACGCGCAGGCCGTACTCCAGCGCCAGCCTTCCGAACACCGACAGGTTGTCCTGCCCGCTCTCCACGAAGTCCTTGATGCTCTCCATCTGTTCCAGACTCTTGGCCGCGATCTCGGACTGCCGCCGCAGATATTCCTTGGCCTGCTGCGGATCCACCTGGGCCAGGAAGAACACGCGCAGCAGCATCTCGCTGCGCATGGTCCTGACCGGTTCCACATCGGTGATCCAGTGGCGCAGCTCGGCCAGGCCCTCTTCGGTGATGGCATACTCCTTGCGGCCGCGCGGCCCCTCGGCCGCCACGCTCACCAACCCGGCGTCGGCCAGCTTGCCGAGCTCGGCGTAAAGCTGGCTCTGCGTGGCCGGCCAGACGTTCGCGAGGGAGACCTCGAACATCTTCATCAGGTCATAGCCGCTCGCCGGTCCTTCGGAAAGCAGGCCGAGCGCGGCGTGTCGAAGACTCATATTCCTATATTGACATATCGATGCCGCAAGTTCTACCTTCGACATGTCTACATAGGAACGTCGTAGGGAGCTTGAAATGCGCGGTCTGCTGGGATTCGCCCCCTGGATCCTCTACGCGATCATCGCCACCGGCGACGAGTGGCGCTGGGGCGCCATCACCGGCCTCATCATCGCGCTGGTCCTCGTCGTCGTGGACCGCCGAGCGGGGCGGGCGTGGGACGAGATGGTGATCGAGTCGAGCGCCGCGGTCTTCTTCGCCTGCCTCACGGTCTTCTCGCTGATCGATCCGCATTCGTTCCTCACGCCGTACGGCCCGGCGCTGGTCAACGTCTGGCTCGCGGGCACCGCCTGGGGCTCGCTGGCCATCCGCCGGCCCTTCACGCTCGGCATCGCGCGGACCATGGCGCCCAAGGAGGTCTGGAACACCCCGGCCTTCTACCGGGTCAACGCGGTCATCACCACGGTCTGGGCGAGCGCGTTCACCGTCGCCGCCGTGTCGCTGACCTTCGTGCTGGCCGCCGCGCCGCACGCGACGGCCGTGGTCATCGCCATCAAGGTGGTCACGTTCGCCGCCCCGGCCGTCTTCACCGCCCGCTACCCCAAGATCGTCCAGGCCCGCGCCCGCCGCGCGGCCGACGCCGGCACCGCTGCCGACAAGTAGGGACAAGTAGGGACGAGTAGGGAAAAGCAGGAGCGTCCTCGCCGTCAGGTTTCTAGGGGTTCTGGAAAAGGACCTCGGGGTTGGCGGTGGACGGGCCGTCCAGCAGTTGCTGGTGTTCGCCACGTAGGTGCTGGTCGAAGAAGGCGCCCACGTACGCTGTGGTGATCTCGCCCGACCGCGTTCCGGGGAGCGGCGCGGTGGGGTCGGTGATCCCTGCCTGCCCGCCCAGGATGGGCAGGTCGATGAAGGTGAAGTGGCCGGAGCCGGTCACGGTCAGCCAACGCTTCCAGCCGTCCAGGCGCCGCCAGTCTCGCGGCCAGCTCGTGTCAGTGGAGTCGGGCGAGTGCTGGGCCTTGGTGCCGAGCATGAGGAACGGCCGTTTGCCGAGGCCGGCGTTCGGAACCGGCGCGAAGAACGTGCCGTCCAGGTTCACCCCGGCGCGAACACGGCGGTCCGCGGCCATGACGCTCGCCGCGGCGTTGCCGCCGAGCGAGTGACCGGCGGCGCCGATTCGCTGCGGATCGATCATCTTCCAGCGCTTCCAGACGGGTGCCTGTCCGCCGGTGCGGGTCAGTTGGTCGATGACGAATGAAATATCGGCTGCCCGGCCGGCGGCGGCCTTGCCCAGCAGCTGCTTCTCCTCCTCATCGGAGGGAGCCTGCTCCACCGTCTCGCATGCGACGCAGGTCAGGGTGCGGCCGCCTGGGAACGTGGTGCCGTACGACTCGTAGGCGTGATCGACGAGTGCGACGACGTAGCCCTTGGAGGCGAGCTCCTCGGCGAGCGTGGTCAAGGTGGCGCGGTTGAGAGTGAAGCCCGGGGAGAGCACCACCAAGGGGTGCCTGCCGCCGACGGGACGGGCGCCGTCGCGTGCGTTCGTGCGCGTGTCGGCGAGCAGTTCGGCTTTGAAGAGGGTGTCCAGCTTCTGCCCCTTGAGAAGGAGCCGGGCCTCGTCCATGGTCATGTACGGAGCGGCGCTCCCGCCGGTGCCGGCCGGGTAGTACATGGACACCATCAGCTCACGCGCGCCCGCACGTGGCACCCACGGGTCGCGGCGCTTGCCGTCGACGAGATGCAGGGTGTCGCGCCCGACGTCGTACTGACCGCTGGGGTGAGGGATCGCCAGGCGCACGTCGGAACGGTTCGTAGAGGAGGCCGCGGCGGCCGGGAGCGACATCGAGACGGCCGTCGCGACCGACAGGGGCAGCGTCAGAGTGAGGAGGACGGCCACGGCGGTGCGGCGAGTTCTGATCATGGGTAGGAGCGTAAAAAGATCCCGAGGCGCCCGACACTGCCGAACGACCAGCTCCTGCTCCTACTTTCGTCGGGTTGACGGTGCGGTGACGGTGACCCGTGCGGGTGGATCCCGATCAGGAGACTCGGCTCCCGACTCCGGAGGACCTCGCCCCCGGCGGCGTGCCCGTACGGGTGTCGTCCCTCGGTCAGGGGATCTCGGTCAGGGGACCTCGGCTCGTAGTTCCGCGAGCAGCTCGCCCTGGTCGGCGAGCATGTCGGTGAGGATGCGGCGGGCGGCCCCGAGCAGGTCGGCCAGCTCGGGGGTGGCCAGCGTGTAGACGACGGTGCTGCCCTCGCGGATGGCGCTCACGATCCCGGCTCTTCGCAGCACGGCCAGCTGCTGGGAGAGGCTCGACGGCTCGATGTCGATCTGGGCCAGGAGTTCCCGGACGGGGAGCGGGCCTTCCTGGAGTAGCTCCAACACTCTGATGCGAGCGGGGTGGCCGAGAGTTCGGAAGAAATCGGCCTTGGCCTGGTAGACCTCCACGTGCATAGTGTCAGACTAATCCAGCGCACTTGCATAATTCTTCAAGTCGTAACGTTGTTGGCTAGGATGACAGCGGGGACTAGGGAGTAGCCATGGGCCGAGGAAGAGCTAAGGCGAAGCAGACAAAGGTCGCTCGCCAGCTTAAGTACACCGATCACAACATCGACTACGACCGGCTTCGCAAGGAGCTGGGCGCAGACTCGCCGCATGACGAGATGCACCCGCCTACGGCGTCCGAGCAGGGGTCCGAGCACGCGCGCTGACGCGTGTCAGCTTCGCAGGGGCAAGGGTGACGAGCTTGAGCCGCCTGGCCTCCGGCGCCGGATCCGGTGCGGAGAGCTCCAGGCGGCCCAGCACCTCTCGGAGGATGACGCGCATCTCCAGGAGGGCGAGTAGGGCGCCGACGCAGAAGCGCCGGCCGCCGCCGAAGGGCATCCACGCCTTGCCGTGTGCGGCGTCCGCGCCGTCCAGGAAGCGTTCGGACGCGTACGCGTCGTGAGCGGCGCGATCAGGACGCCGCGCAGGTGTCGTGTGTCGCGTCGAAGCCCTTCAGCGCCTCGGTGTCGTCGGTGCGCAGGGGCTTGGTGCCCTTCCAGTCGTCGCCGATCACCAGCACCAACCGGCTCGTCTGCGCTCCCGCCACCAACCGCGTCGTGGACGTGAGCAGGTCCTTGGTCAGGGTCGGGACGCTCGTCTCGCCGTTGGGCCCGTAGAAGATCGTCGTCTTGGCGTTCGGCTTGCGGGGCGTGTCGCCGATCTTGGTGATGTGGTAGCCCCGCTGCTCCAACGCGGCGGCCACCTGCGTGCCGAGGCCGGTGCGGTAGGTGCCGTTACGCAGCTCGATCTGCACCTTGGACCTGGGCACCTTGGTCTGCCCGCCCTTGACGCCCTGCACGCTCTCGTCCTTGGACACGATCTGGAACAGCTTCCCGGCCTGCGGCTGAACCCACTCCACCCGGCCCGGCTGGGTGAGTGAGTAGTGCCACGGCGTGGTGATGAAGCGGATCTGTCCCGCGTTGAGACCCTGCAGGCTGGTCGCCAGGTCCTTCATCACGCCGGGGGTGAGGTCGGGGTCGGTGGTGACGGCCTTGGTGCCGGCGTCGAGGAAGTTGAAGAGCTTGCCCGGGTCGGTGAGCGTCTGCCCGCTCATGACCTTCTTCACCATCGACGCGATGAACATCTGCTGGCGCTGGATCCGCCCGATGTCGGAGCCGTCGCCCATGCTGTAACGGGCACGGACGTAGCCGAGCGCCTGCTCGCCGTTGACCGTCTGCCGCCCGGCGGCCAGATGGAGCAGCGCCTTCTTGTCGTTGACCGCCTCGGGCAGGCAGATCTCCACGCCGCCCACCGCGTCGACCATGCTCTTGAAGCCGGTGAAGTCGACCTTGACGAAGTGGTCGATGTGGATGCCGGTGAGCGACTCGATCGTCTTCCAGGTGCAGGCGATGCCGCCGGAGTTGAACGACTCGTTGATCATGCCCAGGTGCGGCTGCTGCCCGGTCAGTCCGGCCTTGGCGCGGCAGGCTGGCAGCTGCACCAGCGAGTCGCGCGGGAAGCTGACGACCATGGCGTTGTCCCGCTTCGAGGAGATGTGCGCCAGCATGATCGTGTCGGTACGCTCACCCGCGACGCGGCGGCCGTACTTGGCGTTCTTGCCGTCGCGCTGGTCGGAGCCGACGATGAGCACGTTCATCGCGGTGTCCGCCACCTTGGGCGGACGGCTCGCGCCGAGGTCCTCGTCCGTGACGGCGTCGTGCTTCACGTTGCCGTACAACTTGAGGTAGACGCCGACCGCGACGCCCGCGATCACCAGCACGATCGTCATCACGATCGCGATCGTCCACCGCAGCCAGCGTTTGCGGCCGCGGGTCGGCGCTTGGGGGGATGGTGGCGCGTCCAGCAGTCCGCTGTTCACATGACTCCCATGGGACAGGGCCGCGGGCCGCCGCCCATGGCCAAGACCTCCGCCGTACAGATCTCGGCCGGTTGGACGTGCCCGAGTGTACTAAGCCGGATCGATTGAGATCCGCTATTCCGGCAGTCGCACGCGCAACGACACGGCGCCGCGCAGGTCGAGCCACGCCGCGCCCGGCCCCCGTACCAGGCGCAGCACGACCTCGTCGCAGCCGGGGCAGCGGGCGACCAGCCCCGGTTCGGGGCCATACACGCGGAGTTCGGCTACGGGGCCGGTCAGCCCGCAGCTCGCGCACCGTCCGACGGCCGCGGTGACGTCCACGGCGAAGATCTCGCTCAGCGGGCCGGCGAGGGCGTTGCCGTCCAGGTGTTCGGCGGTCATGTCAGCCTCCGGTCGGGGCGAAATGCTCGGCGGTCATGTAAGTCTCGGGTCGAAGCCTTGGGTGGTCAGGTCAGTCTCGGGCCGAAGCCTTCGGTCGTCAGGTCAGTCTCCGGTCGGGCCGAAGCGTTCGGTCGTCAGGTCAGTCTCCGGTCGGGCCGAAGCGTTCGGTTCTGATGCGCTCAGGCGCGTGCCCGAGTGCGAGCAGCAGGTCGGCGGTCGCCTCGACGAACCCCGTCGGGCCGCAGACGTAGCACTCCGGCTCGAAGCCGGCGGGCCAGCCGCCCTCCGCCAGGTCGTCCAGCAGGATGCGACCGGCCGGGCGGGGCCAGCCGTCCGGCACGGCCCGCGTGTAGATGTAGCCCACGTCGAGCCCGGCATCGGGACGGCGCAGCTCTTCGGCGTAGTAGCGGCTGCCGGGCTCGCGCAGTGAGTACAGCAGCCGGAACGGCACGCGGCTGCCCGCCCGGCGACGTGCGCGGATCATGGCCATCAGCGGGACGATGCCCGAACCGCCGCCGACCAGCAGCACCGGCGACGTGCTCTCGGGCCGCCAGACGAACCAGCCGCCGACCGGCCCCCGGATCTCCACCTGGTCACCGGGCTCTATGACCTCCGTGAGGTACGGCGAGACCTCCCCGTCGGGTACGCGTTCGACGGTGAGCTCGACCGTGTCGCCGTCGGCCGGGGCGGCCACCGAGTAACTGCGCTGGGCACTGTAGCCGTCGTCGGCGGTCAGCCGTACGTCCACGTGCTGGCCGGCCAGGTGTCCCGGCCACCCCGGCACCTGGAAGACCAGCGTGCGGGCGCTGTCGGTCTCGTCGCGCAGCGCGGTCAGCCTGGCGGGTAGCCAGGTCAGGCGGCGCACCTAGTCGCCCTCGTAGCGCTGCTCGCGCCACGGGTCGCCGTAGTTGTGATAGCCGGCGGTCTCCCAGAAGCCCGGCCAGTCCTCGTCGAGCAGCCGGATGCCGTGTATCCACTTGGCCGACTTCCACAGGTACAGGTGCGGCACCAGCAGCCGGGCAGGCCCGCCGTGCCGGGGTTCGAGCTCCTCGCCGTCGAACTTGTGGACGATCCACGCCTTGCCGTCGAGCAGGTCCTCCAGGGGGAGGTTCGTGGTGTAGCCGCCGTAGGAGTAGGCCAGCGCGTACTCGGCGGCCGACTCGACGTTCTCGAACAGCGTGTCCAGCGAGACGCCCTGCCAGCCGGTGCCGAGCTTGGACCACTTGGTCACGCAGTGGATGTCGACCGTCGGCGTCTCCTGCGGCAGCGCCATCAGCTCCGGCCAGGTCCACCGGTGGGTCTGCCCGGCCTCGGTGTCGATGGCGAACTCCCACCGCTCCAGCGGGATCCGCGGCGTCGGCCCCGCCGACAGCACCGGGAAATCGTCGACCAGGTATTGGCCAGGCGGCAACCGGTCGTCGTCGCCTCGGCGCCGACCCTGGAAGCCGCGCGAAATGATGCCCACCGGCACTCCCTTCAGCGATGCACCAGATCACGTTCGCACGTTCGGGTACGCGGTGCACTTCTCCGCGCTGTGGTTATGCCAAGTCATACGTATTGAGTACCGTTGGGGGACGTAAAAAGAGAGGAGCACGGGTGCCCAAGCAGGTGGACCACGAGGCCCGGCGTACCCAGATCGCCAAGGCGCTGTGGCGGGTGGCGCAGGCCCGCGGGCTCGACCGGGTGAGTCTGAGAGAGGTCGCCGCGGCGGCGGACATGTCGCTCGGCCAGCTCCAGCACTATTTCACCAACCGTGAGGACATGATGGTCTTCGCGGTCGAGTTCATGAACAGGAAGAACGTCGAGCGCGTGGCCGAGCGCATGCTGGCCGCCGGATCGCAGTCGCCGCGGGCCAGGCTCCGGGCCATCGTCCTGGAGATGCTCCCCGTCGACCGGGCGGCGGAGGCGGGCAGCCTGATCAACATCAGCTTCCTGCTGGAGGCCGCGCGCAGCGAGCCGCTGCGCGACTACGCCCGCAAGCGCGCGCTCGCGCTGCGTGGCGTGCTGGAGGGCCAGATCGCGCTGGCCATGCGGGCGGGCGACGTCGACATGTCCCGCGATCCGGCGGCCGAGGCGGCACTGCTGGTCAGCCTGGCCGACGGGCTGCGCGCCAACTTCCACCTGGGCGTGCACACCGCCGAGGAGACGGTGGCGCTGATGGACGGGCAGCTGGACCGGCTTTTCGGCGGTTGATCCAAGTCAGCTGTCTTGCTATGGTCGAAGTAATACAGCTGACTTGGAAAGGACGCGCCGCGTGAACAACCTCCGCCCTCCGCTGCACAGGGTCGATCCCAGGGCCAGACGATGGTGGACGCTCCAGGCGCTGGTGGTCCTGTCGGGGCCGGCGCTGCTGACGGCGCTGTGCCTGTTCGTGCTGTCGCTGCTGTTCTTCCCCAGGGCGCTGGTCTGGCTGGGGCCGCTGCTGCTGGTCGTCCTGGTACTGCCCGCGGTCGTCTATCTGGTGGTCATGCCGCGCTGGCGCTACCGGGTGCACGCGTGGGAGCTGGGTGAGCTCGCCGTCTACTCGGCCAGCGGGTGGTTCTGGCAGAAGCGCCGGATCGCGCCGCTGTCCCGGGTACAGACCGTCGACACCGTGCGCGGCCCGATCCAGCAGTCGCTCGGGCTGGCCACGGTGACCGTGACCACCGCCTCGACGGCCGGCAACGTGAAGATCGCCGGCCTGGCCGACGCCGACGCCGAGGAGCTCGCCCGCCGCATCGGCGCCGCGGCGCAGGCCGTACCGGGTGATGCCGCGTGAACGGGCCGGAGGAGCGCGTGAACGGGCCGGACGTACGGGCGGACGAGCCGGGCCCGCGAGTGGACGGATCGGAGGCGTGGGCGGACGGGCAGTGGCGGCGGCTCGATGGGCGCGTCATCGCGGCGCACTGCTTCTGGCTGGTCGCGCCGCTGGTGTCGCTCGGGCTGACCGCGCTCGCCACCGGCGGCCGGTTCGACCCGCGGGCCTGGATCACGCTCGGCTCGATCGCCGTGACCTTCGCCGCCATCAGCGCGAACGGCCTGGCGCGCTGGCTGCGCACCCGATACCGGGTCACCGGCGAGCACTTCGAGGTGCGCTCGGGGCTGTTCGTCCGCAGGCTCCGCTCGGTGCCGCTGAGCCGGATCCGCAACGTCGACCTGACCGCGAACCCGGTGCACCGTCTCCTCGGCCTCGCCGTCGTGCGCGCGGGCACCGCCGACCGCGACGAACTCCGGCTGGAGGCCCTGGCCCGGCAGGACGCGGCCCGGCTGCGCGGTGAGCTGCTGCGGCGGGCCGATACACGGGAGAGCGCCGAGCCGGTGCTGGCCATGTTCGATCGGCGGTGGCTGCGTTACGCGCCGCTGACGTTCTGGACGATCGGCGGCGTGTTCGTGGTCCTCGGCACCGCCTACCGGATCCTGGACGGCATCGGGATCGAGCCGTGGCGCCTCGGCTTCCTGCGCGACCTCGCGGCCGGCGCGGTCTGGGTGACGATCCCGCTGACGTTCCTGGCGTTCGTGGTCGTCGGCAGCCTGGGGGCGACCGCGCTGTACGCCGAGAACTGGTGGAACTACCGCCTGGAATGGGCGGGCTCCGGCACGCTCGCGGTGCGCCGCGGCCTGTTCACGACCCGATCGGTGTCGATGGACCGCGAGCGGCTGCGTGGCGTACTCCTGCGCGAGCCGCTGCTGCTCCGGGCCGGTGGCGGCGCCAAGGTCACCGCCGTGGCCAGCGGGCTCGGCGACGACGAGGAGAACCGGCGCCGCAGCTCGCTGCTGCCGCCCGCGCCCCGCGCCGAGGCCCTGCGCGTCGTCGAGCGACTCACCGGCAAGGCGGCCGACCGGCCCATGCTCCGCCATCCTCGCGTCGCGCTGCGGCGCCGCGTTCTGCGCGGTCTGACGCTGGTCGTCCTGCCCGTGGTCGTCGCCCTGGCCGTACTCGGTCTGCCGCTCGTCGCGGGGATCTTCCTGGTCGTGGCGACGCCGATCGTCTGGTGGCTGGCCCGGGACGCCTACCGCAACCTGGGCCACGCCGTCGATGGCGACTATCTGGTGGCGCGGTCCGGCACGTTCAGCCGCGACACGCTCGCGCTGCGCCGTACTGGCATCGTCGCCTGGACCTTCACCTCCTCGCCGTTCGGCAGGCGGGCCGGTGTCGTGACGCTGACGGCCGCGGTGGCGGCGGGCGAGCAGGGCTACCGCATCCCCGACCTCGCCGCGGGCGACGCTCCCACGCTGGCGGAGGGGGCCGCGCCGGGCATCCTCACCGAATTCCTGGTCTAGGGCACTCACGGGCATTCAGGCACAACTGGATGGAGGGCCGAGGTTCGCGGCGTGTGATGGCCTTCACGCTGCCCGAGCCGTTGAATGCGGCTTTTCCCGGGCAGAAAGAAGGGTGACGCTACTGGAAGTGAGTGCGAACCATGAGCGCGTGCGCGGTGCGAATCGACACTATCCGACACGTTCATTGCACAGTCCTTCGAGCGAGCGGCGAGCTGGATCACGTCGGCCGGGCGCGCCTGAGTGCGCGTATCCAGGAGGTATGGGACTGGTCTGATGGGCCCATCCTGGTGTTTGACCTGACTGCCGTGATGTTTTACGACTCTTCCCTGATCGGGGCGCTGGCGGTGGCGTTGCAGCGCGTGCGGGCCACGCGCAGCGGCCGCATCATCCTGGCCAGCCCTCCCGACCGGCTGCTCACCGCTCTGGAACGTACTGGTCTGCTGCAGTACGTGGAGATCCGCGACGGCGTCCAGGAGACGGTGGCGGAGATCATGATCGAGCGGGAGCGGGAGCGGCAGCGTAGGGCAGGCTCCGGCGGCGGGCCCGTCGAAGAGGGCCGCGATGCGCAGGACTTTCGAACCGTCCTGCCGTATCTGCGGTAAGTGTCCTTAGACGTCAGACCCCGGGGATGCAGGACTCGGCGGACGTCAGGCCTCTGGGATGCCGGACTCTGCGCGATCGGCGTCGATCAGGCCGCTGAGCAGGGTGACGGTGGCGGCGGCGAGGTCGCGCAGCCTGGCGTCGGGGATGGCCGCCTCGCTCTCGAAGGCACGTTGAACCGTCCGCGCGAGCAGGTCCGCCCGTTGCTCCGGACCACCGGTGGGGGCATCGCCCTCGGCGCGCAGGAAGCCCTCGAACGTGGCCTGGTAGGCGTAGCCGATCTCGTCGGCGCGCATGTCGTCGCGGAGTAGTCCGTACTCGGTGAGCAGGTTGAGGTAGTCACGCGCCATGGTGCCGTGCCGCTCGTCGCGGGCGGTATCGGGCGAACTGGTCAGTTTGCCGAGCAGGTGGGGGTCGGCCAAGAGGAACCCGCGCAGCAGCGGGCGGTCGGTGATGGCCAGGAAGTAGGCGCGCGCGAAGTTACGCAGCAGGCATGTCTCCGGCTCCTGCCGCAGCGCCTGCCGTAGCTCGTCCATGGCGTAGAGCACCTCACGGGCGAAGACCACGCTGAACAGCTGCTCGCGGGTCTTCCAGTGCAAGTAGACGGTGCCCTTGCCGATGCCGGCTCCCTCGGCCACGTCGTCGATGGTCACCCGCCGATAGCCGTGGCGCAGCAGCAGGTCGGCTGCCACGTCGAGGATGCGGGTGGCCCGTTCGGCGCGCTGGCGCGGGTCTCGGAGTCGTTCGGCGTTGGCGCTCACGTAGGGACCGTATGACCCCATACGAGATCTGGTCAACTCATATTTGTCGATTGACTAACTTTCAAATCTCGTCATACAGTCACCTCGACAGCGGCAACACCTGCGACTGGAGCGAGTCATGAACAGCACCATCGGCACCCGCGGCAAGACCGTCCTGGTCACCGGCGCCACCGGGAACCAGGGCGGCGCCACCGCCCGCCACCTGCTCGCCGACGGGTGGCGGGTCCGCGCCCTCGTCCGGGACGAGACCGCCCCCGTGGCCGTCGCACTCGCCGCCGCCGGCGCCGAGCTCGTCCGCGGCGACCTGGACGACCGCGCCTCCATCGACGCGGCGGCCCGCGGGGTGCACGGCATCTACAGCGTCCAGTCCGCCAACGACAACGAGATCGCCCAAGGCAAGAACGTCGCGGACGCCGCCAAGGCCGCGGACGTGCGGCACCTGGTCTACTCCTCGGTCGGCGGCGTCGAGAGCCAGAACAGCTTCTACGTGGCGCACGGCTGGGGCGCCATCGACAAGTGGCAGATCGAGCAACGCATCCGCGAGCTGGGCGTGCCCGCGACGATTCTGCGCCCGGCCGGGTTCATGGAGGACTTCACCAGCCCGGCGCGGTTCTTCCAGAACGGCTCGCTCAACGTGCCCTGGCACGACGACCTGGTCATGCAGCTCATCGCCATCGATGACACCGGCGCCTTCGCCGCGCTGGCCTTCGCGGATCCGGACACGTACCTGGGGCAGGCGATGGAGATCACCGGCGACCGGCTGACCGCCCCGCAGATCGCCGACGCGCTCAGCACGGCGGCCGGTCGCCGGATTCCGCACACCCAGGTTCCGCTGGACGTCCTCTGGGAGCACGACCCCGAGGTGGCGAAGGTCTTCACCTGGGCGAACGAGACCTACTACGACACCGACCTCGAGCCCCTGCGCAAGGCCAACGCCGCCCTCACGGACTTCAGCACCTGGCTGGACCGATCGGGCAAGGCACGGCTCCTGGCGCAACTGGACTCCCTGCCGGCCTGACCGGGAGGTACGGCCTGACCGGGAGATGCGGGCCTGAGCGGGAGCTGTCGGCCCGACCGCGTGCTCGGGCCTGAGCGTTCCGGCGAGTGTGCTGGAATTTGCGGGTGACTTCGGAGACGCGGCGCGGAAAGGCGCCAGGCCGGCTCGCCCAGTCGGCCACGGCGGCGATCGGCGCCTCGGTCCTGCTGACGATCGCCATCGGCCTCCTCGGCCCGTCCGTCATGGTCCCCGCCCTGAGCGGTCCCGCCTGGCAGCCGCCCTACTCCATGAACGTGCATCCCGCCCCCCACCTCGTCGTGGGGCTCGGCACGGCCGCGATCGTGCTCGGCGCGCTCGGCTCGCTGGGCCTCCTCCTCGCCCTCTCCCGCGCCTCCTCCCTGCCCGCCAACCTGCCCGGAACCCCGCCGCCCTACAGCCCGCTGCCCGGCACCTCGCCGCCCTCCAGCCCGCTGCCCGGCACCTCACCGCCCGCCACCGGCGGATTCATGTCATTCGGCGGTGGTCAGTGGCTGCCGGACCCTCGGCTGCTGGTGCGCCTCGGTTGCCTGGCCGCCGCGCTGCTGGCGTTCCTGCCTCCATCCGGCTCCGGCGACCACCTCAACTACGCCGCCTACGGACGCATGGTGACGTTGGGCGTCAACCCGTACACGCACGGAGCCGTCGATCTGCCCACCGACCCCATCGCCCGCGCGGTGGAAGCCCCCTGGCGTGAGGAGCCGAGCGTCTACGGCCCGATGGCGACGGCCGTGCAGGCCCTGGCGAGCTGGATCGGCGGCGACTCGCTCCGGCTGACCATCTTCGTGCTTGCCCTGGTCAACGCGGCCGCGTTCATCGCGACGGGCCTGCTGATCGACCGTCTCACCCGGGACGATCCCGCCAGACGGCTGCGGGCGGCCCTGCTCTGGACCGCCAACCCGCTGCTGCTCTACCAGTTGGTCGCCGGTATGCACATCGACACTCTGGCCATCGCCTGCATGGTCGCCGCCCTCTTGGCGCGGAGCCGCCCGGTCGGCTCCGGGGTCCTGCTCGGCCTCGGCGTGGCGGTGAAGATCAACGCGGGCCTCGTGGCGCTCGGCCCTGCCTGGGAGCTGCGTCGGCGCCCCGGCCGCCTGGCTCTGATGGCGGGCACCGCTCTGGCCGTGGTGGTCGTCGGCTACGTGGTCGTCGGGACCGAGGCGATCGGCCCGATGACCCGCACCAGCAAGTCGATCTCGCTGGCCTCGTTCTGGAAACTCGTCCAGGGCTGGTTGCAGTCGATCGTCGGCGCGGGCAGCGCCTACCGGGGCGAGATCCAGATCGGCTCGCTGCTGGTGCTCGCTCTGGTGGCGTGGTCACTGTTCCGCCTGGTGTCCAGGCGCGACGGCTATCAGGGCTATGCGGACGCCCACGGGCCGGCGGGGCTGAGTGCCCCTGTCGTCTCCGCCGTGATCGTCATCGCCTACCTGTTCGCGACGCCGTACATCCTGCCCTGGTACGACGGCCTGGCGTTCGGGATGCTCGCCCTGATCGGTGCGTCGGCGCTCGACGGGCTGCTGCTCACGCACCTGCTCGTGCTGTCCCTGGCCTACCTGCCCGCCCGCGTCCTCGACAACGACGTCATGCCGCAGGACCTCGACTGGCTCCGTACGGTGGTCAGGTCGCGGATCGCTCCGTGGGCCCTGTTCGCGCTGACGGCGGCTCTGGTGTGGTGGGCGTGGCGAGCCGCAGGGCGCGTACGGACGCCGCGAGCGTCAACGGCACCGCCACCGTGAGCGCCATGGCGGGGATGGCGATGCCCGAGTCGTTGATGAGAAACCCGATGAACGCGCATGTGAGCGCCCCGAACAGGCCTGCCCGGAGCGTCGGCGCGAGCGCGTACGCCTGACCGAGCGCCGGAGCACCCCAGCGTGACGGCCGGTTGAGCACCCGGAAGAGGAACGCGAGCGCGACCAGCGTGAGCAGCGTGAGAGACCAGTTCCCGACGGTGACGCCGATCATCGCGCCGAACTTGCGCCCGACCACCGTCCACGCCTGACCGTCGATGATCTGCTGGACGAAATTGCCCAGATGGGTGCGCTGCGCCACCGGCCGCAGCCAGTCGAAGAGCGAGATGCCCCCGATGAGTACCGCTCCCGCCACCCCGACCAGCAGCAGCTTCACGATCGAGACCCGCCGCCCGGCGAGCAGGATGAGGAAGACGGCCAGCCCGATCACGAAGGCCGGAACCCCGCCGAAGTCCGCCCCCCACGACGGCCACCCATCGGCGAACACCGCCAACCCCCCATAAGCCCCGCACACCAGCACCGTCACAAACCTTGACACTCCCCTCCGGAGCAGCCACTGAGCGACTCCGGCCAGCGCGAGCACGGTCCCCGTCGCGTACACGGCGAAGGCGATGTTGGAGAACCCGTAGAACCGCCCCCCGGTGACAGGCTCGTAGCCGGTCACCGCGTTGACCTGCAATGTCGAGCCGGTCATCACGTCGACGAGCAGGGCGACGGAGGTGATGCCGGCGACCACGGTCAGGGGCCCGAGCACGTGCGCCCGCCACGGCCCGGCGAAGGCCAGCCCCGTGATCACCGCGGCGAAGGCGAGGATGGTCACGATGACGCCGAGCATCGGCAGGGGGAGGGCCCACCACGGCACCAGCTGCGCGAGGAACGTCGAGACGGCGATGGACCCACTGACCACGGCCACCACCTGCACGACGGCCAGCAGCCGAGAAGCACTCGCCGCCTCGTGCCCCGGCAGAGCCCCCGCCGACTCCGCCGACGGCCCTCCGGCGTCGCCGTGAGTCCCCACGGTGGTGGGTTCCGCGGACCCAGCCTCAGCGGACGCGGTTTCAGCGGATCCGGCCTCGGCCTCAGCGGCCTCGGCCTCAGCGGTCCCGGCTTCGGCGGCCCTGGCCTCAGCAGGCGTCGCCTCACCAGGCGGGACTCCCGCAGACGCGGAGTCGGTGGTGGTTTCCCCTGCGGCGGCGGAGCGGCGACGGCGGCGGAGGGCCAGGGCGGCGAAGGCGTAGAAGAGCAGCTGTACCGTCACGAACACCGCGAAGAACGGCCCGCGGACCTCCCGAAGCACCTGACTGGCCAGATCGCTGTCCGACAGCTCGTTGACCGTGTCGACGGGCGTGGCCGCGGCCGCCGTACCGTCGGTCTGCCAGGCGCGCCCGACCACTTCGCGCGGCGCCTCCAGGCCCAGCAGCTGGATCGCGGTGGCGGTCAGGTCGGTGATCGTGACCAGGGCGTCCTGCCGGGTGGAGGTCGCCGTCAGATAGCCGTGCTGGTACGGCCGGCCGCTCGGGGAGGGGCCGGTGGCGATGGCGATGTGGAGGTGGGGGTTCGGGGTGATGTCGGAGACGCCCGCCACCAGGACGGTCGTGTCGCCCGGCAGCCGGCGGAGCAGGTCGCCGATGCGGTGATCCGCCTGCGCGGTGGCGGCCTGCCGCGTCGCGGTGGGGAGAGGGGCCTGCACGCCGTACTCGTCGAGCGGCCGGCGGGCCCAGGCGTCGGCCAGGTCGGCGGCGTCCATGACGATCAGGTTGTAGGGAGTCGGGTCGCCGAGAGCCTCCGGCGTGTCGACGTATGTGGCGACTTTTCCGTTCGCGTCGGCGGCGGCCACCGCGGCGCCTGGCCCGATGGCGGCGACATGACCGCCCGAGGACGTCACGAGCCGGCCCAGGGTGCCGAGCCGCGCGTCGTACCCGGTCTCGGCCTGGTACGCGGCCAGCGCCGGCCAGCCCGGGACCGTGGCGCCCTCGCCGATGACCTCGGGCGCCGGGACAGCGGGGCACCCACGTCCGGCCGTCCCCGCCCGCTGGCCCGCCGACACGGTCAGCCACCCGGCCATCGGGCAGGTGATGCCGCGGTCAGGCGGTGGCACGGCGCGTGTGGACAGGGACGCGGAGCCGCCGTGGGCGACCAGCTTCCACAGGTTGGGGGTACGGGTTTCGTCCAGGTCGCTCCACTGGAGTCCCGGCACTCCGATGAGCGCCACACGACCGCGCGCGGATGATGCCCAGGCGGAACCCGAACCGGACCCCGAGGCGGATGCGGATGCGGGACCCGAACGCGGACCGGAGGCGGAGGCGGAACCCGAACGCGGACCGGAGGCGGAACCCGAACCGGATTCCGAGGCTGCGGCGGCCGGGCCGGCGCCGATGAGGGGCGCCAGAACGGTGGCGAGGAGCATCGCGACGAAGACCAGGACGGCCGGGCGATGGCCGCGCCGGGCAGGGGATGCTTGACGCAGCCAGGCGGGGGTTTCTGGCGGCATGGGAGGGCGGTCCGAGGTGGGGGAGGCCGCGCTGAAGGTGGCGTGCGGCATGTGCGGAACCCCCGGTATCGACGCGCTCGATCAACAACAGCCACGGTAACGTGCCACACCGTGACAGGTGGCAGGGCGACGACGATCCGGCGGCAGTGGTGGGCGTGGGCGATTGCCGCCCTGCTCATCGCGGTGGCCGTCGCACCGCTGGTGCAACAGTGGCTGACCAATCCCGACGATCAGCGACTCGTCGATCTGGATGTGTACCGGACCGGCGGGCAGATGATCCTCGATGGTCGGGCCGTCTACGAGTTCGCCACGCCCGCGCCTCAGTTGCTGCCGTTCACCTATCCGCCGGTCGCGGCGATGCTGGCGGTCCTGCTGGCCAAGATGTCCTGGGATACCGCCCAGTGGGTGTGGACCGCCGGGGTCTTCGTGTCGCTGGCCGTCGTGGTGGCGTACTCCTTCAGAGGGGTGCTGGGGTGGGCGCGGTACGCGCCGTGGCTCTTCGCCTTCCTCATGGTGGCCTGCGCATACTTGATGCCGATCCGCGACCAGGTCCGGTTCGGGCAGGTGGACATTCTGCTGGTCGCGTTGTGCCTGGCCGACTGTGTGGCCAGGAGGCCGTGGTGGCCGCGGGGGTTCCTGATCGGGCTGGCCACGGCGGTGAAGCTCACGCCGGGTGTCTTCCTGATCTACCTGCTGGTGACGCGGCAGTGGCGGACGTTCTTCATGGCGGCGTTCGCCGCGGCGCTGCTCACGTTGCTACCGTTCGTGGTGATTCCGCACGACGCGGCCGACTTCTGGTTCTCCGCGCTGTTCGATCCCAACCGGCTCGGCGCGAACGCCGCCACCACCAACCAGTCGATCCGCGGCATGCTGATCCGCCTGTACCTGCCCGACGCGGTGACGTCCGTGATCTGGATCGCCCTGGTGGCGGTCGTGGGCTGGTACGGCTTCCGCGGGGCGCGCGCCGCGTACCAGGCGAAGGACCCGATCACCGCCGTCGCGCTGGTCGGGCTCATGGCCGTGCTGCTGTCCCCGGTCGCCTGGATCCACCATCTCGCGTGGGTGGTCGTGGTGCTCGGGGCGATCGTGGGCGACGGCCGCGATCCGGTGAGGGTGCGGGTGGCCGTGGGGGTGTGGCTGTACTACGTGCTGCCCATCCCTTGGTGGGGCGTGGCGTTGAAGGTGGCGGGGGTGCCGGTGCTCGACAAGATCGTGCAGAACGGCTACGGGCTGGGAGCGCTGGGTCTGGTCTGGTTGCTGGTCTCCTGGTTGCCGAAACGGCGCGACCTGGCCTGACGACCGATTACTCTCTGTTACGTGCTGACTACCGTATGGGTCTTGGTGGGCCTGGTTGCCGGGGTGAGTGGCGTGACCATCGGCTACAGAGCGCTCAAGCAGGCCAGGGCCGCCCTCGACGAGTGCCGGGAGACGCTGGTCATGCAGACGAGCGAGGGCAAGGGCGATCTCAAGGCCATCCGGGACGTCGCCGTGTGCCGTTACGACGCGCTCGAGGAGATGAGCGGGCGGTTGTCGTTCTCGATCGCGATGATCAACGGATTGGGCGACGGCATCGTGCTGACCTCGATCAACGGACGGTCCGAGACTCGTACCTATGTACGACCGGTGGTGAGCGGCAAGGGAGAGGAACCGCTGTCTCCGGAGGAGGAGCAGGCGGTGCGAGCCGCCCGGCTCGGCCATGGCCCGCTGATCGACGTGCAGGCGGGCCGATGGTAAAGGGAAGAAAGGTCCGCACTACCCGACTACCTGCGGATACTCTGTAAGCATGCCCAGACTCGCCTATCTCGGACCGGAAGGCACCTTCACCGAAGAGGCCCTGCGGCTCCTCGCGCCCGAAGCCGAGCGTCTGCCCCGCGCCACCGTCAGCGCCGCCCTGACCGCCGTCCGTAACGGCGAGGCCGACGGCGCGGTCGTCCCGCTGGAGAACTCGATCGAGGGCGCGATCACCACGACGCTCGACGAGTTCGCCTGGGGCGAGCCGCTGCTGATCACGGCGGAGCTGCTGCTGCCGGTGCGTTTCTCGCTGCTGGCCCGGCCCGACACCGAGATCGTGCACATCAAGCGGGTCTACACGCATCCTGCGGCCATCACGCAGTGCCGCGCGTTCTGCGCCCGGGAGTTGCCCGACGCGGTCGTGGTGGCGGCGCCTTCGACGGCCGCCGCGGCTCAGGAGGTCGCGCTGCCCGGCTCGCCGTACGACGCGGCCATCGCCGCGCGCATCGCGGGCGAGCACTACGGGCTGGTGGAGCTCGCCGACGACATCGGCGACCGCAACGACACCGTGACCAGGTTCGTACGGGTGAGCCGTGGGGGAGAGCTGCCCGCGCCGACCGGCTACGACCGCACCACGCTCGTCGTGTTCCTCGCCGACGACCACCCGGGCGCGCTGCTGGAGATGCTGACGGAGTTCTCCGTACGCGGGGTCAACCTGACCCGCATCGAGTCGCGGCCCACCGGCGGCGGCATCGGCCGCTATTTCTTCCACTTCGACTTCGAGGGGCACGTCGCCGACGCGCGCGTGGGCGAGGCGATCTCTGGCCTGCACCGCATCTGCGGCGAGGTGCGCTTCCTGGGCAGCTACCCGCGTGCCGACGGTGTCGCGCCGCAGATCAAGAAGGGCACGGCCGACCCGGAGTTCGCCGAGGCGGGAGAGTGGCTGGCGCGAATCCGCGCCGGACGCGTCTAATCCTGAGGCGGGCGGTAGCCGGGCGCCGGTAGCCTTTATCCGTGATTGACCTGCGTACCCTTCGTGAGCATCCCGACCGGCTACGGGCCTCGCAGCGTGCCCGCGGCGAGGACGACTCGATCGTCGACACGCTGCTCGACCTCGACGAGCGCCGCCGCGCCGCGCTGACCTCGTTCGAGTCCCTGCGCGCCGAGCAGAAGAGTCTGGGCAAGTCGGTCTCCAAGGCGCAGGGGGACGACAAGGCCGCGCTGCTGCAGCGGGCCAAGGACCTGGCCGGCCAGGTCAAGGCCGCCGAGGCGGAGGCCGAGACGCTGGGCGCCGAGCTCGACGAGCTCGTCCAGTCGGTGCCCAACATCGTCGAGGAGGACGCCCCCCACGGCGGCGAGGACGACTACGTCGTGCTCGAGACCCATGGCGAGCCCCGCGTGTTCGACTTCGAGCCGAAGGACCACCTGGAGCTGGGCGAGCTGCTCGGCGCCATCGACATGGAGCGGGGCGCCAAGGTGTCCGGCTCGCGGTTCTTCTTCCTCAAGGGCGTCGGCGCGCGCCTGCAGCTGGGGCTGCTCAACATGGCCATGCAGCAGGCGATCGCCAACGGGTTCATCCCGATGATCACTCCGGTGCTGGTCAAGCCGGAGACCATGCAGGGCACCGGCTTCCACGTGGCCCACGACAAGGAGATCTACCGCCTCCCCGAGGACGACCTCTACCTGGTCGGCACCTCGGAGGTGGCGATGGCGGGCTACCACGCCCAGGAGATCCTGGGCGGCGACGAGCTGCCGCTTCGCTACGCGGGCTGGTCGTCGTGCTTCCGCCGGGAGGCCGGCTCCTATGGCAAGGACACTCGCGGGATCATCCGTGTCCACCAGTTCGACAAGGTGGAGATGTTCTCCTACGTACGCCCTGAGGAGGCGCGCGAGGAGCACCAGCGGCTGCTGGCCTGGGAGCGGGACATGCTCGCCAAGATCGAGGTGCCCTACCGCATCATCGACACGGCGGCCGGAGACCTGGGGATGTCGGCGGCCCGCAAGTTCGACTGCGAGGCATGGATCCCCACCCAGGGGCGCTACCGCGAGCTGACCTCGACGTCCAACTGCACCGAGTTCCAGGCCCGTCGGCTGGGCGTCCGTTACCGCGACAAGGACGGCAAGCCCCAGCACCTGGCCACGCTCAACGGCACGCTGGCGACCACCCGCTGGATGGTCGCGATCCTGGAGAACCACCAGCAGGCCGACGGCTCGGTCGTGGTGCCCGAGGCACTGCGCCCGTATGTCGGCCTCGACGTCCTGGAGCCGTCCAAGTAAACCCCTGCCGGCTCGGGCGGTCCGCGTCTGAGCCGGCTTAGCGGGTCCTGGTCTGAGCTCAAGCGGTCCTGGTCTGAGCTCAAGGGGTCCGGGCCCGAGCCGGTTCAAGCGGTCAGTAGGTGGCTGTTCGACGGTGGATGTCGCGCCTGATGAGCGCGCCGCTCGCCGCCACCACCCCCGCCGTCATGACGACAGCGGCCCCCACCGCCACGGCGTACGAGTCCGGCATCCCGTGGGCCCAGCCATAGAAGGGCACGTACACGGCCGCGTACACCAGCGGCGCCGCCCCGAACCCGACGGCCACCGCCACACCACTGGCCGGCCCGGCGATGGCGGCGACGAGGCACACCATGACTCCGAGCAGCGTCATGCCGGTCGCCAGCGCCGCCGGATCGCCGTCCGCGCCGAGCGCGGCGTACAGCCCCACGCACACCACCAGCGCGGACGCGGCGTAGACACCGCTGAGCCGCCGCATCCCCGTCCCGACGGCGCCGAGCAGCATCAGGGCGGCGAGGACCAGCGCCACGCGCTGCTCGGGATCCAGGTTCGCCGTCTCGTCGCCGAGGGACGCGAGCGGCTCCGGCCATCCCTCCCGCCGCCACGTTCCGGTGACGTCCCGTACGAGCACGCCGTCGACTCCGTTGGCGACGACCACGACATGGCCTTCGGGCCGAGCCTGTACGGCCAGCGCCAGGGACCTGGGCCCGGTCGTGGAGCTCGGGTCGTACCGCCTGGCCAACCGGTCGTACTGATCGTCCGGCAGGCTCCAGGAGGGCCGCCACGTCTTGCCCCCGTCGTCGGACTCGGCGACCGCCGGCCGCCCGGGAAGCACCCGGTAGCACCGCTGCGGCTGTCCGGGTACGCAGGCGGCGGTCTGCGGCGGCCGTACCGGCCTGCCGTAGTAGTCGGACCAGGTGGCCCCGCCGTCCAGGGAGGAGATCCCGGTGATGGAGCCCTGATCGCGGCCGGCGATCAGCACGACGATCTGATCCCCGTCCACCTGTACGGAGTCCGCCACGGAAGGCGGTTCAGCGGCCGCTGCGACGGCGAACACGGCCAACGGCACAATGGCCATCGCCCGCCACCGCTCCGGGAGTCCCTTCAGCAGCTCGGGAAACCCCCTCAGGCGCTCCGAGAGCCTCAGAAGCCCCCAGTGATCCGCTCGACGCTCCAGCGGCGCTGTCAGGCGCTCTGAGGGCCCTCCCAGCCGCTGTGAGCGCTCCCGGAGGCTCCTCCGGCGAGCACGCCAGGCCGGCCCAGGCCAGAGGTGCTTGAACAGACGGTCGTTGAGTAGCAGCACGAACACGGCGACCAAGGTCGCTCGGTGACATAGCCACGCGTACCTCATATATGGGCCGATGGCGGTGAAGCATCAGTGGTTCGGCCGTTGTGTGAGTTGAGTCACACCTGTGACCGGGCTGTCACACGGGTCGGAACAGGGCCCAGGAACGCGAAAGACCGAGGCCCGCTGGAAGCGAACCCCGGTCTGTCTCGCTGCTACAGGTCAGATGGCACGGACCTGCGAGGCCTGGGGCCCCTTCTGTCCCTGCGTGATCTCGAACTCGACCCGCTGGCCGTCTTCAAGGCTGCGGTAGCCGTTGCCGACGATCTCGGAGAAGTGCACGAACACGTCCGGCGCACCGCCGTCCGGGGCGATGAAGCCGAAGCCCTTCTCGGCGTTGAACCATTTGACGGTTCCCTGAGCCATAAAAGCTCTCCCTCAGGATGTGAATCTATGGGACCCGCACCTCGCGAGTCCCGGTGTGTCGTACAGCAAGCACCCGGGGTGGCTCAGACAAAGTCATGCTGGTTTTCACAACGGGATCAGCTAATACAACGCCATCACATCTAACACCATTCTGGCGCGTTGGTGTTCCCCTCCCTAGGAAGATTTCTGGCCGGCGGCATGACCGGGCAAACTGGAACCTGTTATGCGAAGCCTTGCAACGCCGCGTCTTGTGGCCACCGACCTCGACGGAACCGCTCTGCGGACCGACGGAACCGTCTCTCCCCGTACGGCAGCGGCGTTCGCGAGAGTCGAAGAAACTGGTGCCGTGCTCGTGTTCGTCACGGGTCGCCCGCCTAGATGGATGAGCAGTGTGGCGGGTGCGGTGCGTCACCGAGGGTTGGCAATCTGTGCAAACGGTGCGTTGATCTACGATCTGCATACCGAACAGATAGTGGAATCTCACCTCATCACGGTCGACGTACTGGAGCAAGTCGTCGCTCAGCTAAGAGCGAACGTGCCCGAACTCGCATTTTCGGTCGAGTATGAAGGGGGTTTTGCGCATGAGTCCGATTTCCCACTCGGCGGGTGGGACAGCAAGGCCATTGGCGGCCTCCGTGTCGGCGCGGCGACGCTGACCTCACGACCCTGCGCCAAGCTGCTGGCCCTGCACCCGGACATGGCTCCCGACCCGCTGCACGAGGCCGTGTGCGGGCTCGTGGGACACCTGGTGACCCCCACGCACTCCAGCGGCCGAGGGCTGATCGAGATGAGCGCCCACGGTGTGACGAAGGCCACGGCCCTGGCCGCGCTCGCCGGGCAGCACGGGATTACGCCATCACAAGTAGTGGCGTTCGGTGACATGCCGAACGACCTGCCCATGCTGGGCTGGGCCGGTACGTCCTACGCGGTCGCCAACGCGCACCCTGACGTGCTGGCCGCCGTGGACCATGTGACGGCGGCCAACAACGACGACGGTGTCGCGCTCGTACTCGAAGAGCTTTACAGGTAAGAGCTTTACAGGTAGGGGCCCGAGCCGCCGTGCGGCCGCTGCGAGTCGTCACCGTGGGGCACGCCGGGCAACGCCCTGCGCATCTGCTCCAACTGGGCGCGCGCCGCCATCTGCTGCGCGAACAGCGTCGTCTGGATGCCGTGGAACAAGCCTTCGAGCCAGCCGACGAGCTGGGCGTGCGCGATGCGCAGCTCGGCCTCGCTGGGCGGCGTGCCGTTCTCGTCGGTGAAGGGCAGTGACAGCCGCTCCAGCTCGTCGACCAGCTCGGGGGCCAGGCCGTCCTCGAGCTCCTTGATGGAGGACTCGTGGATCTCCTTCAACCGCTTACGGCTGGCCTCGTCGAGAGGAGCCGCCCGGACCTCTTCGAGAAGCTGCCGGATCATGCTGCCGATGCGCATCACCTTGGCGGGCTGCTCGACGAGGTTCGTCACCGAGCGCTCATCCTCGCCGTTATCGCCCTGACCCTGGAAGTCCGGGCCCACCACCACGATGTGGGGGGTGTTGTTGTCCTCAGCATTCATAACACTCACCGTACTAGCAGGATTTTGCCGATGTGCTCTCCCGATTCCATCATTCGGTGAGCCTCCGCCGCCTCCGCCATGGGCACCTCCGCGTACACCACGGGGCGTACGGCGCCCGCGCTGATCAGCGGCCACACGTTGTCGACGACGCCGCGCACGATGACGCCCTTCTCGTCGGCCGGGCGGGCGCGCAACGTGGAGCCGTAGACGGTCGCTCGCTTGGCCATCAGGGCGCCCAGGTCGATCTCGGCCTTGGCGCCGCCCTGCAGTCCGATGATCACCAGCCGGCCGCCCGTACGGAGTGTCCGGATATTTCTGGACAGGTATTTGGCACCCACGATGTCGAGGATCACGTCGGCCGCCACCCGCTCGGCGAAGTCCTCCTCGTGGTAGTCGACCGTCTCGTCAGCGCCCAGCTCCTTGAGGCGGTCCAGCTTCGCCGCCGACCCGGCCGTCGCGGCCACCCGCGACCCGAACGCCTTGGCCAGCTGGATCGCGAACGTCCCGATCCCGCTCGCCCCGCCGTGCACCAGCAGCGTCTCGCTGCGCCGCAGCCGGGCGGCCATGAACACGTTGGACCACACCGTGCACGCCACCTCGGGCAGCCCAGCCACCTCGACCAGCCGCACACCCTCGGGCGCGGGCATCACCTGCTGCCACGGCACGGCCACCCGCTCGGCGTAGCCGCCCCCGGCCAGCAGCGCGCACACCTCGTCGCCCGGCGTGACGTGCTCCACGTCCTCGCCGATCTCGGCCACCACGCCGGAGACCTCCAGCCCCGGGTACGGCGGCGCGCCCGGCGGCGGATCGTAAAATCCCTGGCGTTGAAGCAGGTCGGCCCGGTTGACCCCGGCGGCCACCACGTCGATCAGGACTTCCCCCCGGTCAGGACGTGGATCAGGCACCTCCCGCCACTCCAGAACCTCTGGTGGTCCGGGCCTGGTGATCTCGATGGCTCGCATGCAATCACCGTAGCCGGGCAAGGAAGTTATAGGTTGGCGACCACTGCCGCGAGTCATGGCGTTAACCTGCAATAAGTTTGCTGCCCCTTTACACCCACCAGGGGGAGAACACGGTGGCAAGACACGATCGAGAGGAATCTCTCGAGGAACAGCTGGCCTGGCTGGACGCGATCAAGGAGACGGAAGAGGCTCCGATCTCGGTCAGCGCCTCTGCCTCGGAGGACTCCGTCGCTTCGCCGTACCCCCAGGACCCTTGGCTCTCGGTGCCGAGCCAACACGAGACGCCGACGCCGCTGTTCAGGGCCGCGGTCGATTCCGTGTACGGCACGGCGCCCGCGGAGGAGCTCACCGACGGGGGGAGCTCGCCGTCCGGCACGAAGGACCTCGGTACGCGGGATCTCGGTACGCGGGATCTCGGTACGCGGGATCTCGGTACGCGGGATCTCGGTACGCGAGACTTCGACAAGAAGGACATCGGCGCGAAGGACGAGGCCCAGCCCGTCTCGCCGCCGGTGAGCCTGGGCAAGTCCGACGACGCGTTCCTTGCGCCGCTCAAGCCGCTGCCCCGGCCCGACGACACCGACTCCTACTCGCTGCTGTCGTTCCCGGAGCCGGCGAAGAAGCCGGTCGCCGAGGAGCCGGAGGAGGAGACGAAGTCCGCCTGGCCCGTGCCGCCGGAGTGGTCGCGCCCGGCCGAGACGTTCGACGAGCCGCGCCCGGCGGAGAAGGCCGACAAGGTCGACAAGGCCGAGGAGCCCCCTCCGGGCACCTTCGAGCCGCCGCCTCCGGAGGACGCCACGGAGCCACGGCTGGAGGTCCCGCTGACCTTCGACAAGTCGCTGAACTTCGACACGCCGCCCGCCTTCGACCCGCCGGCCTTCGACAAGCCCGCGTCCGAGAAGCCCCTCTTCAACAAGCCCGGCTTCGACAAGCCGCTGAGCTTCGATCTGCCGCTGACCTTCGACAAGCCGCCGGCCGCCGAGAAGTCTCCGGCCGTCGACCAGCCGTCCGCCTTCGGCAAGCCGTCGGCCCTGGACAAGCCGTCGGCCCTGGACAAGCCGTCGGCCCTGGACAAGCCGTCGGCCCTCGACCAGCCGTCGCAGCCGCGCACCTTCGAGGAGCCGCGCGCCTTCGAGGAGTCGCGGACCCTCGACGAGCCGCCCTCCCGCGCCTTCGACGAGCCGAAGCCGCGGCTGTTCGACGAGCCGAAGCCGCCGTCCCGGCCATTCGACGAGCCGAAGCCGTACGAGCAGGACCGCGCCTACGAGCAGGACCGCTCCTATGAGCAGGACCGCTCCTATGAGCAGGACCGCTCCTATGAGCCTGAGCGTTCCTTTGAGCAGGACCGTTCCCACGAGCAGGACCGCTCGTGGGACCAGCCGCGCTCCTACGAACAGGACCGCGCCTACGAGCAGCCGCGCACCTTCGAAGAGCCAGAGCCCCCCGCTCCGCGCCGCCGCCCCGCCCCCGTACCGGTCTTCAACGCCCCGCCTCGCCCCCCGATCACCGGCAGGCCCACGGCCGACAGCCTCGACCCCGAGTCGCTCCTGCGCGGCCGCCGCAACGCCCCCTCCAAGGGCTGGCGCCGGCTGATCTACAAGGCGTCGGGCGGCTGGATCAAGCCGGGCGAGCCGCCAGAGGTCCGCCGCCGCCGTGAGCTGCTGACCAGGGCCCGCACCCCGGTCGCCACCGGCCACCACCGCGTGGCCGTACTGAGTCTCAAGGGCGGTGTGGGCAAGACCACGACCACGGTCGGCCTGGGCGCCACCCTCGCCGCGATGCGCGGCGACCGGGTGATCGCGGTCGACGCGAACCCCGACCGCGGGACGCTGTCCGACAAGCTCACCCTGGAGACCTCGGCGACCGTACGCGACCTGCTCAATGAGAGCGACCAGGTCAAGAGGTACGTGGACATCAGGGCGTTCACCTCGCAGGCGCCTTCGCGGCTGGAGGTGCTCGCGTCGGACCGTGACCCGTCGGTGTCCGAGGCGTTCAGCGGCGCTGATTACCAGGCCGTCTCACAGGTGCTGGAGAACTTCTACTCGATCTGCATCACCGACTGCGGCACCGGCCTGCTCCACTCGGCCATGGGCGGCGTACTCGGCCTCGCCGACCAGATCGTGCTGGTCAGCTCCCCGTCCGTGGACGGCGCCAGGGCCGCGTCGGCGACGCTCGACTGGCTGGAGGCGCACCACTACGGCAACCTGGTCCGGGAGGCGACCGTGGTGCTCTGCAGCGTCCGGCCGCGCTCGAAGTCGGCGGTCGACATCTCCAAGCTGGAAGCCCACTTCGCGGCGCGGTGCCGCGCGGTGATCCGCGTGCCGTACGACCCGCATCTGGAGGAAGGCGCCGAGATCGACCTCGAACGCCTCCAGGAACCGACCAGGGAGGCCTACCTGCAGCTGGCCGCCAGCGTCGGCGACGGATTCGCCGCTCAGGGGGAATGAGTGCGGGGCCGGCCGCCGCCCGTCACACGCGCAGAACGGTGACCTGGCGGCCGGACGGTGTGGTCGCCTGCTCGAATCCGCCTCGTTCCTTCCAGGGTGGGGCTTCGGGGCGCCGGTCGAAGATCACCAGCACGCCGGTGGTCAGGGTGAGCCGGTCCAGATATCGGTCGAGCTGGGCGAGACCCTCGGGCATCGGATCCTCTGCGCTGGGTCGCCAGACCTTCAGCTCCATGGCCTCGCGTTGCATCAGGCGTTCGCCGTCCGGGCCGGTGTACGGCCAGCGGACCAGTACGTCCAGGCGTTTGGTGCCGGCGGCGTATTCGCGGTCGAGGTAGCCGCCGCCGTTGACGAGGCGGTGCAGGAAGGCCATGAGGATGATCTGGCAGGCGGCCTCGTGGTAGCCCTCCTGCTGGATGAGGACTTCGCCGTGTTCGCGCCAGAACACGACGAACTCTTGCAGCAGCCGGGGCAGGTCGAAACGGCCATCGGGGAGCACGAAACTATGCGGATCGGTCTTGACCAACCGCGCCGTACGATCGCCCAGCACCCGGAGCAGGACTTCCCGGTAGATGGGGTTGGCGATCTCCAGGTCCATGGTCCCGCGGATGAGGCCCAGATCGTGGACGTAGGAGATGTCGTCGTCAATAGCAGAGTCCATACTCGTCGCCGTGCCGGCCACGATCGGTTCGATCACTCGCTTGACCCGGGGCTCGTGCAGCCGAGCCACAAGCGCGTCCAGATGGATGGCGCGGGCTCGGATCAGCCGCTCCTTGGCGTCTTCCGCCTGTCCGGCGGTGATGGTGCCGGTCACTTTCATCTTGAAGGTGATCTCGAAGGCGAGGGCGTTGACCAGCCATGGCTGTCCCTGGGTCAGCTCGAAGACCCGGTCCAGCGCGTCCTTGGTGAACTCCTGGCCGGTCGCTTGAGTGTGCTGGTCGTACAGTTCGGCGATCTCGTCGGCGGTGAAGTCGCCCAGGCGTAGCGAATCGGTGATGATGTTGAACGGGCTGGCCGGGTTCGACCGGCCGGGTTCGCCGCCTGAGGCGACCTTGTAGTCACGCAGGTCGCGCAACCCGCACAGCACCACGGACGAGGGGAACGGATGGCCCTCGTGCCGTGCGTTGTGGCCGTCGCGGAGCTGGCTGAGGATGCTGACCATGCTGTTGCCCTGTAGGGCGTCGATCTCGTCGAGGAACAGCACCACCCGGCGCGGGCAGCGGCGGCACCACTCGCTCAGCGCCGAACCGAAGCGGCTGCCCGGCGTGACCTGCGGCCAGGGATCCGGCGGCAGGAGCTCCTCTGGCCATCCCGAGCGCGCGGCGGCTTCACGGAGGGAATTCAGTAGCAGCGACTCCGCCCAGTCGACGTCGTCGCCGGCCGACTTGGCGCGCTCGCAGGAGAACATCAGGGCGGCGGTGTCGCCTTCGGCGGCCAGCTCGGTGGCCAGGGTGCGCAGCGCGGTCGTCTTCCCGGTCTGCCGGGGTGCGTGCAGCACGAAGTAGCGATCCATCTCGATGAGCTCGCGCGCCTGGGGGAGCCGCTGTGTGGGGGGCAGCATGTAGTGGTGCTGCGGGCCGCACGGGCCGGCGGTGTTGAAAGTCCTTGCTCGGGGTGGCCGCATGATCACATTCTGCCACTGCCCTGTCGCTCGCGCCGGTCAACCGGAATGCAACGGGACTGCATCTCTTCAGATGATCTTCACCGAGAGTCCTGTCGTCTGTCTCAACCGATTAACAAGAACCAAATCCCGTTAAGTTCGAAGACGGCATCGCCGATGCTTCGGCTCGCGTCGCCCGGCTCCCGGCACCCCGCGCGCCGGTCATCGGATCACGCCCCTGACACGAACTACCGCTCCTCTCTAGCCTGTCCAGATGAGCACTCCAATTGAACTCGTCATCTTTGACTGCGACGGCGTGCTCGTCGACAGCGAAACGCACCGGCGCCGCCTATATGCCGATCCGCGCTCAGCGCACAGTATCTCCCGCAGGAAGACGACACGGAGCCCGTCCAGTCCTTCACCAGGGTTGACCCCCGTGTCATCGCCGACGCCCCGCCTGGCGCCACGCTCGCCATAGCCGCTCTCACTGGGCTGCACCTAGAGACCGAGGAAGAGGACGGGATCCACCGGGTATGGGTGGTCAACCCGGAGCGCGGTAGCGGAGGGGCAGCGGTTCTGGCTGGACAATCCGGGCTCCGCGCTGCGTATGCCGAGCTGAACAAGACCTCACGCGAACGGTCCTGCCTGGTGTGCCAGGCAGGAACAGTCAGACCCCTCCCAGCCGTCCGCCACCAGGTCGACGAGTTGGGCGCTGGCCGCCAGCGTCGGCGACGGATTCGCCGCTCAGGGGGAATGAGTGCGGGGCCGGCCGCCGCCCGTCACACGCGCAGAACGGTGACCTGGCGGCCGGACGGTGTGGTCGCCTGCTCGAAACCGCCTCGTTCCTTCCAGGGTGGGGCTTCGGGGCGCCGGTCGAAGATCACCAGCACGCCGGTGGAGAGGGTGAGGCGGTCCAGGTACCGGTCGAGCTGCGCGAGGCCGTCGGGCTTAGGGTCGTCTCCGCTCGCGCGCCAGACCTTCAGCTCCATGGCTTCCCGTTGCACCAGTCGTTCGCCTTCGGGGCCGGTGTAGGGCCAGCGGACCAGTACGTCCAGGCGTTTGGTGCCGGCGGCGTACTCCCGGTCGAGTTGGCCTCCGCCGTTGACCAGCCGGTGCAGGAAGGCCATGAGGATGATCTGGCAGGCGGCCTCGTGGTAGCCCTCCTGCCGGATGAGGACTTCGCCGTGCTCGCGCCAGAACACGACGAACTCCTCCAGCAGGCGCGGCAGGTCGAAACGGCCGTCCGGCAGTACGAAGCTGCGAGGGTCGGCCGTCACGTACTGTGCCGAGGAGTCACCCAGGACCCGCAGGATGACCTCCCGATAGATCGGGTTCGCCACCTCCAGCGGAGGTTTCTGCTTGACCAGGCCCAGATCGGTGGCGTAGGACAGGTCATCGGAGAAGGTGTGGTCGATGTTGGGGAAGGTCCCGGCCAGCACAGGCTCCATCACCCGCTTGACCCGCGGTTCGTGCAGGCGGGCCACGAGCGTGTCCAGATGGGTGGCACGCGCTCGGATCAGCCGCTCCTTGGCCTCGTCCACTTGGGCGGTGGTGATGGTGCCGTTCACCTTCATCTTTATGATGACCTCGTTGGCGAGGGCGTTGACCAGCCACGGTTGTCCCTGGGTCAGCTCGAAGACCCGGTCCACCGCGTCCTTGGTGAACTCCTGGCCGGTCGCCTGTGTGTGCTGGTGGTACAGCTCGGCGATCTGGTCGGTGGTGAAGTCGCCCAGGCGTAGCGACTCGGCGACGATGTTGAACGGGCTGGCCGGGTTGGACCGGCCGGGTTCGCCGCCTGAGGCGACCTTGTAGTCACGCAGGTCGCGCAACCCGCACAGCGCTACGGAGACGGGGAACGGATAGCCCTCTGGCCGCGCGTTGTGGCCGTCGCGCAGCTGGCTGAGGATGCTGACCAGGCTGTTGCCCTGCAGGGCGTCGATTTCATCCATGAACAGCACCACCCGGCGCGGGCAGTGGTGGCACCACTCGCTCAGTGCCTCAACGAACCGGCTTCCCGGTGTGACTTGCGGCCATGGCTCCGGCGGCAGGAGCGCGCCGGGCCAGCCCGACCGCTTCGCAGCCGCGCGGAGGGAGTCCAGCAGAAGTGATTCCGCGAGGGCGAAGTCGTCACCGGCCGACTTGGCGCGCTCACAGGAGAACATCAGGGCGGCGATGTCGCCCTCGGCGGTCAGCTCGGAGGCCAGGGTGCGCAGCGCGGTCGTCTTCCCGGTCTGCCGGGGCGCGTGCAGCACGAAATAGCGATCCATCTCGATGAGCACCCGTGCCTCGGGGAGTCGTGGCGTGGGGGGCAGCATGTAATGGCGCCGCGGGTCGCATGGGCCGGTGGTGTTGAAAGATCTCGCTCGGGGTGGCCGCATGGTCACATTCTGCCATCGCCTGGTCACTCGCGTCCGGTCAGTCGGAACGCGACCAGGCTCCACTCTTCAGATGATCTTCGCTATCTGTCTCAACCGATTGACAAGAACCCAAATCCCCGTAACTACCCGGCCTTGCCGTGAAGTATGGCGGAGGGTGTGGGATTCGAACCCACGAGGCCATCGCTGACCTGGCCGCTTTCAAGGCGGCTGCACTCGTCCACTATGCGAACCCTCCAGTGCGCACACCACGATAGCGGCTGTGGTGACGGCGGTGTACGTTCGGGAGGTGGCGGATCTCAGCATTGAGGTGGACCGGGCCGAGGGCAGCGCGAGCGTGCGCCTTGACGGTGACCTCGACAAGCTGACCGCGCCCCGGCTCAAGAAGATCCTCGGCGAGCTGATCGCCGCCGGTCATGTCTCGATCGTCATCGACACGGCCGCGCTGGCGTTCTGCGACTCCAGCGGCTTGTGGGTGCTGGTCGAGCACCAGCGCGAGGTTGGCGAGCGCGGCGGGTCATTTGGCCTTACGGGCGTGCAGGGGGTGCTGCGCCGGGTGCTCGACGTGACCGGCCTGAGGGCCGTCTTCGACAGCGTCCAGTTATCGGCGGCGTCCTAGTCGTCCAGTTGTGACAGCAGCCACTTGGGGCCCACGGTCCTGGCTCCCAGCTCGCTGACGCGCTCCTTGAGCCCTCTGTCCGCCGTCACCACGACCACCCGCTCCCACGGCCGCGCCCGCCGTACGACGTCCACGATCGCGTCGTCTCCGCTGTCCGTCGCCGCCACCACCTCGATGCCGGGCACGTCCGGCGCCTTCTTCGCGGCGCCCTCCACGACCGCCACGATCCGTGGGTACCACTGCGCGAGCACCTGATGCCGCAGCCGCAGCGTCGCCACCTCGGTCAGCAGCCGCGTCGCCGCACCGAGCCGGTCCTTCCACCAGCCGTGCTCGGCTCGGGCGCCGACGATGTTGGCGACGTCGAGCACCAGCGTCTCGGGGGTGAGCTCCGGCTGGATCTTGTCCCACGACTCGGCGAAGCCGGGGTGCAGCTTCCTGCCCGGGACCTCGGGCAGCGGCACCCAGCGCAGCTCGGTGCTCTCGCTGTTGGCGGGCGCCGCCGCAAGCAGCTCGGCCGACTCGGCGATCACGGTCTCGAACGCCCACCCGCCGTGATCGTCCAGGTAGACACCCTGTACGCGCAGGCCGTCGCCGACTACGGCCGCCTCTTCGTGCGCCTCGCGCAGCGCGGTCGCCACGGCGTCCTCGTGACTGTCGCGCGCGCCTCCCGGCAGCCCCCACGTGCCGCCGTGGTGGCTCCACCATGAGCGCTTCTGCATGAGCACGTACGGAACGCCGCGCTCGTCATGGTGTACGGCCAGGAGCCCCGAAGCCCCGTGCAGCCCCCAGTGCCGGTGCCCCCGGGCGCACTGGGTCCAACCGTCGCCGTCCTTAGCCGCCATGACCTGATTCTGTCAGCCCGATGCCCGTACCGGCTGTCACCGGCCGTTGCGGCTGAAGTGCTGGTAGTCCCTGGTGCCCGACCACTCGCCGCCCCAGCCCCAGCCCACCGAGGCGAAGGCCCGGACCACCCGGTCGCCGGAGTTGATCACGCCTTCGCCCTTCGCGGGGCGCTTGGCGAACTTCTTGGCGTTCGGGTGGGCGGTGCTGCCGCTCGCGGTGACGTAGGGGTTCTCGCGCGGGTTGAGGTCGATCGCCTCGCCGAAGGCATGGTTGGACCAGTTGCTGGACCCGGTGGCCGCGCGGCAGTTGAAGGCCGAGGTGTTGTCGGCGTCGATGGAGTCGTAGTCGTCGCCCTTGTAGACGTCCACGAGCCGCATCTGCTTGATCGGGTAGCGCATGGCGTACAGCTTCCCGAAGACCTTGACGACGTCGTCGGTGACCGTCTTGCGCACGACCAGCTCGCCGGTGTGCGGCTTGTCGTCGAAGCCCCAGTAGGTCATCGTGATCAGGCGCAGGTCCTGGTAGGAGACCGGGCAGCCGGGCTTCCACGAGTAGGGCAGCCGGCTGCGCGAGACCTTGGTGACCTTGGCACTGAACCTGGGCGGCTCCGCGGGCTTGGGCGAGGCGGTCTTCGCCGTCGGGGTGCGCGTCGCGGGCACGGGCGGCTGGGTCTGCGCCCGGGCGGCCTGAGCGTCGGCCGGGGGCTGCTGGGGTTGCGCCTGTGAGGCGACCGGCGCCTGCCCGCCGCACGAAACTGACGCGAACACCACAAAGGCAGCGGCAGTACGTTTCATGCGGCCACCCTACGCGACGTCCTACGAGGTCAAGGCGTCCTACGAGGTCAAGGCGTCCTACCAGGTCAGGGCACGATCAGCACAGTACGGCGAGCCCGCTTGGCCAGCCCCACGGCCACCGAGCCGCCGAAGGTGTGCCACGGGGAGCGGGACCGGCCCACCACGATGGCGTCGGCCATGCAGGAGGCGGCGAGCGTCTCCAGCTCCCGCGCGGTGTCCCCCCGCACCGAGACGAACCGCCACGGAACCCCGACCCCGCTCAGCTCCGTCCGCAGATCCTCGGTCAGGTCCCCGGCCGAGTCGGGGATGATCGGCGCGCCCGCGAAGAACCACAAGGTGGCACTGGTGAGCGTCTCCACGAACGCGATGAGCAGCGCGGCGTTGTCCCGCCGGGCGAGCCCGGCCGCGTACGCGAGCGCGTTGCGGCTCGGGCCCGATCCGTCGAAGCCGACCACCAGCAGCCCGGTGCCGTCCTTGCCGATCTCGAACTGCCCGCTGGGGAGCTTGCCTAGCAGGGGCTCCCACCGGTCGTCTGTGCTCTCGCCGAACACGGCATGCCTCGCACGTCAGCTGTCGGCGACGTGCTTGCCGCGGCCGGCGAGCTCGCGCAGCGCGTCGGCCGCGTAGATGACGAGGGCGACGAACGAGAGGCCGGCCAGCGCGCCGCCGACCCACAGGTCGTTGACCGTCGCGTCGGCGTAGAGCGCGCCCCTGGGCTGGTAGCCCACCGCGAACGGCGCCGCGATCAGCCACACGCCGGCGAGGAACAGCAGAATGAGGGCGGACACGCCCAGTTTGGCCTTCATCGGTTGTCCTCCACTCCCACCAGGGCGGTCTTGCCGTTCTGGCGGTGCTCGCCGCCGCCGCGTCCGGCGGTGTTCAGGTCCTCACGCAGCGCCTCGACGAGCGGGGCGAGCAGGCTCGCCAGCTCGGCGGACGACGCCTGCGGCGCGGCCACCACCGGCTCGGGCTCCGGCTCGGCCTGCTTCTGCCGTACGGCCACCAGGCCGCGCACCACGAGCTCCTCGTAGATGGCGGCGGCGAAGGCGGCCACGCCGATGAGCCCGACGACGGCGACGCCCAGGCCGGTGAAGAACTCGGATGTGGTCGGGTCGGTCCAGTCGGTGTTCTCCGGCTGGGTGCCGAGGGCGAACGGGGCGATCATCAGCCAGAGCCCGGCCATGAGGGCCAGGGCGGCGGCGACGGCGCCCACGAACTTGCGAATCATGATGACACTCCTCCTGTGACGAGGTCTTTCCGCGGCGGCGCGGCCTGCGCGATCAGCGCGCGCGAGGTGGGACGCAGCACGCTCTGCGCGACCGATCTGGCGCGCTCCCGTTCTGTACGGTCATCGGGCGGCGCCATCCTGGCGACCGCGGACAGCAGCGCGGACGACTGGTCGGTGGCCCGCTCGATCCGCTGGGCGATGAGCTCCAGCAGCAGCCCGGCCAGGACCAGGTCGTCCTTGCTGAGCGGCCTGGGCTCCGGCGCGGGCGCCGCGCCGCCTCTGAGCGGCAGCTCCTTGAGGAAGAGCGTCGCCACGAAGCCGAGCAGCGCGATCGGCACGCCGACGATGAAGACGGTCTCCAGGCCGCGGGTGAAGGCCTCGAGCACGATGTGCTTGATCGGCTCGGGCAGTGCCTGGATGGAGCTGGGGCTGCCCAGCTTGGGCGAGGAGCCGCCGGGCAGCGTGATGTGCGCGGCCCGCAGCATGTCGGCCATCTCGCTCTTGAGGCGGTTGGTGAGGATCGCGCCGAACGCGGCCACGCCCACGGCGCCGCCGAGTGAGCGGAAGAAGGAGACGCCCGTCGTGGTGGAGGCCATGTCACGCAGCTCGGAACCGTTCTGCGCGGCCAGGATGAGCATCTGCATCGACAGGCCGAGCCCGATGCCCAGCACGCCCACGTCGAACCCGATGAGCCACTGACTCGACTCCACGTGCAGCCGCGACAGCAGGAACAGTCCCACGGCCACGATCAGCAGGCCCGCCACCGGGAAGATCTTCCACCGGCCGGTCTGAGTGACGATCTTCCCGGAGATCACACCGGCCAGGAACAACGCCACCACCATGGGCAGCGTCATCAGCCCCGACTCGGTGGGGCTCAGCCCCTTGACGATCTGCAGATACTGCGGCAGGTAGATCATCGCGCCGAACATCGCCATGCCGACGAACAGCGAGGCGATGCTGGTCAGCACGAACGTCGGGTTCCTGAACAGCCTGGGCGGCAGAATCGGATTCCGGGCCGTACGCTCGGACAGCACCGCCAGGGCCAGCATGAGCAGGCTGAAAGCCCCCAGGGCGTACGTCCAGAAGGAGTTCCACTCGAACTCCGTGCCACCCAGCGTCAGCAGCAGCATCAATCCGCTCGCGCTGGCCGTGATGGTGGTGGCGCCCCAGATGTCGATGGAGGTGTTGCGCCGGACCTTGGGCAGCTTCAGCACCCGCTGGATCACCGCGAACGCGATCACCGCGAACGGGACGACCACGTAGAAGCACCACCGCCAGCCGAGCCAGTCGGTGTCCACGATGAACCCGCCGAGCAGCGGCCCCGCGACCGTGGAGATGCCGAAGACGGCCCCCATGTACCCCGAGTAGCGGCCGCGCTCCCTCGGCGCCACGATGTCGCCGAGGATCACCTGAGCGAGGGCCGACAGACCGCCCACACCCAGGCCCTGAATGGCGCGCGCCGCGATGAGCTGCCCGATGTTCTGCGACAGACCGGCCACGAGCGACGCCGCGACGAACAGTCCCAAGGCGCTCTGGAACAGCAGCTTCCGGCCCCAGAGGTCGGACAGCTTGCCCCACAACGGCGTGGAGACCGTCATCGTCAGCATGGTCGCCGACGCCACCCACGAATACTGGTCCTGGCCGCCGAGTTCCCCCACGATCGTCGGCAGTGCCGTGCCAACCACCGAGGTCGAGATCATCGAGGTGAGCATGGCGAGCATGAGCCCGGACATGACCTCGAGGATTTCGCGGTGGGTGTAATGCCGCCTCGCGGGGGCCGCGGCCTGTGTCTGGGCTACCAAGACACCACATCCCCTTCTTACCGTTTTCTCCTCGGCGAGTATACGTCCGTTTACTAGCCGCGCGGCAAGTGGGGTCTCCTGAGTAGAGTTCGGGCATGGAAGCGCAGGTGACTGACGCCCGGCCGCGAGATCGCGCGGCCACCCGCCAGCGGCTGCTGGAGGCGGCGCGCATGCTGTTCGGCGAATACGGCTATGAGCAGGTGACGGTCCGCATGATCGCCTCGGCGGCGGACGCCAACATCGCCCTGGTGGGCCGCTACTTCGGCTCCAAGTCGGGCCTGTTCGGCGAGGTGCTGGCGGGCGAGCCGACGGTCCGCGCCGTGGTCGAGGGCGACCGGGCGGGCCTGCCCAGACGACTGGCCGAGTACGCCGCCGGACGCATGAGCCACGACCCGGAGACCCCAATCCTGCGCTCGCTCGAACGGTCGGCGGGCGATCCCGAGATCCAGGCCCTTGTACGCGAGCGCCTGCACACCGCCGTACTGGAGCCCATCGCGGCGCTCCTGGGCGGCCCGGACGCGCACACGCGGGCCCGGATGGCGACGGCGGTCTTCCTGGGCATCGGCTCGGTCCGCCGCCTCATCGGCCCCGAGACGCCGTCACCCGCCGACGTCGACCGGCTCACGGCGGTGTTCGAACTCTGCCTGGGTCTGGAGACCCGCCCCTAGCACGTATTGAAACAGGTTTCACTTCGCCCGTAGGGTCATGACATGATCCTGGACCGCTTCCGCGTCACCGGCCACGCCGCGATCGTCACCGGCGCGGGCCGGGGCATCGGCGCGGCGACCGCGATCGCCCTCGCTCAGGCGGGCGCGGACGTCGCGATCTCCGCCCGTACGGCGGAGCAGCTGCGCGCCGTCGCAGCTCAGATCGAGGAGGCGGGCAGACGGGCACTGATCGTGCCCGCCGACCTGAGCGTGCCGGGCGCCATGGAGGCGCTCGCGGAGCAGGCCGCCGACGCCTTCGGCCGCCTGGACGCGATCGTCAACAATGTGGGCGGGGCGATGCCCCGCGCCTTCCTCGACACCACGCGGAAACACCTTGAGAACGCGTTCCAGTTCAATGTCGGACTCGCGCACGAGCTGACGCGGGCGGCCGTACCGCACCTGCTGGAGACCGGTGGCTCGGTGGTGAACATCTCCTCCGCCGTCGGCCGGACGGCGGGCCGGGGCTATCTGGCGTACGGCAGCGCCAAGGCGGCGCTCACGCACTACACGCGGCTGGCCGCGCGCGACCTGGCGCCCAAGGTGCGGGTCAACGCGGTAGCCGTCGGCGCGGTCGCCACCTCCGCCCTCGACATCGTCATGACCGACGAGAACCTGCGTACCCAGATGGAGCAGGCCACCCCCTTGAAGCGGATCGGCGAGCCGGAGGACGTGGCGGCCACGGTGCTCTACCTGGTCTCGCCGGCCGGGCGCTATCTGACCGGAAAGGTGCTGGAGGTCGACGGCGGCATCGACCAGCCCAACCTCGACCTCGGGCTACCCGACCTCTGAACCTGGTCCGAAATCCCGTTGAAGGCGCAATGGGCGATTTGAGAGACTTGACCGTGGCACAACCCTTCGAAATCGCCTGTGACGAGTCCGGCTCAGAAGGGGAGAAGCTCATTGGCGGAAATACCGCCGTATTCGCCCACGCGAGCGTACGACTGGACGTCGAGTCGGCGGCGGACTGCATCCAGCAAGTACGGAGCAGAGCCCCCTCTCCCACCACGGAGTACAAGTCGGACGTCATCCGCCGTAAGAAACACCTGAACGCCCTCAAGTGGCTGCTCGGCCCATCGGCGCCGCTCCTCGGCAACGCCCACGTCTATCTCATCGACAAGACCTTCTTCGCGATAAGCAGACTCGTCGATCTGCTTCCAGAACACGACCGTCAGGTGATGGCCGACACCCTCTACCGAGAGGGCGGGCAGACGTTCGGCCCCGACAAGTGGCACGCCTTCCTGGATTCCTTCAACGACCTGATGCGCACCAAGAACGGCCGGGGTCCGGTCGCTTCCGCCGACTCGGTCTTCACCATGGTCGACACCTTTCGCCGCACCGCCCCAGGAAGCCGGGCCGGCGAAATAATGAACCTGCTCTGGGGGTCCCGATCCCACCTGGACTCTTTCCGAGCGCAGCTGAACCCGTTGTTCCCGGCCATCATTCAGGCCGCCCTCTACTGGGGCGACGCCGGAAAGCCCGTGTCAGTCGTGCACGACCGGCAAACCCTCCTGACGCAAGCGCGTATCGACGAGCTGAAGGAGACGCGTTCCGCGAAAGGCCGATTGGCCGGCCTGCGACTCGTCGACTCACGCTTGGACCCCCGAGTCCAGGTGGCCGACCTTCTCGCCGGTGCGGCGCGGATGATCGCGGAGGACGAGCTCACCCACCAAGGCGACGCCGAACTCACCGCATTGCTACGACCGTACGTGGACGCGTTCTCCATCTGGGGCGACGAGCGAAGCTGGTCCCTGCTCGCACCGATCGCCGCCACTCCGCCGGCCCGCACGTGATCGTGTCCTCCGTCACGTAGCCTCGTGAGCGTGGCAGGCACGATGACCCGAACCGTGACCGTGGAGCTGCTTCCTCACCTTCGCCGGGCGCACGACCATATCGACCGTCACTACCATGCGGCGCTGGATCTCGACCAGCTGGCGGCCGTCGCCGGGGTGTCCAAGTTCCACTTCGTCCGCAGCTTCGAGGCGGCGTACGGCGAGACACCGATTCGCTACCTAACCCGACGCCGCATCGAGCGCGCACAGGACCTGCTGCGCGGCGCGAACCTCACCGTCACTGAGGTCTGCATGACGGTGGGCTTCGCCAGCCTCGGTTCGTTCTCGTCCCGCTTCACGCAGCTGGTGGGCGAAAGCCCCACGGCCTACCGTGATCGGTGGGCCGTTCGCGGCGGCCCGCATGTCCCCGGGTGTTACCTGTTCATGCGCGGGGTGTTCGACCCCAGTGAGACGGCGGGACCAGATGGCGCAATCTGAGAGAAGCTCGTGCCGCCGGACGCCGCGTACCGTGCTCACATGATTACCAACATCTCCCTGGTCACCGTCTACTGCCTCGACCAGGACAAGACACGAGACTTCTACGTCGAACACCTGGGCTTCAAGGCCCAAGCCGACGTCTCCATGGGCGAGGGGTTTCGCTGGGTCACCATCATCCACCCCAATCAGCCCGAGCTCCAGGTCACCTTGATGACTCCCGGGCCGCCGCTCGATGCCGACGCCGCCGACTTCATCCGGCGACAGCTGGAAAAGGGCCAACTGGGCGGCCTTGGCCTGCGGGTCGATGACTGCCGCAAGACCTATCAGGAGCTGAGCGCCAAGGGCGTGACCTTCCTGCAGGAGCCGTCCGACCGGCCGTACGGCGTCGAAGCCGTCATGCGCGACAACACGGGCAACTGGCTGGTCCTCGTCGAGCCCAAGGAGTTCGCCCCCAAGAACTTCTCCTGATCGATGGCCACACGGCCGCCGTGACCGGCTTCCAGGGCGGCGCTGACCGCAGCGGAGTCGCCCGGCCGAAGCGGGCCACGTCGACGACGGCCTTCGCGGAGCTATTTCGCGGCAAGGATCACGCGATGGTGCGGCAAAGGCCGGGCCGCCTGGTTTTCAGATCTGGCAGGGTCGACGCGGCCATGCTGATCAGACGACGAGAACGGGCGGAGACGGCATGAACCTTGTTGCGGAGGACGAGCAGTTCGATCGCCTGCTGATCGCTGCGAAAGCTTATTGGGGACATCGCCCTCCTCGGGATGACAGCGGGCCGCTGGTCGTTGCAGAGGCGTTCCATGAGGACATCAGGGTCATCGTGCGCAACCTTCTGGTGGCGAACGCTATCTGCGATCTGTTGTCGGCCCGGCTGGTCGTGCTCACCGGCACGGACCCGGGCTGGCGCGAGACGCTTTGGCAGGAGTTCGACATTCAGCGGGTCCGGCGGCTGGCCGAGGCGTTCGGTGCCGCCGAGGTGCTCGACGTGCACGGTCTCGTGGATCGCCGGCTGGCCGACCGAGGTGACAGCCCTGTGGAGGCGAGCGACTCCGAGACTCTGGCTGCCGTGGAGAAGGCGACGCTGATCCGGCTGGGCAGAATGCCGCGGCTGCCGGACAGCGAAGAGCCTTGGCATCAGTCGCGGCGCGACCGTACCCGGGCCTTCTCCGCCGTCTACGACCGGTTGTTCGCGGAGCGGTCGCCCGCCGCGCTGGTCACCAGCCATGTCGACTACGACCAGTGGGGGCTGGCGGTCGACACGGCCATGCGCCGGGAGATCCCGGTCGTGCACGTACAGAGCACCGGGGCCCTGAAGGCGTACGCGCTCTTCCCGGAGCGGCGCAGGGGGCTCGCCACCTTCCGGGAGGAGCTGACCTGCCAGATCGGCGAGTTCTTCGAGAACTACGTCTGGCCGCACCGGGACCTCATCAAGCCGAACGCGGAGCTCGTGGCCTGGCGAGCGAAGGTCAACCTGGGCCGGCCGAGCTGGTGGCGGGCCGGCAACGTGAGCGATTTCGAAGTGCGCACCGAGACGGAACGCCGCCAGCTCCGCCAGCACGCCTGCGAACGTCTCGGGATCGACCCGGACCGGCCGGTCTTCACCGTCTTCCACCACGCCGTCTCCGACGCCGTCGGCGCCAACAGGGAGCTGTTCGACGATCTGGCCCGCTGGTTCGAGGAGACCGCGGATTTCGCCGCCACGAACGACCGCGTGAGCTGGCTCTTCCTGGATCATCCGAGCCAGTTCCGGTATGACACGACCGGCCATTTCGCGGCGGTGGCTGCCCGCCATTCAGCGCATGACCACATGGCCTTCATGCCCAGCCTGGCGCTGTCGAAGAACGCGCTGTGGAGCATGACCGACGTGGGGGTTACCGTGCGCGGGAGCGTCTCCAACGAGTTGCCCGCCTTCGGTATCCCCGTCATCCAGGCCGGTTGGTCCGAGTGGAGCGAATGCGGACTGTCGCACGTCGCCCGTACGCGGGACGACTATTGGCGGCTGCTCGGCGAGGCCGTCGCCAAGCACGCGAAGGGGGAGTCCATCTTGGGGAACGAGCAGCGGGAGCGGGCCCGGCTGTGGCTGTGGCTCTACCGCAGCGGGGCCGACGTACCCTCGCCGGTGGTGCCGCACTGGGAGGTCGGGCAGGGCAACGAGTACCTGCACACGCTCGTCGCCGGTCTGCGGCACGTGGAGCGCGACGGCGATCCGCTCCACTGCGCGGTACGCAGGATGTGGGAGCGGCGCGACCCGTTGCTGTGCCGGTTCGACTTCCGGGATCCCGACGGGCTCACCACGGCCCTGACCGCTTCGAGGAGCGATGCTGCGGCGCTGACGGCTTCGGGGAGCGCGTCATGAGCGACTTGCTGACCGCCGGCACGGGCACCGACTTCGACCGGCTCGCCATCCCCGCCGAGGCGCCGATCGGGATCATCAGCGGTCACGACGCGGCGCTGCAGGTGACCGACCAGGTGCATCGTGGCGTACAGATCGTGGGCCGGTTCGAGCGCTCGGGACTGGCCGGATTCAAGGTGGCCGCCGCGGGCCGCCGGCTGCGGGTGACGGTCTCGCTGTCGGTGGACGCCGCCTCGGTACGCGGTTGGCACGGGGGGGAGCCGGAGCAGCCGGCGGAGGCCGGCAAGGGCATGCCGCGGCTCATCCAGATTCGCTCCCAGGGGCGGTTGCGCCAATGCGTGCTGCTGAAGGGCGGCGGCCACCTCAAGAAGAGCGTGGCCGTCTTCGACCTGCTGCCCGAGGAGATGCCGGACGACGGTCTGATCTGCATCGAGGCGCTGGACATCATGGAGGGGCGCGGCATTTCCGGCGTACTCCGCGAAAGCGTGGCGGGATCCGTCATGCACGATGGCGTGGCCGGGCTGCGCATCGACAGCGTGGACTTCATCGTGAGTCCGGCTGGGGAGCAGGTCACGGCCGCCGCCGAGCAGACGCGAGATGGCGTGCGCAGCGAGACCTCGTCCCTGATCAGCTGCGGTGGCTTCGCCGGCCGCCAGGGCACCCGCTCTCTCCGCTCCGGCCTGTTCATCGTCAACCCCGTACCCCCGGGCGTCTTTGGCTCGGGGGGCGAGCTGACCATTCGCCTCAGCGGCCGGGCGGGCGGCACCGCCGGCCGGCGACTACGCGCACTGATCCGGAAGGCCCGGCCCGGGGGCAACGGCTGGGCGCTCAAAGCGGCCGCGCCGACCGTACGACAGATCGTGAGCGTTCAGGACGGCGACCTGGCGGCGCCGATCCAGTCCACGAGCGGCGCCATCACCGAGCTCCGGCTCCCGGCGCCCACGAACGCACCGATCCTCGTCGTCGTCACGGCCCAGAACGGTGCCGTGCCCAGCCTGCTGTCCACGACCTGGACGCCGGACCGGCCCGGTCAGGCCACGAGGTGACCGGGCCGGCCACGGGCGGGGTGGCCGGTCAGGCCACGGGCGGGGTGACCGGTCAGGCCACGGGGTGAGTCGCCGCGCGGGACTGGGTGGCCATCAGGTGCTCGACGAGCGCCAGTAGTACGTCGCGGCCCGCCGTCCGGTCGCGGGCGTCACAGAGCACCAGCGGCACCTGCGGATCGAGGTCGAGGGCCTTGCGGATCTCCTCCTGCGTCCGGTCCTTGACACCGTGGAAGCAGTTGACGCCGACGATGAAGGGGATGCCGCGGCTCTCGAAGAAGTCGATCGAGGCGAAGCTCACCTCCAGCCGGCGGGTGTCGACCAGGACGACGGCGCCCATCGCGCCGTTGACGAGGTCGTTCCACATGAACCAGAAGCGTTCCTGCCCAGGCGTGCCGAACAGGTAGAGCACGATGTCGCGGTTGATGGTGATGCGTCCGAAGTCCAGGGCGACGGTCGTGGTGGTCTTGCCGCCCACTCCTTCCAGATCGTCCACGCCGACGCTGGCATGGGTCAGGTACTCCTCGGTACGCAGGGGGGCGACCTCGCTCACCGCGCCGACCAGGGTCGTCTTGCCGACGCCGAAACCACCGGCGATAAGGATCTTCACTGCCAGGGGAGCGGTGTCCTTCTGGTCAGAGATTGCGTAGCCCATCCCGCACCGCCTCAAGGATTGTCATACCGGGCAGGCCGCCCGCCTGCGCGAAGGCCAGTGGCGGCCGGGCCCGCAGCTGACCGGCCTCGATCAGGTCGCCGATGAGGATCTTGGTCACTGACACCGGGAGGTTCAGCGCGGAGGCGACTTCGGCCACCGCCAGGGGGCGCGTGCACAGAGCGAGGATGGTGCGGTGCTCCGGCTGCATTCTCCGCATGCCGTGCCCGCTCTCCGAAGAGGCCGCGTCGGACAGCGCCGTCACCAGGGTGATCAGCGTAAGGTCGTCCCGCTCGGGGGTGGTTCGTCCGCCGGTGATTGTATAGGGACGGACAAGGGGCTCATCGGCGGCATCGTCGTCGAAGCTCTCCGTCCAATGCCTCATCCGTGTCTCCCCGCGTCATCGGTTTCCGGGGCGCGCGTGTCGGTGCCCAGTTTCTGGCCGACCTGCTGGACCAGGGTGTGCATCGCGACGCTCATCAGCTCCGCGTCGACCTCCTGGGAGGCGACCACGGCCAGATGGGTGCCGCGGCCCGCCGCTGTGACGAACAGCCACAGGTCGGCCATCTCGATGATGACCTGGTGGACCGGGCCGCCGCTGAAGAGCTGTCCGACACCGCGGGCCAGGCTCTGCTGGCCGGTGGCGATCGCGGCGAGGCGTTCGGCGTCCGAGCGCTCGATGGTCCGGGAGCGGCTGACCACCAGGCCGTCGTCGGACAGCACGATGGCGTGCCGCGTGCCCGCGACCTGACTGACCAGGCCGTCCAGGAGCCAGTCCAGGTCTGCGTCGGTGGCGGTGGTTCGCTGCGTCATCTTCGGTCTTCCGTCGTAGGGGAGCCGGGCTCGGGGGATCCGTCCGGCCGGGGCTGGAAGGCGTCATCACCGGTCCGGCGCCGGCGAGACTGCCTCTGGAACGCACCGATCGTGGCACTGGATCGGCTGGGCTGCTCGCGTACTGCCCAGGTTTCCTGGTCGGTATCTTCATCCCTGTCCGCCGGGGCCTTCAACTCGGTGACCAGATTGGCCTGGCGCACCCGCTGGGGCAGCGGCGGACGCTCGGCGGACGGGGGCGCCTCGTCTCGATCCGGTGCTGTGACGTAGGCCATCGCGCGTCCCCTGGAGCGGGTCGGCAACGGTGCGTCGTCCTCCTGGGGCGGGACTTCCTGGGGACGGGGCCGCGGCGCGGGGGGAGCCTCCTTGGGGAGCGCGGTCGGCCCGGGCATCGGGCGGGGGCGATCCACCACGAGCGGTTCCGGGAGCAGGACGATGACCCGGGTGCCGCCGAAGGCGGACGGCCGCAGCTCCACCTGGAGTCCTAGGCTCATGGCGAGCCGAGCGACCACGTACAGGCCGAGACGCACATCGTCGGCGTGGGTCATCACGTCGAGCTGCGGCGGCGACTTCAGCAGGGCGTTGGCGGCGGCGTACTGCGCGGGTTCCATGCCCAGGCCGCGGTCCTCGATCTCCACGGCGAGACCCCGGCTGACCAGCGCGGCCCGCACTTCGACAGGGGTCATCGGCTTGGAGAAGGCGGTGGCGTTCTCCATCAGCTCCGCCAGGACGTGGACCAGCGGCCCCACCGCCCGCTCGGCCACCCAGGGATCGCCCTCGACCTCGATCGAGATCCGCCGGTAGTCCTGGACCTCGCCCTGGGCGGCGCGCAGGACGTCGAGCAGGCGTACCGGCTTGCGCCAGCGGCGCTGCGGCTGGCCGCCGCCGAGGATCACCAGGTTCTCCTCGTAGCGGCGCAGCCGGGCGGTGAGGTGGTCGAGGTCGAACAGGCCCTCCAGCACCTCGGGGTCCTCGTGCTTGCGTTCCAGCTCGTCCAGTTTCTTCAGCTGAAGGCCGATGAGGATCTGGGTACGGCGGGCGATGCGCTGGAGCATGCGCTGGAAGCCACGGTGCTGTTCGGCCTGGCGTACGGCGGTGTAGACCGCGCTGCGGCTGGCCAGGTTGAGGGCATGCCCGAGCTCGCCGAGCTCGTCGGGGGTGGGCTCGACCATGTGCACTTCCGCGTCCACGTCGACCTCCTCGCCGCGCTCCAGCCGGGCGACCACGTCGGGCAGCCGCTCCTGGAGCTCCTGGGCCTCCTCGCGGAGATGGAGGATGCGCCGGCGCAGGATGCTGGTGAGGCGCCAGCTGGTGAAGATGACCAGGCCCAAGGCGAGCACGCCCACGGCGCTGACGCTGAGGAAGATGATGAAGAGGGTGCCGGCGTGGGTGTAGCCGATCGTGGCGACGTTCTTGAGCCGGACTTGCAGGAGTTGCACCAGCTGCGGGGTGATCGCGTCCACCGAGGAGCGCCACGACGCGCTGACCTCGCGGAGCGCCACCTGGCTGCTCTCGCCGGTCCCGGAGGTGACCAGCCGCTCCTCCAGCGCGACCATGGTCTGCCACGCCTTGCCGGCTGTCAGCTTTCCGTACTGGCTCTCGTTCTCCAGGAGACTGGGGGCCACCCGGGACTGCAGGAGGTGCTCCTTGGTGCCGATGGCGTCGGCGATCAGGTCGTGCTCCTCCGCCGTCAGGCGCCCCTTCTCCCAGCCACGGGCCAGAATGGCGTCTTCGCGGCCGAGCATGTCGAGGACCCAGAAGAGGTCGACCAGCGTCTGCGCCTTGGTGTTCACCTCGCCGTGCTCGGTGTGGCTGAGGACGGTCAGCAGGCCGAGGTCCGACTCAAGGACGCCGGTGTAGTAGTCGAACGCCTTCTGCTCGCTGGACCACCCGGCGTCCACCGCCCGGCGCTGCTGGTCGAGGAGGTCGAGCCCCCGTTCGATGCGGGCGACGGCCGGGGTGATCCCCTCCTGTCCATGGCTGGTGTCCAGGGTCACCAGCGGACGGAAGGCCTTCACCGCCTGGTCGGTCAGCACGCGCTGCTTGGCCAGCTTGTCGCGGGCGGCGCCCCGCGGGTCGGCCTGCGCCTCCGCGGTGAGCAGCCGCTCCTGCCCAAGATTGAAGAACAGGTTGGCCGCGGGCCTACCGGCGGTGGTGGTGGCCAGATCCATCTGGGCCTTCTCCGACTGCCATTGCGTGAACAGCTGGTACATCCCCGAAGCCAGCACCGGCGCAAAGGTGATGCTCGGTACGAAGACCACAATGATCAGTACGGTACGCAGGGGCAGTCGGCGGGCACCGGCCAGTCGCCGCGGCCGGCCGCTGGTCGACTCCGGTGACCCGTCCCCATCGCCCACGGTTCCCGTCCGTCGCCGCCCGACCCTGCCCAAACCAGCCACGTGCGGGCACTCTCCTTGCCGATCGGTGCGTCCTTCGCAAAAATCGCCAAAGTAGGCGATTAGTGGCCTGATAGTAGCCATAGGGCAGTTGGCGTCGAAAGCCCCCTACTTCGCGGGGCCGTGCCACAAGAAGTGCAAGATCCACGGCCATCGGCCGACCTGTACGTCAGTCGTCTCTTGATGGGCGTCAACGACCGGACGTTCGGCCTAGGGTCGTCGGGCCCGCGATTCGTCTGCTGTTTCGTCAGTGCCCTGTCTGCTTTATCTGCTTTGTCTGTTTTGTTAGTGGGGAGAGGCCGGCGATGACCGCGGCGAGAACGGGCAGTCCGAGGACCAGCGCGATGATCGCCGACCACGGGGTGTCGAAGGCCACCCGGCGCATCGGCTCCCAGTCGGCCGAGGCGGTCATCGGCCACACCAGCAGCAGACCGATGGCGCATCCGGCGGCCGCGCCCATCACGGTGCCGCAGACCGCGCCGAATCCCGCACGGCACGCGGCGAACAACCGTAGGGCTGCGGCCGAGCCGCCACTGACCCGCAGCCGTACGCGTCTCGACCGGGAACGGGTGGCGGCCCTGCCCGTCGCGGCCCATGCGCCGCCAAGGGCGACGAAGACCGCCACCGCGACGAAGGGCCGCCAGCCGGTTGAAGGCTGGAAACCCCGCTCCACGTAGGCGGCTCCCGTCTCACCCAACCGGTGATCGAGCCGCTCCTGCTCGAGCGCCGAGGTTTGATGGAGGGAGGGATCGACGATCAGTTCATCCGGTTCCAGACGAAAACCGAGATCTTGGACGACCTTCGCCGGGAGGAAGGTCCCATACACGCGAGGATCGGCTGATCTGGCGGCGATCGCCGGAATGACCTTGCTCAATAGCTCGTCGTCGTCCTCGGAGCGGTCGTAGTAGATCGTCACCGTGTCGGCTTCTACGCCGTCGGCCGTGACGACTACGGCCGTGCCCTCGTCGTAGGGCGTCGCCGGGTCTCCGGTGAGATAGCGGAGGAGTGCTCGGTCACCGATGAAACCGGCCCGAGCGACGCTTTCCGGGTCCGGCAGGTTCCCGTTCTCGATCTCCAGGCTGAAGTGCCTGTCCTCGCGCTGACGATTGTTCTGAACGATCGGTACTCCGGGCAACTCACGCTGGATGGCCGCACATGCGGTTGCCGTCCAGTCGCCTGCCAGGTACACATCCACGAGCAGGGCACCGGGACGGGCTCGGGGATAATATGCCGCCCTGGCCTGTGCCGTTGTGGCGCCCGCGATGATCATGAGAGCGATCGCGATGGCCGTCGCAATCACCGTTACCGCGAGCGCGGGAGCCGTACGAGCACCATCATCGGCCACCTCGCGAGCCGCCACCCGAAACGGCGGCGGCAGCCGAACAGTGTGCCGCCCGAGGAAATTCAGCAACCATGAGGTGAGCGGGCCCAAACCGAGGATGAGCAATGCCCCGCCCATGATGGCTGCCAGGACAATCAGGGCTAATGCGTCGTCATAGTGCTGGTCCTCGTGCGTGGACCATGCGGCGAGCGCCATCATCACGATACCGATCAGCGACAGAGCCGATCCCCAGACCAGGTAAGGCCGAGCCACGCGGGTGTGGCGGCCGCTCGGGGCTGATTGCGCCGCGAGCACCGCGGAGCCGCACACAAGCGCCGCGATAATGGCCAGCATCACGACCACCGCAATAGCGGTGAGGATCACCTCGCTCACGGATGACCTGCATAAACCCGATACTGCAATGGAATGACTCCCCGTACCATGTTGAGATCATGGCAGGTTTGGGGTGGTTTGAGGCGGCCCGATCGCTGGAAGGCGAGCATTTAGTCTTTGCCGAGACGCTCCGTGCACGAGCAGCGCACTGGACGGAACATCACGACACCTGGCTCGGGACATGGAACGGCGACGGTCGGCTGGTTGCCGGGCTTGATATCGACGACGAGGGCGCGAACCGGACTCTGCTCTCTGTTGGCGTCCACCTGCGAGGCAACACACTGCAGGCCGACGAGCTGCACAATCAGCTCAGCATTCTTCCTGAGATACCGACGAGCCTCGCCATGACGACGACGGGGCCGATCGAGGTCATAGCCAACCGGGCCGCCGACTGGTTCGAATCAGTCCTGCAACGTCCTGTCGACCGCTGGGAGTGGACCAATCGCGGGCAGGTCTACGCCTACGAGTACGTTTTCGCCGACACCGCCGAAGGATTCTCCCAGATGTTCAACAAGGAGCTGGCTCCTTGGGGTCTGAGATGGCGGCTTGCCCGAAGGGGGTACGTCTCGCCAAAGGGATGGGTTGAGGTTCGAGGAATCGGAGAACCGGACCGGGCCATTCATATTCGCGGCATTTGCTCATAGTTTTGCTTTTAGCCGGGTCTCGGTCTGCGTGCAGGACGACCCCCGAGGTGGAAGGCCATCCTCAAGCAGGCCAGCGCGCGACACGTCCGGGTGCACCGGTTCCTGTCCTGGGCGCACGCCTACAGTCGAAGGTAGTCGAACTCACACCCGCCTACGTCTCAAGCGTCGACTGCCTCGCTGGTCAGCCCCATCGGCACACGATCCCGACGGAAAGGACCCGCCCACCATGAACCACGAACCGGCTACATCCGGCGGCCACTCCGGAGAGGACAGTGGTGCGCAGCATGCGTCCATGTCCCCGTTCCTCAGGGATCGGCTCGACGCCGCCACCACCGCGGCCCGCGCCGAGCTGATCAGCGCCAGCGAGAAGAGAGCCGGCCTCCTGCTGTCCTGGGCGGGCGTCGCGTACGGCGTGATGGTCACCCTCATCCTCACCGGTCCGGCCCAATTCCCGGGAGTCGGGCGCTTCGGCGTCATCCTCGCGCTGATCCTGCTGTCCGCGGCGGTCCTGCTGATCCTGATCACCATCCGCCCACCGTCGCCCCAACAGGGCGGGCAGAGAATTCTCATCTACGCCGAGGAGCCCACGCCCGAAGCCTTGATCGAGCGGATGAACGCCGAGACCAGGGACTACGAGCTGTTCCTGGCCACCGATGCCCTGCGGATCGCGCGGATCGCGCGCACCAAACACCGCAATCTGCGCTGGGCCGTCAACCTGATCGTCACCGGCATCATGGTCATGACGATCATGGTCTTCCTGGAGCGCCTGCTCTAACAAGGACCAGGATCGTCGCCTCGATCACGGCCGAGCACCGCGGCGATCGGCAGGGCCGCCGCCAGGCCGCTGACCAGCACTGCGGCAAGGGCCCCCAGAATGGCCTGCTCGTCGCCGAAGGCGATCCCGATGGCGGCCAGCGGAGGTCCCACGTTGCGCACGGCAGCGATGCCTCCCATGGTGGTCCGGCGCGCGAGCGGTCCGGTGGCCAGCAGCGTACCGACGGCGAACGCGAGGACGGACAGGACGAACCCGGCGAGCAGCGTACGTGAGCCGAGCAGCGCGACGACGTCACGCCAACTGCCCAGAAGCATGCCCGCTAGGACCATCATGAACGTCACATTCGACACCCTGTCGGCGACCGGATGCCACGACAGTGCCGTAGGCCGCGCGTAGTGGCGTACCACCAGCCCTACGGCGAACGGCACGAGCTGCAGAATGGCCACGGTCCGCACCAGCGCGCCGACATCTAGGGAGATTCCTCCGCCGACCTTGGCCGCGGTGAGAATGGCGGTGCTCATCGGGCCGAAGGTAAGGCGGCCACGGCGGCCAGCAGCGCCAGCAGGAGCAGCGGGAGGTCGGTGACGACGCTACGCAGCGCCGGCAGCGTGGTCGCCAGACCGGCGGCGAACATGGTGACCGCGATGAAGATCACGGCGACTGCGTTGAACGCCAGCTGCAACGCGTTCATGAAGCCTCCAGCCCAGCGGCGAATGCGTCCGGGCTGCGCCTGGCAAAGCTGTCTGACTAGGGAATTGTCCCACAGCGCGAACCACGACCCTGGTCCAGCTCACGGTCGATGCGGCTCACGGAGAAGCATCGGCTGAAGCGGATGGGCAGCGGCCAAGGCCCTTCCACAAGAGATGGAAGGGCCTTCGACGTGCGGTGCATCACAGATTGGGGCAGCCCTCGGCCTTTCTCACGTTCTCCACATGGTCGGCCGGCATCGGTGCGGAGAAGGCGAAGATCGTGGCTTTACCGGGCATGTCGAGGTAGCCGCCCTGGACGTACCAGGAGTCGGGGACCGAGGAGGTCTCCTCGCCGCCCGACCCGCGTCGAGGATCGGCCACGTAAAAGCCCCGGATGGCGATGCCACGCTCCTTGAGCAGCGCTCGGACCTCGGCCACGGTCTTGTTGAGGTGAGGGACACAGTGCAGAGGTTCGCCGAGAGCGGAGATGGAGGTGCCCGACTGGAAGCTCTCGCCCGGCCTGGCCTCGCGCCCCAGACTGATGTACGCCGATCCGGCGTAGCCCACGGGAATTTTCAGTCCGATCGGGCAGCCGCCCACCTTGTCACACGGCCCAGGCCGATCGATCGTCTTGATCTGGTCGACGACCTCTTGGCCGTCAGTGGCCAGGATGCGGCCGACGAGCCCGGGGGTGGCCGGGATGACCCGGAGTGAGACGTCCAGGCCGACGGCCCTGAGCTGCGCCTCGTAGTTCTCCGGATCGGCGTAGACGTCCTTCACCTGGACAACGTAGTAACCGTCCTCCTGCTTGATGTCCAGCGCGGCCACCGGCCGCGGGCCGAAGCCGGGTAGCCCCGTCGTCCAGCCCAGGACGGTCACCGTGGCAACGATCACCGGCGCCGCGGGCAGCGCGATCCGCCAGCTCAACCTGCGGCGGCGGACGGGTGCGGGGGCGGCCGCGGGCTCGGTGTCCATGATCGCGTTCATCAGTTCCCGTGCGCCGGGCACCAGACCTGGGCCCGGATCGGGAGCGATCGCTGAGACGATGCGGTGAAGATCGTTCGTCATGTGCACTCCTTGGCGAGGGAGACGGCGCGGGTGCCGTACCTGGTGAGATCAAGCTCGGTGGCGGCCAGCTCGGCGGCCAGCCTTTTGCGGGCGCGGTGCAGGCGGATGCGTACGGCGCCGCGGGAGCACCCCAGTACCTTCGCGATCTCGGCGTTGCTGAGCCCCTCCCAGCCGACCAGTGACAGAAGTTCCCTGTCGTCGCCCGACAGCCGTAAGAATGCCTCGCGGGCCTCGTCGTGCGGCTGGTCGATAACGGATTCAGCCCAGAGAATCAGGTTCTCGCGAAGGCGCACGGCCAGCGCGTTCCGCCGGGTCTCCGCGCGATGGTGATTGGCGAGAACGCGTCTGGCCACGCCGTACAACCACAGCCGGGCCTCATCGCCCGCGGGCACGTCGGCGAGCCGCCGCCAGGCGGTCAGGAAAACTTCGGCGATCACGTCCGCGATCTCGTCCGGCGAGGAGGCGCGGCGGGTCACGTAGCTGGAAACGGCTTGGTAGTGAGCCAGGTAGATCTCTTCGAAACGTTGCCTGGCTTCGGGGGGTCCCACAGAGCAGTTCCTTCCGACAGTTAGTGTCATCTGTGGAAATGTCCGGACCTGGCAGAGCGTTTCAGGCGCTGGTCCGTGGACCCTGACCCCGAGTAGACGCTGCATGCGCTCTTGACCCGCACCACATAGCGCTCGGCGCGCAGCTGGGCGTCACTTGGGAGCGATCGGCGACAGCATGGACTCGACCTCCCCATGGCTCTCTGGGCAGTAAAATCTGTCACAGGACTAACATTTGACATTCATGTGACAGAATATCCGGCATGAAGGAGAGCGTTCCACGGCTGCTGCAAGACGCACGCCGCACCAGAAGGCACCACGAGTGGGCGACAGTCCAGCGACGGCGGCTCGCCGAGATCGTCGAGTACGCCCGCACCCGCTCGCCCTACTACCGGGATCTCTACAGCGGCCTGCCTCCCCGCGCCGACGACTCCGCGACGCTGCCCGTCACCGAGCTGCCGGTCACCGACAAGAAGGCGCTGATGGCGCACTACGACCAATGGGCCACCGACCGCGAAGTAACGCTGGCACGGGCGCGCGCTTTCGCCGCAGATCCGCAACTGGCAGGTGGACGGTTCCTCGACCGATACCTGCTGGTCACCACCTCAGGCACCACAGGAAACCCCGCGATCTTCGTCAAGGACGATCGGGACATCGCCGTCAACTACGCCCTCAGCATGCGGATGATGGGCTCCTGGCTGGACCTCGCCGATATCACCCGGATCCTGGCAGGCGGCGGACGGATGGCCATCGTGGCCGCGACAAACGGCCACTTCCTGGTCTCGGCCGGCGCCGCCCGCATGCGCGCACACCGGCTACAGCGCAAGGCCATCCGCCTCTTCTCCGTCCACACACCTCTCGATGCCCTGGTCGAGGCGCTCAACCAGTTCCGCCCGGCCCTCCTGCTCGGGTACGGCAGCGTCCTCAACATGCTCGCCGCCGAGCAAGAGTCGGGACGGCTGCGCATCGCGCCGGTAGTGGTCGAACCCGCCGGCGAGACGCTGACCAGCGGTGACTACCAGCGGATGGCCCGCGCCTTCGAAGCCAAGGTACGCGACACCTACGGCGCCAGCGAGTGTCCCTTCCTCACCGAGGGCTGCGCGTACGGCTGGTATCACGTCAACAGCGACTGGGCCCTGGTCGAACCGGTCGAAGCCGACTACTCCCCGACCCCGCCGGGCAGGCGATCCCACACCGTTCTGGTGACCAATCTGGCCAACCGCGTACAGCCGATCCTGCGTTACGACCTCGGCGACAGTGTCTTGCAACGGCCTGACCCGTGTCCCTGCGGCAACCCCCTGCCGGCCATACAGGTACAGGGACGCGTGGCCAACGTGCTCACGTTCGCCACCGGGCGGGGCGAGGTCGTCATCGCGCCGCTGATGCTCAACACGCTGGTGGACCGTACGCCTGGCGTACAGCTGTACCAGATCGTCCAAACCAGCCCGGCGACCCTGCGCATACGGATGCGGCCCTCGCCCGGGGCGGACTCGGAAACAGTGTGGCGGGCGGTGCGTGACGGGATCAGCGGCCTGCTCGCCGACCACAAGCTGGACCATGTCATCCTGGAACGCGCTGAGGAGCCGCCGCAGCAATCCCCCGGCGGAAAGTATCGGGCGGTGATTCCGCTGAAGGATTTCGCATGATGTCAGATTCCGAGCAGCCCGGACTGCGGGAGCGCAAGAAGGCCGGCACTCGCGCCGCCATTCAGCGGCACGCGCTGCGCCTGTTCCGTGAGCAGGGTTACGACGCCACCAGCGTCGAGCAGATCGCCCAAGCGGCCGATGTCTCGCACCGGACGGTGTTCCGCTACTTCCCGACCAAGGAAGCGCTGGTCACCCTCGATGACTACGACACCCTCATCGCCGAGGCGTGCGCGGCCCAGCCGCCGGAACTCGGCCCGGTGACGGCGCTGCGCAACGCCTTCCGGGCCGTGTTCACCGACCTGACCGACGCGGACGTCACCGCGAAGCGGGAGCGCCAGGCGCTGGTGCTCAGCGTCCCCTCACTGTGGGCGGCCAGCCTCGCCAACATCACCAGGACCAAGCAGACGCTCACCGAACTGGTCGCAGCCAGGCTCGATCGTCCGCAACACGACGACCGAGTGCGGGCCGTCGCAGGCGCGGTGTTCGGCATTTTGCTGTCGGTCTGGCTGGACTGGGCCAAGGACCCGAAACTGGACGCCCCGGCGGTGCTGGACAGCGCGCTCGCCCATCTGGAGAGCTCTCGGACTCCTGACAATCGGTGAGATCAGGGCCTGAATTGGGCGTGTCCGTTAGAAGCGTGAACGCGTCCGGCTCGCGGAAGCCGACCGGGCCGGCTCGGTGTGAGGATCAGGACATCCGCTCGCGGCAGTCGCCGCCCCTGATACAGGAGGTCCTCGTGTTCATTGCCATTCTCGACTTCGACACCGCCGCTGCTGACCGTACGGCTGCCCTGGCCCAGCTCGACAGCGTACGCGACGAGGTGCGCGCGATGCCGGGTAACGTTGCCTACCGGGTGTACGCCTCCCGGGAGAACGAGACCCGGGTGACCGTGATCCACGAGTGGGACGACGAGGAGTCGTTCGCCGGCTACCAGAAGTCGGACTCCTTCGCGCGCTCCGGCCAGGTGATTCGCCCGATGATGGACGGGTCGCCGGTGAGCCGTCGCTTCCGCGCGGAGCTGGTGGAGACCGTCGCCTGACCGGCGTCATGGCGGCTCCCTACGATTGGATCATGCGAGGCGGTGGATGACCCGGGGAGGCTGTGGATGACCCGGAAGGCGTACAGCTTCGTTCGTACCTTCCCGCGAGAGCCCGCCCGCGCGCTCAAAACGGACCGCCACTACCTGCTCTGCGCCTCGACGGGTGCCCTCCGGCTCGAGGCGCAGGGCCAGGCGTGGCTTCTACCGCCGGCGCGGGCCGCCCTGATCGAGGCGGGCCAGGCGATCCAGGTGAGCATCCCGCAGCCGGTCACGACCGCGTCGGTGCTGTTCGACACCGGATTCACCGCGACCCCGCCGGCGCCGTTGACCGTATTCGACCTCAGCCCTCTGGCGCGCGCCTTGGTGACCGAGTGCGGCACCTGGGGCGAGAGCGACGAACCTCTCACGCCGTACGCCGAGACGCTTTTCACCGCACTCGCCGCAGTGAGCTGGCGGCTCGCCGAGCGGCCGAGCCCGGTCGTCGTACCGGTGGGGCGGTCACCGGAACTACGCCGAGCCCTGCGGCTGACCGAACAGCGACTCGGCGGCGAGATCCGCTTCGAGGACGTGGCGGATGAGGTGGGCCTGGCGCCACGATCGCTGGCCCGGCGCTTCGAGGACGAGACCGGCATGACGTGGCGGGCAGTCCTGCGCCGGATGCGGGTGCTACGCGCGATCGAAGAACTGGCTGCGGGTGATACGCCGATCACCGACATTGCCTTCACGGTCGGCTACACCTCACTGTCGGCGTTCAACGCCGCGTTCCGACAGCTGACCGCCCGCACACCCACGGAGTACCGAGCCAGCTTCCGACCTTGACCGGGGCAGGCTCGCGCCTCGTACGCGCGAAGAGGACGCGCGAGCTCGAACGCCCGGACCGCCGCAGACAGTGCGCGGCCGAAGCGCGCCCTTGATCTACAATGACAATTCGACAAATGCCCAATCGGGTGAGCTGCTCACGCCCTCGCACCCAGTTGATCGGGAAGGCCTCGCCAGATGACCTGGAACGCATGGATGGGTGTGCTTCACTGGGCAGCGTTCGGCATCGGTTGCGCACTCGGGGCGTTCAGTTTACTGGCACTGAACACTAACTTGATGAATGCGCGATGGCAGCGTCACCCGGGTGGAATCAGAGCGGGCCGCCTGATGGCCAAGGCCGGCTGCTTGATGGCGGCGTTGCTGATTGCCATGACGAGCACTTCTCTATTCGACTTTCCTCACTGGCTGGGGCTGGCTCTGATCGCGCTTCAGCTGGTATGCCTCGGCGGCTATGTATGGCTGATGTTGGTGGCGCACAGGATCAGACCGGAGAAGGCGTCTCGATGACGCACGCCGGAGGTCGTTGACGCGCGCAGGATGCCCCAGATGATAGGGGCGGCGCTCAGGTCGTGGCCGACGGTCTACAACCTGCGTAGGCTCATCGCGTCACGGTCAGAACGGAGGGCGTAGTGACTGGGCTATTCAGGTCTCGTAGGTCATCGTGCCGGTGCCGGTCACAGTGGCCTGTTCTTGTGACAGAGATGAACGGCTATGTCATGCCGTGCTTGCCGGCCGAGCACGGCAGCCTGTTGACCTCCTTAGGCGGTCTATCGGCCCAATGTGGTGAGTGTGGCGCCACGTATCCGGGCAACTTCGTCATCGACCCGGAAGCAGCTGCCCCGTTCGAGTGGGCGCGTGAGCCTAAGAACACCGTGTGTTCATGCGAGCCGCGGTGGCCGCAACTCATGGTCATGCTGCGCGGACAGTGGTACCTCGGCCACCCAGGCTCGCATGGAGCGGTGGTCGTTGACGGTGCGGCAGAGGAAGCCGCATGCCGTCGTTGTGGTGCTTACTTTCTCGGCGAGATGGTGGTCGACCTCGATGACACGTCACACCTTGTAGATCCGGACGAGACATATCCGGCGTAACCCTTCCAGGTTTGAGATCATGCAGGTCAGCCACCCGCAGGTCCGCGCCGTCACCGCGCCAGGCCAAACCTGAACGCCTGTACCTATTGACGGGAGTTATACCAACACTCCAGTTCGGCGGTGGCCTCGATTTCGGGGTGAGCTCCGGGGTAGGCGTACGGCCCAACCGGTAGATCCCGATGAACGGTGCTACGTGGCCGACTTCACCAGCCGATAGACGTACTTCGTCAGGTCCCCGCCACGCGGTCTCGCCACCGCCGGCGCAGGCGAACCCTTGGTCAGCATCTCGTAGGAGACCTGTACGAGCAGGTTGTCCTTGCGGAACATCGCGTGCGCGTACCCGTAGTCCTTGCCGGACGGGTGGGACAGGCACAACTCATCCGCGTAGTCATCAAGCCGTATGGCGTTCTTGTAGAAGTCGATGCGCTCCTCTTCGAAGGCCGCCGACGCGCTGGAATCGGTCGAGAACCGGAACAGCTTGACGACGACGTCGGCAGCCCAGGGGTGCTTGTACCAGTAGCCCTCCGTGCTCCAGCGACATCCGCGCGACTCCACGAGGCCGTCGAACTTCTCAACCGGCGTATCTTCCTCGCCGCCATCCATCTTGGGAATGATCTTTCTCGCCCGGGTCACCACCTTGGTACAAATGCCGGGCAGCACGGTGTAGCGCACGGCAGCCGTCGGCGACGGGCTCACCGTGGGTATCGGGGACGGGGTGACACTCGGCGTTGTACGGGTTACGGCCGGGGAGCCTGTCGTGCCCTGCTGCCGTCCGGCATTTCCACTGTCATGGGAGATCAGGGAGGGAAGAGCGATAACGACCACGGTGAGGAGGAGCGCCACCGCCACCCCCATCGCCGCCATCGCCGCCACCGCGGTCCTCCGCTTCCAGACCGCCCCGGACGGTGAGTCCAGGACTTCCGCAGGCAGCGCCTTCGTCCGCGAGCGACCATCGGGTGGCAGGATCTGGGTCGCGGTGGCGACCGCGCGCAGCTGCGTGCCGGCATCGGCCGCGTCGAGACGCACGTCGGCATCACGCTCCAGCAGACCGGCAATTGTCGGTGCCAACGCCCCCGCCCGCGTCATCGGCTTGGGGGCGCGGGTCAGGGCCGACACGAGCGCGGCCGCCACATTGTCGGCGGCGTACGCCGGCCGGCCCTCCACGGCGAAGTAGAGCGTGGCACCCAAAGACCACAGATCGGCCGCCGGGCCCGGCTGAGAACCGTCCAGCCGTTCAGGCGCGATGTAGCCGACGGAACCGACGAGCGACGCGGTCACGGTCGCGGTAGCGTCGGCGACCAACGCGATCCCGAAGTCGGTGAGCACCGCCCGGCCGTTGTCGTCGAGCAACACGTTCTGCGGCTTGACGTCCAGGTGCAGGACACCTTCGTCATGCGCCGCCGACAGCGCGTCGAGCACCTGGCTGCCGATTTCGGCCGCCCGCCGAGGATCCAGCGGCCCGTTGGCCTTGACCTCTTGGTCGAGCGAACGCCCGGCGATGAAACGCATGACGATCCACGGCCGGCCATCCTCCTCCAGGACGTCATACACCCCAACGATGCCCGGATGCTCGAGGCGGGCGATCGCCCTGGCTTCGCGCATCGCCCGCGCCCGCGGTCTGGCCTGCTCCTCCGCGCTGAGGCCGGCGGCCGGCAGGTGGAGCTCCTTGACCGCGACCGTGCGGTGCAACTTGTGGTCGTATCCCCGCCAGACGGTGCCCATCCCGCCCGAGCCGACCGGCTCGCTCTCCAGCACGTATCGGCCGTCGGCTAGGCTCCGTCGTTCGCTCACGGGTGCAGGGTCGTCAGGGTACATACCGGCTCGACCACGCCCATCTCCGCGAACGATCTCATACCCGGCCAGAGTCTAGCGACGCGGGTCGGCGAACGGGTCCGGATTCGCTGACCTCCGGCTATCCCCGACCCAAGGGAGCTCGCGACGTGCGTTACACGGCAGAGACGGAGGTGCTGATCGTCTGTTTGTAAGCTCGTCGTCGCTTGACAGATCTCCACTGCCCCCAGGCGATCGGGGGTTTAACTATCTTCAGGCGCTAGACCAGACGAATGTCGCAGCCGATCCCCACCGGGAGGTTGGCGAGCTTCGCATCACCGGTGATCAGGGTGCAACCTTCAGCCTCGGCCAGCGCCACATAGGCAGCATCGTAAGCCTTGATGTTGCCACGCAATTCCCAGATGCGAGGCAGGAGAGGCCGGATGTCCGCCAACTCGATCTCGGCCCGGGTGAGCGCCTCGAAGGCGCTCCACCCACGCGTCTGTGTGATCAGTTCTTGCCTGACGAGGCGGGTGACGACGTGGGCCACTTCGCTGGGCATGTGTGCGGGCGCGATCCAGGCGGGATCGGTCATGATGGCCTTGCGTGCGGCACGGCCGGCCTCTCCGTCATCGGCCAGAGCATTGATCATGACGGAGGCGTCGATCACGAGCATGGGCAGTCTCCCGTGGTATCAGCGAGCTGCTCCTCCCGCTCGTTTCGTGCCTGGCGAACGAGCTCCGCGGCCTGCCCTGGAGCGCTGTGCATGCCGTCGTCACGCCCCTCGAACCGGGCGATGAGGTCGACGTTGTGGGAACGGCGCGCATCCGCCGCCAGGAGGCCCAGCATGTAGGCCTGCGCGGACTGCCCCTTGGCACGGGCTCGGGCGGCGATCGCGTCGGCGATGTCGTCGGGAACATCGCGGATCTGCATGTTCCTTGGCATGCCTTCATTTTACATGCACACGCTCAGCGCCGTGCGGGATCTGCCGCCGCGGCGACCATCGCGGCGATTCCACCGGGAGCCAGAAACCATATGGCGCCTTTCGGCAGCGACTGGACACGCCGATGACAGACAAGCAGCGTCACCATCGGTGCGCGGACAGCGGTGACAACAGTTGGCGCCCGTCATCCGAGATGCGCGGCACGGACCCTAATCCGCAGTGAGGGCGGTTGGCCGGCGACGGTGTGCCCTGGGTTGGCGGGTCGACTTCGGTCGGCCGGCGCTCTGTGCGGCGGACGGCCCTGAGCCCGCCGCCGTTCGGGACCGGCGCTCCTGAGCCTGTAATAGATCGGCATTTCCGGACAAGGGGTAGATGTTGACCGCTCAAGTGAGGAGACCGGATGGGAAGGGATCCCGAGCGCCGGTTCGTGGAGATCTACGAATCCGCCTACGGCCCCATACTCGGGTACGCCCTGCGCCGTTGCCCCGATCCTGACGACGCCGCTGACGCGGTGGCCGAGACGTTCATGGTCGCGTGGCGGCGGATCGAGGAGGTGCCCTCCGGGGAGGATGCCCGGCTGTGGCTGTTCGGTGTGGCCCGGCGGGTGTTGGCCAACCACAGGCGCGGTGAGCGGCGGCACGAGCAGCGGACAGCGGCGCTGCGCGAGCAGTTGGCCGCCTCACCCGTGCTCGGCGAGCCACCCGTCGAGGACTACTCGCAGGTCGGGAAGGTCCTGCGAAGCCTGTCTGACGATGACAGAGAACTGTTGACCCTCGTCGCCTGGGAGAACTTCGACGCGCGGGAGATCGCCCGCATCCTCGGCATCTCCCGCAACGCCGCGACCGTCAGGCTCTACCGCGCCCGTAGGCGCTTCGCACGCGGCCTGGCCAAGGCCGGGATCGACTATTCGGGCTCCGTCGCCGTCGAAGGGAACATGCTGTGAACATCGCCGACCTCGCGCGGGTGCGGAACGAGGACGTGGCCCGGGACCCGGCCGGGCAGGCATCGGGCGCCGGGGCGCGCGCGCTGATGGACTCGATCATGTCGGAGGAGCGGGAACCGGCCAGGCGGCCGCGCTGGCATCTGCCGGTACGGCGCGGCTTGGCGCTGGGCGCGGTTGCCGCCGGGCTGGCGGCCGCCCTGGTCATCGGGGTCGGGCTGCCCCAGGGCGGCCCCGTCACCGAGTACGCCAACGCGGCCGTCTCGCTGAAGATGACCGACGACTACCTCACCATCGCTGTCAATGACCCTGCCGCCGATGCGGCGGCCTTCGTGGAAGCGTTCCGGGCCGTCGGGTTGGACGCCACTGTGGCCAAGATCCCCGTGCCGCCGCAGATGGTGGGCAAGATGTTCGGCCCGGACCTAGACGGTAAGTTTCCGCCGGGCACGGGAGTGACGTACAAGCCTCAGCGCACCTGTGGGGCGGCGTGGTGCGGGGAAGTGATCTTCCCTGCGGGCTTCACCGGGAAGATCTCCGTGAGCATCGGCCGCGAGGCGGCGCCCGGCGAGCCGTATGTCGGAGTGTCCACCGTTAACGAAACCATTGACACCACAGCCGTTGACGGCTATCGGGTGATCGGCAAGACGGTCGCGGAGGTCAGGGCCGAACTGGCCCGACGCGGCCTCAAGGTCCGATACGTCTTGATGCGGACCAATCCCGATGGAAGCGGTGTCGGCACACCTGTCAGCTCGGACCGGATTGGGGACGACTACATCGTCTCGCAGGCTGTGCCCTACAGCTCCGACTCCGTGACGCTCTTCGTCGGCCCGGAGTCCGACTCGTTCTTCCGCGACCTTCGCCACAAGGGCCAGGGTTCAGAAGGTGATCACAACCCTGGTTGACGGTGGTGGTCTCGCAACCGGAATGCCTGTCCCTCGCTTGATCCGGACACAGCTCAGCGCACTGATCGCGTCCGCTGCTGTTCCCCTTGTTTCCCCATCAGTCGAGGTGCGCCTGTTGGCGAAGAGGATCCCATTCGATGGCGATGAGTCCGCCATAGTGCTTGGCCAGCCTGCGGCGCAGGTCCTGGTCGAAGGCGTTCGTTCGGAGTACGACTCGGTTGAGCTCCGGCTCGATCCCCATGCTGAATACTTCGGGTTCGTCGATCGGCCCGCCATCACTCTCCATCAACGCGGTCAGCTCAGCTTGACTGTTCTTCGCAGGCCGCACCTGGGGCACGACCGTGTACGGGATGAACCTTCCGTCCGATGGATTCACTCCCGAGATCGGGGGCAAGGCCAGCTCGCGTCCCCGCGCGGTGACGTAGGGGGCCACGAGCCGGTATGGCTCGTGCAGGATGTACGGTGGGGCAAGATCGTCTGGGTGATTCTTGGCCCGCCGTTCGGCTGCCTCCAGACCACGCAGGAACGGTCCGATGCCCTCGTACGACCTGAGCATCACGGGGGACAGGGGTTGGTAGTAGACCTCGACCGCGTCATCCGTAGCGGGTTGCACGATCACCCGCCACTCGCCCGGCAGGAACTCGGGCGCCGCTGTGACGGCGTAGACGGCGAACAGCGCGAAGATCGTCTTCAGTCGCATGCGCGATGAGTGTAAGGCACACACCCTTCAACATGATCAGTTATCGGCGGTTCTCGCGCCTTCGTCGCACTGGAGATTGCCCTGCAGGTCGACAGCGAAGATTCCGAACTCTCGGTAGGGGTCTCCGGCGAAACGGCCCTTGATTGTGATGGCACCTTCGTACCAGCTCAGCGAAACCTCGCTCCCATCGCCGCAGGTGTAGGCGTAGATGGGCATGCGGCCCTCATCCCCATCGGCCCATCCGCCTACGCTGAGTGCTGCGTTGCTCTCCGCATAGGAAAGCCATTCGAGCAGGGGGATCGGATGAGCTTCGCTGTCGTTCGACGGTCACCTCCTCGTCGTCGTCGAACATGAAGAACGCTTCGGTGGGCCGCCTGTCGCCGGTCTCGCGGGATTTTGCCCGCTTTGTCACTGCAGGCCGGTGCTTCCTATGCTCAGCGTGTGCTGGGGAGAGGCGACGAGACAGACCTGTTCGAGTCGTTGCTGTGGCACGCCGTCGAGGGACGTGGCGGCGGTGTGATGCTGCAGGGGGAGCCAGGAATCGGCAAGACCGCGCTGCTGTCCTACGCCGAGGAGCGGGCGGTCGGCTTCCAGGTGCTGCGCGCCGTCGGTGTCGCGCCGGAGTCTCATCTCGCCTACGCGACGTTGCACCAGCTCCTGCTTCCCGCGCTCGGCAGGGTCGACGGTCTGCCGGGTCCGCAGGCGCGTGCCCTGAACATCCTGTTCGGGCGCGCGGACGGAGCACCGCCCGATCCGTTCCTGGTGGCGCTGTCGACCCTGTCGCTGCTGTCTGTGCTGGCCGTCGAGCAACCGGTGCTGTGCGTTGTCGACGACGCCCACTGGGCGGACCAGCCGACGTTGAAAACCTTGGCGTTCGTCGCCCGTCGTCTGGACAACGAGCCCGTAGCGCTGGCGCTGGCGGCGCGGGCCGACGAGGGCCACGGTGCCGATCTGCCCGACCTGCGCCGCGTCCCGCTCATGGGCCTCGATCGGGAAGCGGCCAAAGCATTGCTCGCCGAGCGCCTCGGTGGGCGGCGGCTGACCGACAGCGAGCAGAACCGCTTGCTGGCCACCACCGGCGGGAACCCGCTGGCCCTGATCGAACTCGCCGGCAGGGAGATGCCGCCGGAGGGAACGCAGGAGCCGCTTGCCATGACCGACGAACTGCAGCGGTCGTTTCTGGCCAGGGTCCGGTCGCGGCACGCCGGATCGCTGCCGCTGCTCCAGTTGATCGCCGCCAACGGCTCGGGCAGCGTCGACATCATCGAGATGGCGGCCACGTCGCTGCGGATCGACACCGGCCCACTGCACCACGCCGAGCTCGACGAACTCCTGACCTACGACGGGACCCGGCTGGTGTTCCGGCACCCGCTGATCCGGTCCGCGATCTTTCACAGCGCCACGGCCGACAGGCGCACCGCGATCCATCGTGCCCTCGCCTCGGCCTTCGATGGTCCGGCCGACCAGCATCGCCGTGCCTGGCACCTCGGGCAGGCCGCCGCCGGCCCCGACGAGCAGGTCGCCGAGCAGCTCGAATACTCGGCTGAACAGGCAGCGCTGCGCGGTGGTCCGGCAGCGGCCATGGCCGCGCTGTCCCGGGCGGCCGAGCTCACCGCGGAAGGTCCACACAGGGGACGCCGGCTGTGGACCGCCGCCCATGCCGCCGCGCACGGCGGGTTCACCGCGAAGGCCGTGGAACTGCTCGATCGAGCCGAGCATGAACCTCATCTGGATGAGGAAGACCGGATCCCTCTGGTGGTGATGCGTGCCATCCTGGCCGTGTTCGCCGGCTCAGCCGAGGACGCGATGGACCTCATCAAACCGTGGATCCCGCGCGCCCTGCGGCTCGACCGGCGTCGCTTCACTCCGACCATCGTGATGTACGGCGATCTCGGCACCCGCGCCAACCGGCCGCAGGCATGGTCCGATCTCGCCGGTTGGCTGGCGGACGTCGCGCTGGCGCCGGACGACCCGGGTGACGCGGTGCTACTGCTCCTGCGCGATGCCTGCCGGGCCCGCATCGGCCGTGACCCGCAATCCGCGGTACGGGCTGGCGCCGCGCTGGAGTCGCTCACCGATCCGATCACGATGACCCTGGCCGGGGCCCTCGCCCGCGGACTCGGTGACCATGAGCTGAGCCGACGCCTCTACCGCAACGCCGGCCGGCTTGCCCGCAGCAGTGGATCGCTCGGTGCGCTGGCGTGGAATCTTGAGTACCAGGCCGCCGACGAGATCGGACGCGGCAGGATCGGGCTCGCCGAAGCGTACGCGGAGGAGGGCTGCCAGTTCGCCGCGGAGGTCGGCCAGCTGAGCACGGCCTGCCGCAACCGGGGGCTGCTCGCCTTGTGCGCCGCCGTTCGGGGCCGTCCGGATGCCGGCGAGCTGGCCGCCGAGGTGCTGGCGGAGGCGAGCAGCCGCAGGCTGGCCGACGCCATGTCGTACGCTCGGCGGGCACTCGGCCTCATCGAGCTGGGCGCCGGCAGGTACCGCGAAGCCGTGCGGCATTTCGAGGCGGTCGGTGGCTGGGACACCAACCCGCCTGCGAGCCTGGTCATGGGAATCGTCCCCGACCTCGTCGAGGCCCTGGCGCGCGCCGGTGAGCACGATCGGGCCACCGAGGCCACGACTCGCTACGTCCAGTGGACCAAGTACACCGCCTCACCGGAGCTGGCCGCCCTCGCGGCTCGCTGCCGGGCGTTGACCTGCGCTGATGGCGATGTCGACGCTCACTATGCGGAGACTCTACGCCTGCACGCCGGCTCCGACTCCCCGCTGGAATACGCCAGGACCGAATTGCTGCTTGGCGAGTGGCTGCGGCGCGACAGGCGGCGTTCGGAGGCCCGGCAACACTTGCGCAGCGCGGCGGAGACCTTCCGCCGCATTGGCGCGCTCGCTTGGGCCGATCGCGCACTGGGCGAGCTGCGCGCTACTGGGGAATCGGCGGGGGCCCCAGAGGCAGGCGTGTTGAGCACGCTAACTCCACAGGAGCTGCGCATCACCCTGGCCGTCGGTGAAGGGCTGACCAACCGGGAGATCGCCGCGCAACTGTTCCTCAGCCCGCGGACCGTGGACTACCACCTGCGCAAGGTCTTCCAGAAGGCCGGCGTCACCTCGCGTGCCGAGCTCATGCGGCTGGTCCTGGCCGAGCGCTCAGCCTGACACGGGGATCAGACCGGCTGAGACCGGCTAAGACTGGCGAGTTCACTGATTCGGCCATCACCTGCGCGTTCTTAACGTTGGCGGCGTCACCTCCCTTAAGGAAACTCGCTCATGTCATTCCCGGATATCGACGCCGGCCAGCGCGCCGGCCTCAAGCAATGGGCCGGGCTGGTGGTGCTGGTCCTGCCCGCCATGTTGCTGTTCATGATGCTCACCATCTTGTTCCTGGCCATCCCCCAGCTGACCTCGGAACTGCGGCCGACCAGTACCCAAACGCTGTGGATCATCGATATCTACGGCTTTCTGATGGCCGGCCTGCTGGTCACCATGGGCACGCTGGGCGACCGGATCGGCCATCGACGGCTGCTGATCGCGGGCGCAGCCGTCTTCGCCGTCGTCTCGGTGATCGCCGCCAACACCTCTGACCCTGCCCTGATGATCGTCTGGCGGGCGGTACTGGGCATCGCGGCGGCCACCCAGATGCCCGCCACCCTCGGGCTGATCTTCTCCACGTTCACCGACCCACGGCAACGTGGCATCGCGGTCGGCATCTGGTCGGGTGGTATCTCCGTCGGCACCGGCCTCGGCCCGGTGATCGGCGGCGCGCTGCTGGAGGCGTTCTCCTGGCGCGCGGGCTTTCTCGTCGCGGTGCCCATCATGGCGATCGTGGTGATCGGCGCTCCGCTGCTGCTGCCCAACCCCCGCAACCCGGCCGCCGGCCGGGTGGACCTGTTCAGCGTGGTCCTGTCGCTGGCCACGCTGCTGCCGATCGTCTACGGCGTCAAGGAATTGGCCAGGCCTGACTCGCTGCTGACGGCGTTGGCCGGCATCGTGGCCGGGCTGGTGTTCGGGGCATGGTTCGTGCTGCGGCAGTTGCGCCTGCCCGAGCCGCTGCTGGACGTGCGCCTGTTCGCGAACCGCACGGTCAGCGGCGCGCTGGGCGTCTTCTTGCTGGCCGCGACCGCGCTCGGCGGCGTGTATCTGTTGTTCACCCAGTACCTGCAGCTTGTCGAGGGACTCTCTCCATTGAGGGCCGGGTTGTGGGTACTGCCCGGCGCTGCCCTGCTGGTGGTCGTCTCCACCCTCTCGCCCGTCCTGGTACGGCGCATCCCTCCCGGATACCTGATCGCGGCCGGGCTGACCGTGCAGGTGATCGGCTACCTGATGCTCACTCAGGTCGACGCCGCCGGCGGACTGCCGCTCCTGGTCGCGGGCTTCATGGTGCTCTATCCCGCCGTCGCGCCGTCCATGGCCCTGACCACGAACCTGGTCGTCGGCTCGGTGCCGCCGCAGAAGGCGGGCGCGGCCTCCGGGCTGGCCACCACCTGCAGCGACCTGGGCATCTCCCTCGGTATCGCGATCATCGGCAGCATCGGCGCCGCCGTCTACCGCGCCCAGGCCGCTACCACGCTCCCCGCCGGCCTGCCGCCCGAGGCGACCGCGGCCGGCCGCGAGAGTCTGGACGGCGCGGTCTCGGCCGCGCAGGGGTTGCCGACCGAACTGGGCGCCGCCCTGCTCACCCCGGCCCGCGAGGCATTCACCAGCGGTCTCAACAGCGCTGCCGTCACCGCCGCTGCCATCGCCGCCGGCGCGGCGATCCTGGCGATCGCCAAACTCCGCCACGTCCCTGCGACCGGCCGTGCCGCCGAAGCCGAACAATCCACCGGATGACCCTACGACCCGACCAGAGCCGGTTGTTCACCCCCGTACGGCGGCAGCTCGCCCTGGTCATGTCATGGACGTCGATCGCACCGGAGGGCCGGAGGCGGCCAATCGGTGCGATCACTCCAAGGACCGCCTCTTCTCTCTATCGAGGCCGCACCGTGGTCACCACTGGCCCAACACCAGAACCCCCTCCTGAGAGGACCCCCGTGATATCGATTCGTCGTGCCACTCCCGATGATGCCTCCACCGTGCACGGCCTCATCTACGAGCTGGCCGAGCACCAAGGCCAGGCATGGGCCATCACCGTCAGCGTCCCCGCCCTCCAACGGATGCTGACCAGCCCGGAGATCGCTTACCTGATCGCTGAGCGGGACGGGCAGGCCATCGGATACGTCTCCTGGCTGGAGCGGATCAGTTTCTGGTCCGGCGAGGACTATCTCCATCTGGACGACCTGTACGTTTCCGCCGCCGAACGCGGCCGCGGTGTGGGTGAACAGCTGATGCGCGCGGCAGCCGAAGCCGCCAACGGCAAGGTGATCCGCTGGGAAGTGGCCGAGTCCAACGCAGCGGCGCAGCGGTTCTACACGCGCATCGGCGCCGCCCTTGTCTCCAAGAAGATCGGCCGCTGGCAGCCGAAGTAATCTGCACAACGCCCCGCGCAGGCGCCAACGGCGTCGCCTCCAAAAGCGAAGGGTCGCGTGAGGGCAGCGCCGACGGCATGAAGGCACATGTAGGTGACGGAAGAGCTTGACGCGGCCGTGCGGTCCCTGCGCCGCTGGAGGTAGATCGTGTTTCGGCCGCGTCGGCCGGCTGCACCATCGAGGTCTCAGTTGTCATCTACGTGATCAGATTCACGGGATTGACCTTGAGCCGGCAGGGGCGGCGCGGACCGGGCGGCGACGGTGGCCAGGATCGCACCTGCGATTGCCGCGGCCGCGGCCGCGCCGAAGGCGGTGGTGCCGGTGTCGAGGGGGCCGGTGAGCTGGCCGGCGACGGCGGTGCCCAGGCCGTAGCCGGCCCACATGAAGGTGTTGAGCCACGCGAAGACCTCGGTGCGGTACCGGGCGGGTGCGTGGTCGGCGAGCAGACTGTTCACCTCCGTCCAGCAGATCGGCGGCGCCATCGGGGTGGCCGCGCTGGCCAGCATGGGCTATTCGGGCGGGCTCACGGCGGGTGCGGTCTGCGTGGCACTCGGCGCCGTGCTCATCGTCGTATTGCTGCCCTCGCGTAGTCGCGGCCCGCAGCAGCCCGCATAGCCCGCGCTATTCCTGAGGCCGTTTTGCCGAGGCGACGAAGAGCGGCAGCGCCAGGAACATCCGCCCCGCCTGAGCGCGCGCCGTCTGCTCGGCCACCCAGGACGCCTCCTGCGCGGGAGTGATGGCTTCGGCCGTACGGGCGGCCTCCGCGATCCCGGTGAGCATGGGCAGCAGCATCGCGTCGGTGAAGACGCCCGTGTGCACCTCCAGTGCGACGTCCTCGAACCCGGCGTCGAGCAGCAGGTTGCGATAAGAGCGAGCGGCCCGGGGGCTGGTCACCTGGTCGGCGCGTGCGTGGACGATGGTCCGTGTGAGCGCCGGGTCGTCAGAGTCGATGACGAAGGTGTCCCAGTCCTGCCCGATGAGCACCACCCGCCCGCCAGGAGCGAGGACGCGCTGTGCCTCCGCCAGCGCCTTGGCCGCGTCGGCGATCTCGTGGAAGACCTTCTCGGCCCGGTACCCCGCCACCTCGCCGTCAGCGATCGGCAGGTCGCAGGCGTCGCCCAGCCTGAAGTCGGCCTCCGGCCACCTGCCGCGGGCCGCCGCGAGCATCTGCTCGCTGACGTCCACGCCGATGGCCCGCGCGCCGCGCTCGGCCAGCTCGCCGACCGCCCGCCCGGCGCCACAGCCGACGTCCACCACGGCCGAGCCGCGCGGAAGATCCAGCAGTTCGTACGACCGTGCGCGCAGCCTGACCGCACCCGGCAGGGCATCGGCGACGTCCAGCAGCCGGATGAGCGATTCCATGTGTTCCGTAGACATGGAAGTAAGCATGCGACTTAATGTCGACATGAAGTCAAGTATGAGCATCGGTGACATCGCGGACCGCTTCGGCCTGGCCACCCATGTCCTGCGGCACTGGGAGTCGATGGGATTGCTGGCACCTGTCCGGATCGGAGGCGAACGCCGCCGCTACGGCCCCGACGACCTTTACCGCGTGGCGGTGATCCTCCGCGCGAAGGAGGCGGGGTTCAGCCTGGACGACATCCGCGAGATGATCGTGACCTCCGACCCGGCCGTACGCCGGGCTCACCTGCTAAGGCGCCGGGCCGAGCTCGCCCAGCGCATCGCCGAAGCGCAGGCGTCGCTCGAACTCCTGGACTGCGCGCTGGACTGCGACCACGAGGACCTCCCGAGCTGCCCCCACTTCCAGGAGATGGTGGCCGAGCGGATCTCCGCGATTCCGCCGTCACCGCACGTCCGAGTGTGATCTTTGCCTGCGCACGTCCGGGCACGCGCAGATGTACCTAGTCGTGCCCTCGGCGTCCCCTGGCCGTGCTACGAGCCATGGCTTTGCGATATGTCAACCTCGTCTTCCTGTTCGGCCCGCCTGAGAGCGTGGATGAGTTCGGTGGCGAACTGAGCGGGTTGGGTGATGATTCCGATGTGGCCACCGGGCAGTTCGATCACATCCCGGGCGAGCTTCTTGCCCAGCTCCACGTTCACCTCGTAACACGGATATCCCGGCGATTCGCGTCCGGACGCTGGAACGATCCGATCGGCATGCGCGGTGAGCGTGTCGAGATCGAGGTCGACGAGCGGGTACTGGCGCAGCTCATGCTCGAACCAGTAGGCGGCGTTGGTGGCGTTCTTGGGCGCGTGGGCCATGGCCTGCCGATCTGACTCCGCGAACGTCTCCTCGCGGAACTGCGCCATCGCCGGCTCGATCCCGGATCGCTGGTAGAGGTCGTACACGCCGAAGAAGAAGTCCACCCACCTCTGTCCGTCGGGCAATTGTCGTACGGCCGGCGGTTCGTACGGAACGAGCCGGCGAACCACGGCAGGGTGGCGGGTGAGCACTTGCAGGGCGATGACCGCTCCGGAGCTGACGCCGACGACGGTCGCCGGTTCGTCGCCCAGGTGCTCGATCAGGCGCCGGACATCGTCGGTGTCGGTCTCAAGACGGCGTTCATAGTCCTGCGGGCCGTCGAGCCGGCTGCGCGAGAAACCGCGCCGATCGTAGATGGCGACGGTGTAGTGCGCGGTCAAATGGCCGGCCAGCATTCTGAAGCTGTCGGCTGTCCCAGACGCTCCAGCGATCAGGATGAGGAGTGGGCCGCTGCCGTGGGTCTCGTAGTAAAGACAGGCCCCAGGAACCTCAAGGACGGTCATCTGCTTCGTAGCTCCTTACGTGTTGTTGTACGGCGTGCGCTTCAAGACCGCCCTGGTGGGCGGTGCCGATCCCCCGTTCTAGGGCTCAGTGCCCAGCTCGCCTCTCTCATCAGTTCCGTACCAGGGCTGTTTGCAGCGTCTCAGGTGACCTGGTCCACAATTTACGATACACACTGTATTGGACAAGTACTTGATGTCGCCATAGACTCACTGTGTATCCTTGATCGATACTTTGCAACTGTCAGAGACGTTCTGGAGCAATCAGGACGGTTGGTCCGACAAACGCCGTCACCGGGACACTGACCATGAGGTTATGGATGATCACCCGCCAGGGAAGGACGCTCAAATGGCTGACTCGCCGACCCACCCGCAGCCGGTTACCCCGCACGGGCCGCAGGAGGAGCTGTACAGCACCCCGTTGCCGTGGGACATCGGTCGCCCCCAACCGGCGTTCCTCGACCTCGCCCACGGCGGTGCCATCCGCGGCAGAGTGCTGGACGTCGGCTGCGGGACCGGCGAACTCGTGCTCCTGTGCGCTGGCCTCGGCCTTGACGCCACAGGTGTCGATCTCGCCCCCATCGCCTTGAAGGTCGCCGAGGAAAAGGCGCGTGAGCGCGGACTCACCGCGCGGTTCCTCCACGAGGACGCCCTGAGCTTGGCCGATCTCGGGGAGTCCTTCGATACTGTGCTCGACTCCCTGGTCTTCCACATCTTCGACGACGATGACCGCGCCGCCTACGTCGACAGCCTGCGATCCGTGGTGCGGCCAGGTGGCCGCTACTTCATGCTGTGCTTCAGTGATCAGCAGTCGGGCGCGGGGCAGTGGGGGCCCAGGCGGGTGACGCGACAGGAAATCACGGCCTCGTTCGCCGATGGCTGGAAGCTCGACTCGATCGAACCCAGCACCATCGACAGCCACCTTCCCGACGGTGTCCTGGCCTGGCTGGCCACGCTCACCAGGATCTAAGCCTGCCAAGCCGGACACGTTCTAACAAAGGACTGCGATGCTGACCGCTGAAGCCCAGGTCCAGACCGAACGCCCAAGTCGCTACCTCGTCCAGCTCTGCCAACATGCCAGCAAGATGGGCAAGCGCGGAACCCATCAGATCCCCGCGCACCTCACCGGCGACCACCGGGCGCCGGCCGAGAGGCCGGCACACGTCGAGGCTGAATGGTCGGAAACACAGGGGACCATCAGCTTCGACTGGGGCACTTGTGCCGTGGAGGCCACGCAGGACGCACTGCTTGTGCGCGTCGAAGCCGCTGATGAGGAAAATTTGCGACGAATCCAGGAGATCATCACGAGGAACCTCACCAGGTTCACCAAACGCGACCCTGTAACCGTGAACTGGAACCAGACTGAAACGCCCAGCGTTCAGTCCGGCGAGGTCAGCAGCACGGCGCCCGCGCCCACAGCGAAAGCCGCGCCACCGCGAGGACGCCGCCAGGCGATATTTCTCGTGCTGGCCGGCGCGCTCGCCATCGGCGCGCACGTGGCCCTGGCCGCAGGCCTGGTGGCCGCTCCGCAATGGACGGGCCTGACCGCCGACCTCGTCCTGGCTGCCGTTGCCGTCAAGGGACTTCTCATCGCCGCCCACTTCTACCGGCGTCGCAAAGCCGCCAAGTCCCGCTGACGCCGGCAACGCGATCCGCCCGCTACGAGCGGGCGGCCATGCGGTTTCGCGACCGGGTCAGCTGGGTCGCAACCCATCCAGGGTGACCATGGCGAGTCGGTGGGCGGCGGCCTTCGACGGTAGGCTGCCGGCCGCTTGGAGGGCATGCACACAGTAGGTGGCGAGTTCGTCGGGGGCGACATCGCCCCGGACGAGACCGGCCTGGGCAGCTTCGGCCAGCACGTCGCGCAGCATGTGGTGGAGTTGCCGATGGGCATGGGCGACGTGCTCACCTCGGTGCAGGAGCGCGACGAGGCCGGCGCCGATGTTCTCATGCTGACCGCGGTGTTGCTGCTGCTGGATGAGGGCGTAGGTCTCCAGCATGGTCTGGAGTCTTTGCCCCGCGTCGCCCGCCTGGTCTCGAGCCTGCGTGAGCTGTTCGAGATGGCCGGTGATCTGCCGGCTGTGCCAGGCAAGAACGATCGCTTCGACATCGGGGAAGTACTTGTACAGGGTCGCCCGTCCGATGCCGGTCTTCTCGGCGATCTGCGACATCGTCACCGCCAGCAGGCCGTGCTCGCCCACCAGTTCGGCGGTGGTCTCCAGGATCGCGTCATGCACCGTACGCCGGTGCGCCTCAATCGTCTCGTTCCACAGCTTCGGCACCGAACTATCGTACGGGACGACGAGATGGAAACATTATGTCTCGCCAGTGACATTTCGTCTTGAAAAAGTTGGCTAGGCGAGCGCCGTCGGCCAAGCGGGAGCCCCAGGCGCTCATGGCCTCGACGCCCCTGCTACAGCCAGGGCGCGGTTCCTCGGGCATCTACTACGTTGAGTAATTACCGAAAGGGGTCATCTACCTGGCATATCCATTTATGATGCTGGGATAAGTACTACGGGGGAGGGGCGTATGGGCAGGCTGGCGGTCCATCTGTCGTCCCGAGCCTTTCGCTGGATGCTGCCGGTCGTGCTCACGCTCGGCATCTGCGGGATGCACACGCTTGGGCATGTCAATCCAGGCCATGGGCAGGCCGCTGCTTCGCCCGCGCCCGCCATGATTGCCATGCGCCAGGCCCAGGCTTCCGAGGACAGGTCACAAGGCAAGCTACCCCCCGAGCCTGTCGCGCCGGCGTCTGCCTTCAAGGCCGCACTTTTCTTCTCCTCTGGGACTGGACTGCCGCACGGGTTCGACCCGACCTCGGTCTGCCTTGCTGTACTGGCGTCGCTTCTCCTTCTTCTGCTGGCTGTGGCGTGGGCGGGATCGCGACGGTGGCCCGGCGGGCCGTCAGCCCGGGCGGACCGGTCAGGCGAGGTGGCCAGGCCACCGCCGCGGCGCCTGACTCCGAGCCTCGCGCGGCTCTCGGTGATGCGCTTATAGGCCGACCCATCCGCGAACAGGTCCAAAAGGGCCTTCTCGCGAAACGGTCCTGCGTACTTCACCTCAACGGAAGACGATCATGTTCATTCGGAGAATCTTGAGTGGTGCCGTGACTGCCGGGGCACTTGCCCTGCTCACCGCCTGTGGCGGCTCGGACGGCGGAACCACGGGCGGGCATGACACGTCCACCATGTCCAGCAGCGCACCAGCCGCGACGACGGCGAGCAGCCAGCCCGCGGCGCAGTTCAACGACGCGGACGTGATGTTCGCGCAGATGATGATCCCGCATCACCAGCAGGCGGTCGAGATGGCCGACATGGCCGGCACCCGCGCGTCCGACAAGGAGATCAAGGATCTGGCAGCCAAGATCAAGGCCGCACAGGACCCAGAGATCCAGACCATGCAGGGCTGGCTTCAGGCTTGGGGCAAGCCCGCGCCGTCCGGCGGCATGGGGCACAGCATGCCCGGCATCATGTCCGAGAAGGACATGAAGAAGCTGGAGGCGTCCAAGGGCGCGGCGTTCGACAAGCAGTTCACCCAGCTGATGATCGCTCACCACAATGGCGCGATCGAGATGGCGCGTACTGAGCAGACGCAGGGCTCCAACCCGGAGGCCAAGCAACTGGCCAAGGCCATCGAATCCGCTCAGCAGACCGAGGTGGCCCAGATGCAGAAACTTCTCGACCGGCTGTAGCGATGAGGTCGTGATCGCCCGGGCAGATGACTGCCCGGGCGATTCAAGTTGGGTAAAGGTCCTGCACAACAGTGCACCGCTGAAGAGATTCAGGCCCGGATCGCTGCGCTCACGGGTTCGTGGCCGACAGCTACTTAGGGCTCAGGCCAGGAACGGCTTCAACAGCGCATAGGCCCGCTCGGGGTAGTCGTCGTGCAGCGAGTGGCCTGCGTCGGGCAGGATGTGTGACTCGACGTGGGGGAGCCGGGTCGTGAACCGATCGATGAGGTTCACCGGAAAGTAACGGTCTCGCTCGCCCCAGAGCAGCAGTACGGGCAGGCGGACGAGGTGGAGATCGTGTTCCGTCTCGGCCCAGCCGACCGAGCGCTCCACCCGCAGCATGGCCTCCCGGGTGGGGTGCGCCCTCATTGCTTGAACCGCCTCGTCCAGCAGGTGCACGGGGATACGGTCGTGCCGGGTGAAGGACTTGCGCAACATGTGCAACACCGAGCTCTTCGATATGAAGCGGCTGGCCAGTTCGCCCAGGATGGGGAGGCGGAGGATCCGAAACTCCCAGACGTCGTGCACCCCCTCGAGCCCGCCGGGAGCCATCAGTACAAGCCGGGTCACGCGTTCCGACTGAAGTTGGGCGAGGCGCAGCGCGAATCCGCCGCCCCAAGAGTGGCCGACAATGGCCGCCTCCGGTAATCCCACGGCGTCGAGAAACGCGCCGATTGAACGGGCGATGCCATCAGTGGTGTAGTCGAAGTCGGGGTCGAGGACGCGTGTACCGCCCTGCCCGGGCGGATCGAGGGCGTAGACGGTATGACGGCTCGCCAGTTCGCCGAGCATCCGGTCGAACGTCAGACGCCAGCCCCCGCTGCCCGGGATGAGCAGGACAGGGGAACCGGCGCCGTCGCACACGTAGTGGAATCTGACCTGAGGGGTGTCGGCATAGCTCATCTGGCGTCAGCTCACCTTGTCCGAAATACTTACCCGCAGCGATTGGCGACCGCTGCCGGGCAGGCAGATGGAATCGAGGTGCGCCCGCCCCTCGCTATTTCGTACAATAGTGTACGGGTTATGACTCGGTCAGGCTTGCTGATACCCGAGCAGCGTCATCATCCCGGATTCGGCGTGGTAGACGTTGTGGCAGTGGATCATCCAGATGCCCGGGTTGTCGGCGTCGAAGTCGACCTCCAGCGTGTCGTTGGGCGGCACGATCGCGGTGTCCTTGCGGATCCCGCTGGGCAGGGCGAACGTGTGCCCGTGGAGGTGCATGGGGTGCCACATGGTGGTGCGGTTGACGAACGAGAGCCGTACCCGTTCCCCAGAGCGCACAGGTGAGATGACCTTGGGATCGTACTTCCTGCCGTTGATCGCCCAGTCGTAGGCCATCATGCCGCCGGTCAGTTCCAGCTTGACGGTGCGGTCCGTCCGTTTCGGCGAAAGTCGTACGGAATCGTGGGGTTGGAGCTTGCTGTAGCGGATCACGTCACCGTCCAGTTCCCGAGGACGTAGGTCCGGCTTGGGCGCGGCGGGCTGGGCACTGGTGCGAATCAGGCCGCGGGCCAGCGCGTTCTTGCCCTCGGCGAGGGCGACCAGGGGGAAGACGCCGTCCTTGAGGGTGACGAACACGTCGTAGCGCTCGCCCATGCCGATGAGCAGCGCGTCGGTTTCCGCGGGCTGTACGGGGAAGCCGTCGGTGTGCGTGACCGTCAGCCGGTGGCCGGCGAGGGCTACGCGGAAGGCGGTGTCGCCGCCGGCATTGATGAGACGGATCCGCAGCCGGGCGCCCGGCTTGGCGCGGAAGGTCTGCGGCTGGGCGGGGATACGGCCGTTGAGCAGGAAGTGCGGGTAGCGCACGTCCCCAGCGTCGCCACCGAGCAGCGGACTGGTCGCGCCCATCAGCATGTGCCGGCTCATGCCGGACGACGGTGTCGGGGACGTGCCGGTCATGCCTCCGTGGTCCATGCCGGGCATGTCCGAGGCCGCGCTGCTTGGGTTCATCATGCCCATGCCGTGGGAGAGCTCGGCCAGGACCTCGTCCGGAGTGCCGGTGACGCCGTCGAGCCAGTCGTCCAGGACCACGACCCACTCCTCGTCATAGCCCAGAGGCTCACGCGGGTCCTCCACGATCAGCGGCGCATACAGGCCTCGGTCCAGTTGGGTACCGGAGTGCGGGTGGAACCAGAACGTGCCAGGATGCGGCGCGGTGAACTCGTAGACGAACTCCGATCCGGTCTTGACGGGCTGCTGGGTGACGCCGGGCACGCCGTCGGCGTCGTTGCGCAGCGCCAGGCCGTGCCAGTGGATGGTGGTGTCGGTGGGCAGCCGGTTGACCAGTCGCGTGCGGATCACCTCGCCCGCGTTGACCCGGATGGGCCTGCCGGGGATCCGGCCGTCGTAGGACCAGGTCCGCACGGTCGTACCGCCCAGATCCACCTGCCCCTCGGCGGCCACCAGGCGGAAGTCCCTCACCTTACCGGGACGGCGCGCCTGCTCTGCGGCGCGCACCTGCCCGCCGGTCGGGGTGACGAACGCGGGGGACGGGGTACGGCGGTCGCTACTGCAAGCCGTGAGAGCGGAAGCGCCCAGCAGGCCGATACCGGTTTTGAGCAGGGTGCGTCGATCGATGTCCATAGGTTGATGCCTCGCTTGAAGAGTCGCGCTAACGGATGGCTGCGAACCCGGACCGCTTGGTCCAGGGGCGGCTCTAAATCCGGAGCACGACCGAGAGCATCGGCGAGGAAGACGGTGGCCCGCGAAGGAGTACCGTCCAGGGCCGCATTCTGGGGCTCGCGTCAGAGGCAGAGCCGAGGGTGCCGATGGAGCGGAGGCGGAAGAGCATCCAGATAGTGCCCATGCCGAGGATGGCCAGGCACACCCAAGTGCCGGCTTTGTGGTCGACGGGAGCATCTCCGGCAGGGCGGTCCGCGCTGTGCGGCGGAGCCTCGTGGGCCATGGGCGCCGCTGAGGAGCCCTGCCCGTCGAGATGGCCCAGCGTGTGCATCGCCACCACACCAAAGGCGAGGAGTACGAGCAGCACCAGGCGCGGGACCACCTGATCAGCTCGTCTCATGAGCTCAGGATAAGGCACGACTCCTATGGTTCATCGTAGGACGCGATGCCCAAACAAACTGATCAGTGGCTATACGACGGTCGTTCATCCCTTTTCCGCAGCGGCTTCGCCGTAGAGCTGCTCGATCTTGGCGAGCTTCCAGTACGCCACGCTCCCGAGCCAGGTCACCAGGAAGATACCGACGACGAAGAAGCCGATCGTGTTGAGATCCAGCGCGCTGATCGACGCCCAGGGCTCGCGTTGGCTTCCCGCCACACTCGCCAGATCCCGGCCAGGATGACCAGGTTGAATCCGGCGACCAGGTAGAGGAACAGCCCCGAGACAGGGGCGCCGATCACGCCACCGAGCTCGGCCAAGAGCTCTCTACGCGTGACCGGTAAGGAGCAAGAGTGAGTGGCAGTGATGCGCCACCAGGGCACTCACGCCCGGTACGGCCGCCAGAACGGCTGGTCCGGTCAGGAACAAGGCGACGGCAGAAAGGCCCACGAGCCGCTCGCGGCGGTGGAGCGGCGCGGCGGGATTGAGCATGCGGCGCACCCTGGTCAGCGCGTTCTCGCCGGCCGCGCCCAGCGTGAAGGCGGGGACCTTGCCCGTGGCCAGGCTCACCAGCGCGGCCGCTAGGTGAAGCCGGGAATGCCGACCGGCTGCCACATCGTCGGCGCGCAGCTCGACCAGCCGGGCCACCTCAGTGCGGGCAGTCGCGACCAGCAAGACTCCGGGGAAGGCCCGGGCCAATCCTTCGGCCAGAGCGAGCACAAGGTGATGACGGCCCCGCAGGTGCGCCCGCTCGTGGGCGAGGACCGCGGCCACGTGCTCGGGGGACAGTGCTTTCAGGGCGGCCGTGGTGATCACAGCCTTCGCCTCCCGGCCGGGCAGGCAGTAGACCAGCGGCTCGCCGTACTCCAGGACCACCGCCCCGAGCTCGCTGTCGCTGCGACCGAGGATGCTCAGCATGTCGGCGTGCCGCGTGCGCTCGCGACGCGCGGTGAAAAGCACCCGGCAGATGCTGAAGGCCACTCGAACCGTGATGAGCCCGCTCGTCAGGACCGCCAGGCGGAAACCAGCTGTGGCCACCGGGATGCCGGAGTCGTCGCCGAGTAGCATCTTGCACACCTCGAACAGGCGAGCCAACCCGTGACCGACCACGTCCCCGGGGATCGCCGCGCTCAGCCCGGCAAGTACAGCCGAGCCGACCGCGGACAGGCTCGCCGCGAGCCACATACAGATCGCCAGCCGGGGCGCCCGGTCTGCCCAGCCCGCCTTGGCCAGCAACCGGGGCAGCACCGTGGCGGCGACCACGGTATAGCAGGCAAGGATCAGGGCGACGGTCATGACTTGCGGGTGCGTTGCGGGAACACCTGCAGCGCCGACTCCAGCGCCGCGGACTCCTCCGGGGTCAAACGCTCCAAGAAGTGGACGAGCGTGGCCGCTTGGTTGCCGCTGCCGGCGAGTGTCTCGCGCATCAGCTGGGCGGTGTAGGCCTCTTTGCTGAGCACGGTCTCGTACACGTAGGCCTTGCCCACGGCCCGCCGCTTCAGCAGGTCCTTCTTGTACAGCTTGTCCATCACGGTCATCACCGTGGTGTAGGCGATCTCGCGCTCCGTGCGCAGATCCTCGAGCACCTCCCGCACCGAGGCTGGACGGTGCCTGGACCACATACGATCCATGATCGCCGCCTCCAAGTCCCCGAGCGTGCGCATCTGTTGCCTGCCCTTCCACCTGCGTCGAGCCTTCATGCTACTCGCGCTCGTAGACGTCGAGCTACGGAGCTTTCCGGAGGATGATGGCCGTATCAGGACGATTGACGCCGATCGCATGGATCTCTACAAACTATTCATCTACGTTGGCAACACCCCACCGCGCCAAGGTCAAGATCATCGACCTGGCTCCTGCGGTGATCGACCGCGCATACGGAAAGGGTCAGGACATCTGCTCGGCGGAGGAGGGGAGGTGGAGGCGTTTGAGGGCCAGGGCGTTGACCGCGACGATGAGGCTGGAGCCGGACATGGACAGGGCGGCGATCTCGGGGCGGAGCATCAGGCCGAAGGCGGGTTCGAACACGCCCGCGGCGATGGGCAGTGCCAGGGCGTTGTAGCCGATGGCCCAGCCGAGGTTCTGCCGCATCTTGCGCAGGGTGCCGCGGCCGATGCGCAGCGCAGTGGGCACGTCCAGCGGGTCGGAGCGCATGAGCACAACGTCGGCGGTTTCGATGGCCACGTCCGTTCCGGCGCCGATCGCGATGCCCAAATCGGCCTGGGCGAGCGCGGGCGCGTCGTTGACGCCGTCGCCGACCATGGCGACCTTGCGACCGCCGGCCTGCAGCTCGGCCACTTTGGCCGCCTTGTCGCCGGGCAGCACCTCGGCGATGACGGTGTCGATGCCCAGCCGCTGCGCGATCCGCTCGGCGGTGGCGGCGTTGTCGCCGGTGAGCATGACCACCTCCACGCCCAGCTCGTGCAGGGCGGCCACGGCCGCCGCCGAGGTCTCGCGCGGTGCGTCGGCGATGCCTACCACGGCGGCCGCCACGCCGTCGACCGCGACCATGACCGCGGTACGGCCGCCGGCGGCCACCTCCTCCCGGCGCATGCCCAGCTTGCCCAGCTCCACGCCCTCGCGCTCCAGTAGGCGCCGGTTGCCCACCGCCACCCTGCGTCCCGCCACCTCGGCGATCGCCCCGTGCCCGGGTACGTTCTCGAAGCGTCCGGCCCGCGGCGAGCCCAGAGCGCGGGCGTCGGCGTGGCGGACGATCGCCTCGGCCAGCGGATGTTCGGACTCACGCTCGACCGCGGCCACCAGAGCCAGCAGCTCATCTTCGGCCATGCCGTCGGCGATGACGACGTCGGTGACTTCCGGTTCACCCTTGGTCAGAGTGCCGGTCTTATCCATCACCACGACCTGGATCCGTGCGGAGGTCTCCAGCGCCATCGCGTTCTTGAACAGCACGCCCCGCTTGGCGCCCAGCCCGGTGCCTACCATGATCGCCGTCGGGGTGGCCAGGCCGAGGGCGTCCGGACAGGTGACGACCACGACGGTGATGGCGAACAGCATCGCGACACCGAACGGCTGACCGGCCAGCAGCAGCCAGGTCGCGAAGGTGAGCCCACCGCCGACCAACGCGACGAACACCAGCCAGAAGGCCGCCCGATCGGCCAGTCGCTGCCCGGGAGCCTTGGAGTTCTGGGCCTGCTGGACGAGCTTGACGATCTGCGCCAGTGCGGTGTCGGCGCCCACTTTGGTGGCGCGTACCCGCAGCGTGCCGTTGCGGTTGATGGTGGCCCCGATGACGATCGAGGCCGGTTGCTTGTGCACCGGCAGGCTCTCACCGGTGACCATGGACTCGTCCACCTCGCTCTCGCCGTCCTCGACCACCCCGTCGACCGGGATCTTCGCTCCAGGACGGACCAGCAGCAGGTCGTCGGCGACGACCTCGGCGGTCGGCACCTCGACCGGCACGCCGTCACGGATCACCGTCGCCCGGGGTGGGGCCAGGTCGAGCAGGGCGCGGATGGCGTCGTTGGTGCCCCCGCGGGCGCGCATCTCGAACCAGTGACCAAGCAACACGAAGGCGGCCAGTACGGTGGCGGCCTCGTAGAACACCTCGCCCCCGCCGGTCAGAGTGACGACCAGGGAGTACAGCCAGCCCGCGCCTACCGCCACCGCGACCAGCACCATCATGTCCAGCGTCCGGGCGCGCAGCGCCCGGACCGCCCCGTCGAAGAAGATCCAGCATGAGTAGAGGATCACCGGCAGGCTGAGCAGCAGCGCCCACACGTCCTGGCGCAGCCCGAACGGGACCGGCAGGTCCAGGCCGAGTACCTCGGTGCCGATCGGCGACCACCCAAGGATCGGGACGGAGAACAGCGCCGCCACCAGGAATCGGTTGCGCATGTCGGCCACCATCGCGGCCATCGACATGCCCGCGTGCCCGCCGTGCCCCATCATGTTGGCGTGTCCAGCGTGTCCAGCGTGTCCGGCGTGTCCAGCGTGTCCAGCGTGTCCGGCGTGTCCGGCGTGTCCGGCGTGTCCGGAGGGCGGCGGGTCGGGCTCGGTCATCGGATCGCAGATGTGGGCGGGCACCGACTGCCCGGTGCAGTGGTAGCCGCATTCGACCACCCACGCGCGCAGCTCGGCGAGCGAGGTCAGACCTGGATCGAACTGCACGGTGGCGGTCTGGGAGACCGGATTGACCTCCACCTCCAGCACGCCGGGGCGGCGGCCGAGCCGGGCCGCAACGACGTTCTGCTCTGAGGCCCACTGCAGCCCGCTGACATCCAGAATCGCGGTGCTGCGCTCCTTCGCGCCGTGGTGGGCGTGGAGATGCTCGGTCACGAGTCCTCCTCGGTTCTGGTCAGAGGGCGCCTATTGACGTTCTTGTCAATTCGCACCCTTCTCTACTACTGTCCATCGTAGCTGTCGGTGACTTGCCCTCGTTCGAAGGCGGCCGGCCAACGTCGAGTCCCGCTTGCGCTAATGATCAGGTGCAGGTGAGGCGGGGTTCCGGCTGGTAGACGGTGGTGAACTTCTGCTTGCGCACGGCCTTGCCGTCCTGTTTGAAGATCCGCCACACGTCGATGGTGAAGCCTTCCACGCCGCCCATGGGGATGCACTTCGGTCCCGATTCGGTCAGCGTAGGGAAGCTCTTGACGTTGTAGCGTTCGGAACTCTGCGTTTCGATCTCGTACCGCTTGGTGCTCCAGAACTGCACCGTGATCGACGTGCTGGTGTAGGACGCCTTGATCAGTACGCCGTACGGCGAGTCGTTGCGGAAGCGGAAGTCCGGCTGCGGGTACGACACCGTCGACTCCCGGCCTGCCGGATAGCGGGAGATGTAGTACTGGTGCGGCCTGTGCTGGACGTCCTGGAGACCGCCGAAGAACACCGCGTTGAATACCGTGGTGGCGAACTGCGAGATCCCGCCGCCGACATCGTCGACGAACCGGTTGTTAAGGATCATCGGCGCCTCGACGAAGCCTCGGGCCTTGTCCCGTTTGCCGACCAGGTCGTTGAGGGAGAACGTCTCGCCGGGCCTGACGACATAGCCGTCGACGATGTCGGCGATGCGGTGGATATTGGTCACACGTGGCGCGCAGCACGGATGGCGGGTGGTGAACGAGCTGATCTTCTCCTTGATGCCGAGTTTCCCGGCCAGCTCCGTGGTGACCCTGGGTCGGGTCTCCTTGACGGGGACCTCCGCGGTCCTGCCGCCCTTGGTCAGAGTGGCGGAGATGGTTTTGCCAAGGGCGGCGGCGTCGATGCCCCGGCCGGTGCGCGCGGGGATCACCCGCGGCTTGCCGTTAACGATCTTGAATGAGGCGTCCTTGGGCCGTTGCTCCGCATCCACGAGCTGCTTGTCGAGCTCGGCGGCCACCTTCCCGCCATCGAAGTCAGGGCGCAGCGAACCGCGGCCGTCGGGGACGAAGCGCAGGTGAGCGGCGAGGTCCGCGCCGGAGAGCGTGACCTTTTCCTTCCCGCGCGTCAGCGTGAACGGCCTGGCCACCACGGCGCGAGCCTTCGAGCCCGCGATCCGGCGCACCTCCTCGGCAGGCGCGGAGGCGGGTAGCCGCCGTACGGGCAGCTCGATGGGACCGGACGGCGTCTGGTAAAGGGTCCGCAGCGCACGTGCCGCTTGGACTTGGTCCAGGGCCTGGCCCAACGTGGAGAGTACGGCCTGCGGTTCGAGGCCGCGGTAGCGTACGGCGCCCTCCTTGGGCTTGCGGTCCAACGTCTTGGCGAGGGCGGCGACGCGTTCGGCCAGGAGCCCCTCGTCGACATGGACCACCGGTTCGACGTCACGCCTGCCGAAGATGGACCGGGCGATGCCGGCTGGCGTCATGGCGTCATCAAGCGCCTTGGCGATCGTGGCCTTAGCGTCAATCGAGAGGCCGAGTTCATCCGGTGTCAGCCGTATCGCCTTGTTGGCGACCTGCACCGTCAACCGGCGCGAAGCCTTGGCGCCGAGACGCTCCTCCAGCAGCGACTGAGCTTCGCCGGCCGCAAGGCCGCCGATGTCCACTCCGCCGACGTGGGTGTCCGGCGGCACCTTGCCCGCCAGGACGATGGCTGGGACGGCATAAGCGAGCAGGACAAGGAGCACCAAGCCACCTAGAGCAGCCGCCAAACGGCGTCCCCTCAACATCGCCACGCGCTTGCCGCGACGCATCAGCCTAGGGCCGGGCGGTAGACGACGGTGAAGTCAGTGCCGCCGTTCCTGAGATGAGGCGGGGTGTCCGCGGTGGCTTCGCCTGGATGTCCGCTGGCCAGGAACGTCTTGGGGCCGATCACGGTGAAGCCCATGTGGTCCTGAACGCGTCCCGCCACCCGCTGCGCCGTCTCCACGGACGTGACCTTGAACAAGCCGTAGTGCCCGGCCAGGTAGAGCGCGCCGTCGGCGGGATCCACGCCCAGCCCGTGGATGTGCCCAATGCCTGGATCATTGGCCTGCATGGGCTCGCCGGACTGCCCGCAGGATGCGAGGGCTAGCATCAGTACCCCTACGGCGGCAGCACGAATTCCTCGCATGCCGCGCAGTCTACTATGTTAGATCGTAGGCTTTGGCGTGAACAGCCGCCGAACTGACGGGCAGCGCCGGGATCTCGCCGACCCCACCCTCGCCCTGGGCGATCTTCTCCTCGGATGCCGCGACCCCTTCCTCGGCAACGGCCTCGCGGGCAGCGTGTCACACATCGGGGCGCTGTCTTGTCTGAGCTGGTGAACGGTCGGATCGAGCCGGCCACTGTCCCGCGAAGGAAGCCCGATGAGCACCGATCAAACTCACACTCACCACCTCGAGAACCCCGACAAGAGCGGGCCGCCGCCGAAGATCGACGTGGTCGGCACCGTCCCGGGGGCGCCGCCTGCACCCGAGGGGGCCGACGCGATGACGATGCTGGTCACGTTGCCCCCCAACAGCCCTGGCGCGCCGCCGCACCGGCACTCCGGGCCCGCATACGGGTTCGTGATCAAGGGGGCCATCAACTTCGAGCTCGAAGGCGAGCCCGTGCGGGTCGTCCGGGCTGGTGAGACGTTCTCGGAGCCTGGCGGGGACGTGATCCACTACCAGGACGGCAACCACCTCGCTGACGAGGAGTCGGCGTTCGTGGTGACGATGTTCTGCGTGCCCGGGCAGCCGATGCTGATCCCGGTCAGCCCGGAGGAGTTGGAAGCTCGGCGAGACCGCCGTGCGCCGCAGTCATGACCTAGGTTTCCTTGGCCGCGCTCGTTGGAGCGCCGCAACCTGTCCATGGCAGGGCAGTGCGGTGAAGGGCTCACGGGGTGTTGGACAGTGGTGGCTGCGACCACTGTCGGCCTCACGGGCAAGCGTGAGCAGACTGTCTGTCCGCGAGGGCTCTGCAGTAAGTGACCTCGAGACCGGTCGAAAAACGGAACCCCGAGCGAGCAGGAAGGGCGATCAGGAGGCTACGAACAGCGCCACATGTTCGGCCCGTCCCGTCATCGGCCATCGTCCTCTGGTGGGGTCAAGCTCTGGTGGGGTCAAGGGCGGACCGCGCCGAGCAGGCGGTTGCGCCAGTAGTCGTCGAGGTCGACCACCTTGACGACGTCTCCGGTCTGGGGCGCGTGGACCATCTTCCCGTTACCGGCGTACATGCCCATGTGTCCCAGTCCTTTGCTGAAGAGCAGGTCGCCGGGCTGCAGTTCGTCCAGGGATACGCGACGGCTGGCGCCCCAGCTCCACTGGGTGTAGGTCGTGCGAGTCAACTCGACCCCCGCGGTACGCCAGGCGGCCTGGGTGAGGCCGGAGCAGTCGAAGGAGTTCGGTCCTGTGCCGCCCCATTGGTAGGGCTTGCCGACCTGGGCGAAGGCGAACTGGAGCGCGATGCGGGCGTTGCCGGAGGCTGGGCCGGTGTACTTGATGCCGGTGCTGTTGGGGTCGCCGGCTTGGAAGGCGCCCAGCTTGCGCAGGATCTTGGTCTGTGCGGCGACCAGTTTCTCGACTTCCGTCTTCTGCCCGCGTACCTTGTCGCGCGCGTCGTCGGCCTCGGCCAGGACGGTCTTGGCCTCATCGCGCTGACCGCGCAGGTCCTTGGTGGTCGCCTCGTAGGCGAGCAGTTTCGCCGCTCTGATCTGGGCCATCTGGTCGAGGGCGGCCATGTCGCTCAGGGTCGTTTCGGGAGTGCCCTCGACGGTGAAGCGCTGCCAGCCGGCGAATTCGCCGAACTGGTAGTTGCTCACCGCCACCGCGGCGAGGTCTCTGCGCAGGGCGTCGGCTTGTACGCTCTTGCGGCCGACCTCGGCGTTGAGGGCGTCGTACTTCTTCTTGGCCTTCGCGTAGGTCTCGGTGGCCTGGTTGTACTGCTCGACCACCTTGTCGGCTCGCTCGTTGAGCTTGACCAGTTTGGCCTTCGCCTTGGCTCTGGCCTGCGGGGTAGGCCGAGGCTCGGCGACGGCGCTCCCCGCGTTGGCGGTCAATGCGGCCAACGCCAGTGCCACAGCCACTGCAATCCTCCCGAGCCTTGTCGGCACGACCACTACGATGCCTCCTCGTACGTCTCCAACCTGGGACGAAATCGTACATAAGTAAAAGGGTCAGCTGGCCTGTTCACCGGGATTGCTCGCTGGGGGCGGGCGCGAGGCAACGTACTACCCTGCTAGCGATGATCACGCGACGCATACAATAGATACGCACGCCACCTTCTGGATGTTCAGTGGCGCCAGACCGCGTCCGCGGGGCGCACCGCAGGGCTACGATCCCCAGGCGGCGGGAGCCCGCGGTTCTTTTGCTCATTCGGCCACCATTGCGATGCAAGATAGTAGCCACTTTCTGCGGATCGCGGGGGCGGGAGGGGGATCGCAGTGACACCGCGCTGACGGCGTAGGGCAACTGCGACAACTGGTGGGCGTGGGGGTAGATGCTCAGCCCCGCGCCCAGATCAGACGCCAGAGTCCACGACGCCCGGCACACCGCCGCGAGCCTGCTGATCGAGCAAGGCGTACACATCCGGGTGGTTCAGGAGATCCCCGGCCACACCCGAGTCACGACCACAGAGCGCTACACCCACGTAGCAACGATGCAGATGAGAGACGCCAGCGACCGCATGGACGAGGCGCTCTGGGGCCCTGGCTGGAAGCCAATTGCAACCCTGAGCCCCACAGAGATCGAAAAAGGCCCTTCCCCAGAATCTGGGAAGGGCCTTCGACGTGCGGAGGATCGGGGATTTGAACCCCGGATGGTGTTGCCACCAAACCGCATTAGCAGTGCGGCGCCATAGACCTGACTAGGCGAATCCTCCTGGTAGCCACGCGGCTCAGGACAGCGTACCGGCCTTCTGCCAACGCGGCAAAGCGGTTCCCCGTCCAGCCTTGTCCAAAGGTTATCCACTGCCTGTGAATAACCTCCTGTGGACAACGGGCCGGACAGCAAGCCCGCCCCAAGGCGCGGTGGGGGCGGGCTCGGCGCACGGACCCGCCACACGGGTCCGGCGTACAAAACACGACGTCAAGCAGGTCGCGCCGCTGGGCAAGACGCGACGTCAAGCAGGTCAAGCCGCTGGGCGGAACAAAGACATCAAGCGAGTCAGGCCGCCGGGTTGGCTTCGCCCTCGATCTCGACCTTGATCTTCTTGCCCACCAGGACGCCGCCCGTCTCCAGGGCCTGGTTCCAGGTCAGCCCGAAGTCCTCGCGGTCGAACTCGCTGGTGATGGAGAAGCCCCATACCGCCTGGCCCCAGGGGTTCGTGCCGGCGCCGCCGTACTCGACCGTGAGCTTGATCTCCTTGGTGACGTCGCGGACGGTCAGGTCGCCGAGCACGGTGAACTCGTCGCCCGAGTGGCTCACCACGCGGGTGCTCGTGAACGTGATCGTCGGGTACTTCTCGACCGACAGGAAGTCGTCGCTGCGCAGGTGGCCGTCACGGTCGGCGACGCCGGTGGTGAGGCTTTCGGTCTTGATCGTGAGCTCGGCCGACGACTCGAGGGGGTTGTCGGCGATCGTCACGGAGCCGGTGAAGTCGCCGAAGCTGCCGCGCACCTTGCTGACCATCATGTGCTTGACCACGAAACCGACCGTGGTGTGAGCGGCGTCGAGGTTGTAGGTGCCGGCGGCGGGGACGGTCAGGCCTTCCCAAGTGCGGGTGCTCATGGTGGGGTTCTCCTCGGAAGATGGTTGCTGTGCGGATGTCTTCGGCAACAAATGTCTACACGAGGAATATTCCTCCCGTCAACAATCGTCGGATAAGCTATGAACGTGGTCAACATTGATGACCCCCGGTTGACGGCCATGGGCCTGCTGTCGGAGGTTCAAGCAGGTCTCGCGGCCAGGATGCAGCCGGTGTTCGGCGCTGCCGGGCTGTCCGAGATCGATTTTGAGACGCTGCTCCGGCTGGGGCGCTCGCCGCGGGAGAGCTTGCGGATGAGCGATCTGGCCGCGCAGACCGGCCTGTCCACCAGTGGTGTGACCAGGGTCGTCGACCGGCTCGAACGCGACGGTCTGGTGGCCAGGGTGGCCTGCGCCGTCGACCGCCGGGCCTCGTACGCCACGCTCACCGACGCGGGGCGGGAAAAGCTCGAAGTCGTGCTGCCTCGGCACCTCGAGGACATCGACAAGTGCCTGACCAGCCTGCTCAGCGCGAAGGAGCTGGAAGCCTTCCTGACCACGTTGCGTACGGTCCGGGATGTCGTACGGCCCTGCGCTACGGCCGGAGCTGTTGAGGGGGAATGCCCAGCTCAACCCTGAGCTTGGCCATGGCACGTGACATCGTGCTCTTGACCGTGCCGAGGCTGATGCCCAGCGTTCTGGCGATCTCCGGCTCGGTCATGTCCTCGTAGTAACGCAGCACGATCGCGGCCCGCATCCGGTCGGGCAGCCGCCGCAGCGCCTGCTCCAGGAGATCGTGCAGGTCGCCGCTGGCTTCCGCCTCCGGGACGACCTCCGGCAGGTCCTCCGACGGGTACTCCTCCAGCCGGCGGCGCCGCCATTGCGAGATGTTGATGTTGACCATCGCCCGCCGTACATATCCGTCGAGCGCGGCTCTGTCCTGGATGCGGTCCCATGCGAGGTACGTCTTGGTCAGGGCGTTCTGCAGGAGATCCTCCGCGTCCAGCGGATGTCCCGTGAGCTGGTGGGCGGTGCGCAGCAGGGCAGCTCCGCGCGCAACGACGTACTCGCGGAACTCCTCTTCCCATCTGGCGGTCTGCATCGTGGCCAGAATCGCAGCCAAAGGCCAAGATAGGGCGTAACCGGAATTCAGGATTCGGCCCGCCGACGACAAAGGTAGGTCAAGGTCGGTGGCGGTTTGTACGTCGCTGGGGGTCAACTTCTGACCCGAGGGGTGCGTATTTTGCTCTCGAATGCAGGAGTACGGCGAAGCAGCCCCGGGAGTCGTGTGACCCTATTAGCGCGACAAGGGAGGGACTGATGGGGTATCCGAGCGTGGAACGCCGCCGGGTGCTCGCGGCCGCGGCGCTGGGCCGGGAGGCCGGAGTCCCGGGCTCCGGCGAGGGGGACCCCTTACGCGCGATCATGGGGGACATCCTCGACATCAGCCCACATCTGATCACCATCGAGACCCCCGAGGGCGCCGAGGAGCGGCTCGTCATCGCGCCCTGGGCCACCGCCTGGCACGGTGGCGACCAGGCGCCGAGCGATCTGCCCGTGGGCTCGACGGTCATCATGCGTACCCTGCGCGACGGCCGGGTGGTCGAGCGCCTCTGGGCCGACATCACACGACTGACCGGGACCATTCTGTCCGTGGAGGGACGCAAGGACCTGTCGGTCCAGCTCGACTGCGGGCCGCACCGGGGGCGCCGGACCATCGTCATCCCATACCGTGCGACCGGTCGCATCATGGTGCGACATGCGCGGTTCGAGCCGGGGTTCCTGTTCGACGCGATCGGTATCAGGAAGGGCGGGGCGAGTCTGGCCCTGCTGCCCGCGACCTCGCAGCCCGCCTATCCGGCGCGGGCCGTGCCGGCTCCGCCGCCCGCCTACGCGGGCCTGCAGTCACGCGTCTCCGGGACTGCCACCTGGTCGGACATCTTCGACGAGGAGGATCGGGGGGCCGCGTACCCCATGGTGGAGCGCTCTGACGTGGACTGCCCGGACGCCGAGGTGTCGTGCACGGGCCTGCCGTACCTCGCCCTCGGATCGATGCTGCAGGTCGGGAACTTATGCACTAATCGATCCGCTAACGTGCCGATCGTGGCTTGCGGTTGCGTGGCCGGGCGCTTCTGCGACCGCTGCGTCGAGTGCGACACCTCTCCTCGCGGGCGGATCGCCGAGCTGTCGCCTTTCTCGTACGTGGAGCTGGGCGGCGACCTGGTCAAAGGGTGCTTCAACGCGCAGATCGGATTGGGGTGACGCTCGTGCTGGCATCGCAACTGCCCGCGCTGATCGTGATACTCGTTTTAGGGACGGTGGCGAAGGTGTCCACCGTGCGTTCGGGCGGGGAGATGGGCACGCTGGCCCGGCTGGGACCGGCGGCGCTGGTGCCCGCCCGTATCGAGGTTCCGGTGCTGCTCGTCTGCGCGGTCGGTGAGCTGGTGATCGCGACCGGGCTGCTGGTGAGCACGTACCCGATCTTCAGGTGGATGGCGGTCGCGTTCTTCGCCATGTGCACCTATGTCCTGCTGGAGGTACGTCGGCGGCGGCCCGACGCGGGGTGCGGATGCTTCGGCGAGGTGAGCGCGGCACCCGTCGGGTTGCGCTCGATCGCCAGGACCATGGTGCTCACCGGGATGGCCGTACTGTCGCTATGGGGTGAAGGACCCGGTTGGCAGGTCTTCATGCAGCCGTCGTGGTTCATGGCCGCCGGGGTGGTCGTGCTCCTCGTACTGTCGCCCGAGCTTGAGGAGATGGTGGATCGGCTGCGTTATCGCGCGCCGTGCGAGCAGCGCCCCGGGCCGGCCGTGGAGGCCACGCTGGCCAGGCTCCGGTCGAGCGGCCCCTGGCGGCAGCACCGGGAGCAGCTCGCCGCGGTCGAGCCGTACGACAGCTGGCGTGAGCTGTGCTGGCGCTTCTTCGCCTTCGAGCGGCGGGATGGGGCCGATGTCGTGTTCGCGGTCTATCTCAGTGGGCGGCGTCCGGCCGTACGGGTGGCCGTGGTCGACCACGAGGACAGCGGCGCTCTGCCGGTCTATACGCCTGTATCGGCCTGACGCTAGACAGCGCTATAGAACCCTCGACAAAAGGATATGACTCTATTGGGCTATCTAGCTTCCCCACTAGACAGCCCAATAGAGGACTAGGGGTGTCGCCTAGATCGGTTGGGCACGCAGGAACCTCCCGAAATGCGGCACGGTGAACGCGATCAGACCGCGCTCAGCGCTGTAGATGAGCCCCTTCTTGATGAGGCTGTCGCGGGCGGGTGACAGGCTGGACGGCTTGCGCCCCAGCGCGTCGGCCACCTCCGCGGTGGCGACCGGCTCGTCGCCGATCTGCGCCATAGCATGCATGTAGTCGCGCTCCGCTGGGGTGGCCCGCTCGTAGCGGCTGCCGAAGAAGCCCACTGCGAGCTCCTCCTCGGCCTCGGGCGCGGACACCTTGACGTCGTCGAGAGTGATCGGGCTGCGCGGCGCCAGATCCCAGGCGACCTTGCCGTAAGCCTGGACGAAGTAGGGGTAACCGTCGGCCGCCTCGTAAAGGGCGTCGAGGGCGTCCTGGGTGAACTCGACCTCTTCCTCCCGCGCCGGCAGCATCAGCGCGAGGTCGGCCGCCTCGCGGTCGAGCTTGTCGATGCGGGCGTAGCGGAAGAGCCGCTCGGAGTAGCTCTTGCTGGCCGACAGCACGCTCGGCAGGTGCGGCAGGCCCGCGCCGACCACGATCAGCGGCCCGCCGGACTGCGACAGCTCATGGCAGGCGGCGCAGAGCGCCGAGACGTCGGCGGGCTGCACGTCCTGCATCTCGTCGATGAAGAGCGCGATGCCGACGCCCAGGTCGGTGGCCACGCTCGCGGCGTCGACGAACAGCTCGGTGAGGTCGATCTCGAGGTCACCGGAGTCGGCCCGGCCACGGCTGGCCGGCACCTCGATGCCGGGCGACCAGTGTGAGGTGCCCTTGGCGGCGGCCGGATCGCGCATCGCGAACGCCTTGAGCACGCCCAGGAACTCCTCGATGCGCTCCGGCGCGCGATGCCGGGGAGCCAGCTCGCGGATCGCCATGTGCAGCGCGGCGGAGACGGGACGGCGGATCGACTGGTCGGGCCGGGCCTCGATCTTGCCCGTGCCCCACAGCCGCTGCATCGCCATGGACTTGAACGTGTTGAGGAGCACGGTCTTGCCGACGCCGCGCAGACCGGTGACGACCATGCTGCGCTCGGGACGGCCACGGGCCACCCGCTCCAGCACGACCTCGAACTGCTGCAGCTCGCGGTCGCGCCCGGCGAGCTCCGGCGGGCGCTGTCCGGCTCCGGGGGCGTAAGGATTGCGCACAGGGTCCACGCTCTCGGACTTTATTGCGGGATATAGCGGCCGTCTTAGATTTGGGAAGAAAGCGCTACGGCGTGTCCGAGCAGGGGCCGTCGCCAGTATTGTCATCGGACGCACCCCCTCCCACCAGGCCGAACCCTTGTTCGAGTCGGTCCCTAGAACTGTAGCGCGCACTCGAACACGTGCGCGATGGTTTCGAGTAAAGATCTTTGCAACAGAGCGAGCGGCTCGTGCGTCCCGGTGATGTGGAGTTCGAGGATTTCGTCCGAGCCAGGGGCGCGGCGCTGGTCAGATACGGCTACGTGATCACCGGCAACGCCGAGGACGCCGCGGATCTGGCCCAGGAGGCGCTGCTCAAGCTGAGCGACAACTGGAGCCGGGTCCGCAACAAGGACAGCCCCGAGGCGTACGTACGCACGACCATGGCTCGCCAGCACATCAGCTGGTGGCGCAGGCGGCGCAGAGAGCACGTGACCGATGAGGTCCCCGAAGGCATCTACCACGACACGCATTCGTTCGGCGAGCTCTGGAAGGAGCTCGCGACGCTGCCCAGGAAGCAGCGGGTCGTGCTGGTCCTGCGCTACTACGAGGACCTGCCGGATGAGGAGATCGCCGCGATCCTCGGCATCTCCCGAGGAACTGTACGCAGCCAGGCATTCCGGGCGCTCGCCACGCTCCGGGTCCGCCCTGCTGTGCTGGAGAGGGGACGGGCATGAGGACAGAGGACGAATTGAGCGGCGCGCTGCGCGACGCGGCGGATCGGGCTCCCGAGCTCGACCTGCTGGCCGGGGTGGGTGCCCGCAGGCGGCGGCGGACCAGGCGCCGTGCGCAACTGCTCGCTGCGGCCGCGGTGGCAGCGGTGGCCGGGGTGGTGAGCACAAGTACGGTCGTCGCCCAGGGCGCCTTCTCCAGCGGGGGCGGAGAAGAGACGGCCGCCCAGCCGAACACGACGGCGACCACCGAGGCTCGGCCGCGTCCCAGGAAGAAAGTGACTCCGACTCCCAGTCCGAAAGTCACGGTGACAGCGACCATGACTGCTAAGCCGCAAGCGCAGATCAAGGGGATGCCGATCGCGAAGCTCTGGCCGCAGGCACTCTTCCAGATGCCCGCCAAGAACGCCGACGGCTGGCGCTACCGCCCTATCACCAGCCTCAACGCCACCGAGGTGCTGCTCGCCGCGGAGCCCTCGGCCGACAAGGCCGGCAAGATCGAGGTGTACGACGCCAAGACCGGTAAGTCCCGGGTGGTAACAGAGATCCCCCGGACTCGGGGACTGAAGCAATACTTCACACAAACCGTCTCGACCGATGGTACGAACGTCGTTTGGTGCTCCAGCGCCTCGAAGGACGGGACCACGGTCGCCGAGCTCTGGTGGGCCCCGCTGTCCGGCGGCAAGGCCCAGCTGGCCGTCACGTTGACCGGCGGTGGCGCGGCCGTCGAAGCCATCGGCGTGGACGGTGAAAGCGTCGTCTGGTCGACGCGGAAGGGCGGCGTATACCGGAAGCCGTTCACCAACGGTGCTCCCAATCGCGTGCCAAAGTCTGATGGGCTGCACTTGATCAGCTGGCCATGGGCGGGCGATGCGAGCACTGACGACGAAGAGTTCGAGAAGTTCGGCTACAACCAGTCCAAGATCGTCAACTTGGCCGATGGGACCGTGACCAAGGTTGTGACCAAGGACGGGATGAAGGACATGCGGTGCGGGCCGGTCTGGTGCCGTGGCCGCCAGGGCACCACTTCCGTCGTCCAGCGCGTCGACGGGACCGGTGTCAAGAAGCTCCCGAAGGGCTTCGGGATGTATGCCATCCTCGATCGCTTCCTGCGATCGGCCGAAAACGTGTACGACCTGAACACCGGCAGGCTGGCGCGCATCGAAACCCCCGGTGGCTGGAGCAGCAACGGCACCTCGTCGGAGCCCAGCACGATCCTCTACGGGGGCACCACGAAGGGCAAGGTCGACAGATACTGGGTGCTCAACTTGGCAGCCGTCCCGCCCGCGCAATAGCGTTCGGAGCCATGCGGACCTTCGCGAACGTACAGGAACTCAAGGCGGCCGTCGGCGAGAAGTTCGGCCCGACCGAGTGGCGCACAGTCACTCAGGAGCAGGTCAATCTCTTCGCCGACGCGACCGACGACCACCAGTGGATCCACATCGACGTGGAGAGGGCCAAGGAAGGACCGTTCGGCGGCACGATCGCGCACGGTTACCTGAGCCTGTCGCTGCTGCCGTCGTTCATGATGGAGCTGGTACGCGTCGAGAGCATCCAGATGGCCGTCAACTACGGCCTCAACAAGGTGCGTTTCCCCAGGCCGGTGCCGGTCGGCGCGCGGGTCAGGGCGCTGGGCGAGCTGAGCGACGTCAAGGGCACGCCCGCCGGCTACCTGGCCAACCTGAAGGTGACGGTCGAGGTCGAGGGCGAGAAGCGCCCGGCCTGCATCGCCGAGACGCTCAGCCTGTACATCCCGGTGGAGTAATCCCTTTCGCCTCCCGCCCGGTGATCCTTGGCATCGTGGACCACGAGGCTGATTTCGAGGATTTCGTCCGGGCCCTGGGCGATGCGCTGATCCACTGCAGCGGTATGTCAGACGTACAGGTCCGGGCTGATTCCGGTGCAGATCCCAGCGGAGAGGATGGACCATAACGCCCAGCCGACAAGGAACCCCAAGCCCAGGCCGGTCGCCCACGGTTTGCGCAGGAGTTGCAGCCCCGCCCCGGCACCGAGGCCGAAGAGGGCGAGGAAGATCGTGCAGGAGATGATGATGGGGTAGTTAGGGCCGTTCTCATCGAGGGTGCTGACGAAGATCACGATGCCCAGGATGGCGTTGACGATGCTGTAGGCGACCAGCCCGGCGAACGCCAGGCCGATGATCAGTCCGACGGACTTACCCCTGGACTTGCCATTCGGCGGCGGCTTCGGCCCGTCGGCGGATGGCGGGACGCTGGCTTGCCCGGAGGGCTGGGGAGTGGTTTGCCCGGCTAGCGCTTCGCCGCTCCCATCCCCTGGCCCCGGGGCGCTTGTTGTCGAGCGCGGCGGCGGCTGAGGCGTCGGTGGCACGGACACGACCATCAGACTAGCGGGGGCCTTCTGAGTAATAAATCGCCGCTTGGACCCGGCTTTTGAGACCCAGCTTGTTCAACACCCGGCTCACATGCGTCTTCGTGGTCGCCTCAGCCATGGCGAGCTCCCTGGCGATCTCGGCATTGGACAGCCCGCGACCGATCCCGGCCAACACCTCCTGCTCACGCGGCGTCAGCCCCTCCACCTGCTGCTCCTTACGGACCGGCTGCTCGGCGAAGGCAGAGATCAACCGCCGCGTGACCGTAGGCGAGATCAGCCCATCCCCCCTGGCCACCAGCCGTACGGCCGCGACCAGCGACTCCGCGTCGGTGTTCTTCAACAGGAACCCGGCCGCCCCCGCCCGCAACGCCCCGAAGACATACTCATCCACATCGAACGTCGTCAAGATCAACACATCGGCCACCCCGGCGAGCTCCCTGGTCGCCGAGATGCCATCGAGCTTCGGCATCCGCACATCCATCAACACCACGTCGGGCCGGGTCTCGCGGGCCAACTCCACCGCCTGCTCCCCATCAGCCGCCTCCCCGACGACCGCGATGTCCTGAGCCCCACCGAGAATCAGCACCAGCCCCGCCCTGACAGCCGCGTGATCGTCCGCGACCAGAACTTTGATCGTCATCCCGCCTCCCACAGCCCCTTCCCGTCCTTCGGCATGGGCAGCACGGCCTTGACCCGCCACAAACCCCCGTCCATCCCGGCCTCGAACGACCCCCCGACCAACACGGCCCGCTCCCTCATCCCCACCAGCCCCGCCCCGGCCCCGGGAAGAGCCTCCGCAGGTAGAACCTCCGCAGGAAGAACCTCCGCAGGAAGAACCTCCGCCCCCTGAACCTCTCCAGCCCCGAGAAGCCGAGCCGTATGTCCATCATCCACAGGATTACCTGGGTTACCCACAGACTTATCCACAGGGTTGTCCACAGCCACTGTCACTTGCTCCGACTCATAAACGACCTTGACCACAGCCGCCCGCCCGCCATGCTTGAGCGCATTGGTCAGCGCCTCCTGCAAGATCCGATAGCCGGCCAGATCCACCGCCGGAGACAGCTCCCGTGGCTCCCCCTCGACGCGGAAATCGGCCGCTATCCCCGCCCGCCGCGACCGTTCGACCAGACTCTCCGCGTCAGCCAGCCGCGGTCGGGTGGCTTCGGCCTCATCCCCCTCCTGCCGCAGCAGCCCGATCATGGTCCGCATCTCGGCCAGCCCTCTCAGACTGTTCTCCCGTACAGACTCGATGATCTTCCGTACGGCCACCGCATCCAGGTCCGTACGCGACAATGCCCCCGTCGACTGGATGGCGATCGCGCTGAAGTGGTTGGCGATCATGTCATGCAGCTCCCGGGCCATCCGCGTACGCTCCGTCGCAATGGCCGCCTGCCGGTCAAGCTCGGCCAGCCGCGCCACCTGTTCCGCCCTGGCACGCTCGGCCGCGGCCTGCTCACGGTGCTGGCGTAACACCATCGCCGTGGTCACAGGCGTAACGAGCACGAGCCCCGCCTGAATCCCGTTGACCGCCAGTGGCCGCCAGTCGCCCGACAGGACCCCTGTCACACCCCCGGCCAACACCGCCAGCACAGTGGCGGCCCCCAGTAGCCACCGCGAGAACCACGCGGGCCCGTACAACGCCGCCGCATACACGTTGTCGGTAAATATCAGAACAGTCGGCAACGACGGCCCCACGAACAGATCAACGCCGACCCCCACAGCGCCCAGGGCCAACCCCACCAACGGCGCCCGCCGCCGTACCACCACTCCCGCACACACGAACGCCAGCGACACCGCGAGCCACCCCTCGGGCACCTCGCGATGAGTGTAGGCTCCGCCCACGATCAGGAGCAGGCCTACGACGAAGGCCAGCCCGGCCCACGACGCCTCGCGTTGCATGCCCCCATCCCACCACCGTCCAGACCCCGCTCCCTCCTTCGAGGGTCTGCCTGTGGATAAACACTTCGATGTATCCACAGGCTCCTCTTCACTGACGATGCGCCGGCCAGAGGAGTCCCCAAGGATGGGACACGTGATTGTCGCCATCCTGATCGGCTGCGAAATCGGCTTCTGGCTCCTGCTCGGACTCGGCCTCGCCAGCCGCTACCTCTGGAACCGCCGCCGACTCAGCACCGCCCTTCTCATCTGCGTACCGCTCCTGGACGTGATCCTCCTGGCGGCAGCCGTCATGGACATGCGCGGCGGCGCCACGGCCGACCTGAGGCACGGCATAGCGGCCGCGTACCTGGCGTACTCCATCGTCTTCGGCCACAGCACGATCCGCTGGGCCGACGCCAAGTTCCGCCACCGCTTCGCCGACGGCCCACCTCCCTGGAAGCCACCCGCGGGCGGCATGCCCCGCGCCCGCTACGAGTGGATCTTCTGGCTCCGCATCGTCCTGGCGTACGCCATCGCCTGTGCCCTCCTGCTCGGCCTGACCTGGCTCGTCAACGAACCCTCCCGCACGGGCGCACTGATCGATTTCATGTACGGCATGCTGAAGGTGCCGCTGATCGCCCTGCTCTGGCCCCTGAGCTACACCCTTTGGCCGAAGAAGGTGGAATCTAGTGGGGCGTGAGGGCGGTATCTGGTTCGAGGCACGGCTCTAGACCCGCTATGCTGGTCACGCAGCGAGCGGCCGTAGCTCAATGGATAGAGCATCTGACTACGGATCAGAAGGTTGGGGTTTCGAGTACCTCCGGCCGCACACAGCATCACCAGGGAGTTCCTTGATCTCAAGGGACTCCCTGAGTCGTTTCCAGGGGCCGACTGTAGCAACGGCTGTAGCAAGGCCGTTTCGTTCACTGAGGTTCACCTCCGTTCGTAGTCGTCTTTTCACTTCGTAGATGTCGGGCGATGTACTCGTCCACAGCCTTCGAGATGAGCCACGATCGACTCCGGTCCTCCCGCTTGCCGATGGCGTCGAGCCCCGCCTTCTGCTCGTCCGTCAGTCGGACGGTGGTCGGCTTGTTCGACACGACTACATCATAATACGGATGACTACATCTGACTACATCCGGTTCTGGAAGGGTTAGCAAGCACTGGGATCGGCGCGACCGTGTAGGGCTTCTCTTCGTGTTTCTGCACTTCAGCGGTTGTGTGTAGGGCCGTGCAGGGTTTACCTGTTCCACCTACGCGCCTATACATACAGAGCCAATACCTGGATCCCTACACGCCCCTACATTTCCGCAGGTCAGCAGCGTGCGGGTTCATTGAGCGAGGCGGCCGAACCGTGACAGCGCCCCGTCCATCGAGTCCGCGGCCCGGCGCTGCACGTCCTCGGTGAGGTGCGTATAGATCTCCGAGGTCGTGGCGAGTCGGCTATGCCGAAGAGTCCCCTGGATGGTCTTCATGTCCACGCCTTCCCCATGCAGCCAGGTCGCCGCGGTGTGCCGGAGGTCGTGAATCCTCACCCGCTTGCCGTCCGGCCGCGTGATGCCCGCCTCGTCGCACAGTGCGTTCCATGCCCGGTTGGCGTTCCGCGGCTCAATTGGCGTCCCCACCGAAGTGGTGAACACCAGCCCCGGGTCCGCCCACACCTTCGCCGCCAGCCGCTCGGTGGCCTGGTCCACCTTGTGCTGCCGCAGCAGCATGACCACGGCCCGGGGGATCGCCAGCTTCGCGTCCGACCCCTCGGTCTTCGCGCGGACCACGGCCAGCCGGCCGCGCCGACGTCCGGTCTCCTGGTCGAGCTCGCCCCGCAGGCGCTGCAGCGAAGGACCGACCTTGATTACCGCATTGTCCAAGTCGATGTCCTCCCAGCGCAGCGAGAGCGCCTCACCGCGGCGCAGGCCGAGACCGAGGATCGTCAGCCACAACACGCCCCACCGGTGGCGATGCGCCGCTTCGAAGAGCCCGTCGGCCTCCTCGCTGGTCAGGGCTGTCCCGCGCTTGCTCTTCCCCGATGGCGGCTCGACCAGCATGGCCACGTTGCGCGCGACCAGCTCGTCCTTGAACGCATCGTTGAGCGCGGCCCGGAGAATGGCGTGGCAGTAGTTGACCGTGCGGTCGGAGAGGAGCACCACCGGCGGCGGGTCTCCGCCCTCCACTGCCTTCTTCTGCCGGGCCGCCGGCTTGCGCTGTAGCTCCAGGAGCCATGCCCGTAACCGTGCTGGGGTCAGCTTCGTCAGGGGCTCGCCTCCGATGTGCGGGATGACGTGGAGCCTGATGTTGTCCGAGTAGGAGATCATCGTGGACTCGGCCACCTTCCCGGCGGCCACCCGCTGGGCCAGCGTGAGCGAGACCCACTGGTTGAGGTAGCGCTCCAGGGTGACGCCGCGGCCGGAGGTGATCGGCTTGCCCTCCTCGACCTGGTGGAGCAGCTTGCGCCACTCCTCCCGCGCCTTGGCCTTGTCCTTGGACGAGACGGTCTTTCGCTCACCGCCCGGCAGTGTCACGGCGCCGATCCATATGCCGTCGGCTCGCTGGTAGAAACTGCCCTCGCCATTGCCGCGGGCGCGCTTCTTGGGGGCACTCATCGGGTCACCCCCGTTCTCCGCGTCCGCCGGCCGACCGACTCCAGCACGTGAGCCGCCTCGCGCATGGCGTCGGCAAAATGCTGCGGCAGGTCGGAACTGGCCAAGGCGAAGGCGTCGGCGGTCGCGGCGGGAGTGAGCGCGCTACCGTCGGCCGACTTGAACACCTCCAGCAGTTCTCCCACTCTCGCCTGCTCCTCGTTCAGTCGCTGATCCCAGTACTGCAGGAGGACGCCCTTGATGTTGTCGGGAAGAGGCGCCTCCTGGATCTCGCGGACGGTCGGTGAGGTTGGCGGTGCCGGCGGTTCGGCGTTGCCGAGGAGGTCGTGTGGTACGTGCCCGGTCAGGACAAGCATGGGCTCGATGCTCATGCGGAACAGCCGGCCGAGCTTCACCAGGTGCGTGATGTGGGGACGGGTGCCCTTTCGCCACCGCGAGACTGTCGACTGCTGAAGCTCAAGCGCCTCGGCCAGAGCCGCGTCTGACGCGTACCCGTGTCCGCGGGCTGTGGCCGACAGCCAGTCGTAGAACTCGTTTTCCTCCGGCATGAATTTTGACTCCTTGATTGATGCCGATAACGCATTACGACTCTAATGATGCTACGCGTGACCCGCAAGATCATTCAGCAATGATCGGCGAAGGACTGCACCCACCAGCAACGTTCGGAAGCCAGCGGCAACGAGAGCCGACGTTAGCGGTAGCGCGGCGTAGGCTACGAAGTTTTTCCAGGTAGCAGCGGGAGTCTTCCGATGAAAGAGGGCCCTGACATCCTTTGGACGCCAGAACCGACCCAGCCGCATATCACAAAACGTCGCTTGCGTCGCGTGCAGCGATATGCGATCGCGAACTTGCGCGGGCCGCCATGGACGGTTACGGTGATCTTCGTACGGCCGAGGACTGCGGGTGGGGACCCACTCGGTGTAACGGTCCGGACAGCAATAAGCCCCCGGCGGGGTGCTGATGGACGGAGTTCCCGCTCCGAACACCGCACGCTTTCCCGCCGAGGGCCGCCCAAGCCAGTCGCGTCAATTCGAAGGACCTGAACCATGTCCAATGCTAGGGGGCTGAGCATGGTCGGAGAACCTCTGACCAGCCGCCACACCCACGTGCCGCTCGCTGGTGAGCCGACGTCCACGGCACTGCCATGCGCGTGCCTCCCGCTCCTTCTCAAGGAGGAGCACGTCCTCGACCTGCTCCAGATCGGGCGCAGCGTCTACTTCCAGCTCATCAAGTCGGGTGAACTGGAGTCCGTGCTCATCGGCCGTAGCCGGCGCGTTCCGAGGGATTCCCTCCTGACCTACGTACAGCGGCTCCGCGCAACTGCCTCGGCGGCCTGACACGCCGCTCCTGGCGGTGAGGACGCTTCCCCAATCACCGCCTTGGGTGAATCAGCGCTGCCTCGTGTAGCGGCTCAGGGGCTTTCTCGGCCTCTGCGCCTGCGGCTTGATGTCGAGCCGCCGACGACGCTGTTCCGTCACCCAGTCGAACGCCACGTACAAGAAGGCGCCCAGGTGGTCGCACACCTAGGCGCCCGACCCCATCCCTCGATGCATCCGAGATGGACAGGATCATGCACGACCAGAAGAGTCTTCCGGCCGCTGATGAGCACGGTAACACGCTGAGCAGCGGCAACCCCTTGCGCGGATCTCACGGCCCGGGTGCCGACATGGTCGAAGGCGCTCCGGATCTCTGCGTAAGCCCCGGTCATCCCCGGCTGCAGGCGATGCTCAGCTACGCCGCTCACGGCTGGCCGGTGTTCGTCCTGTCCAGTTCCAAGGCACCCCTACGGAACTGTGACCGGTGCCGTGACGAGCACGTCACCCCGGAGCAGATGGAAACCTGCCCATGCTTGACTTGCCACGGCTTCTACGCGGCCACTACCGACCCGGAGCGCATCCGCGCCATGGACCACCGCGTCCCGCGCGGCCTGGTCGCGATCCGCACTGGCGGCCCTTCCGGCACCGTCGTCATCGACGTAGACGCGCCCGGCGGCCTCAAGACCATGGCCAAGCTCGACGAGGGCGGCATACTGCCCGGCACGGTCACCGCCGCCACTGGATCCGGCGGCCTGCATCTGGTCTACCGGCACCCTGGTGTCCGCATCCCCTCCGGTGTGGGCAAGGCCGGACCACAGATCGACGTCAAGGCCGATGGCGGGTACATCGTGGTAGCTCCCTCGCTTCACCCCCGGACCGGTCAGCCCTATCGGTGGATGAACGACCGGTTCGCGCTGCCTCTGGCCACCCTGCACCCCGCTCTGCTCGAACGGCTGCGGGAGAAGCCGCCGCGGCCCCGCAAGGCCGCCCGAGAATCGAGGACGGGGAGTATGCGAGGTCGCCTCAACGGCCTCGTCCGGACCGTCCTGAAAGCTACCCCTGGCGAGCGGAACGCGGTCCTGTACTGGGCCGCGTGCTGTGCGGGGCAGATGGTCGCGCAGGGTGCGATCGACGAGGCCACCGCCTACGAAGTGCTCTGGGCGTCTGGCCTGGAGATCGGACTCACGGAATCAGAGCTCGGCGCCGCCCTGGGGCGCGGCACGATCGGGAGCGGCATGCGTCGCGGAATGAGGGCATCGTGACGAAGACGCCGGAACAGATCCTCGACGAGGCCGGCGTCCCCGGCGGGCCCACGGCATCGTCAGTCGCCGGAGAGATCCACCGAGGTCAGCTCCGCATGGCCGAGCGGTTCGCCATGCTCCACGCAGGAAGGCTCATGTACGCCCACGACCTGGGCTGGCATGTGTGGGACTCGACCCGCTGGGTTCCGGACAAGGACCGTGCCGCGATGCGCGCGGCCGTGGCCACGGTCAAGGCCGCCCTCACTGAAGTCCCGACCCTCGACAGCAGAGAGGACCGAGATGATCTGTACGCCGATGTCCGTAAATGCGAGTCTGCGTCAGGTCTGGAAGGCATGATGCGGATCGCGAGCTCACTGAAGCCCATCGCCGTATCGCCCGACGTCCTCGACGCAGCTCCACACCTGTTCAACACCCCCAGCGGCACCCTCGACCTGTGGACGGGGGAACAGCGGCGGCATGACCCGAGCGACATGCTGACCAAGGTGGCCGGGTGCGACCTGGACATGGACGCTCGAAGCGACTTGTTCGACCGGTTCATCAACGAGATCTTGCCCAACGACGACGGCCACGCAGGGCTTCAGACGTGGGTGCAGCGGATCTTCGGTTACTCGATGCTGGGGCTGGTCCGCGAACACGTACTTCCGATCTTCACAGGGACCGGACAGAACGGGAAGTCGACGCTGCTGGAGGCGATGGGTAAGGCGTTCGGAGACTACGCCATCAACGCTGAGCCCGACCTTCTCGTGTCCCGGGACAATGCGCACCCGACCGGCCTGGCCGACTTGAAGGGGGCGCGCCTGGCCGTGTGCAGCGAGACAGACGAGGGCAGGAGTCTCGCCTCGGCCACGATGAAGCGCCTGACTGGTGGCGAACGGCTCCGCGCCCGCAAGATGCGTCAGAACTTCTTCGAGTTCGACCCCAGCCACGTCCTGATCCTCTGCACCAACCACAAGCCGAAGGTTTCCGGAGACGACCCAGCGGTCTGGCGTCGAATCCGAGTAGTGCCCTTCGACGTGGTCGTCGCCAAGCCTGACCGCAGGCTGCCAGAGCGGCTCGCCGAAGAACTGCCTGCCATGCTCGCCTGGGCGTTTCGGGGATACCGGGACTACGAGGAGAGTGGTCTTGTCCTGCCCCACGTCATCGCCGAGCGCACCGACAGATACCAGATCGAGTCCGACCCGCTCGGACGGTTTCTGAAGGACGAGACCATCCAAGCCAGCAGCTACCACGTCGGCGCCCGGCACCTGTTCGCGGCTTGGTCGAAGTGGTGCGGCACGGCCGGGGAGGAGGCGGGGTCGGAGGTGACGTTCGCCGACTCCATGGCCAAGCGCGGCCACGAGAAGAAGCGTGCCTCGTCCGGACAGGTCTACCGCGGCATCGCGCTCGCCGCCGTGGCGTAGTCCAGCGACGATCTCCCCCTGACCACATCGCCGAGAACGGAGGATCGAGACTTGAGCCGCAGGAGCACCACCGCCGCCGCCATCGCGAACGCTCGACGGGCCCTGGCTAGCATCGCGCATCGGGGAGCCGCCGAGGCCCGTCGGCTCCTCGCCGCCCGACGCCCGGAGTGTGAGTGATGGGGCGCCCCTCCAAGCTGACCCCCGAACTGTGCGACGAGCTCTGTAAGCACCTGGAGGCGGGCCACTTCCTCGGCACCGCCGCCGACCTGTGCGGGGTCGGTCGTTCCACGGTCCACAGGTGGATGGCCCTGGGAGAGGAGGAGGGGCAGCTCCCGAGTACCGGGAGTTTCGGGAGGCCCTTACGCGCGCACGCGCGCGGGCATCTGTGGATCTCGTATCGGCCGCCTTTGCCGATGCCAAGGGTGGCACCTTGATCCGTGAGGTCGTCCGGCCGGACGGAACCCGAGAACGCGCATGGACGCCCCCCAACGGCAGGGTCGCCCTCGAACTGCTTGCCAGGATGTACCCGGAAGACTGGCGGCCGGTGAAAGCCGTGGAGGTCTCGGGTCATCAAGGGGGCGCAGTCGAGATCGGCCCTAACGCGGCCGTCATCGAGGGCATCGTCAAGCGCATCGCCGAGGTGCGGAAACGCCGCCAGGCTCAAAACTCACCTCAGGGGCAGCTACCAAGCGGACCGATCGCCGACTAGCAGCAGAATTGCAGGTAGTCCTGCAGGTCGCCGAGTATGCGCGCCACGCTCTCGCGGTCTCCCCGGTAGAGCACCTCTTTCCCATAGCGGCGAGAGGTCACGATGCCACCGCGCCGTAGTAGAGCGAGCTGTTGGGAGGCGGCGGACTGACTGATGCGGGCCCGCTCGGCGACCTGGTTGACCGACAGCTCGGCGCCCTGGGCGAACAGCAACATGATCTGCTGGCGTCCGGGGTTGGCGAGGGCCTTGAGGAAGTCTTGGGCGGCCTGCGGCATCTGCGGCGCGCACGTGGCGCTCGTCGCGGCGGCTGGTGATGTTGTGGTCTCGGCCATGGATGCTCCCTCCTGCCCAGGCACCCTACGCTCATTTCAGCTTATTGACATATTAGAAAATGAAGGTACGTTCTGCGGCATGCCTACCGACAACGACCGCGCCCTGATCGTCGGGGCCGGCCAGTCCGGCCTCGCCGCCGCGCACGCCGCCCTTGAGCAGGGGCTACGACCCGTGCTGCTGGAAGCCTCCGGCCGGGCGGCCGGGTCCTGGCCGCGCTACTACGACAGCCTCGCCCTGTTCTCGCCCGCTCGCTACAGCAGCCTGCCCGGCATGGGCTTCGACGGGGATCCCGAGCGCTACCCGCGCCGCGACGAAGTGGTCTCCTATCTGGAGCGCTATGCCGCCGCCCTGATCGAGCGCGGCGCCGAGCTGCGCACCCACGCCCGTGTGGGCACGGCCGAAGCCGGTGAGGAGGGGTTCGCCGTGCGGCTGGAGGGCGGCGAACAGCTGAGCGCCGGCATCCTGATCGCGGCCAGCGGTTCTTTCGGCCGCCCGCACCGGCCTGCCCTGCCCGGTCTGGGCGCCTTCACCGGCCAGGTCTTGCATGTTGCCGACTACCGCTCTCCGGCCTCGCTACCCGGTGAGCATGTCATCGTGGTCGGGGCGGGCAACTCGGCGGTCCAGGTCGCCTACGAGCTGGCCGGCCAGCGCCGGGTGACGCTCGCCAGCCGAACGCCGATCCGGTTCGTACAGCAGCGCCCGCTGGGGCGGGACCTGCATTTCTGGTTCCGCGTGACCGGGTTCGACCGGCTGCCGCTGGCCCGCGCGGAGCATCCGCCCGCCTCGCCCGTGCTGGACGACGGTCGCTACCGCCAGGCGCTGCGCGAGGACCGCTATCGGCGCCGAGCGATGTTCACGCGCCTGGACGGTGATCAGGTGACCTGGCCCGACGGCGGGCGTGAACGCGTCGATGCGGTGCTGCTGGCCACCGGCTACCAGCCGGATCTGCCCTATCTGGCCGGGCTGGGCGCACTGACCACCGATGGCCACCCACGCCAGCGCCGGGGCCTGTCCCTCACGCATGGCGGCCTGGGATACCTGGGCTTGGAGTGGCAGCGCACCCCCTCCTCCAACACGCTGCGCGGAGTCGGCGCCGACGCTCGGCGCGTCGTGGCCGCTCTAGGCCGGCACCTGCGTGGCCACCGGGAGCATGTCCGCGCCTGAGCTGCCGCGCTTCCTTTGGTCGCTTGATTAGACATGTCTCTAATTTGACATAGATCTAAGTTGTCGGGCATCCTGCCAACGAGCTTACTTAGACACACTTCAAAACAGCGCGGGTCGCGGGGCTCGCGAGAACCGATGAGGAGATGCGCCATGAGCGGATGCTGCGGTCCCACCGCTGTCGAACTGGAGCCCAGCCGTCAGGCCGCACGGCCCGATGACCTGCCCATCGTGGTCATAGGCGCGGGCCCAGTCGGGCTGGCGGCGGCGGCCCACCTGACCGAGCGGGGTCTCGACTTCGTGGTGCTGGAGGCGGGAGGGCAGGCGGGCGCGTCGGTGGCCAAGTGGAGCCACGTACGGGTGTTCAGCCCGTGGAAGTACAACATCGACTCCGCGGCCCGCCGCCTGCTGGAGGCCGACGGCTGGAGCGCACCCGACCCCGAATGGCTGCCGACCGGCGCCGAGCTGATCGATGACTACCTGGCGCCGCTGGCCAAGCTGTTCGGCGACAGGGTCCGCCTGGGCGCGCAGGTGAGCGCGATCAGCAGGCTCGGTCTCGACCGGGTCCGCACCACCGGCCGTGAGGCGGCGCCGTTCCTGATCCGCCTGACAGACGGAACCGAGCTGCACGCCCGCGCCGTCATCGACGCCTCCGGCACCTACGCCACCCCGAGTGTGCTGGGCGCGAGCGGCCTGCCCGCCTACGGCGAGACGGACGCGGCAGACCTGGTCGACCACGCGCTGCCCGACGTGCTCGGCGCCGACCGCGACCAGTACGCGGGCCGGCATGTCCTGGTCGTCGGCGCCGGCCACTCGGCCGCCACCACCCTGCTCGCCCTCGCCCAGCTCGACGACACTCCGATCACCTGGGCTATCCGCGCGGGCAACGCCAGCCGCACCTACGGCGGCGGCGACGCTGACGCGTTACCCGCCCGCGGAGCGCTCGGCACTCGCCTGCACGCCCACGTCGAAAGCGGCCGCATCCGCCTGGTGACCGGCTTCTTCACCCATGCCATCGAGCGCAATGGCGGCCAAGTGCGGGTGATCAGCCGCGACCCGTCCGGCGCCGAGCAGACCATCACCGCTGAGCGCATCGTGGCTGCCACCGGCTACCGGCCCGACCACGCCATCGCCGACGAACTCCGCCTCGACCTCGATGCGGTCCTCGGCTCTACCCGCACGCTGGCCCCGCTGATCGACCCCAACGCACATTCTTGTGGCACCGTCCCGCCGCACGGCGCCGACGAACTGGCCCACCCCGAACCCGGCTACTACGCGGTGGGGGTCAAGAGCTACGGCCGCGCCCCCACCTTCCTGCTGGCCACCGGCTACGAGCAGGCGCGCTCGGTCGTCGCAGCCCTAGCCGGCGACTGGGAGGCCGCCCGGGACGTGCAACTGGACCTGCCCGAGACCGGGGTGTGCTCCTCCAGCCTGGCCGAAGCCCAGGAGCAGCGGGTTGGCCTGGCCACCGGGATCAGCGGCGGTCTGTTGGGCACCCCGCTGCCGCTGGCGACCGTCGGTGCGTCTCAGGGCGGCGGCTGCTGCGGCTGACCCGTCCCCAGCACGCGACAGCCGTACCCGTTTGACGGAGGTATGTCATGCCCGCCGCACCCCGGCAGGCGTCGGGTCTGGCCGGGGCTTTCCAGATGGCGAGGCCCGGCGACCGGCTGACCGCCTGCTTGCTGGACTGTCTGGATGCCTCGTGAGCGTCACCGGTGCCGATCCGGTCACCGCTGCGCCATCGAGCAACGGGCAAGGCGCCGTCGCCCCGCCCAGTCCGCGCCCCCTGGCGAGGGGTGGCGGCTGGTGGCGGCGCAGGCCATCACCCAGACCACCAAGGCCAGCACCCCAGCCGCCATGACCATGGCCCAGACCGCCGGTACGGGGTGGTGATGGCTGCCGCCACGCTCACCTGTCTGATCGCCGCCGCGTCACTGGCCGCCTCCCACCGCCTATCATTTAGACAGATATCGAACCACCCCCGGACCGGAGGCTCTCGCATGACCCCCACCACCCTGCCCCTCGCCCCGAGCAAGGACGTGCAGGCCGGGCCATGCTGCGCGCCCATCGCCCGCGAGCCACTTACCGAAGACGACGCGGCCGAGCTGGCCGCGCTGCTTAAGGCTGTGGCCGATCCCGTCCGGCTGCGGCTGCTGTCGATGATCGGCTCCCATCCCGGTGGCGAGGCGTGCGTGTGCGACCTGACCGACGTCTTCGACCTGACCGCGCCCACTATCAGCCACCACCTGAAAGTGCTGCGCACCGCCGGGTTGATCGGCAGTGAACGGCGCGGTACCTGGGTCTACTACTGGATCATCCCGGCCCAGGTGGCCCGGCTCGGTGCACTGTTCACCCCGCTGACCGAGCCCACGCACGCCTGAGCCCCGGCCGCCTGCCCCTTATCCGCTCGGCGGCGTGCCGTCCCGCGCGGCGAGGGCGGCGATCGCCTCAGCGGCCGAGACCGCGGTGATGATGGCTCTGTTGGTGGAGCCCGGCAGCAAGCGGATGCTGTCACCGCCCTGGGCCGCCGCCGCTTCGGCGGGGTCGGCGATCCGCGCGGCGAGGTAGGTCACGCACCGGTACATGCCCAAGGGGATCTGGCGGCCGCCCACCTGCGCGTGCAGCCCATGCATGACGGCGACCGGGAACTCCCCCTCGGCGGGCGGCAGTCCGACATCAGCGGGAATCGGGAAGTCCGCATACGTCCATGTCGCCTCGATCTGAGGACCCCGCAGCAGCCGGGCCAAATGCACGAGCTGCCTGAGTTCTTCATCGGAGGTGCGGCCCGGCTCCGGGATCACGATGCGCTGGTAGCTGTGGGCCTGAATCACCTGCAACGCCTCCAGGATCCGGACCTGCCGGCGGGCCTGCACCGCCAGCCCGGACTCCTCGGGCTGCCAGCGGGGCGCATACGCCGGTCCGCCGCGCACGGCCAGCAGGACTGTGTTCTCCGGGACGAAATCCGTGAGCAGGCGCATCGCCGGCAGCACGTCGGCAGGTGTCTTCCCGGCCAGATCATCCAGGTCCACGTGCAGGCGGAAGGTGTCGTGGTCGCCAGCGTTGACCAGGAAGTGCAGCTGTAGCAAGCCGCTGGGGTCGTGGCCGGCCAGCCAGGTGCCGGGGCCGTCCACGCCGCGCGAGGCGCGCACGCCGACCAGGTCCAGCGCGTGCAGGACGGCACCGTCCGCGGCGATCAGGCGGACCTCCAGGTCAGGGCGATCGCCGGCCGCGCCGGCGTGGACGATGAAGCTCAGCCGGCCAGGGCCCGACTCGCTGGGCAATCCGGGCGGTCCTGAGGTCTGGGTGATCGCGCCGTCGATGTCGGCGAAGGGGGCGCCGTACTGGAGGAACTCCTCCACCGCCTGTTGCTCGGCCGAATCGACGGGGACCTGCAGGCTGAACGAGCCGGTGATCGGGCGAAGCTGAAACGACTCCACCGCTCGCGCCACCAGCCGCATCACCAGGTAGTGCCGCTCATTGAGCTGCAGGTAGCGGACGAAGGCGGTCAGGTCCTCGCGGTGCATGTCGGCGTCCCAGGGCTGCTCGGCCATCCGACCTTCGCGCACCTCGAACTCGTAGCGGTAGAACGGGTCGACGTCGGTCAACGCTGCGGCCAGGCCCTCATAGCGTTCGATCGCGGTCGTCAGCAGATTCTCCGCCGGAGCGCGCGCCGGGTCGGGCATGTCCCGTCCGCCCTGCAATGCCTGCGCCATCAGGTGCTGGATCCGCTCGCCGCCGTCGCCGAAGTAGTACGCGATCAGCGCGGGATGGTCGGCCGCCATGCCGTCGAGATGGTCGCGATCCATCCAGCCGACGCGCAGGCCGCTGCCCGCGGTCAGCCGCTCCAGCCACTCCAGCCGTTCGTGGGTGGGATTCCACGGCGTGACCAGCGTCCACGAGCGGACCGGTAGCACCGGCAGCGTCTCGTCCACGAAGCGCTGCCAGGACTCCTCAACGTCGGTCACCTGCCGCGAGGTCAGCGGCCGGCAGAAGCGCTTGACCTGATAGATGTCGTAACCGTCCGGGTTGGCGACCCGGATATCTACCCCGCGATCCCCGCGTGAGGGAGTAATGCGATTGCCGTGCGGATGCCGCAGCAGCAGCATCGCCGCGACGAACTCCTCCACCGTCTCGCCCGGTAAGCGCTCCCAGTTCACCAGCGTCATGCACCCCAGCAAACCACCCATCACCGACACTCGTCCGGCGCTGCGGCGGGCCAGCGTGGGGGTTCAGCGATAGGAGATGCCGCGTGCCTGCAGCAGCTCGAATCCCTGCTTCACCATGAGCACGGCCGCGACGGTGCACCAGTACAGGCCGCTGATCGAACCGGTGACGCGCACGAGCGCCACGTCCTGGTTGCGCGCCACGATGTCCTTATCCAGCATCGCCAGCGTGCCGTAGGCGTCGCCGTGGGCCAGCGCGCTGCAGCCGCTCCAGACCAGCTGCGTCAGGTCGGCTCCCAGCGTGGTCTGCTCGCCCGCGCCGCGCACGATCTCGGTGTAGCTGGGCGTCGTCTTCACCGTGGCCCTGGCCTGTTCCTCGGTCAGGCCCGCCGCGACGAGCAGATCGGTCAGTCGCTGCAGCCGCTCCTGCTGAGTCTGCGATGCGGGTTGCTGGGTCAGGGCCCGCATGCGAAAGGAGTCCTTGGTCTCCTTGGCCTGTAATCCCAGGCGGCGGCTCACCCGAGTCAGCCGGTCCTTCGGACCCAGCAGCCAGACCGCACGGGCCGCGTTCTCGATCGCCCCGCGCAGCAGCGAGGACTGGGCGTGCGTGTGGATACGCACCTCGCGGTGCTCGCCATGCAGATTACCCAGAAGCGACGAGCGCAGACAGCCCAGATGATCCACCGACACGGTCAGCGCGTGCCAGACGGCGTGGGACACCTGAAAGGGGTCGGTCTTGGCATCGTCGCCGGCCAGAGAGCTCCGAGGGTCGGCCTGCCAGGCACGCGAGTCCTCACCGGTGAGCTGCTGCCACGGCTCGATGCGCTCCAGCCAGCTGATCAGCCGGCGCAGATCCCGCTGTTCGATGGTATCCACCTCTGGGACGGTACGCGGCCCCCCGCCCGCGGTGCGAGACGTTTTCCCCGGTCCTGCGGCCGATAGGCGGGCCGGTCGTCAGGCGGGTAGCAGGTCGGCTGTCAGCTTGCCGACGCGTTCCTTGATCTGGTCTCGGATCGCCCGGACGGCGTCGATGCCCTGCCCGGCCGGGTCGTCGAGCTTCCAGTCCTCATATCGCTTACCGGGGAAGATGGGGCAGGCGTCGCCGCAGCCCATGGTGATGACCGCGTCCGAGGCTTCTACGGCGTCGACGGTGAGGATCTTGGGCTGCTGGTCGGTGATGTCGATGCCGACTTCGCGCATGGCCTCGACCGCAACCGGGTTGATGTGATCGGCGGGCGCCGAGCCCGCCGATCGGACCTCGATGCGATCCCCGGCGAGATGGCGGAGCCAGCCGGCGGCCATCTGGGAGCGGCCGGCATTGTGGACGCAGACGAACAGGACGCTGGGGGTGTCGCTCACGGGTGGATACCTTCCTTGGGGTGGTCTGGCTTCAGGTCGCGGGGACTTCAAGGTCGTCGAGGAGGTGGCGGACGCGGCGTTCGATCTCGTCACGGATGGGCCGCACATCCTGCACGCTTCTGCCCGCCGGGTCGTCCAGTTCCCAGTCCAGGTAGCGCTTGCCCGGGTAGACGGGGCAGGCGTCGCCACAGCCCATCGTGACGACGACGTCGGCGGCGCGGATGACCTCCTCGGTCCAGGGCTTGGGGAACTCGCGGGAGATGTCGATGTCCCGCTCGGCCATGGATGCCACTGCGGCGGGGTTGATCTCGCTAGCGAACTCCGAGCCGCCGGACCAGGCCACCGCGCGCTCGCCGGCCAGGTGCTGGAAGAAGCCCATCGCCATCTGGGAGCGTCCGGCGTTGTGAACGCACAGGAACAGCACGACGGGCCGTCCGTCGCTGTGCCCCTCGACCTTGGCTAGGGCGTGCAGGCGCTGGCGGGCGAAGCGTTCGGCCAGGAGCGGCAGATAGTTGGGGATCTTCCCATGCACGGCGAACTGGTCGTAGCTGGTGTGGAGGAACCGTTCGATGGTCTCGGTGCCGAAGGTGCCGGTGAATTCCTCTGCCAGGCGCCGGGCGGCGGTGAGCAGGGCATGCTGCTGGTCGATGGATAGGTCTGGGTGGCGGTAGGTCTGGGGCATGGCTACTCCCTGGGGGGATGTACGGCGTGTGCCAGCCGTTCGACGCGGTCGGCGATGTCGGTGTAGGCCCGTTCGAAGTCGTCGTCGCTTCCGGCGCGGACCGGGTCGGGGATGGACCAGTGCAGCCGATCGACGCCGGTGAGCTGTTCGTGGGCGGTGTCGCAGACGGCCACGACCAGGTCGTCGGGTCGCACCGTCTGCTCGACGTGGCGGGTTGCGGCCCGTCCCAGATCAAGTCCGTGACGGTGGGCCAGCGCGACCGTCCGGGGATGGACGTGTGGGGCGGGCTGGGTCCCTGCGGAGGTGGCGGGTACGGCGCTGGTGTGGCTCCACAGGGCGGCGGCCAGTTGGGAGCGGGCGGAGTTGTGGGTGCAGACGAACACGATGCGCGGAGCGCGTCGGACCGCGGCGGGCACCAGGCCGGACAGGGATTGCGGGACCAGGCGCAGGTAGGTGCGTCTGCGGTCGCCTTCAGAGCGGCGGCGCTCGATCACGCCCGCCTCCTGCAACTGTTTCAGGTGGTGGGCGAGCAGGTTGGTGGGCAGGCCGAGCACCTGGCCGAGCTCGCCTGGGGACGCGTCGCCCAGCAGGAGCCGGTCCACGATGGACAGCCGGCCCGGGTCGCCGAGCGCGGCGTGTACTCGTGCCCGGCCCTCCAGCGTGGAAGAAGCGTCAATGTTCATTGAGTCAATGATTATTGAGCTATCCCTTCGCGTCAAGTGGCCGGTGCTCAGCGCCCGTCTTGATGGGGAATGACCGGCTCTGCGGTACCCGCTGCAGGACTGCCGAACAGACCGTGCACCAGTGCCAACCCGATAACGCCGCCAACCAGCTGGGCCGCGACGAAGCCGGGCAGCGAGGCGGGAGCGATGCCAGCGAAGGTGTCGGAGAAGGCGCGGCCGATGGTGACGGCCGGGTTGGCGAAGCTGGTGGAGGACGTGAACCAGTAGGCCGCCCCGATGTAGCCGCCCACTGCCAGCGGCGCCACGGCCGTGCGGCCCGACCTGGTCAGGCAGAAGATCACCAGCACCAGGCCCGCGGTCGCCACGAGCTCGCCCAGCCACAGGTGCGCGCTTGACCGTTGCGTGCTCGACCAGGTGATCGCGGGCTTGTCGAACATCGCGTTGGCCAGCACCGCACCGCCGATCCCGCCCAGCACCTGGGCGACGACGTAGCCGCCGAGCTCGCCCACCGACAGGCCGACCCCGGTACGCCGTCCCTGCCACCAGTCGGCCAGCGACACCACTGGGTTGAAGTGCGCGCCGGAGACCGGCCCCAGTACGACGATGAGCACGGCCAGGCCGAAGACGGTCGCGGTGGAGTTCTCCAGCAGTTGCAGGCCCACGTCGCGCGGGGACAACGTCTGGGCCATGATGCCCGACCCCACCACCACGGTCACCAGCAACGCGGTGCCGAGAGACTCGGCCAGTAGACGGCGCTTCACCCGTTCACCTCGGCAGGCGCCGCCAGCAGTGCCGACAGCTCGGCGAGCCGTTCAGGCACGATCCGGTAATACACCCAGGAAGCCCGCCGCTCACTGGTGAGCAGGCCAACGTCCTTGAGCACCTTGAGGTGGTGGCTGATCGTCGGCTGGGACAGGTCGAAGCTGGCCGTCAGGTCGCATACGCACGCTTCGCCACCTTGGTGGCTGGCCACGATCGACACGATGCGTAGCCGTACCGGATCTCCCAGCGCCTTGAACGCCCGCGCCAGCCCCAACGCCTGATCCTCGCCGAGCGGCTCGCGCGCCAGCGGCGAGCAGCAGTCCAGGATCTTCAACGCATCCATGGACATCAATATTGATGGACATGGATATCGGTAGCGTGACGCCAGGATGAACGCCAGATGGACGCGTCTTCATGTTGTCCCTGTGACCGTTCACGATGCCGAGCCGGTCGCCGTGCGGCATCGATACATAGACAGATACCTGTGTCGTGTCGGGATCACATCTCTACGACGCCTCGGCCCCCGTCGACCGTCACTACTTGTCCGTCGGGTAGTCGTACGGTGGCGTCTCCTGCGGCGACGACGGCGGGGATGCCGTACTCGCGGACGATCAGCGAGGCGAGGGCGACCAGTGTGCCACCGTCGGTCCCGACGGCGGCAACGCCGAGCTCCTCTCAGGACTACTCCTCTGAGGCCGGCCAACAGACGGCGCGGCTCACGTCAGCTGAGCGCCCTCAGCACGGCGAACAAGCCGGCGGCGATGGCCGCGCCGACGGAGCAGACGATGATGCCCTTGGCGAAGCCGCGCAGGTGGAAGCCGAGGTCGCGGCAGTCGGGCATGTTTTCGGTGCCGGGCAGTACGACCAGGGCGGGCCGCCAGGTGACTACCACGAGCCAGTCGAGCACGATCAGGTCGAACAGGTTGAAGGTCTGCAGGATGATCCAGGCGTAGACGAAGGCGACCAGCACTCCGGCGCCGGGGGCGAGCCTGGCCAGGTGCGTCAGTGCGATGGCGAGGATGGCCACCACGCCGATGGCGACGATGAGACCGGACAGGCGGGCCACCCGCTGCCCGCGTGGGCTTTTCGGGCCATAGCGGTCGCGGATGGCGGGCGGGTAGTCCTGCACCATGAAGTCGCGGGCGGCCAGCGCCCCGCCGAACAAGACGGCGGTGAACAGCGCGCTGACCGCCAGTCCGTAGGTGAGCGCCCAGCCTGTCAGCGCCGCCCACGGGGTTGCCTGTTCCACAGGCGTACTCCCTTGCTCAGGTTCAGGCGGCCTGCAGCATGGCTGCCAGATCGTCGGGGACGGGCATGGGCTGGGTGAGGCCGACGGTGGCGCGGCCGGTGTTGCCCTCGGGGTATCGGCCCAGCGCGGAGCCGGGCGCCGCGACGATGATGCGGATCACCTGGCCGAGCGCCTCGCGGCGGTCGCGTTGGCGGACGGCGAGGGTGAACATCGCGATGTGGTTGGCTGTGTGCGGCCAGGGCCAGGGCTGGGACAGGATGTGGGCGCGTTCCAGGTGATACCACCGCGCCTGCGCCGTGGTGGCGGTGCGGGCGGTGTGCATCTCGGCCTGGTAGGCGGCCCGCACCCGCGCGGGCATCGGGCGGCCGATCATCGCTTGTCCTTCTGGGCGGATGAGCAGCAGCCGTCCGCGCAGCCGTCAGCTTCGGAGAGCGTGCCGCCGGACACGGGCTCGGGCAGGGTGGCGGTGGGAACGGCGCAGCAGGCGTCTCCGCGCCAGGTTTCGCGGCCTTCCTTGACCGCGACGGCGGCGATGACCAGGGCGGCGATCGGGTCGGCCCAGGACCAGCCGAACAGGCTGTTGAGTGCCAGCCCGACGAGTAGCACGCCGGACAGGTAGGTGCACAGCAGGGTTTGCTTGGAGTCGGCGACCGCGGAGGCGGAGCCGAGTTCGCGGCCGGCGCGGCGTTGGGCGTGCGACAGGAACGGCATGATGACCAGGCTCAGGGCGGCCAGGATCAGTCCGGGGGTGGAGTGTTCGGCCTCGCCGGCGCCCAGCAGCGCGCGTACGGCGTCGACGGTGACGTAGGCGGCCAGAGCGAAGAAGGAGATCGCGATGACGCGCAGCGCGGTCTTCTCCCGTGCCTCGTGGTCGGTGGCGGAGAACTGCCAGGCGACCGCGGCGGCGGAAGCGACCTCGACGATGGAGTCGAGGCCGAAGCCGATGAGGGCGGCTGAGGAGGCGATGGTGCCGGCGGTGATGGCCACCGCCGCTTCGATCACGTTGTAGGTGATGGTGGCGGTCACCAGCAGCCGGATCCGGCGCTGCAGTAAGGTCCGCCGGTCCGGGGCGGGCAGGTTCAGCGTGGTCACGACACTGCATCCCCTTCGACCTGCCGACCGGTCAGCTGGCCGAGGTCGTGGTCGAGCTCGGCCGCCAGACCACTGGGAGTGGCGGTCGCGCCGGTCGGCTTAGTGCTGGGCTCCGGACACAGCGTCACGGCGTGGCCGGTGGCGGCCAGCAGCTGCTCGGCGGAGGCCAGCAGATCCATCAGCTCGGGCCGGGTCAGGGAGTAGAACGACTGCCGCCCTTCGGCGCGGTAGTCCACCAGGTCGCAGTCACGCAGGCAGGCCAGGTGCTTGGACACCGTGGACTGGGCCAGCCCGAGTTCGGCGGTCAGGTCGACCACGCGGGCCTCGCCGCGGGCCAGCCGGGCCACGATGCGCAGCCGGGTTTCGTCGGCCAGGGAGTGGAACAGTGCGGCCGCCGGGGGGATGCCGGCGGCGATGTCGGCGCTGACGCAGGGGCCAGCATCACTATCAATCGTCATATGACGATGATAGTCCGATATCGCTATGTCATGGCAAGAGTGGGGCGACATCCGATTTTCACGATCTTCTGGCGGCTTGCGCCCGGATGCCGCCCCGAGGTGGAAGCGATCAGGTGTGGGGTCAGGGGCGGGCGGCGTAGAGGAGGCCCTGGTCGATGAGGACGGCGGCCAGCAGGCCGGCGGCGGCGATGACGGCCAGGGACCCGGACAGCGGCATGGCCGGGCGGCGGGCCATGTCTCCTGCGGCCAGCACGCTGGGCAAGACGATGCGCTCCAGCGAGGCTCCCGGTCCTTCCAGTCGCTCGATCGGCTCGGGCCGCACGGCGATGCCCCGTTCGGTCAGTATCGCCTGCTGCTCGGCCGAGGGCGGCGCGCCACCGCCGGTGCACAGCACCGCCGCGTCGAGCCGTCGGCCAGTGTCACGGCGAAGTCGTCGCGCTCCCCCTGGCCTGTACCGCTTGCCCTTCTGCGACGCGTACGGCGGTCAGCGTCGGCTCGGTGTTACTCGCCAGGCTGGAACTGGTAGGTCGCCGGAGGTGTGAAGGAAGGGTCGGGCTTGCCGTACACCAGGGCGATCTGCATGTGGGGCTTCAGCACGATCGCGGCCGGGTCGCCGCTGGTCTGCTTGCCGTTGACGTAGGCGGCGAGCGTCTTGCCGCCTCCGGCCTTGAGCGCGCCGATCTGACTGGGCGTCAGCGTGACGCTCCACTCCTTGAAGATCTGGCCCAGGGTGTAGGTGTCGCCCTTCTTGTCGGCCTCGATATGGATCACCCCGTTGGGGTCATGGGTGTGCAGGGCCGTCATCTGTCCCGTCTGAGGGTCGATCCCGATGTCGGCGGCCACGGGAACCGGCTTGCCGTCAACGAAGACGTCGAGGTGGGCGTGGTAATGCTCGGCCATACCCATCGGGCCGATGCTCAGGCCCGCCGCCTTGACTCCTGGATAGGGATCGGCGGGAGCCGGCCACGGCGGCGAACCGCCGTCCGATGGCGTCACGGCCACGGTTGTGGCCGTGCTCTGCCTGTCCGGCACGAGGCCGTAGGCGCATCCCGCCAGGACCACCGTCGCGACGATCAAGACAATCACGGTAGTCAACATGCGGCGACGCCGCTGGTGTGCGCGCACTGGTGTCAGGTACTGCTGGACCTGGTCAGCCTGGTTCAGAGACATCGGGCACCTCCCCCTGACGCACGCCTATGTGCCTTAGTTACACCTAACCATCTTAGGCGAACAGTGTGAGCTCACTTCGTCGGGGACCCGCTGGACTCCGCCGTTCGCCCAGGGGCGACGGCGCCACGGGCGCATATCGCCGCAGGGTGAATGCCGACCCTCCGGATCATCCCGGTGCCGGTTCCCCGTTCGGCGCCCTGGCGGACCTGCCAGAAGACGCTTAATCGGTGTTTCGCTTCACCACGCGGCAGGGGAGCGGGGTACAGGCCACGAGGGCCTGACCGCACGTCGGGGCGCCGCTTGGCGCCGCCGTCCTCGTTGGCGCCTGGATCAGCGCATGAAACAGCAGTTCATGCCGATCGCGACGACGGCCGGTACGGCCGCGATCACCAGGGGTGCCGCCATTGCCGCGCGGGCCAGGATGCCGATGGCGAGGGTGGCGGTCGTGCGGAGCGGCGGTGAGTGAGCCAGCAGCCGGCGCACCCGCTGCCCCGTGTGATGGGTAGCCGCCGCCAGCGCCGGGGCAGGCGTCCTCTGGTCGCTGGCCAGCGTGAGCAGAGCGTCGGCGACGGTCAGCCGGTCGGACGCTTGGACAGCGGCGTCGTCGGCCGCCAGCTCGGCCAGCCGATCAATCTCCTGCTCGGCCGTAGCGAACAGGGCGATGAACGGGAACGCCCGTCTCAACCCTCGGGCGGTGGCGGTGAGCAGATGGTGACGCCCGCGAAGGTGCGCCCGCTCGTGGGCGAGCACCGCCGCCAACTGCCGGTCATCCAGAGCGGCCAGTGCCGAGGTGGTCAGCACGATCGGGCCGCCACGGCCGGGCAGGCAATAGGCGAGGGCCGCGTCGTGATCCACGACGAGCACGCCGAGCCGGGCGTCACGGCGGGCGACCATCTGCAGGACGGTCAGATGCCGGTGCCGCTCCCACCAGGCGAACATCAGCTCCGCGCCGAGGCTGTACATCAGCCGCGCCGTGATCGCGATAGAGGCCACCAGAGCGGCAGTGACGACCAGAGCGCCTTGCGGAGTGGCGTAGGAGTCGCGCAGCATCATCACGCACGCGTTCAGCGCCTGCGCCAGACCGGCACCGAACGCGCTGGCGGGCACAACCACCGTCAGCCCGGCCAGCATCGCCGCGCCGATCACCGCGACCGTCAGCGACTGCCAGGCCGCGATGGCCAGCCGCGGTGCCCGCTCCGCCCATGAGACCCGCCGCAGCAGCGATGGCCCCACCGCGGCCAGCATGACCGCATAGGCCGCCAGCGCCACGGCGGTGTTCATGGCGCCGGCTCGCTGGACCTGGCTGCCTCCAGCGCGGCTCGCAGCTCGTCGATTTCGGCCTGATCCATCTGCTCGACGAAGCGCGCGAGGGCGGCTCCGCGGTCCGGGCTGGTCTGCAGGGCGGTAGCCATCAGGCCGGCGACGTAGTCTTCTCGGCTGGCCTTGGCCCAGTAGTCATAGCGCCGCCCCTGAAGCTGGCGCTCCACCCACCCCTTGCGATACAGGATGTCCATCACCGTCTGCACGGTGGTGAAGGCCGGCTCCCGGTCAGGGCTGAGCCGGGCCAGGACCTCCCGCACCGGCAGCGGCCCGTCGGCCGCCCACACCACATCCATGATCGCGGCCTCCAGCTCACCGAATCTGCGCACCGCGCCTCTCCTCAACCTTCCAGGTCCACCTTGCGCTGCAGGAATTCCTCGCGCTCGATCTCCCCGGCCACATACCGGTGGCGCAACTCCTCCTGCGCGGTGTCGACCTGCAGCTGCTGGTTTCCCCCGGCCTTGGCGGTCATGGAGCGCACCAGCCACACCGTTGCGGCCACCATCAGCGCTAGTACCGCCAAAGCACCCACAACCCACAAGAGCATGGCGGCCCCCATGGCACTCATATCGCACATCATGGTCACCTCGAGCCTGCGTCACACTTTCGCCTAAGCTCTATAGGCCAATCTATCCCTCGGCCATCGCCCTGCTCGCCACCGGCTCGCTTTTGGGGGCTGCCTGGGCGAGCGCCTTCCTCGCAGCCCTGGCCGATCCCGACGCTGGGCAGGCTGCTCTACAACGCGGGCCTGGTGATGATCTTGGCCATTCTCATGATGATGGGACCCGCCGCCCTCAACTGGCCATCGCGGCAGCTGCGACCGCGAGCCTGATCCGCGTCCTGGCCATGATCCGGGGACTGCACGCGGGTCTTACCCGCTAGCCCCGCCGCATCTGGGATCGCCTTTAGTTCCCAGCGGCAGTGCTTCGGCGTTCGATGAAGATGACGTCGCGCCAGACGCCGTGGTGGCGGCCGATCCGCTCGCGGGTGCCGACCACGCGGAAGCCCAACCCCTGGTGCAGCGACAGACTGGCGGTGTTCTCCGGGAAGATCCCCGACTGGATGGTCCACACCCCGGCGTCCTCGCCGGCCGCGATGAACGCCGACAGCAGCGCCCGGCCGATGCCGTGCGCCTGGCAGCCCGGGTGAACGTACACGCTGTGCTCCACAACGCCCGCGTACACCGGTCTGGCCGAGACCGACGAGGCCGCCACCCAGCCAACGATCTCGCCTGTCTCGGTGTCGGCGGCCACAAAACGCAGGTGCGGCAACTTGCCGGCGGTGAACCCTTCCCAACTCGGCGCGACGGTCTCGAAGCTGGCCTGCCCGGTGTCCAGCCCGGCCTGATAGATGGCCAGTACCTGGGCGGCGTCCGCCTCACGCATCGGCCGAATCTCCAGTCCAGGCCCGATGGCGGGCTTGACGGCTTGCACGATGGCCGAATGCACGCCGTCGCCGTGATCGCCGGTCAGCGTGATGTGGATGCCAACGAAACCCGCCCGACCCATTAGTCGGCGGTACTCATCCACTGACAGGGCGCCGGCCACGCAGCCGATCCGCTGCTTCACCGCCGCGCACCGCGTGGGGTCGAGGACGCTGTCGGTGACCACATCGCTCACCCCGAGCCGACCGCCCGGCCGAAGCACCCGAAACGCCTCGGCCAGCACGGCGGCCTTGTCATCGGACAGGTTGATCACGCAGTTGGAGATGACGATGTCGACCGCGTGATCCGGCAGCGGGATCGCCTCGATGGCGCCGCGCAGGAACTCCACATTGTGCACTCCCGCCTGCTCGGCGATGCCGCGGGCCAGCGTGAGCATGTCGGGGCTGGCGTCCAAGCCGTACGCCTTCCCGTGCGGGCCGACCCGGCGGGCCGAGAGCAGCACGTCGATGCCGCCGCCCGAGCCCAGATCCAGGACGGATTCACCAGCGCGCAACTCGGCCACAGCGACCGGGTTTCCGCACCCCAGGCTGGCCCGTACCGCTGCCTCGGGCAGCGCGCTGGTGTCGTCGTATCCGGCGGCACCGAAGCAGCCCTGCTCGAAGGCGCCCGGACCGCAGTCCGCGATAACCCGGCCGGCGGCCGCGGCCCTGGCCAACTGGGAGTAGTGGTCCACGATCTCGTCGTGCGCCATGGCGGTCTCCTTCACTCACAGGTAGGCGCGGCCGGAACGGGTTTGCCCATGACCACGTCGGCGGCGGTCGGGAAGCAACTCACGCAGGCTTCGTTGATCCGATACAGGCTCGAGGTGCCCTGCTTCTCGACCAGCACGAAGCGCACCTCCGCCAAGATCTTCAGATGGTGAGACACGGTGGACTGACCCACGCCGGAGGCAGCCACGATCTCGCCCACGTTCATCGGTGTCCGGCGCCGAGCCAGCAACGACACGATCTGGATCCGAGTGGCGTCGGCCAGCGCCTTGAACCAACTCGCGTACTCCTCTGCTTCGGCCCGCGCCAGAGGTTCCTTGTCACTATCCATCGAAAATCGACGATAGTCGATGAATACGCGAGGCGGAACCCCCTTGCCTGGTCCTCGCATGAGCATCGATAGTCGGGGCTGCCGTCGGCACGGATCACCAGGCAGACACGGGGCCGCTACTGGCGAGCGTGAGGCTGAAGGCGCCGCCGTCGGGGCTGAGGATGCCGAAGATCGCGCTGCGGCAGTGGGGGCTGTCATCGCGGTATTGCCACCGACGCCGCGCCGGAGAACGAGCAACCGGACAGGCCGATCAAATGAAGCTCGGAGGGGGCACGAGACACATAAACGCTGCAGAGGCGGCCGCCCGCGACGGAGCGACCGCCTACATCGTGCAGGCCAGTCGGAGCTAGCGGCGGCCGCTGATGGTGAAGCCGATGTCCGCGCCGGACTTCACCAGGATGACCGTGGCGGCCGTTGCCACGGCCGCGACCCACGCCAGGTGAAGCACCCAAAAGGGCACGTTGATCGTTATGCGGATGCGCTTCATTGCAGGTCCTCCAGGGCCCGTACCTATAGGGAAAGGGGCCCGACCTGCGACGTTCGCGGTATCATGATGCTTGAAGAACATGACGACCGCATCGTGTCGGGGTCGAACCCTGGCTGGTACGTCGTAGCGCCCGACCCCTGCCAGGGGGTCGGGCGCTTTCTGTACCTGCGCCTCAATATACCCTCACGCCTCCCTTCCTGGCGCCATTCCCCGCCATTCCTGATCGGGCTGGCCAGACGGTTGAAGCACGGTGCTTCAAATGCGGCAGGCCACCCAAAGCGTGCAGCAGTAGGACACCCGTTCGCGCGTTGCTCGCGGCAGCCCCGTTGCTAGTTCTCGGAGTTCTGGCGCGGCTAGTTCTGGCACTTGTCACCGCTGTAGTAGCCCGGGGACTTCATGATGGCCATGTCGGGGGACTTCATGATGGACATGACGGGGGACTTCATGATGGACATGACGGGGAACAGCATGATGGAGATGATGGGCTCGCGCGTATTGTGATGATGTGTTTAAGCCGCATCGTAAGTCAGGGCATTAGAAGGGGATTAGTTATGGGGTCTGATTAGCCGGATGACGCTCTTAGAGCCCAGGTGTCGCCGCTAGTCGTATTACTCGACCATGCGGCGCGGCGTTAAAGATAGCCGTAGCGCTAGCCCACAAGATGGCCATAGCGCTGCTCATAGTAAAAACGTTTAACAGTGACTAAGGTGTTGCACCAGCGGGCGTGCGCCGACACGTTGGACAGCGCCTGGCGACACGTTCTCGACACGTTGCGCCAGGCCTGGCGACACGCATTCGAGCGTTGTACCAGGTCAGGCAGCTCGTTTCGACACATTGGACAGCGCCTGGCGACACGTTTTCGACACGCTGACCGTCACGCCCGCCAGCCCTGACGGCAGGTGGATGAACCGCGGCGTTGCCGGGATCGGCTCGGGCAGCTTCCTGGCTGAGGTCGGGCACGAGATCCCTACCGCGCTGCTGTCTTCCCTGCTCACCTCCACTCTCGGCGCGCCCGCCGCAGCCCTCGGCGTCGTCGAGGGCCTGGCTGGCGCGGCGCGCTTTGCTGGCGGCGCGCTGGCGGATGACCCGCATCGACGGCGCACCGTCGCAGTCGGTGGCTACACCACCACCGCAGTGCTCGGCGCGGCCACCGCGATTGCCTCCTCGGTCTGGCAGGTCGGCTTTCCGAACCGGGGCCAGAAGACTCGTCCACCGGGGCCCGGGAGAGCCGTTCAAGCCATCGGCGGGCACAGAGTTTGATGCGGCTAGGGGGAAGAAGAGACGTGATCTTGCTCTGCTCTGTCCCTCCTGGTTGCGCTCACCTTCACGTACCGCGGGAGGCGACTAACGCCCGTGAGATGGAAGCCATCCGGCATCATCAGTTCCTGGACACCGGGCCCCGAGGAGGCGGACGGGCCTCGATCCGGAAGGTAGGCGACGACATGATCCACTAGATCGTCCGCCAGAAAGGGCGCGACCAACTCCGCGCCACCGTCGAGCAGAAGGTGCCGGACTCCGCCCGCGTGGAGCGCCTCCAGGAGCTCTCGATGATCGAACTGATGGGGGTCGGCCGGCAGTCGGATCATGCCTGGCCCATGGCTGCGCGGCGTTGCCTCGTCCAGGCGTCCATCGGCGTCCAGGACGGCATCGGCGGCTAGGAGCAACTCGCGGGAGGAAGGGATGCGCTTGAGCGCTCCGGTCCGCCCTTCTGAGCCCTCGGCGAAGACCCAGGTGAGGACGGGGCGGCTCAGGGCCAGCGAGGTGCGCCATTGACCGAGCACGAGTATGGCTTCCTCAGCTAGCACGTGGGTTTCCACGCTGACCCCGGCCCTCAGCAGCTCGTTCACCCCGCCTGCCCCTCTAGAGGTGGGGTCTATCAGAGCGATGACCACGCGGGCGATCCCGGCGTCGATCAGGAGCTGGCGGCAGGCGGGTGTGTGGCCGGCGTGGTTGCAGGGCTCCAGGGTCACCACGGCTGTCCCGCCCTTTGCCGCGGCGCCGGCGGCCAGCAGAGCGTTCCCCTCGGCGTGCGCTTCGCCCTTGCGGGCGTGGTAGCCCTCGCCGATCGGCTGGCCGACCGCGTCGAGGATCACGCAGCCGACCGGCGGGTTGGGGCTCGTGGAGCTGAGTCCATGGGCGGACAGGGCGATGGCTCGCCGCATGGCCTGGAGTTCGAGGCTGGAGGCCATCAGTTGGCCACCGCGTCAGCGAGGGCCAGCCGGAACGCGGCCACGGACGGGAGTCGGCGATGGATGCTCAACGTGCGCTCGACCGAGGTCAGCACGTTGATGATCCTCACCGAACCGGCGGCCCGAGCGATGTCGAGAGCTTCCCCGGCGGTGGTGGCGGCGTATTCGGGCTCTCCCTGACCGGCATAGGCCGCAGCCATACCGGCCAGGGCCATTCCGCGGTCTCGCCGGTAAACCGCAGGCAAGTCAGGTAGGGCGCTCTCGTAGGTGGCGACCGCGCGGGCGGGCTGCTTCAGCTCCAGCCAGCAGCCGGCGCGCTGGATCTCGACGTAGGCGGGCGTACAGAACGACCCGTGTCCGCCTCGGGCGTCGCCGTCATCGTGCACCGAGGAGGCTAGCGTGTGCGCCTGGTCCAGCTTCCGCTGGCAGGGGCGTTCCTCTCCGTCGAGTGCGTGTCCTTGGGCTTGTTGCTGGATGATCGCCGCTTGCATGGGCGCGGGCAGATCAGTCTGCCGGAGCGCGGAGGTGGCCAGGCCGAGTACGTCACCGGCTCGTCGGTCGCTCATCGCCTGCTGGCTGCCCCGGAACATGGTCCACGCGATCATCTGGTCATCGCCGATCTCGTAGGCCCAGGTGGCCGCCCGGTCGGTCCAGCGTTCGGCCTGCTCCATGTCTCCGGCGTCCTCATGCAGCCATGCCGCCGATTCGGCATACCGAGTTGCCAACCGGAGTACCTCGACGCGGTCGCTTCCGCGGGCGGGGACGAGCAGTTCCTCCAGGACGGTGATCTGCTCGCAGACCGCCGGGATCGTGTGCCGGGGGCCCAGTAGGTTGTCGCGCTGCACCAGCAGGTGCCACTGCTCGCGTAGGTGATCCAGGACGTCGCCGAACTGCTTCCCGGCGGGTATCGAGGCTCGTGCGTTGCGTCGAAGCGGCGTCGCGGTCTTCGGGGCCTGGCCGCCGAACAGCTCAGGCTCGCTCATGTCGAGGGCCTTGCAGAGCAGCATGCGGTCGATGGCGTTGGGTTTGTAGGTGCCTGCCTCCCAGTAGCGGATGTTCCGGCACAGGCTCGCGGTCTTCGCGAGCGGCATGTCGTCCCCGGCGGCCTGGCGCATGCGCCGTACCAGGCCCTTCTGGCTGAGGAGCCGGTCCAGCCTGGCCTGGCGGAGCCGTATGGCCCACTCGGGCGTCACCTGATCATCCATCCGTATGCACCTCACCGCGAAGAGGGAGGGAAGGGGGCGGAAAGCCTTCCTCGTGCTTCCCTCAGTCTCCCCTCCCGCCATGGTGCCTCACCAGGCTGTGATGGATCTGTTCCTGTCCGGCACCGGAGTCACGTTCCGGCCAGGCTGCTCGGTTCGGGGACTCCTTATCGCCCGACACCTGCCCAAGAAGGGGACATCAGTGACGACCATTTCCGGTGGCACGATCACCGAGCTGTTCGCCAGTGCGGTGAGACTGACCATCGACGGGGAGAAGGCCAGTCCGCGCGGCATGGACACGCGTGAGCTACTCGACGTGCGCCTGCTGCTCGGTGACCCTCGCGCGCGTCTGCTCTACGCTCCTCCTGGCCGCGTCTTGAACACCGCCTTCGCCGTCGCCGAGACCGTCTGGATCCTGTCCGGATCCGATGCGCCCTGGATCTACGAGTTCAACAGTCAACTCCGGCAGTACGCCGAGGACGACGGCATCTTACGAGGCGCCTACGGGCCGCGGATGCGCTGCTGGGACGGCCACGTCGACCAGCTCGCCCATGCGCTGGCCACCCTCCAGGGCGACCCCGACTCCCGGCGGGCGGTCATCCAGCTCTACGACCCCGCCCGCGACGCCGGCGGGCATCGGGACGTGCCCTGCACGCTGGGCTACCGCTTCCATCTGCGTCAGGGCCGCCTGCACATGGCCACCACCATGCGGAGCCAGGACCTGTGGACCGGCCTGCCCTACGACATCTTCGCCGCCACCACCCTGCACGAGCTGATGGCCGGTTGGCTGGGTGCCGAGCTGGGCGACTACCACCATCATGTCGACTCCCTCCACTTGTACGAGCGCGACCTGGACAAGGCGGTCGCCGTCCTCCAGCCGGATACGGCGTCCGGGAAGCTCCCCTCGCTGGAGACGCCTTGGGAGGGATTCGACGCCCTGCTGGCCGATGTTCGGTCAGGCCGGCAGGTTCACCACTCCGGATGGGACACCATGGCCGCAGTCCTGGCCAGCTACCAGCAATGGAAGCGTGGCCACCGCGAAGTCGCCGTAGGCAGCGCTGAGGGCATCGGTGGCCCGCTCGGCGAAGGGCTGCGTGCCTGGTACGCGGCCCTGCAGAGCCGGGGCGAATCCGCGCTGTCGGCGCGGTGATTGCGATGCCGCCATTTGTCGTCTTGGGCCTGTGCTCCTACACGCACGACTCGGCTGCGGCCCTCTTGGTCGACGGCGAGCTGGTCGGGTTCGTCGAGGAAGAACGTCTGTCCGGGGCCAAGCACACTCGCGCCTATCCCGAGCACGCGGTCGCCTGGCTGATGAGCGAGGCGGGCATCACCGCCGACCAGGTGAACGCGGTCGCCTACAACTTCCACGGCCTCCACTACCTGAGGGTCGTTCCGACGGCCTTCGGCATGCTCATGGACCCCGCGACCCGCGAGCGTGCATTGATGCGCGCGGCCAGCTTCGCCAAGGTCGGACTGCGCACCGTTCGCCGAGCCCAGGGCTTGAGCCGCCGGTTTCCACGTGCTCGTATCCACCCGCTGCTGCACCACCGAACTCACCAGATGTACGCCTTCGCCGCGTCCGGGTGGGAGAGCGCGGCCGTCCTGGTCGTGGACAGCCTCGGCGAGGCCCAGACCACCACGCTCGCGATCGGACGCCAGTCCGAGCCGGGCCGACCGGTGGTGCACCCACTTCACGCGCTGTCCGACCCGGCCTCACTCGGCTACGCCTACGGCGCGGTCACCGAGCACCTGGGCTGGCGGCGCGGTGACGAGGAAGGCACCGTGATGGCTCTGGCCGCGCTGGGCGACCCGGCTCGCTTCCGTACCCTCTTCGCCCAAGCGATCCCGATCACCGAATCCGGGTTCGCCCTGAACCCGGACCACTTCGCGCCCAGAGTGCTCTCGTCGTCCTACACTCGCCTGACTCCCCGCTTCACCGCTGAGACCTGCCCACGCCGAGCCCCGGACGCGCCGATCACCGAGGCCCATCGGGACCTGGCCGCCGCGCTCCAGGAGCGCACGGAGCAGGTGATGCTGTATCTGGCCTGCCTGGCCAGGACACGTACCGGGATGAAGCGGTTGTGCCTCGGCGGAGGCGTCGCCACCAACTGCGTGTCCGTCGGCAAGATCATCGAGTCGGGGCTTTTCTCGGAGGTGTTCGTGCCGCCCGCTCCGGGGGACGCCGGTACTGCGATCGGCGCAGCCGCCGCCGTACACCTGGAAGGAAGCGCGAGGCCTCTGGCCGGCATCGCGGGCGCGTGTTACCTCGGACCCGCCTTCCCCGACCATCCGCTTGACCTCGCAGTCTGGCCGGGGCTGACGGCGCACCAGGTTCACGGCGATCCCGCCGAATTCCTGGCGGAACACCTCGCCGACGGTCAGATCGTCGGCCTGTTCCAAGGGCGTGTCGAGGCAGGTCCTCGGGCGCTCGGCAACCGCTCCATCCTGGCCTCCCCGCTGATCCTTGGCGTGGTCGCGCGGCTGAACGACACGGTGAAGTTCCGAGAGCCGTTCCGCCCGTTCGCGCCCATGGTGACGGCTGAGCGCGCTGCCGAGTACTTCACGCTCGGCCAGGAGGCACCGTTCATGTCGATGGCCTCGGGCGTGACCGAGCTAGCCCGCGAGCAGATCCCTGCCGTCGTGCACGCCAACGACACCGCACGCGTGCAGACCGTCACCAAGGACGGCAACCCGTTCATGCACGATGTGCTGACCGCGTTCGCCCGCCGTACGGGCGTCCCGATTCTGATCAATACCTCCCTCAACGTCAAGGGCCGCCCGATCTGCGGCACTCCGACCATGGCGCTGGACTGCCTGGCCAACAGCGGCCTGGACGCCCTGCTACTGGAAGGCCGGTGGATCACATCATGAAGATCGGCTATAGCTTCTGGGGCTTTCTGGGTGCGGGCATCACCGATTCTCCGGACGGTGGGCGCAGCCACCGGCGTCCTTTCATCGATGCCATCCAGGCCGCTGGCCATCAGGTGGTGTTTCTTCAGCCGGACCGTGACCTGGTCGAAGCCGGGGACCACATCGCGGCCCCCTACCGGTTCGACTCGGGCCTGCCCGATCTCGACGTGCTGTTCACCGAATGGCGCTGGCCCATCCCCGGCCGCAACACCACCGCCTGCGGCGCCCAGGGGCATACCTGCGACCTGCATCGGCAAGCCGAACTCCTCGACCACTACACCGACGGATTCGGTCTGCCCACGATCATCTGGGACAAGGACCGCCAGCTCCCGCTGAGCGACCCGTTGCGCAGCCATAGGGACGTTGTGGTGTGCGAAGCCGCGATGACCCCCTCGGCGGGCGCCCGCTCGCTGCTGTTCCCGCTGGACGACGCCCTTCTGGATGCGGCAGACCCGGTAGCGCTCGCCGCTCAGGCTCGGCCGTTCCCGCTGAGCTACATCGGCAACCAGTACGACCGCGACGAGGCGTTCCACCGCTTCTTCGCGCCCGCAGCGGCCCGCCTGCCGCACTGGGTGGCCGGCAAATGGCGCGACACCCGCCAGTGGCCCCACGTCACCTTCGTCGGCAGGGTGCCGTTCCGCGAAGTGTCCCGTATGTACGGCGAGAGCCTGGCCACAGTTCTGCTGCTGCCAGACCGGTATGCCGCCGTGGGCCAGATGACCCAGCGGATCTTCGAGGCGGTGCTGGCCGGATGTCTGCCCCTCGCGCCCGCCACGATCGCCCACGCAGCGCGGTTCGTCCCCGACGAGCTGATCGTCAAGGACGGAGCCGAGGTGGTCACCGCGGTGCATCGGCTGTGGTCCATCGCTGGAACCACCGAGCACGCCGACCTGATCGCGGCGTGCCTGGCCAAGCTGGAGGTGTTCCGTCTCAGCCGCCAAATGCAGACGCTGCAGGCGATCCTGGCCGAACTCGCCCCTCTCCGTCCTCAGACGATCGGGGCACGCCGATGAGCACGGCCCCGCGGGCCCTTCTCGACCCGCTCGCCATTGCATCGCTGGTCACGTCCGTCCCGGCTATCGTGGAGCGCCATGCAGATGAACCGAGTCGCCATCGTCGGGTCAGGTGGGAGCGGCAAGTCCCACGTGGCCCGCGAACTCGGCCGGCTGCTGGATTCACCGGTTACCCATCTGGACGCGGTGTACTTCGACGACGAGTGGAACCCGCTCCCTCCGGAGAAGTTCGAGGCCGCCCAGCAAGAGCTGGTCGCGGCCCCGCGCTGGGTCATCGACGGCAACTACAACTCCTCCCTGCACGTTCGGCTCCAGGCGTGCGACACCGTGGTGATGATGGACGTGCCCACCTGGGCCGCCCTGCGGGGGATCTTGTCCCGCCAGCTCCGGCATGGCGCCGGCCAGCACACCTCCGGCGTCTACAACCGCATCCACTGGGGCGTGCTCACCTATGTGGCCACCTATCGGAGACGCATGCGGCCCAAAGTGCTCGCAAAGATCAACGACCTGGCGGCGGGCAAGCGCGTGGTCTTCCTCACCAGCCGCGCCGAAACGCGCCGCTGGCTGGAGCAGGTAGCCGCCAGCCGCTGACCCGTCCTGGTGGCATGGACGGGTGGCGCCCGTGACGTCGGCAGGCAACGCCTTCACCCACCCAACCGTCACCTCCGATCTCTACCGGGACGGATCCCGCCTGGCCGCTCGTACCTCAGCGTTGCACCGGGCCAAGGTTCAGGGACGGCCCGTCGCCGAGGTCATCGCCGACCTGGCCGCCGACCAGTTGACTGATCCACGGCAGGCGATCGTCGCCGACATCGGCTGTGGCCGCGGCACCAGCACCCGGATTCTGGCGGAGCGTCTACGCCCGAAGCGACTCCTGGCCATCGACGCCTCAGCGGCGATGCTGGCCGCCGCCCGCGCCCAGATCGGATGTGCGCAGCTCGCCGACGATTCCACGGCGATCACGTATGTACGGGCCGACTTTCACCGGCTGCCGGTCGCGAACACCTCTTGTGCCTTGGTAGTGGCCGCGTTCTGCCTCTACCACGCGCCCGACCCGCGTCCTGTCATCGCCGAGATCGCCCGCATCCTCGCCCCGGACGGGATGGCCATCCTGGTCACCAAGTCCGCTGACAGTTACCGCTCGCTCGATCGCCTGGTCGCCGCCGCCGGCATAGACCCCCGCGCGGAGCAGCGGCCGAGCCTGTATGAGACGGCGCACGGCGGCAACCTGGAGGCCCTCATCGCGCCGAGCCTGACGGTCATCCGCGCGGAGCACGAGGAGCACCGGTTCGCCTTCACCGGCTTGGACCACGTCGCTGCTTACCTGGCCACCAGTCCCAAGTACGAGCTACCGCCCGGCATGGCCGCCGATCCGGACACGATCGCCACGGCGTTGCGCGCCCGGATCGAGGACGGGCCGGTAGCGGCCACCTCCACCATCACGTACCTGATCGCCACGCGAGGCGACATGCCATGACCCTCAACACCTTCAGCAAGCCGTACTCCACGCGCAAGGACCTCGAGCGGGCCGTCGCCCACCACACGTGGCTCGCTGAACACGCCAAGTCACTGCAACTGCCGCCCCTTGTGGCCGTGCACGCCAACCGCCTCGAACTGGGCTTCGTCGACGGCCGTCACGCTGTGGTCGCCGACGTGCCCGCGGTGGCCGTCACTCTCGGCCAGGCCCACGCCGACGTCTGGGCGAGCGACCTGCATCGCGCCCTGCTCACCCACGCGCATCCGATGTCCGGGGGCCACGAACTGGCCGACTTCGCCTCGCCGCGGATAGCGGCGCTTCGCAAGCGTTGCGAGGCCGGGTTGATCAGCGTGCGTCAGATAACCGCCGTCCAATCGCTCCTGGCCCCGCACCCTGCCACGCCAGCCGCCTTCTACAAGGACACCAACCCGCGCAACGTCCTCATCACCAGCGGCGGGCCGGTCATGGTGGACCTTGACGATCTCACCCTGGCGCCATTCGGCTACGACCTGGCCAAGCTACTGGTCGCCCTCGCCATGACCGGCGGACCGCTCCCGCCCGAGACCTATACCGCCGCGCTGAGCTGCTACAACCTGCCGCTCACCGACGCCGGGCTGACACCCGTGTCCATCGACGAGTTCCTCGGCTACGCGGAACTGCACCACCTGCTCACCCTGCCCTACCTCGGCAAAGGCGGATACCGGCACCCATGGTCGACCGTCCGCCCCACTCCGGAGGATCTGAAGTGATCGCCACCGAACTGACCTTCGTCCGGCACGGCCAGGCCCAGTGCAACGTTGACGGGGTCGTCGGCGGACCCCGTACCTGCACGGGACTGACCGACCTCGGCCGCCGACAGATGACCCTGACCGCCGCCCGCCTTGTCTCCGAGCATGAGGCCAACCCCTTCACCCACCTGTACTCCGGGCCCCGGCGGCGGCTCATTGAGAGCGGCCGGATCCTCGCCGACACCCTCGACGTGCCACTGACCATCAGCAACACGCTCGACGGCCCCGTACACGGAGAAGCCGACGGCAAGCCCTGGCACGAAGTGAAGACGTCCTTCCGCGGCGGCCCACACGCCCACCCCGATCAGCCATGGGCACCAGGCTCCGACACCTGGAACGGCTACCTCAAGCTCGCCGGCGAGGTCCTCGCCGACCTCATCCACAACCACCAAGGGGCGCGCGTCCTATTCGCCGCCCACGGCGAAACCGTGCTCGCCACCCACGCCCTGCTGCTCGACCTGCGCGCCGGCCTGATGACCAGCTTCACCGTCGACCACGCCTCCATCACCCACTGGCAACTGCACCGCAATCGGTTCGACGACGAACGCTGGATGTTGCTGCGCCACAACGACACCTCCCATCTGACCCCGCTGGCCAGCTCGTGAACGCCGGCGAGAACGACCTCTTAGCCATGGCCCGCCGCCATCTCGGCCCCGTCACGCGGCTGCCACGCCTCGACCTTCCGCCGCACCTGCTTCTCCTGGCGGCAGACGACGGCAACCGCTACATCCTCAAGCACCACGACAGCCCTGACCGGTTCCACACCGAAGCCCGCGCCTATGCCACCTGGGTGCCGTCCCTGGGCGAACACGCCCCGCACTTGGTTCACGCCGACCCCGACAGCCTGTCCCTGCTGCTGACTGTCCTGCCAGGACAACGCGCCGCACAGCTCCCGGAGGGTTCCCCCGCCGAACGACAGACCCACCGCGCCGCGGGCCGCGTACTCCGGCTGTTGCACCAAGCCTCACCCGACCCGCACCCCAGCACCGGCGTGTCCGCCTACCTGGCTGAACGCATGCGCTGGTGGGCCGCCCGCGCCCAACTGGCCGCCCTCATCACCCCCTCCGACCTCCGCATCCTGCACACCTGGGCCGACCAGATGGCCGCTGAGACCCTCGAAACCACCATCTGCCACCTGGACTACCAGCCGCGCAACTGGGTCGTCAGGACAACCGGCGAGGTCGGCGTCCTGGACTTCGAGCACACCCGCCTCGACGCCCGCATCCGCGACTTCAGCCGCCTCGAACACCGCTACTGGCAGCGCGCTCCCCACCTTCGTGCAGCGTTTCTCGACGGCTACGGGCGCCCTCTCGACCCCGCCGAGCAGGAACTCCTGGAGCGCTTCAGCGCCCTGGAAGCCATCACCGCACTGGTACGCGGCCACGAAGCAGGCAACGCGGAGCTGCTCGCCCATGGCCGCACGCTCATCACCGATCTCCGCCGACCGCGAAGGACCACCATGACCGCCCCGGCCTTCTCGAACAACGCACCCACCAGGCTTCCCCGTCGGGCCGTCGTCACCGGCGCAGCCGGATTCATCGGCTCGCACCTATGCCAAGCGCTACTCGAACAGGGCGTGACCGTCATCGGCGTCGACCGCCGCGACCCCACCAAGAACTACAGCACCGCGCAGAAACTGGCCGACATCCGTGACCACCTAGGCTTCATCTTCGCCACCGGCGACCTGCGAACCTGCGCCATCGAGCCCCTGCTCCTCGACGCCGATGTCGTCTTCCACCTGGCCGGCGTCCCGGGCGTCCAACCCTCATGGGGCGCCGACTTCGACGACTACGTCGCCTCCAACATCTCGGCCACCCAGCGGCTCATGCACGCGGTCACAAGGCTGCGCATCCCACGCCTGGTCGTCGCCTCCTCCTCCAGCGTCTACGGCACAACCGACGGGGACCGCCCCAGCGCCGAGACCGATCACCCGCACCCCGCATCGCCGTACGCGGTGACCAAGCTCGCGGAGGAACAGCTCTGCCTCGCCCACGCGGCCCGATCGGACTGCGACACCACTGTGGTGGCCTTGCGGTACTTCACCGTCTACGGCCCCCGCCAGCGGGAGGACATGTTCGTCCAGCGCCTCCTGACCGCCGCCTCAACTGGTCTGACCCTCCAGATCTACGGGGACGGCAAGCAGCGCCGCGACTTCACCTTTATCGACGACGCCATCGCCGCGACCATCGCGGCCGGCACCGTCTACCTGCCCAACAGCGTGATCAACATCGGGGCCGGCCGGACCACCTGTCTCAACGACGTCGTAGATCGGGCCCACCAGCTCACCGGTCGGCCGGTCAACGTCCGTTCGACCAGCGCTCGAAGCGGCGATGTCTCCGCCACCTTCGCGGACGTGTCCTCCGCCCGTCGGCTGCTCGGCTGGACTCCGACCACCGACCTGATCACCGGCATGACCGCGCAGCTCGACTGGATGGCCTCCAACCACAGCTCTTCTCCCGTCGCGGCGGAGGCCGTCTAACGCCCCCAGAAGCCACGGCGCGGGCAAGCCAGCCCACGATCACGCTCAGGCGGCCCGCGCCGTCCAACCTGGCGTCCACACCGCGGGCCGAAGCGGGGCTCCACCCAGTAAGTCGGCGACAACCGCGCCCACTTCGGGGGTTTGGTGGCGAGAGCAGGAACGCGCCGTAGGCGATGATCACGAGCCGGTATGGCGAAGCCCCGGCGGTTGAACGTCCAACCAACCGAGGCCGACGCGTGGGAAAGATCTCAACGGCCTGACGCTGGATCCCAGCGCCTTACGGAATGTGCTGCAGAGTGGAACCGTCCCAATAAAAGTGTGGGGCCTGGGTCCATGCCTCCGGGTATTGAGGCACTGGGATGGCCTCGGGAATGGCGGGACCAGGCAAGGGCGCGCCCGTTTGGCCGTTGACCCAGGCGGTGGCCACCGGCGTGGGCGTCCAGTTGGGGTCGCCAATCAGGACCGCCGCGACGGCACCGAGTAACAAGGAGATCGATCCATAAGGCAGGGGGATGCGCCACTCTCGTTCCCAGGTGAAGTCCATGACGCTTTGCCCATTGGTGCGGATGGGATTGCCCCAGACCTGGATCTCGGCGGGCCATTGTTGGTGAACGGCTTCCGGTGGGTAGGCGATGGCGCCACCGCCAGCGGCGATCACGCTGCGTCGATGGAGGAAGACTCCCCACGGGGGCATGCCACGCTCGGTGAGCATGTGAAGCAGGTGAGGCCCGGGACTCTCCGACAGGCAGACGGCCGGAACGCTGGCGCGGAAAGGAACGAAAGCACGGAGAGTCTGCGTCCTGAGGATGGCGTCCAGGCGTTGGTGAGGGGCCATCGCCTTGATGTCCGCTGGGACGGTGGGAGTGAACTTCGAGCCTGGTCGGCGACCACAGAAATGAATCAAGAGATCGCTCTGGCCAGGGCCAAGCGCCGCCAGAAGTGGCAACACCGCCGCGGTGGTCGGGTCCGTCATGCTGTTAATGATCCCGCTTTGCGCCCCCTTCTGAGCACCTGTTAGAGGAGCCCTTCCGGACGGCGGGTGGCCTTGGGTCTGGACCCGGGGGGTCACCGCCGTCGGCCCTGGCCTGACTGGCTACCACTGGGTTTTCCAACGCGCGGCTCTAGCGGGTGCAGCCGCGAGGTCTAGCGGCTTGGCTAGCGGTGCAACCTCGTCCTGAGCTGGGATCTAGCGCTCTAGCGGCCCCATGCGAACGCCCCTGGAAGCGGCTCCAGGGGCGATCGGTGAGGTGATCTGGGTGCTAGGGCTGGGCCTTCCGCTTGCCGTACGCGTCGGCGACGTCGGACCGGTTGAAGCCCTTGCGGTTGCGGCCCTTACCGGCGGCGTCGCGGCCCCAAGTGTCCTCCGTCTGGACCCCGTACTCCTTCAGGCGAGCGGTCAGGGCAGCGGTCTTGGCGTCGTCCTCCAGGTCCGCCCACTGGCCGTAGGCGTCCGGCCGGAAGTCGGCCAGTCGGTCCACGACGATGCTGTTCCAGACCTTCTCTTCCTTGGCCGTCGTCACGGTCAGGATGTCGGCCAGCAGGTCGTAGGAGACCCGCTGAGGCCCCTCCTGGCCGATCGCCTGCCCGGACAGCGTCCCGGTCTCCTGACGGAGCTGGTAGGCGCGCTCAGCGATCACCTCGGAGGTGGGGCCGTCCAGGTAGGCCGACCGGACGATCAGCGGGTCTTCGGCGATGCCAACAGCCCAGGAGATGCCCTTGTCGTTCAGGGTGAACATGGTGGCCTTGACCCCGGCCTGGTGCAGGCCCGTGCCGAGGATCATGTCGTTCTCCTGCCAGCCCATCACCCGCAGGCAGATCCGGATGCCCGCATTCGCCGAGATGGCCTTGGGCAGGCTGTCTTTGTCCGGGCGCTGGGTGGCGAGGATGAGGATGATCCCGAGGGCAGGGCCGCGCTTGATGATGGCCGTGGCGTATTTGGCGGCCTCCTCGCCGTACTCGTCGTCGGCGAACAGTTCCTGGCACTCGTCGATCGCGACCACCATCGGGTGCAGGCCGAGGTCTCGCCGTGCGGCCAGTTCGGGGGTGACCTTGAACTCGGGCGCCTGGTGACGGGGCAGGCCATCGATAACCTCGGCTCGCCGGTCCAGCTCGGCGTACACCTCGGCCAGCGAGGCGACGCACGCTGCCTTCGCGGAGTCGGTGGCGCCCTTGGCGTAGTGGTGGGCCACCTTCTCCAGCGCCGACAGGTCTCCGGTGCCCTTCAGCTCGAACAGCCGAAGCTCGGCCAGCGGGTCGAGCGCGCAGGCCAGCAGCAGCACACGTAGCGCGAACGTCTTGCCGTAGCGCGGCATCGAGCCGATGAGCACGTTGGCGAACATGAGCAGGATCGGCACCGGGCGCCCGCGCTGGTCGTTGCCGTACGGGATCGGATCGAACAGGCTGACCTGGCCCGACTTCAGCAGCGGCCAGGCGGGCTGCCTGGCCTTGCGCATCTCCTGATCGCCTACCCACAGCACCAGACGGCCGGGGTGCTCCTCCGACACCGGCTCGGGCCACACACAGCCCAGCGCGCGGCGCAGGCCGGAGGCGAGCTTGTCGCGCTTCTCCAGCACCTCCGCCACAGTCACGCCGAGAGGGAGATCGACCTCGGCCCGCCAGCCTGGGCCGTCCCGCATGATCGGGGCCGGGAAGGTGATGCCGCGCCCGGTTTTGCCGAGCGCCTGGTTGATGGCCGAGATGCCGAGCGAGCCGAGCGCGTCCAGTACCTGGTCACTGGTGAGCTTCCGCACGTGGTTGGGGACGACCGCTCGGTCCAGCAGTGGCTTGTCGGCGGACGACCCGATCAGACCCGCCGCAGCGACGAGCACGCCGAGCATCGCCCAGTGCGCCCACGTCGGCGTGGCCACCGCGACGAAGAGGCCCACTAGGACCAGCGTGATCGTGCCTATGAGGACCGTCCACAGCCGTGCCTTGACCCGGCCGTCGCGGTGCCGGGACAGCGCCAGATACTCCGCGGCCTCTTCCTTTGACGCCGCCGCCCGGCGGACCGGACGGCCTTCCAGGTCGAACAGCCAGCGGACCAGCTCGACAAGCAGCCGCCAGGCGCCGGCGGGGGAGCGGGCCGCGAGTTTGGCCGCATACTTCGGCGTGCGCAGCGCGTGGTACGCCAGCACGTACCCGGTGTGCTCGGCCTGCCACTTGACCACCCGCAAGGCATCGGCCCGCGACTTCAACCACACCGGGACAAGCGGCGACCGCTCCTCACGGCGCGCGGCCAACTCGGCGAGCAGGTCCACCGGGCCAAGCTCATGCGGCTGATCGACCAGGACGACCTTGCCCTCAAGGACGTCGTTCCCTTCCGGAACCTCCTGCGTTGGCTTCCTTATGGCGGGCCCGGGGGCGAGCGGCGTAGAGCCGTCTCCGAGGGTGATCACCAGGCCGTCGTGCATCTCCTTCGTCGTGGTCACGCCCTCACCTCCGTCCGAGTGACCAGCGCCCCGAGGATCTCGGCGTGCACGGCGAGCGCCTCGGCCACGATCCGTACCGCCATCACCGTCTGGCCGACGAGGCGGCACACGTCCGAAAGGATCAGCAGTACGACCACCACGGCGACGCGAGCCACCGTGAAGGCCGTGCGGCCCCAACCGGCGCGGCGGATGGCCGCGCACATCTGCCCGACGCTCCGGGAGTCCGGAGTCGCTTCGCGGGTGGCGCAGAGGAGGAACAAGGACATACCGATGGCGGGGATCAGAATGGTGGTCATCACGCAGCCTCCGCCTCGCTCGTTTCGGTCGGCTGAGTGGCATCCATCGGCGGCACGGCGACCTCCGCAACGATCCGTGCCGGGACGTCCGGCTCGGCGGCCGCAGAGCGCTCCCGATCCACCTCAGCGATGATCTCCTCCGCCTCGCGGACCTCGATGCCCCACCGGTTCGCGAGGGCCCTGCGGCCGACCCTTTTCGAGTCGGGCTGCAGGCTGTCCTCGTAGGTGAGGCGTGCCGCCTCGAAGCGGTCCACTGGGAGCACCGGCACGGTCCGTTCCACCTCGACGACGGTCTCGACGGGCTGGCACATGTGCTCCTCAGCGACCGGCTCGGCAACCTCGTTGACGGGCTGCCGGGTGTTTCGCACGATCCACATCAGGAGTTCGTAGGCGCCAGCGAATGCGAGAGGCGCCAGGGCGCTGACCAGGCGCGATCCGAGGCCGCCCGACCAGCCGTGCGCCACGTTCGCAGCCAGGGTCACCGCGCCTCCGAGGCTGAGCGCGACCCATGCCAGGACTGGCACACGAACCTTGCGGCGCGAGCAGTAGACCATCACCAACGAGGCCATGACGATCACGCCGTCGGACATCGCCGGGTAGAGCACGGCCATGTCGTGCCGCTCCCCGAGAGCGATCGCCAGGCCGTAGAAGTGGTGGTACGAGACATAGGCCGCAGCCGCGGCAACGGCCAGAAGAACGGCCACCGCGAAACCGAGAATGGCTCGGTCTCCGATGTGGCCTGTGCCAGCGCTGGCGGGGTGTGCAGCCACCGGCACGGCGGCAGCGCCGCGAGGGCGGAACAGGTTGATACCGAAGCGTCGGGAGCGCTTGGGGGGAGCCGCATCAGCGGGATTCGCTATCTCGGCGGTGGGGCGTGTGGAAGGGTGGCTCATGGCCTGGCTCCTGGGTCAATCAGGTTGCTGGGTCGTGGGCCGGGGCTCGGTGTTGGCTCACCGGGCCTCGGCCGCCTTACTGCTACTGGCTGCGGGCCAGTGGGGTCGTCCGTCGGGCTGCGCTCCGGAAGTTTCCGGACTTCTCGGCCCCGTTTACGCGCGTGCGCGTGAGGTCATCCCCCACAGGGGAGCGAGCGGCGACGCTGATGGGCTCCAAAGGAGTTTTGAGGCGCTGCAGGCAACTGGAAGGCCGCTAGAGCGGACGCACGGGCCGCCGGACCGCGAAGGCTTGCTGAACCGCCTCCGTGGCCCTCGGCGGCATGCCGAGGGGTTCGAGGTGACGGCTGGGATGGCGCTCTTTCCCTGGTAGGGCGCGAATCCGCTGTAGCTCCTGCTGCAGCAACGGCTGTAGCAACCGGCGGGAGTCCACCCCAGTTCGCCGGAGTCCACACCACGCCGTATCCAGGGGAAACAAAGCCCCGCATACCTGGGCAAACCCCCTGCCCGAGACTACGGATCAGAAGGTTGGGGTTTCGAGTACCTCCGGCCGCACAGCAGGTGAAAGGCCCTCCGGGATGATCCCGGAGGGCCTTTTTCGTGGCCGTACAGCAGCGTTGTACAGCAACGTCGCCCCATGCAGCCGGATTCCTGCGCGCATCAGCAGGCCCCTGTGCTCTAACCCCCAGAGGTGGCGCCGACGACCTTGCTCAGGCGCCGCCGAGGCCTTCCCGGAGGCGGTGAACCCACTCCGCGGGGAAGACCTGCTCAAGCCGCTCTCTGCTGATCTCCAACATCCCCTCCTTCGCCAACGGAAGGAGAGCGCCGTCCTGAACGGCCTTGTGATTCTCGGGGGCCGGACAGATCAGGACGGCGAGGATCCGGCATGTCCGTTGCAGATCCTCGATCCCGGTGGCTTGGATCATGCTCTTGATGGGCTCCCACGCCGTCCGTACGGCAAGCCCCACCAGCGGTTCGAGGAGAGGGCTGCGTCGATCGGTCTTTCGGGACTGCATGATGGCCGTCGTCACGTACTCCGGTATTTGGTCCATGGTTTTCGAGAACTTCTCGATGGCCTCGGCCAGGGTGGCGAGGAGGTCGCACCAGAAGTGATCGGCAAGTCGTCTTCTGGCCTCTCGTGGCTTGCTGCCGCCGAACCTCTTATCGAGTTCCTCGATTACGGGGCCGGTTAGGACGTCTCCGACTGTCTGGATGCGTTCGATCGTGTCAGGGTTTTCGGCTAGCCAGTCGACGAGATCGGCTGTGGCGCTATCGGTGGCGGCTGCCTTTCTCCGGCTGGATGGCTGTCGTCGTCCGATGGGAGGTGGGGCCGCCGCCCATCTGCAGTTGCTGTCGTCTCTCGCCTCTTGACGAGCCACGGGAGAGGGGTCACGAGCCAGCAAGAGGCTGTGGGTCCAGCCATGCTGTGCCCCGCCGCACGCGGAACATCCGCATTGATGCCCTTTGGCCCGTTCGCAACTCACAGGGTGCGTCATTCGCCCTCCGCTACGTTTGGAAATGTGAACTGGCGACTCGCTGGAAGCCCTATTCCTTTGAACCACATACGCCGACAAGTGAAATGGTCGCCGTAGTCAGTCCGGCATGCCTATTCGGCTATGAGAAGAGGTCGAGAATGAACAAAGCCCCTTTAGGGTGATCCCAAAGGGGCTTTGCGGTAGCGGAAAATTTGTTATGTCTCGCTTGAGCGGTCGAGGCTCTGATCGAGCCGGTCGAGTGCCCTGCGGGTTTCCGGGCTGGGGATCTGGGTGCAGACGTCCATGGTCATCGAGATCTGCGAGTGACGCAGGATGCGCATGGCCACGCGCGGGTGGACGTCGAGGGCGGCCAGGAGTGAGGCGCACGTGTGGCGGGTGTCGTGCACGCGGATGCGTGGGACGCCTGCGTTGCGGCAGTGGGGTCTCGAAGGCCCGATTGAAGTTCCTGGGTTCGATCGGCGTGCCGGTCCGAGTGGTGAACGTCAGGTCCGAGGGCTTCCACTTGGTCCCGGCCGCCTTGCGTGCTTCCTCCTGGACGCGGTGACGGTGCCGGAGCGCCGAGACGCACAGGCCGAACAGCGGGAGGGAAGCCGTCGAGTCCTCGGTCTTGGTCGTTTCGCGGTGCAGAAGCCGGCGACCGACCCTGGTGAGCTGGCGAGAGATCCAGAGCTGTTCGCCGCCCAAGTCCACGCAGTCCCAAGCCAATCCAAGTACCTCCCCGCGGCGCAGGCCCAGGACGAGGATCAGTATGTAGGCCGCATAGAGCGGGTCGTCGCCCTCTCGTCCGCGCCGACGACTTCGAGGGCCCGATCAGGGTGGCCGACGCGGCCACCGGGGACATCGTGGCCACCCACGAGCCGAAGATGCCATGGGGGAAGACCTTCACCGATCTGCTCGGCTGGGTGGACAACAATCATCTCCTCATCCACATCGCCGCCTCCCAGGAGGTCCGCTACGGCTACTTCTCCCTCGACGCCCGAACCGGTGCCCTCGAACCCCTGCACCTCCCCGCCAACCTCAACCCAGACCTCGCCGCCTTCGGCTCCCTCGTCTGATCTGGCATCCGTGCAACGCTGCGCCTACGGGACCTGACCGCTCGACGCCGAGTCCATCGTGGCCATCGCCAAGGACATGGAGCCACTCTCATGCGGCCAGGTATCTCCGTGGCCCGGCCGTCATCAACAAGAATCCGCACATAAGTGGACAAAGTCGACCAGTGTGGGGATATGTGCCGGGATGAGGGTCAGAGCATGTTCTTGATCGGCTGGGGTGTTTCCGGCACGGGCTGGGCGAGGATCTCGGTCACCTCCCGGGCCGTGAGCAGGCGGGCGTCGCGCAGGAGGCTGACGGACTCCTCCCACTGTTTCCGTGCTTCGTCGTGCCGTTCGAGGTCGTGCAGGGCGGTGCCGAGCCACCAGCGTGACCTGGCTTCCTTCAGGTGGTATCCCGATTCGCGGAGCAGTCGCACGGCCGTCGTGTAGCTGTCCACCGCCTCGGTCAGCTGACCGGCATGGAGGTAGATGTCGCCCAGCGAGTCGTGTGCCGAGCCTGCGCCGGCGAGCGGGTCCGTCTTCGGCCACAGCTCCACCAATTGGCGTGCTTCCGCGATCGCCTCGTCAAAGCGCCCCTGCCGGTAGTAGACATGCACCCTGTTGTTGCGGAGCACAGCCGGGGCCCCAGGGCGTTCGGCATCGTCGTTGAGCGTCAGAGCCGACTCCAGGTAAGCGAGCGCGTCGTCGAGACGGCCCACGATCGTGTGGATGACACCGAGGTTGCTGAGGGCTCCCACCTTCCTTCGGGGCAGTTGCGCGCGATCCCAGTCGGTGAGAGCCGTCTTCAGTTGCGCGATCGCGGCATCGTAGCGGCCCTGGTCCCGGTAGACCCAACCCAGGAAGCTGCGGAGCTGGGCCTTGTCCTCGCATGCCACGATGCGATCGGCCACCTCGATGGCGTACGTGTAGATGTCGGCCAGTTGCGTGTGCCAGCCCTGGTAGCAGAAGGGCCAGTGGAGTCCGATGGCCAGGCCGATGGCGGTCGCCGGGTCGGGGCCGGCCAACGCCTGCTGCGCGGCGGCGAGCAGATTGTCCCGCTCATCCTGGACCCATCGGCTCACCTCGGCCGGTTCCTTGAAGGTGATGTCGGGCAACTCAATGGGGCATCGCACTACGGGATCCTTGTTGAGGAGGGTGTTTGCCATCCAGAGGGTGGTCAGGTAGTGGTGGAACGCGCGCCGGACGGCGGCGGTGCGTTCCTCCTCCGGCAGATCCTGGTGCGCCCGTTCGCGGGCATAAAGACCGACCAGGTCGTGGAACTGGTAGCGGTCGGGCCCGGCGGCCTCGAGGAGGCGGGCGTCCTGCAGGCGTTCCAAAGCGGCTTCGGCGCGGTGGTGGGGCCAGCCGGTCAGGGCAGCGGTGGCGGCGGGGGTGTGCGTGGGCAGGTCGAGCATGCCGAGCAGGGGTAGCAGGCGGGCGGCGTCACGACCGGCGGGTTCTTCTCGCAGGTGGTGGTGGCTGACCGCGATGCTGGCGCGTACGGCCAGGTCGGCGTACTCCAGCACGTCCAGGCGGCGGGTGGCGTCGGTCAGCCGTCCTTCCAGGTCGGACAGGGTCCAGTCGGGGCGGGCGGCCAGGCGGGCGCCGACGATCCGCAGGGCGAGGGGGAAGCCGCCGCACAGATGGACGATCCGCTCGGCCGCCTGCGGTTCGGCGCGTACCCGGTCGGGTCCGGCCAGGCGGGACAGTAGCGCGGCGGCGTCGGCGACATCCAGGGCGCCCAGGTGGAGGTGGCGGGCGTTGTCCAGGGTGGCCAGCGGGTCCCGGCAGGTGATCAGGACCCGGCAGCCGAGGCCGGCGGGGATGAGCGGGCGGATCTGGCGGACGTCGCGGGCGTTGTCCAGGATGACCAGCAGGTTGCACGTCGCGGTCAGGGAGCGGTAGCGGGCGGCGGCCTCACCGGGGTCGGCGGAAGCGGCGGCGCCGTCCAGGCCGAGGGAGCGCAGCAGGTGGTGCAGAGCTTGGGTCGGGGTCAGCGGGTCGAGTCCGGGGGTTGATCCGTGCAGGTTGAGGTAGATGACGCCGTCGGTGAATCGGGTGGCCATGGCGTGGGCGACGTGAACGGCCAGGGCGGATTTGCCGATGCCGCCGGGTCCGTCGATCACGGTGATGGTGGGCCCGTGGGTGGATCCGTCGGCGGGGCCGAGTGCGGTGCGTAGGCGGTGGATCTCGGTGGCGCGAGCGGTGAAGGCGTGGGTGTCGAAGGGCAGTTCGGCCGGGATGTACGGCTCGCTGACCGTGACCTGTTGGGCCGGGGTGGTCAGGTCGAGGACGGGATCCTTGACCAGGACAGCCTGGTGCAGGCGGCGTAGTTCGGCGCCGGGGTCGATGCCGAGTTCGGAGACCATGACCCGGCGGGCGTTCTGGTAGACGGCGAGCGCTTCGGATGGGCGGCCGGCACGGTGCAGGGCGAGCATGAGTTGGGCGGCGGGGCGTTCGCGCAGTGGGTGGGCCCGCACGTGTGCGGCCAGGTCGGCGGCCACGGCGTGGTGGTCGCCGACGGCGATGCGGAGATCGGTGTGGTCTTCCAGGAGGGTGAGGTGTTCTTCTCCCAGGCGGGTGGCTTCGATCCGTGCCCAGGGGGCGGTCAGTTCGGCCAGTGGTTCGCCTCGCCACAACTGCAGGGCTCTGCGGAACAGGGCGTCTGCGGCGGCCCTGGCCCCCTGCGCCTGGGCGGTGCGGGCGCGTTTGGCCAGGCGGATGAACAGGTGGGCGTCGATGTGGTCGGGTTCGAGCGCGAGCCGGTAGCCGCCGGGCATGGTCTGGATGATCTCTTCGGTGGTGTGGGGTCCGAGGGTTTCGCGGAGTTTGGAGATCACGATGTGGAGTTGTTTGGTTATGGTCACCGCGGAGCTGTCTCCCCATATGTCGGTGAGGATCCGCTCGGTGTGTACGGCCTGCCCGGAGTCCAGGGCGAGTCTGGCCAGCACGCCGATTCGTCGTTGCCCGGCGAACCTGACCGGTTCGTCACCGGCCAGGACCTGCCACGGGCCGAGGAACCTGATCTCCAGCGCCATGCAGAGCGCTCCCATCCTTCAACGAAGTCGGCATTGTAACGAGATGATCGGGCTCATTCGCGGCGATGACGGATGGAACGCCGTCTTCGTGCGGATTCCGGCGTCTTAGTTCACATGTGCATGTCTAGACGTGCAGGCTTACATGTGACTTGCATCAGACTCGCCAGGCTACCGATCACCCGGAGAGACCACGGCAGGACTGCCCCGCCGGCGGCGGGGCGGGCGGCAAGGTGGCGGGCCTTGGTGGCGCTGCGCGCCGTAACCGAAGTGGCCACGGGACCGCTCGGGGACCGCCTCGTGCTTGACTCCGGCGCGGGGCTGCCAGTACTGCGGGGACTGAACAGGCGCTGAGGCTAGGCGACCGACATTCTGCACTGCCGAGATGCGCGAGCTATACAGCAGAACGTACAGCAACGCCGCCTTACTCGAACGCATGCGGACTCTCCGCGATCACCTCTTGAGCAGGACGGTCGCAGGTTGACAGGTCATCTGCCCTTCCCTACGGATCAGAAGGTTGGGGTGTCGAGTACCTCCGGCCGCACACAGCATCAAGGCCCGTTACCAGGGAAAACCTGGAACGGGCCTTTGTGTTTGTCCTGACAATCTCGGGATCTTGCTAACACCTCTGCTAACAGGGCCCTCACTCGTTGATCGCTTGGGCGAAGACGTCGGCTGCGGAGGCTTCTGCTGCGCGGATCACGTGGGCGTAGACCCGGAGAGTGAGTGATTGAGGGGCCGGCGTGGCCGAGCCGGGCCGCGACGATGTGGACGGGAACGCCCGCCAGGAGCAGGGTCGTCGCGTGAATGTGGCGGAGATCGTGGAGGCGAGCTCTGGGCAGTGGGGTGTTCGGATTCTGAGCGTTGTTGCGCTTGATCAGGATCGGGAACAGTGAGCTGACGGTGTCCGGGTGGACCGGCTCACCCCAGCCGGTCGTGAACACGTACACGCGGCCAAGGGCATCGGGGCGATCGACGCCGAGGCCCTCCTTCCCCGGACCCCGACACCGAGTAACCATGGCTGAGGCGACAGCAGCGCTGACAGCAACGTCCTCACACGGCGACACATCCGCGCCACCGTCCACACGCCCCTGACTACGGTCTCCATCAGCCGAGCAGGGTGATTGCTCCGCCTGAAATGCGGAAGGTCGGCGGTTCGACCGCCCCTGACCACCTCATCTGACCAGCCAAGATGCCCCGAAGCGTTACCGCCTTGCCCAAACCCGAGCCGGCGCCGAACAAGTCAGCTGACCACACTCACAGGGGTGGGACCGGAATACGCCAGAAACCTGCCGTGGTGACCGGTAAGCGCTGGTCAGCGGGTGGCCGAGCTTGGACTGACCAGATCACTCCGTCACGGGCAGGCACTCGGCGAGCAGGTCGACGACGTCGCGCCAGGCTCGCTGCGCGTGCCGTGGGTGGTAGCCGACGCCGGGGACCACGGTGTGGTCGACCGGCGGGTGGTGGAAGGCGTGCAAGGCGCCGCCGTAGACCACGAGGCGCCAGTCGACGCCCGCGGCCTGCATCTCGGCGGTGAACGCGTCCCGTTGCGCGGGCGGCATGATCGGGTCTTCCGACCCGACCCCGGCCCACACCGGGCAGCGAATGCGCGCCGCCTCGCCCGGTCGGCCCGTCGTCAGTGCGTTTACTGTCCCGATCGCGCGGAGGTCGACGCCGTCGCGCCCGAGCTCCAGCCCGATGGCGCCCCCGGTGCCGTAGCCGACGGCGGCGATCCGGTCGGGGTCGGTCCGCGGTTCGGCGCGCAGCACGTCGAGCGCCGCGTGGCCGATGCCCCGCATCCGGTCGGGGTCGGCGAGCAGCGGCATGCAACGGGCCAGCATCTCCTCGGGGTCGGTGAGCAAGCGCCCGCCGTGGAGGTCGAAGGCCAGCGCCACATATCCCAGCTCGGCGAGCGCGTCGGCTCGGCGGCGCTCCACGTCGCTGAGCCCTGGGCCCTCTGGTCCGAGCAACACCGCGGGGCGGCGCCCGGTGCCGGAGGGCAGCGCAAGGTGCCCGATCATCGTCAGGCCGTCGGCGGGGTACTCGACCGTGCGGGTTGTCACTGTCGTCATGAGACTGGACTGTAGTGATCGTCGAGTCCGGTCGGGCCGGTGTTCACCGCTGGCAGAGTTCACCGCTGGCAGAACAGCGCGGGTGTGCCTCTGAAATGCGGCGATGGCTCACAAGCTCCGTCACAAACCCCGTTCTCGCGGCAGCGTTATCGGATCATCTGCCCTGGCCACGGTGCTGGAGACTGACCTCGCGGCAGGTTTCTGGCATATTCCGGCCCACCCCTCACACAGCGTCACGAGAGCCATGCCCCAGACCCACGGGCATGGCTCTCGTTTTCACCAACACTCAAGGCAGTTGATCAGTACGTGGCTCTCAAACCGACCGACACAAGGCTCTCGGATCCACCCTCATAGCCATAGTCCCATGCTGTTCGGAAGGACACAGAGGATGTCGCTGGCATCCGATTGGATGAGGCTCATGACTGCTCACGATGTGGCCCGGCTGCTGCCTGATATCCCGGTGCTTCGTGATCTGTGCCGGTCCATGGCGGTGCTGGAGGCCATCCTGAGTCCGGACTGGTCCAGCCGCTACCACTCCTACGACGCCGGCTGGGGGCCTGGGGAGGAGATGGCCTCGATGAGCAACGGCTCGGGGGACGAATACTCGATCGTCTTCTCCGCGGCGGGTGCGTACATCCGCGGCTTCGCCCACGAGGCGGTGATGAGCCCGTACGGCAACGACGGGCCGTGGCCGGGGCTGCTCGACTCCGTCCCTGAGGTGTTCCGCCGGTGTATGCGGGAGGCGGCGTTCTGCGACGAGGACGGCATGCCGGTCGTGACCGCCTGCTTGTGGCGCGCGGTCGGTGATGGCTGTTGGCGGGTGGGTGAGATCGACTACCCGGACGGCGTCACCGATCCCGATGGGGCGGCGTATCTGTTCGCGCGGCTGGTCGATCCGTCTCCGGAGGCGTTCCAGCGGTTCGCGGAGGACTACTACGAGGTGCCCGTGGATCTCGATGCGGTGCGGCACGTCTATGCCCTTCGGCCGCTGACGCAGACGATGGTCGCCGCGCTGAACGCCGACCTTTCCCTGCATGACCTCGCCGACGATCTTGTGGCAGCCCGATATCCGTCCGTTGCCGGCTGAGAAACCAGGAAGGTCAACACGACTCTTTTCCTGCGCGAGCTGGGTGGCAGCAGCGCTGAGGCGCGTCGGCAGCGTGCTGTACAGCAGCGCGTACAGCAACCCCGCCTCACGCGATCTCATGGCTTCGACCTCTATCCACCGCCTCAGCAGGGCAGCAGCGCGCGAACGAGGCGTCTGCCCTTCCCTACGGATCAGAAGGTTGGGGTTTCGAGTACCTCCGGCCGCACACAGCATCAAGGCCCGTTACCAGGGAAAACCTGGAGCAGGCCTTTGTGTTTGTCAGGACAATCTCGCGATCTTGCTAACACCGAGGCGTGCTCACTCGTTGATCGCCTGGGCGAAGATCTCCGCCGCCGACGCTTCCGCTGCACGGATCACGTGGGCATAGACCCGAAGAGTGATTGAGGGGGTCTGCGTGGCCGAGCCGGGCCGCGACGACGTGGACCGGGACGCCCGCCAGGAGCAGGGTGGTCGCGTGGATGTGGCGGAGGTCGTGGAGTCGGGCATGGGGTAGCGGGTCCTTCGGGTGGTGGGCATTGTGGCGCTTGATCAGGATCGGGAAGAGCGAGCTGACGGTGTCCGGGTGGATCGGCTCGCCCCAGCCGGTCGTGAACACGTACGCGCCGGCGCCTCGCCACTCAGGGCGACCTTCAGCTTGTCCTCTGCCTGCATCTTTCGCTGGTTGCTGAGGACCTGGGCCGTCTGCTCGTCGATGCTGACGATGCGCTTCCGGCCGCTCTTCGTGGTGCCCTCGATGCGCTCGCCGTCGATGAAGGCCGCCGAGCCGGTGATGGTGAGTTGCTTGCCATCGCCGATTGGGAAGGATCATTCGTAGACGGTCGGTCGTAGCCGGACGTTACGGGACAGCGGGGCTCGATCGCGATCACGGAAAGTCCTGGTTATTGCTGCGATTACCAGGGCTTCTGCGTTACGCGGAGCCCGACGCCACCGGTCAGCTAGTGAACACGCTGCTGCGGCAGGTGGCCCACTGGCCGGTGCTGTCGGACATCTTCAGCTCGACGAAGACCTTCAGGCCCTCGCCCAGGCTGAGATCCTCGAAATCGGACGAACCGCCGTTGGCGGTGAGGTAGCGGCTTACCCTGATGTTGCCGTTGGTGGTCGTTCGGTAGAGCGCCGCGCTCGCCCTCGCCCCGCTGCCCCAGGCGTTGTTCAGCGAGACCGTCTCGCCCGCGGCCTTGAAGGTGGCAATGGCCTCATGGTCCGTCGCTCCCGATAGGTAGATGTTGACGTTGCCCGAGGATCCGCCGCTATCGCCGTCGTTCTGCCAGAACTCCTTCGCGCAGTCCCACTCAGGGGAGGCGGCCTGCGCGGACGATGGCGCAGACAGCCAGGCCAGGGACAGGACGGCGGCGGCCAGGGCGGCTATGGCGCTTCTCAACATGGTGGGCTTGCCTCTCCGATTCACGCGGTACGGCGTCACGTACTGCTGCCAGTCATCGGGACCTGACGGTAGCTCCCGGCGATATAGATCGGCTTCACGGCCGCTTCAGGCCAGCGGCGGACGCGGACGGTGGGGAGGAGCCGGACTCAACCACGGCCGGATCGACGTGGAACGGTTGCGTGAAGTGCTGGCCGAACTGCCGTTACCGCGCTGGCCGGACGGGCGGATCGTCCTGGCGGTGGATGTGTCCCCGTGGCTGCGCTCGGACGCGCCCTGCTCGGCCGAACGCCTGTTCTGCCACGTCTATGGCCGGGCCAAGAGCGCCTCGCAGTTCATCCCGGGCTGGCCGTACTCGTTCGTGGCGGCGTTGGAGATGGGCCGCAGTTCGTGGACGGCGCTGCTGGATGTGGTGCGGCTGGGGCCGGCCGACGACGCCACCGCCATCACCGCCATCACCGCCGCCCAGTTACGCGGCGTGGTCGAGCGCCTGATCGCCGCCGGGCAGTGGAGCAGCGGCGACCCGGACATGCTCATCGTGACCGACGCCGGTTACGACATCACCCGCCCGGCCTACGTCCTGCGCGACCTGCCCGTCGAACTGCTGGGGCGAATCCGTTCTGACCGGGTGTTGCGCCTGCCCGCTCCACCACGGCTGCCGGGTACCAATGGGCGTCCGCCCAAGCACGGCGGAGAGTTCAGAGTTCACCCTGGCCGACCCTGCCACCTGGTCCGAAGCAGCGGTGAGCACCGCGACCGACACCACCCACTACAGCAAGGCCGAGGCGCGCGCCTGGGACCGGCTTCATCCTCGGCTGACACACCGCGCGGCCTGGCTCGATCACGCCGAGACCTGTACGCCGACTGGCCCGCGAAGGCCCGAGGCGTCGTGGCGACCCTGCGCATGGCCTCCGGCCGCCATCCGGACGACCCGCTACTGACCGCGCTGGTCGGAGAACTGACGGTCAAGAGCCCGGAGTTCGCCACGATGTGGGCCGACCACCGCGTCAAGACCGGCGGCGACACGGCCTACGAGATGCGACACCCGCTGGTGGGCGCCATGCGGGTGACCCAGCAGACCCTGTGGACCACCGATGACCAGGCGGTGGTCGTCGCCACCACCGAACCCGGCTCGCCCTCGCACTCCGCGATGACGCTGCTCGTCCACAGCGTGCTGGCAGGACAGGCGTCGCGGCGTACCCGAATCTCCAACTGACCCCGCACATTCCCCAGGCGCTCCGGCCGGAGCGCCCGATGCCGCACGCCCTCATTCAGACAGGACCAGGTATGCGCACCAGATTGCTCACCCTCGCAATCGCCGTCGGAATCGGCCTGACGACCGTATCCCCATCGAACGCGGCGACGTCCCGGATAGCAGTGCATTTCGACCTGACGAAGGGCCAGCAGCCGGAGAACATCGCCCTCTCCCCGGACGGAACGGCCTATGTCACCTTCGCCACCGCCCGCCAGGTCGCCGAGATCAGCCCCAAAGGCACGATCCGGATCTTGGCGACCCTCCCTGCCCCGGCTGAAGGCGGTGCACCGGCCCTCGGGTTCGCCCTGACCGCCGGCATCGTCCGCACCGCCGACGGCACGCTCTATTTCCTGTACGCCAGCGGCGACCCCGCGACCACCGGCCTTTACCGGCTGCGTCCAGGGGGGAAACCTCAGCGCATCGCCGCGCTCCCAGCGAACGGCCTGCCCAACGGCCTGGCCTACGACGAACCGGCGAAGACCTTCTACCTCACTGACTCGGTCCTCGGCTCCATCTCCACGGTGCCCCTGCACGGCGGCCACGCCCGGGTCTGGTCGTCGGCACCGGAACTCGCCGCGGCCGGATTCCTCGGCGCCAACGGCATCAAGGTACGGCACGGCGCGATCTGGGCCACGAATCTCGACCGGGGGACCCTGCTTCGAATTCCGATCAGACAGCGCCGCCCCGGACCTGTACAGGTCAAGGCCACTGGCCTGGTCGGCATCGATGACATCGCCTTCACCGGCGACGGGGACGACCAGGTCATCGCGGCCCTCAACGCCCCGAACAAGGTGGTGCGCATCGACACGGACGGCCGTGCCGTGACCCTTCTCACCGCCGAACTTCAGAACCCCACCTCGGTGGCGGTACGCGACCGGACCCTCTACGTGCTCAACGCCGCCTACCTCACCGCCACCGACCCCAACCTGACCCTGGCCACCATTGGAGAATCCCATGCATGAGATCAAGCTCGGCGACGTCACCGTCACCCGCGTCGAGGAGACCCACGGCCCGATCATGCCGACCCGGGACTTCTTCCCGACCATGCCGGAGGAAGCCTGGAGGGAGCACCGCGACCTGCTCGTCCCGGATCACCTGAGCGCCGACGACGACCTGGTGCACGTCGCCATGCAGACCTGGGTGCTGCGCAGCGAGGGCAGTACCATCCTGATCGACACTGGGATCGGCAACGGCAAGAACCGCCCCGCGGTCGAACCCTGGCACCGGCAGCAACTGGACTATCTCGGTCGGCTCGCGGTGGCCGGAGTCCGGCCCGAGGACGTCGACCTGGTCGTCAACACTCATCTCCATCTCGACCACGTCGGCTGGAACACCCGTCTGGTCGACGACGAGTGGGTGCCGACCTTCCCGAACGCCACGTATCTGATGCCGGCCGCCGACTTCCACCACTGGAATCCGGACAACAATCCGGGCATCCCCGGCAGCATTAACGAGTACGCCTTCGAGGACAGCATCGCCCCGGTGCACGCGGCCGGACAGGTGCACCTGTGGGAGGACTCTCACGTCATCGACGGCAACCTGCGTCTGGAGGCCGCTCCCGGACACACACCCGGCCACGCGGTGATCAAGCTGGAATCCGGCGGCGACCGGGCATTGTTCGCTGCCGACATCATCCACACGCCGCTGCAACTGCGTCACCACCACCACGGCAGTTGCTTCTGCGAGGACCCGGTCCAGGCCCGCGCGACCAGGCGCCGCCTGCTCGACTGGGCCGCCGACACCATCGCGCTGGTCCTGCCCGCCCACTTCAGCGGCCGATCCGCGCTGGAGATCGAGCGGCGCGCCGAGTCCTACACCGTCAGGGAGTGGGCGCCCTTCAGCCGCTACTGACCGCGCCGTCCGTCCGGCAGGACGACGAGGCTGACGATGCGGCGAGTGCGGCCCTCACTCTTGGCCTGACCGACCCGGGTGACGACCACCCGCTCGATCTCCTCGATCATCGTGGCGAACTCGAGGTAGATCGGGCAGACGGCCGTCTGACGATGAACCACGCCGTCCGCATGGCGGGCGGGGCCTTGGCCGGGGCGGTGTACAGGAGCCGGGTATAGCGACGCCGCCATGCACGATCATGCGCGCGGCTGCGCTGACGTCGGCCACGCAGGCAAGGCTCAGGCCGCCGTAATAGAAGTCTCCCAGCGCGGGGATCAGACGTTCGTGATGCTCAACACGATCCTAGAGGCGGTGGCCCACGTCCGGCGATGAGCGGTCCCGGGGCGGCAGTGTGGCCGCCCGGGACCTTTCCGACGACGGCCTCACCGAGTTTCTCCAGGTCCGCAACTTGCTGCTGGGAATCGCATGCCGGATCGTCGCGTCCACGGACGCCGAGTACGCCCAGAGCACTTCGGGCACTTCTGGCCGAGTTCGAGGGAGATCGGTGGGAACTGGAGGGCTGGTGCGGGTGAGTTAGGGGTGAAGGGTGCGAACGCGCCCTGCGGAAGGACTTCCCCCTATGAGAGGACTCACCCCAGTGGCGGCCATCACCGACGCCGCCCTCATCGAGGAGTCGCTGGCCGACCCCGAACGCTTTGCGAGCCTCTTCGACAGGTACGCGGATGAGATCCATCGATATGCCACCAGGCGCCTCGGCCAGGAGAACTTCTCCACGGCCGACGACGTGACGGCGGAGACGTTCCTGGCGGCGTTCCGTAAGCGTTCCCGCTACGACCTGTCCAGACCGGACGCCGCGCCCTGGTTGTACGGCATCGCCTCCAACCTGATCGCCAAGCACCGCCGTACCGAGCTGCGTAAGCTGCGCGCTCTGGCCAGGGTTCCGAGTCACGACGACAACCCTTTCGAACAGCGCAGCATTGACCGGATCGACGCCCAGCGGCTCGGTCCCCGCCTGGCCGATGCGCTGGCGAGGCTCTCTTCGGCGGAACGTGAGCTGCTCTTCCTGGTCACGTGGGCCGAGCTGTCCTATGAGCAGGCGGCTCAGGCGTTCGACATCCCGGTGGGCACCGTCCGTTCCCGCTTGTCCCGGGTCCGGGCCAAGATTCGCAACGTCCTGGAGGACATCCGATGAACGAGTTCGACCTGATCAACGAGGTCCGGCCCGAAGTGGCGCCCTACGACCCCGGCACCAAGGCCATGGCCAGGGATCGGCTTCTCACGGCCGGCAGGTCCCGCTGGTCTTGGCGCAAGCCGTACACCTTCGCCGTCGCCGGAGGGCTGGCGCTGGCCGTTGGCTTGGTCATGGTGAAGGTCCCGCCCGCCTCGAACCCGCCTCACGAGATGAAGCTGCTGTCGGCCGCCGAAGTACTCCACCGCGCGGCGAGGGCCGCTGATGACGAGATAGAGCCGCGCGACGACCAGTACATCGTGGTGAAAACCCTGCAGACCACCGACTACTCACTGGTGCCCTACGACAAGTCCCAGGAGCACTACTACTTGCGCTTCAAGGACACCGTCTGGCTGCGGGCGGGCGAAAGGCAGCGGGGGCAGTTCGCCGACGGGGTACACGAGCAGACGATCATTGAGCCCCTGGCCTATGCCGGCCAACCGATTCCGAAGTCCGCCTACAAGAAAATGGGAACCACGGTTAACCCCATCGTCTACTGCAAGGACGCCAAGAACGACTACCCGACGATCAAAAGCCTGCCGACCGACGTGGAGGGCATGCGCGCCCACCTTGACGCCATGTGGAAGCCCAAGGCGGAAAAGCTGACACCGTTCCTCGCTTACCTCGCCGCCCGCCGGTTGCTGTGGCAGACGTACTTGCCGGCCGCGCAGCGCAGTGCGCTGTACCAGGCCCTGAGTACGTTCCCCGGCATCACCATCGATGAGGAGGTGCAGGATGCCGCAGGCCGCAAGGGCGTAGGTGTGGGCTTCGTGAGCCCGGACGGGGTGCGCTGGGAACTGATCTTCGACAGGGACACCTACGCGCTGCTCGGCGACCGGAGCGTGGTGGTCGACGCCAAGGCGGCCAAGGCGCCGGCCGGCGCCCTGGTGGCTGCCACTGCGCAACTCGAGATCTCGGTCGCCGACTCGGCGCCCAAGATCAAGGTTGACGACAAGTTCAAGGGCGGAAAATGGTGCACTGCCACCTAGTCCCGACGATCGCTGGGATGAGAACGCGCTTTCACGCCCAAGCGCGGTCCGACGTCCCGCGTCCGCTGGCCGAGATCCGTCGCCTACGTGCTTTGCCGGGTCTTCATGATCGAGGGTGTAACCGGGATCTGAATCCGCCGGTCTCGAGCAGTGACCGGGCGGCTCAGCCGGTGAGGTTGCGGAAGCTCAGGGCGGAGCGCCCCGTCGCCGATCAACTGTGTCGGGTCGGCCGATAGGTCAGCACCTGCGTGTGGCCGTCGAAGGTCCGGGCCTGGAGCAGTTCGAGGTCGAAGTCGTCCGCACCGTCGAAGATCCGGTCCACGCCGGTCGTCCCGGAGATCACGGGGAAGACCGTCACCTCGATGGTGTCGATCAGGCCGGCGTTCAGCAGTGCCCGGTTGAGCGTCAGGCTGCCGTGGGAGCGCAGCGGCACATCGGATTCGGCCTTGAGGCGCGTGACCACCTCGACGGGATCGCCGGACTCGATGGTCGTGTCCGGCCACTCGAGCGGCTCGGTCAGCCGGCTGGAGAGCACCGTGACCGGGGAGTCGAACATGCGCGTGATCCACCCGTCGAACAGGCTGCGGTCGAAGCCTGGGTTAAGGAACGGAGCGTTCGAGGAGTAGGTCTTGGCCCCGAGTACCATGCGCAGCGGGTCGCGGTAGGCAGCGGCGCGATAGGCGAGGAATTCGGGGCCCTGCTTGCCCCAGTAGCCGCCCCAGTCGCCGTTGTGGTTGGCGAAGCCGTCGAGCGTGGAGAAGATGTCGAAGGTGTACGTGGCGGTCATGGTGTCTCCTTGCGGGAAGTCGGTCGCGCGCCCCTTGTGGCGACCTCACCCCTGCTACGAACACCACCGCCCCGATCCGACACGCGTCCCGGATTTCTTTCACGACTTTCCGGGCTCATCCGATCCGAGTGTGTAGTTGTGGTCTGAACCCGCCGGCCTCGAGTAGTGATCTTGCGATGTAGTTGGCGAGGTTGCGGGCATCGCTCGGTTCACGACGCTGGGCAGGCGGGTTGCCTCACGCTTCTTCCCCGTCGCGGCGCTCGGTGACCAGGCCGGCGCCCTTGAGGATTCCGAGGTGACGGGAGATGGACGGCCCGCTGATGGAGAACCGGCTGGTGATCTGCCCGGCCGAGAGCTCGCCGTCACGCAGGTCTTCGAGGATCTGGCGCCGGGTGGGAACTGCAGCGGCCCAGCCGTCACCGCACAGCCGAACCATGCGGCGAGTGGCAGTACGACGAACCGTTCACGCCCACCGGGCATCCTGCTCGCGATCACCGCAGCGAGCACGACCGAAGCCGCGGGATACCAGGTGGCGCTGGTGAGATCGCGATACCAGCCCGGGCCGTCGTAGGGGTGATAGTCGACCCACTGCGTCATCCCGAACGCCTTGCCCGCGACGATCTGCCCGCAGGAGAGCACCGCGGCGATCAACGCGGCGACACCCATCGGGAGTACGGCGGGCTTCACTTCGCCGGCCTTTCCTCTGGGCAGCCCCTGGGCCGCGATCAGGTAGGCGAGGACAGCTCCCAACACCCAGCCCGGCCAGCCCGCCATCGCGTCGGCGAAGCCCGTCTCGTCGAGGAGGTCCTGCGCGAAGAGTTCGCCGATCAGGACTGCTGACGCGCTGCCGTATAGGGTCGCCAGCGCCGCCATCGAGGGCTGCCTTCGCAGAAGGAAGCCCGCCGCCAGGCCAGTCAGCACGCCAGCGGGTTCGAGGCTACCGATCGTTGCCAGGAGCGCGGACAGGCTTGGCGCGACGAACAACGCCACAATTACCGCCAAGATGATGACTCGCACGTTCGACATCGACCCATAAGATCATGACATGTACGTGTTCTGGATTGTTTCCAGGCATGCTGCCGAGTCCCTCGGGTGACAAAAATGAGTGACGACAGCGACCGGTACAGCAACGCCGTCATACGGGTTCATGCGTATGACAGGCCGTCGAGCGCAAGGAGCCCTGGACTACATGCAGCCCGGCGGCGCCCACTGTCGAGGAAGTCCCGAGCCGCTCTGCGATCACATTCGATGAATGGGTACTCGACCACGCACGCGACTTCCGGTGAGATGAACCGTGGACGGCAGAGCAATCGCCGGACCCTCTCAACCGTTTGGAGGAGAGGCGCGTCCAATGCGTTGAACGAATTTGCGCTGTCTGGGTCGCTGGGGCATGCCCATGATCCCTTGTGGGATCCAGCGGAGAGGGGAGTAGGCATGGGGATCTTCAAGCAGGCCACGAACGACGCATTGGCGGCCAGTGCCCGAAACGCCGCAGCTGAGGGACGTACGGTGTTCACGGCTCAGATCATCAGTGAGATCGGGCATCTCAACGTTTCCGGTGAGATCGAGAAGCTCGGCCGTGGCATCGAGGTAGTTGAAGCCCAGGGGTGGAAGCTCGACACCGTGAACACCCTAAAAGTAGACAAGATGACTGGGGATCGTCCCCTTTTCGTGTGCGTGTTTCGTCGTCACCAATGGTGAGGTGATAGGCGACGCGCCGCCTGATTCTGCTGACCGCTCGGTGGCCTGGTGCGCTTCAGCCAGGCGCGACCAGTCGCCTGGTCAGGGCCGGCCGGCGGTGATGAGGCGGCCACGCCCGGTGCGCGCGGTGACCACCATCACGGCGAGGCCGAGCGCCACGACCGCGGCGCCCACGTACAGCGGCGCGGTGTAACCCAGGCCCGCGCTGATCGCGAGGCCGCCGAGCCAGGCGCCCAGGGCGTTGCCCACGTTGGAGGCCGCGACGTTGGCGCTGGCGGCGAGTGGCGCGCCGCCCGCGGCGTCCGTGACGCGGGTGATCATGCCGGGGACGCTGGCGAACCCGAAGACGCCCATCAGGAAGACCAGGACCACTGACGCGACCCGCCCGTCGGCCAGCAGCCCGAACGCGGCGAGCGTGGCGGCGAGTCCGGCCAGGGACACGATCAGCGTGCGGTCGCGGTTGCGGTCGGCCGCCCGGCCACCGGCGACGTTGCCGATCACCAGGCCGCTGCCGTAGACGACGAGCAGCCAGGCGACGTCCGCGGTGGTGAAGCCGGTGACCTCGGTAAAGGTGTACGCGATGTAGCTGAACGCGCCGAACATGCCGCCGTAGCTGAGGGCGGTGGCGGCCAGGGTCAGCCAGACCTGCCAGGAGCGGAAGGCGCGCAGTTGAGGGCGCAGACCGGCCGGCCGGTGGGCCTCGTGCACGGCGCCCGCCCAGGCCGGGACCCATACGGCGATGGCCGCCAGGGCCAGCACGCCGATCCCGGTGATGGCCCAGAACGTGGCGCGCCAGCCCCAGTGTTCGCCGACCAGAGCGCCGAACGGTACGCCCAGCACGTTGGCGATCGTCAGCCCGGCGAACATCACGGCGACCGCCTGCGAGGCCCGCTCCGGCGGGACCATCCGGCGGGCGACGAGCGAGCCGATGCCGAAGAAGGAGCCGTGGCACAGGGCGGCGATGACGCGGCCGAGCAGCGCCACGGCGTAGCTGGGCGCGACGGCGGACAGCAGGTTGCCGAGGACGAACAACGCCACCAAAGCGACGAGGACGGCCTTGCGGTGGATGCGGGTGGTAGCGGCGGTCAGCAGGATCGCGCCGATCGCGACGCTCAGGGCATATCCCGAGATGAGCCATCCGGCCGCGGCCTCGGAAACGTCCAGGCTGTCGCTCACCTGGGGCAGTAAGCCCGCGATCACGAACTCGGTCAGGCCGATCCCGAAGCTGCCGAGCGCGAGCGCGACCAACCCGGCGGGCATCCGCTGCGCGTTCCTGTCCTGTCGGATGTTCACGCACAGATCATGGTGCTCGGTCGCCGAACACGACAAGGCGCCCCTCGTCGCTCCGCGAAGGCGACCAGATCGCGGGTCACCAAGCTCGACCGGGTTTCGGCCGCGGTCGTTCCGGTCAGCGGCCGATGGCGGGTGGGAGGCCGACAAGCTTGGCCAGGAAACGATCGACCTGCTCCTCCAGCGGCGGCCACGGCAGGTCGGGCTGATTGACCCGCATCGACACGGCCCCGTGAACCGCCGCCCTCAGGTCCAGTGAGACCACTGCGGCATCGTCGGCCGGGGCGAGCCCGGCGTCGATGCACCGCTGCACCGCGGCGGTGGTGCGCTCGGCCATCTCCTGCTTGAACGACATGGCCGCCCGCTGGTTGAGCGTGCTCTCGTGCAGCACCTTGTACAGGCCGGGGTGCCGTTGGACCCACCTGCCCAGCAGCAGGACGCGGGCACGCAGCTTCCCCGCCGGATCGGCGGCACCGGTCTCGGCCTGATCAACGGTCTCCAAGAGTTCGCGATGGAACCTCTCCAGAGCGGCCAGTACGAGCGCGTCCCGGTCGGCGAAGTGAATGTAGACAGAGGTTGCCGCGACGCCGACCTCCCGGGCCACCGCGCGCATGGACAGGGCCTGATCGTCGCCGTGTTCGTCCAGCAGTCGCAGGGCGGCGTCGACGATGTCCTCGCGCAGCCGCTCGCCCTGGCCGCGCGGGTTGCGGCCCCGCCTGCCGCCAGAAGGGCTGGCCGGAGCCGAGTGGGTCGTGTCCATGGTGGGCCATTGTAGGCGAACGACTTTAGCGCTACAGTCGTAACGCTACAGCTGTTCACATATGGAGGATTTCTATGAATCACCAGGTAAAGGCGCTGGACTCGGTGTTCGCCGAGATGAGCGCCGCCACTGACCGCCTGCTCTGGGACGAGAGCCCGGAGCTGACCACGCGCGAGAAGGTCCTGCTGTGCCTCACAGCCGACGTCTGCCAGCAGACCCTCGGCCTGCCCTTCCAACAGCATGTGACGATGGCGGCAGACTGCGGCCTGTCGGCCGACGACCTGCGCGAAGTGCTCCGCTTCGTCGCCTACGACAGCGGCTACCCCGCCGCTCTGGCGGCGCTCGCCCGCCTGGCCGACCTGGAGCGGGAGCACGCCCTGCCCGCCCCCACCGGCCAGGGCCACGAGGTGAACGCCAACGGCACGGGCAGCCCGATCCCCGAGCCGATGCGGCAGGCCGTGGCCGCCCTCGACGCACCGTTCGGCATCTACATGGATCTGCAGTCGCGGATGCGCGCCGACATGCGGTTGCTGTCGGTCCGTGAGCGCGCGTTCATCACGATGACCGTCGACGTGCTCTTCCAGACCCTGCAAGAGAGCTTCCGCGCCCACCTGACGCGCGCCCTCGCCGCCGGCGCCACAGCGGAGGAGGCCCGTGCCGTCGTACGGTTCTCCGCGCAGTTCGGCCTGACCAAGGCATGGCGCGCCATGCACGTGCTCGATGCCCTGCTCGCCGAACTCGGCGCCGCCCGGGTCTGATGTGAGAGGTTATGTCGCAGCTCAGGGGGAGGGCTGTACGGCAGCGCACCACCAGGGAGTTCCTTGATCTCAAGGGACTCCCTGAGTTGCTTCTAGGGGCCGGCTGTAGAGCAACGGCTGTAGAGCAACGGCTGTAGAGCAGCGGAACTGAGCGCGGAGACAAAGGTGCAACCGGTTGTAGTTCGTCGAAAATTTTAGCTGGGCGCCAGGTAGTCAGATAGGCACATGAGCTGGCAAAACATAGATCACGATATATCGGTAACGTCTACGTAACGCCTGCAAAGGGTTGACGAAACTTTTGGTGCACCTATAGGAAAGCGCTATCCGATCCCGCCGTGCCGGACGGCCAGGAATGAGGGACGCATGCGTCTATGTCCGATTCGATCGCGGTAACCCCTGAACGGGCGCTCGCTCCCCGGCGAGCCCACGCCAAGCCGCCGGGTGCGGGGCGCGCCCAGCGGGTGAACGCCCACAAGCGGCGAGAGGCCCGTACGGCCTACCTCTTCCTGGCGCCATGGTTCCTCGGCCTGTTCGTGATCACGGTCGGTCCGATCCTGGCGTCGCTCTATCTGTCGTTCACCGACTTCAACATGCTGGAAACAGCCAAGTGGATCGGGCTCGACAACTACGCGAAGATGTTCACCGAGGACACGCGGTTCCTCAC
>NZ_JBFAIF010000015.1:0-225579 GCF_040654555.1 Nonomuraea sp. NPDC050680 | reverse complement strand
GTGATGGCGAACGCGATGGCGGAGAAGACCAGCACGAGGGGCCGCACGGCGCCGGTCCACTCCGGCGCCATGCCGTACCGGGGCAGGTAACGCGGCACCAGGTTGATCAGGCCCGCCATCGCCGAGGCGCCGGCGAACCAGAGGATCGCGATCGTGCTGATGTCATAGACGGTGCCGAACCAGTTGCCCAGATAGTCGTGGGCCAGGTAGGCACAGCGCGCGCCCGTTGGCCTTGCCGCCCTCCTCGAACTCCTGGTGCGGGATGAGCACGGTGGTGACGAAGCTGGAGAAGATCAGGAACACGCTCATGATGAGGGCAGCGACGGTCAACAGCCGCTTGGTGCCCTTGATCCGCTGCTGGATGTCACCCTTGACCACCGGCATCACGGCGACACCGGTCTCGAACCCCGACATGCCAAGCGCCAGCTTGGGCATCACCAGCAGCGACAACCCGATCATCGCCAGCGGGCTGCTGTAGTTCACGCTCAGCGCGTGCTGCCAGTCCACGACCACTTGCGGCGCCTGCAGGACGTGCACGAGCGCGGTCGCGATCACGACCGCGTTGAGTGCCAGGTAGGCGAAGACGAGCAGGACGGCGATGCCGATCGCCTCGCTGAACCCCATCAGGAACACCCCGCCGAGCAGGGCCAGCCATCACTGCGGCGCCAGCTTCTCCAGCATCGCGATCGAACCCTGCCCATGCGGGCTCTCAGCGGCCACCCGCCGATAGACCGGCAACGCTCCGAACAGCGTCAGCACGACCAGCAAGAGGGTCGCCATCGGCGACAGCAGCCCGGCCGCCAGCGCGGCGATGCCCGGCTGGTAGCCCAGCGTGGAGAATAGTCCACGCCCGTGAGGCACATCACCCGCCACCACGGATGCTTCACGTGCGGGCCGTGCTCGATCTGCTTGCGGTCGGTCTGCAGGCCCTGGAGCAGCCAAGAACGCAGAGTCCCTTCCGTCTCGGCCGGCCGTTTCGCCAGCACCATCCCGGTCACCTCTCCGTCAAGACCGCATAAATACGCATTGCACCCTACTGACGGCCAAGGGCTTCCTGGCCTGGTCAGGACGTCAAGAAAACGTATGGATGCGTCTCGATGGGACGTCAGCGAGGCCGGGCGACTCCTACGACGTGATCGAAGCCGCCAAAGACGAACCGGTCCAAACTCTCGGCTCCGAACCCTGCCTGCTCCATCTCCGCCAGGATGTCGCGACCTGGATGGCAGCCACCGGCGGCGCGCGACCAGATGGGAGTCACCAGGCCGCTCAACAACGCGACCGGCCACCTGTCCGAGCGCTGATGCTCATAGAAGCGCAGCTCACCACCCGGCCGCAGCACGCGCCGGATTTCCCGCAACGTCTCGGCGACCCGGGAGGAACAGCACAGGATGAGGGAGCAGACGACAACATCACAGGAGGCATCGGGCACCGGCAGCCTCGTGCCAGTGTCCCGGTGTTACTAGGGTCTGTTCGAAGTTCAGATCATGATGTTGTGCCTGCTTCCCATGCCCGGGGTCCTTCGCCTGGACAGTGGAAACGCCGGAGAAACGGCCGATGCCCTAGACCTGGTCTTCGAACCATTTCGGCGCCGGAAGATTCCTCGCATGGCCTCCGCCCAGCGCACCGGCGCGTCCAAAAGGAAGGAACTCTTTGTGATACGAGTTACTGCTCCGCGTATGGCAGGTTTGGCCTGTGCCGTGCTGGCCTTGACCACCGCGCTCCCCGGCACCGCGATGGCCACGGCCACCGTGGCCGAGAGCGCCGGCAGACCGAAGATCGCCGATGTGCAGAAGGCGTTGGAGGCGGTGGCCGCGACGCCGGGCGTGGTAGGCGTCATCGGCGAGGTGTACTACGACGGCAAGCGCATCGGCAAGGGCTCGGCCGGCGCGCGCCTGCTCGATGGCAAAGGCGGGACGATTCCGTCCGATGCCCGTTACCGGATCGGTTCGCAGACCAAGCAGATGACCGCCACGATCGTGATGCAGCTGGTCAAGGAGGGCAAGCTGAGTCTGGACGACAAGCTCAGCGAGGTTCTGCCGCAGGTGGCCGAGCAGGACCTGGTCGAGTACGCGTCCGACATCACCGTCCGCCACCTCATCACCCTGACCAGCGGCATCCCCGAATACCTCCCCGCCGCGCCGTTCGACTTCACCACCCGCTACACCCCCACCCAGCTGCTGGAGATCTCCCGCAAGAGGCAGCGGCCGGTGGAGATCGGCACGTGGAACTACTCCAACACCAACTACCTCCTGCTCGGCATGATGATCGAGAAGGTCACCGGTCACAGCATGGCCGCCGAGTTCGAGCGGCGCCTGTTCGGCCCGTTGAAGATGACCGACAGTTACCTGCCAACCAAGCCGCCGCAGGGCATCAAGGGCCCGCACGGGCACGGTTACTGGGCCGACGAGACCGGCAAGCTGCGCGACGTCGACCGGCTGAATGCCAGCACTCTGCTCACCGCCGGTGGCGTAGTCTCCACCGCGCGCGACGTCAGCCGCTTCCAGCGGGCCTTCCAGCAGGGCAAACTGCTGCCCGCCGACCTGCAGAAGGTCATCACCGACCCGCCGCCCGGCCAGGCCCCGCTGCCGGCGGGTGGCCCCTGCGCGGGCAACCCCGAACTGCTACCTGGGCACGGCGGCGCCGCGCCCGGCTTCGCCGCCACCACCTACACCTCCTCCGACGGCCGCCTGCAGTACGCCGTCTCCACGACGGTGGCAGGCCGAGAATCGGAACGGGAGGCGGCCATGCGGGCCGTCTCCCAGTCCGTCAAGGCGGTGTTCTGCCCGGCAAGCTAGGACCTGTACGGACTTCGAATCTTCAGGCCGGTTGGAGGCTTCGGATCCACAAGATGGCTCCGCGTAGGTGAAGGCCGGCGAGGTAGCTGTCGGGGGTCTTGTCGAAGCGGAAGGCGAGCCCTCGCCACTCCTTGATCCGATTGATGCAACGTTCGACAGCGTTGCGCAGCTTGTAGAGATCTTGATCATGGCCGACCGGCCGGCCACCGCGGGAGCCGCGCTTCTTGCGGTTGGCCGCCTGGTCGGCCTTCTCCGGGATGACCGTCTTGATCCCGCGCCTGCGCAGGTAGGCGCGGTTACCGCGGGAGGAGTACGCCTTGTCGGCGGCCACCGCACCCGGTCTGGTCCGTGGCCGGCCCACAGGAAGATGGATCTTGATGCGCTCCAGCACGGCGCGAAATTGCGGGCTGTCTCCAGCCTGACCGGCAGTGAGGACGAAGGACAACGGACGGCATCGCCGGTCGGCTGACAGGTGCACCTTGCTGCTCAGCCCACCCCGTGAGCGGCCCAGCTTGGCCGCCTTCAGCCGGAACGGTACCGGGGGCGTATCAGTCGTCGCCCGTCGCCGCCGGGGTCGCCGTCGCGGGCGTTTTGCCCCTTTGACGAAGCCCCTTTTCCCGTTCGGCGGCCTCGTGCAGCGCTGCGGTCAGCTCACCGTCCAAGACCATCCCGGCTGCATGATGGTGGGCGCGGGCGGTGGTGGAGTCCACGCTGACCAGATCGAGGTCGGTCTGCCCGCGGGCCGCGGCTTCGGCGATCATCGCCTGCATCAACTGCTCGAACACGCCGTTCAGCGCCCAGGAGCGGAACCGGTCGTAGGCGGTGGACCAGGGCCCGTACTCGACGGGCAGGTCCCGCCACGGGCTGCCCGTACGAAACCGCCACATCACCGCGTTGAACTGCTGCCGAAGGTCCGGAATCGGGCCCCGCTCACCCAGCGGCAAGTGAGGCTCGATCAAGGACCACTCCTCATCGGTGAGATCTCCACGCGCCATGCCCGATGGCCTACCAGGATTGCCGACCGTGCCGCAGGCAATCCCTCTGATCTCAACTCCGTACAGGCTCTAGTACTGCGAGCCGGCCGACCTCTTCGGCCGGTACGGCCAGGCGCAGCGTGGGGGAAGCTGTGGAGCAGCGCGGGGTTCGCGACGGGCATGCTCGGTTGCTCAGCGAGGATTCCTTCCGCGGTCGAGGGTGGCGACCTCACGGACCGCGTCGGCGACGGCGCGGAAGTCTTTACGCAGGATGGCGCCGTGGTTGCTGGGGACCTTCGCGCTGATCTTGATGTTCGGGTTGCGCTCGACCACCTGAGTGAGGCTGGCGCGAATGAGTTCCTGCTCATCACCCTTGCTTCCGAGGGACGCCCCCGACGCGACCACATACCGCGTGGGGACGGTGATGTTGTCCAGCACGGGGCCCAGCTCGCGCTCGCGGGCGATCCGGCCGATCTCGATGTTGCTGTTGGCGATCTGTTCGGCGCTCATCCGCGGGGTCAGGCCCGTCGGGCGCAGCAGCGGCAGGAGCGGACTCATCCGCCGAAACAGCTTCCGGATCCGCTGCTCCATGGCCTCGTCGAGCCAGTCGTACGGTTGCGCGCCGTCAACCAGGACCGCGCCCACGGTACGGCCGGGATTGCGGCTGGCCCAGTGCGCCGCGACGAACGCCCCGTAGGACCAGCCCACCACCAGCGCCCGGTCCACACCCCTGGCCGCCAGAACGGCATCGACATCCCGCACGTTCGTCTTGAACGAATAGTCCGCCGAAGAGCCGGCCGAGCCAGCGATCCAGTCGCGGGACGACACGGTCCTCTCGTAGATGTCGAGGTGCGGGGCAAGCTGGAGCCGCTGCGGGCGAAGCTGAACCGGCTGGCCGACCATTTCCATAAACTATGAATATAAAAATGCTATGCTTCGAGCGTGAGTCGTCAAGACACCGCTCCTGGCGCGTCCGCCGCCATCGGGGCAGCCCTCTACGGCCTGGCCACCAGGGCCGCGAGACGCCTGCCCCGGGACATGAGCCTGACGTCCGCCGCCACCCTGGCCACCCTGGACCGGACCGGCCCGCGGCGCATCACCGATCTGGCCGCGGTCGAGGGCGTCACCCAGCCCGCGATGACCGCCCTGGTCCGGGTGATGGAGGAGTCCGGCCTGGTCGAGCGGCGGGGCGACGCGTCCGACAAGCGGGTCACGCTGGTGTGCCTGACCGAGGCAGGCGCCTCCTATGTCCGGACGCGGCGCCAGGCGGGCGTCCACGCGTTCGAGCGGTTGATCGGCGAGCTCACCGGCGACGAGGTCGAGGCGCTGGTGGCGGCCCTTCCGGCGCTGAAGCATCTGGCAGAGCTCGAAAGCCAGGACCGCGAAGGGCCGAGGCAGTGACCGGGCAGCCGGTCGGCGGGGACGCGGTGAAGGCGTTCCCGGTGGCGCGTTCCGAGGCGCGGCTGCTGGTCCCCTCCCTGATGTTCATCGCTCTGGTCGTGGCGGTGGTCGCCAGCCTTGGGACGCCGCTCATCACCAGCGTGGCGACCTCGTTCCGCGTCTCGCTCGGCAGCGCGCAGTGGACGCTGACCGTCGCGCTGCTGAGCGGCGCCGTCGCCACGCCGGTCCTGGGCCGGCTCGGAGCCGGCCCGCACCGGCGGGCCACGATTCTCGCCACGCTGGCGGTCGTCGTCGCCGGCAGTGCGCTCACCGTGCTGCCGCTGCCGTTCGCGTGGCTGCTGGCCGGCAGGGCGGCCCAGGGCGTCGGGCTCGGTCTGACGGCGCTGATGATGGGCGTGGCCCGTGACCACCTCCCCGAGGAGCGCAGCGCGGCCACGATCGCCCTGATCTCGGTCGTATCGATCATCGGGGCCGGCGCCGGCTACCCGCTGGCCGCACTGCTCGCCGAGCTCGGCGGGGTACGGGCCGCCTACGGCCTCGGCCTGGTCGTCACCGCCGCCGCTCTCCTGACCGCGTGGCGCTCCATGCCCGAAGCCCCCGAAGGCCGCTCCGCCCCCGTGGACGTGGCAGGCGCGGTCGTCCTGGCCGCTGCGCTGCTCCTGGTGCTGTTTCTCGCCGGCGAACGGAATCTATGGAGCCGGCACCTCGCCGTGGCGGCGGGCCTCGCCGTCGTCGCAGTGGTGCTGCTCTGCGTCTGGGCCGTCATCGAGCTGCGCAGTAAGACGCCCCTGGTCGATGTGCGGGCGGTGCGGCACCCGGCGGTCGCCGGGGCGAATATCGCCATGTTCGTCGGCGGGATCGGCATGTACCTCCTGCTCACGCTCATCACCCGGTACGCGCAGACGCCGCACGGCGCCGGCTACGGCTTCGGGCTGACCACCTTCGTCGCCGGGCTGGTCCTTATCCCGTTCTCGGTGCTGGGGTTCGTCGCCGGCAAGCTCACGCCGCGGATCCGGACGCGGATCGCCGACCCCCTGCTCCTGGCCGGCAGCGCCGTCGTGGTCGGCGGCGGGTTCGCCCTGTTCGCGGCGTCCCGGTCGGACCTGGCCGAACTGTTCGCGGCGATGGGCGTGCTCGGCTTCGGTGTCGGCGGCTTCTCGGCCGCGATGCCCGGCATCATCCTGGCCGTCACCCCCAAGAGCGAGACGTCGAGCGCCATGAGCTTCAACTACGTCGTCCGCAGCGTCGGGTACTCCCTGGGCAGCGCCATCGGCGGCCTGATCCTCGCCGCGGGCACCGGCCCCGACCACCTCTTCCCCGACGACAGCGCCTACACCACCGCGGCGCTGGTCGGCATCGGCGCCATGGCGATCACAACGCTGACAAGCCTCGCTCTCGCCCGCCGACGCTCGTCCGAGACCAACCCGTAAGTCAGATGCACTCATCCCAACACTGGAGGTTCCATGCCCAAGGGCTACTGGGTCAGCGTCTACCGCACCATTTCAGACCCTGAGAAGCTGGCTGCCTACAACAAGCTGGCCCGTCCGGCCGTCGCGGCCGGGGGCGGTCGGGTCCTCGTCCGTGGCGGTCGGGTCGTGGCGCATGACGCCGGAATCGCCGAGCGCACCGTCCTGATCGAGTTCGACAGCTTCGAGCAGGCCGTCGCGGCGCACGAGAGTGCGGCCTATCAGGAGGCGCTGGTCGCCCTCTCCGACGGCGTCGAGCGCGACTTCCGCATCGTCGAAGGCATCGACTGACCGAGGTCCAGTCGGATCTTCACTGAAGATCCACCATCTTGGTTTTCGCTGGTGCGGCTGCTGGTGTGGCGGGACCGGCCCCACAACAAGGGGGCGGATGACGAGATCGTGATGTGCATCGGTGAATAGGGCGTGGCGCTGACATTAAGTCGGCGCTGTCACTGACATCTTCTCCGCGCCCAACATTCGCCGCGGCCGCCGCGCTGCTGGCCATGGTGATCTTGCGGCTGCGCGCCCGCCTCTACCGGCGCATCCACGAGGCTGAGATCGCCGATTCCGACGCTGACGGCATCCCTGACCTGTACCAGAACCCCTAGCTTCTCAAGAGCCCTCGGCCGGGTGCCGGCAAGTGGGGCGGCTGCCAGCGCCAGGTGGCGTTGCCGTCGGCGGCGATGCCCTTGCGCCACAACGCAGCGGGCACCAGGCGCAGCATGGTCACCATCGCCCGGTGGGCGGCCTCGGAGGTGAGCCGTCGCCCATCCTTGGCGGCGCCGTGGGCGGTGGCTTGGGTACGCGGGCGGCGTTCGGCGTCGTAGCGGCCCAGCGCGTCCTCGATCGTGGGCTCGCCGGCGAGCGCGGCGGCGAGCACGACCGCGTCTTCGATCGACTGGCCCGCGCCCTGGCCGCGATCGGGGCTCATCGCGTGCGCGGCATCGCCGAGCAGCGCCATCCGCCCGCGGACGTAGGTGGGCAGCGCCCGCACCTGGTGGATATCGATGTGGATGACGGCGTCATTCGGGGTGGCCTCGACCAGCGCTGGGATCGGGTCGTGCCAGTCGCCGATCCGGCCTGCCACCTCGGCCTTCTCACGCTCGTAGCGGACGCCCGGCGCGTCGGCGGTGGTCACGTAGGCCCAGTACGCGCGGCCGCGGGTGATCGGGTGGATGAGGACGTAACCGCCCGGGCCGAGCGTGACACTGCCGGGCAGGCCGGGCACCTCGGCGATGCCCAGCCAGGCGGTACGACCGAGGAAGCGCGGCAGCGGAGCATCCGGCCACATCTGGCGTCGTACGGTGCTGTGGAGGCCGTCGGCGGCCACGACCAGGTCCGCGCTGACCTGCGTGCCGTCGCAGGAGACCGTCGCCGATGTCGCGTCCTGCCGCACCTCGGTGACCCCCGCGTCGGTGCGCACCCATCCGGCGGGCAGCGCCTCCAGCAGCACCCGGTGCAAGTCGGCGCGGTGGAAGGCGAGCAGCGGACGCGGATCGCCCGGCCGGGCGCGCTGCAGGTACCGGCCGTCCCAGGCACGTAGGTTGCCCGAGGCGTCGGTGGGCACGCCGGCCACGCGGGCCTGTTCGGCGACGCCGAGCTCGGCGAGCGCGCGCAGCGCATTGGGCGCTTGCGACATGCCCGCCCCGATCTCGCCCAGCTCGGCCGCCCGCTCCAGCACGAGCGCCTGCCAGCCGATCCGGTGCAGGGCCAAGGCGGCGGCCAGCCCGCCGATGCCCGCGCCCACCACGACGGCCCGTCCGGTCATGTCGCCTCCTCCTCATCGATGCGCAGCGAGGGCGCATCGTCGAACACCTTGGCCATCCACTCGAACGTGGCGTGCGCCTGCCGGATCCGTTCGTCACCGGGCTCGGCCAAGCTCAGGCCGTCACGTGTGATGTCCAGGAACGAGGCGATCGAGGCGATCTGACGGCGCACCACGACCTCCCACGCGTCCTCGGCCATCCGGTAATAGACGGTCCGCTCGCCGGGCCGGGTCCGCCACGTCAAAAAGCCCATGCTGGACAGCAGCCGCAGATTCGACGTCAGCGAGGCTCGGCTGGCACCGATGGCCTCGCTGATCTGTCCGGCGGACTGCTCAGGCGGATCACAGACCATCAGCCAGCCCAGCACCCGTCCGGCGATGGGCGGCACCCCGTCGCGCGCCAGGTACATGGCGACCCGTTCCACCCACTCCAGCAATGATCCCTGTTCGGTCACACCCGATCCTCATCTCTTGCAGTTATTTCAGTATGCGCTAAAATGCCTGTATTGATCAAGCACGCGTCCCCGCCGGGGCGTGCCAATGGTGAGCCGGGAAGTCTGGTCGGCCCGCGACCCGCTGCGGTCACGGAGAACAGGAGGACGTCCCGATGACCCCCCGTACCCTCAAGCCGCTGCTCGGCAGCGGCATCGCCGTCGGCGTGCTGATGCCGATGCTGCTGTGGGCCGACGGCGCCACACGCCCCGGGTACAGCCTGTGGCACCACGGCGCCAGCCAGCTCGGCACCGGCGAGCGCGCGTGGCTGCAGACGATCAACTTCGTGGCCGGCGGGCTGCTGCTGCTGGCCTTCGCCGCCGGGCTGCGCCAGGCCTTGCACGGCGGCCGTGGCGCCACCTGGGGGCCGATCCTGCTCGGAACCGCCGCGGCCGGCCTGGTCGTGGCCGGGTTGGTGCCCACCGACCCCGCGCTGGGCTACCCGCCCGGGCAGCCGGCCGGCGTCACCACTAGCGGCCTCATCCACCAGGTGGCCGGCTTCGCGCTATTCGCCGGGCTCAGCGCCGCCGCGTTCGTCCTGGCCCGGCGGCTGGGAGCGGCAAGCCGCGGCTGGGCCGTCTCTTCCCGCCTGTCCGGCACCCTGATCATCGTCTTCGCGTTCGCCGCCGGCATCGCCTACCGCCTCGACACCCTCGGCCTCTGGCGACCGGCCCCCGCCGGTCTGCTCGAACACCTGTCCCTGCTGACCGGCTTCTGCTGGATCATCGCGGTAGGCGTACGTCTGCTGCGCGGGCACGTCCCGGAGGACTTGAGCACGGCGGCGGGTGGCCAAGATTCCGGATCTGCCGCTCCTCAGGCGAGATAGCACGACACTGTGCCCCGGGGGACCCGCATCACAGGGGTGGGCGCCACGGGCCGGGCCTCCACCCGTCCCCGGTCACTGGTGTTCCAGGGTGGCGCCGCGTCAAGACCTTCCTGGGCGGCCACGCCCATGGTGGCGAGCATCGCATTCTGCTGTGACATCAGATTCGCCCAAGCGCCCTGACGAAAGTAGTTACGGCAGCGCGGCCGCCATGGCACCGGAACGGTCGACAAGCAGTCCTCCGCGCCCAGCCTCCACTCCTCGACCGCTGAGCAGCCGCCCCAGCGCCTCCGCGCTACGCCCGATCCGCGTCAGATCAACATCGCGTCAGACGACAGCCTGACGTCGAGCCGGGTGTTCATGTGAGAAGGACGGTCGCATCTAAGGCAACGATCAACCAGGTGCCGAAGGCCCACGGGACCGCTCGGGCGAGGAGGCGGTCTTCGCAGTCCACGCCTCCTCGCCGAACCTTCCCGAGACGGGAGATTCCCTTCCCAGGATTTATCGTTTATCGTCGATAATCGATGGAAGATGACAAGGGACCTCTGGCACGCGCCGAGGCCGAGGAGTACGCGAGCTGGTTCAGGGCGTTGGCCGATGCCACACGCATCCAAATCGTGTCGCTGCTGGCCAGGCGGCGTGAGCCCATGAGTGTTGGTGAGATCGTCGCAGCCTCCGGGGTGGGCCAGTCGACGGTCTCCCACCACCTGAAGATCCTGGCCGACGTGGGCTTCGTACTGGTCGAAAAGCATCGCACGTCCAGCCTGTACCGGATCAACGAGAACTGTGTGAGCTGTTTCCCCACCGCCGCCGACGTGGTGATGGGCAACCCGGTCCCGGCCACTCCCACCTGCGATTGAGGAGCACGCCATGGCGCACGATGAGGTCGTTGACCGCTATTCCGGCTTGGCCCGTGCGGTGCTGGCCGGCGAGAGCGTCATTGACTGCACGACCGAGGAGTTCGACCGGGGCCGTTTCGGCACCGCCGGCTACGACGACACCGCCGAGCTGCCCGACGGCGCCTTGCGGGCCAGCCTCGGCTGCGGCAACCCGGTCGCCGTCGCCGAGTTGCGCGCTGGGCAGATCGTGCTGGATCTGGGCTCGGGTGGCGGTATCGACGTGCTGCTGTCAGCGCGCAGGGTCGGCCCGTACGGCAAGGCCTACGGGCTGGACGCCAGCGGTGACATGGTGGAACTCGCCCGGCACAACGCCGAGCAGGCGGGCGCGACCAACGTGGAGTTCCTGCACGGCACGATCGAAGCGATCCCGCTGCCGCCTCACGCGGTCGACGTGGTGATCTCCAATTGTGTGATCAACCTGTCCAGCGACAAGGCCGCCGTACTCGCCGAGGCTTTCCGGGTGCTCAAGCCCGGCGGCCGGTTCGGCGTCAGCGACGTCGTCACCGACCGCGTCCTGAACCCGGAGCGGACTGCGGCGGCCGAGCAACGAATCGGCTGTGTCGCCGGATCCCTTACCATCGCCGACTATCGCGACCTGCTACTGACCACCGGCTTTGTTGACGCCTCGATCACGCTGACCGCCGACCACGGCGACGGCGTCCATTCCGCGATCATCCAGGCGACCAAGCCGGCGATCTCGCCCGGCCTGGAGATCCGTCCGATGCGCGACGCCGACGCCCAGCAGGTCCTGGCCATCTACCAGGCGGGGCTCGACACCGGTCAGGCCAGCTTCGAGAGCATTGCCCCGAACTGGGCGGGCTTCACCGCCGCCAAGCTGCCGCACCTGCGCTACGTGGCCACCAACACCGAGACCGGCCAGGTCGTCGGCTGGGTGGCCGCCTCAGCGGTGTCGGCCCGGCCGGTGTACGCCGGGGTCGTGGAGCACAGCCTCTACGTCCATCCCGGCTGCCAGGCACACGGCATCGGCCGCGCGCTGCTCACCGCGTTCATCACCGCCGCCGAGGACGCAGGTGTCTGGACCATCCAGTCGGGCGTCTTCCCCGAGAACCACGCCAGCCTCTCACTGCACCAGGCGCTTGGCTTCCGCGTGGTCGGCACCCGCGAGCGCATCGGCCGCCACCAAGGCGTCTGGCGCGACGTCATCTTCATCGAACGCCGCAGCGTTGCCGCTGGGAACTAGAGGATGTGATCCCGAGAAGAGGCTGCGGGCAGACCCATCGACCGGGACGCCGCTCAGCTAGCCGCCGACCTCTGCGGCTACTCAGCAATCCCACCGACGTTTGCGACCACGACGGCAGACCCTCCCACTGCGTAACTGCGCTCGCCCGCGCCATCGCCCGGCTCGTCGCCCGTGAGATGTTTGCCCGTTGTTCATTCTGCGCCACTGGCTGCGAAGATAGATGCTTGTCAATATTGACGGAGTTGAATGCCGTCGACAGGACTCTCCGCGTCAGGGGCGGGTCCACGTGCGCACGGCGGGCTCGCACCCTGCGGCCCGCATCGAACCCGCGGTCGTGAAGGCGCTGGTCGACACCCGGGTGCGCGACCTCCTGGGCGAGCTGACATAGACTACTGTCGATATAGACATGCATCGATTTCATGGAGGGGCGATGGAGCCATTGCAGATCCTGGAGTGCAGCCCCCCGCTGGCACGCGAGCCGCTGGACGCCGAGCAGGCTGCGGGTGTGGCCCGGGTGTTCAAGGCGTTGGGTGATCCGGTGCGGCTGCGCATCTTGTCGATCGTGGCCAGCCACGCGGGCGGCGAGGTGTGCGTGTGCGACATCAACGATGCTTTCGAGTTGTCCCAGCCGACGATCAGTCACCACCTCAAGGTGCTCAAGGACGTCGGCCTGCTCACCGCCGAGCGGCGCGCCTCTTGGGTCTACTACCGCCTCGTCCCGGAGGCGCTCGCCGAGCTGTCCGGGCTGCTCAACACGCCTGTCACCGTCTGAAAGAACATCCATGACGTCAAGTACCACCACGACCGACCGTGGCGTGATCGGCGGCCTGTCCACTCTGGATCGGTTCCTGCCGGTCTGGATTGGGCTGGCTATGGGCGCCGGGCTGCTGCTCGGCCGCCTGGTACCCGGTTTGAACAGCGCCCTGGAAGCGGTCAAGATCGGCGAGATCTCGCTGCCGATCGCGCTAGGGCTGCTGCTGATGATGTACCCGGTGCTGGCCAAGGTCCGCTACGACCGCCTCGACACCGTCACCGGTGACCGCCGCCTGCTCATCTCCTCCCTAGCGCTGAACTGGATCGTCGGTCCCGCGCTGATGTTCGCGCTCGCCTGGACCTTCCTGCCCGACCTGCCCGAATATCGCACCGGCCTGATCATCGTCGGCCTCGCCCGGTGCATCGCCATGGTGCTCATCTGGAACGACCTGGCCTGCGGCAACCGCGAGGCCGCCGCGGTCCTGGTGGCGATCAACTCCGTCTTCCAGGTGGTCGCATTCGGCGCCCTCGGCTGGTTCTACCTGCAAGTCCTGCCCGGCTGGCTCGGCCTCTCACAGGCCACGCTCGACGTGTCCGCCTGGGACATCGCCCAATACGTACTGATCTTCCTCGGCATCCCGCTGGTCGCCGGGTACCTGTCCCGCAAACTGGGCGAGCGAACCAAGGGACGCGAGTGGTATGAGACCCGCTTCCTGCCGCGCATCGGCCCGATCGCCCTGTACGGGCTGCTGTTCACGATCGTCATCCTGTTCGCCCTGCAAGGGCACACCATCAGCGAGCGGCCGGGCGACGTGGCCAGGATCGCCCTGCCCCTGCTGGCCTACTTCTTCCTGATCTGGGGCGGCTCGTTCCTGCTCGGCAGAGCGATCGGCCTGCCCTACGACCGGACCACCACCCTCGCCTTCACCGCCGCTGGTAACAACTTCGAGCTCGCCATCGCTGTGGCGGTCGGCGTCTTCGGCGTCACCTCCGGTCAGGCCCTGGCCGGGGTCGTCGGTCCGCTCATCGAGGTGCCCGTCCTGGTCGCCCTGGTCTACGTCGGCCTGTGGGGCCGCCGTCTGTTCCCCTCGAAGGAGATCACCCATGCCTAGCGTGCTGTTCGTCTGCGTCCACAACGCCGGACGCTCCCAGATGGCCGCCGGATGGCTCACCCACCTGGCCGGCGACCGCATCGAGGTCCGCTCGGCCGGATCCGCTCCCGCCGACCAGATCAACCCGGTCGCGATCGAGGCCATGCGTGAAGTCGGCATCGACATCACCGCCGCCCAGCCGAAGACCCTCACCCTCGAGGCGGTGCAGTCTTCCGATGTGGTCATCACGATGGGCTGCGGCGACGCCTGCCCCATCTTCCCCGGTAAGCGTTATGAGGACTGGAAGCTCGACGACCCCGCCGGGCAGGGCATCGAGGCCGTGCGGCCGATCCGCGATGAGATCCGAGCCCGCATCGAGAAGCTCATTGCCAGGGCACTGGTGCCGAAACCGATGACCACGACGCCCACCACGACAGGCGGCACTCCGAACCGTTCGGCCAGCCACCCGGAGCCGAGCACCAGGTGATCGGCGGCCACCGCGAGCACGATCAGCCCGAGCACGCTCAGCAGCGCGAGGATGACCATGTCAGTCGCTGCTCAGGTCACGCCGGTAGAAGGCGCCGACTCCGGCTACAACGAGCGCCGCGGTGATGGCCGCAAGCCAGAGTAGAGGCGCGGCCGTGACCGTTTCACCGGGGAGTCGCGGCACGTGAGCGAAGGGCGACAGGTTCCGGATGCGCTCATCGATCTGGAGCAGCTGCCCCAACTGGCCCAGGAGCGCGAACATCACCAGCGCCGCCCAGGCAAACGCGGTCAGCCTCGGCAACAGCCCGAACAACAACACCGCCAGCCCCGCCAGCACCCAAACCGCCGGCACCTGCACCAGCGCCGCGCCAAGAATGCGGAGGGACTGCGCGAGCGGGTCACCAATGCGCAATCCGTGGGCGAGTCCCGCCGCCAGGCCCGCAAGGATGAGGATCCACGCGCTCCCGGCCAGAGCCAGCACCAGGTGACCGGCCAGCCATCTCCATCGGGGCACCCCTCTGGCCAGGACCGGTTCCGCGCGCATCGCGGCCTCTTCGCCGCGCAGGCGCAGCGTCGCCTGTACGGCGTAGCCTCCGGCGACTACCCCGAGGAGGCCCAGCTCGGTGGCGAAGAAGGTGTCGACCAGCGCGTTACCACCGCCGACCCGCGCGATGAGCTCGCCGAGCCGCGGGTTGCCGCTCACCATGTCGCGCACGTTCTCGGCCAGGGTCCCGAACACGGCCCCCGCGACGGCGAAGCCGATCGTCCACCCGAGGAGAACGCCTCGATGCAGCCGCCAGGCCAGCGCGACGGGACTGCGCAGATATCCGGTGGCGGTAGCGGGACCGGGCCTCCGCGGGAGCACCCCGGACCCGATGTCGCGCCGCCGTACCAGTCCCTCGGACAGCCCCACCATGACCAAGCCCGCCACGGCGATCAGCGCGAGAACCCACCAGTTCTCCCCAGCGAACGGACGCACCCGCAGCGCCCAGCCCAGTGGAGACAGCCAGACCAGGCCGTCGGCACCTGCCGCATCGCCCGCTGCGCGCACCAGGAGGGCCGCGCCGAGAACCGAGGCGGCGATGGCGTTGGTGGTGCGCGCACTCTCGGCGACCTGCGCGGCTACCGCGGCGACACCGGTGAACACCCAGCCCGCCCCCGCTATGGCAAGGCCGAGAGCGAACGAGCCCGCAGCCGGCAAGCCCTGCCCGCACAGGCCCAGGGCGATAGCCAGGCCGATGACCAGGTTCGCCGTGCCGGCGACGATGACGGCGGCGACGGGAAGCGCATGGCGACCCACCGCGCCGGCGCCGACCAGTTCGGCGCGGCCGGCCTCTTCCTCGGCCCGAGAATGCCTGGTCACCAGCAAGATGCTCATCAGCCCGGTCAGGACGGCGGCGATCGGAGTCACCCGCCAGGCCGTCAGCCCGCCCACAGAGGTGGGGTCGAGCACAGGACCGGCCAGGGCCCGCAGGGCGGGATTGCCGCTGATCATGGCGCCCAACGCGACACGCTGCGACAGATCCGGGTACACCTCGGCGATGGCCGAGGCGGTGGCGAAGACCACGCCCGCGACGACCACGATCCAGACGGGCAGCAACACGCGGTCGCGGCGGAGGGCGAGCCGGACCAGCACGCCGGTTCCGGCGAAGGCGTTCATGAGGCCACGCTCTGGTAGTGGCGCAGGAACAGCTCTTCCAGCGTGGGCGGCTGGCAGGTCAGGCTGGAGACTCCGGCGTCGGTCAGCGCTCGGACGGCGTCGTTGAGCTGGCCGGCGTCCACCTCGAAGCGCACGTGGGGGCCGCTGATGGCCAGATCGTGCACGCCGGGCATGGAGGCGAGCGTGGCTGCCGGGCGGATCAGCTCGGCGGCGACGGTGGTGCGGGTCAGGTGGCGGAGCTCGGCGAGCGTCCCGCTCTCCACGGCCCTGCCGTCGCGGATGATGGTCACCCGGTCACAGAGGGCTTCGACCTCGGACAGGATGTTGCTGGACAGCAACACGGTACGGCCGTCGCGTCGCTCCTCGGTGATGCACTCGCGGAAGACCGCCTCCATGAGCGGATCCAGTCCTGCCGTGGGTTCGTCCAGCAAGAGCAGTTCCACGTCGGAGGCCAGGGCAGCGATGAGGGCGACCTTCTGCCGGTTGCCCTTGGAGTAGGCGCGGCCCTTCTTGGTGGGGTCGAGCTCGAAACGCTCCAGCAGCGTCGCACGGCGCCCGGCGTCAAGCCCGCCGCGCAGCCGTCCGAGCAGGTCGATGGTCTCCCCGCCGGACAGTGTCGGCCAGAGCGTGACGTCGCCGGGCACGTAGGCGAGCCGTTTGTGCAGTTCGACGGCGTCGCGCCACGGGTGACCGCCGAGGAGCTCGGCGTGGCCGGAGTCGGCTCGCAGCAGACCCAGCAGGATGCGCAGGGTCGTGGTCTTCCCGGCCCCGTTGGGGCCGAGAAAGCCGTGAATCTCTCCCGTTCGCACGGTGAGATTGAAGCCGTCCAGCGCGCGGACGTGACCGAATCGCTTGGACAGGCCGCTGATGAGCACCGCAGGATAGCCCGCCATGGGCACCTCCCTGAGCCGGTCGGATATGACGTTGCCGACCAGACTTCCCGGCGCTCCGAGATTGACGGTAACAGCGCCCATCGGGCGGCGCTAGAGCTCCCCTACGGATTTCCTACGCGGCATGGGGACACTGCGACGGAAGAATCCCCATGTTTTCTTGACCCCGGCTTCTGCCCACGTCGTCACGGTTGTTCCGCGAAGCGCTCGACCTGTTCGGTCCGGCCGGAGACGATGATGACATCGCCGTAGCCGAGCTCGGTCTCGGCGGTGGCGTAGGTGAATTCCTCGCCCTCGCTCTTGACCGCGACGACGGTGACCCCGTACTTGCGGCGCAGATTCGACTCGCCCAGCGGCACCCCGATGTACTCCCGGGGTGGCCGGGTCTTGACCAGAGCGAAGTTCTCATCGACCTGCATGTAGTCGAGCATCCGGCCACTGACCAGGTGAGCGACTCGCTCTCCCATGTCGTGCTCGGGCAGGACCACGTGGTGGACCCCGATGCGGCGCAGAATCTGGCCGTGCTGCCGGCTGATCGCCTTGGCCCAGATGTCGTCGATCTCCAGCTCTACCAGCAAGGAGGCGGTCAGGATGCTCGCTTCCAGATCGCTCCCGATCGCGACCACGGCTCGGTAGAAGTCGGGTACGCCGAGCTGGCGCAGTGCCTCCATGTCGGTGGAGTCGGCGGTGGCGATGTGCGTGATCTGCCCGGACAGGCGCTGCGCCATCGAGGCTCGGTTGTCGATGGCCAGCACTTGGGCGCCTCGACGGGTCAGTTCGAGAGCGAGTGCGGCACCGAACCGGCCGAGGCCGATGACGACGACGGGATCGCTGTTCCTGTCAGCCAACGATGATCCTTTCCTCGGGAAGCTGGTAGCGGCGTGTGCGGTCCTTGAGTGCGAGGGCCGAACCCAGCGTGAGCGGGCCGATCCGGCCGATGAACATGAGCAGCACCAGCAGCAGATGACCGGCCGTACCTGTGTCCGCGGTGATGCCGGTCGACAGCCCGACTGTTCCGAAGGCCGAGACGATCTCGAACGCCACCTGGTCCAGGCTGTGCGGGGTCAGCGCCAGCAGCGCATAGGTGGACACCGCGACCAAGGCGACGCTGATCAGGCCGATCGAGACGGCTTGGCGCTGGACGGTCTCGGGCAGACGGCGGTGGCCGATGTTCACCTCGTTCTCACCGCGCATCTCGGCCCAGATGACGAAGGCCAGCAGCCCGAACGTGGTGACCTTGATGCCGCCCGCCGTACCCGCGCTCCCTCCGCCGATGAACATCAGCAGATCGGTGGCAAGCCAGCTTGTGGGATACATGGCAGCGATGTCGAGGCTGTTGAAGCCCGCTGTGCGTGGCATGACGGCGGTGAAGAAGGCCGCCAGCAGCTTGCCCGGATCATCGAGCCTGCCCAGGGTCCCGGGATTGCGCCACTCGGCGATCAGGAAGACCAGCGTGCCGGCGGCCAGCAGGATCACGGTGATGCTCACGGTGATCCGGGTGAGCACGGACCAGCGGCTGGGGTGGCGCCACGTGCGAAACAGCTCGAACACCACCGGGAAGCCCAGCCCGCCCACAATGACCGCGGTGGCGATGGTCAGGCAGATCCACGGGTCTGTCACGAACCGCATCAGGTTGTCGGGCCAGAGCGCGAAACCGGCATTGTTGAAGGCCGAGATCGCGTGGAAGACACCCAGGTAGACAGCCCGTCCGAACGGTTCGCCGTACCCGAGTAAGAACCGCGCGGTGAGAATCACCGCGGCGATGGCTTCGCAGGCCAGGCTGAACAGCACGACCCGCCGCACGACGTGCCGGACATCACTCATGCTGAGCGTCTTGGTCTCGGCCTGCGCGAAGAGCCTGGCTCGCAGCCCGAGGCGACCGGCAACCAGGACGGTGAACAAGGTGGCCAGCGTCATGATGCCGAGCCCGCCGATCTGGATCAATCCGGCGACCACCACCTCGCCGAAGACCGACCAATGGGTCTCGGTGTCCACCACCACCAGACCGGTGACGCACACGGCGGATGTGGCGGTGAACAGTGCGGCCAGCCAACCCGCGGACTCGCCCGACGCGGTGGCGATCGGCAAGGCGAGCAGCACCGTACCGAGCAGGATCGCGCCCCCGAACCCGGTGACGATCACCTGCGCAGGGTGCCGGAAGCGCTCGAGCAGGGCTGATGTCCGCCTCATGACTCGCTCGCACGCCTGCGCAGCCGCCCGAACCAGGCGGGCACGTCGTGCTCGTCGTCGAAGCCGCGGGCCACCACGATGTCGGTGGAGGAGTGCAGCAGGATCGACAGCACGATCGTGACCGCGACCAGCTGGAACACCTGTTGTGCCGCAGCGATGCCGGAGCCCAGGACCAGCAGGCCGTACACGACCGAGGCGAAGCCCTTGGGCCCGAACCAGGCGACCGCGGCCTGCTCGCGTACGGACAATCCGGAGCGCAGGAAGGACAGCCAGATCGCCAAGGGGCGGGCCAGCACCAGCGCCCCGATCGCGAACAGCCACCCTGTCCAGCCGACCGACCCGAGCAGCGCCGGGGTGATGAGCGCGCCGAACACCAGCAGCGCCGCGAGCTTGAACAGCTCGGCGATGAGCTCGCCGAAGTGCTCGAACGACTCCCGCTGCCGCTGGCCGAAGGTCGCCACCGTGATCCCGGCGGAGAAGGCGGCCAGGAACAGGTTGCCGTGCGTGGCCTTACCGACGGCCAGGACCAGCAGGCCGATGGCCAGGGCGTTGAGCGGCTCGTACTGGGTGGAGGCGGAAAACCAACGCGTCTGCTCCAGTTTGATCGCTACCCACGGGACAGCCACCCCGATCACGATTCCGAGACCCAGTTCCAGACCCAACTCACCGAGGTGCAGGTCGCCCGAGCCGACGGCGATGGCCAGGAAGAGGATGACGAACGGCAGAGCCAGCCCGTCGTTGACGCCCGATTCCACGTTGAGCAGTTGTCGCAGCCGCGGCGGCACCTTCTCATTGCCTACGAGAGCGGCGGCGAACACCGGGTCGGTGGGCGCCAGGATCGCACCGATCAGCAGCGACTCGATCCAGCCCAGCCCGAGCAGATAGTGCGCTCCCACCGCGGTGATGGCCAGGGTGAGCGGCAGCCCCCAGCCGAGCGCCCGCCCCGGCAGCCGCCAGGCACTGCGCAGCTCGGCCCAGCCCACCCGCATGCCGTCGCTGAACAGCACCGCGAACAGGGCAAGCTCGGCCAGCGAGCCGACCAGCGGGTCATCGGCCGTCAGCGAGACCACACCCAGCACGCCGTCGCCCAGGACGAACCCGGCCACCAGGAACAGCGCCGCAGTCGACAGGATCGTGCGATGAGCCAAGCTGGACAGCAGCACGGCCAGCAGGAGCAGGCCGGCGAACGCCGTCAACAAGGTCGCCATCAGGGGTCACCAACGCTTTCGTGAAGCTCCACGAGCAAGACATTGCCGACCAGACTTCCCGGCGCACCGCGCCCTACCGTAACAGCAGCGGCGCGACTAGCGCATTGACGGGTTCACAACCCCGTTCACGGCCTGGGAAGAGCTCGAGGCGTGAACCAGCCGATCCTCACCGCAGTCCTGCCGGCCATCGGCCTTGCGCTGAGCCGCTTCCAATACCCCTGCTGTCCTCTCGCAACGACGGCCAGGCGTGCCGCCACACACCACCCGGTCGGTCCTGGGCGTCGAGGATGACGAAGTCGGCCTTCGCCCGGCGCAGGTAGTAGCCCGCCGCCAGACCCGCCTGTCCGCCGCCGATGACCAGGAAATCGACCGCGCGCGGATGTTCGGTCATACGGGAGGGAGCTCCAGCTCAACCGGCCTGTGGGGCGCGGGCTCGGTGAGCGGCGCAAAGAGAGCACCCAGCTTGTTCACCGTCTCGGGGAGGATCCGGTAGTAGACCCAGGTGCCCCGGCGTTCGCCGTCGATCAGGCCGGCACTGCGCAGCACTTTGAGGTGGTGGGAGATGGTGGGGGCGGTCAGGTCGAAGGCGTCGGTCAGGTCGCACACGCACGCCTCGCCGCCGACGTGCGAGCCGATCATGGACAGCAGGCGCAGCCGTACGGGGTCGGCGACGGCCTTGAGCAGCGTCGCGAGCTCGACGGCGTCACTCTCCGACAGCGACTCGCGCGCGATCGGCGCGCAGCACTGGATCGTGGCGGCGGTCATGCAGAACCCCTTACTTCGAAATCTATCGAAATTCTATGCGATGGTAGGCGACCAAGGCCAACGCGGCGATTGCGCAGGCGGTGGCGACCGCGCTCATCACCCAGACGTAGTCAACCGCTTGGGCGAGCGCGACCGCTCCCAACGGAGCAAGGGCCTTATCGGCAACGGAGAAGGAAGGTTTCGCGTGTGGATCTCCAGCAAGAGTGCCGCCAGGCCGGGCTGTACCAACCGTGAATGCGAGACGAGGCGCCGTCCGCCATCCCCGGGGCTCTGCCGCACAGGATGGCGGGTCCTCAAGGGAGTATCGCGGTGAGCAACTCACCGGCCTTGCGGACATCGGCGTCCAGCGGGCGGTCGGGATCGACGGGAGGGATCGCCTCGACCAGAGCGTCGAGGAGTGCCGCGCAGCCTGGGGCCGTGGGGCGGCGAGCGCCAACGTACGCTGCCTGCCGCAGTCCCACCGCCAGCGAGCCGCAGAGCAGGTGCAGCAGGGCGGCCATGTCATAGGCGCGAAGGGCGGCCTGGGTACCGAACGGCACGACATCCTGGTTATGCAGGTTGGTCGGCAGGCTCTGCATGCTGGCCGGAACGGCAGCGCGGCGGATCTCGGCGACGAACGCGGTCGTGGCGAGCTGTACGCCTTGCATCCCGTGTTGGCGGCCGGGTCCGGCGGCGAGCATCGGGGGTAGCCCGCCATTGCGGGCCGGGTCGACGAGGAGGTCGAGCTGCCGCTCGGTGAGGTTGCCGAGCTGAGCGGTGACCATCGCCAGGACATCGGCGGCGAACGCGGCCGGCTGTCCGAAGAAGTTGCCGCCGTGCACTACCAGGTCGTCGTCGGGGAAGAACAGCGGGTTGTCGCTGACGCTGGACAGGTCGGCCTCGACGACACCGTTGACGTACCGCAGGGCGTCCTCGGCGGCGCCCAGCAGTTGTGGGGAGCAGCGGATGCTGTACGGCTCCTGCAGCGCACGTGTGCGGGCCGGGCTGATCCCGGAAAGGGTCTTGCGCATGCCGTCGGCGACGTCGATCGCGCCGGGATGGCCATAGGCGTCGAGCAGACGCGGGTTGAGGAAGCCCGGGTCGCAGCCGAGCAGATCGACCAGCAGACAGGTGAGCGCCTGTATCGCGCGGTGGGAGGACCGGATGCTGTCCAGGGCCAGGGCGGTCGCGGCGGTGGTGAGGGAGGTGCCGTTGACGAGCGCGAGGGCATCCCGGCCGTCGAGCGTCAACGGGGTCAGCCCAGCATGGCGCAACGCCTCGGCCGCAGGCATCCGCCGACCGTCGACAGACGCCTGTCCCCGGCCACGCAATGCCTGGGCGGCGTAGGCGAGCGGGATCAGATCTCCGCTCGCGCCGACCGAACCGTAGCGTGGGATCACCGGAACGAACGTCGTGGCGAACATCGCGGCCAGCCCGTCGACCACGTGAGCCGACACCCCGGACAGTCCCTGGGCGAGAGACCACACGCGCACGAGAATCGCGGCGCGGCTCACATCATGGGCCAGATCCGGTCCCTGGCCGGCACCGAGGTGGGCCAGGGTGTTGTCACACTGGTCCGCCTGCTCGTCCCGGCCGGCGAACCCGACCAGGGCGCCGAAGCCGGTGGTCGCGCCGTAGACCGGGCGTTCCTCCTCCCTCAGCACGCCGCGCAGGTGGTCACGACCGCGCTCGACGCGGCCGCGGACGGCCTCGTCGACCACGACGGACACCGGTGTCGCGGCGCGGTGCAGGTCGGCGGAGCGCAGCGGGGCGCTGAGGTTGATGGAGCCTTCGACAGCGGGCATGCCCGGACCATAGACGGTGGATTCTCAGAATCCTCTGAGAATCCGTCCGTAGCTTCCGGATCATGGCGCATGACTACCTGATCATCGGGGCCGGACCGGCCGGGCTGCAGCTCGCCGCGCTGCTGGAACTGGGCGGTCACGACTATGTCGTCCTGGAACGCGGAGCCGGGCCGGGTACCTTCTTCACCCGGTTCCCACGGCACCGCCAGCTGATCTCCATCAACAAGGTGCACACCGGGTACGAGGACCCGGAGTTGCGGCTGCGAATGGACTGGAACTCGTTGCTCAGCGACGATCCGGAGCTGCTGTTCACCCGGTACACCGAACTGTACTTCCCGCAGGCCGACGATCTCGTGCGCTACCTGTCCGACTTCGCGTCGGCGACCGGCGTCCGGGTGCACTACGACACCCACGTCTCCCGGATCAGCCGGGACGACGATGGGTTCACCGCCGTCGACCGCGGTGGACGTTCATGGCGGGGCCGGCGGCTGGTCGTGGCCACTGGCGTCTCCCAGCCGTACGTCCCGCCGATCCCCGGCATCGAGGCCACAGAACGCTACGACACGTTCGACACCGACCCGGCGTCCTTCGTCGACCAGCGGGTCCTGGTGATCGGCAAGGGCAACTCGGGGTTCGAGACCGCCGAGGCACTCATGGACAAGGCGGCGGTCATCCACGTCGCCGGGCCGCACTCCATCAAGATGGCCTGGCAGTCGCACTTCGTCGGGCATCTACGCGCGGTCAACAACAACTTCCTCGACAGCTACCAGCTGAAGTCCCAGAACACGGTCCTCGATGGCACGGTGGAAAGCATCGAACGCCGTGATGACGGTCGCTACCGGGTGATGTTCCGCTACGCCCGTACCGTGGAAGCACTGCGCGAGCTGTTCTACGACCGGGTGATCGTGTGCACCGGTTTCCGGTTCGACGCCTCGGCGTTCGACGACAGTTGCCGGCCGGCGCTGGTCATCAACGACCGTTTCCCCGAGCAGACGTCAGCGTATGAATCGACCACCGTGCCCGGTCTGTACTTCGCCGGCACGCTCACCCAGCAGCGCGATTTCAAGAAGTCCACGAGCGGGTTCATCCACGGCTTCCGCTATGGGGTGCGTGCGCTCCACCGGATCCTGGCCACCCGCTACCACGGTGGGACCTGGCCTGCCAGGAAGATCGAGCCGACCCCGGACGCGATCAGCGACGCGATCACCGCCCGGGTCAACCGCTCTTCCGCGCTGTGGCAGCAGTTCGGCGTGCTCGGCGACGTGGTCACCGTGGATGGCGACACCGCGCTGTACCAGGAGGAGGTCCCGGTGGCGTACGCCGCCGACGGCGGCCTCGGCCGTGGCCGGCACAGGTTCGTCATCACCCTGGAGTACGGAAAGGATCACGACGCCGTCGACCCGTTCGACATCTCGATCCGGAGGGTCGTCGAGAACGACGTCGCCAACGCTCACGACGCGAACTACCTGCACCCGGTGGTGCGGCACTACCGAGAGGGGACGCCGACCGGCGTCCACCACCTCGCCGAGAACCTGGACAACCAGTGGAACCTGCCGGCGGTGCACCAGCAGCCCCTGGCCGTCTTCGTCAAGGAGTGCCTTGCCGACGCCGGCTGAGCCCTACCCGCGTTCCATTCTGGACCTTCTTGGCGCGGCCGGGGACCGATCCGTCTTCGAGCACGGTGCCCGTACCGTCACCGGCGCGCAGATGCTCGACCTCGTCCGGCGGATGGCCACCGGACTGCGCGCGGCGGCCATCGGGCCAGGGGATGGCCTCGCCATGCTGCTGGGCGTCACTGCCGAAGCGTTCGCCGCGATGATCGCCGGCTACGTCGTGGGGGCTCGGGTCGTCGGTGTGCGGCCCGGGCTGTCCGACGACCAGCTGCGCCACGTGCTCCACCAGGACGTCGCCGCGGTCGTGACCGACGCGGCCACCGGGCCGGAGCACGCTCCGCGCACGCTGACCGTCTCCGAGCTGCTGGCCGCACCCGACGAGGACGGTCCGCTGCACCTGTCCGGCCACCCGCAAGACGTCGCCCGGCTCGTCTACACCAGCGGCAGCACCGGCACACCGAAGGCATGCGCACAGACCTACGCCGCGCTGAACGCGGCGTGGACGGCCCGCCCGGCGGCGTGGCCGCCGGCGATCCGAGAACTGGCCTCCCGCCTGCGGCGCTACCTCGTATTCGGGTCGCTGAGCAGCCAAGTGATGATGGAGTACGGTGTCCTCACCCTTGCCGCGGGCGGGACCATGGTCGTCGCCGACCCGCCCATGTTTCCCGACGCGATCACCAGACATCGGGCGTCCGCCAGCGTCATCACCGTGCCCCGCCTGTACGAACTCGTCGCCGCGCAGCGTAGCGCCCCGGCCGACCTGAGCAGCCTGCGGGCGCTCATGGTGTCCGGGTCGCCGCTGGAGGCGTCCCGGCTCCGCGAAGCACTCGATGTGCTCGGCCCGATCGTGTTCCAGGGCTACGGGCAGAGCGAGACCGGCACGATCTCCATGGCCAGGCCGTCAGATGTCGCCCCTTCGGTCGGGTTCCCGCCCGACGTCATCGACGTCGTGATCCGGGACGCGGACGGCAGGCCCGTCCCGCCCGGTGTCGACGGCGAGCTGTACGTCCGCACGCCCTCCCAGGCCATCGGGTACTGGGCCGAACCGACGCAGACCGCGGAGGTGTTCATCGACGGGTGGGTGCGCACCCGGGACCTGGGCCACTTCGATCGGGACGGGCGACTGTACCTGGTCGGGCGGACGCGGGACGTCATCATCGTCAACGCGAACCTCTACTACGCCGGTCCGATCGAGCGGGTCCTGGCCGCTTCCTCTGACATCGCGGAGGCGTACGTGCTCGGCGCCCCGGACGAGGACACCGGCGAGGCGGTGCACGCCTTCGTGGTCCCTGTGGCGGGCCGGGCTCTCGACCTTGCCTCGCTGCGGACACTGGTCAGCGAGCGACTCGGTGACGCGTGCGTACCGGCGACCATCACCGTCATCGACGAGGCGCCGACGGCGCCGAACGGCAAACCGGACAAGCGCCTCCTGATGACCGCGATCCCCCGGACCGAGCCCTGCCGGAAACCGCCAGAAGGAAACTGACGTGAGATCTGCCTCGTACGAACATCCAATGGCGTTCTGGTCCGGCGTGACGACCACCACGGTCGGCGTGCTGTTACAGCTGCCGAGCTACTTCATGGCCCATGACATGCGCTATCACCTTGCCGGCATGCCCGTGACGACCGAGATGGCCGTCGGCATGGTCCTGCTGTTCATCGGCGTCGGCATCACCACCTACAGCCTGTTCCCGAAGTCCCGAGGCAGCCGGCCCGAGCTGAGCAAGGTGAGCATCACGCCTCTCGACGACGCGCCGATCAGGCCCGCCCACATCGGGCTGCTCCTGGTCATGGCGGCCGCCATCACGATCGACGTGATGAAACCGACCGCCTTCGCGTTCCTCGCGCCCGGCGCCGCGGCGGAGTACGGGCTACGCGGACCGCTGAACCCGACGGCGGACGCGCTGCCGATCGGCCTCTACCCGCTGGCCGGCATCACCGGCACCATGATCGGCTCGTTCATCTGGGGCTGGCTGGGCGATCGCATCGGCCGACGGGCGTCCATCCTGCTGGCGGCGATCATCTTCATCGCGACATCGACGTGCGGCACCATGCCCGAGTTCTGGATGAACCTGATCACATGCTTCGTCATGGGGCTCGGCGTCGGCGGCATGCTGCCACTCACCTTCGTGCTGCTCTCGGAGACGGTGCCGAGAAGACATCGCGGCTGGATGATCGTGCTCATCGGCAGCGACATCGCCGGCGCCTACATCATCGTGAGCTGGCTGGCCTCCACCTGGGCCGCGCCGGACCAGTTCGGCTGGCGCCTGCTGTGGCTGGTCGGCCTTCCCACCGGTCTCATCCTGCTGCTGCTGAACCGCTGGATCCCGGAGTCGCCGCGCTTCCTGATCAAGCAGGGCCGCGATGAGGAGGCCCAGACCGTCATGCGCAAATACGGCGCCACCATCGTCGAGACGCCGTCCGAGCTCGCCATCGAGGAGGACCTGGGGCGCGGCTCTCGGCTGGCGTTCAGCAAACCGTTCCTCGGCCTGACCGTCGTCGTCGTCCTGCTGGCCCTGAGCATCGGCACCACCCAGTACGGCTTCCAGCAGTGGATGCCGTCCAACCTCCAGCGGCTCGGTTTCTCCGAGGTGAACGCGAGCGAGATCCTCCGTAACGCCGCGATCATCGGATTCCCGTTCAGCCTGCCGATCGCGCTGCTGTACGGATTCTGGAGCAGCAAGAAGACCATCATCCTCGTGACCGCGGTGATGGGCGGCTCCCTCGCCACCTTCGCGTTGCTGGGCGATCAGGTGGCCGCCAACCGCACTCTGCTGTACGTCCTGCTCGTCGTGCCGGTATGGGGGATCAGCATCCTGAACGCCGTGCTCGCCGCCTACACCGCGGAGATCTATCCGACCGTGATCCGCGCCCGCACCAGTGGTCTGTCCGCGGGAGCGACCAAGGCCGGTGGTGTGCTGATCCTGGCCCTGGTGGTCACCGCCGTCGCGATCCCTTCCGTACGAGTGACCGCCGCTGTCGGCGTCATCCCGATGGCCCTGGCCATGATCGCCCTCATCGCCTTCGGCCCGGAGACTCGGCACAAGCAACTCGAGCGCATCACGGCCGAGGAGCTCATGTCGTCCTCCCGACGATCCGGCGAATTGTAGGCAGCTCCGGGCTGGGCGATCTTCTTCGCCGGGCACGAAGCGTTATCCCCGCGCTCCGATCAGCGCGGCACTACGGCCTGCTCATCGAGGTGCTCGCCGACCGGTTGGACCCGGCGGTGTCCCAGGTCATGGTGGACGGCGGCCTCGAGATGGAGCCCACCGGCCAACTACCGCGGGGCCGCTGTCGGCGCTGTCGGCATGCCGTTCACGATGCCAGCTAGTTGCACAGCTATTGTTGTTGCGAGATATGTGCAACTAGGACCAGTCGAGGAGAGAGACGCCCATGGGCGATTACACCCTTCCGGACATGCCCTATGACTACGCGGCCCTGGAGCCCGCGATCACCGGGGAGATCCTGGAGCTGCACCACGCCAAGCATCACGCCGCCTACGTCAAGGGTGCCAACGACACGCTGGAGAAGCTGGCGGACGCGCGGGACAAGGGCGAGTTCGGCGGCTTGGTCGGGCTGGAGAAGACGTTCGCGTTCAACCTGTCCGGGCACGTGCTGCACACGATCTTCTGGCAGAACCTGTCCCCGGACGGCGGCGACCGCCCCGACGGCGAGCTGGGCGATGCGATCACCGAGCACTTCGGCTCCTTCGACGCCTTCGCCAAGCAGCTCACCACGGCCACCGCGACCGTGCAGGGCTCGGGCTGGGGCGTGCTGGCCTGGGAGCCGCTCGGCCGCCGCCTGGTCATCGAGCAGGTCTACGACCACCACGGCAACATCGGCATGAACACCACCCCGCTGCTGGTCTTCGACGCCTGGGAGCACGCCTACTACCTGCAGTATCGCAACGTGCGCCCGGACTATGTCGAGAAGCTCTGGGGCCTGATCAACTGGAACGACGTCATCGCCCGCTACGACGCCGCTCGCGGCGCCTGACCCCATGATCACGGCGCCCGCCGGCCTCAGCTTGGTCCGCGAAAGCCGGCGGGCGCCGCTCCTTTCGCCATCCGCTCCATCGCGGCGACCGAAGTGGACCGCTTCCTGGCCGCCGTGGCCGACACGGCAGGCGAGGCCGAATGAGGTCACAGTGATCCGATGCTCAGGACGACCGGGCCGGAGGCGGTGGCAAGACCTTGCGCGGTGAGACAGTCTTGAGGCTTCGTGCTGAACATGACGAACGTGCCGGCCCACTGCGCTCCCTTGAACTCCCCGTCGACGACCATGCCCTTGATCGAAACGAGGCTCTCGGCACCGTTGACGGAGACGGCGGTGGTGGAGGACAGCGTGCTGGTATTGCCGTTGTTCCACATGATCCTCCGGGTCCCGACCCTCCTGCCGGAGGTGCAGGAGAACGTCCCCGTGGCGGAGAAGGTCGACGTGGCCTGGGAAATGGTGGGATCACTGCTGGAGACGCACCCGGTCAAGACAGCCTTCCCGTTGACCGTGACCTCGCGGGGCTGGTCAGTGAGGCCGGGGGCGTAGGTCACCGTCTGGGAACCAGTGCACTCGGTGGACCCGACCGCGGCACGTGCCCCGGTCGCGGCCGAGACGAGCGTGGTGACGAGCAGCGCAAGACCGCCGATGGCGATGCCGGCGAACCGGAGCCCGCGTGAGGTGAATGAGACCGGCGGAACGAGCCTGAGGGTTGACATGTCTTCTCCTGACTACGCGCACTGTCGCCGCAGCTGTCGGACCTCGCTTGTCCCGGGCTGGAGAAGCCCACGGCTTGCTACTCACCGTTACATTTCACATACATGAAGTCAACGCTCGGCCCTGGACGTCGACGGCGCCGCAATTGATCAGGCGATCCGAGGTCAGGCAGCGGCCGCCTGATGGTCACCAGTGTCGCGGTGGATCTGGGCGGCTTCGTGGAAGGCGGGGATGGCATCCTCGAACCGCCCCATGACCGTGGTGAAGATGGAGCGGGCGATCGCGGTTCTGGCTTACCTTTGGGCATGCATCTGATCAGCCGGCGGGAGCGTTCGCCGAGGAAGGTAGCGGTTTGGCGGCGCTGGTGACGGCTTGGCCGAGCGGGGGCTGAACGTAAGAGGTTGCCCTTGCTGGTCTTGCCTCGTGAGGTGCGGCGGCTTTCGAGAGGAAGGTCAGAAAGTGGTCACACGCAGAGCATTCCTCGGCACCGCCACCGCAGCCGGTGCTACGACGCTCCTTGGCGGCAATGTCCGGACCGTCGCATGTGCCGACGCATCTCCGTCGGATGCGGCCCGAGAATTGCAGGCACGCGACGCGATCCGTGCGGTCAACGCCGACACGCGGCGGAACTACGCTGCGCTGAAAGCTGACCTCACCAACCACCTGAGCCCGGTCATCGTCGTCCAGAACGACTATCGGGGTGGTCTGTACAGCCTCGTCGCAAACGGGCATGTGCTGGAGTCGCTTCACCCTGTCGACGAGATCTTCGAGCTGGCGAAGTCGATCGCCCACCTCCCACTGGGCATCTTCACGATCATTGCCCAATACCTGCCCAACCAGGTCCCGGTGTCCCAGGGCGCCAGAATCGATCCGCACGACCTGGACATGGTCGCGCTCAAGGGACCGGGAGACGGCTGGATCCAGCCGCTCCAGGACACCTCCACCACGATCAACACGGCCCGGCGGCAACTCGACGAGGCGAAGCTGCCGGACACCCTGCAAAAGTCATGCGCAAACATTCTCGACAGAGCGCGCGAATTCATCGCGGACGCAACGCGAAGCCGCTCCTTCGACATGAAGTCCTTCGAGGACTTCTCGGGCAGCGTGTACCCGAACATCCGCACCAACATGTACTGGGCGTCCAAGGTGCAGATCGAAGGCGTCACGGACATCATGACCCGCTGGCGCAAACAACTCGGTGATGACGCTTGGAGGGGCCTGTACGTCGTCGTCTTCACGATCTGGACCACGTCCGCCCTGAACCAGAACTCCATTATCATTAAGAAGTTCATGGACCCGGCACAGGTCGGCAGCCACCTGATCGATATATCCACGGCCGAGATTCCCGCCAAGCCCATCCCCGTCGCGCTGGACAACATCGCCCGGATCGTGCAGGACAACATCGCCGCGGAGATGGTCTTCTGCGCCGACACGAAACTCGCCGACGCTCTCAAGGGCCCGAAGGAGCTTCTGTCCGAGGAGATCCTGCAACTGCTCGGCGGCGCGCCAGGTACGAAGGGTCGGGCGCGCTGATGCTCTGGACAAACGCCGGGAGGCCAAAGAAGCTGCCCCGCACGGGGCAGCGATCATGGACGCCGTCGCACGTCGCACGGGGGTCGCGGTAAGGCGAGCCCGCATCCTCTCGCCGAAGTCGACCACGTCATCCCGGGCGAGCTGTTGGGCCATCCCACCTCGTTCGTGCTAATACGCCCTGCGATGCCGCGGGTCGTGTACGCGCTGAACAAGATCAAGCCAACTGTTGGTGCGACCACACGTGTCGCGTGTCGCCGCGTGCGCTCCTCGGGCGAGGCTGCCGTCCGGCGCCGGTGCCGGTTTCCCCGGCCCGGTGGATGAAGGCAGTTCTCTGCGACGAGAGGAACACCACGATGAGGCACATCCGAGGGATGTGTTACCCGGTCGCCGCCCTCGCGGCGGTGGCCCTTCCGCTGACGCTGTTCGGCTCCGTCCCGGCCGACGCAGCGCCTGCCGTCACCGCCCCGGCGGTTGCGCGGATCGCGCCGGATCCCGCCTCCTGTCCCGACCAGGTGTCGCTGGTCAACGGCGGTTTCGAGCAGTCGGTCGTCAGCCGCGGGACGTGGGCCTCGTTCCCCGATGCCTCGCAGACCGGCGCACCGAACCACGTGCCCGGCTGGCTCACCACCGCCACCGACCACATGATCGAGCTGTGGGCCAGCCCGCCGAACCCGGCCAACACTCCGCCCAAGGAGGGCAGGCAACTCGCCGAACTGAACGCCAACCAGGTCTCGACCCTGTACCAGGATCGCGCGACCACCCCGGGGGCGAAGCTGTACTGGCGGCTGTCCCACCGCGGCCGGCTGGGGGTCGACACGATGGCCTTGGACATCGGCGATCCGGCGTCTCCGGTGCAACAGCGGGTCATGTCGGACGGCACCGGGAGCTGGGGCACCTACTCCGGCACCTACATGGTGCCCGCGGGCCAGACGACCACCAGGTTCGCCTTCCGTTCCATCTCGGCGGCCGGAGGGAACAGCACCTTCGGCAACCTGCTCGATGCCATCTCCTTCGCGACCGCGCCGTGCGTTGTCCTCACCAAATCCGCGAGCCCGCAGGGGCCGGTCGACGTCGGCGATGTGGTCACCTACCGGGTCACCGCGGTCAACAGGGGCGGCGCCACTGCGGAGAACGTGCGCCTCACCGACACCGTCCCGGCGGGGACCACGTACGTACCCGGCTCGCTCCGGGTGGTCGACGGTCCTGGCAGCGGGGGCAAGACCGATCAGGCGGGCGACGACCAGGGCGAGTTCGGCGCCGCGACCGGCAAGGTCTCCTTCACTCTGGGCGACGGCGCCACCCCCGCGGCCGGCGGCTCGCTGCCCAACGCCGCGAGCTTGCCCGGCGGCACCACCGTGGAGTTCAAGGTCAAGGTTGGCCGGGACGCCGCGGGCGGGGAGGTGACCAACCAGGCGACGGTCGGCTACGAGAACCGGCTCGGCCCGGAGCCGGAGCGACTGACCTCTACCAGCGGCGACGCCGTGACCAAGGTCAACCCGGCCGTGGACCTGAGCGTGGTCAAGTCCGCCGATTCGACCAAGGTGACCGTGGGCCAGACCGTCACCTACCGCGTCACCGTACGCAACGCCGGCCCGAACAACGCGACGGGGGTGACGGTCAAGGACATGCTGCCGTCCAACCTCACCTTCGTGTCAGCCACGGCCTCCAACGGGACCTACGCGCCGGCGAGCGGGATGTGGACGGTCGGCGCGCTGGCCAGTGGCGCCTCGGCCACGTTGACCGTCCATGCCAAGGCCACAGCGATCGGAGAGACGACCAACGCGGCCACCGCCGACGCCAAGGAGCTGGATCTCGATCCCGCCAACGACTCCGACAGCGTCAAGATCTGCGTCGACCCTGAACCCTTCTGCCCGTACTGCATCAAGGAAACCAGGCAGAAGGCGTAGAGCTAGCGACAGGACACTGTCGACGCATTCGACCGGAAAGCGCCCCTGCCACCGATTGCCTCGTGGCAGGGGCGCCGTCGTCCAGGCCGGGAGCCGGGCGACACGGAGATCACCATCCATCACCATGGCCGGGCGCGCATCGCTTCGGAGCGTCCAGAAGCGACCCGGTCGCGGCACACCGCGGGTGCGCTTTGGTCAGGAACTGGACAGCAAATGGCCTGGGAACTGGTCAGGCGCAGAGCCGACACTCGGCGAACTGGTCCTGCAACGGCGAACACCGTGCCGCCGGCGGTGCTGTCTCCGTACCGCTAGCGGTGCTGTCTCCGTACCGCTGACGGTGCGGACTTCGCGTCCCTGGCGGTGCTGTCTCCGTGCCACCGAGGAAGGCTGATCGATCGTGACTGAACGTGTGCGCGTGGCTGTGCTGGCGGGTGGGCCGTCCGCCGAGCATGAAGTGTCGCTGCAGTCGGCGCAGGCGGTGCTCGACGCCCTGCCGAAAGATCTGTACGAGCCCGTCGCCGTCATCATCGACCGGCAGGGCAGATGGCCGGTGGAGCTGGGACACGATCTGGCCGACGTGGTCTTCCCCGTGCTGCACGGGCCGTTCGGGGAGGACGGCGTCGTCCAGGGTCATCTGGAGACTTTGGGCATCCCGTACGTGGGCTGCGGCGTCTTAGCCTCGGCCGTGGGCATGGACAAGGTCGCGATGCGGCGCGCGTTCCTGGCGGAGGACATTCCCGTCACCCCGTACGTGTGGTTCACCGGGCAGGAATGGCGCACCACCACCGACCACTGGGGTCTGGTGAAGTCGCTCGACTGGCCCATGTACGTCAAACCGGCCAACATGGGCTCCTCCATCGGCATCTCACGTGTCACCTCCATGGAGGAGCTGCGCGCCGGAGTGGATCTGGCGCTCGCCCATGACCGGGTGGTCGTCGTCGAGCAGGGTGTGAGCGCGCGCGAGGTCATCTGCGGCGTGCTCGGCGACCATGACACGCAGGACGCCTCGGTGCCCGGCGAGCTCATCGTGCCCGGCGACTGGCTCGACTATGAGGCCAAGTACCTCAGCCGGGCCGAGATCGCCACCATCCCCGCCGTGCTGCCGGAATGGGTGGTCGAGGACGTACGCGAGCTGTCCCTGCGCGCCTTCCGGGCGATCGGCGGCTATGGCCTGTCCCGCGTCGACTTCCTCTATGAGGAGGACACGGGACGCCTGTACGTACTGGAGATCAACACCATGCCCGGTTTCACCCCTCGTTCCGTGTACGCCAGGGCATGGGCCGCATGCGGTGTCCCGTACCCTGACCTGCTGCGCCGCCTGATCGACCTGGCATTCGCCAGGAGCGGCTCATGATCCCCATGACGCTGAACGACATCGCGCAAGTCGTCGGGGCAAGCTTGCATGACGTGCGCGACCCCGAGGCGCCGGTGACGGCGCCCGCGGCGGTCGACTCCCGCGAGGTGGTGCCCGGCGGCCTGTTCGCCGCGACGGTCGGAGCCAACGTCGACGGTCACGACTACGCGGCGGGCGCCGTCGCGAGCGGCGCCGTCGCCGTACTGGCCTCAAGGCCCGTCGGCGTGCCCGCCCTCGTGGTCGAGGACGTTCAGCTCGCGCTCGGCCTGCTGGCCAGGCACCTGCTCGAACACATCAGCCCGACCGTAATCGGCCTGACCGGCTCCGTGGGCAAGACCACGACCAAGGACCTGCTGGCCCAGGTGCTCGAACGGGACGCGGCGACGGTCGCCACCGACAGGTCGTTCAACAACGAGCTCGGCCTGCCGCTGACCGTGCTGCGTGCCGATGCCACCACCCGCTACCTGGTGCTGGAGATGGGCGCGGGCCGAAAGGGCGACCTGACGTATCTGACGGGGCTCGCGCCTCCCTCGGTCGGGCTGGTGCTCAATGTCGGCACCGCGCACGTGGAGCGTATGGGGGGCGAGTTGGCCGACGTGGCCGAGGCCAAGGGCGAGCTGGTCGAGGCGCTCCCGCCGGACGGGTTCGCCCTGCTCAACGCCGATGACCCGTACGTCATGGGCATGGCCGGCCGCACCAAGGCCCAGGTCCTGTTGTACGGCAGGTCGGCGCGGACGCGGGTGCGAGCAGAAGACGTACGGATGGACGAGCGGGCGCGAACCGCGTTCGAGCTGGTGACGCCCTCCGGCCGCGCCCCGGTCGAGCTCGACCTCATAGGCGAGCACCAGGTGAGCAACGCCCTGGCCGCCGCCGCCGTCGCCACCGTAGTCGGCCTGGGCGTCGCCGAGATCGCCGATGGGCTGAACGCCGCGCGGCGGCGCTCCGCGGGCCGGCTGGAGATCGTCGAACGACCTGACGGCATCACCATCGTCAACGACGCCTACAACGCCAACCCCGAATCCATGCGGGCCGGGCTGCGGGCGGTGAAGGCCCTGGCCGGCACTCGTCGTACCGTCGCCGTGCTCGGCGCGATGGGGCAGCAGGCGGACGCCTCGCGCGCCCGGCACGCGGAGATGGGCCGGCTCGTCGCCGACCTCCGCTTCGACGTGCTGATCACGGTCGGAGCAGGGGATCCGCTCGCGATGGCGTGGGCAGCGGCGTCTTCGAACCAGGGCGTGGCCGTCCATACCGTCGAGGACGTGGCCGGGGCCATCACGCTGGCCGCCGCGCTCCTCGAACCGGGAGACGTGGTGCTCGTCAAGGCTTCCAGCGAGATCGGGCTCAGCGTCTGCGCCCGTGCGCTGGCCCGCTAACTGTCCAGGGGAAATGGAGTTTCATGCGTACTATCGGGCTCATCGGCGGGTTGAGCTGGGAATCGACGGTGATCTACTACCAGATCATCAACCAGCGGGTACGCGAGCGACTCGGCGGCAGCCATTCCGCCGAGAGCCTCATCTGGTCGGTCGACTACACGACCGTCGAGGATCTCATCTTCGCCGACCGCTGGGACGAGGTGAGTACGCTGCTGGCCGGTGCGGGCCGGAAACTGGAGGATCTCGGCGCCGAGGTCCTGCTCGTCTGCAGCAACACCTTCAGCCGGGTGAGTGATGATGTGGCGCGGGCCGCGAGCGTTCCCGTGCTGCACATCGCCGACGTCGTGGGCGCCGAGGCCCGTGCCAGGGGAATGCGCAAGGTCGGCCTGCTGGGCACCCGGTTCACCATGGAGCAGGCCTTCTATCGGGACCGGCTGGCCGCCCACGGCCTCGACGTGATCGTTCCGCGGCGCGAGCAGCGGGAACTGGTTCATCGGGTGATATTCGACGAACTGATACGCGGAGTACTCCGGGAATCGTCCAGGGACGCCTACGCCCAGATCATCGCCGATCTCGCGGACGACGGCGCGGAATGCGTCATCCTCGGCTGCACGGAGATCGAGCTGCTGATCAGTGAGAAGGACACCGCCATCCCGGCGCTGCCGAGCGCTCGGCTGCACGCGGAGAGCGCGGCCGGCTTCGCGCTGGCCGACTTTTAGCTGGATCCGTGCGTGCCGTACAGCTCCCGGTGCCACAGGTCGGAGCAGAGGCGTTCGATGCCGGCCATCAAGTGGCGGCGGTAGGTGGTGAAGGGCAGGCCGAGTCGTTCCGCGGCCAGTTCCCGGGTGGGCGTGCCGCAGAGGAACGTGACGGACAGCGCCCGATGAGACTTGACCGAGCGCGGATCCTCGCGCAGGCCGTCGATCGCCTGGCGCAGCAGGTCACCCAGCGCCGCGGCCGGATCCTGCCCGGCCCGCTCGGCGACCAGCCTGGTGCGCCTCAGCGGCGAAGCGGCCAGCGCGTCCGGCCTCGAAAGTCGGCGCAACGCCTCGCGGACCGCCTCGGCGAACTCCGCCCGGGACAGCACCGCCAGCTCCGCCGTCGCGGCGCCCGGAGCTTCGGTGGAACCCGCGACGAGCAACCTGTTCATCCGTTCCAGCCACGCCCGTGCCGGCACCGCGCGCCAATCATGAACGAACAGGGTGTACGCGTCATCCCCCAGCCGCGGCTGCTCGGAGATGTCACGCATCCCGTAATGCCGTAAATGGTCGGCCCACGCCTGGCTCGGACGCCGTGCCGCGACATATGACCAGGCCATCCGCTCGGTCCGCAAACAATTGCCGATCACTCGCCACTTGATCAACTCCATCACCGGCGAAATTCCCTGATACGGCGGCAGCATCCATATCCGGCCGACCGCCACATGCTCACCGGCCCGCATCGGCGCGGTAGCCCGCGCATGCGCCCACGCCCCGGCCACGATGGGATCGGCCGCCAGCTCCTCCTCATCGAGCCGCGCCAACCGCAACCACGCGGAAAAGGCCACGGGCTCGCCGCTTTCGGCCCGTCGATACACCCGGAACGCCTCCGGCTGACGTTCTGCCCAAAAGGCGGCCCCGCGCGCGGACGCCGCGCCCTCCGCCGTCGCCGCCACCCGGAGTAACACGCCGATGTCCTCCTCCCGCAACACCTCTTCCTGGAACTCACCCTCATGGAAATTCGCCGGTGCCCCGTTGTCACGATGCGGGTACAGCAGTGCCGCCACCGCGCCGGGCACGTCCGCATCGCTCGCCGCGCGTACCCTCTCGGTCAGATGCGTATGGATGCGCTCGTGCATGACCGCGTACCCCTCGGGATCCCGCCATCGCAGGTCCGCCTCCAGCACCTCCCGGACCACGTCATGCGGAAACAGCCCGAGACTGCTCGACGCCACGAACGGCAACCGCCGCAACCACTGGAACAACGTCCCGGCGTCCTGCGGCTGGGCCGCCCGCAGCAGGTCCTCCGTCGTCATGTACGCATGCGCGCAGATCTCCAGAGCATGCCGATGCGCCGCCGAAGGCAGCTCGCCCACCAGCTGATCCAGCAGCGTGGCCACCACGTCCTGACCCGGCGTCCACCGCCGGCCGGCCCCGCCGTCCTTCACCGCCACGGCCGCCCCCAGCAGCAGCGCCAGCGGATGACCACCGGCGAAGGCCAACAGCGGCTCGCGCGAGTCCTCCGGCACCCCGGAGGAGACCATCAGGGCCCGCGCATCTTCGGCTCGCAGGTCGCGCAGCGGCAGCACCTCCAGCGCCCCCGCCCATCCCGGATCCGCCCGCCACCGCATGTCCGGCGGGTTTCGCCCCGCGATCACCACCAGGGCACCCATGGGCACCCGCGGCAAGAACCGCTCGCGCAGCCATCCCTCCAAGCCCTGAATTCGATCGAAGTCGTCGATCAGCAGTACCGCGTCCGCATCGTGGAACACCAGCTCGGCCTCCGCCTCGAACGTCACCGGCGACGACTCCAGCGAACGCCCGTCCACCATGGACACCGGCCGCCCCGCCGCCGCGCCCTCGTGAGCGAACCGCCGTAACAAGGCCGACTTCCCGATGCCGCCGGGCCCGTGCACGTACAGAACGCTGCAGCCGCCGCCGTACAACGCCGCGCCGAAAACCGCGAGCTCTTCCTCCCGGCCCACGAACGCCGTCTCGCGCGCTGTTCGCAGGCGCCATCCCAGCAATCCGGACTTGTCGGTACTCCCTGATGACATGCCCCTCATCCCTCTCCGAAGGCCCGGTCAATGGGCCGAACTCTTGGGCGCGCCGGCCGGATCACCGGTTCGGTTCGATGGCGGAGCCCACGCCGCTCGTTCATGACGAACCACGATTGGGGCTGAATGTGCGCGCGTTGTCCGCCGCATGTCACCGTTTGTCGACGGCGGTCACCGTGGGCGCCTACGTCGTTCGATGCGGCGAGAGGTTGGTCGCACTCCGGAAGGGGCCTGTGCCCAGTACGGAGTGACGAGGTGGATCTCGTCGGGCGCGGAGGTCGCCGTTCTGGCCGGCCATCGAGCCGAGCTCGATCGACTTCTACGGGATGTCGAACTCGTTGGGCCAGGCTCGCGTACCTCTGAAAGAAGCACAAGCATCAAGTGGAGGTACGCCGATGATGACGGACATCACCGTCCTCGCGCATCCGCAAGCCCAAGGCAGGGAGCAGAAGCGGCATAGGCGGCGCTCGCGAGCGAGGGAGACGGCCCCCGTCGAGTTGCCGGCCGCCGTGCGATCGCTGGGCAACTGAGCATGGCGGAAAAATCCAGCGCGCCTTCGACCGGTCGTAGGCTTGCGCGCGCCGAACTCCTCCTGCTCGGTGGCTTCCTCGTGGCGGCCGCGGTGACGATCTTGTTGGTCATCCCTCCGTCAGTCGACCCCGCCGCCGCTCAATGGAAGCAGACGTCCTCGGGTCCGCTCTCGGCTGCCGATCGCGATCTGCTGATCAAGGTACGGCAGGCCGGCCTGTGGGAGATGCCCGCAGGCGAATACGCCGCGACCCGCGCTGCATCCCCGACTGTCAAGCAAGTCGGCAAACAGATCATGAACGAACACGCAAAGCTGGACGTGCTGACCCGCCAGACCGCCACGAAGCTGGGCGTGGCCCTACCCAACGAACCCAATGGCGACCAGCAAAGCTGGATGGCGCAGCTCGCGGCGGAGAGCGGCCCCGCCTTCGACCAGGACTACGCCAACCTGCTGCGCGCCGCCCACGGCAAGGTCTTCAGCACCCTGGCCGCAGTGCGGGCCGGCACCCGTAACTCCGAGATCAGGAAGTTCGCAGGAGAAGGCATCAACTTCGTCATGCGTCACATGACGTACCTGGAATCCACCGGTCTGGTCGAGCACACTGACTTGCCCGAGGCCCCGACGCCCTCCCCTATTCCTCCCACCGCGTTCGTGGAACAAAAGGGAAGGCTCCCGTGAGATCTTGGTCATAGGTTTTGATCATCCTGCGGTGCAGGCTGACCGGGTGAGCGCACCCATGTCGGATCAACGTAGTCGACGCTCGACTACACCTCAAAGATTTGCGTGTAGCTCGCTCTCAGCGCCGGTCGTTACCCTGCGATCATGTCGTACATTTATCGATCATCAGGCGCGATCGCGCTCGCGGCCGCCGCCGCGCTGGCCACCACCACGACCTCGATCGCGCAGGCGCAAGCAGCGCCCACGGCCGCGGCGGACCGGGTCCTTCGTGTCTACAACAACAACATCGAGAACCTGGTGAGGAACAACGCCGACGGGTCCTGCACCCGGGTCTCCGGACCTGATCACCTCACGTCGATGCTGGTCGACGACAACGGCAAGACGGGCACCTCCGGCGTGCAGGCTCCCGATCTCCTGATCGTGCAGCAGGTGCGCGGCACCGGACAGGCCACGGCCTACGCCGACCAGCTCTCGGCCAAGTTCGGATATCCGGCGGGCACCTACAAGGCGATCGTGGCCTGGGACGACCCCGAGGAGTGGGGTTCCTCGCACAAGTGCGCCCAGCAGGCGCTGGGCGACCTGAAGAAGAAGCAGACCAACGGCATCGTCTACAACACCAGAACGCTGAGCCTGGCGTCGGGCGATATTTCAGCGTATTGGAGTGCGGGCTGGTTAAAGCCCGGCACATCGTACGGCGGCGGGGCCGGATGCACGCTGTACAAGCCGCCGAGCAATGACGACGGCACCACCAACGCATACAAATGGAAGCGCACGAGCGCCATCGCGGCGAGGTTCACGATCAGGGAAACGGGGACCACGGTCTTCGCCGCGACCATGCACCTTCCGGAACAGAACGGAGGGAACGCCTGCGCGGGCGCTGGCGACACGGGCATCGCGAACTCCGGCATCCACGTCGGCGCGGACGCCACCAGTCTGATGAACGCGTCGACGATCCGGGTGATCGGGATCGACGCGAATCGCACGAACATCGCCTCCGCGACGCTCGGCGGCTTCGGCATGACCGGCTATGGCGCGAAGGTGACGTCCGGCTCCAGAAAGATCGACTATCTGTTCGTCAAGGGCGCCGTGCGGCCGTCGAGCATCGATCACACGGTGAGCAGCACGAAGTCGAACCATATGGCGCTGTATGGATTCATCACCTACTGACAGAGATGTAGGTCAGCGCCAGTCGCCGATGACGCGCTGGAGGTCGGCGGCGGCCTGCTCCAGGTCGTACCCGGGAAGGGCGTCGCGCAGGAGGGCGTCGGCCCGGCATTGGGCGTCGGCGCCCGCCAGGTCGAGGGCCGCCATGACCTCCTCGGCCAGGTCCTGGCTGCCCATGCGCAGAGCGCGGGGGTCGAAGGAGACGTTCAGCACGCGGCCTTCGGGGTTCACGGATGCCTCGATGTGGCCCGACTGGCTCGCCTCGATCGAGCAGCTTGAGGCAGGGGCGTCATGTCTGCCCCCGGGTCAGCTCAAGGAGCTGGTGGAGTGGCTGATCCTCCAGGACGAAGAGGAGCCTGACCGGACCGGCATCGTCATCCGGATGGAAGAAGGCGACCCGCTGACACGGGCCCGGCCGCCCGGCACACGCGCGTCGTACCCGTCAGTGCCCGTGGCCGTGGCCGACGAACGCCGCCGCGGGCTTGCCCGGTGGCACCAGCCACAGCGCGACGGCTGCCGCGGCAGCCGCGGCGACGGCGCACAGCGTGAGCCCCGACACGAAGCCGCCGATGCCCGCCGCCGAGCCGGGAACCAGGCTGGACGCGGCGACCGTGGAGACGACGGCCACCCCGATCGAGCCGCCGAGTTCGTGGAAGGTGTTGATGACGCCGGAGGCGACACCGTTCTCGCCGGGCGGGATGTTCGCCATGGTCGTGGTGGTGGCCGTCACGAACGCCGGCCCGATCCCCAGGGCAGCCAGCACGAAGCCGGGCAGCAGCGTGGTGTACGCGCTGGCGTCGGGCGAGATGCGGGTCATCAGCGCCGCCCCGGCCGCGGTCACCACGAAGGACACCACCGCCACCGGCCGTCCGCCGATCCGGCCGATGAGATGGCCGCCGAGCTGCGCGCCGATCGTGATCGCGATGGCCACGGGCAGGAACAGCAGCCCGGTCTCCAGCGCGCTGAACCGCAGCACGTTCTGAAGGTAGAGCGAGCTGAGGAAGAACAACCCCAGCATCAGCCCAGTAGCCATCAGCATGACGAACGTCCCCGAGATCACCGGCCGTCTGGCCAGGGTCTCGGCGCGCATGAGCGGGGAGCGTACCGACCGCTCGACGACCACGAACAGCGCGTACAGCAGCACGGCCCCCACCAGCGGCAGCACCGTGCCCGCCGCGCCCCAGCCGGCGTCGCCCGCCGTTACCAGTCCGTAGATCAGCAGGGCCGTCGCCAGGGTGACGACCAGGGCGCCGGGTACGTCGACCCGCTCGCTCCGCCCGGGCATGGCCGGTACGACGGCGGGCACGGCGGCGAGCACCACCAGCCCGATCGGGACGTTGACGATGAACACCCACGTCCAGCCCGGCCCGGCGGTCAGCACGCCGCCGAGCAGCACGCCCAGGGCCGCCCCCGTACCGCCGATGGCCGCCCAGACGCCGAGCGCCCGGCCGCGCCGTTCGCCCTGGTAGGTGGTGGTGATGACGGCCAGGGCCGCCGGGGAGAGCAGCGCCGCTCCGACGCCCTGGAGCGCTCGCCCGGCGATGAGCATCACGCCGCTCCCGGCCAGCCCGCACACCAGCGAGGCCGCCGTGAACAGTCCCAGCCCCATCATGAGCGTGCGGCGGGCGCCCCACGCGTCGGCGAGCCGGCCGCCGAGCACCATGAGGCCGCCGAAGCAGAGCGTGTACGTGGTCACCACCCAGGTCAGCGACTCGCGGTCGAGCGCGAGGTCCGTACCGATGGTCGGCAGCGCCACCTGCACCACCGTGATGTCGACGATCAACATGAACTGGGCCAGGCACAGCAGCACGAGCAGGCCCCACCCGCCCGAGCGTGTGTGGGCGGGAGGCATGTCAGGACTCATCCGAAGTCTCCTTAACTTGAACACTGATGTTCAAGTTAGCACCCATGAACCATACTCAGGTAGGGTTCATTCGGGATGAGCCGCTGGATGGAGCCTGCGGAGGCCGTGGTCAGGCGGGCTCGGACAGCAGCGACAGCATCGTCTTGACCAGCACCGGCTCGACCTCCTCGGCCGCCAGACGCCCGGCCTCGCGCTCCTGCGCCGCGCTGTGGATGATCGAGAAGAACGTCGTCACCAGCCAGGCCAGGGGCAGGTCGGTACGGAAGTCACCGGCGCGCTGACCGCGCGCGATGAGCCGCTCCACCCGCTGCAATGGCCGGTCGTGGTGCTTCCTGATCCGCTCCGTGGCCAGTGTCCGGTCGGCGGCCAGGAACAGGCGGCGATGCCGGTCGAGGATCTCCCAGGACGACCGCAGCAGCTTGGCCATGGCCTCGGGCGCGGGTGCCGTGTCGATCGAATCGTCCGCCAGCACCGCCTCCGCCACGCCGACCGCGTGGTCGAGCACCGCGTCCACCAGTGCCTCCCGCGACGGGAAGTGACCGTAAAGGGTGACCCTGCCCACCCCGGCGGCCTTGGCGATGTCGGCCACGCTGGCCGTTGGGTCGGCGCTGAGCAGCCGGGTCCCCGCCTGGAGGATCGCGGCGATGTTGCGCTCGGCGTCCGCACGCCGGGCGGGTGCCGGCTGCCGTGCCGCGGTCTTCACCATACGGCCACCCTACGACCCGCCGTTCGACGACTGCACGCACTCCTGAGGCCAGGCCGCGTCCAGGATCGCGTCATGCACGGTACGGCGGTGCGTCTCGTTCGTCTCGTTCCAGCGCCATCGGCGAGGTGCTGGGCATGGTCATCGGCACCGCCGCAGGCCTGTCCAACTTCACCACCAGCGGGGCTGACCAGAGGCGGTGAGCGCCTTCGGCCACGCGAGCGGTTACTTGAAGCGGCGCAGGCGCAGGCTGTTGCTCACCACGAACACGCTGGAGAACGCCATCGCCGCCCCCGCGATCATCGGGTTGAGCAGGCCGAGCGCGGCCAGTGGCAGGGCGGCCACGTTGTAGGCGAACGCCCAGAACAGGTTGCCCTTGATGGTCGACAGCGTGCGGCGGGACAGGCGCAGCGCGTCGGCCGCCACCCGCAGATCGCCCCTGACCAGAGTGAGGTCGGAGGCCTCGATGGCGGCGTCGGTGCCGGTGCCCATCGCCAGCCCCAGGTCGGCCTGGGCGAGGGCGGCGGCGTCGTTGACCCCGTCACCCACCATGGCCACGACCTTGCCCTCGGCCTGCAGCTTCTTGACGGCATCGACCTTGTCGGCGGGCAGCACCTCGGCGATCACGTCGTCGATGCCCACCTCGGCCGCCACCGTACGGGCCACCGCCTCGTTGTCGCCGGTCAGCAGCACCGGCGTCAGGCCGAGCGCCCGCAGGTCGGCGATGGCCTGCTTGCTGGTCGGCTTGACCACGTCGGCCACCACCAGCACCGCGCGGGCCTGGCCGTCCCAGCCGACCGCGACCGCGGTGCGGCCCTTGGCCTGCTCGTCGGCGAGCTCGCGTTCCAGATCGACGGGCAGGTGCTGGGACCACTCCGCCAGCAGCCGGGGACGGCCGACCAGCACCGCGTGGCCGTCGACGATGCCCTGTACGCCGAGCCCTTCGACGTTGGCGAAGTCCTCCACCGTGGCGTCGGATCGGGCCTCGCGGGCGATGGCCTGGGCGATCGGGTGCTCGGAGGCGTGCTCCAGCGCGCCCGCCAGCCTGAGAACCTCTTCGCGGTTCTCCCCCTCGGCCAGGTGGACGGCGACCAGGGTCATCTTGCCCTCGGTGACCGTGCCGGTCTTGTCCAGCACGATCGTGTCGACCTTGCGGGTCGACTCCAGCACTTCCGGACCCTTGATCAGGATGCCCAGCTGTGCGCCCCGCCCGGTGCCGACCAGCAGCGCGGTCGGCGTGGCCAGGCCCAGCGCGCAGGGGCAGGCGATGATCAGCACGGCGACCGCCGCGGTGAACGCCGCCGCCACCCCGTTGCCCGTGCCGAGCCAGTATCCGAGCGTCCCGACCGCCAACGCGATCACGATCGGTACGAAGATCCCCGAGATGCGGTCGGCCAGCCGCTGCACCTGTGCCTTGCCGGTCTGCGCCTCCTCGACCAGCCTGGCCATCTGCGCCAGCTGGGTGTCCGCGCCCACTCGGGTGGCCTTGACGATCAGGCGGCCGCCCGCGTTCACCGTCGCGCCGGTGACCGCGTCGCCGGGCTTCACCTCGACGGGTACGGATTCGCCGGTCAGCATCGAGGCGTCCACGGCGGAGCTGCCCTCGGCGATCACGCCGTCCGTGGCGATCTTCTCGCCCGGCCGGACGACGAAGGTGTCGCCGACCTGCAGCTGCTCGGTGGGGATGCGGCGGCCGTCGGCCAGTTCGACCTCTTTGGCGCCCAGTTCCAGCAGCGCCTTCAGGGCCGCGCCGGCGCGGCGTTTGGCGCGGGCCTCGAAGTAGCGACCGGCCAGGATGAACGCGGTCACCGCCGCCGCCGTCTCGAGGTAGATGTTGCCCGACCCGTCGGAGCGCTCGATGGTGAACGAGAAGGGATGCGTCATGCCGGGCGTGCCCGCGGTGCCGAAGAACAAGGCCCACAGCGACCACCCGAGCGCGGCCAGCGTGCCCAGCGAGATCAGCGTGTCCATGGTGGCGGCGCCGTGCCGGAGGTTGGTCCAGGCGGCCTTGTGGAACGGCCAGCCCGCGTACACCACCACCGGCGCGGCCAGCACCAGCGACAGCCACTGCCAGTTGGTGAACTGCAGCGCCGGGATCATCGCCATCGCCACCACCGGCACGCTCAGCACCAACGCGGTGCGCAGGCGCTGACGCAGCGGCCGCAGCTCGTCCTCCGGCTCCTCCTGCCGCTGCGCTTCCGTCTTGGGCGGGGCGGGCAGAGCGGCTGTGTAACCCACCTTCTCCACCTCAGTGATCAACTGCTGCGGATCAATGTCCTCGGGGAAGGTGATTTTCGCCTTCTCCGTCGCGTAGTTGACGGTCGCGGTCACACCGTCGAGCTTGTTCAGCTTGCGCTCGATGCGGTTGGCGCAGGAGGCGCACGTCATGCCGCCGATGGTGAGTTCGACAGCTCTGCCTTCGGTGAGGGAAGACATCACTCCCCCTTTCTGCTCAGTGCTTGTGGTCGTCGTGGGACGGGCTGACGCTCGGCTCCGCCGCTGGCTTGGGCTGTCCGGCCCCTGCCTGGGCGGTGAAGTCCGCGGTGCGTACCTTGCCGGCGTGCTGGAAATCCAGGAACAGCCGGTAGTCGCCGCCGCTGGGCACTTCGGCGTAGAAGGTGATCTCGGGGCCGGCGGTGTCGCTCTCTTCCGGGTGTACGTGCAGGTAGGCCAGGTCACCGGCGCGCAGCGCCACCAGATGGCCGTACGTCCCCAGGTATGGCTGCAGATCCGTCACCGGCCTGCCGTCCTTGCTCACGCTCAGCGTGAGCTTGCTCGCCTGGCCGGGAACCAGGTCGCCCGTCATGGAAACCGTGTACCCGTCCACCTGCGCCGTACGAGTGACCGCAGGCAGGACCCGCGGCTCGTAGTCGCCCGCGACCGGCACATCCATACCGAGGGTCAGGCCGCTCCCGCCCACGGGAGCGAAGTCGGCGAAGGCCCGGTAGGCGCCAGGGGCGGCCAGCGTCAGCTTCACCGACCACACCCCGTCGCCGGACTGTTCGGGGTGCAGGTGCTGGAACGTCGCCAGGTCACGCGAGACCACGATGAAATGGAGCTTCTTGTCGTGCTGAACCTGATAGTCGGTCACCGGCTTGCCATCGGGACCTGTCACGGTGAACCGGAAATCGGTGGGCTCGCCGGCCTTGACGGTGGTCAACGGATTGAGGGTGTAGCCGTTCTGGGACACCTGCAGCCCCCCGGGGGTATCGTCCTGCGATTTTGCGACCTCAGCGTGGGTGCCCCCATGGCTCGGTCGCGCCGGTGCGGGGGCGCCTTCCCCGACCGCGTTCCCGACGCCCAGGGCGCCGCCGAAGACAACGGCCAGCCCCACGGCGTAGGCACCTAGTTTGCTCGCGGTGTTCATCTCATACCGCCTCCTCGGTCGTCACGAACGCTTTCGACCCCTTCAACTTACTATACCCCCCTACCGTATTCCACTCTGGCTACATGAGTTTGTCCGGGGTGATGGGGAGGGAGCGGACGCGTTCGCCGGTCGCGTGATAGACGGCGTTCGCGACAGCGGCCGCCACGCCCACGATGCCGAGCTCGCCGATGCCCTTGGCGCCCAGCGGGGTCTGCGGATCGGGCTGGTCGACGAAGTGGATGTCGATGCCGGGCACGTCGGCGTGGGTGGGCACGTGGCACTCGGCCGCGTACCGGACGGCGCCGGTGACCTTGGCGCGGCCGTCCAGCCGGTCGGCAGGCTGCCCAGCTCGGCGCGCCGGTGCGCCAGGGGATCGGGGACCCGGGTGTCCAGCTCCAGCTCGTGCTTGCGGCCGTTCACCGAGAGCCGCACTTGAATGGATGGCATCCACGCTCCCCGCTATCTCGTACACCTATGTACGGGTTGTAGAGTGGGGGCTATACCCCTCCTCTGTATGAGAGTTGATTCGTGGCTGATACATGGCTGAGGCATCGCGGATGTCGGCGGCTTGTATCGTCTGTGGCGTCAGAGCTTTAGGGAGAAATGTCGGTTTCGGAGGTCGATGACAGGGTGTCGGCTCCGGTGACCGTGCTGCTCGTCGAGGACGACGAGGTGATCCGCAAGACCGTCGGGATGGTGCTGGAGCGCTACGGCTATCACGTGAGCACCGCCGGCGACGGCCTGACCGGCCTCGAACTGTTCAGGGAGGAGCGGCATGACGTGCTCCTGCTGGACGTGATGCTGCCGGGGCTGGACGGCATCGGGCTGTGCCGGCAGGTCAGGGAGTGGAGCCTGGTGCCGATCCTGATGATGTCCGCGCGTGGCGACGCCCTGGACGTGGTGTCGGGGCTGGAGGCGGGGGCCGACGACTACGTGGTCAAGCCGGTCGACACCTCCGTACTGGTGGCCAGGATCCGTTCCCTGCTGCGCCGGGCCTCCTTCGCTCCGGGTCCCGAACACCTCCAGGAGGCCGCCGGCCTGGTCTTCGGGGACCTGGCCATCGATACGCAAGGGCTGGAAGTGCGCCGCGCCGGTGAGCCGGTCGAGCTCGCTCCCACCGAGTTGCGGCTGCTGCTGGAGTTCGCCGCGAATCCGGGGATCGTGCTGGACCGGCAGACGCTGCTGCGCAACGTCTGGGACTACGGCTGGGACGGGGACAGCCGCGTCGTCGACCTGTGCGTGCAGCGGCTGCGCAAGAAGATCGGTGCCGACCGGATCGAGACGGTGCGCGGCTTCGGCTACAAGCTGCGGCGCTGACATGGGACAGGCCATCGCCCGGGCGGTACGTGGGCCGCTGAACTGGCGGTCGCTGCGCTGGAAGATCGCCGCGCTGGTGGCCGTGACGTCCTGCGCGGTCGCGCTGGCCGTCGGGGCGCTGGTCCACCGGAGCGCCTTCGACCGGTCCATGAGCCTGGGCAGGGACCGGGCTTTCAGCGCGCTGCTGGCCGAGGTCGACACCTACCGGCGTACGGGCGATGCGCCGCAGCCCGCTCAAGTCCCGCCCGCGCTGCTCCAGCAGGCCAGGAGCACAGGCGATTTCTGCACCTGGTACGACGACCGCCGGCCGGACATTCCCTGGATGTGGGCGGCGCAGCGGCTCGACGGCCAGGTGCTGGCCGTGCAGATCGACATGGGCTCGGAGATCCGCGGTCTGTGGGCCCTTGATCGGAACATCGTGAAGGCGTCCCTGGTCGCGCTCGCGATCGTCGTACCTCTGGCCGCGTTGGCCGCCGAGCCGTCCAACCGGCGGCTGCGGCGGGTGGCCCGCACCGCGCGGCGGATCGCGGACGGCGACCTGGAGGCCAGAAGCATGATGGGCCGCCGGGGCGGCGACGAGATCACCGAGATCTCGGCCACCATCGATTCGATGGCCGACAGTCTGCGGGATCGGCTGCTGAGCGAGCAGCGCTTCACCGCCGACGTGGCCCACGAGCTGCGTACGCCGCTGATGGGACTGGTCGTCTCGGCCGAACTGCTCCCGGAGAGCGAGGCCACCGACCTGGTACGTGACCGGGTGCGGGTGCTGCGGGCGCTGGTGGAGGACCTGCTGGAGATCTCCCGGCTGGACGCGGGCGCGGAGTGGGCCGATCACCGTCCGGTGCCGCTGGGCCGGGTCGTCGCGGAGTGCGTGGCCCGGACGAAGCTTGAGGTCCGGCTGACGGTGACCGGTGAGCCGGTCGTCGACACCGATCCGCGACGCATCGACCGGATCATCACGAACCTGGTCACCAACGCCCACCGCCACGGGCGCTCTCCTGTCGAGGTCGCCGTGAACGACACGACGATCGTCGTACGCGACCACGGCCCCGGATTCCCGGACGGGTTGCTGGCGGAGGGGCCGCAGCGTTTCCGTACGGGCGGGGCCGAGCGTGGCCACGGCCATGGCCTGGGCCTGGCCATCGCCGCCGGACAGGCCCGGGTGATCGGCGCCGATCTCACCTTCGCCAACGCCCCGGACGGCGGCGCGACGGCCACGCTTCGCCTTCATCGATTTCAGCGGTGGTTCGAGGATGTGCTGGATGGTGTCTCGGCATCACGACCAGTGGTAGATCAGGTTCACGGCTAGTGCGGCCACCGCGGTGAGGAAGAATCCGCCCCAGTTCACGAGCTTGCGGGAACCCACTCGCAGGTGCGCGAGGAGCGCGCCGACGAAGTACAGCACGAGGCTGAAGGCGGCGAGTGTCCCCAGCATCGGCACGGCGAACCCGCCCAGCAGCCCCAAAGAGCCCGCCGCCAGCATCATGCCCAGCACCGGTACCCACGACCGTGGCAGGCGCTTCATGTCCGCCTGCGCCTTGGGAAATTCGTGGCCGATCAGGTAGACGACGGCGGCGCTGCCGAACAAGAGCGCGGCGAAGATGGTGACCGCGGCATAAGCGGTGAACATAAGCTCTCCTTTGTGGTTGTTTGCTGGAAGAACGTCCGTTGTGGAAGCCGGCCACCGCATCGTTGATCGCTGCGATCCGGGTCCCAGTGGCCCGACGAAACAACCGCGGAAAATGTCAGGCGACGCGCCGAACTCACAGTCCCGTGCGCTGTCTCGTCGAACAGGTGAGGGCAACTGCGAGCAAGGTCGAACGGGTGAGGACAGCTGCGCGCAAGGTCGAACGGGTGAGGGCAGCTGCGAGCAAGGGAGCCATCGATACCATGACCACCCCATCCGAGCCGACGCCCGACGGGCCCGATCCCGGCCTGAGCGCGATCATGAGTGAGCGGCGTCAGCTGATCAATCTCGCGTACCGGCTCCTGGGCTCCCTGGCCGACGCGGAGGATGTCGTACAAGAGACCTACACCCGCTGGTACGCCATGACCCGGCAGCAGCAGGACGCCATCGAGGTCCCCGGCGCCTGGCTGACCACGGTCGCCAGTCGCATCTGCCTGGACCTGCTCGGCTCGGCACGGACCCGCCGCGAGAGCTACGTCGGCGAATGGATCCCCGAGCCGCTGCCCGACCCCACCGAGTGGATCACCGGGCGGTCGGGCGACCCGGTCGACCGCGTCACTCTCGACGAGTCGATCACCATGGCCTTCCTGGTCGTGCTCGACTCGATGACCCCCGCCGAGCGCGTCGCGCTCGTCCTGCACGATGTCTTCCGCTACTCCTTCGCCGAAGTGGCCGAGATCGTCGGCCGTACGCCGGGGGCATGCCGCCAGCTGGCCTCCTCGGCCCGCCGTCGCATCCGCGCCTCGCAGGCGCCCGCGACTCCGGCTTCGACGGCGCGGCAGTCCGGCATCGTCAGGGACTTCAAGCAGGCGTGGGAAGCCAAGGACATCGACGCCCTCATCGGTCTTCTCGACCCCGACGCCACGGCGATCATCGACGGCGGCGGCCTCGTCAGCGCCGGGCGCCACCCGATCGAAGGCAGCGAACAGATCGCCCGCTACATCCTCGCCCTCGCCGGCCGGGCACCCGACCTGACCATCCTGGAGCGTACGGTCAACGGTCAGCCCGGTCTGGTGGCTCAGCAGAACGCCGTCACCGTGACGGTGACGGCGTTCGACGTCGAAGATGGCCGGATCAAGCGCATCTGGGCGGTACGCAACCCCGAGAAGCTCCGGCCTTGGACGGCGGCCGCGACGCCCACCTCACGGTAGCGTGACGCGGCGATCCGGGGTTACCTGGACAGGTGATCGCGCGGGAGGCAGGCAGCATGGTGTGGGAGTACAAGATGAAGCGACTCGGCGGCAAAGTCAGCAGCAGCGAGTTGCAGCGGCAGTGCGACGAACTCGGCGCGGAGGGGTGGGAACTGGTGGGGTTCACCCCGGTGGTGGAGTTGAAGGATGAATCGGTGTCGTTCGATCGGCATTCTCCGGGGTGCTTGATGGTGTTCAAGAAGGCGTCGGCGCGGGACCTGGGCTGACCTGGCTGGAGCGCAACGTGACGCCCGGAGGGGTGGCGCGAGCGTGTCGTCGCGCCACCCCAGGGGGTTCCGGTCAGGGATCGTTCGGCTTGGGGTTGTGCGGGCTGCCGCCGCCACCACCGCTGCTGCCGTTGTTGCCGGCGAACTCGATGGGCTGGTACCGGGGCAGGACCACGGTGTTGGCCGAGGCGTCGGAGCCGTCGGTGCTGAGCGTCTTGTACACGGTCCAGATGAACTTGGCGAAGCCGAGGACCTGGCCCCAGTCGATGCCGTTGTTCCAGTGCACGATCGACACCGCGTACGTCTGCTCGGCGACGTCCGGTGAGACCTGCCCGGACCAGTTCTCCGTACGCTTGGAGTAGCCCAAGGCGGTGCCGTTGACGCCCCAGCAGTCGCCGCCGACCTCGCCGATGACCATGCCGTCGACGTTGAGGAGCAGGGCCTTGGCGCACAGGCGGACGCCGGTGAGGTAGACGCCCGACTCGACCGTCGAAACCCCGTAGACGTTGCCGCTGGCGTAGACCTTGACCGTGGTGTCGATGGTCTTGTTCTGGTTGTTGGCGTGCCAGGAGTGCAGCGACGCCTCGGCGACCAATCTGTCGGCGCTGGCCGGCGGTGACGCGACGACGAAGCCGGTCAGGACGATGAGGGCGCTGAATAATCCGGTGAGCAATCTTCTGGGGGTGCCCATGGAGGCCTTTCCGTTCGTGGTGCTCGGTTGATCCGTCCGAATTCTCACCACGGTGCCATTCACCGGCGAAGAGCCATCGACCCGTAATCGGGAAGGTCCGTCATTTCCCGGATGCCGCCTCGTCAGGGGGTACGTCGTTCAACGGATCCCGCGGCCGGTCCCGCCGATTCACCATGTCCGGGTGACCTCACGCCCGGCCCACCACGTCCGGGTGAGCTCACCAGCGGCCCGCCGACCGGCGGGCCAGGGCCGCGCGGGTGTTGACGCCGAGCTTGCGGAAGACGTGGGCCAGGTGCGTCTCGACCGTGCGCGGGCTCAGGTACAGCCGCTCGCCGATCTGCCGGTTCGTCAGGCCCTCGCCGACCAGCTCGACGATCTCTCGTTCACGCTCCGACAGCCGCCCACCCGCCCCATGGGCCACGGTGCCGCGCTGCCTGCGCCCGGCCTGCGCCGCCGGCCACGCAGCGCCGACCCGCGCGAACAGGGCCTTGGCCTGGCCGAGCTGCTCCTGCGCCGTGCGGATGTCGCCCGCGTCCGCGCTCACCTCCGCCAGCAGCATCCGGGCGAAGCCTTCGCCGACGGGCAGTCTTGCCGTGACGAGACACTCCACGGCCTCGCGAGCCGCCGCTTCCGCCTCATGCGGGCGGTCCGCGGCCATCGCCAGCGCCGCGCGGGCCGCCTCGACGTCGGCGGAGCGGGCCGGCGGCGCCCCCGACGCCACGACCGCGACGGCCCGCTCGTACCACTGCCCGGCCGCCGTCATGTCACCGCGGGCCGCCTCCGCCCGCGCGCGGCGGGCGAAGACACTCGCCGCGCCGGGCCCGACCCCCGACGGATCGCCGCCGACGCGAGCGGCCAGGAAGCGCCGGCAGTCCTCCGTACGACCGACCGACATCAGCACCTCCGACACCACGTCGTCGGCGATGGTCCGCCACCACGCCGAGCGCATTCCCGGACCGTGCAGCACCTCCTCCACCAGCGGCGCGGCGGCCTCGGGGCCCGCCTGCCACAGCAGCGGCCGGGACTTGACCACGTGCGCGAACGCGAGCATCTCGGCGCTGCCGAGATGACGCGCGATCTCCTCCGCCTCCTCGGCGTCGGCCAGCGCCGCCTCGATCTCGCCCAGCGCGGAACGGACCATGGCCCGCGCCGCGTGCAGCAGGGGGACGACGTTGTCGCGGCCGTGGTCACGGGCGACCTGCAAACCGCGGGCCAGGTGCCGCAGCGCGTCGTCGTGGTGGTCGACGATGAACTCGCCCCACGCCAGAGGTGCCACGACGCCGAGATCGTCGCACAGCTCGCGGTCGGTCAGGGCGTCCATGAACGTCTTGGCGCGGGCGAGGAGGCGATATCCGTCGGGGAAGCGGCAGCGGTACAGCTCGGCGACCGCGAGCAGCGTGACGGCCGACGCCGATGTCCCCGGCCGGGCAGCGCTCGTGTGCTCTCTTTGAGGGCTCGCTTGGTCCGGCTGGTCCAGGGCCTGTGAGGCGTTGTCCGCGGCCGAGTCCCACTGGCCCTGTAAGAGATCGATCGCCGCCAGCTCCACCAGGAGGGACGGCCTGCCCGCGGAGTCGTCCACCCGGGCCAGCTCGCCGGTCAGCAGCGCCCTGGCCTCTTCCAGCCGTCCCAGCGACCGTTGCATCGCGGACAGCAGCCCCACCGCCTGGTCCCTGTTGGCGCCGCCTTCCCGTACGAGCTCGTGCAGCAGCCCCCGAGCCTCCTCCAACCGCCCGGACACGCCGAGCGCCGCCGCGAGCGACACCCGCAGCTCCGGCGTCGCGTCAGCGGGCGACGCCTCCAGCGCGGCGCGGAACCAGCGCGCCGCCGTCGCGGGCGCGTTGACCGACACCGCTCCCGCCGCCGAGACGAGCAGCGCGGCCCCGTCCGCGTCGCCCACGCCTATCGCGTGCTCCATGTGCACGGCCCGGCGGACGTCCGAGGCGCCCCGCGCGAGCAGGTGCTCCGCCGCCCGGCGATGCGCCGCCCTCCTCCAGGAGGGCCCGGCCAGCTGGTACGCGGCCGCGCGGACCAGCGGGTGCCTGAACACCAGTGCCCGCCCGGCCGTGCCGAGCACCCTGCGGCGTACCAGTTCGTCCAGCGCCGCCTCGACGGTAGGGAGGTCCAGCCCGGACACGGCCGCCACGAACGCCGCAGCCAAGTCGTCACCGGCGACGGCCGCCGCCTGAGCCACCAGCTGCCGGTCCGGGTCCAGCCCGGCGAGTTCGGCCACGATCAGCCGGTCAAGGGCGTCGGTCCTGGTGACCTCCGTGAGAACACCGGACCCCTTGACCCCCGCGAGAGCGCCGGCACCGGTGACCTCCGCGAGGTCGGCGGCCGGGGTGTCCGGCAGCGTGGCCAGGATCTCCAGGAACAGCGGGTTGCCGCCGCTTCGCTCGTACAGCCGCCGCCTTCCCGGACGGGACAGCTGCCGCCTCCCCGGAGGGGCCGACTGTCCGGCGAGCATGGTGTCGGCCTCGGCGGCCGACAGCGGGCCGAGTGGCAGGTTGACGACGTTCGCCGAAGTCAGCGACCTGGCCAGCCCTCTGGGCAGCTCGCCGGTGCGGCAGGCGAGCACAATCACGGCGCTCGTGTTCGGCGGATGCCTGATGTGGTAGTCGATCACCTCCACCGAGGCGTCGTCGGCCCACTGCACGTCGTCCATCAGGACCAGCAGCCTGCTCGACGCGCCCATCCGCTCCACGCCCTGACGCATCTCGCGGAAGCGGCGGTGACGGTCCAGACCGGCCAGGTCACCCGTCCCGGTCTCCCGCGACAGCAGCGCGCGCAGCCCATCGAGATGTCCGGCGAGCTCAGGATGCTGGTGGGCGTCGGCGAGCGCGTCCTGCACGATCCCGTACGGCGCGCTGCGCTCGAACTCGGTGGCCCGTCCGGCGATGGCCATGATGCCCCGTTCACGCGCGAGATCGGCGAACGCGCCCAGCAGCCGGGTCTTGCCGATGCCCGGCTCACCGGTCAGCGACACGAAGACCCACTGCCTCCGCGCATCCAGGAGACCCGACAGGTGGGCCAGTTCGGCAGTTCTGCCGACCAGTGGACGCCGGGTCTCGAACACCTGCTACCTCCCACGGACACGCCGCTCTCGGCCGGGAGGATCGCCCGGACATGACCATGTGTATCCCCCGCAAATCTCCGCCAAAGCAACGGACGGCGGCTGCGTCATGGTGGCGGGCTAGCTCGGCCGTACGAGGACCGAGAACGTGCTATTTGAAGGCCGCGATGTTGCGCTCCGCCCACTCGGCGAAGGTACGAGGCGGGCGCCCGAGGAGCCGCCCGACGTCCGGGCTGACGCGCTGCTCGGCGGCGGACGGGGCGCCGAGGGCGCCGAGGGTGGCCTCCACGACCGGCTCGGGCATGTACTCCAGCATCTGGGCCCGAGCCTCCGCGCGGCTCTGCTCAACGAACCGCACCGACTCGCCGAGGGCGTCCCCGATCGCCGCGGCCTGCTGCCGGGGTGAGATCGGTGCCGGTCCGGTCAGCGTGTAGACCTTGCCCTCGTGGCCTGGCCCGCGCAGTGTGACAGCGGCGACCTCGGCGATGTCGGCCGGGTCGATGGCCGGCACCGCGACGTCGCCGAACGGCGCCGTGACCACCCGTCGCGTGCGGACCGAGTCGGCCCATTGGACCGTGTTGGAGGCGAAGTTGCCCGGCCGCAGCATCGTCCATGCCAGGCCCGACTGCTTGACGGCGTCTTCCAGATGCGACGGGTGGCGTCGCGTACCCACGCCGTGGGAGGACAGCAACACGACCCGCTGGACGTCGGCCGCTCGTACGACGTTCATGACATCACTGAGATCGCCGTTCGCCATGAAGTCGGGGGAGGTCAGCAGGAACAGCGCTGCGGCTCCATGGAGGGCGGGCTTGAGGCTCCGCGGTTCGGCCAGGTCGGCTCGCTGGTGCCTTACTCCCTCCGGCGCGTCCAGCTCTGAGATCCCGCGCGACACTGCCGTCACCTGCTCGCCGGCCGCGACGAGCGCCCGCACGAGCGGCTGCCCGACATTGCCCGTGGCCCCAGTCACCACAATCATGTTCACTCCCGGTGGTCGATGTCCTCTGTGGACTCGATGGAAGCTACTAGCCTTGTGATAGTAGGTACCTAGACGAAAGTATTGGCGTGGAGGCTGCATTGTGACCAACGGCACACCTTGGCCGGCTCCTGCCGACATCCCTCCGGAGCTGGCATGCCCGATCACCCCGGTGGTCGACATCGTCTTCAGTCGCTGGACCACTCCGATCCTGTGGGTGCTCAATGAATTCGGGCGGCATCGGTTCGTGGAGCTGCAACGCCGCATCACCACCATCACGCCCAAGGTGCTGACCGAACGGCTGCGGCAACTGGAACGTGACGGGCTCGTGGTGCGCACCTACCACCCCGAGGTTCCGCCTCGGGTGGAGTACGAGATCAGCGAACTGGGACGCAGCCTGGCACCGCTGTTCGAGACACTCGCCGACTGGTCGGTCAACCTGGACAAGGTCGAGCAGGCCCGGCTGGACTACGACGCCAGGAAGTCACCGTCAAGCTCGACCCGAGGACCGCGACCGCGACCTGGACCGGCCGCATCACCTGAACACCCTGACCGGCACCCGTACTGACAGCCTCTCAGTACGGGTGCCGGCCGGGCTTGTTCATCCATGCCGCGCAGGCCTTGGTGCCGAGATCGGGCTGAGCCTGCTGGATCAGGATCCTTCGCTCGTCGAGAGGCCGGGTGAAGTCCTGGTACTGGAACTCGTCGTCGAAGCCGATCTTCTTCGTCGCTGCCAGGTCGAAGGCGAAGTAGACCCTGTCGATACGTGACCAGTAGATGGCGCTCATGCACATGGGGCAGGGGGCGCCACTGCTGTAGAGCGTGTATCCCATGAGCATCCGGGCTCGCTCCGGCATGAGATCGGGGGATCCCTCAGGGCGCGGCACGAGCTCCAGGGTCGATTCGTTCTGCCTGCTCTCCGGTATGGAGGGGGCCCGGGAATTCAAGATCTGAATCGCCTTGCGGATGGTCTCCACTTCGGCATGGGCCGTGGGGTCGCCGGTGAGAAGGACGCGATTCTGCCCTCGGGCGATGATTTCTCCGTCGTTGGTGAGGACCGCACCGAAAGGGCCGCCCCAACCGTTCTCTACGGACTCGATAGCCAGTCGTACCGCTTCCGCCATGAAATCCTTGGAGTCCATTCCGAAACCTCTGATCCGTAAAAGGCGGTTGAAGTTTCGGCCCTTCGCCGAGCTGGTCAACCGCTGCCTCCGATGTGCCGGTTTGCTCCTTCCCCGGGCGCTGCTGCACTACACTCGGCCCCATGAAGCCTGGTGGTGGCCACGGTCCCGACGGTCAGGGCGCGACCGTGGTTATTTCCTCGAAAGTTCGCGAAGGCCGCGACAATGATTATGAGCGATGGCAGGACAAGACGACTGAGATCGCTCGCGGTTTTCCCGGATTCGAAGGAACCCAGATTTATCCGCCGACCGGCGGCGAGCAGAATTCGTGGGTCGTCGTATTTCGCTTCTCCAGCATCGGGCAATTGACCGCGTGGCTTGATTCAGAGGTGCGGCGGAAACTGCTCGACGAGGTTGGCCCGATGTTGGAGGAGCCCGCGTCGCAGGAGGTTCTCGCCGGGGGGACGGCGGTCCGGGAGGCCATCACGGCAGTGATCTCGCACAATGTGCGGCCGGGGCGCGAAGCTGACTTCGCGCGCTGGCAGGAGAAGGTCCGCAAAGCGCAGGATAGGTTCGCGGGCTTCATGGGGACCGAGGAGTTCGAGCCCGTGAGTGGCGTCCAGGATCGCTGGGTCGTGCTGCTTCGCTACGACACCCGTGAGCATCTGGACGAATGGCTCGGGTCCGACAGCCGCAGGAAACTGCTGGAGGAGGGTCGCGACTACTTCGTCGACTACGACGTGCGGAAGGTCCAGTCGGCGTTCAGCGGCTGGTTCCAGTTCGGCCGTGAAGCAGGAGAGGGTGCCCCACCGAGCTGGAAACAGGCCATGACCGTGCTGCTCGTTCTCTATCCCACGGTGATGATCCTCAACCTGACAGTGGGCCGTGGGTTCGCGACGGCGCACCTGCCCGGATATCTCGCCATGTTCCTCAGCAACGTGTTGAGCGTCACCGTCCTCACGTGGCTGGCCATGCCGCTGGTGAACAGGGTCTTCGCGGCATGGCTGGCACCCGGCCGGACGGCTTCCGCCCGCACGAACGTGGTGGGCGCCGTCATGATCGTGCTCTGCTACGCGGTCTCCATCGCCGTCTTCGGGTTGATCGGCGGCTAGAGGCGACTAGAGGCGGCTTCTCCCGGTGACGGCGATCGACCAGCCTGCTCGGACAAGTGTCCGGCTGGCGGTCGCCCGCTGGTACAATCAGGCGATTCCCCGCAGGTGCCACGGCCGGGACGCCGCCGCCATGCGGACAACCGAGCAGAGGAAGACCTCCCATGGCGCGCGCCGAGACCGGACCCGATTTCATCGAGGCGCTGGCCCGTGGCCTCGATGTCATCAGAGTGTTCCAGCCGGGACGGGCGAGCATGTCGCTGACCGAGGTGGCCACCGCGGCCGGGCTGGCCCGTCCGACGGCCCGGCGGATCCTGCTGACCCTGCAGGAGCTGGGATACGCGCGGGCCGAGCAGGGCGGCTTCGCGCTCACCCCGCGCGTGCTGGAGCTCGGGATGTCGTACGTGCGCTCGATGGGTCTGTGGGAGGTCGCCCGGCCGCATCTGGAGCGGCTGGTCGAGCAGACCAACGAGTCCTCTTCGATCGCCCAGCTCGACGGGTCGGACATCGTCTACGTCGCCCGGGTGGCCGTGCCGAAGATCGTCGCCCTTCGGGTGCAGATCGGGACGCGGTTCCCGGCCCTGCAGACCTCGCTCGGCAAGGTGCTGCTCGCCGCGCTGCCGCCCGCCGAGGTGAGCCGGGTCCTGGCCGAGCCGAGCCGCTCGGGCATTCAGCCGCGCTGGGAGCCGGACGTGGAGGAGCGCGACGCGGCGCTGCGGGTGGTGCGGGCCAAGGGCTGGGCGCTCACGGACGAGGAGCTCTCGCTGGGCATCCGGTCGATCGCCGCGCCCCTGCGCAACGGGCTTGGCGAGGTCATCGCGTCCGTCAACGTCAACGTCCACGCCGCCGAGACCTCCGTACGGAAGCTGACCCAGGAATACCTGCCGCTGCTGCTCACCACGGCCGGCGCGATCAGCGCCGACTGGGCGCTGTATGAGACGGTGCCCGAGGTCACCGCCTCGTGATGACTCAGGTGGCGATGTCGGGATAGGGCAGGGCGAAGTGCGCGAGCCGCTGGGCGTACTGGAGCTGGAAGCCCAGAGGCTCGTGGTCCCGCTCGAACATCGCGATGAACAGCGTGAGTGTGAGGAAGGGGTGCGCCCCCAGCCCGAACAGCGCCGGATAGTCGTGCGTGGCCAGCGCCTCGCGCTCGACGTCGTCGAACCGCAGCCAGGTGGAGGACTCGCCGCCGTGGCAGTTGAGTATGCGGTTGGCGTAGTCGGCCTCCCACATCGCCACCGTGCCGCGCGGGTCCTCGCGGTAGCGCTCGACGAGCTCGGGATCGCGGTCGACGGTGAACAGGAACTTGTCGAGCAGGTACTTGCTCACGAGCGGCCTCCGTTGGGATACCAGGTGAAGTAGGCCTCCATGGTGTGGAACAGGTCGTACGTGTCGACGTAGTCGGCCTTCCTGCCCTCGCCCGCGACGCCCATCATCAGCATGAAGTCCATGAACCCGTGGGTGGCGTTGCCCGGCGTCCACAGGCTGTCCAGGGACACCTCGGCCAGGCAGCCCTCGATGTCCCCGGACGCGATCCAGCCGACGGCCTTCTGGTCGAACTCCGGGTCCGGCCCGTGCGGGCCGAACTGGCGGGGCCCGCCGAGCTCGAGCGACAGGTGCCCGGTGCCGATGACCGCGACCCTCTTGTCGGCCGGCCACGCTTCGACCAGCTGCCGGATCGTCCGCCCGAGCTGGACGAACCTGGCCGGGCGCGGTAACGGCGGCGCGAAGATGTTGGTGTAGATCGGCACGATCGGCAGGTCGTTCTGCGGCCGGAGCGTGATGATCGGACACGTGATCGAGTGGTCGATCCGCAGCTCGTTGGAGAACGCCAGGTCGAACCCGGCGTCCATGCCTTCCCGCAGCACGTACGCGGACAGGTCCTCCTGGCCCTTGAACAGCATCCTCGGCAGGCCGAACTCGCGCTCCTCGTTGTAGAAGTTCGCGTCGTAGAAGGGGGCCTTGCCGATCAGGAACTGTGGCATGTTGTCCAGCCACAGCTGGTGGAAGTGGTCCGAGCCGACCATCACCAGCACGTCCGGGCGGGCCCGGGTCAGCGTCTCCCGGAACGCCTCCACCTTGCGTACCCACTCGTCCGCGAACGGCGGGCGGTCCTCCCCGGTGGCGGTGCTGGCCCGGTAGAAGAAGGGATGGTGGGTGGACGCGATCACCGCGACCAGTTCAGCCATGCGAACCTCCTGGGGGATGCGGCTCGGGTACGACGGACCGGTGGTTCAGGTCGACCGACAGGAAGATCTCGTTGGCCACCGGGTGGCGCAGCTCCTCGGCCAGCTGCCCGATCAGCCCCGCCGTCCTGGCCAGCAACGCGAACCCGCGCAGCAGTTCCAGGGGCAGCCCCAGGTCGGCGAGCGCCGCACCGCAGACTCCGGCCCCGTTGAGCGGCAACGTACGGCCCAGCACCCGCGGATGGACGCGGCCGATCGCGGCGAACAGCGACAGGTGCGGCCCGTGGAGCCCCTCCTCTGCGGCGATCTGGAACAGCCGCGGCGTCCGGGGGTCGACCTCCTTGTGCACGTGGTGGCCGAGGCCGGGGATGCGCCGCGCCGCCGTACGCCGGCCCGACACGACGTCCAGCGCGACGGCGTCCCACCCGGCGTCGTCGTCCGGCGGCGGGCCGTCGAGCGATGTCAGCACGTCGTGCAGGAAGCGGCCGCAGTCCTCGGTGACCCCGAGAAAGCGGGACCCGCCGCCGAGCAGCCCGGCCGCCAGCGCGCCCTGTACGGAGTCGGGCGCGGACAGGTACGTCAGCCGGGTCACGATCGCCGTGGGCGTGAACCCGTGGTCGGCCAGCGCGGCGAGCACGGCTTCGAACACGCGGGTCTCGCCCGGCGTCGGCCGCCGCTGGGTGGCCAGCCAGAAGGCCAGCTCACCGAAGCCGACCTTGCCCATCACCTCCTCGGCCAGATCGTGGCCGAGCAGGGTGATCGACGTCGGCGTCGACGCGCCGAGCGCCATAGTGCCGGTACGGCTGCGAACGCTGCACGCTGATGCCTCCCACGTCCAGCCGCCCGCCACCGGGACGGCTCGGCGGGCCCGTCACCCCCGAGTGTCGCACGCGCGTGGCGCCCGTTCCGTACGGCAAAGACGATCACCCACGAGGTCAGGGCCTGCTTCGCTGGCTGCCGAAAATCTGTAGTGGCTGCGGTAGACATTCGCGGTTACGGACGCTACAGTTTCTGACATCGCAAGGACGGATCCAACCGGGCAGAACACGAAGCACCAGCATGACGACGAACTGCCCGGATGAGTTTGACGAAATACCAGGTGATGGCAGCGGTCGGACGTGACGGGGCCAGCGCAGTGGCAAGGGGCCCTGACCGTGGACGCGCTGCCACACGAGAAGCAGGAAAAAAGTTCGAGTGACAGAAGGGAGTGTTGAACGCCATCGGGATCGCCCGTTGCCGGCTGATTGCTCGCCGCTCGGGTACCGGAGTTCCACAGATGGGAAGGTGGTACACGGTCACGCATCCGCGATCCCCGCGTCATGGCCGTCCACTACGGCTGACGCGGACGACAGTAGACCGGCCAGATGGCCGGTAGATGGTGTTGAACCTCTTCGGGGCCCCGGCGCGAAACGCGCCGGGGCCCCCTGACGCATGCGGAAGGTATTTATGGATCAAACCCCACCAGCACGTAGCGACCCCACACTCGCTCCCAGCAACGCCGACGATCGGTTCGACGATGAGGACTACCCCGCCTACAGCATGGGCGCGGCCGCGGAGATGCTCGGCGTCACCGCCGCCTTCCTACGTGCGTTGGGCGCCGCCAAACTGATCGAGCCGCGACGCTCCAGCGGTGGCCACCGTCGCTACTCCCGCTACCAACTACGTCTGGCGGCCAGGGCCCGCGAGCTCGTCGACCAGGGCACCGCCCTCGAAGCCGCCTGCCGCATCATCATCTTGGAAGACCAACTGGCCGAAGCGCTGCGGATCAACCGTTCCCGGGAGCGTTCGGACGAAGGCTGACAGCTGACGACGATGATCACGTCTCCAGGGCTTCGTCAGAGGGCCTCACGAGCCCGCCGGCGCAGAAGGTAGCCAGTGATGTGGTCGTGGGCGGCGGTGACGGCGCGAGCGGCCAGGCCGTCGATGTCCTGCGGTGGCCGGGCGACTCTCGGGAGCAGCGTGGCGTAGCCGTGCGCCGTGGACAGATGAACGTAGACGAACTCCGCGGTCTCGGCCCAGGAGACGTCGTCGGGCAGGGCGTCCGAGGTCAGGGTCATGAGGGTGTCCGTGAGACGGCGGCCCTGCTCCTGGACGGTCTGCTTGTAAGCGGCGCTGAAGTCGTACGAGTAGACGAGGTCGATGCCGGCGCGATGGTCCAGGACATAGCGCGTGTACGCGCCCGCGGTGGCGGCGAGCCGGTCGATCGGGTCGGGTCCCGCCTGCTCGGCCGCCTGGGCGAGGAGGTCGGCGATGTCGGCGATGACGGCGGCCGCGCAGGCGGCCAGCAGAGCCTCCCGATCGGGAAAGTGGCGGTAGGGCGCCGCCGATGACACACCCGCGCGGGCGGCGACCTTGGACACGGAGAAACCCGCCACGCCGATCTCGGCCAGGAGCGCGATGCCCTCGCGGATCAAACCGGCGCGCAGATCGCCGTGGTGGTAACCGCGCTGCGGTGTCGTTGGACTGCTCACGGCGAACGATTGTCCCCTCTTTCCGATGTTAGAGTACTCTTACTTTATGTAAGAGGCTTCTAACATTCGGAGAGAGAGCATCATGCAGCAGCGGAGTCTCGGGCGACAGGGCCTGACGGTGTCGGCTCTGGGATACGGCGCGATGGGGATCTCCCTGGCGTACGGACCCTCGGACAAGGAGGAAGGGGCCGCGACGATCCGCCGGGCCCACGAGCTGGGAGTGACGTTCTTCGACACGGCCGAGCTCTACGGGCAGGGCGAGAACGAGCGGATCGTCGGGGCCGCGCTCGCACCGGTGCGAGACGAGGTGATCATCGCGACGAAGTTCGGGTTCGACTTCACCGGCACCCGGGAGGGCGGCGTCGACAGCCGTCCCGAGCACATCCGCGAGGTCGTCGACAACAGCCTGCGCTACCTCGGTGTCGACGTCATCGACGTGCTCTACCAGCACCGCGTCGACCCCAGCGTGCCGATCGAGGACGTGGCCGGTACGGTCAAGGAGTTCGTCGAGGCCGGGAAGGTCCGCTACTTCGGCCTGAGCGAGGCGGGCGCCAACACCATTCGCCGCGCGCACGCCGTACATCCCGTGTCGGTTCTGCAGACCGAGTACAGCCTGTTCGAGCGCGAGGTCGAGGCCCTCTTCCCCGTCCTGCGCGAGCTCGGGATCGGGTTCGTCCCCTACTCGCCGCTCGGCCGTGGCTTCCTCACCGGCCAGGCCAAGCCCGGCGCCGAGTACGACGCCACTGACATGCGAGTCTGGGACGCCCGCTTTCAGCCCGGCAACTACGAGAAGAACGTGGCGGCCACCAGCCGGCTCGCCGACCTGGCCGCCACCAAGGGCGCCACGGTCGCCCAGCTCGCCCTGGCCTGGCTGCTCGCCCAGGGCGACGACATCGTCCCCATCCCGGGCACCCGCGACCCCAAGCGCCTGGCGGAGAACGTCGCCGCCGCCGAGCTCACCCTCGACGACACCGATCTGAAGCACATCGCCGACATCCTCCCGACCGGCGGCTTCGGCGCCCGCTATCCCGAGCAGCACCTCCCCACCTGGGATTGACCCCCACGTCGGCACACGGCGAGTGCGCCGCCTCCGGCTCAGCGTGTCATGACACGCTGGGCATGTTCGGATACGTACAGTAGCGACCATGAATGCCGTGGATCTCGCACGTTGGCAGTTCGGGGTCACCACGGTGTACCACTTCCTGTTCGTGCCCGTCACGATAGGGATGTCACTGCTGGTGGCGATCCTGAACACGGCCTGGGTGCGGACCGGCAAAGTGGCCTACCTGCGCGCCACCAAGTTCTTCGGGACGCTCTTCCTGATCAACTTCGCCATGGGCGTGGTGACGGGGATTGTGCAGGAATTCCAGTTCGGGATGAACTGGAGTAGCTATTCCAGGTTCGTCGGCGACATCTTCGGGGCGCCGCTCGCGCTGGAGGCGCTGCTGGCGTTCTTTCTGGAGTCGACGTTCCTCGGGCTGTGGCTCTTCGGCTGGGAGCGGCTGCCGAAGAAGGTACATCTCGCGTGCATCTGGATCGTCGCGTTCGGCACGGCGGTGTCCGCCTACTTCATTCTGGCCGCCAACTCGTTCATGCAGTGGCCGGTGGGCTTCCGGCTCGACGGGCGGGCCGAGTTGGTCGACTTCGGGGCCGTGTTGAGCAACAAGGTCCTGCTGGTCACCTTCCCGCACACGATCTTCGGGTGCTGGCTGGCCGGTGGCGTGATCCTCATGGCGGTTTCCGCCTGGCATCTGGCCAGAAAGCGAGATATCGACGTATTTCGCCCGTCGCTTCGGCTTGGCATCGCGGCGGTGCTGCTGGGCGCCCTCGGCACCCTCGTCTCCGGGGACCTCCTCGGCAAGATCATGACGCAGACCCAGCCGATGAAGATGGCAGCCGCCGAGGCGCTCTACGAGACGCGGCAGCCCGCGCCGTTCTCCCTGTTCACCATCGGGACGCTGGACGGCACCAAGCCGATCTACCAGCTCGAGATCCCGGGCCTGCTGTCCCAGCTGGCCACCGGCTCGTTCAGCGGCAAGGTCGAGGGCGTCAACAACGTCCAGGCGGAGTACGAGCGCAGGTTCGGACCGGGCGACTACCGTCCCTACATCCCGGTCGCCTACTGGGGTTTCCGGCTGATGATCGGCTTCGGCATGCTCGCCGCGCTGGTGGCGCTCCTCCTGCTCTGGATGACCCGTGGACGGCTGATCCGCGGCAAGGACTGGATCTGGAAGGCCGCCGTCTGGTCGGTCGTGCTGCCCTTCCTCGCGAACAGCTTCGGGTGGATCTTCACCGAGATGGCCAGGCAGCCATGGATCGTCTTCAGCCAGATGAGGACCGCGCGCGGCGTCTCACCGAGCGTCGGCGCGGGGACCGTACTCACCTCGCTGATCGTCTTCACCGCTCTGTACGGCGCGCTGGCCCTGGTGGAGGTCGGTCTCATGATCAAGTACGGCAGAACGGCCCCGCCCCCCGCCGACGGTACCGAGCCGCAGGACGGCGGCGAGACGTCCTTCGCCTATTAGGGGGATCGGGTAGTGGAGCTCACCGAGATCTGGTTCGTGGCGATCGCCGTCCTGTGGGTCGGGTACTTCGTCCTGGAGGGGTTTGACTTCGGCGTCGGCATGCTGCTGCACGTCATGGCGCGGAACGACGCGGAGCGCCAGGCGATGCTCGACACGATCGGCCCCGTCTGGGACGGCAACGAGGTGTGGCTGATCACCGCGGGCGGCGCCACGTTCGCCGCCTTCCCCGAGTGGTACGCCTCGCTGTTCAGCGGGTTCTACGTTCCGCTGCTGCTCATCCTGCTGGCACTCATCGTGCGTGGGGTGGCCATCGAGTATCGCGGCAAGCGGGACTCGGTGACGTGGCGGCGGTGGTGGGACGTGGGCATCGCGATCGGCTCGTTCGTGCCAGCGCTGCTGTGGGGGGTCGCCTTCGCGAACATCGTGCGGGGCGTGAAGCTCGACTCCCATCACGACTACGTCGGTACGTTCGGGGATCTGCTCAACCCGTACGCGCTGCTCGGCGGGCTGACCACGCTGTCCCTGTTCGTCACGCACGGAGCCGTGTTCGTGGCGTTGAAGACCAGCGGCGAGATCAGCCGGCGCGCGGCCACGCTGGCGCTGAAGACCGGCGGCGTGGCGGCCGTGCTCGCGGTGATCTTCCTGGCCTGGACGCAGTTCCACGGCGGCGGGGTGGGCACGGTGGTCCTGGCCGCCCTCGCCGTCCTTTCCTTCGTGGCCGCGCTCGGCGCCATCGCCAGGGGGCGTCAGGGGTGGGCGTTCCTGCTGTCCGCGGTCGCCGTCGGCGTGGCCGTGATCTGCCTGTTCGCGGTCCTTTATCCCAACGTCCTGCCCTCGACGGTCAACCCGGCCTACAGCCTGACCCTCCAGAACGCGGCCGCGACGCCGAAGACGCTCGGCATCATGACCAGGATCGCGGCCATCTTCCTGCCGCTGGTGGTGCTCTACCAGAGCTGGACCTACTGGGTCTTCCGCCACCGGATCAGCGCCGGTTGAGGTCTTTTCTTCGCGGCGGAACGGCCATTGTTTCAGTAAATCGTCGACATTATCTCCGCCAAAAGGAAACGGGACTCCAACCTCCTGTAAAGCGCGATTGTCGGCCATTGTTCCCGGGAACTGACAATCGAGAGCCGAGGAAAGGATCATCCATGACACTCGCTCTCGGCACGTATCTCCAGGAACGTGATGAAGCCGGCCTCGCGCTGGCGGATGATGCCGAGCGGATCGCCCGCGCGTGTCATGCCGTGGCCCTGCGCTTCCATCTGGGTGGCCGGCTGCTGAGCTTCGGCACCGGCCAGTCGGCGGCCGACGCGGCGCATCTCGCGGTGGAGTTCGTCCATCCGGTGATCGTGGGGAAGCGCGCCCTGCCGGCCTTCTCGCTGGCCAATGACGCGTCGGCGATGAGCGGGCTCGCCCGCGCGGGGTTGTTCGCGACGCAGCTGCGGCTGCTCGGGCGCGCCGGGGACATCGCGGTGGGCATCACGATCGACGAGGACTGCGACAACGAGGACTGTCACGGCGAGGACTGTGACGAGGTGGCGGCGGGGCTCGCCGTGGCGCGTGAGATGGGCATGACGACGGTGGCGCTGACGAAGGCGGGCGGGCTCGGCAGCGCGGTGGTGGATCACCTTCTCACGGCACGCAGCCGTGATCCGCGGGTCGCCCGCGAGCTCCAAATGACGACTTATCACGTGCTGTGGGAGTTGGTGCATGTGTTCTTGAACGACCCTCGGCTCGCGGCGACGGAGGTCTCCCGATGACCTCGCCGGGAGATCCGGACCAGTCGAGTCCAGTAACTTCGCCGGGAGGTTCGGACCAGTCGAGTCCGATGACTTCGCCGGGATGCCCGGACCAGTCCGATGCGGTGACTTCGCCGGGAGGTTCGGACAGGTCGAGTCCGGAGTGCCCCGACGAGGTGTGTGTGACCTGCTCGGACATGGCGGTACCTGTCCGGATCGTCGCTCTGCGGCCCGGCCACCTCGCCCTGGCCGACACCGCCGTCGGTGCGGAGGAGATCAGCGTGCGACTGGTCGACGCGCGAGCCGGCGACGTGGTCCTGGTGCACGCGAAAGAGGCCATCGCGGTGCTGGAGAGAACAGTGCCGGAAAGAACGGTGCCGGAGTGAGCGGTGCCGGAAAGAACAGTGCCGGAGTGAGCGGTGCTGGGAAGAACAGTGCCGGAGTGAGCGGTGCAGGGGAGAAGGCCGTGAGCGACGCGCTCTATCCCTTCCTGTCCTCTGCGGCGGGCGACGTCGAATCGCTGCTGGCCACGGTGACCCGGTCCACGGCGGAGAAGGCCCGGGAGATCGTCGTGCTGCGGCAAGAGGTCCTCACCCGGCTCGGCCCCCGGATCGCCGCGTGCGCCGGGGCCCTCGCCGCGGCCTTCGCCGACGGCGGTCGACTGTTCACCTTCGGGAACGGGGGCAGCAGCACCGACGCGCAGGCCGTGGCCCACCTGTTCCTCGCTCCCGGACCCGGGCACAGAGGGCTGCCGGCGATGTCGCTGACGACCGACGTCGCGCTGCTGACCGCGCTCACCAACGACATCGGCTTCGACGCGGTCTTCGCCCGGCAGCTCGCCGCCCTGGGCACCGGTACGGACATCGCGATGGGGATCTCGACGAGCGGCGGCTCGCTGAACGTGGTGCGCGGGCTCCAGGAAGCCAAACGCCTCGGCATGGTGACGGTCGGGCTCGCCGGTTCGGGGGGCGGTCAGTTGGCCGAGTGCGGTGCCGTCGATCATCTGCTGGTCATCCCGTCCTCGTCCGTCCATCGGATCCAGGAGGCGCAGGCCACCGTGTGCCATGTGCTGTGGGAGTCGGTGCGGCGGGCGTTGGACGAGGCGGACTGACCGTTGGACCCGATCGTGCGCTCCCGGATCCGGGTCGAGGGCATCGTCCAGGGCGTGGGGTTCCGGCCGTTCGTCCACGGCCTGGCCGTCCGGTACGGCCTGTCGGGCACGGTCGGCAACGCCGGTTTCGGGGTGTTCATCGAGGTCGAGGGCCCGGCGGGGGCGGTGAGCGCGCTGATCGAGACGGTCAGCGGGAACGCGCCCGCGCTGGCGGTCGTGGACCGGGTGAGCGTGGAATCGGTGCCGCCCACAGGCGCCCGTGGCTTCCGCATCGTCCCGAGCGAGACGGGCGAACCAGGAAGCGAGATGGGCGTCCCGAGCAAGACGGGCAGACCAGGCGAGACGTGCGTACCGAGCGAGACAGGCAGACCGAGCGAGACGTGCGTACCGAGCGAGACCGGCGGACCAGGCGAGACACGCGTGCCGAGCGAGACCGGCGGACCAGGCGGGATGGGCGGCGCCCCACGCGCGCATGTGTCGCCGGACGCGGCGACCTGTGACGACTGCCTGGCCGAGCTGTTCGATCCGGCCGATCGCCGCTACCGCTACCCCTTCGTCAACTGCACCAACTGCGGCCCCAGGTTCACGATCATCACGGCCATCCCGTACGACCGCGCCGCGACCACCATGCGGACCTTCGCCATGTGCACGGCGTGCGCGGCGGAGTATCGCGATCCCCGCGATCGCCGTTTCCACGCCCAGCCGGTCTGCTGCCCCGCCTGCGGTCCCACGCTCGTCCTGCACACCTCCGAAGGCGCGGTGATCGCGGGCGATCCGGTGGCCGAGGCGGCGGCGCTGCTCCGCGGTGGTTCCATCCTCGCGGTGAAGGGACTCGGCGGCCATCACCTCGCCGTGGACGCCACCGACGAGGACGCGGTCGCTGAGCTGCGGGGCCGCAAGCACCGTGGGGACAAAGCGTTCGCCGTGATGGCGCCGGACCTGGCCGCCGTACGCGAGTTGTGTGAGCTGGACGGCGAGGCGAGCGGGGTGGTCGCCGCCCTCACCAGCGCGCGCCGCCCGATCGTGCTGCTGCCACGACGCCCCGGCTCGCCCATCGCCGTCTCGGTGGCACCCGGCAACCGGGACATCGGGGTGCTCCTGCCGTATACGCCCCTGCACCACCTGCTGGCCCGCGAGCTGGGCCGCCCCTTCGTACTGACCAGCGGGAACCTGTCGGGCGAGCCCATCGCGCACCGCGACGAGGACGCGCGGCGGCTGGCCGCCGACGCCTTCCTCACCCACGATCGGCCGATTCACGCGGGCCTTGACGACTCGGTGGTCCGAGTCTTCCGCGACGTGGAGGTTCCGGTACGGCGAGCGCGTGGGCACGCTCCCGCGCCACTAGCGCTGCCCTGGACGTTCCCCCGCCCGGTTCTCGCCTGCGGGGCGCAGCTCAAGAGCACCTTCTGCCTGGCGACGGGCAGCCACGCGTTCGTCTCCCAGCACCTGGGCGACCTGGAGAACTACGCGACGATGCAGGCCTTCGCCGGCGGTGTCGCCCACTTCCGGCGGCTGTTCGGGATCGAGCCGGAGGTGGTGGCACACGACCTCCACCCGGAATACCTGTCCACCAAGTACGCCCTCACCCTCGACGGCGTCCAGCCGATCGGCGTACAGCACCACCACGCCCACATCGCCTCCTGCCTGGCCGACAACGGCCTGACCGGCCCGGTCGTCGGCGTCGCCCTCGACGGCACGGGGTACGGCACGGACGGCACGATCTGGGGCGGCGAGCTGCTCGTGGCCGACCTGGTGGGCTTCGAGCGGGCCGGGCACCTGGAGCCGGTGCCGATGCCCGGCGGCGTGACGGCGATCCGGCAGCCCTGGCGGATGGCCGCGGCCTTCCTGCACAGCGCGTACGGCCCGAAAAGCTTCGACGACCTCGACGTGGTCCGCCGCAATCAGGACCGGTGGCCGGCCGTGGCGGCGCTCGTGGCGAACGGCCCGGCGGATCGGGTGACGTCGAGCGCCGGGCGGCTGTTCGACGCGGTGTCCGCGCTCCTCGGGATCCGCGACACGGTCACCTACGACGGACAGGCGGCGGTGGAGCTGGAGCAGCGGGCGGATCCGGGGGTTCGCGGCGGCTATCCGGTCACCGTCGACGGAACGGTCATCCGCAGCACCGACCTGATCCGCGCGGTCGTCGGCGATCTTCGCCGGGGCGAGGCGTCGGAGGTGATCGCGGCGCGGTTCCACCACGGGCTGGCCGAGGCGGTGGTGACGGCCACGACGCGGGTCGCGGCCGCCAACGGCCTGGAGGTGGCGGCGTTGTCCGGCGGGGTGTTCTGCAACACCCTCCTTCTCGGCGCCGTGGTCGACGGGCTGCGCCGCAACGACCTGCGCGTCCTGCTGCACCGGCGCATCCCCTGCAACGACGGCGGCATCAGTCTCGGGCAGGCCGTGGTGGCGGGGGCTCGGGACCGAGCGACCCGTTGAACGGGTCGCAGGGCGTCAGCAGATGCGCGGCAGCGGGTCGCCGACCAGCAGGTCCACGATGCGGGTGCCGCCGAAGGCGGTTCTCAGCAGTACCAGGCCGGGCGGGTCCTCCCCGACCCACCCGATGATCGCGGCCCCGGCGCCGACCGGATGGCCGCGCATGATGTCGACCGCCCGCTCGGCGTGATCGCCGTCGACGACGGCGACCAGCCGCCCTTCGCAGGCGACGTACAGCGGGTCGATCCCGAGCAGCTCGCACATCCCGGTGACAGCGGGCTGAACCGGTACGGACTCCTCGTCCATCACCACGGAGACACCAGAGGCGCCCGCCACCTCGTTCAGCACAGTGGCCACCCCGCCACGGGTGGCGTCCCGCAATGTCCGCACCTGGGTGGGAAGGGCGTCCAGCAGCTCGGCCACCAGGCCGTTCAACGGGGCGGTGTCCGAGACCGTGTCCGCCTCGATGCCGAGCTCGCCGCGGGCCAGCATGATGGCGACGCCGTGCTCGCCGATCGGCCCGGACACGATGACCGCGTCGCCGGGCCTGGCCGCGGAGATGGACGGCGTGGCCGGGCGCTCGACGACGCCGACCCCGGCGGTGGTGATGTAGCAACCGTCGGCCTTGCCCCGCTGGACGACCTTGGTGTCGCCGGTGACGATCGTGACGCCCGCCGCCTCCGCCGCGGCCGCCATCGAGGCGACGATCCGCCGCAGGTCGCCGACCGGGAACCCCTCTTCGAGGATGAACCCGGCGGACAGGTACAGCGGACGGGCACCGCATACCGCCAGGTCGTTCACGGTGCCGTTGACCGCCAGATCGCCGATGTCGCCGCCGGGGAAGAACAGCGGGGAGACCACGAACGCGTCGGTGGTGAACACCGCACGGGAACCGTCCAGCGTCAGCATGGCCCCGTCCTCCAGCGGGGCGAGCAGCGGATTGCGGAACGCCTCCAGGAAGACCGCGTCGATCAGGGTCCTGGTCGCCTTGCCGCCGGAGCCGTGCGCCAGGGTGATGCGTTCTTCCCGGACCACCGCGCGGCGCCGCCGTACGCGCTCGATCCGGTCGAGGACCTGCTTCTCCGTGGTCATGCCCGGGTCGCCTCCCGCACTCGTTCCCGGCTGAACCGGCCGAAGTTGTAGTACGCCGCGCACGCTCCCTCCGAGGAGACCATGCAGGTCCCGATCGGCGTCTCCGGGGTGCACGCGGTGCCGAACACCTTGCACTCCCACGGCTTGAGCACTCCCTTGAGCACTTCGCCGCACTGGCACGCCATGGGATCGGCGATGCGCGTACCGGGGATGTCGAAGATCCGCTCCGCGTCGAAGGCGGCGTACTCCTCGGCCATCCCCAGCGCCGAGTGCGAGATGAAGCCGAGCCCACGCCACTCGAAGTGCGGGCGCACACGCATCACCGTCCCGATCGCCTCCATGGCGATCCGGTTGCCCTCCCATGGCACCACCCGCGCGTACTGGTTCTCGACCTCCCCACGGCCCTCGGCCAGCTGGCCGAGGAGCAGGTCGACCGCGTGCAGGATGTCGAGCGGCTCGAACCCGGCGACCACGAACGGCTGCCGGTAGTCGCGCGCGATGAACTCGTACGGCCGGCAGCCGATGATCGTCGAGACGTGGCCGGGACCGATGAAGCCGTCGAGCCGCAGGTCGGGCGAGTCGAGGATCGCCTTGACGGCCGGGATGATCAGGACGTGGTTGCAGAAGACGGAGAAGTTGTCGATGCCCTCCTCGGCCGCCCGCAGCACGGTCACCGCCGTCGACGGCGCCGTGGTCTCGAAGCCGATCGCCATGAACACGACCCGCCGGTCCGGATTCTCCCGGGCGATCTTGAGCGCGTCGAGCGGCGAGTAGACCATCCGGATGTCGGCGCCCTGGGCCTTGGCGTCGAGGAACGTGGCCGCTCCCCCGGGCACCCGCATCATGTCGCCGAACGACGTCATGATCACGTCGGGCTGCCGGGCGATGTGGACGGCGTCGTCCACCCGGCCCATGGGGATGACGCAGACGGGACAGCCCGGCCCGTGCACGAGCGTCACGGCCTCCGGCAGGTAGTCCTCGATGCCGTGCTTGTAGATGGTGTGCGTGTGTCCCCCGCACACCTCCATGAACTTGTACCGGCGTCCCGCCTCGCACCGGGCGGCTATCCGCGCGGCCAGCGCCCGGGCCGCGTCGGCGTCGCGGAACTCATCGACGAAGCGCATCGCACTCCTTGCGGAGGAGGGTCATGAGATGTCCGATTCCTTGAGCGCGTCGATCTCGTCGGTGTAGGCCTGCCCGAGGCCGTGCAGCATGTCCATCACGGCCTTGGCCTCGGACTCGGAGATCTTCGACAGGGCGAAGCCCACGTGGACGAGTACCCAGTCTCCGGGCTTGAGGTGGTCGTCGGCGAGCAGCCCCATGTTGATGCGGCGGCGTACCCCGCTGACGTCCACCATGGCGAGGGCGGTGTGCTCCTCGACGGCCCCCACCAGCTCACCGGGGATCCCGAGGCACATCGGCTTCCTCCCCGAACCGGTCTGATTTCACGGCCGACCCGTCCTTGAACTGGACCGATTCCAGGACCAGCTCGTCGCCGCCGCGGACGTCCACGTCGTCGTCGCCGCACCGCGCGCAGACCGCGAGCACGTCGACGGACTCCGACTGGTGGCCGCAGGCCCCGCAGTCCACGGTGACGGGCGTGACGACGAGGTCGAGCGCCGCCCCCTCGGCGGCGCTGCCCTCGGCGGCGATCGCGAAGGCATGGTCGAACGCCTCGCCCACGACGGCGTGGCGGGCGCCGATCCGGACCCGCAGCCCGGTGACCCGCCGGCCGTCCGCCTGCTGCCGGACCAGGTCGACCAGGCCCTCGCACATTCCTAGCTCATGCATGAAGTGCCCTACATCCTTCTCATGTTCAGGTAGCGCTTGATCTCCGGCCATTGCGCGGCGATCATCGCGGCGACCGCGCACAGCGTCACCAGAGCCACCACCGGCCCCTTCCTCATCCGTTTCCACCTCCTCGGTTTTCGGTAACCCCGGTCCATCGATGGCTTCGATCAAGTCTCGACAAGGGACCGGACCGTCTTGAGCGCCGGGCCGAGCGCCGCGCGAACCGGCTCGCTCAGCTCGACCAGCACGTCTTCGTCCGGCGCCCCGGTCATCACGGTCGCCGGTTCGCAGGCGAGCACGAGCACCCGGGGCGGTATCCGGCCCAGCTCGGCGGCCAGCCGGAGCACGCGTACCGGATCCATGCCGTGGGTCTCCATGGGCACGCCCGCCTCCGGCTCGGCCGGTTCGAGTACGGTCAGCGTCCCGGGAGCCTCCCCGCGCGGCGCGGCATCCACGAAGATCACCGTGTCGTAGTCGCGTTGCAGGGCGTAGGCCAGGTCCATGCCGCGGATCCCGAAGTCCACGACGTCCACTCCGGGCGGCAGGTCCTCGGCCGCCAGGAGTCGCGCCACCTCGACGCCGAAGCCGTCGTCGCCCAGGAAGATGTTGCCGATGCCCGCGACCAGGACGCGGGCGGGTCGGCTCTCCTCCACGATCGGTTCCACCTCCTCGGCGGAGTAGAAGAACCGGTGTCCGGGCAGCTTCGCCTCTCCCAGGTCGCGGCCGGGATCCTCCTCAAGGGTGACGGCCAGGTGCAGGGCGCCCATCTCGTCCTGTTCGACGCTCTCGACGACGGCCACCCGGCCGCCGAGGGCGAGGTCGAAGACGTCCGCCCGCGATCGTGGACGCAGCCGCACCCGGCTGCCCGCGCCGAGCGTCACGCCGTCCACGATCACCGTGTCCGGGCCCCGTCGTTCCATCCGGGCCCAGAAGTCATCCGTCGCGGTCATGTACCGGCTCCTGTTCGATCAGCGGACGGATCTCGCGTACCGTTCCGTGCATCCGCATGAGCCGCTCGGGTGTGAGCGAGGCACATCGGTCGAGGATCTCCCTGGCCCGGGGATCGCCGTCGCGGATCTCCCGCCGCTCCTCCTCGGTCAGGGCGAGCACGCTCAGGGTGAGCAACTGGTCGATCTCGGTGGCGTCGAAGAGGTCACCCGGGCTCTCCGGCGCGATCCGGGGGTAGTCGTACAGGATGATCGGCGCCGAGAGCATGGTGTGCCGCTCGCCCTCCTCGCCCACTATGACCGGCCAGGCGCCGACGTTGTCGCAGCCTTCCGCGAGCGGCCGCAGCTCCTCCGGCGGGTCCGTCAGCGAGACGAACCGCCCGCGTGGCGCGTGCAGGACCGTGTGCGCGGAGAGGAACGCCTGTTTCAGCCCCTCGGTACGGCTGCCGCCCGCCCAACCGGTCGTGTTGGCGACCTCGACGGTGATCCGGAAGACGCCGGGAGCCGGGCGTTCCGCGCGGACCTCGATCCGCCCGCGCAGCGCCCGCCAGCTGCGCGAAAGCGCCCCGACCCCCCGCCCGTCCGGGCCGAGCAGCCATTCGACGTCCCCGCCCTCGGGTATGTCGATGTCCACCACGGCGGCCCGCCGGACGAGACCCGCGAGGTCGAGCCCGAGCGCGGCCACCTCCCGCTCGGTCGCCTCGTCCCTGGCCACGTGGCGCTCACCCCCGGCCGTCAGCTCCGCGACCGGCACGAGCTCCTCGCCGGTGCCGCGCGCGACCTGGCGGGCGACGGCGTGCAGGAAGCAGACCCGGACATCGATGGTGTCGGCCGGGTCCGCCTCGATCAGCACCTGGGTGCGCATCAGCGAGGAGTCGCCCGTCTCGGCGCACCGCTCGGGGTAGACGCCGCCCAGGGTCCAGCGCTGCGCGTTCTTGAGCGACGAGCGGCGGTAGGGCCACAGCAGGTATCCCTCGTACAGCACCGCGCGCGCGACCTGTGTCACCTGATCCATCGGTCAGCCACCGCCCTGCTCTTTTCCCTGACGCTCGCGTACCAGCAGCGCCGCCACGACGTCGTCCCAGGTCGTCAGCGTGTGCCGGACCTTGTAGTCGTAGAGCCGGTCGAAGGCGTCGCGGTCCAGCCGGAGCCAGGCGCTGCGCGGGAAGTAGTGCTCCATGACGTCCTTCCAGACCTGGACCGGCATCCGGAACGTGACGTCGGTGTCCCACGGGATCCGGGCCGCCCGGAGCAGGCCGGCGTCGAGGTAGAAGATCGTCCCGCTGAACAGGAAGGTCAGCGGGACCTCACCGTCCGGAAGGGAGTGGAAGTATTTGGCGACCGCCACCTCGAAGTCGTAGGTGCAGGCCACGTCGATGCTCGCCACCGTGTGCCCGTCGAAGCCGGGTACCTGCGTCACCGCCCGCGCCCACAGCAGGCTCCTCGATGTCCGGCCCCAATCCTCTGGCGCGCCGAACAGGTCGGTGAGCCGCCGCCGGGTGGGCGGGTCGTACTGGCGCCGCGCGGCGTCGATGCGGATGTGGGTGTCCAGCGCGACGCTGCGGATCGGCGACGGACCGGCGCCGTCGATCCGCAGCGTGAACCGCACCGTCGGCACGGCGGCGAACTCCACCGCCGCGGCGCTCTCGATCACGAACCTGAGCGCCGGCGGCGGCGCGTCCTCCCGCGTGGCGAAGGCGGAGTCCGGCCTCATGCCGGGGACAGGTTGGGCATGGCCGGGTCGATCGGGTCGTGGTGCTTCGGGTTGATCCCGGTGGATCGCGCCGCCGTCGAGCGGCCGTCGGGAAGGTGACCCGGCTGCTGCTCGTAGTTGCCGACCGCGTTGCCCTCATGGACGCCCTTCAGGTGCGCGGTCATGTCGGGCCGCGCATCGGGGCGGCCCACCTTGATGGTGCCGGTCATCGTGGAACTCCTTTCGACAGGCCCACGGGCATGGGCATGGGCTTGGCCCGGCGCCGCAGCTCGGCGAAGAAGGCGCCGACCTCGTTCCAGACGTCCTGGCCGCCGGCCAGGCCCGTCCAGTGAGACCTGAGCACGGCGACGAGGGCGAAGCAGTCGTCGATCGGCACCAGCCAGTGGTCTCGCGCGTCGCGCGTCCGGTTGACCAGCAGCGCCTCCACGTCGGGGGCCAGCCGCCGCAGCACGGGGTTGGCCTCCTCCACCGCGGCCCAGGCGGCCGGCTCGACCGCGGCCTCGACCGCTCCGGCGGGGCTCGGGTAGCGGATCACCGTCCGGCCCTCGGCCGAGTCGTGACAGGCGAAAGCCATGTGAACGGGAATGTCCAGGGCCGCCCAGGTGGCGTCGTCGAGAGCGAAGTCCGGCAGGTACCACCGGCGGTCGGGCACCAGGCGGTAGCGGTCCCCTTCGGCCGGTGGATGCTCGAAGAGCAGCGCGCACGGCCGGCAGGCACAGCGCGGTTCGCGGACCGCCGGTTCGAGCAGGTGACGGTGGTCGTCGGGAATGGGCGCGGCGCACAGCTCGCACCGGCAGCGGCCGCCGTCATGATCGGCCGCAGGCTGGTCAGCCGCAGACGGATCGGTCGTAGGCCGGTCAGTCGTAGGCCGGTCAGCCGCACGTCGCTCGGCCGTCCGGTCGATGAGGCCGCGCAGACCCCCTCGTGCCATGCCGCGCTCCCTCACGACGTCCGCGCGCCGGGTTCGCGGCGCAAGGCGTCGATGGAGATCAAGACAGGTGCCGGGCCGACCTCCTCGATCTCCACCCGGTCGAGCTCCGGGGCCGCGTTGCGGATCGCCTCCTCCAGCAGGGCCGCCCGATCGACCGTGCCGCTGCCACCACAGCCGCCACCGCCGGTGCCGCTACGGCCGCCGCAGCCGCCGCGACCGCGCAGGAGCCGTACGCTCGCCACACCGTCCGCCACGGCCACCGCCTCCACGGCCGCGCCGCCGAGCCGGGGCCGTACACCGCTCACGGCCTTCTCCACCCGGGCGGACACGTCCAGCGGGTGCAGGTCGTGCAGCACCAGCAGGTAGGAGACCAGTTCGTCCTGCGCGAGCGCCGGCCCGAGCCTTTCGCCGCCGATCGCGACGATCCGGGCGAGCGCCTCGCCGTACAGGTCGAGCAGCGCCTGGAGCACCTCGATGGTGGACTCCGGTTCGGGCAGCGACTCGACGCCGTCCAGCAGGGCGTCCACCCGGGCCACCCGGTCGGCCACCTCACGGTCGGTCAGTGACATCGCCCGCCCCTATCCGGAGATGCTCGTGCCCAGCGTCGGGGAGTGCACCTGCTTGAGCACCTTCCCGTCGCCGAGGTACATGTGGACGCCGCACGGCAGGCAGGGGTCGAAGCTGCGGACCGTACGCATGATGTCGATGCCCTTGAAGTTCTCCGGGCCGTTCTCCTCGAAGATGTGCATGCCCTGGACCGCGTCCTCGTACGGTCCCGGGGTGCCGTAGATGTCCCGAGGGCTGGCGTTCCACGGCGTGGGCGGGTACGGGTGGTAGTTGGCGATCTTGCCGTCGCGGATCACCATGTGGTGGGACAGGACCCCGCGCACCGCCTCGTGGAACCCGCAGCCGATCGCGTCATCGGGCACGTCGAAGTCGGCGAAGACGCGCGTCCGGCCGGCGCGTACCTCGGCCATCGCCTGGTCCAGGAAGTGGAAGGCCATCGCGGCGGAGTAGGCGACGAAGTAGATGCGGGCCCGGTTGCGCTCGATCGTGTTGGACCACTTGGGTATCTTCCACTCGAACCGCATCTCCGGCAGGGCCGCGCTCTTGGGCAGGTTGATCTCCACGCTGCTGCCGGTCGCCCGCACGCCTCCGGTGTCGACGAGGCCGGCCAGCGCCGTCGTCCAGAGCCGTGCGAGGGCCCCGCCCCCGGTGTCGAGCGCGAGGTGGTCGTCCGTGCGGTCGTCGTACCAGCGAGGGCTCATGACCCAGCTGTAGTTGCCGCCCGCCAGGTCGCGCTTCTGCGGCTTGGGCAGCGTCGTCTGGTTCCACGGATGACGCCGGTCCACCGGGTTGCCCAGCGGGTCGTGGGTGACGAAGACCTCCTCGTTCACCCAGTCGTCGTAGAACGAGCTGCCCAGCAGGATCCGCATGCCGAGGTTGATGTCCACCAGGCTCGTGGTGCGCAGCTCGCCGTCCAGGACGATGCCCGGGGTGACGAACATGCCCCGGCCCCACTCGCCCATGTTCCGGTAGTCGTAGTCGACCACGGCCGGATCCTGGAACGAACCCCAGCAGCCCAGCATCGTCCGCCGCCGGCCGACCTCCTCGTACCCGGGCAGCGCCTCGTAGAAGAAGTCGAACAGGTCGTCGTTGACCGGGACGACCTTCTTCACGAAGTCGAGAACCCTGAGCAGCCGGGACAGGTAGTCGGTGAACAGCTGAGGCGTCGCCACCGTGCCCACGCCGCCCGGGTAGATCGTCGAGGGGTGCACGTGCCGCCCCTCCATCAGGCAGAACATCTCCCGCGTGATCCGGCTGACCTGCAGCGCCTCGCGGTACATCGCGCCGGTGAACGGGTTGAACGCCCGCATGATGTCGGCGATCGTCCGGTACCCGTGGACGCCGCCATGCGGTGCCTCGGTGGTCTCCGCCCTGCGCAGCAGGGTGGGGTTGGTCTCCTTGACGATCTGCTCGCAGTAGTCGACGAAGACCAGATTGTCCTGGAACAAGGTGTGATCGAACATGTACTCGGCCGCCTCGCCGAGATTGATGATCCACTCGCCCAGCGGCGGCGTCTTGACGCCGTAGGCCATGTTCTGGGCGTAGACCGAGCAGGTCGCGTGGTTGTCACCGCAGATGCCGCAGATGCGGCTGGTGATGAAGTGCGAGTCCCGCGGGTCCTTTCCGCGCATGAACACGCTGTAGCCCCGGAACAACGAGGAGGTGCTCTTGCACTCGACGACTTCCTTGTTGTTGAAGTCGATCTTCGTGTAGATCCCCAGGTTGCCGATGATGCGGGTGATCGGGTCCCAGGACATCTCGACGAGCTGCCGAGTCTCCTGAGCCTCCTTGGATCGGATGGTCACCGCGACGTTCCCTCTCCCCTAGCTATGTTCCGGTTGGTAGCCGCTGGTCAGCTCAGGCCGGTTGTGGCGCCACTTCGGCTCCTTGTTGACCGTCCTGTTGGTGATGGAGCGCAGCTTGCGGATGACCGACCCGTACGCTCCGGTGGCGGTGGAGGACACCAGCGCGCCGGGAGGCTGGTCCATGAACGGCATGAACTTGTCCGGGAACCCGGGCATCGTGCAGCCGATGCAGATGCCGCCCACATTGGGGCAGCCGCCGATCCCGCCCATCCAGCCGCGCTTGGGCACGTTGCAGTTGACCACCGGTCCCCAGCAGCCGACCTTGACCTGGCATTTGGGGGAGTTGTAGTCCTTGGCGAAGTCGCCCTGCTCGTAGTAGCCGGCGCGGTCACACCCCTCGTGCACCGTCTTGCCGAACAGCCAGGTCGGTCGCAACTCCTTGTCCAGGGGGATCATGGGAGCCAGCCCCGCGGCCTGGTACAGCAGCCAGGTCAGGGTCTCCATGAAGTTGTCGGGCTGCACCGGGCAACCCGGCACGTTGATGATGGGCAGGCCGCCGGCCGAGCGGAAGTCGTGACCCAGATAGTCGCCGAGTCCCATGCTTCCCGTCGGGTTGCCCGCCATGGCGTGGATGCCGCCGTACGTCGCGCAGGTGCCGATCGCCACCACCGCCCACGCCTGCGGCGCGAGCCGGTCGATCCACTGGTTGACGGTGATCGGCTGCCCGGTGACCGGGTCGTTCCCCATCGACGTCCAGTAACCGTCGCCGTTGATCTGCTCGTTGGGGATCGACCCCTCGACCACGAAGACGAACGGACGTAGCCCGCCCTCCGCTGCCTGGTGGAAGGCGGCCATGAAGTCGCTGCCCACCTCCGCCGCCAGCACCTTGTTGTGCAGAACCACCTTCGGCAGTCCGGGCACCAGGCCGAGCAGCACGGCTTCGAGGCTCGGATTGGAGGCCGCCGTCACTGAGACCGTGTCGCCGTCGCAGCTCATGCCCTCCGAGGTCCACAGCACGTGAACCTCGTCCACAGCGGCTTTCGTCGTGGTTTCGCTCATGTACACGGCCCTCGTCTCGGCAGTTGACGGGAATGCCGTAGGTATCGCCACCAATGACAAGGAGTAAGCATTCGATGCACATAGTGACCACATCGATGGAGGAATCCGGACGACCAGGTCACTTCCCTTACCGATTGCTGCACGTCTTAGGACACGGCTCCCATGAGAGCGTGTAGTATCCATACTATTTAGGTAGGAATAAGGGAATGCAAAGGGCCGGTGAGCAGCGGTGTCCCACTCCAGGTCGTGGCCTAGCCTCGTCTCCATGTCGAACCCCGCGGACGTTCCCGCTGCCCTGCTCCCCGACCCTGACCGCGCGACCGTCGCGATCGCACCGCCGATCGCGAGCGAAGGACACTGGGCAGGGGGTCCCAGCGCGGTCGCGGCGGACGGGCTGATCTATCTCGCCTACCGGCTGCGCCGCCCTGTGGGGGAGGGACGCGGGTACGCGGTGGTGGTGGCCCGTTCGGTGGACGGTGAGCGGTTCGAGACCCTGACGACGATCACCCGCCAGGAGATGGCCGCCGAGTCCCTGGAACGGCCCACCCTGGTACGCACCGAGGACGGGCGCTGGCGGCTGTACCTGAGCTGCGCCACCCCGGGCACCAAGCACTGGCGGGTGGAGGTGCTGGAGAGCGACGACCCCGCCCGGTTCGACCCGCGCTCGCGCGAGACCGTCCTGCCCGGCGACCCCAAGACCGGCGTGAAGGATTCGGTGATCGTCCGGCACGACGGCAAGTGGCACCTGTGGGCCTCCTGCCATCCGCTGGCCGACTCCGACGAGGCCGACCGGATGGTGACCGACTACGCCACCAGCGCCGACGGCCTGGAGTGGACGTGGCACGGCACGGCGCTGAGCGGGCGGCCGGGGCTGTGGGACGGGCGGGGCGTACGGATCAGCTCGGTGCGTTTCGTCGGTGACCGGGTGCTGGCCTTCTACGACGGCCGGGCCAGCGCGGCCGAGAACTACGAGGAGCGCACCGGGATCGCCGTAGGGCCCGACCCCGGCGAGCTGACCCCGGTGGGGACCACCCCGGCGGCCATGTCGCCGCACGCGGGCGGCGGCCTGCGTTACCTCGACATCGTCGACCTGCCGGACGGCCGCGTCCGGCTGTACTACGAGTACACCCGCGCCGACGGAGCCCACGAGCTGCGCACCGAACTGCGCTGATCATCTCTTTCCGGACCGCCGCTGATCGTCAGGATGGGGCCGGGCGCCCGTTTCTGGACTGCCGCTGGCCGGGCGGCCGGGTGCCGACCAGGCCGCCCGAACGTTCCCTGGGCCTGAGCCAGTCGCTGAAGTCCTCGCCGGTGACCTGCTGCAGGAGCCGGATGTCCGCGGTGAAGTACGGGATGAGCTGCCGCCGCTGCTCCCAGGTCAGGGGGCGGCGCGGAGCGGCCCGCCGCTGGAGCAGCTGCTCGACGGGATCGGCCAGAGTCCCGGGCAGGAGCCGCCGGACCGAGGACAGCACCGCGTGCCGCGGGCTCGCGTCGGGATGCGCGGTCACGTTCTCCCTCGGCATCTCGGTCAACAGCCCCCGCTCCACCCCGAGGAAGCCGCAGATCCGGTCGAGCGTGTCGGCCGGCCGGTCGACGAGGTCGCGGTAGCGGAAGAGCAGGACCTGCTCGCGCGGGAACAGCTCGTACAGGGCGGCCAGCTGCTCGCCGTACCGGCCGAGTCCCAGGTAGTGCCAGAAGTGCGCCCATCCGGCCGCGATCCGTTTGCCCTCCGCCTCGCAGGCGCGCACCACGTCGCCGATCGGTTCGAGCCCGGCCGACCACAGGTGGGTCCAGTTGGAGTGGGCGCGCTCGACCGGGTCCCGGACGATCACGATGAGCTTGGCGTGCGGGATGGCCGCCTTGATGCGCCGCTGCGCGTCCCGGTCGTACAGGTAGAAGGGCGTGCACTCGCCGGCCAGCGTCCCCGCGGGCGCCGCGGCGAACAGCGCCTCGTAGTCCTCGCGGCGCCAGACGTGCTCCCGGTACGTCTCCACGTCGCCGGGCCCGCCCCTGGCCGGTGGCGGGCCGTCGGTGAGGAAGTACTTGGGCTCCTTCACCGGTGGCAGGAAGAGCTGCGGATGCCGCTGGAGAGCGGCGTGCAGGGCCGTCGTTCCCGCCTTCGGGACCCCTGCGACCAGGAAGTTCGGCATATCCACGGTCATCCCTCCAAATCCCCACAACTAACATCCAATTTCCTACCAGTTATATAGGATGTTCAAGTAGGCAATTGGACAGGGGATGCTCACCGTGCGAGGACCCGGAGCCGGTTACTGGATGCCGCGGAGGGGAAGTCCCGCCTTGCGGTAGATGTCGTCGATGACCGTCATGTTGGCGACGGAGTCCGCCGGCGGCGTCAGCGGCGGGGTGCCCTCCCGCACCGCCGCCACGAAGGCGCGCAGCTGGCAGGTGTACGTCGGGTCGCCCGCGACGCGCTCGCGGCGCCGCCGGCCGTCGACGGTCACGGTCAGCCGGTGGAAGAGCTGCGGGGCGACGAAGTTCGTGAGGCGCAGCGACCCGCGTTCGCCGTCGACCCGCGCGGCGATCTTGAGTAGGTTCCCCGACCACATGGAGGCGTGGATCCGCCCGGTCGCGCCGGTGGGGAAGCGCAGGTCGGCGGCCATCGCCCGGTCGACGCCCGGCGAGCGCAGCAGGGCCGCCGCGCCCACGACCGAGGGCTCGCCCGGCCCGAGCGTGCGCAGGCAGTGCACCGCGTAGCAGCCCGCGTCCATGAGCGCGCCACCGCCGAGCTTCAGCGAGTAGCGGATGTCGGAGAACTTGGGGAGCGGAAAGCACATCCATGTCTCGACATGCCGGACCTCGCCGAGTTCGGTACCGACGATCTCGAGTACCCGTTCCATCAGCGGGTGATACCGGTAGTGGAACGCCTCCATGACCACCACACCGGACTTCGCGGCGGCGTCCGCGACGGACCGCGCCTCGGCGGCGTTGGAGGTGAACGGCTTCTCGGCGAGCACGTGCTTGCCCGCCTCGATCGCCTTGAGCGTCCACTCGGCGTGCAGGGCGTTCGGCAGCGGGTTGTAGATGGCGTCCAGGGAGGGGTCGGCGATCAGTCGCTCATAGGAGTCGTGCACGAGCGGGATGCCGTGCTTGGCCGCGAACTGCTCGGCCCGCGACCGGTCCCGGGCGGCCACCGCCGCCACCTCGACCTCGGGTACGGCGCGGGCCGGCTTGACGAGCGCCATGGGGGTGATGCGAGCTGCGCCGAGCGTCCCGATTCGCATGATCGCATGATGCCAGACCGCCCTGCCGCGTGTCGCTTTGCCCGGACTTGACAGCCGATCTGTTGGAGTGGACGTTCAGGAAAGGAGCGGCGTGGAAAGGATCATCTCGGCCGCGACACGCTTGTTCGCGGCCCTCGGATACGACGCGACGACGATGGTGCAGATCGCCGAGGCCGCCGACCTTGACGTCGAGACCGTCATGGAGCTCGCCGGCTCGAAGCGGGAGCTCTATCTGGCGGTGATGGGGCGCGGTTACACAGCGCAGAAAGCCCTGTTCGAGCGGGCCCTCGCTCGCTTCGACGAGTCGGGAGCCCCACAGATAGCGACGAGCGTCCACGCGCTGGTCGACGACTACCTGAACTTCTGCCTCGACAATCCCGACATCTCCGCGTTGCTGGTGCACCGCTGGCTGGGCGACGCCGCCGATCTGCAGAACCTGGAGCAGATCTACAACGAGCCGTTGGTCCATGCGGTCTACAGCAAGTTCAAGGCAGCCGCCGAGGCGGGCCTCATGGACTCCGAGGCCGACGTGGAGCTCTGCGTGCGAGCGATCGCCTGGTCCGTCATCATTTTCGTGCGCTACGCCACGATGACCACGCCCCCTGCCAGCTTCTCCGAAGGCGAAAGGAGCGTGGACCGCTTCCGCGCCCACCTGCATCGGATCACCACCCGGATGCTCGGCCTGTCGCCCACGAGCACGGCCGAAACACCTTCCTGACTCCCCGCGGGGCCCGGTTCCGGCCGAAGCGAGATTCACCGCCAAGCGCGCCGAAGAAGGCGCCTTTCCCACATGGGGGATCGCCCCGCGCGATGGTGTCACGCGGAGCGATCGTTGTGCGTGGGTTGTGCGTGGGCCGGTGCTGGTGGGTCAGTGGTTGTTGTGATCCCACCCACCATTGTTGTGGTGGTGATCCCACCAACCATGGCCGTGACCGCCCATGCCACCGCCGCCGCCGCCGCTCTTACACCACTGCTTGTGCCAGCTTCCGTGGCTCCAGCAGTACTTGCAGTAGTTGTGGTGGCTGTCCCACTTCCACTTGCACTTATTGGCCGCGCTCAGCGGCGTGGTGGTCACCTGCTCGGCGGTGGGCGGGCAGGCGCTCGCGGCGCTGGCGGCCTGCGTGCCGGCCGTTCCGGTGACGATGACGGTGGACGCCGCCAGGGCGGCGGTGAGAAGCAGACGCTTGAGCACCAGAGATCACTCCCTGAATGACGATCGGTCCCCCGATTGATGATGAGGGTCGGATGAGAGCGCCGGATTCGGTTTCCCCGGGATACGCCGATACGGCATGAACATATCCCACCATAATCGCGGCGAGCGGCCCGGTCTCCCGGAGACAGGCAAAGCCTCATTTCACATCATGCCGCCATATAATACGAATGTGCTGGATATGTCGTGAAATACGGGATTGCACGAGGAGGAGTGCCCCAAAGCATCGTGCCGGGAATTCCTCGCCATCGCCGGAGAGGTGCTCGGCGCTTCCCCCGGCTCTTCAACGACACGCCAGGAATATGGTAAATGACGGAAAAGGTGATTGCCCGGTGCTCGGCCGCGAGCGGCCCTCACTGACCGGCCGCCCGCGCCGCCGCATCGACGGGACCTCCCGGAGAATGGGACGGTCGCGTACCTGTACGACGGGTCCGCGTCATATGGTGGGCTTTTACTGAGGAATCGGGCCGGTCGGAGTGGTGGTGAGCGGCGAGGGTTGGCTTCGTGTACCGATCGGCCCCGGGTCTCGCCGTTGGCGCACGGTCGGCACCAGCCGGAACATCCTCGTGGTGGCGCGTACGGTCACCTCGGCGAGCCGGCTGCTGGACGTGCTGCCGCTGTTCCGTTCGGATCCTCGCGTCCAGGTGCTGTTCACCGTCGCCGCGGGCTCGGCGTTCGACGACGGGATCGGCGACTATCTGCGGGACGTCGAGGCACGTGTCGTCTCCTGGGCACAGGCCGTGGACACGCCGTTCGACCTGGCCGTCTCCGCCAGCGCCAACGGCGACCTGCACCGGCTGAGGGCCCCGCTGCTGCTGGTCCCGCACGGCGCCGGGCACAACCGGCTGCTCCCCGCGGCGGGCGGCGTCTCGGGTCTCGCCCGGCGCCAGCTGATGCACGACGGCCGACTCGTACCGGCGGCCATCGCCCTGCCGCATCACGAGCAGCTGACCCGGTTGGCGGGCGAATGCCCGGAGGCGGTGCCTCTGGCCGTGGTGACCGGCGATCCGTGCTTCGACCGGATCCTGGCGAACGCCGCGCGGCGCGAGCGCTACCGGCGCGCCCTCGGCACCGGTGACCGCAAGCTGGTGCTGATCAGCTCCACCTGGGGTGAGCACTCCCTGCTCGGCGCCAACGACGACCTGGTCGCGCGACTGACGGCCGAGTTGCCGGTGGACGAGTACCAGGTGGTCCTGGCCGCGCATCCGAACGTCTGGTACGGCCACGGCGGCCTGCAGGTCCGGCTGTGGCTGGGGGATGCCCTCGACGCCGGTCTGGTGCTGCTCCCTCCCCGGCAGGGCTGGCAGGCGGCGCTCCTGGCGGCGGACGTGGTCGTGGGCGATCACGGGTCGGTCACCTTCTACGGCGCCGCGCTGGGCCGCCCCACCCTCCTGGCCTCGTCCGGTCGCGAGGCCGAGGAGCTCGATCCGGCCTCCCCCACGGCCGCGCTGTCGCGGGCGCTGCCCCGCCTCGACCCATTGCGGGACCTGCCGGGGCAGATCGAGAGGGTCATGGACACGTACCGGCCGGGCGCCTATGACGAGGTCACCGAGCGGACGCTGGGCGAGTCCGGCCAGGCGGGCACGTTGTTACGGCACGTCGCGTACCGGCTGATGGACCTCGAACCCGGCCCCGAGCCCGCCGCCACCGCGCTGCCCGATCCCTTGGGAGAGCGTGGGGAGGTGCTCTCCTTCCTGGTCGAAGCCGAGGTCCAGGACGGCACCGTGTCCCTGCGCCGCTTCCCGGTGACCGGCGCGGGGCAGCGCCTCCCCGTGACCGGCGCGGGGCAGCGCGTACGAGATCCGCATCTCGTCGTGGACGCCGAGGAGCCGGACCGGCGGCGGCTGGAGAGCGCCGCCATCATCGTGCGCGGGGACCCGGCCGACGGCTGGGCGGCGGAGACTCTGCGGCGCTACCCCGGCTGTCTCATGACGGCCGAGGTGGCCGGTGCGCGGCGGGTCCGGCTGGCGCTGCGGGACGGGCGGCGGTTCGACGTCAACGCGGCCGCCGGAGCGCGCGGCGACCTCGACCCCCGATGCCTGCCGTCCGCGGTGTACGGCTGGCTGGCCCACGGCGACGGCCCCTTGACCACCGTCCGGGTCGGCCAACGGGAAGCGGCCATCCGTCTGGCTTAGTCGCTCAGGCGGGCGCGGAGTTCCTCGGCCTTGGGCAGGTTGCCCGAGGCGAGACAGACCGCGATGGCCTGCCGCAGATAGCGCCCGGCGTCCCTGCGGTCGAGGTCGGCCAGCAGTTCCAGGGCGCGCGTCTCCTTGGCCGGAATGCGGCGCTCGCGCATGATGTCCGCGGCGATCCGCGCCGAGTGCAGCGCCTGCGCGGAGTGACCGAGCTCGCGGTGGGCCTCACCCAGGACGAGGTGGATCTTCCCCTGACTGAGCCGGTCACCTACCGAGGTCATGAGAGCCAAGGCCCGATCGAAGGCGGCGATCGCCGTTTCGTGTCGGCCCGCCCGGCTGTGGACCAGGCCGAGATGGTAGCTCTGCAGGCCGATCCCCCGCGTGTTGCCCAGCCCTTCGTGGATGGCCAGCGCGGCGGCGAAGTGGGCGACGGCATCCTCCATCAGGTCCCGGGCCTGCCCGAGCGACTCCAGGGCCTCCCCTTGGGCTCGGGCAGCCTGGCCGAGCGACTCCAGGGCGGCCGCTCGGGCCAGGGCGGCCTGCCCGAGTGACTCCAGGACGACCGCCTCCATCCTCGGGTCGTCCGCCTCGCGGGCCGCCCTGCGCGCGAGGACCAGCTCGGCCTGGGCCTGGTCGGTTTCGCCGAGCTCCAGGTGGGCGCGGGCCACCTGGTTCCGCATCCTGGCCTCCACGGCGTGGTCGCCGCCACGCAGCGCCGCGGCCACGCCCAGCCGGTTGGTCTCGATCCAGTCCGCGTAGTGCTTGCGCTCGTGGTAGAGCGGCCACAGGGCCTCGGCCAGCTGCCAGACCAGCTCGTCCCATTCACGGGCCGCCGCCGCGCGCAGCAGCGCGAGCACGTTGGAGCGCTCCTTCTCCAGCCAGTCGAGGGCCGCGCCGGGTGTGGCGAACGGCAGGCCGACGGCCGACAGCCGCTCCCGATGGTCGGCCAGGCGCAGCCGGGGACCCATGGCGGCGTCGGCGGCGGCCACCTGCCCCAGGTACCACTCCGCCACCCGCCGCAGCGCCGCCTCCCGCGCCTCGGGCGGGTCCACGCGCCGCGCGCACCGGGCCGCGTGCAGCCGGACCAGGTCATGGAAACGGTACGTGTCGTCGTCGAGCTCTTCGACGAGACTCGCGTCGAGCAGCAGGTCCAGCAGGTGATCCGGCTCGCCCTCCAGGACGGCCCGCGCCACCCCCACCGAGAAGCCGGGGCCGGGCAGCGTGCCCAGCAGGCGGTAGAGCCGGGCCGCCTGCTCCGGCAGCCCGGTGTACGCGGAGTCGAAAACCGCTTCGACGATCGCTCTGCCCTCCGTCTTCAGGTGGTCCAGCCGTCGCTCGGCGTCCCGCAACTCGCCGACCAGCCGATCGACCGTCCACGTCGGCCGTTGGACCAGCCGCGCCCCGGCCACCCGCAGGGCGATCGGCAGGCCGCCGCACAGCCGTACGAGCTCGCTCACCCGCTCCCGCTCGGCGGCGACCCGGTCCTCGCCCAGCATGCCGGACAGGAGGCGTACCCCCTCCTCGTCCTGGAGCGGCGCGACTCTGACCGGCCGCGCGCCCGCGACGAGCAGCTCGCCGAGCTGGTGGTGGCTGGTCACGACGACCGCGCTCGCGGCGGAGGCGGGGAACAGCGGCGTCACCTCGGCGGCGTGCTCGGCGTCGTCCAGCAGCACGAGCAGCCGCAGGTCGGCCGTCATGGAGCGGAACATGGCCGCCCGTTCCGGCAGCTCCGCCGGGATCCACTCCTCGTGGACGCCGAACGCGCGCAGGAACCCGCCGAGAACGTCGCTGACCTCAGTGCCGCCCCGGTGCCGCAGCTCGCCGAAGTCGGCGTACAGCTGGCCGTCGCTGAACCGCTCGTGGACCTGGTGCGCCCAGCGGCGGCTGACCGCGCTCTTGCCGACTCCCTTGAGACCGCTGACCACCGCGATCGCGGGTCCCTCCTCAAGGAGAAGGAGGCGGTCGAGCAGCGCCAGCTCCGTGGTCCTGTTGACGAAACCGGGCGGCGCGGCGGGCAGCTGCCGGGGGATCCGTACGGGCGGCGGAGGCGTGGCGCCTATGGTCACCGACCCTATGTCCCTGGCCTGCACCACCCCGCCGGACACCTGTCCGGACACTTCGTTGCGTATATCAGCGTCATTCGCCTGCCCACCGCTCTCCGGCCCAGCCACGGTTCAGTAGTGTTCCCGTCGCACTGGATCGTGGCAAGCGGAGCGCTAGTCTGGGAGAACGTCCTTGACGAAAAGAGCTTGCGATGGATCCGAGCGTCATTCCCGCGCTGGCGGCGGTCATCTCCGCGATAGTCGGCGGCGCCGCGGGCGAAGCCGGCAAGAATGCCTGGACCTCTTTGACGGGCCTCGTACGCCGCCGTTTCGGCGACGACGCCGTAGCCGCCATCGAAACAGCACCGACTCCGGAGGAAACCGCCAAAAGCCTGGTCGAACGCGCACAGGAAGACGCTGAATTCGGGCAGAACCTAACGTCGTGGACCACGGAGACGGCCCGGCTCGTCCAGATCAAGCACGACGTGTCCAACACGATCAGCGGCGACGCCCAGATCACCGGCCCGGTGCTCCAAGCAGGTGACATTTTCGGGTCGATCAATTTCGGCAAATCCAGTTAGGCCTGATAGGTCCGCCCGATACTGCTATTTCAGCTGTTAAGCGCCTGCTTTGTACGAGCCTTCCGTTCCCGTCCATAGACCAACCGCCTATGCGCGGATACGTTGCACGTATCCCGATATGACGACACCCCCAAACCCTTGGGAGGACTTTCGCATGTGCGGAATCGCCGGATGGGTGGACTTCAGCCGCGACCTGGCCAGTGAACACGGCACCGCCCAGGCCATGACCGAGACCATGAGCTGCCGGGGCCCGGACGATCGGGGCCTGTGGCTGTCACCGCACGCCATACTCGGCAACCGGCGGCTCGCGGTCATCGACGTCGAGGGGGGCCACATGCCCATGACGGCCGAGGGCCCGGTCGTCATCACCTACAGCGGGGAGATCTACAACTTCGTCGAGTTGCGGGCCGAACTGGCGGCCAAGGGGCACCGCTTCCACACCAGGAGCGACACCGAGGTGGTGCTCCACGGCTACCTCGAATGGGGTGCGGGCGTCGCCGACCGGCTCAACGGCATGTACGCCTTCGCCGTCTGGGACGACCGCGACCAGGAGCTCCTGCTGGTGCGCGACCGCCTGGGCGTCAAGCCGCTCTACTACTACCCGCTGCGCGACGGCGTGCTGTTCGGCTCCGAGCCGAAGGCCATCCTCGCCAACCCGCTGGCCGAGCCGGTGGTGGACACCGACGGCCTGCGCGAACTGCTCACCTTGGGCAGGAGCCCGGAGCGGGCCGTCTTCAAGGGCATGCGCGAGCTGCGCCCGGGCCACCTGCTCCGGGTACGTCGGGAGGGGCCGGCCATCCGCCGCTACTGGGCGCTGGAGCCGCGCGAGCACACCGACGACCTCGACGTCACCGTCGGCACGATCCGCGCCCTGCTCGAAGACATCGTGGGCCGCCAGCTCATCTCGGACGTGCCCCTGTGCAGCCTGCTGTCGGGCGGCCTGGACTCCAGCACCATCACCGCGATGGCCAGGAAGCACGGGCAGATCCGGTCCTTCGCCGTGGACTTCGCCGGGTACGCGGAGAAGTTCCAGCCCGACGAGCTACGTGGTGATCCGGACGCGCCGTTCGTCCAGGAGCTCGCGCGCTACGTCGACGCCGACCACACCGACATCACGCTCGACACCGCGGAGCTGGCCGACCCGCGCCTGCGGTCGTCGGTGGTGCGTGCCTACGACATCCCGAACTTCATGGGCGACATGAACGGCTCCCTGTACATGCTGTTCAGGGCGATCCGCGAGCACTCCACCGTGGCCCTGTCCGGCGAGTCGGCCGATGAGCTGTTCGGTGGGTACGCGTGGTTCCACGCGCCGCAGGCGGTCGAGGCCGACACCTTCCCGTGGCTCGCGATGGTGATGCGGGACCACGGTCCGAGCGATCTGCTCGACCGGGCGCTGTTCGACCGGCTCGACCTACCGTCGTTCACCGCCGACAGTTACCGGAGCGCGCTGGCCGAGGTGCCGTACCTGCCTGGTCAGAACGGCCTCGAACGGCGGATGCGGGAGGTCTGCTACCTGCACCTGACCCGGTTCCTGCCGGTCCTGCTGGACCGCAAGGACCGGCTGAGCATGGCCGTCGGCCTGGAGGTCCGCGTACCGTTCTGCGACCACCGGCTGGTCGAATACGTCTTCAACACACCGTGGGCGATGAAGACCTTCGACGGCCGGGAGAAGAGCCTGCTCCGCGCCGCCGCCGGCGACCTGGTGCCCGAGTCGATCCGGCGGCGGGTCAAGAGCCCCTACCCGGCGACCCAGGACGTCGCCTATGAGCAGGCACTCCGCGACACCTTGGGCGACCTCGTCCGCGCCGGGAAGGCGCCAGTCCTGCCGCTGCTCGACGCGGCGGCCGTCAGGGAGATCACCGCGGGCCCGGTCGGCAAGACGACCACGACGATGTCGAGGATGAGCCTGGAGCTGGCCCTGGACCTGAACGTCTGGCTCGAGTCCTACAACGTCCGCCTGGACCTGTAGACCGGGTCGCCGCTAGCCCAGCCTCACGGTGATCGTCTTCGAGCTGCCGCCCCGGTCCGACAGCCGCCCCCACCGGAGGGTGAGCCGCGCGCCCGTCGTGGCACTCACCAGGAGCGGATGGCCGCGCAGCACCCGGGTCACCGGCCGGTCCCAGGTCACGGTCAGCTCGCTCAGGTCGCGCCGGGGATCCGACACGGTCAGCGTGGCCGTGCCGTCGCCGCACTCCTTGACGAGGACCGCGCACGGAGCGGAGGCGGTCAGGCCGTCGGCCGCTCCGGCGTTCCAGAAGTTGACGGCGGTCAGGCCGAGCGACGGCACCTGGACGCCCTGCTGACGGGCGGTGTTGGCCAGGACGCGCAGCCAGGTCGGGTCGGTGGCGCGGGCACGGGTCCGCGCCGGGGTCGCCCCCGGGAGGAGCACGTAGAAGTAGCCGGCCGCGTCGGGGTCGATCCCGTGATCGAGCCAGAGAGTCACATAGCTCCGGGTCACCGAGCCGGCGGCGCGGTCGTCGCGCAGCGTGCGCAGGAGGCCGTGGAAGACGTAGCCGCCATGGCCCGCCAGGTGCGCCCAGCCCGCCTTCTGGTCGAGGGTGAGGAGCGCGCCGGTCCGGCGGTTGTCCACGATGGTCTCGACCGGCACACCGTCCCGCCCGGTGATCCCGGCGCCCAGGCAGACCACGGCGTCGTCGAGGAAGAACCACGACTTGAACGCCTCCATCGTGCTCTGGAGGCCGTTCAGGTGCTGGCCGATCGCCGCGTACCTGCCGTCGGTGGCGCCGCCCACCCAGCGGCCCGGCGGGCAGGTGTCACCCCACGCCGCGCCGGCGCCGTCGGCCAGCCGCTTGGTGGAGACGGTCGTGCCCGGAAGCCGGTAGGGGTCGACGGTGGCCCAGAAGGAGTCGGAGTACTGGTCGCCGTGGCCCTTGGCCCACCAGTAGAGCATTCCCGAGCCGGTGTGCCAGCCGCGTAAGTTCTCGCCGTTGCCGTGCTCGTAGTGGCCGATCCGGTAGGAGGCCATGCTGAGCCCCGCGCACCAGCCCGGCCCCCGGTGGACGGCGCGGGCGCTCATCGGCAGCAACCGGTGCCCGGCCGGTTCCGGCGCGGCGGGGATCGTCTCGTCGTCCAGGATCGCGGCGAGGCGGGCATGAAACCCGAGATCGGCCTCTTCAAGCATCGGCTGGACCGTGTCACGCACCGCCCAGCCCTTGACCATGCCCTGCCAGCGGGTCCGCGCCGCGACGGGCGCCGCGTCCCCCAGCAGCAGGATCGCCGAGGCGATCAGCCGCCCCCTCCTGTGGTCACCGTACGGATCCCGGCTGATCCCCCGCCCGCTGACCAGGTCCATGCAGAAGCCGTCGTGGACGAACGGCGCGAACGACCGCTCGACCATGTCGAAGAGGTTCGGGGCGGTCACCTCCCACGGAGTGCCGCGCAGCACCGCGAACAGCGTCGCGAGGCCGGACAGCATCACCATTCCGTATCCGCCCTGGTAGGGGATGGAGGTGTGCTGGATGAACGAGCCGTCCCGGTAGAAACCATCACCCTCGGTGACGTACGGGAAGACCGGGGCCAGCGCCGAGACGGCCAGCGCGGCCTTGTCCGCGTCGGATCTCAGGATGGCGCGCAACAGCATCACCGTGCACAGGTCCACCCGGTTGGCTCCGGTGCTGTTGCCGCTGTAGTCGCCCAGGCGCCATTCGGGCACGAAGTGGTCCACGGCCTCGCTCAGCGCCCGGCTCTGAGGGTCCGTCAGGTGCGGGCCGATCAGCAGGGCCACGTCGAGGAGCCGCTTCGGGGTGCCGATCTGCCAGGGCCACCAGTTGCCGACCGGGCGGGCGCCCGCCGCGTACACCTGCCGCCGGTAGTGATCGAGGCCGGTGGCGACGGCCGCGGCCAGGCTCGCGTCGCCGGTCAGGCCGGTCCCGGGTAACGCGTACGCACGGGCCATGGCCTGCAGCCGCACCGGGGTCTGGACGAAGGACGGGAACGCCAGGCCGGGCCAGAGCGACGTGCCGGTCGGCGCCATGGTGTCCCGGTAGCCGGCCGCGGTGCCGCCCAGCCGTACGAGCCTGGTCCGGTACGGCTCCGCGGTCGCGTCGAACCCCGCTCCCGCCGTCACGTCCCGCCATCGGCGGCGCAGGAGGGCGAAGTCCGCCGGGTGGGCTGATCCCCGCGAGGTGGGGATCAGCCCGCCGGTCACGGCGGCACCGCCGAGCCGGAGGAACAATCGCCTGGAGTACTCGTTCACGCAGGGATCAGTGGCCGGCGACTAGCTGGGTGGCTGCGGTCACCACGGATGCGCGGCCGCCGGCCGTGTCCCCGTACGAGACCCGCTGCTGGATGTCGCTCATCGCCGCTCCCCCTCCGCCTGCCGCTACCGCTGTCGCAGGTGTGAACAGGCTAGCGGCCGACTGATCGGGAAGGGGCGACAGCGGCGCGTCAGGTCGGGGAGATAACTGGCTAGTCAGGCGGCCGGGGAGCGGCGCCTGAGGCTCGCCAGTCCCAAGCCACCGCCCAGGAGCCCGGCGATGATGCCCGCCACGCCCATGACCCGGGCGGTGCCATCGGACGCCGGCGACGAGGCGGACTGCTTCATCACCGCGACGGTCTGCTGCGCGGCGGGCGGTGCCGCCGTGGTCATGGCCATCCCGGAGTGCTCCCCGTCGGACGCCGCCGCCACCAGCTTCAGCGTGGGCAACGGGTGCTCCGCCTCCGTGCCGTCGGTCTTGGGGGCGTCCGCCCACTTGACGACCTCGCCGCCGGTGTAGGTCTGCTCGGTCGGGAAGGCGATCTCGTCCACGTCCTTGGGCAAGGGCCCGACCGACACCTCGAACTCCTGGAACTGTCCCGGCTCGATCTTGCCCCCGGTCCACGTGACCTTCAGGACGGATTCGGTGACCTTGTCCCCGTCGTCGGCGACCACAGGCTCGGGCAGCTTGCCCTCGGTCAGCTCGGCCTTCCAGCCGGGCACGGGCTTGACCGAGACGAAGGGCAGGGGGTGGTCGGTGGGGAAGGTGACGACGAGTTTGGTGGTCGAGGCGTCGTCACGCTCGTTGGGCACCCGGAAGGCGAGCTTGGTCCAGCCGCCCTTCTCCGCGGTCCCGGGGTTGATCGTGACATGGGCGAGGGCGGGGAGGGCGAGGCCCACGGTGAGGGCCAGGGCTGCCGCGGCGACGGTGCCGATTCGGCGGTAGAACATGGAAGTCTCCACTTCGTTTTCGGAAATGCCGGACACGACGCGCTGGACTACTCGCGTCGTTGGGGGGTCAGGCAGAACGAAGTGGTGGGCCGCGCCGTACGACCGCGTACCGCAACATGCGCTCGCGCGGCCGGTCGGGAACGAGATCCGCGGCCACGGGGGCGGCGGGCGGCCACAGAGGGCCGGCTACGGGCGTGAGGATCCGTACGGCGCGCGAGGCGAGACGGCGCAGCAACGACCAGAGGGCGGCCTCGCCGCCGGCCAGCCACCACGCGGTCAGCAGCGTGGCGACGGCGTGACACAGGAACATGCCGGGCCAGGTGCTCTGGCCGTGGACACCCGCCAGGTGCGGGGACTCGCCCGTCGAGGCGAACAGCACGTGCAGGCCCACCTGCGCCGTGCCGAGCAGCCCGATGATCATCGGCTGGGATCGCTCCCGGCCGGCCATCGCGGTGGCCGCGACCAGCACGACGGCGCCCGCGCCCGCGACCATGGCCGGCCCCGGGGCGTTGCCGCCCGCCAGCCAGTGCCCGATGGCGGACAGGGCCACGCAGACGGCCGTGAACGAGGCCGACCGCGCAAGACGCATCGGCAGCCTGGCGCGCGTCGCGCCCACCTGCCGCCGCTGCGAGTCCTGTGTACGGGTCACGATCAGGCCTGGTGCTCCTTGATCTCCGCGATCTGGGCGGTCTGCTCGCTGACGAGCCGCGTCGCCATCTCGATCGTGGGACCGTGCTTCCCGCCGCTCTGCGCGGACGAGGCCATCATGACACCGTGGTCGAGGTGCTGCGAGATCAGCGACAGCCAGAGGGTGTCGAAGGCCTTACCGGACTTCGGGGTCAGCTGGGCGACCTGCTGGGCGACGCCCTTGGTGTCCTCGGCCGGTACGGCCACCTGCCAGGATTTCAGCCACGACGACATCTTCTCGATGTCGGCCTTCTCGTTGGTCTCCAGCTTCTGGCTCAGTTCGCGCACGTACGGCGTGTCGGTGCGCTTCGCGACCAGCTCGGCCAGCTGAATGGTCTGCCGGTGATGAGTGATCATCTCCTGGCTGAAGGTGACGTCCTGCTGGTCGTAGGCGGCCATGGCGGCGGGCGTTTCCGCCGCCGACGCGGCACACCCACCGGTCAGCGTCGCGCACAGCAGCGCGCCGACGATCGTGGTCCAACGCATGCTTCCCCTTGGGGGTGTGGGGATGGGTCACGTGGAGATACGCGGTGCGCCGGATAACAGTTCAACAACGGGCCGGTCGGCGCGTCACTCACGAGATGGCCTGGAGTGACGCGCTCGCCGGCGCTGCCGTAGCAGGTATTCGAGGCTGCCCCCCCGGATGGATGGGCGACGGTGGATGAATCAGCGTGGATGGATGGCGGTCGGGGGGTCAGGTGGCGGGCACCGGGCGGTGACCGTACTCCGCGGTGTCGGGGTCAGGTGGCGGGCACCGGCCGGTGACCGTACTCTGCGGTGTCGGGGTCAGGTGGCGGGCAGGTTCACCAGGAACAGCGGCCGGGTGGTCGGCTGTGCGGAGCCGCCGGCCGGTTCGATGGTGACGCCGAGCTTGGCCACCCCGGGCCCCGGCGCGGCGATCACCGGCAGTGTGCGCCCGGCGGCGTCGGCGCTGAGGAGCCCGGCCGACCTGATCCGTCCAGGGGCCAGCTGCCAGAGCTGATAGACCTGGCCTTCCGGCAGGCCGGCCAGCCCGGCGGCCAGGAACACCATTTTGCCCCGCGAGCGCGACACGACCACCGTGCCGCGACCGCCCTGCTTGGCCGAGGCCGTGGCGATGCGGGAGTCCGGCGCGGTCAGCACCGCGGCGACCTCCTGGTTCATCCGCCGTGCCTGGTCCAGCTCGTCACGGGCCCGCAAGGCGCCGGCACCGAACACGACGACCGCCGCCAGGCAGGCCGCGACGCCCACGGCCGCCACCAGCGGCCGCCACCGCAGCCACGGCCGAGGCCGCCGGGACCGCTGGGACCGCCCCTCGTGGCGCGGCCCAGCCCGTCGCTCGGGACGCCGCTGTGTCCCCCAGCTGTCTTCCTGGGCGGGTACGGCAATGGCCGGCGGGACCTGCCGGACCTGGTCGATCTGGGCGAATACCCGCTCCTTGAGGCGGGGCGGCGGCTCGACGGCCACGGCGGAACCCAGCCGGGCCGCGGTCTCGGCGAACGCGGCGACCTCCAGCGCGCACTCGGCGCACCCGCTCAGATGGTCCTCGAAGCGGCGCCGCTCCAGCTCGTCGTCGACGGCGTCCAGCGCGTACGCGCCGACCAGCGTGTGCGGATCGGGCCCGCCGGCCATACCTCTCATCGCTCCACCCCCAGGCAGTCGCGCAGCCGGATCAGCCCGTCCCGCATCCTGGTCTTCACCGTCGCGAGCGGGACTTTGACCAGCTCAGCGACCTCACGATAGGAATATCCGCCGTAATAGGCGATGGTGACCGACTCTCGCTGCAACGCGGTCAGGCCCTGCAGACAGCGGCGCAGGCGTTCGCGTTCGAGCCGGCCTTCGACGGATTCGGCGACCTCGTCGAAGGGCCGGTGCACGTCCATCCGGGCCGCCCGCTCCTCGCGATCCATACTCGCCTGAGCCGAGCGGACCCGGTCGATCGCCCGGCGATGCGCGATCGTCAGCACCCACGCTATCCCCGAGCCCCGGCCCGGCTGGAAGCGCGCCGCGTTGCGCCACACCTCCACCAGAACCTCCTGAGCCACCTCCTCGCTCTGGGCCCGGTCCCGGAGCACCCGCAGCACGAGCCCGAACACGCGCGGCGCCACCACCTCGTACAGCCGCTCGAACGCCGCCCTGTCCCCCCGCGCGACGTCCTCCAGCAACTCCTCGACCCCGGGGACCCGCTCCCCTCCCCAGCCCGACGCACGTCCTGGTTCGATGCGGCCCGACGCACGTCCTGGTTCGATGCGGCCCGACGTGGGTCCCGGTTCGATGCGGCCCGGTTCGGTGCGGCCCGGTTCGCGTCCCGCTTCCATGCACCCTCCCGCCGTGGCCGACGCGGCGCCGGCTACAGGTGCTTCGGATCAGAGAGCGCGATGGATGTCCTGGAGCTCCTACGGCTTGCGCGCGACTCCGCACACCGCGCTCACCAGCTTGGACGGCTCGTCCCACGCGTCGGTGGGCCGCCGCCACTGCGGAGTGGGTACGACGCCGGGCTCGACAAGGTCGAGACCCTCGAAGAACATGCCCATCTGGGCGGGATCACGCAGATGATAGGAGTTGGCGGCCGCCTTGTTGTAGGCGGCGACGGCCTCCATCAAGGCCGGGTTGGTGTTGGTGCCGTCGCTGAGCACGAGGTAACTGCCCGGCGACAACGGGGCCATCAGCCGGTCGACGATCCCCCACGGGTCGTCCTCGTCGGGCACCTGTCCGGCGATGCTCAGCATCACCAGGGCGATCGGCCGGCTGAAGTCGAGAGTCTTGGCCGCGCCTTGGAGGATCACGTCGGGGTTGCGCACGTCGGCGTCGATGTACGCGGTGACGCCCGGCTCGGTGCTGGTCAGCAGGGCACGGGCGTGGACCAGCACGATGGGATCGTTGTCGACGTAGACGACCCGGGTCTCGGGGGCGGTGCGCTGGGCGACCTCGTGGATGTTGTTGGCCGTCGGCAAGCCGGTGCCGATGTCCAGAAATTGGCGGACTCCGACCTCTTCCACCAGGTACGTGACCGCGCGGATGAGGAACTCCCGCTGCAGCCGAGCAACCTCGGCGAAGTCAGGAAATGTCCGAAGGAGCAGCTCACCGGCCTCGCGGTCGGGCGCGAAGTGGTCCTTGCCGCCCAGCAGATAATTCCACACGCGGGCTGAATGGGGGATGGTCGTGTCAATGCGCTCCCAGGCAGACTGGGCGGCAGGGCTGTCATCGCTCATGACACTCCATTCCTGAGGTTGACCGCGGCCCCCGGCCACGCTCGTCCAAGAGCCACTTTAGTGGGCTCTTCGGACATAACGCGTACGAGATGTCCGCCGGCAACCGCCTGCATGCCGGACGTCACACGCCGGAGTCCGGACACGTGTGCGATCTACACGCTCCCGACCACGCGAGCCCAATCCGCCCACCCGGCACCCGGCACCCGGCACCCGATCGCGCGAGCCCAATCCGCCCACCGGCACCCGGCACCAGTGAACAGACCCGCACCGACAGTTCCGTCGGCGGCTCGAAGGCCGCGTCCCCCGGATGCCCACAGGCCAGCAAAACAGCACATTTCCCGGCCGATCAGGAAAGTTGGGGAAGTTTGCCGGGGAAAGGGACGGCGGGGGTTAGCGCTTTGGCCGGATTTTGTCGAGGTTTTGGGTGATTAGCGGCTCCCGAGTGGCGAGCGCGAGAGCCACATCCCGTAGTTGCCTGGCCCGATGCACCTGGGAACGCCAGCCCGTGCCGGAGGCCCGATGAGCCATCTCCACCTGGACCTCCTCCACCCGATAGCCCTTGCGCAGCAGGTCGATCGTCAGCGCCGTCTCCACACCCCACCCGTGCGCCAGCGGCCGGGCGGCCTCGAAGGCGTCTCTGGTGATGCAGCGCTGGCCGTTGAGCGGCTGAGCGGTCTCGAAGCCGGTGGCCCTGCGGATGCCGTCCCTGGACAGGCGGACGACCAGGCCGTGGCCGCCCAGCTTGACGCGGGTGACGAAGACCGCGATGGTCATGTCGGCCTGGCCGGCGCGTACCGGCTCGATCAGCGGAGAGGCGGCCCGGGCGGTGTCGCCCAGGTCGGCGTCCAGGAAGAGTAAGTGGTGCGGCGTCTCACCATCGAGCAGGCGCACGGCTTCTGCGCCCGACTCCATGGCCGCCGCCTTGCCGCGGTTGCGGCTGTGCCGCACCACCCTGGCCCCCGCCGCCCGCGCCACCCGGCCGGTCTGGTCGGTCGAGCCGTCGTCGACGACCACGACCAGATCGACGCCGGGCAGGGCGAGCGCCGCGGTAACCGTGGCACCGATGCGGTCGGCCTCGTCCTTGGCCGGGACGATGACTGCCGTATCTTTCATGACCCCTCGGAGATGAGGAACTCCTGCGGCACCTCGTCATGCACGGTGAAGACCGAATCGAGACCGGTGACCTGCAGAATCTTGCGTACGGCCGGCCGTGGGGCGGCGACGTCGAGCGCCCCGCCCTGCTCCTTGACGCGTTTCAGCGCGGACAGCAAGACGTTCATCCCCGTGGAGTCGCAGAAATCCACGCCGGACATGTCGATGACCACGCGGCTAGGCCCCTCCTGCAGCAGCCGAGCGAACTCCGCCTGCAGGTGGGGTGCCGTATAGAGGTCGATTTCACCGGTGATGGCGACTAGCGCATGGCCGGCATGTGATCGAGTCGAGACCTTGAGCTCCACATGGGCAGGCTAGCGGCGCGGAGGCTTCCGGTCACGTTGTCACGCCGATAGGGCAACCTCAGGATTTTGTCCTCCGTTTGGACTCCATGAAAACAGAGAGTACGCGAAGCTTGACTATGTGACACCGGCATGGCCGGAGAGGGGGGCGGCCCGGCAACTCGCTTCTGGTCACTACTTCACTTGAGAAGGAGGGGCCGGGCGAGACCCACGGGCCCGAGCATTCATGAGAACAGAGAAACCCGAAGACCCGCACCGACGACGGCTCCGCGAACGACTGGAAGCCATCCTCATCCGCACAGAGAAGGCCACCTCGTGGCATGACAGAGTGGGGCGCCTGCGTAGCCTGATCAATCACGAAGGCTTCGTGCCCGTACACACGAAACTCGCCGGCGAAGACCTCGACTTCCTCGCCGACGCCCGCGCCGACCTGCTCAGATTCTCCGAGCTCGGGCTGCGGCTGTTCGACCTCCACCAGCCGCGCGACGCGGGCGGCATCACGAGCGACGCCGAGCACCCCATCCTGCGGTGCCGGAGTTGCATGTGGCGCTGGCCGTGCCCGACGTTCCGCGCGATGTCCGAGTCGTTCGGCGCCGGCCACGACAACAGTGCCCTCCCGGAGTCCGGTTGAACATCCCGACCCGATCGACCTGAACGACCTGAACGACCCGATCGACCCGATCGACCCGATCGACCTGAGCGATCTGAACGACCCGAGCGACCTGACGGGCGCGCTATCCCGAGACCAGCGGCAGCCGGATCTCGAAGCGGCAGCCCGGCCCGTCGTTGACCACACCGATCACCCCGTCGTGCGCCTCCACGATGCCCTGCGCGATCGCCAGGCCGAGCCCGGCCCCGCCGTCTTTGGTCGGGGTCCGGGCCGCCTCGCCCCTGAAGGCCACCTCGAACACCCGGTGCAGGTCCTCGTCGGGGATCCCCCCGCAGCAGTCGCTGACCGACAGGCACGCCATGCCCGAGTCGACGGCCGCCCGCAACACGACCGTGCGGTCCGACGGCGTGTGCCTGATCGCGTTCACGACGAGGTTGCCCAGCGCCCGGCTCAGCGCGTTCGGGTCCGCCCGCACGGGGACCGCCTCGGCGGCCTCTGCGGTCAGCCGCACCCCCTTGGCGCGGGCCAGCGGCTCGGCCCCGGCGAGCGTGTCGGCGACCAGGTCGGCGAGCCCGATCCGGGCAGGAGTGAGCCGCAGCGCCCCGGCGTGGATCCGCGACAGCTCGAACAGGTCGTCGACCATCGCCGACAGCCGCTCCACCTCCAGCTTGATCTGGCCGTGATAGCGCGCGACGGTCACGGAGTCGGACACCACGCCGTCTTCGAGCGCCTCGGCCATCGCCCGCAGCCCGGCGAGCGGGGTGCGCAGGTCGTGGCTCACCCAGGCGACCAGCTCGCGCCGCGCCCCTTCCAGGGCGCGCTCCCGCTCGTATGCCTCCTCCAGGGTGTTCGCGATCGTCTGCAGCTCCGACGGCAGCCCCTTGGGCGCGGTGAACGGCAGGTCGCGTACCGCCGCCACCAGCCGCCTGCTCTCGCCCACGACCCGCCTGGCCAGGACGAACGCCACCCCCAGCCCGACCAGCCCGCCGACGGCCACCACGCTGAGCACGATGTCCCTGACCGCGCCCTCGATGATCATCTTGAGCGTGATCGCCACCACGCCGGCCAGCGTCGCCACGATCGCGACCACCATGACGACGGCCAGCATGACCCCGATCGAGCGAGTACGCAGCCGCCACATCACGGACACGCCCAGGACCCCCACCAGCAGCCCCAGCCCCGCCGTGACCGCCACGATCATCCCCAGATCGCTCATCACCGCGGGATGGGGAGTCATGACTCACCCTCGAGTGGCGGGCCTTCGAGCGGTTCGTACCGGTACCCCACGCCCCAGACCGTGACGATCCGCCGCGGCGCGGTCGGATCCGGCTCGATCTTCTCCCGTAGCCGCCGGACGTGCACGGTCACCGTGGAGGAATCCCCGAACGACCATCCCCACACCTGGTTGAGCAGCGCCGAGCGGCTGAACGCCTGACGAGGGTTGCGCACGAGGTAGGCCAGCAGGTCGAACTCGCGGGCGGTGAGCAGCACCTCGGCCCCACCCAGCCGTACCTCGTGGGCCCCGACGTCGACCACCAGGTCGCCGTCACGCAGCACGCCCGTGCCGCCCGTAACCGAGGCGCCGCGGGCGCGGCGCAGCACCGACTGGACGCGCAGCGCCAGCTCACGCGGGCTGAAGGGCTTGGTCACGTAGTCGTCGGCGCCGGTTTCGAGGCCGACCACGCGGTCGATCTCCTCGCCGAGCGCGGTCAGCATGATCACCGGGACCGGCCAGCGCTCCCTGAGCTTCCTGCACACCTGCAGCCCGTCGATCTTCGGCAGCATGAGGTCGAGCACCATCAGATCAGGCGGGCTGGCCAGCGCCCGCCGCAGCGCCTCGGCGCCGTCGCCCACGCACTCGACCTCGTGCCCGTCGCGCTCCAGATATCGCGCCACCACTTCGGCCACGGTCGGGTCGTCGTCGACCACCAGGATGCGCGTGTTCACCCTTTCACCGTACGGCGAGGCGTGCCGAATCGACACTTACGTCATTGCTTCGTAAGCCTCGCGGATCATGCTCGCAGGACGTACGGTGGGCGCATGAGTCGCGTCGTCATGCTCGTGCTGGGGGCCCTCCTGGGCCTCTTCGTGCTGTTCAATTTCGTGATCCCCATGATCATGGGCCTGCTCAAGGTCGCCCTGATCATCGGTGTGGTCGCCCTTCTGGTGTTCATCGCCGTCACCTTGGTCGGGAAGTCGTCCTCGTCACGGTGACGCTGTTCCTGTTCGACCCCTGGCTCATCAGCGTGACCATGGTGGCGATCCTGCTGATCGCCACCTGGGCCGCCCGGCTGCTGCCCGCCACCGGCGGCGACGCGCCCGGCTTCCCGCTGATCTATGCCCGGCGCACGGCCTTCCAGCGCCAGCGCCACCCCGCGGCGGCCGGCCGGCCACGGCCACGAGCTCCGTCATCGCGCCCCGCTTCCGGCTAAGCGGGGCTCTCTTCAGTGAGCCCTGATCCATCTTTCATTGATTGAAGGGCTCATGTTCGACTCTCTCGTCTCATTTCTGCTGGCCGTCTCCGGTGACAACGCGGCCGTGGCCATCTTGCTGTTCACCGTGGCCGTACGCCTCCTGTTGCTGCCGCTCGGCATCCGCCAGGCCCGCGCCACGCAGGTACAGAAGCGCCTGGCGCCCAAGCTGGCCGAGTTGCGGAAGCGGTGGTCCCGCAACCCCGAGCGGCTGGCCAAGGAGACCACCAAGCTGTACGCGAAGGAAGGCACCTCGCCGCTGGCCACGATCCTGCCGGGATTGGGGCAGCTTCCGTTCATGTGGGTGATGTATCGGGTCGCCACGCACCCGACCGCTTTCCTGGGCCATGACCTGCTGGGCGCCCCTTTGGGACAGCATGTCGCGGGAATTGTCACCAATTACGGTCTGGTTAGCGTGCCATTTTTGGTCTTTGCTGTGCTCATCGCGCTGATCGCGGTCGTGGCGTGGCTTTCGGCCCGCAAGATCAGCGCCACACTGCCCGACGAGCAGCCCGCGCTGATGCGGAAGATCATGCCGCTGATGCCGTTCGGCACGGTGCTGGCCGCCGCGGTACTGCCACTGGCCGCGGGGCTCTACCTGCTGATCAGCACGGCGTGGACCGTGGGAGAGCGCGCGGTCCTGGCCGCCCGGCCTCTCTGAGCGCTGGCCGCTACCCGGCCTCTCTCAGCGCGTGGACCTGCCCGTTCATCAATCCGTTGGGTGCGTGCAAGATCGCCCACACCGTGGTGATGTCACCGTCGTGGCGGACTCCCCAGCTCTCCGCGACGTACTCGACGATGCCGAGCCCCCTGCCCCCGAGCGACGACAGAGTCGGCCGGCCGGCGCGGGGCTCGGTGGCCGCGCCGCCATCGCTCACAGCGACCTCGATGTGTTCGTCACTCCGCAGCCAGGCCACCCTGATCATGCCCGACGGCAGCGGATGCGCATGCCGTAGCGCGTTGCTCAGCAGCTCGCTCACCACGAGGACGGCATCGTCGATCGCGGTGGCGAAAACACCACAATCCTGCAGGTCAGTGCTCAGCCGCTGGCGGGCGACGGCGACACTGGACGGCGCGTACGGCAGTAGCACCACGCTTGACACACCCACCTCCCCGCTCCCAGTGCCCCCCACGGGAACACTCCCCGGTACGACCGAAATGCCCCGTTACTCGATCCCAGAAACCGCATCTCGATCACAGCTTGTACACATCGGACGATAGATCAGCTTAACCGTTACCACCTCGTTACCGCAGCGGTGTGTCGGATCGGATAGAGGAAGCGTTACCCAACACGAGCCGCATTCGAGTGCCTCCACCGGGTCGCGAATGGGCACTCACATCGCCGCCCTGAGCCCTGGCCAGACTGCGCACGATGTAGAGCCCGAGGCCGACCCCGCCGAACCTGCGACGGTCACCGCTGTCGACCTGGACGAACCGCTCGAAGACCCGCTCCCGGTCCGGCGCGGCGATGCCGACGCCCTCGTCGTCCACGACCACGATCACGGCGTCGTCCTCGGGCCAGGCGCCCACGCTGATCAGGCCGCCAGTCGGTGAGTACTTGAAGGCGTTCTCCAGCAGCTGGCCGAGGATGATGTCGGTGGCGAGCGCGTCGCCTCTGACGTACGGCAGCGCGTCAGGGATGGCCACCTCCACCCGGTGCCTGTCGGACAGCACGGGCAGCCCGAGGGTGGCCGCGTGGATCCGCTCGGCCAGATCGAACGCCTCGATGCGCACCTGCGGTTCGTCGGCGCCCGCCCTGGCGCCGAGCAACAGATGATCCATGAGCTGCCCGAGCGACCTGGCCCGCTCAGCGATCGTGTGGACGGCGGAGCGCCGCTCGGTGTCGGTCAGCTTGTCCCAGCGTGCGTCGAGCGTGCTGGCGAACCCGCGCACGATCGTGATGGGCGTACGCAACTCATGGCTGGTCGTGGCCAGGAACAGGTCCTTGGCCTCCTCCAGCTCCTTGGCCGTGGTCACGTCGCGGAAGTCGACGACCACCTCTCCGGTCTCCTCGATCTGGGCGCTGACCACGTCCAGCCAGCGCCCGCTCTCCAGCTGGTAGGTGAGCTTCTCTCCCGGGCTGGGCAGCGGGAAGGGCAGCGGCCCGCCGATGACGGCCTCTCTCGCCGTCGCGGTGAGCTCGGCGGCGGCCGGGTTCCACTGGCTGACCCGCCCGGCGCGGTCGAGCACGGCGATGCCGTCGGCGCTGGCGTCGAACACCGCGCGCTCGTGCGCCCGCTGCCGTACGGCCTCCTGGTAGGCCACCGCGTTGCCGACCGCGATGCCGGCGTGCCCGGCCAGCAGCTCCAGGAGCTCGAGCTCCAGGTGGCCGGGCTTGCGCTCGGCGAACAGCGCGTACAGTGCGCCGTAGGGACGGCCACCGACCGCGGCCAGGCCGAGCGCGATCGTGTGCAGTCCGTCGAGCTCCGCCCACACCAGGTCGCCGAGGCCCTGCGACTCCAGCATCACCGTCTTCCCGGTGCGTAAGAGCTTGCCGACCAGGCTGGTACGCAGGTCGGCCGTCACATCCTTGAGCGAGTCGGGCAACTGGTGCGCGCTCACCAGCCGCAGCCGCTCGCCCTCGATGAGCACGAAGCCGCCCGCGTCGGCGCCGGTCAGCTCGGTCAGGCTGGCCGCGATGCGGTCGAGCACCGCGGACAGCTCCAGCTCGGCGTTGATGTCGCCGACCACGTCGGTGAGCCGGCGCACCAGCCTGGCCCGCCGCGCCATGCGATTCCTGGCGGCCTCGTCGGCCTCGGTCAGATGGTGCACGAAGACGTAGCCCGCCACGGCGCTGCCCGTGAGCAGCGCGCTCGTGTCGACCCTCAGGTCGAGCACGGTGCCGTCCCTGCGCAACCGCTTGGTGCGCAGCGACACCTGGCCGCCCGTGCGCACCCGTTCGAGCACCGCGTTGTGCTCCGCTGTCAGCTCCCCCGGCACGATCGGCGCCCTGCGGCCCAGCATCTCCTCGGCCGACCAGCCGAAGAGCCGCTCCGCCGCCCGGTTCCAGACGAGTACGGTCTGGTCCCTGTCGAGCGCGACCACGGCGTTGGGCGAGCTGGCGAGCACCGCGCGAGCGATCTCATCGTCACTGCCTGCTCTGTCGTCACCCACACCTCCATAGTGCCTGTGGCGTGCGGCGTTCGTCGGGCGATCCGTCCGATACGCTGCGGGCACGGCCTTTCAGGGCGGCGGAAGAGGGTGGCGGGTATGTCCAGTGGAGACCTCGATGCCCTGCTGCGGGTGACTTCTGCCACTTATCGCGGCGAGGTGCCGCCCGATGTGGCGTTCGGCACCTATGACGGCGCGGTCGGCCGGCTGGTGCTGGCGGTGAGCGGCAAGGGCATCGTGGCGTGCAGCTTCGAGGCGGAGGACACCGTCTTCGAGTTGGTCGTGCGGCATGTGGGCGCGTTCGTCGGGCCCGACCCCGGGCGGCTCGACCCGGTGCGCAGGGAGCTCGACGCCTACTTCTCCGGGCGCCTGCGGACCTTCGCCACGCCGGTCGACCTGTCCATCGCCACGACGTTCGCCCGTACGGTGCTGCAGAAGACGATAGCCGTGCCCTACGGGCAGACGGCGACCCTCGACGCGATCGGCGAGAGCATCGGCCGGCCGCGCGCGCTGCGCGCGGTCGGCAACGCGCTCAACGCCAACCCCGTCTGCGTGGTCGTGCCGTGCCACCGGATCGTGCCGGGTGACGGCGAGCTCGGCGACTACGCGGGCGGCCAGGCCGCCAAGCGCCACCTGCTCAACATCGAGAAACGCTCGCGGGCCTGACGTACGTACTCAACGACGCGCTCAAGGGCGAGCTCAACCGCGAGCGATCGACGCGCGCCTGGTCGCCCAGCCGATCGCCAGCGTCACCAGAGCCGCCACCAGAGCCGCGCCCAGGGCCCCGTTCATCCACGGCTGCCTGGTGAACCCGATGGCCTCGCGCACCGCCGCCCAGAGGCCGTCCCATTGGGCGACCGTGGGCGTGGAGGTGGTCAGCCAGTAGGCCGCGAAGCCGAGCGCCCAGGGCACCAGCATGGACCAGCGGGAGGGCGCGTCCTCGTCGGTGTTCCACCCCGAGGATCCGCCGAGCAGGAAGTAGTCGACCGCCAGCACCGCGAACATCGGCACGAACACCGCCCCGATCACCCCCAGGAACGCCCCGTAGGAGTTCACGTCGACCACCAGCGCGATGGCGGTGGTCAGCACGCCGATGGCGATCGAGAAGACCCGCCGGTCGACACGCGGCATGAGGTTCTGCAGGGACATGGTCGTGGAGTAGACGTTCGCGAACGACTGGTCGGCCTCCCGCAACACGAGGATCGCGAAGAACAGCGCGCCCAGCGGCACCGCGACGAACGCCCCGAACACGGCCGTGCCGTCGGCGGCCACCGCGGCGGACCCGGCGATCGCCACCGCGTAGACGCCCAGCCCCAGGCAGGCGACCTGCGCCAGCGTGTAGCCGCCGACCACGCCCGCGAAGGCCGCCCGGCTCGACCTGGAGTGCCGGGCGAAGTCCGCTGCGATCGGCACCCACGAGACCGACAGCGCGATGACGTAGTCGACCGCGGGCGCGAACGCCGTCCACGACCCGCCGCCCTGCGGCGGAGCCTTCGACAGGAACGCCACCGCGAACCAGACGAGCGAGATGATCACCCCGATGGTGACGTAGCGCCGCAGCAGCCGGATCGACCCGAGCGGCCAGATGGTCAGCGAGGTGGTCAGCACCCCCGCCGCCACCACCCACACCTGGTACGGCACCACGGCGCCGAAGATGGCCATCGCGCCCTTGGCGATCACCCACAGCTCGAAGGCGCCCCACCCGATCATCTGGACGATGTTGAGCACGGTCGGGATGTAGGACAGCCGCGCCCCGAACAACCCGCGCAGCAGCACCATCGCCGGCCGCCCGGTCTGCGTGCCCGGGATGGCCGACAGCCCCACCATGACCGTGCCCACCAGGCTGCCGACGAGGGCGGCGAGCAGAGCGGCGGTCAGGCTGAGCGGACTCCCGCCGAGCGGGTCGAGCAGGAACAGCGCGCCGCTGAACCCCAGCAGGCTCACGGCCAGGTTCGCCCACAGGGCTCCCTGGTCGAGCAGCCCGAGCGTCTTGGGGGGCGTCCCTTCGAGGGTCAGCGGGACTTCGTCGACGACATGCGTCATCTCACACTCCCTACGCCGGCATTACCCGGACAGGTTCATGCGGTCGGCGACAGATCAGTCGCCCTCTCAGCCCGGTGCACCCGAGCTCCCGCGGTTTGTGTAGTTGTCGAGCGGATTATGCCATCCCTCAGGCGACGAACGGCGGGTGCCCCGTCTCGCTGACCATCGGGCGGCTCGCGGCCGCCCACAACTGCATGCCGCCGTCGACGTTGACCGCCTCACGCCCGAGCTGGTTGAGCCAGGCCGCGACCTGGAACGACCGGCCACCGACCCGGCAGACCACGTAGACGGTCCGGTCGCCCGGCACCTCCTCGACCCGCCCCTGGAGCTGCGTCATCGGGATGTGCACCGCCTCGGGGGCGTGCCCGGCCACCCATTCCTCCTGTTCGCGCACGTCGAGCAGGTAGCCGTCGGTGGGAACGTCGCTGGCCGGGATCTCTGGAACCGTCATACCTCCATCATCCCTTGTCACTGGGCATCTCTTGTCGCCGGTCAGCTCTTGTCACCGGTCAGCTCTTGTCACCGGTCAGCTCTTGTCGCCGGTCGTAGGTGGCACGGACCCTGGAAGCACGAGGCGTCACTTCAGCAGACGGGACAGACGGCGGTCGGCCAGCGGCTTGCCGCCCGTCTGGCAGGTGGGGCAGTACTGGAGCGAGGAGTCCGCGAAGGACACCTCGCGGATCGTGTCACCGCACACGTCGCACGGCTGACCGGCGCGGTTGTGGACGCGAAGGCCGGACTTCTTCTCCGCCTTGAGGTCCTTGGCGGCCAGGCCGTGCGCCCGCTCGACCGCCTCGCGCAGGGTGGTGACGATGGCCTCGTGCAGGTCGGCGATCTGGGCGTCGGTGAGGGTCGAGGCGATCTTGAACGGTGACATCTTGGCCGCGTGCAGCACCTCGTCGGAATAGGCGTTGCCGATGCCCGCGATGACCTTCTGGTCGCGCAGCAGGCCCTTCACCTGGGTGCGGCTGCCGTTCAGGATGGACTTGAGCGTGGCCACGGTGAAGGCGTCGTCGAGGGGGTCGGGGCCGAGGGCGGCGACCCCCGGCACGTCATCCGGATTTTTCGTGACATAGACGGCGAGGCGCTTCTGCGTTCCCGCCTCGGTCAGCTCGAACCCGGGCGCCAGCCCCTCGTCGTCGGGCGCCAGGCGTACCCGTACCGCCAGCGGGCCCTTGCCCGGACGGACCGGCTTCGCGCCCGAGAGGTCCTCGCGCCAGCGCAGCCACCCCGCGCGAGCCAGGTGGATGACCAGGTGCAGGCCGTCGCAGTCGAAGTCGAGGAACTTGCCGTGCCTGGCCACGCCCGTGATGGTCAGCCCGCCGAGCGCGGTGACCGGCGGGTCGAACGTCTTGAGCGCCGAGAAGGCCACCACGTCGACGCCCAGGAGAGTGCGACCGACCGCCCGCTCGCGCAGGAAACCGGCGAGCGATTCCACTTCGGGGAGTTCCGGCATGCCACCAGGGTACGACGCGCCGTTGTCCACAGCCTGTGGATAACTATGGCACGTCCCAGAACGCCAGCTCGTGCGCCATCCCCTCACGGAACAGCGCCTCCGCCCGCGCGGGCTCGGGATCGGCCTGGTCGATCATCTCGGCGATCCGCACGGTCAGCGCCGCGAACCCGGGATCGGCGTACGTCTCCACCCACCTCCGATAGCGCGGCTCGGCGGGCAACTCCTTCGCCAAGAGCTGGCCAAGCGTCGAATATCCCCACATGCAGGGATAGAGCGCGGCCAGCCCGTCACCGTAATCGGCGGCCGACTCCAGCAGGAACGCCGTGTAGGCCGCGCACGCCGGTCCCTTCCGCGCGCCTTCCAGGTCCGCCCCGAACGAGGCCGACAGCTCCCGGTGCAGGCTCAGCTCGTCATGGAAGGTCGTGTGCGCCAGGTCCACGAGGTCGCCCAGATGCGCGGCCGGCGCCTGCCAGGCCAGCCGCGCGAACACCCGCACATAGTCCAGCAGGAACAGGTAGTCCTGCTCCAGCCACGACCGGAACACCGGCTCCGCCAGATCGCCGCGCCCTATGCCCGCGACCGTGGGATGCGCGAGCTGCGCGGCGAGGAGGGGACGCCCGGCCGCATGCAACTTCTCGGAGATACCCATGAGCGGCAGGTTAGTGTCAGGGGATGAGTGTGACGATCGCCGAAGAACTCCTCCTGCTCGCCTACAGCGAGGAGGAGGGCAAGCAGCTCATCAGCGGCAGCCAACTCGACCCGGCGCTCGGCGGCGCCATCCTCGCGGAGCTGGCGATCAACGAGCGGGTGGCCCTGTCCGGCAAGAAGGTGTCCGTCGAGGACGCCACGCCGCTGGGCGACGACGAACTCGACGCCGCGCTGACCCGCATCGCGCAGGAGGGCAAGGAGCGCAAGCCCGACTGGTGGGTCCAGCGGCTCCACTCCACCAAGCTGCGCCGGCGCCTGCTCATCCGGCTGGCCGAGACGGGCGTGCTGGCCGAGGAGCGCGGCAAGGTGCTCGGCGTCTTCCCCACCACCCGCTGGCCGGAGGCCGACGGCAGCGTCGAGGCGGAGGTCAGGCAGCGCGTGAGCGGCGTCCTGGCGGGCGCCGAGCCCGACGGGCGCACGGCGGTGCTCATCGCCGTCATGCACGCCGCCAAGCTCGACCGCAAGGCGTTCCCCGGCGCGGACAAGGCCCGCATCAAGGAGATCGCCGAGGGCGACTGGGCGGGCGACGCGGTGGCCAAGACGATCGCCGCGATCAACTCGGTCATCCTGATCGCCGCCACCGGCGCCGCCATCGGCGCCGGCACCGCAGGAAGCTAGGTCCCCCAAGGGTCCCTGTGACGGTCCGTCGTGGCAGGGACCCCGGCGGGGGATACTCCAGAACACCGGATCAGCCGGCGTCGAGGATCTCCTTCGGCACCGGCTTGTCCTCCTTGATCGCGTTGAACAGGGCAGTGGCCTTCTCCCTGTCCCATTTGACCGCGCTGCCGCCGCCCGCGATCTCGTTGCCGCCGAACGGCACGACCGTGGTCACCGGGCTGTCGCCCATGGCCAGGCCCAGCGAGAGCATGTCGAACGCGCCCGTGCTCGAATCGACGGCCACCGCGTCGGTGGCGCTCATGGCCAGCGGGATCGAGGTGAACGGATTGATCAGCGTGCCGGGGCTGGCCGCCTTCTTCACGACCGCGCCGAGGAACTGGCGCTGGCGCTTGGTCCGCTCGAAGTCGGGCAGCGCGCCGCCCTTGCGGGTACGGACGTAGCCGAGCGCCTGGGCGCCGGTCAGCATCTGGACGCCCTTCTTGAGCTTCAGCCCCGCCTTGGGGTCGTCGACCGCGGCGCGGACGTTGATCTCGACGCCGCCGACCGCGTCGACGATGTCCACGAACCCGGCGAAACCAATCTCCATGTAGTTGTCGATGCGCACCCCGGTGACGCTCTCGATCGTCTGGGCGAGCAGCTTGGGACCACCGATGGCGTACGCGGCGTTGAGCTTGTTGCGGCCCTTGCCGGGGATGGTGACCGCCGAGTCGCGCGGCAGGCTGATGAGGGTCGGCTTGTCGCTGCCCGCCGGGATGTGCAGCAGCATCATCGAGTCGGTGCGCTGGCCGGCCGCCTTGCCGGTGGCGAGCTTCTTGCGGTCGGCCGCCGACAGGCCCTTGCGGCTGTCGGAGCCGACGAGCAGCCAGTTGGTGCCCGGGGTGTCGGCGGGGTGGCCCTCGCCGTCGAGCACGCCGGGGATCCCGGTCAGCCGCGAGTCGATCCAGAAGAACAAGCCCACGGCCACCACGACCAACAGCGCCACCACGGCGGCGATGATCTTCAGGATGGTGCGGCCCTTGATCCGCCTACGGGGCGGCTTGGGCCCCGACGGGGTCGCCTCCGCCTTGGGCGTGAACGGCTTGATCGGGCTGCCGCCTGAGCGCTCCCGGCCGTACACGCGCGAACCGCCGGCGCGCGGCGCGTCGGAGGGCGACTCGGCGGGCAGCTGGTGCGTCGGCGGCGCCTGCTGAGCCGGCGGCGGGACCTGCTGCGTCGACGGAATCCGATGTGCGGGGGCACCACCCGACCGCGGACCGTCGCCGTTCCTGCCGGGCAGCGGGCGGCCATCGCCCGGCGAGCGCATGGCTCGCGTCCGGTCTTCCTCAGACACTTGGCCTCTTTCCCCTTCGGTTGTCATAGACGCTACGTCCAACCCCCTACCAGTGAAGACGTGTCGCCAAGGTTTTCCCACGGAAAAGTACGCAGAACTAGCGGAGCGTCACGTCGGAAACATTGCTGCCATCTGCATCGTTACGGTTTATGGACTTCCGCCATCGAAAGGATGATCGTGTCCGCCCCGGACCCTTGGAATATTCGCCCGTGCACACGCACGGGACCCCCTGTTAGCTCACCTCTTCGGAGCTTGTCACGGTGAGCGCCTACCTCGGGCTACTCGCCCTCTTCCTGCTCACCGCCGCGACCGGCTACTTCGTCGCGCAGGAGTTCGCCTTCGTGGCCGTCGACCGGGGCCTCCTGCGCGAGCAGGCCGCCGCCGGTGACCAGGCGGCGGAGAAGGCCCTCCAGGTGACCTCCCGCCTGTCGTTCATGCTCTCCGGCGCGCAGCTCGGCATCACCGTGACCGCGCTGCTGGTCGGCTTCCTGGCCGAACCCGCCATAGCGACGGTCGTTCGTCCATGGCTGACGGACACCGGCATGCCCGACGGCGTCGTCACGGGCCTGTCCGTGGCCATCGGCGTGTTCGTCGCGACCGTCGTCCAGATGGTCCTCGGCGAACTGGCGCCCAAGAATCTCGGCATCGCCAGGCCGGAGGCCGTCGCCAAGTTCCTCGCCGGCTCGACGCTGGTCTACCTGGCCGTGGTCGGCCCGGTGGTCCGCCTGTTCGACTCGGCGGCCACGGGACTGCTCAGGCGCATCGGCATCGAACCCGTCGAGGAGGTGGAGCACGGCGCGACCCCCGAAGAGCTCTCGCGGATCATCGCCGAGTCCACCCTGGCGGGCGAGCTGCCCCCGCGCCTGTCGGAGCTGCTGGAGCGGGCGCTGGAGTTCGGCGACCGCAACGCGGAGGAGATCATGGTCCCGCGTCCGCGCGTGGTCGTGGTCCGCGACTCCCAGCTGATCTCCGACCTCGTGGAGGTCATCCGCGAGTGCGGCCACTCCCGCTACCCGGTGCTCGGCGCCGACGGCGACGTGGTGGGCGTGACAGGCGTGGGCGAGCTGATCACCTCCGGCCTCGAAGACGGCCCGATCCTCGGCATCACCCGTCCCGCGGTGCTGGTGCCCGACTCGCTGCCGCTGCCCGCCGTACTGAACGAGATGCGCTCGGCCAAGGACGACCTCGTCTGCGTCATCGACGAGTACGGCGACCTCGCCGGCGTCATCACCGTCGAGGACCTGGCGGAGGAGCTGGTCGGCGAGCTCATCGACGAGAACGACCCGGAGCCCGATGGCGCGGTCGAGCGGCCGGACGGCATCTGGGAGGTGCCGGGCCGGTTCAGGCTCGACGAGGTCGAGCGGGCCACCGGCGTCTCGCTGCCCGAGAGCGACGACTACGACACGCTCGCCGGGCTGGTCCTCGCGAGGCTGGGGCGCATGCCGGAGCCCGGTGACACCGTGACCGTGCCCGTCATTCCGGAGACGGACCCGTTCGCCGAGGACGAACAGGAGCACAAGGCCGAACTCACCGTCATGTCCCTCAACCGCCGCGTGCCCGAATGGGTACGGCTGGCACCGGTCCAGCACGCGGAGGCCGTCCGATGACGATGATCCTGATCAGCCTGGGGCTGCTCCTGCTGAACGCGCTGTTCGTGGCGGCCGAGTTCGCCTTCGTCTCCGCCAAGCGGCACCGCCTGGAGGAGATGGCCGCCAACGGCAACCGCCTGGTGCGGATCACCGCGAAGTCGGCGGTGGGCGGCGGCCGGCGACTGTCCCTGATGCTGGCCGGCGCCCAGCTCGGCATCACGCTCTGCACGCTGGGCCTGGGCCAGGTCACCGAGCCCGCGATCGAGCACTACCTGGAGCCGGTCTTCGCCGCCGTGGGCGTGCCAGAGTCGATGCGGATGCCGATCGCGCTGACCATCGCGCTGGCATTGGTGACGTTCCTCCACATGGTGGTGGGCGAGATGGCGCCCAAGTCCTGGGCGCTGACGCACCCCGAGCGGGCCGCCCTGGTGCTGACGCTGCCCTTCCGCGGCTTCACGTCGCTGATGAGCCCACTCCTGTCAACGCTCAACGGCCTGACCAACGTGATCCTGCGCCTGTTCGGCGTGGTCCCACGTGACGAACTGGCCACCACCAGAACCCCGCGCCAGCTCGCCATGCTCGTAGGAGAGTCGGGCCGGATGGGCCTCCTGGACAGGGAGGAGCATGACCTGCTCACAAGAGCCCTCCGCCTCCAGGCGGAAGGCATCGAGCGCCTCATGGTCCCCATCGACCGGGTGGTCACCGTGCCGGCGTCGGCCGACGCCGCGCGCATCAAGCAGGCGGCGGCGGAGAGCGGCCACCTACGCCTCCTGGTGGGCGCTCCAGAGGACGTACAGGGCGTGCTCCATGCCCGCGACGCCCTGATCCATCCCAACCGCGCAGCAGGCGACCTGGCGCGCCCGGTGCCCCGGCTGCCCTGCGTCACCCAGGTGCCCGAGGCGGTGACGGCGCTCCAGGAGGCCCACGCCCACCTGGCGCTGGTCACGGGCCAGGGCGGCACGGTCATCGGGATGGTCAGCCTGACCGACCTGGTGGGCGAACTCCTCGACACCCGAGCAACGGCCGCCTAACCCCACGAGTGTGGGAGCCCGAACACGCGCAGAACCTGCCGTCCGGACACCGTCATGACGCGGCAGCGCGCGATCCGCGGCCACGCGACCAGACCTGCGAGACCAACACGACGCTCCCGCCGAACAGCAGCACGCCGAGGGGTACGTGGAGTTCGGGGGCGTGGGCCTCGCCGATCGCCGCTTCCGCCATCGACAGGACAAGCAGGAAGATGCTGTTGAGGATGAATCGCGGTGAACCACCGCCAGGGCGCCACACCAGGATTGCGGCAAGGAGCTGGATCGCTCCGGTGAGCACGACCGCCCGCGCCGTGAGCCCGTGCAGCATCCGGCCGTCGGGCGAGGCCAGCAGGAACCCAGCGGTGATCGATTGGATCAGCAGAGCGAGCGCCTGCAGGGTCACCGTGATCCGCATGGTCGGAAAGAACCGCGGCACGGCGTTCCGAGGGGAAGCGACGTGTCGCGCGTTGAGCGTGTGTTCGGTTGCCATGGTGAGATCTCCCTTAGTTGTCGGATGCGTGAGTCGGCGCACTCGGCGGTTTCGGTCAGTTCCGGAAGGCATCGGCGTGGTCGGCCACCCGTTCGGACCAGGTGAGCGCGGGACGGCCCAGGATCTTGTCCGCCTCTTCCCGATGGTCGTGATCAGCGCCGATTCACGAACGGGATCTGGCCGCTGTCGCCGAACGGGTAGTCCGGAAGTACGCGGAATCGCGCTTCAGGAGTACGCAGCAGCTCAATACTCACGGTCCTTGAGAGAGACGCAAGGCCCCAGAGTGTGACATCACGAACCGAGCCCGTTGAGGATGATCTCGATGAACCTGCGCCAGTCGCCCGCGGCATTGCGGATGACCGCCGCCAGAGCACAGACGATCAGATAGACGTCCGCGGTCGTCGCGTCCGCCCGGACCGTACCGCCGGCCTGCGTCCGCGCGAAGGCGAGCATCTCGGCGAAACGGTGCTCGGCGGCGGCCTCGGCCAAGGCCTCGCGGGCCGGGAAGTTCCGGTAGAGGGTGCCGATGCCGACTCCGGCCAGAGGCACTGTCATGTCGAAAGACCGTTTCATCCTCCTCGGCCCCGGCGAGGTAAGGCCCAGCCGAGCCCCCATGCCACCCGTGTTCGGGATCAAGGCCAGGACCGAGGACACCGAGGGAAGGCTGTCCCTGCTGGAAGTGATCCTGGCCCGCGACATCCCCCGCCATGTCCACCATGTCGCCGATGAATGCATCTATGTGCTCGATGGCGTGCTGGAGGTCGAGTTCGACGACCGGGTCGAGCACGTCACCGCGGGCGGGTTCGTGCTACTGCCGCACGGCGTCCCACACGCACGTCGCCGAGGCCGGACCGGACGCGACGACCACCGACGGAGCGTTCGACCCAAAGAAGCTCAACATCATCGCCGCCAAGCACGAGATCACCTATGAGGAGCACCAGTAAGCGTCACACTCCCGCCCCGCCGGCAGCTCTCAGGGTTCATGACCAACCCATCCGAGTACATCCTGCGCACCCCGGACGAGTGCTACGACGACCTGCCCGACTACCCCTTCGCCCCCCACTACACCGAGATCAGCGGCGGGCTGCGCGTGCACTACGTGGACGAACGCCCTGAAAACGCCAGCGGGGAAACGATCCTGCTGCTGCACGGCGAGCCCACCTGGAGTTACCTCTACCGGCACGTAATCCCGCCGCTGGTCGCTGCCGGCCACCGCTGCGTGGCACCCGACCTGGTCGGGTTCGGCCGTTCGGACAAACCCGCCTTCCGCTACGGCTACACCTACCAGGCGCACGTGGACTGGCTGCGCGAGACCGTCTTCGACGCCCTGGACCTGAGGGATGTCACGATGGTCTGCCACGACTGGGGCGGCCTGCTGGGCCTGCGACTACTGGCCGAACGACCCGAACGCTTCCGACGCGTGATCGCCACCAACACACTGCTGCCCGTTGGCGAGCCCGGCGAGATGGGCCCGTTCTACGTCCAATGGCTGCAACACAGCCAGCGCGCCTACCCGTTCGAGCCGGGCGCGGTGGTCGCCCACGGCGCCCTGGCCGAGGTCGAGCCTGCGGTGCAGGCCGCCTACAACACTCCTTTCCCTGACGAGTCGTACCTGGCGGGTGCCCGGCAGTTCCCCCTGCTCGTGCCCATCTCACCGGAGGACGTGGCCAGCGAGCCCAACCGTGCCGCCTGGGCCGTACTGGACAAGCTCCAGATCCCGTTCCTGTGCGCATACGGCGACCACGACGCGGTGACCGGCCCGCACGGTCAGCGCCTGGCCGAACGCATCCCCGGCGCCACGGCGATCATGATCCCTGACGCGGGCCACTTCGTTCAGGAGGACCAGCCCGGACGGCTCACCGAGATCATCACTGATTTCGTGGCCGCTTCATCGATGACGGCCTGAGGCGTCCCCCCGGCCGGCATCCCCGCGCCGGTGGGACGGAGTGCACGTCGAGCGGAACGTGACGCGGCAGGCCGGCGGTCCCATGGCGGGCGATGTCACACTCCCCGAGATGAGGGCTCTCTCAAGAGAGGACCAGGTGCCGGCGAGTCACGCCGCCACCAGACGATTCCTTGGAGCCCTCATGTCCACCGCCTATGTCGCCACAGCGCTGGTGACGATCGCCGCCAACACCTTCTCCGGCTTCGCCGCCATGACCCGCCTCAAGCCGATCATGCGGACCCTCGGTCCCGCGCTCACCAGGGCCGGAGTGCCGGAATCGTGGCTGGTCTTTCCCATCGGCGCGCTGAAGGCCGCCGGCGCGCTCGGGCTGGCGCTCGGTCTCCTCGGCCTGCCCTTGATAGGCACGGCTGCCGCGGCCGGCCTCATCCTCTACTTCGTCTGCGCCCTCTACACCCACCTACGCGTCTACGACTTCTCGCCCCAGTTCTTCCTGGCGATCGTGTTCCTCGGCCTAGCCGTGGCCACCCTGACCCTCGACCCCATGCTGGTGCTGAACGTCGCGAGATAACGGGCCCCGGCCCGCCCGCCGTGCGTACCGCGGCCCCGCCCCCGACCCGTACCGTCCGCACGGACCTCATCGATCCTGGCGTTCTCCACGAGAGCCGCGGCTGCCGGCTGCTCCTCGCCCTCGGTCGAGGCTGTGTCGAGGCTGTGGGGTCGACTCGGCCGAGGTGATTCCGCTGCGCGCACAAGATGTGCGGCTGCCTGGCAACGGCGCGGTGGTGTCGCGATACGACGGGCGGGCCGGCTGGTCGAGCTCATCGAGCAGAACGTGCCGCTGACCACAATCGCCGACGCCGAGCACGGCGGCGCCCCACCAAATCATTGGCCTCCTGGACCCCTGATCCAGGATCGCATCAGCTCCCGAAATGTGAGCTAAATCATGCAAGTTAGCCGAAAGTGATCTGCAAGCGGACGGCCTTAGTGTCCTCCCTGCGGAGAGCGGCCGTGCTAACTACGCCGCGAGAAAGAAATGGCCCCGGCTCTTGCCAATCCGGGGCTAGTTTCGTCAGTGTGGGTCTGCCGATTTCATCGGTGATCCCGAGTGGGCGAGGAGGGATTTGAACCCTCACGTCCTTTCGGACACACGGACCTGAACCGTGCGCGTCTGCCGTTCCGCCACCCGCCCTTGTGGGTGCGGAGAAACAGTAGCACGGAACAGCCGCTGGTACTGAACCCGGATACGATCGCATAAGACACGGGAGCGGAGGAGCTGGGCGCGACAGCCGACGAGCGCCGGGACCACCCGCGACGTGGGAGGAGCGGGGGCCAGGCGCGGTGCGCGTTTGGTGGCCGCGATCATATGCACGGAGGAAGGGAGGTACCCGGTGGGAGTCCTTCAGCGCTTCGAGCGAAGGCTCGAAGGCTTGGTTGAGGGGGCCTTTGCGCGGGCGTTCAAATCTGACCTTCAGCCGGTCGAGGTCGCCAGCGCGGTTCAGCGGGAGATGGATGAGCGTGCGGCGATCGTCGCTCAAGGTCGGACGCTCGTGCCCAACGACTTCGTGGTTGAACTGTCCACGACCGACAGCGAGCGGCTTGAGGTCTATGCCGACAGCATCAGCCACGAGCTGGCCAACCTCGCCAGGGAGTACGCCAAAGAACAGGGCTACTCCTTCGTGGGACCGGTCCGGGTTCGTTTCGAAACCGCCGCCGACCTGGCAGTGGGATTGTTCCGCATCAGGTCGGGAGTCATCCGCGGCGCCACGGTGGAACAGGACGAAATTCGCCAGCCGGCGAGTGATCTGCCACCATCCAGGCCCAACGCGTTCAACGGGCGGCCCCGGCTGCTCGTGTCCACTCAGGACGATCCGCAGGGCGACCGCTCCTACGAGCTCACCACTCCGGTGACCTTGCTGGGCAGGGGCACCGACTGCGATCTTCGTCTCGTAGACCCCGGCGTCTCTCGCCACCACGCGGAGTTGCGCGTCGAGGGTCAGCTAGTCGCCCTAGTCGATCTCGGATCGACGAACGGCACGTTCGTCAATGGCCAGCCGGTACGCAGAGTCGAGCTCCAGAACGGCACGCGAGTGACCCTGGGGCGTACGACACTGGTGTTCCGGCGCGATTAGGGGTAGACAGACGGTCCATGTCCGAGCTCACGCTGCTGCTGATCCGGCTCGCCTTCCTGGCTGTGCTGTGGTTCTTCGTCATTGCCGCAGTCGGCGTGATCCGGACTGACTTGTTCGGATCACGTACGGCCCCCGCGGGTCCACGCAAGGGCATCAAGCCCACCAAACCGGCGGCTAAGCCGAAGAATAAGAAGGGCGAGCCACGCCAGCTCGTTGTGACGGGTGGCCCGCTGCAAGGCACCACCATTAATCTCACGGAGACGCCCATCACCATTGGCCGGGCGAACGACGCCACGCTGGTAGTCACCGACGACTACGCTTCCAGCCGGCATGCCCGGCTCTTCCCTCAGGACGGTCAGTGGATCGTGGAAGATCTCGGTTCGACCAACGGCACATACCTCGACCGCTCAAAAGTCACCCGCCCGACCCCGGTGCCGCTCGGTGTTCCGATCCGCGTCGGCAAGACAGTCATTGAATTGCGCAAATGACCATCGCACTCCGCTACGCCGCCCGCTCGGACGTCGGCCTCCTCCGCGAAGGAAACGAGGACTCGGCGTACGCAAGCGGCCGTCTGCTAGCCGTCGCAGACGGTATGGGCGGACACGCACACGGTGAGGTGGCGAGTTCTGTCGCCATCGCCGCAATGGCCTCGCTCGACGAGGCCCAGCAGAGTGGTGACCTGCTCAACGCCATCGAGGCAGCCGTACGCGACGCCAACCGCAAGCTGCACGAGATGGTGGGCCGGGACCCCAGCCTCAAGGGCATGGGCACCACGCTGACCGCCATGCTCTGGAACGGCACCTCGGTGGCCCTGGTGCACGTCGGCGACTCGCGCGCCTACCTGCTCAGACGCGGGGAGCTCTACCAGATCACCCACGACCACACACTGGTGCAGCAGTTGGTCGACGACGGGCGCATCACGCCCGAGGAGGCCGCGACACACCCGCAGCGCTCGATCCTGCTGCGGGCACTCGACGGGAGCGGCGAGGTCGATCCCGACCTCACGTTGCGCGAGGCGCAGGTGGGCGACCGCTATCTCCTCTGCTCCGACGGCCTGTCCGGAGTGGTGAGCGCGGAGACCCTGCATGCCACGCTGACCAACATCGACGACCCGGAAGAGGTCGTACGCCAGCTGATCGACCTGGCCAACCGGGGCGGCGGGCCCGACAACATCACCTGCGTCCTGGCCGACGTGCTGGAGCTCACCGACGGGCAGCAGGCGCCCACCACCGAGTCGGCGACCGTCGGGGCGGCGGGCATGACCCGCATACGGTTCGAAGCGCACGACACCTCACCGGGGCGGGCGGGCGCGGTGACCGCGCCCCAGCCGGTGCTCACCGACGACGACTTCGACGAGCCGGGCCCGCAGGCGGCCCGGCGGCCGGTCAAGCGGCGCCGAGCGTGGCCCATGCTGGTCTCGGTCCTGGGTGTGGCCGTCGTCGCCATTGGCGCCGGCGGCTATTTCGGCTGGCAGTGGACCCAGGACCAGTTCTTCGTCGGGGCCAAGGGCGACGAGGTGGTCGTGTTCCGTGGCATCCGCCAGGAGGTGGGGCCGTTCCAGTTCTTCTCGGTCGCCCAGCACACCGGCAAGCCGCTCTCCCAGCTCTCCGAGCCCGACCAGGCGCTGATCAAAGGCGGCATCGAGGTCAAGACCTTGGCGGAAGGCATGACGAAGATCAACGGTTTCAAGGCCGACGCGGAGCCGACTGACCAGAAGGCCGCCACCCCGACCGCGACCGCCTCGCCCAGCGCGAGCGCGACGAAGACGAAGGCGAAACCGCAGTAGATGAGTGAAGTGGCGGAAGCCCCCGTCCTCATGCCGGCCAAGCGGCGTGGGGCCCAGCTGGCCATGCTCGCGTTCGCGGTCGTGATCGTCATGGGCGCCTATGCCAACGTCGGGCTGGCTCTCGACGGCGCGATCCCTTCGGGCATGCTGACGTACGGTCTTGGGCTGGGCGGGTTCATGCTGGCCGCCTATCTGGTGCTGGCCAAGTTCGCGCCGTGGGCCGACCCCTTGATCCTCCCGCTGGTCACGGTGGTCAACGGCCTCGGCCTGGTGATGATCTACCGGATCGAGGCATCGGGCGCGAGAGGCAGCGGCGGCGCGTCCGCCACCAACCAGCTGATCATGACCGGCGCGGGCGTGGTCCTGTTCGCCATCACGCTGGTCGTGCTGCGCGACCACCGCACCCTGCAGCGTTTGACCTACACCGCGGGTTTCGCCGGGCTGTTCCTGCTGATCTCCCCGCTGATTCCCGGGCTGGGCAAGAGCGTCAACGGCGCCACCATCTGGATCGGTTTCGGCCCCGCCGTCATCCAGCCCGCGGAGCTGGCCAAGATCGCTCTGGTCATCTTCTTCGCCGGCTACCTCGTGGCCAAGCGCGACGTGCTGGCCCTGGCCGGCCGCCGGCTGCTCTTCATCGACCTGCCCCGCGCCCGCGACCTCGGACCGGTGCTCATCACCTGGGCGGTCAGCCTGGGCGTGCTCGTGTTGCAGAAGGACCTGGGCTCCTCACTGCTGCTGTTCGGCACGTTCATCGTGATGCTGTACATCGCCACCCAGCGCACCTCCTGGGTGCTGATCGGCATCCTGCTCTTCGTCGGCGGCGCGTTCCTCGCCGGCCAGGTCTTCGACCACGTGCACGCCCGCATCGAGGTCTGGCTCGACCCCGGAAACGCCGAATTCTTCGACCGCGAGCTCGGCGGCAGCGCGCAGCTCATGCAGGGCCTGTTCGCGATGGGCGCGGGCGGCATCCTCGGCACCGGCCTCGGCCAGGGCCACCCTTACCTCATCCCGCTGTCGTTCTCCGACTTCATCTTCACCGCGACCGGCGAGGAACTCGGCCTGACCGGCCTGATGGCGCTGCTCATGGTCTACGCGCTGATCGTGCAGCGCGGGCTGCGCACCGCGCTCGCGGCCCGCGACCCCTACTCCAAGCTGCTGGCGGGCGGCCTGTCGTTCATCCTGGCCTGGCAGGTCTTCATCATCGTCGGCGGCGTGACGAACCTCATCCCCCTGACCGGTCTGGTCACCCCGTTCATGTCCCAGGGTGGCTCGGCATTGCTGGCTAACTGGATCCTTATCGCACTATTGGTACGCATGTCAGACTCGGCACGGCGACCTCCGCCCCAGGCGATCCAGAACGAGGGAATGACGCAGGTGTTCCAGCGATGAACGGCACTCTGAAGCGTGCGGCCGTGGCCTGCCTGGCCATGTTCGCGCTTCTGATGATCAACGTGAACTACGTGCAGGCCGTAAAAGCTGAGCAATACAGCAAAGACTCCCGTAACCAGCGCAACTACTACGCGCGCTACGCGGTGGAGCGCGGTCGCATCACCGCCGGCGGCAAGGTGATCCTGGCGCAGTCGGTGGAGAAGAAGGACGGCGACTTCCGGTTCCTCAGGGAATACCCCGATGGCAAGCTCTACGCGCACATCACCGGCTTCTTCTCGCCGGAGAGCGAGTCCAACATCGAGCGGTCCGAGAACCAGATGCTCGACGGCTCCAGCTCCGACCTGCTGCTACGCCGGAGCATCGACCTGTTCACCGGTGAGCCCACCAGGGGCGCCAACGTCGACGTGACGATCAACCCCAAGGCCCAGCGGGCGGCCTACGACGCGCTGCGCGAGAGCGGCAAGCGCGGCGCGGTCGTGGCGCTCGACCCGAAGACCGGGGCGATCCTGGCGATGGTGTCGCTGCCCACCTACGACCCGGCCGAGCTGTCGGGCACCGACAAGGGCAAGGTGTTCCCCCGCTACGACGTGTTGGACAAGGACAAGAGCCAGCCGCTGCTCAACCGCAACATCGACCGTACCTACCCGCCCGGCTCCACGTTCAAGGTGGTGACCGCGGCGGCCTACCTCGAAGACGACCCCAGCCGCGGCCCCCAGACGGTCGTGGACGCCCCGCAGCGGCTCCAGTTGCCCAATACCAGTGTCAGCCTGCCCAACTACGGCGGCGCGGCCTGCGGAGCCGGGAAGGTCCCGCTCGTCTACGCGCTGGAGAAGTCCTGCAACACGCCGTTCGGCCAGATCGGCATGGACCTCGGCTACGACAAGATGCAGGAGCAGGCGAAGAAGTTCGGCATGGGGACGCAGATCGGCATTCCGATGTCGGTGGCCCAGAGCTCCTTCGGCCCCAAGGAGGACCAGGCGGCCGTCGCCATGGCCTCCATCGGCCAGCGCAGCAACCAGATGACACCGCTGCAGATGGCCATGATCGCCGCGGGCATCGCCAACGACGGCAAGGTCATGAAGCCGTACCTGGTCAACAAGATCACTGACTCGAAGGGCGACTCGGTCGAGGACGCCAAGCCGGAGGAGCTGTCGGAGGCGGTCAGCTCCGAGACGGCGGGCAAGCTGCGCGAGATGATGGTCAGCGTCGTCAACAACGGCACCGCCAACCTGGCACAGATCCCCGGCGTCGACGTGGCGGGCAAGACCGGCACCGCTGAGACGTCCAACGGTCAGCCGCCGCACGCCTGGTTCATCAGCTTCGCGCCGGCCAACGACCCGAAGGTCGCGGTCGCGATCATCGTCGAGTCGGGCGCGGCCAACGTCGGCGCCGAGGCGACGGGCGGCCACACCGCCGCGCCGATCGGCAAAGCCGTGATGGAGGCGGTGCTGAACAAGTGATGACCGCTACGCTGCTGGACCATGCGGCTCGGTAACCGCTACCTCTTGCTCTCCCGCATCGCCTCGGGCGGTATGGGGGATGTCTGGCGTGCCCGTGACGAGTTGCTCGGCCGTGAGGTCGCGGTCAAGGTGCTGCGCAGCCACATCCAGGACGACCAGTCCTTCCGCAGCCGCTTCCGCAACGAGGCCAGGATCACGGCCGCCCTGGCCGACCCCGGCATCGCGCAGATCTTCGACTACGGCGAGCAGCGCGACCTGGCCTACCTGGTGATGGAGCTGGTGCACGGCGAGCCGCTGTCCGCCATCCTGACCCGCAACGGCTCGCTCATGCCCGAAGTGACGCTCGACGTCGTGCATCAGACGGCCAAGGCGCTGCACGCCGCCCACTCGGCGGGGGTCATCCACCGCGACATCAAGCCGGGCAACCTGCTCGTCACGCCCGAGGGCACCATCAAGGTGACCGACTTCGGCATCGCCCGCGCCATGGAGTCGGCTCCGGTGACGCTGACGGGCACCGTGCTCGGCACGGCCCAGTACGTCAGCCCGGAGCAGGCGCAGGGGCTGCCTCTCACCCCGTCGACCGACCTCTACTCGCTGGGCGTGGTGGCCTACGAGTGCCTGTCGGGGCGCACGCCGTTCCAGGCCGAGGGGCCGGTGGCCATCGCGCTCATGCACCTCAACGAGCCGCCGCCGCCGCTCGGCGTTGACGTGCCCGCGGCGGTACGCGAGCTGGTCATGGTGCTGCTGTCCAAGGATCCGCGGCAGCGGCCCGCATCGGCCATGGAGGTCGCCGACCGCTCCCAGCGGCTGCGCCAGTCGCTGGCCGCCAACAAGTCGGGCGCCGAGCTCAGCATGCTCACCGATCCGGCTGGCTTCCGCGTACGCCAGCAGGCGGAAGGCTACCGAGGACGGCAGCAGCAGGAGAGCTTCCAGGAGCGGCGGCAGCCGGAGGAGGACTTCCGGGGGCGGCGGCCGGATGAGGGGTCTGTCACCGACGACCTCGCCGCGCCGACGGCCACGACGCTGCGCTCGCCGTCCCCCGGCTCGCTCGCCGGGCGGCCCGGTGCGGCGCCCGCCAGACCGCGGCGCCGCAGGGGCAGGCTGACGCTGGCGCTGTTCGCCAGCGCGGGCTGCGCCGCCGCCGTCGGGCTCAGCGCCTTCACTTACATGGACCGCGACGCGGTGCCCGACCCGCCCAGCATCGCCGACCCGTCGGAGTCGGTGAGCGTGACCCCGGTATGGAAGCCGTCCCGGACCAAGACGACTCACACACGCCGACCTCCCGTCGTTACGGTGAAGTCGAAGAGGCCGGTACCCTCACGTTCGGCTACGGTAAGCGTGACGGCGATTCCAACCAGGAAGCCAACCCCCAAGTCCACCCCGACAACCCGTACCCCGACTCCTACACCGACCCCCAGGCCCACCACTACACCCATAAGTCCGACACCAAGTGCTTCGCCTGACCCGGGTGTCACAAACCCGCCCAAGGAGGAGACGTGATGCGCCACGGGGTCGATGATGGACACCGGCGGCCCGCGAGCAGGCCGGTACCCAAGATGAACGGTAAGGGACAGTGCAGGAAATGACTCAGCCTCGGCGACTCGGAGGTCGTTACGAGCTCGACGGCGTCGTCGGGCGTGGCGGCATGGCCGAGGTCTATCGCGCCCGAGACATCCGGCTGGACCGCATAGTCGCGATCAAGACCCTCCGCTCTGACTTGGCGCGGGACCACACCTTCCAGGCACGTTTCCGCCGTGAGGCGCAGTCCGCGGCTTCGCTGAACCACCCGGCGGTCGTCGCGGTCTACGACACCGGTGAGGACGTCAGCGAGGGCGCCCCGGTGCCCTACATCGTGATGGAGTACGTCGACGGCAGGACGCTGCGCGACCTGCTGCGGGCCGATCGGCGGCTGTTGCCGGAGCGGGCGGCCGAGCTGGTCGACGGCATCCTGCGGGCGCTCGACTACAGCCACCGCGGCGGCATCGTCCACCGCGACATCAAGCCGGCCAACGTCATGATCACCCGCGCCGGCGACGTCAAGGTGATGGACTTCGGCATCGCCCGCGCGATGGCCGACTCGGCCGCGACGATGACGCAGACGGCGCAGGTGATAGGGACCGCCCAATACCTGTCGCCCGAGCAGGCGCGCGGTGAGCGGGTCGACGCCCGCAGCGACATCTACTCCACCGGGTGCGTGTTCTACGAGCTGCTCACCGGCCAGCCGCCGTTCACCGGCGACTCCCCCGTGGCGATCGCCTACCAGCACGTACGCGAAGAGCCCATCCCGCCGTCGCAGATCGACCCCGAGATCCCCGCGTGGTGCGACGCGATCGTGCTGAAGGCCATGGCCAAGGACCCCGCACACCGCTACCAGAACGCGGGCGAGATGAGGGCCGACATCCAGCGGGCGATGTCCGGCATGCCGGTCGACGCCCAGACGATGGCGATGACCAGCAACTACGGCGCGGGCACCCGCATGATGACGACCACCCAGGCCGCCACCGGTCCGGCCACTCAGGGCACCCGCGCGGTGCCCCCGTACGAGTACGACGACGGCGGGCACGGCGGCCGGGGTGGCGGCCGGCGGCGCGCCAACAGCGGCGGTGGCAACAACGCGCTCAAGACCGCGGCCTGGATCGTCATCCCGCTCCTGATCATCGGGGCGTTCATCGGCATCGGTTACGCGGTGTTCAGCAGCGGCGGGGACAAGCCCACGGGCGAGATCAAGATCCCCTCGCTCACCACGCAGCGGCTGCAGGCCGCCCAGGCCCAGCTCACCACTTTGGGGCTGAAGACCGAGGTGGTGCAGCAGCCCAACGCCGAGTACGACAAGGGCACGGTGTTCAAGACCGAGCCCCCCGAAGGCACCAGTGTGGCGAAGGACTCCACGGTCAAGCTGTTCGTGTCCAAGGGCCCGCCGAAGGTGAAGGTCCCTGACGGGCTGATCGGCGCCACGACCGCAGAGGCCAACAAGATCCTTGAAGATGCCGGGCTGACCAGCACGATCAAGACCAAGGTCTCCAGCAAGCCGCAGGGCAAGGTCATCGAGACCGATCCCAAGGCCGGCGAGGAGGTCGAGAAGGACGGCACCGTCACCCTTTACGTGCCCAAGGAGCAGACCGCCATCCCCAGCGTGATCGGCCTGACCCAGCAGGACGCCACGAAGTTGCTCAGGGGGGCGGGCTTCAAGGTCAAGCCGGTCGAGCAGCCGAGTGACCAGCCTCAGGGCACGGTCATCCAGCAGAACCCCGAGGCGGGCGCACCGCAGAACCCCGGCACCACCGTGACGATCGTGGTCTCCACGGGTCCCGAGCAGCAGCCGACCGACCAGCCGACGGACCAGCCGCAGCCGACCGACCAGCCGACGGACACCCAGCCGACGGACGAACAGACGGACGACACGCAGCCGACCGACGACTCACCGATCGACGACGGCAATCTGGGCTGATCCCCACGCCGCCCGCCAGAGCCGCACTCCCGCACCGGGAGGGCGGCTCTGGCGCGTCAGGGGGGTGGGCACGCGAAAGAGCGTCCCCGCCGCTCGGGGGCGACGGCGGGGACGCTCATCTGTCTGTCGTCCGGCGGCGGCCGAGTGTTACACGATTCCCCGCAGCCAGTTGCCGAGCAGCCGGTGCCCGTGCTCCGACAGCACGGACTCCGGGTGGAACTGGATGCCCTCGACGGGCGCCGTGCGGTGCCGCAGCCCCATGATGACGCCGTCCGCGGTGCGGGCGGTCACGTCGAGCTCGGCGGGCACCGTGTCGGGCCGTACGGCCAGCGAGTGGTAGCGGGTCATCCGCACCGGCGAGGGGATCCCGGCGAACACCCCGAGTCCGTCGTGCGACACCGCGCTGGTCCGCCCGTGTACGAGCTCAGGCGCCCGCGACACGGTGGCACCGTAAGCCAGGCCGATCGCCTGGTGCCCGAGGCAGACGCCGAGCAGCGGCAGGCGGCGCAGGGCCGCGTGGCGCACCAGGGGGACGCTCACGCCCGCCGCCTCCGGTGTGCCGGGCCCCGGGCTCACAAGGACGCCGTCGAAGCCGTCGGCGTCACTCACGTGGACGTCGTCGCGCGGGCGCACCTCGCACGTGGCGCCCAGCTCACGCAGGTATTGGACGATGGTGTGGACGAAGCTGTCGTGGTTGTCCACGACCAGCACGCGGGTCATTTCCGTACGGTCACCTCGTCGAGCGTCACCGCGGGTTCGAGAAGCGGGAACACGGCATACCAGAGTACGACGCCCGCCACGGCGACCAGCACGGTGGCCGCCACCAGCTTGGCGCCCGTGCCGCCCGGCAGCCTGTCCCAGAGCCATCCGTACATGTCATTCCTTCCTGAGCTCGGTCTTCTTCAGCACGCCGAACACGATGAGCCGCTGGGCGGCGGAGTATTCGGGATGGCAGGTCGACAGCGTGATGTAGGCCCTGTCGGGCTTGGTGTCGGGCTTGCCGGGCACCGAGGCGAGCACGTCCACCTCGTCGGGGTACACGACGTCCTGTGAGGTGACCCGGTAGGTGTAGCGGGCCTCGGGGGCGTCGACGATGATCTCGTCGCCGCGTTGAAGCTCGTCGATCCGGTTGAACGGCGCCAGGTACGTGGTCCGGTGGCCCGATATAACGAAATTTCCGATCTGTCCGGGGAGGGCGGTGCCGGGGTAGTGGCCCGGGCCCTTCTTCAGGTGCTCCGCGTCCACGCCCTCGACCACGGCGTAGTGGTAGTCGCGCCCGAGCCTCGGGATGCGCAGCATGGCCACGGCCCGGCCCAGCTCGATCTTCCGGAGCTTGGCCGGCTCCGGGCGCGCGTGTTCCTCCACCAGCTCCTGCTGCAGTTGCAGCTGCATGCGCTGGGTATAGACGCCCGTCCCCCACAGCAGGTAGGCGCAGAACAACAACAGGATCAGGCCCGCGGTGATGCTCGATTCCCCCGCGGCCCGCAGCACGGCCCTCACTCACCCAGCGTAAGCGCGGCCCATCCTGAGGCCGGGGATCGCCATCTCGTGCGCGTGGCGACTATCCTGGGCACGCTTCCACTACCCTCAAACTGATTACCCTCAAAAACGATTAGGCTCAAAACGAGTAGCCTGTGGACGATCCGGATGCCCAGGCGCGCAGCAGGAGTTTCCAGTGCCCAAGTCCAAGGCTCGCAAGAAGGCGGTCTACACGCCGCCGCAGAAGTCCCAGCAGGTCACGGTCAGCCCGCGCTGGCTGGCTCCCACGATGGTGGTGGCGTGGATCATCGGCATCCTGTGGATCGCCGTCTACTACGTGGCGCCCAGCGCACCCTTCATCGGCGATCTCCACAACTGGAATCTGCTGATCGGGTTCGTCTTCATCATCTTCGGGGTGGTGCTCTCCACCCGCTGGCGTTAGTTTTTTCCACAGTTTTTCCACACCCTGGGGAAGTCAGCCCACGCCGCTCAGGAGGGCCGAGGATCTGACGGCCACGAGCCCGACCAGGATGGCCAGCGCTCCCACGACCGTCAGCACCTGCCAGAGGGTCCTGTTGCTCTTGGGAGCGTAGGCCAGGGCCCCGGCGAGGACCGATCCGGTGATGAGTCCGCCGATGTGGCCGGTCCAGCTGATGCCGGAGACCAGGAAGGTTATCGCCAGGTTGATCGCGATCAGCACGGCGATGCCGCGTACGTCCATGTTCAGCTTGCGTCCCACCACGAACACGGCGCCGAACAGGCCGAAGATGGCTCCTGAAGCCCCCACGGTGTACTGGCCGAGCGGGTCGAGCCAGTAGCCGAGCACCGAGCCGCCCAGCGCGCTGACCAGGTAGACGGCCAGGTAGCGGGTGTGCCCGAAGGCCCGCTCCAGGTAGGGGCCGATGACGTAGAGCGCCCAGCAGTTGAACAGGATGTGGAACGGCCCGTCGTGCACGAACGCCGACGTGAGCAGCCGATAGTACTCATGCCCGGCGACGACGTTGTACGGCCGCATGGCCAGTTGTTCGGTGACCGCGTTGCCCGTCAGATATTGGGCGCCGAAGACGAGCACGTTGAGCGCCAGAGTCACCCAGGTGACGTATGGCGTGGTGACCACGGCGCCGCCGAACGCCGACCGCGCCTGGCGTACCCCTCGATTGCCCTCGCTCACGCACTCCGGGCACTGGAAGCCCACGGCGGCGTCGCGCATGCAGTCGGGGCAGATGGGCCGCTCGCAGCGCTGGCAGCGGACCCAGGTCTCTTTGTTCGGGTGCCGGTAGCACGTCGGCACGGTCTCCGCGGGCTGCTCTGGCTGCGGGGGCGGGCTGGGCGGCTGGCTGGTCATGACCGCAGCCTATGGCCTGCGCGGCATCGCCGCGCTGGCGCGTACAGCCCGCCCCGTGCGCCTTGGGCGGCCTTGGAGGGCCTGGGACGGTGCTTCTTGGTCAGCCCTGGACGCGGTCGATCGTGACCGACTCCAGAACCACCTCGTCGATCGGCTTGTCGCGCTGGCCGGTCGGCGTCTTGGCGATCGCGTCGACGATGTCCTGGCCCTCGATCACCTCGCCGAAGATGGTGTGCTTGCCGTTGAGATGCGGCGTGGGCACGACCGTGACGAAGAACTGCGAGCCGTTGGTGCCCTTGCCGAACCGGATGCCGGCGTTGGCCATGGCCAGGAGGTAAGGGCGGTTGAAGTAGAGGTCCGGGTGGATCTCGTCGTCGAAGTCGTAGCCGGGGCCGCCGATGCCCTCGCCCAGCGGGTCACCGCCCTGGATCATGAAGCCGGGGATCACCCGGTGGAAGATCGTGCCGTCGTAGTAACGGCCGGTGCTCGTCTCCCCGGTGCCCGGGTGGGTCCACTCGCGGCCGCCTTCGGCGAGCTCGACGAAGTTGCGGACCGTCTTGGGAGCCTTGTTGGGGAAGAGTTCTATCTTGATGTTTCCGCGATTTGTCTGCAGGTTTGCGATCAGCTTCTCGGCCACGAGACAGCTGCCCCCTCTATGTACAAGGTTGGTTTTGTCGATTTTGATGACCACGGTCGTTTAGGCCGCGAAAGCCATCCTGCCACGGACGGCCATGATTGAGCCGCTTCGCTACGGGAAGGTCAGGCTCGGGGCCCCATCAAGCAGGGGAGGTTGTTGTGTCCCTGACACTGAAAAATCGCCGCGTGGTCATCGTAGTCCCAACCACGTGGATGGGCCGTATGAAGGCCCGGGCCATGAGAACTGGCCGGCAAATGGCGCCGATGGCGGATCAGGCCAAGGTGGTCGCCGCCCAGCGCGTCGAGGACGCCCGCTACTGGGCGGCACCGAGGCTGGAAGAGGCCGCGCATCGGGTCGAGGAAGAACTCGCCCCCAAGATCAGCGCCATGCTGGTCAACGCGGCCGAGCGGATCGACCCTTCCCCGCGCAGGTCGCGGGGGATGCCGGTCATGATCTTTTTGACCGGTGTCGCTGTCGGCGCGATCGGTTATCTGTTCTACCGGCGTAACGCCCGACAGTGGACCGAGCACATGAAGGACTCGGCCTCGGACGCGTCGCAGTGGGCCAGCGACAAGGCGGACAAGACCGCGGACGCCACCGAGAGGATGGCGTCCGAGGTGTCCGACAAGGCGGATGAGGCATCGCGCAAGATGACATGATCCGCGCGAAAGCGCGCCCCCCACTCGATCGAGCGGCGGGCGCGCTTTCGCGTTCGGGGCTCTTCGGTCCGGGGGGCGCGCTTTCGCGTTCGGGGCTCTTCGGTCCGGGGGGCGCGCTTTCGCGTTCGGGGTCGCTTCATGTTCGTTCGGAGGGCGCGCTTGGCGTTCGGGAGGCGGGTTTCCGTCCGTAGGCGTTGACGTCTATACCAAGCGCTTGCTACAACCGGCGGCATGGCGCTGTCCCCGCTCGACGACTACCCCATCCACCAGGCGGCTCAGGTCATGCGGCACGTGGCGACCTCGGACCGCAATTTCTACGACCGTTACTACTTCAACTGCCACGCCGGTACCGACGAGCTCATGCTGATCGTGGGCGCCGGCCAGTACCCCAACCTGGGCGTCACCGACGCCTTCGCCTGCGTCCGCTACGGGAACCTGCACCGGGTCGTCCGCGCCTCGCGCGAGCTCGGCACCGACCGGATGAACACCGAGATCGGCCCGTTCCAGGTGAAGGTCATCGAAGGGCTCAAACGGCTCCAGATCATCCTGGAGCCCAACGAGCATGGCCTGTCCTTCGACCTCACCTGGGAGGGCACGATCCCGGCGACGCTCGAGCCACGGCACTTCGTCCGCTGGCAGGAGCGGGTCATCTTCGACTCCGTACGGCTGGCGCAGACCGGGCTCTGGTCCGGCCACATCCGCGTCGGGGATGACGAGATATCCGTCACCCCGGACCGATGGCAGGGCACCCGCGACCGGTCCTGGGGCATCAGGCCCGTCGGCGAGCCCGAGCCGCCGGGCATCCAGGCGAAGAACGCGGGCAGCTTCTACTGGCTGTACACGCCCATGAGGTTCGACGACCACGCGATCCTCTGCATCATCCAGGAGGACGAGAAGGGCCGCCGTGTCCTGGAAGAGGCCACCAGGGTCTGGTCCGACGGGCGCGAGGAGGAGTATCTGGGCCGGCCCGAGTACCACCCCGTCTACGCTCCCGGGACCCGGGACGTCGTCGAGGCCACGATCACGTTCTCCCCTCCTGGCGGCAAGGCGTTCGACGTGCGGTGCACGCCCGTGCTGCCGGTCCACCTCATGGTCGGCACCGGTTACGGCCTGGAGCCGGACTGGAAGCACGGGATGTACCAGGGTGCGGAGCCGGTCGTGCAGGGCGTGACGTACACGCTGCCCGACGACGCGACCAAGATGTGGGGGATGGTCGACGCCGTGGGCCGCTTCGAGTACGACGGGCTCGTGGGTCACGGCCTGTTCGAGTACTGGGCCTTGGGGCCGCACCCGTCGTTGCCCGAGTGAGCGCGCCCTGGAACCGCGCCTGTCGCTTGCCCGAGTGGGCACGCCCGCCGTGCGGCCGCACCCGTCGTTGCCCGAGTGAGCGCGCCCGCCGTGCGCCCCCGGTGCTACGGCGAGCGCGGTCTCACTTAGTCGGCTCGCACTTGACGGCGACCGTGGTGGCGAGGGTCTTGGCCGGTACGCCGCCCTCCTCCGTCGGCCGGGCGATGCCCGTCTTCCCGGCGTCGTCGGCCGGCTCGCCGCCTTCGGCGGTGAACCCCTCGCCCTTGACTGCGGGCTTGGCCGGGACCGCCTCCGTGACCGCCCCCTCCGGGAGCGACTCGATCTCGATCGTCTGGTCATCCAGGCGGCGCACGGCCACACCCCCCTCGGGCGCCTTCTCGCCCGGCTTGACGGCGAAGTCCCTGGCGGCGCGCGCCCGCTCGGCGAACGCGATGGTCTTGCCGTCGCTCGTCGTACACGTCACCTTGACCCCCGGGACGGTCGACGGAGCCTCGTCGGCCATCGCGGATCCGCCCAGGCCCGTGAGCACGAGCACGCCCACCGCACCGAGGACCGCGAGACGTCGCTTGAACATGGAATCTCCTTGCTGGAAACGATCGGACGCCCCGAGCCTGGCCCGCCGTACCTGAAGTGATCCTGAAGGCAGCCTAAATGATCTTCAGGTTGGCTTTAGGTAGGGTGCGGGACCCTGTCGGTGTGCGAGTGCTACTGGTGGAGGACGAGCAGCGGCTGGCCGACCTGATCAAGGGCGGCCTGGCGGGTGAGGGGTTCGCCGTCGACGTGGCCTACGACGGGCGCGACGGGCTGTGGATGGCTTCGGAGAACGCGTACGACGTGATCGTGCTCGACGTGATGCTGCCCAGGCTGAACGGCTACACCGTGTGCTCGCGGCTGCGCGAGGCCGGCAACTGGACGCCGATCATGATGCTCACCGCCAAGGACGGCATCTACGACGAGGCCGAGGCGCTCGACACGGGCGCCGACGACTACTTGGCCAAGCCGTTCTCGTACGTGGTGCTGCTGGCCAGGCTGCGCGCGCTCGTACGGAGGGGCGGGCACGAGCGGCCGGTGACGATCACGGTCGGGGACCTGGTCGTGGATCCGGCCGGGCTGCGCTGCCGCCGGGGAGAGGTGCAGATCGCGCTGACGCCGAAGGAGTTCGCGGTGCTCCACGGGCTGGCGCGGCGGGCCGGTGAGGTGGTCTCCAAGAGCGAGTTACTGGCGCAGGCGTGGGACTTCTCCTACGACGGGGATCCGAACATCGTGGAGGTGTACATCAGCGCGCTGCGCCGCAAGATCGACCAACCATTCGGCAGGACGACCCTGGTGACGGTGCGTGGCGCCGGGTACCGACTGGAGGCGGCATGACCTGGTGGCGCGATCACCTGACCTCGGGACGGGCCCGGCGGGCATCCGGACAGGCCGCCACGCGGTTCGCGGGGCGGCTGCCGAGGTTGCCGGGGCTGCCGGGTCGGCTGCCGGTGGGGCTGGCGTCTGTACGGCTGCGCGCGACCGCGGCGGCGACGCTGGTGGTGGCCGTGGCGCTGGGGCTGGCGGCGGTCGTGCTGGTGCTGGCGCTGCGGGGCAGCCTGCAGAGCAGCGCGGGCGCGGAGGCGGCCAGGAAGGCCGTGGCCGCGGCGCCGTACGCGCAGACCGTCGACCTGACCGCCGTACTCAGCCAGCCCGCAACGGTCCAGACGCCCGCCTCCGAACGGGCACGCACCACCAGCGACGCGTCCGCGGCGGCGCCGACCGTAGGCGGACGGGCGCGCCTCGCCGATGACTTCGTGGCCGGGTCGGTGGTTCAGCCGGCGCTCGCGCTGCGGGTCGCCGATCCGGACGTCTTGCTCACGACAGTGGGGACGCCGGCGGCGACGAACTGGGCGCAGGGCAGTGACTTCGCGGTCGCGCGCATGCCCGTGTCGACGGCCAAGGGATCGGCGATGATCTTGGCCAGGGCCTCGCTCGACGGTGCCGACCAGGCGCTGGCCACACTCAACGGCGCCCTCCTGCCGGGCGTGCCCGCGCTGCTGCTCGTGGTGGCCGGTATGACCTGGTTCTCGGTCGGCCGCACGCTCGCTCCGGTCGCGGCCATCAGGGCCAAGGTGGCCGACATCACGGCCCGCGACCTGCACCAGCGGGTGCCCGTGCCAAGCTCGGGCGACGAGATCGCCGCCCTGGCGACCACCGTGAACGGCACGCTCGACCGGCTGGAGACGGCCGTCGAGACGCACAAACGATTCGTCGCGGACGCGGCGCACGAGCTGCGCAGCCCCATCGCCACACTGCGGGCCCGGCTGGAGCTGGCCGAACCGAGCGAGCTGACCGCCGAGGCGCTCGCCGACGTGGAGCGCCTCCAGTCGCTGGCGGCCGACCTGCTTCTGCTGGCCAAGCTCGACGCCGGTGAACCGCTGCGTACGGGCGACCTCGACCTCGGCCAGGTGGCGGCGGAGGAGTCGCTGCGCATCAAGCGGCGGCCCGAGCTGCGGATGGAGCTGGACGTGGAGCCCGACGTCGTCTTCCAGGGCTCGCGGGCGCACCTGGCCCGCCTGGTGACCAACCTGGTCGACAACGCGGTGCGGCACGCCGCGGCGGTCGTACGGGTGCGGGTACGCCAGGAGGACGGCCAGGCCGTGCTCCAGGTGCTCGACGACGGGCCGGGGATCCCGGTGGAGCAGCGTGAGGCGGTGTTCGACCGGTTCACCAGGCTGGACGAGGCGCGGGCCAGGGATGTCGGCGGGGCCGGGCTCGGGTTGCCGATCGCGCGGGACATCGCGCTGCTGCACGGCGGCACGCTGCTCGCCGAAGAAGGCGGATTTATCGCGAGATTTCCCCTGAACCACTAGCCACTTCTCATCGTGTGGATAGTTGAAGGAGGCAATCATGCTCACACGCCGTGCACTGATCACCCGAGGTGGCGCCGCCGCAGGCGCAGCAGGAGCCGTTTTCCTGTGGGCGCGCCCCGCTGAGGCGGAAGAGGAGGCTGCCGGTCCGGTCCTGGCCAGCGCCAAGAGCATCCCGGTCGGAAAAGGCAAGATCGTTAGTGGCAAGTACGTGATCACCCACCCGACGAAGGGCGTCTTCAAGTGCTTCAGCGCCATCTGCACCCATCAGGGCTGCACGGTGGCGAGCGTGAGCGGGGGCAAGATCCACTGCCCGTGCCACGGCAGCCAGTTCAGCGCCCTGACGGGTGCGGTGGTGCAGGGTCCGGCCAAGCGTCCGCTCGCCAAAAAGAAGATCAAGCTGGTGAAGGGCAAGATCAGACTGGCGTGATCGGCAGCGAGTACATCGTGGCGCGCCGATAGATCTCGAACCCGGCTCGGGTGTAGACGCCGACGGCTCCTGTGGGGTTGTCGGCGTCTACAGTCCGGCCTAAGTGAGGTGCACGGAGCACCCTAAATCCCCTCCTATCTGAGCGAGCCGCTCGGCGAACCCCTCGCGTGTGGCCTTGTCGAAGCCGATGAAGAACCGGTTCGCCAGCGGTACGGCCCACCGCATCCGCTCGGCCACGTTGTAGACCCGATGGACGACGAGCGTGCCCTGCGGGTGTCCGGTCAGCGACCATTCGCTCCGGTACCACCAGCCGCCCTGGTAGGCAATCGAACGGTCGGTGACCTCGACGGTCATGGTGTGACCCGGTAGGTATTCGACGGTGAACCGGCCCTCGCCTTTGACCAGCGGATCGCGGTTGATCAGCGCCTCGCGCACCCGCTCAAGTGGTGCCTCGACCACCCCGGACACCTCGACGAGCAGGGACTTCCTCATGGCGTGCGCACCCGGGTGTTCTGGAACGAGGCGAAGCGCCAGCCCCCGGGTGTACTGACGGCGGTGAAGGTGACGATCGAGTCGCGGCTCGGGTCGGGCCGCCCGTCGACGGTCGAGCCGCCACCGGAGATCACCAGCGCGACGCCGTCTCCCAGCGGCTTGACGATGGGCTCGCCGCCGCCTCCGGTCAGCTTGATCGGGCTCTGGAAGAGCTGCCGGTGAGCGACCTCGATGGCCTCCCTGCCCTCGAGGTGCAGGCCGAAGAAGGTGATGTAGTCGGCGTCCTCGGTGAACAGCGCGGCGTAGGCCGCCGCGTCGCCGGCGTTCCAGGCTTCGGTGAGCCTGGTGAGGAGGTCTCTGATCTCAGTGGACATGGCACTGCTCCTGTGGTCGCGGCGCCTATCCTGAGACTGCGAGTCCTGGACAGGGCAGGCGCCTTGTTCGGATTTCCGGCCGCTGGGGTGTTGGCTCACCCCGGCGGCCGCTCAACTTTCCAGCACTTGCTCCATCAGCGACTGCTTGACCGTGCCCGGCCAGTCGAGCTCGCCCTTGTCCAGCCGGTCGAGCACGCTGCGCAACCAGGCCAGCTCGGCCGTGTAGAGAGCCTGCTCGTACTCCATCTCGAGCATGAGGAGCTCCGGCAGGCCGCTTTCCGCCATCGCCCGCCGGTGCGCCTCGATGCCGCTGATCGTCCCCTCGATGGAGGCCGTACGCGTACGCAGCGCTCGCTTGGCGTCGGGCACCTGCAATGCGCCGATCAGGGAGACTGCGGCCACCAGCGTGCGCCGGTCGGCATCCGGCTCCTCCAGCAGCCTGCGCAGCCTCGTCGCCAGCTCCTGGAGGCCCTCTTCGGTGATCTCGTAGACCGTCCGCTCAGGCCGGCGGCCTTCGCGGTCGGTCTTCACGGGCACGATCAGCTCGTCCTTCGCCAGCCGCTCGACCGCGTGGTAGAGGCTGCGCGGCAGGCCGGTCACGTAGTCCTTGTGCGTGTCGACGATGAAGCGGTGCAGCTCGTAGGGGTGGCTGGCACGTACCGAGAGCATGGCGAGCACGGTGAGCCCGACCAGGTCATGGCGTCGTGCCATGATGCCTCCTTCTATAGTGCAATATGCACTATAGAAAACGACAGTACGGCTGTCCAGCGTGCCGTTGTGTCACGCGAGTTGGCTGTGGAGTCGCGGGAAGGGCCTCGGTCAGGCCAGTTGGCTGTCGAGCTGCAGGAAGGCACGTTCGATGGCCTGCCTGGCGACGTCCTCGGGGTAGGGGAAACGGGTGATCAGGTCCCGTAGGCCCTCCACGTGCGCCCGCGTGGCGAGCTCGGCCACAGTGACCAGCTCGGCCTGCTGGGCGAGGGCGAAGGCGCGGTCGACCACGGCGCCGTGCCCCGGCACGATCACCCGTTCGGGCAGCTCGGCCAGCATCGCGGCCACCGTGGCGGGCCAGTCGAGCGGGTAGGAGTCGCCGAAGGCCGGCGGGGCGCCCTCTTCGATCAGGTCACCGGCGAACACCACCCCGGCATCGGGTACGTGCGCCACGATGTCGTTGCTGCTGTGGCCGAGGCCGAAATGACGCAGGTGCACCATCCGGCCGCCGATGTCGAGCGTGGCCGTCGAGGTGAACGTGTGGTCGGGCGCGACGATCTCCACCTCTTCCAGCTCCGCCCGCCGCTCTTCGGGCAGGCGCTCGATCCACTTGGCCCGCTGCTGCTCGCCGTACAACTCGATCTCCTCGGCGCACCTGGAGTGACCCCAGATCTCGCCCGGCAGGAACAGCGCGTTGCCGAAGTAGTGGTCGAAGTGGGAGTGGGTGTTGACGACCGTCCACGGACTGGTGGTGACCCGCCTGATCGCCTCGATCAGGTCGGCGGCCTCGCGGTGGGACACGCGGGTGTCGAGCACCAGGCAGTGGTCGTCACCGACGATCAGGCCGACGTTCATGTCGAAGGACTCATGGCGCCGGACATAGACCCGGTCGCCGATTTCCCGCCACTGCTCGTTCATCGCTCGATCCTGAATCTCCCGTGGGACCCTCCGAGAACTCTACTTACCATCGCTTCGGGCCATATGCGTTTCAGGTCGTGATCTACACCGAAGATCCCGCACCGGCTCGGGGGCAGGAAGGCCGCGCGTGGCGGGCCGCCGAACGGGGAAGGCTTCGTTACGACACGTGCTCGACCGATGACATAGGGCAATCAGTGGAGCGTCAGGAGCGCGTCGTGGGCGGGGGCCGCTGACCAGATAGCCGGTGCCCTCAATGCTCATCTGCCTGGCATCAGCGGGTTGCTCTCCCCTCAACTCCGCGTCACACGTGGTTGTCAAGTTCGGATCGCCGGCTGCCTTCCCAAGCCCGAGGAGCCCCATGTTCCCCCGACTCGGAGCCATCATCGCCACGTCCCTCGCCGCCCTCGTCACCGTAGCCCCCGCCGCGACCGCCACACCGTCGTCAGCGATCTACTTCGAAGCCCCCCAGATCACGGTCGTCGCGCATCGCGGAGCCTCCGCGGACGCGCCCGAGAACACCATCACCGCGTTCCAGCTGGCCGACAAGCTGGGCGCCGACGCGTTCGAGCTCGACGTGCAGGAGACCAAGGACCACGAGCTCGTCCTGATGCACGACACGACTCTGTCCCGCACCACGGACGTCGAGAAGGTCTTCCCTGGCCGGGCGCCCTGGCGGGTCGGCGACTTCACGCTCGCGGAGATCCGGCGGCTGGACGCGGGCTCGTGGTTCGCCGCCAAGTACGACGGCGAGCCCGTACCGACGCTGGGAGAGACCCTGCGCGAGATGGACGGCAGCGGCCTCAGCCTGCTGCTGGAGATCAAGGCACCGGAGCTCTACCCCGGCATCGAGAAGCGGGTCGCCGACGAGCTGCGGCGCAACACCTCATGGATGAGCTCCGGTCGGCTGGTCGTGCAGTCGTTCAGCTGGGCCTCGATGCGTACGTTCCACCGCGCCATGCCCCAGGTGCCCATCGGCCTGCTCGGCACGCCGGCCATGGCGGACCTGCCGAAGGTGGCGGCCTACGCCACCCACATCAACCCGCCGTATGGCGACATCACCGAGCAGTACATCCGGCGCGTCCACAGCCTGGGGATGGCGGTCTTCGCCTGGACGGTGAACGACCCCGATGTCATGCGTCGCCTGATCGGCTATGAAGTGGACGGCATCATCACCAACAAGCCGGACACCCTCGCGTCTCTGGCTCGGTAGGGCGCTCCGGGTCGCCCGTCGTCCTGTGACGACGGGCGACCCGGGTGCCGGTGCCCGCGTCACGGCGATATCGGCGCCAGGTCACGGCGCCCGGGAACACGCGCGTCGGCGTGGTCCTCGTGCTGGTCGACGGCTTCCTCACGCTGGTCGACGGCTTCCTCACGCTGGTCGATGACTTCCTCGTGCTGCTCCACGACGCCGGCGCGTACCTGTGCCTCGGCGATCCTGGCCAGCGCGGCACGCGCCTCGTGCCGCCCCCGTCCGGTGGGCGCGAGGCGTACGGGAGCGAAGAGGGTGACCTCGACGTCCAGGTGGCGGGTCGCGGTCACCCGCAGGAGGGAGGCGAGAAGCGAGTCGTCCCCGACAAAGCAGCCGCGGGTCGACGTCGAGCCTCCCTCGCGGTAGCGCAGCGTGGCCGGGCGTACGGCGGCACCCGCGTCGATCGCCGCCTGGAACACGGCCGGCCGGAACTCCCCCATCCCACGCCCGCACCACGTCGTGCCCTCGGGGAACGCGATCACGGTGTCGCCCGCTCTGAGGGCGTTCGTGACCGTGGCGACGGCCGACGGCAGGGCGGAGAGTCGTTCCCTGTCAATGAACAGCGCGCCCGAGCCCGCGGCCAGGGTACGGATGAGCGGCCATTCGCCGATCTCCCGCTTCGCCAGCGGCCGGGACGGCACCACCGTTCACCATGTAGCGCGCGATGCCCGCCCACATCAGGCCGACGACCGTGCCGGCTCGGTGATCGGGATGTACGCAGGTGCGGCCCGCCTCGACCAGGTCCCGCCTGAGGACCGCCAGGTTGCCGAGCTCGAATTCGGCGTCGGAGTACAGCCGGTCCGTACGCCCCGGAGGGAGCAGCCGGTAGGTACCGACCACTTTGTCGTCGTAGCGGACCAGGAGGTGGTCGCAGTACGCGTCGAACCTGTCCGCGTCGAGACCGGAGATCGGGCTGTCGAGCCGCGCCCCCATCTCCTCGACGAAGACCTCGTGGCGAAGCCGTTGCGCGGCCTGTACGTCGGCGGCGCTCGTGGCCAGGCCGACTGTGTAGCGGCCGGTTGTGGGGCGGCCGGTGTCAAGAGAGATCGTCATGGGCGGGCGTCCTTCCCTGAAAGCGTCTCGCGACCATGTCGACATGCCGAAATGACGGATGCGTCTCCCATCGGGGGCAGCGAGGCGTCCGCATGATGAACCTCGTAGATGACCACGGCCCGCGGGTCAGGACTCCGACGGTCGTGAGCGGGGAATCAGCAGGTCGGTGACGTTTGCTGCCTTGTGTGCTGTCTTGTGTGCTGCCCCGTTTGCTGCCCCGTCAAAAGGCAAAGCTTGCGTGCGAGCTGGGCGAATCCCCCGTGTGAAATCCGTGGCGGACGGCGGCCGCATCTTAAGATCAATCCGTGCTAGAAACGGTGATTTCTCTCATCTTCGCCGGACTCTTTCTCAGCTTCCTCGTCTATTGGGTGCTGCAGCTGGTCAAGGTCATGCGGCAGCGGCGCATACACAAGTACACAGACCCGATGAGGGCCATGGACATCACTGGTCGCGTGCGCCAGCTCAAGGTGCGCGGCGACGAGGACGAAGCGGTACGTCTCGTGCAGGACGAGCTTGCGATGCCTATGGCGAAGGCTCGTTCGTGGGTGAAATCCATATAGGGCAGGGGCACACGTGAGCCCCTGCCCGGCGCCACCTCAGAGCCGCCCGATGGACACGTGGTTTCGCGCTCAGAACAAGGTCAGTGGCTCGCTCGGCATGGGCTCGGGGAGCGGCTCGACCTCGGGCACCCGGGCCCGTACGTCGTCGTGAAACCGGCGGGCGAGAGTCAGCGCGTCGGCGTTGTCAGGGGTATGGACGAACACCGTCGGCGAGCGGCCTTCCCGCAGCCATTCGGTGACCGTGGCGACCCACTCCTGCCAGCCCTCGACCGTACGTGCCGTGGCGTCCCGGCCGAGGTAGCGCACGATCGGACGGTCGGTGAGAGCGGTCGACCGGCGCGGCACACGCGGCTTCTTCGTCCACGCGTCTCGTTCGGCGTCGCTGGTCGGAGGGCTCTGGAAAAGGGTGGTGGTGTCGAACGGGACCCATTCGGCACCGGCGCGGGCGAGCACACCTTCGAGCAGTCGTTCTGACCGCGCGTCATCGAAGAACGCCCGGTGACGCACTTCGACGGCGTATCTGTACGAAGGTGGCAGGCCACGGAGAAAGCCCGCCAGGGTGCCGAGGTCGGTGGGCCCGAATGACCCCGGCAATTGGACCCAGAGGGCGTGGGCCCGCGACTCGAGCGGCTCGATCGCCGCGAGAAACGCGCGCAGTTCCTCGTCGACGCCGGTAAGGCGGCGCTCGTGCGTAATCGACTTGGGCAGCTTGACCACGAAGCGGAAGTCGGGGTCGGTCTGCCGGGCCCATGACTCCACGGTGTTCCGCGCCGGTGTCGCGTAGAACGTCGTGTTGCCCTCCACCGCATTGCACCAGGTGGCATAGGCCCGCAGGCGTTCGCCGGGCGGAAGCGGATGCGGCAGGAAGCGTCCCTGCCAGGGCACGTGAGTCCACATCGCGCATCCCACATGAAGCCGCATGGCCTCGACGCTACCGGTTGCCCACCGTGGATCGACTGCGGTGCCTATTGAGGTCGTCCTGATCCGAGGTGCCCGAAAGCCGCTCGCAGGTCGCGCCCTGGCCGCGCTTGGTTGAACGCGGCCCCACATGTGGAACAGCCGCAAAATTTCATCTCACAGAGATTGATGAAGAGAACTTTCAGAGTTATGTTCATGATCGACCCTCCGACGCAGCTCTGTCACCAAGAGGCTCACCGACATCAGGACCTGGGCGCCTAACCGTATCCCCCCATACGACTCGTTCAGAGAGGCAAGCATGCCCACAACTGGCAAGCCGACCTGGCCCAAGACCCTCAGAACCACGATCACTGCCCTGACGCTCACTCTCGCGACCGCGCTGATTCCCCAAGCCGCCTCAGCGCAGGGCAGCAGCGTCATGGCTGTGTCCCACAAGAGCCCGTTCAACTGTGGGAAGACCTTCTACGCCAACAACTGGACCGGGACCCCCGCCCACAACCCGTCGGGCTCCATCGACTGGCAGGACTACGGGGGCGATGACATCAATGGCGAAACCGTCCGCGCCACCGCTGCGGGCACCGCGTACTTCTACGACGCGGGAAGCACGAGTTACGGCAAGTGGATAGAGATCCAGCACAGCGACGGCACCAAAACCCGATACGCCCACCTCGCGACCATGGTGAAGTCGGCCGGCGGCTCACTGAGCGTAGGCCAGGGCACCACGATCGGGACCGTCGGCTCGACGGGCGGCGCCAACGCTCCCCACCTGCACTACGAACAGCGAACCTCCAGCGGCGCGATGGACACCAGCCCGACCGTGGACGGCGTGACCGTGTCCTTGGGCCAGAAGAAGGCCGTCACGAGCACCAACGCCTGCGGTGGCAACCCCTACACCGCCGAGGAGGTCTGCGGCAGCGGCTACTCCGTCATCGACTCAGCCGCCCTCACTGGTGGTCGCACTTACCTGCTCTACAACTCGGGTAATGGCTACAACTGCGTGGCGACGTTGAAGACGACGAACCTCGGCTCGGCGTCGGCGGTGTCGGCCTTCCTGGAACCGCAAGGGGAAAGCAGGACGACCGACTCAGGCAGCTACGACTATTACGCGGGACCGGTCAAGCGCGACGCGGCAGGGCAATGCGTCAAGTGGGGCGGCTCGGTCGGCAGCAGCTCGTACACCAGCGGCTTCGAACACTGCGACTAGCCTTCGCACAAGTGCGATGAAGAGCGCGACGTCAAGGGCCACTACTCCATCATGGACAGTGGCCTTTGACCTGTTCACCGCCATCACCGACCCCTTGAAAGAGCATTGCGCCATCCGCCTTCAGCGATTTTCGGGCTGTTCGCCGGCCCCCTTACTCGTGGGGTTCGCGACGTGTTCGTCGAAGAAGCCGAACGTACGCTGCCATGCGTCGTCCGCCGCCGAACGGACGAGACCGTGACGCAGCGGGAACAGCACGAGTTTCGCGATGGGATGATGACCGTCGGTCATGAAGGAATGCCCGGCAGCCGGATAGATCTCGACGTCGTGCTCGATGCCGAGCGCCGCCATATGCTCCTGCAGCCGCCTGCCGTGCGACCGAAACCCTTGGTCGCGACCCCCGTAGGACCCCACGACCGGACACACCGACCGCAGTTCCTCGTGCCCCCGGGGAACCGCCCATAATTCACCGATGCGGCTCGCACGCCGGGCGGCGCGCCCGCCGCATATGCCAGAGCGAACCCGCCCCCCATGCAGAAGCCGATCACACCCAGCCGGCCACCGTCGACGCCTTCACGACCGGCCAGCCACTGCCGGGTCGCATCGATGTCGACCGTCGGCCGACCCGGCTTGCCGGTCGCGAGCTGGTGCATAGCCCGCGCCAGGCACCCGACCCTGGTCCCGTGGCTGTACAGATCAGGCAGGACCGCCGCGTACCCCCGCTCGGCGAAGAGGTCCATCACATCAAGCATGTCCGGTTCGACGCCGTAGATTTCGTGCACGACCACCACCCCCGGCCATCCGGCCACGGGCGCGGCCCCCTTCGGCAATGCCACCGTCGCCGCCAGTGAATCGCCGTCGGGCAACGGAATGCGCACATGTTGTCTCATCAGTACTCCTTGGAGAGCGCCACGATGGAGTCGCTGGTGCGTACGTAGAGGACTCCGTCGTCGGGAAGAATCCGGCTGATCTCCTCGGTGAACATATCTTCCCCATCCGTTCGGACGGCCGAGGCGGCGGAGCTGCCGAGTTCGTGATGCCAGCGCGGCTCACCAGTGCGCACGTCGTGCGCGCTCACCTCGCCGGCGGGCGTCACAAGGTAGATCAGCTCGCCCGCGAGCACCGGACCCGCGGATCCCGGGGAGCGGGGGTCCTTACCCAGGCTGCTCAGACGGCCTCGCGGATGAGGCGACTACCAGCCGCCAGAACATGCACGGGGTCTACAGGACTTCGCCCGATTGTGCTACCTGGTAGCACCTTATAGCACACACTTGTACACTTGAGGAATGAGCACTCCTGAACCGGACCGCTCCCATGAGATCTCCCAGCGAGATCTACGAAATCGGTCAGCGGAAATCATGGATGGTCTAGAGCGGGGAGAGCGATACGCCGTCACCCGTAACGGCCATCACATCGGCGACCTGGTCCCTCTCCGCCGTCGACGGCGGACCGTTTCACGCGCCGAGTTCGCCGCCATGTCACGCGGCATGCCGCAACTGGATGACCGGAAATATCGTGCAGACATGGATCGTCACGTCAACGACGACCTCTACGATCCCTACGACCGCGCCCTCGGCAAACGAGAGTTCACAAAGGGCGAGGAATGACGCACGCTCAAGGACTGCTTGACACCAACATCCTCATCTTGCGCGCCGGCATCAACCCTGACGAACTCCCCGACGAGATGATGATCAGCGCCATCACCACTGCGGAGCTATCAGTCGGCGTGCTGGTGGCAACGGAACCACAGGAACTTGCCCAGCGGATGAAGATCTTGCAGACCGCCGAGGCCGAATTCGACCCGCTGCCCTTCGATGACACAGCGGCGCGTGAGTACGGCCAGTTGTGGACCGCCGTCGTCGCCTCGGGCCGCAGGCCTCGCCCTCGGACAGCGGATCTCATGATTGCCTGTGTGGCCATCACGAACAGGATTCCTCTCTACACCTGCAACCCGAAGGATTTCAAAGGCCTGGACCACCTGGTTACTGTGGTCCCTGTCACCCGGCCTCTGTAGGCCAGTAAAGGCTGCCTGATGACGAGATACAGGCGTAGGTAGCCCTGCGAGGCAACAACAACCGCTGCGATTGCCGTCTCAGGTTCAACCTACGCTCTCGGGCCACCGAGAGTCCGGAGGTCGCGTTCTCGGTGTGCGATCATCAAGCTCATGACGTCGACCGGATGCGGCCGGGTGCGATAGCGGCGGCCTTGGTGGCTTGGCAGGAGGCGGCCCTTCTCGGGACCGCTGACCGCGTAGTCGGTAGGTGCGCGTGCGATCGCTGCAGGAGACGCACCCCGCCGGCGACTTCAACAGGCTCTTGTCGCCTTACCCCCGTGGGCCAGACCGTATCTGTACGCCTTGGTCCTCCCCGTCGACCGGTATTACCTCCGGCGAACCTCACCAGCTCCGCCGACGTCCCCCGATTCCGATTGGGCATGGTGGCAACGACGGCGCCTGTATGGGGACCGGACCATGTGGAGGAACGCTTCGGAGGCAGATGGAACGGGATGGCACGCCCAACGGGTGTAGGCCCATCTGTCGAACCACGGGGAAGTCCATGAAGTACAAGAAGTCATCCCTGTCCATCTGGTCGTCCACACAAGCGGGCGGTGCCGTCCTAGCCGTGGCGAAGGTCGGGCAGGCCAACTTCGGGATCGCGATCAGCCCGGACGGCGGCTTGGTGTACGTGACCTCGTTGGTCGGGCGGAACGTGTGGGCGTTCCGGCGCGGCGCGGACGGCTCGCTGACCCCCGTGGCCGGGTCGCCGTTCCCCGCGCCCACCGGGCCGGTCGGTCTCAAGGTCACGCCCGACGGTCTGCACCTGTACGTCGCCAGCAACGACCCGGACTTAGACACAGCTTCCGGCGGTCTGCTCGGCTTCACGATCCTCGCGGACGGCTCGCTCAAGCCGACCGCCGACTCCCCCGTCCACACCCCTGACCAGGCCGAGGTCACGGCGGTCGCGATCACACCGGGCGGCCGGGACGTCTTCGCCGCGATCCGGGACACGAACCAGCTGGCCGCGTTCGAGATCGGATCCGGCGGCACGCTGAAGGAGGCCACGGGATCACCGTTCCTCACGGGTGGAGAGCGCCCGCTGAGCCAGTCCATCGCTGTACGTCCGGTCCCCGCGCCTACCACCCCGCGGTAAGGAGCAGCCTGGACTCAGTGCCCATCGCAGATACGCCAGCGGTGGGCCACCAGATCTCCCGCGTTGCCTGCCGCTGACGCCGTCACCCACGGTCATTTCGGCATCGACCGCATAGAGTGATCTTTCGGAGGGGTCGAAGCCGGCTCGCCCGTAGCGGTCGCGCTTGAGGGCCTTGACTCGGCTGTCGTCGCCGTACGCCGGGCTGAGTTGGCAAGTCCGCTGTACCGACACGAGGAGAACTGACCGCGTGAGCCTGGCCTTCGCCACTGAGGTGGGTGGTCTCAACCGGGAGAACGAAGACTTCGTCGGCGCGACCCCCGACACGGTGGTCGTTCTCGACGGCGCCGGCTATCCCGCACGACTGCCGACCGGATGTATCCACACCGTGGCCTGGTACACGCGCATGCTCGGCTCGTCCTTGCTCGCCACGCTGACGGCCGACGATCGCCCGTTGGCCGACGTGCTGGCCGAGAGCATCAAGACCGTCTCCTCTCTGCACTCCTCGACCTGCGACCTCGCCCATCCCGGATCACCTGCGGCAACCGTGCTCCTGCTCCGCCGGACAACGGAATCCCTGGACTGGCTGGTCCTGGCGGACTCCATCCTCGTCCTGGACCTGAACTCCGCTGCGGAACCCATGGTGGTCAGCGATGATCGTCTGGCTGATGTCACGGCGACCCTGCGAACGAACCTGGACACTCTGCCCACCGGCTCCAAGGAGCACGAGCGGGAACGCCTTGTTTCCGTAGAAGCCCAGCTCGAGCACCGCAATCGCGATGGAGGCTACTGGGTCGCCTCCTCCGACCCCATGGCCGCCGAGCACTCTCTTACCGGCAGCGTTCCCCCTGACGCGGTACGAGCTGCGGCGCTGCTCAGCGACGGGGCATCGCGTCTGGTCGACTGCTTCGAGCTCGCGAGCTGGCGACGCCTCCTGAACATCCTGGAAGACGACGGTCCCGCCGAACTCATCAACCAGGTCCGCATGGCCGAGCGCACCGACCCCCACGGCGCCCGCTGGCCACGCGGCAAGGCACACGACGACGCCACCGCCGTCTACTGGCGACTCTGACGCCCGAAGCGAGCAGGTGCCGGGGTTCGCCAGGATGTTCGGGGATCGGGCCGGCAACCAGGCCAGGGCCACCTGCTGCACCGTCGCACCGTGGCGGTCGGCGATGGCGTCCAGGTACCCGGCCTTGGTCGGCTGGAACCCGCCGACAGGGAAGGCCGCCTCATGCTCGCACCAGATGCGAGAAAGATTTCAGCGTCGACCTGTCGATTTCGTGACTCACCGTTCGTCTTACTGCGCGACCAATCTGGTGGCAACGAGGAGGAAGCGATGAAGTACGTCGTGCTGATCTATCAGGGCACCGCGCTTGAGGGACAGGCCGCGCTGCCCGAAGACGAGCAGAAGCAGGTCTACGCCGACTACCAAGGGATCAATCAGAGGCCAGGCGTCACTCCCGGCGTACCGATGGGCCTACCCGAGAACGCGACCACCGTGCGGGTCGAAGGCGGCAAGACCCTGACAACGGACGGCCCGTTCGTTGGGATGAAGGAGGCCGTCGGCGGTTGGTTCATCCACGAGGCCGACAACCTCGACACGGCCATCGAAGTAGCCGCCCGCCACCCCGCAGCACACGTCGGACGGCTGGCGCGTGGCCGGCTTCGGCACGGTTACCGAGCCGTCCGTCGGGCACCCGCGGTGACATGCTCCAACGGCTGCGCCTGCGCACTCTTTCGTTCTTCGCTCAGCTCAGTCCCGACGAACTGGAGGCCGGCTTCCGCCGCCTGGAGGAGGCTGTCGCCGCGGATCCCGACGCACCGGCGCCTGTGTTCGCTGAGCCGCTGCTCACGCTCGAACGATGCTGGTAATGCCAACGGTGCGTCTCCGGTGCCGGAGTCGACCGTGTACCCGGTGGAATGAAACTTTCACCCGTCACATCGGTATTACGGCTCCGCAGGCTGATCCCCGACCTGGTGGCACGCCTGGTTCACCCTCGCGAGAGCTGCTATGGCACACGTTAATGCCGGCCGAATCAGTGACTCTCGATCGTCTCTCTGGACACCTGGAGGCCCCGAAAATAGTCTCCGTGCGCGCTCCGCCGACATCATGCGAGAGATGAGGTTGGAATGACACGTTCCAAAGTACGTCGTGCGGCCGGCTCTGTCGCCATCGTCATCGCGACACTCGCGGCAATCCTGGTGCCCGTCGCTCCCGCGCACGCCGCCTACGGCCCAGACCAGGCCGTGTCCATCACGGTGACTTCGAACGCCGGCCCGTCGATCATGCTCGCCCAGCTGACCGGCACGCTGGCGTTCGACGACGGGAACACGAAGTTCAGGTACGCGCTCCGGCTGTGCTGGGGGAGCGGGTCCTACCCCATGCCGAACTTCTACGTCTCCGTCAACGGCAGCACCGTCTTCTATCCGAGCCAGACAGGCACGGCAGCCGCTCCCCCCGGATGCCAGGTGTCCCTATTCCTCTACGACGGTGAATACACCCACTCCGCTACCCTCACGAACGTCACCTTGTACGTGACGGGTGGCTGGTTCTATCCCGGCAACACTTACAACAGTCGCACCAAATCCGTGACCTACGACAACCCCTACAACTGAGCCACAGCGTAGGCGGACTGTCGCGCAAGCGATGGGCCTCTGCGGCACTCCAGCAAGGTCATCCACGCCGGCCATCCTGGGGCCTCACCGGCATCCTGGGGTCTTGCCACAGCGTGCCCGGACAGGGTTTTCCTTCCTGGAGATGGCCACCTCACAGCCCTGACTCGCAAATACGAGAGCGGACGCAAGAACTACCCCGCCTTTATCAAGGGCTATCACCACAACTTGGCATCACCGGTCTACACAGGATCGTTACGGGATATCCCTTATCTCGCCGAGGCCACCCTCATACTCTTTCCCTGCTATATCCCCCCAAGCAAGGATGCTGATGAAGCTCTTCTTCGCAGGCCTCGTAGCAACGGCCGCGGCCGTGTGCGCGGTGGCCGTACCCGCTCAGGCGGCGTCCGTCGCATCCGTGCAGGCCGCTCCAGTGGACCCCGTGAAAGCCCTGAAGGCCCAGCTGGTCTCCGGCAAAGGCGTAAAAATCACCGAATCAAGCAGCATTACCGTAGATTTCACCGCCAACGACGCATCTATGCAGGTACAGGTGAACACCCGCACTGTCGGCACCCTGGCTTTCGGCAAAGGCAACGTAGCGGCTGCCGACCTCCGCGTCCGCATGTCCTCACGCCAGAAAGGATTCAACCCTCCCTACAGGGTCATCGCCGAAGGTAGAAACGCCTACGTGACCAACGCCGGCATCGCCAAGGCGCTGCCTTCCGGTCGTTCCTGGATCCAGTCGAAGACCAGCGGGCACGGAAACGCCATCCTCGACGCGGGCGTCACTTCAGCGGAACTGCAGTTCATGCTGAACAACGCCTCAGAAGTCACGACCGGCGAATATCAGGGCACCACCACACTCGCTGCCTTCCGGCACAATAAGTCCGCCGGGGAAGGCAGCGTCGAGTTCCACCTGTACTTCGATGAACGCAACCTGCTCACCCGCACGGTCGTCGACACGACGGCCCAGCCGGACAGCGACAGCACCGCCTATGACCAGATGGTCTTCCACACCGATACCAAGTATTCGGGCTGGGGCGCCAAGGTGAAGATCGCCGCACCGGCGGCCGGCAAGGTCATCAGCGAGAAGAGGCTCGACACGAAGACCCGCAAGGCCGTTATAAAGGCCGGCTATCCGGAGAGCGGCCCCTTCTGACCTGTGCCGAGAGGGAAGCGACCCGCGTGCATCTCTCCCGCCCGAGCGGACCGTGACCATCGGGTCGTCCGGCAGCTCGTGTCCGAGCTGTTGTCGACGCAGGATCCGGCGTAGGTCAATTGGTGAGGAAGTTCGCGATCCGCCGGGCGAGAGCGTGGGGTGCTTCGAGCATGGGCAGGTGTCCGCTGTCGAGGGATTCATTCCAGCTCGTGTCGAGGTTGCGCGCGAATCGCCGTTGCAGTCCGATCGGGAGCTCAGCGTCTTGGCTGGTGGAGAGGTAGCCGCGACGTTCGGGAAAACGGCCGCCTCGCGGCGTGTCCCAGTAGAGACGCGCAGACTCGGGGTGGAACTCCGCCACGATGCGATCGGCCGTCTTCGTATCGACGCGGCTGGCCACGCCTCGCCGGATGGCGGCATCGGGCGGTCGGGTGCCGGCCAGTCGCATCGCCAGGCTCAGCACGAGCCGGTTCGGCAACGGCATCGACGCGACGAAGCTGCGTCCCGGTTTCGGCACGACGGCCGTCACCGCCAGGAACGCGCCCACTCGGTCAGGTGCGAGGGTGACGATCTCCGTTGCGACAGTCCCGCCACTGGAGTGCGCGACGACCGTGAATCGCTCCCACGGTGCCGAATCCAGTGCCGCGGCGGCGTACTCCGTGAGCGAAGCGCGATCATGACGCGGTCGCTCGGCGACCACCGTCTCGTGCGATGCGGCCAGTTCTTCACGTACCTGATCCCAGATCCAGACGGGAAGACCGGCACCGCTCAACAACAGGATGGGTTCTCGCGACTCTGTCATGCGCCGATTCTGGAGCCGCTGCATGTCACCGTTATGGCACCATTCATGCATGAACCGCACCGACCGGCTCTATGCGATCCGCGAAGAGCTCCGCCGTGCGGGTCCCCGAGGCCGCACTGCCGAACAGCTCGCCACCGCATTCGAGATCAGTGTCCGCACCGTCAAGCGCGACATCTCCGCTCTGCAACAGGGCGGGTTCCCGGTCTGGGCACGTACGGGCCGGATTGGCGGATACGTCGTCGATCGTGCCGCCACCCTGCCCCCGGTGAACTTCACCGCCGCCGAAGCCTCCGCGCTCGCCGCGGCGATCGCCGCGCACCATGGACAACCATTCGACCGGCAGGCCCGATCCGCCCTGGTGAAAGTGCTGGCGGTGATGGACCCGCAGGCGCGGCGGCACGCGGACGACTTGACCGAGCGCATCTGGATCGACCACAGCACTACCGAGGCAGCTGATCCGCGCCGACGCGACGCGATCGAGCATGCCCTTCAGGAGCGCAAGGTTCTCTCGCTGCACTACCGCGATCGTCACGGTAGGCCGACCACGCGCCGGGTTGACCCCCAGCTGCTCGCGTTCACGGCCGGGCACTGGTTCCTCGTGGCGCACTGCCAGCGCCGCGAGGCCATCCGATGGTTCCGCCTCGATCGGATCGAACGCGCGAGTCTCACCACTCAGCCGGCCATCGACATACCCGTCGAACAACTTGGGACGCCTCCTTCGACGGCGGCCTCCGTCCGGGTGTGACCCGGAGTCCCGGTAGTCGCCCGGACCGGCCCCAAGGCCGACGACCACCGCAGCTTCGCCTCTGGCGGGCATCACATCGCGACGCACGGAGATCTGTGCGGACGGTGATTGATCAACTACTTTCAGTTGTGACATGGTGCTCGAGTCTTGATCAACTCTTCTGGAGGCACCCATGCTTGCTCGCCATCTGCTGGCCACCGCCGCCCTCTCCGCCACCATGAGCGCGGTCACCGCTCTGCCCGCGGTGGCCGCTGGTCAAGAGCCCGCCAACCGCACCGTCCCGGTCGGGACCGCAATGTGCGTCGACCTCAGCAACAACCGTGGCAACGGCACCTTGATGTACCAGTGGCAATGCGACCCCAACAACACCAACCAGAAGTTCGTCCTCGAGGACGGCCTCATCAAGGTGGAAGACACCATCGGCACGAGCCAGGTGATGTGTCTGGACTCCTCCAACGGCCGAACCAACGGCACCCGGGTCTACCAGTGGCAGTGCCTGAGTAACACCAACCAGCTCTGGGTCGTCCAGCGCGGCCAGATCATCCTCAAGTCCACCCTCGACTCAGGCAACCGCCTATGCCTGGACGCCACCGGCGGCCGCGGCAACGGCATCCCGGTGTACCTGTGGCAGTGCGACCCCAACAACACCAACCAGAAGTTCGCCATCGAGGATGGCCAGATCGCGGTCAAGGACACCTTGTCCTGATCCCTGCACGTTCCGATGTACCGCAGGGCATCAGCGGGAGCCAGGACAGCAGCCGGCTGTCCGGTGGGTTAGGGCGGCGGCGCTCAGCGCCGCCGCACTGATTCTCATAAGAACAATTCGGGCTTCGATCTGGCCATCGCGTTGGTGAGGATCCCGAAGCTGGAGTCCCTCGCCGGAGGCGATCCCTTCTCCTCCTGTCGGAGCCGTCTGCCAGGCTGTGGCCATGCCGCATGCCGAAGTTACAGAGTTTCTCCAGGTCACCAGCCAGAACGAGATGTCGCCCCAACTGCGGCGGGAGCTGGTCGAGTGCTGGGTCACCGTGACCAACGCCGGGGGCGCGGCCGGTTTCCCGTTTCCACCTGTCACCTTCGATCAGGTTGCGGAAGTGGCTGATCAGCTCATCGCCGGCCTCGACACGCACCGCAGTCGCTTCCTCTTGGCTCTCGCCGACGGGACACTCGCTGGCTGGCTGAACGTACGCAGAGACGCCAACCCATTGATCGCCCACTGGGGGACGGTCCATCACGTCCAAACCCACACCGACTTCCGCGGCAGGGGGATCGGAGCCGCACTGATGCGCCGCGTGCGCCATCTGGCCCGCGAAGAGATGAAACTCGAACAACTCCACCTCGCCGCCCGTGGCGGAGTCGGGCTCGAAGACTTCTACAGGTGGCAAGGCTGGAAAGAGATCGGCCGCTGGCCCGGCGCGCTACGACTCGCACACGGCGATGATCGCGACGAAATCCTGATGCTGCTTGAACTCTGACTGTTCCGACCCGAACAGCATCCGCCGGCCACGCGGCAAGACCTTCGACAACGCCACGGCCCTCTACTACCGATCCTGAGGGGCCTTGGTTCCGAGTCTGGCTGTACGCAACCGGTGAAACCGGCCGAGGGTGCCGTGAAACCGGCACCGCCGAGAGTGAAGCCATGAGCATCACAGAACTCGGACGTACCGGGGGCGGCCCGGCCTCCGGCGGAGGAACCGATCTGGCCGTACGTGCGGAAGGGCTTGCCAAGACGTTCGGCGGGCACCGTGCCGTCGACGGGATCGATCTGGACGTACGCCCCGGTGAGATCTTCGGCGTCCTCGGCCCGAACGGCGCCGGCAAGACCACCATGCTGCGGATGCTGGCCACCCTGTTGGAGATCGACGCGGGCCGTGCCGAGATCTTCGGGGTCGACGTGGCCGGCAACCCGCACATGATCCGCCAGCTGGTCGGCGTCACCGGACAGTACGCGTCGGTCGACGAGAACCTGACCGCCCGCGAGAACCTCTGGCTCTTCAGCCGCCTACAGGGCATCGCCGCGCCGCGCGCCCGGCGTATCGCCGTCGAATTGCTGGGCCAGTTCGGCCTGGAGGAGGCCGCCGACAAACCGATCGCGCAGTTCTCCGGCGGCATGCGCCGGCGCCTCGACCTGGCGGCCAGCCTGATCACCAGGCCACCGCTGATCTTCCTCGACGAGCCGACCACCGGTCTCGACCCACGCACGCGCGGCCAGATGTGGGACACCATCCGCGGTCTGGTCGCCGACGGCTGCACCGTGCTGCTGACCACGCAATATCTGGACGAGGCCGATCAGCTCGCCGATCGCGTCGCCGTCATCGACCACGGCCGCAAAGTCGCCGAGGGCACCCCGGACGAATTGAAGACAGCGGTCGGCAACTCCGCCCTCCAATTGCTGCTCGCCGAGCCGGACGAGGTGCCCACCGCCGTGGAGGTCGTGCGGCGCGTCCTCGGCTCCGACCCGGTCCTCAGCCCGGAGCAGGGCCGCCTCAACGTCGCCCTCGACCAGGCCGACCTGGCCGCGGACGTACTGATCGCACTGCGCGCCGCCGGGGTGTCGATCTCCTCGGTGAGCGTGGCCAAGCCCAGCCTGGACGAGGTGTTCCTCGCCCTCACCGGCCACGAGACGGACAGGGACGACCAGACAGGGACGGACGAGACCGCCACGGAGGAGAACCGATGAGCACCATGACCGCACCCGCCCGCGAGGCGGTCCGCGCCGCCGACCGCGTGGCGGCCGCCCGGCGGCGCGTCTCCACGGGGGAGACGATGGTCCAGACCCTGACGATGGCGTGGCGGGCGCTCAAGAAGATGCGCCGCAACCCGGAGCAGTTCTTCGACGTGGCGCTGCAGCCCATCCTGTTCACCGCGATGTTCGCCTTCATCTTCGGCGGCGCCATCGCCGGCGACGTGGAGAGCTACCTCCCCCTGATGATCCCTGGCATCCTCGCCCAGACCGTGCTGACGACGTGCATGGCCACGGGAACGCAGCTCCGCGAGGACATGGAGAAGGGCGTTTTCGACCGGTTCAAGTCGCTGCCGATCGCCCGAATCGCGCCGCTCGCCGGCCCGATGGTGGCCGACCTGCTGCGCTACACGATTGCGGCCACTCTGACCTTCGGCATGGGCCTGGTGATGGGCTACCGCCCGGGCGGTGGAGTGGGCGGCGTGCTCGCCGCGATCCTGCTGGCGATCATCACGGGCTGGTCGCTGGCCTGGGTCTTCACCTGGGTCGGCACGATCGCCCGGAGCGCCCAGGCCGTCCAGAGCATCTCCATGATGATCTTGTTCCCGCTGACCTTCCTGTCGAACGCGTTCGTCCCCGTCGAGACCCTGCCCGGCTGGCTGGCCGCGTTCGTACGGATCAACCCGGTCTCACACCTGGTCACGGCCGCCCGCGACCTCGCCAACAGCGCCCTCGTCAGCGGAGAGGTGGCCTGGACGCTCCTGGCGTGCCTGATCGTCATCGCGATCTTCGCGCCGCTGTCGGTCCGCAGTTACAAGCGGCACATGTGACCCGCGCCCGTCACGGCCGGAGACCTGCTCGACGAGACCGCGCGCCTCGTCGAGCAGGTCGGAGCCACGTCGATCGCCGTACTCGACCCGCACGGCTGCGAGCAGTCCGGGCGCGGCCCGCTCCGCGTACGGTTCGATCCGCTCGAAGGTCATGCTGGGCACGCTGTCGTTGTACGCGAACCGCTCGGCCAGCACCAGCAACCTGATCGCGTCGCGGGGGACCATAGCTCCCCGCAGCAGCCCCCAGGCGCCGAGCGCGAAGAGCATCGAGCCGCACAGCGGGTAGTCGAAAACGGGATTCTTCACGGTCAGCAGGTCGTAGCCCCGGACGGTGGAGAACAACTCCTCGCCGTACCGGACGTCTTCCGGAGGAGCGTGGTACGCGTACGCCGTCAGGGTGACCGACACCGCGATGATCGTCCACGGCGTGTGCTCCCCGCGCGGCACCCCGGGCAGGCGCAGGTCGTACGCCCGCTGGACGGCCAGGCGGTATTCCGCCAGCGCGGCGGCCGTCTCGCCGCGGGCGAGGGCGAGCTCGGCAGCGCACAAGGAGACCATCGCCACCCCGCCGAGCACTGCCTCCTTGTCGTTGATCCGGGTGATCTCGGCGAGCTCGGCCTCCGCGGTGTCGAAGTCGCCGTCGGCGAGCGCGGAGACCAGCAGCAGCGCGCGGAGCTGGGTCTCATCGTCTGTAGCACCGAGCCTGCTCAGCACCGGGATGGCGATCCGCGCGTGTCCGACCGCCCGCCGGCGATCGCCGAGCCGCATGACCAGGTGGGCAAGCATGGCGTTCATGATCGCGGTGGGCCACGGCCCCTCGTCCTCGCGGAGCATCGTCAGGGCTCGCTCGGCGGCCTCGACCGCCTCGGTCACATCTCCCGCGTTCTCCAGGACCTGGGCGTTCGTCTGCATCGCCGCCAAGGCCACGTCACGGTCGGCGCTCCGGCACAACTCCGCGAGCCGGCTGCGCACGTCGTCGCCATCGGCCACGTCGCACGCGATCAGCACCGTGGCCATCGCCGCCACGCGGGGATCCGTCGTGTCACTGGTGGGCAGCGTGCGGAGGAGATCGCGCAGCGGATCGTCGCGGCGGTCGGTGACGATCATGATGTTCATCAGCGTGATCAGCATGGCGGCCCTGGTCACCTCGACGAGGTACGGCGGCGGCACCCAGTCGGTGATCACCTGGGTGATCGCGTCCCGGTGAACGAACACCCGGAAGTGGTCGCCACGGATCGACCACAACGCGCCGACGCCGGCCAGCAACTGGACCGTCGTGACGGGATCGGACTCGCCGAGAGCCTGCCGGAGCAGTTCGGCAAGGTTGCTCTCCTCGGCGTGCAACGCGTCGGCCGCCGCGAACTGCGCCGGGCTGAACAGCGCGGAGGCGTGCTCAAGGCCGTACGCCGTCGCCCAGGCCCGCTGCGCCGCCCGGGCGGGTGCCTCCTCGCCGGCCTCCTTCAGCCGCATCCGCCCGAACTCTCTGACGGTCTCCAGCATCCGGTAGCGGAGGCCGTACATCGTCTCGCGGACGCTCAGCATCGACTGCTCGGCCAACGCGTCCATGACGTGCAGGGTGTCCGAGCCGAGTACGTGCTCGGCCGTGGCCAGCGTGAAACCGTCGCCGAACAGCGACAACCACCGCAACGCCCGCCGTTCTGGCTCCTCCAGCAGATTCCACGACCAATCGATGACCGCGAGCAGCGTCTTGTGCCGGTCCGGGGCCGTACGGTTCCCTCCGCGCAGCAGGGCGAACCGGTCCGCCAGGCGCCGCGCGATCCCCTCCACCGACATCACCCGCACCTTGGCCGCGGCCAGCTCGATCGCGAGTGGCAGCCCGTCGAGGCGGGCGACGACCTCCTCGACCACTCCCTCGTCGATCCGCACACCCGGGCGGGCGGCCGTGGCGCGCTGGCGGAACAACTCCACCGCGTCGCCCGTGGGCAGCTCGCCGAGCAGGTAGACGCGTTCGGCGGGGATCGACAAGGGAGCGCGCGAGGTGATGAGCACCCGCAGGTCGCGGGTCGTCACGGTCAGGAAAGCCACCAGGTCGGCGACGGCCTCGATCACGTGCTCGCAGTTGTCCAGGATCAGCAGCGCCGGCGCCTGGTCGAGATGCTGGGCGATCCGAGTGCGTACGTCGGAGCGCTGCTCGGCGGTCAGGACACGACGCCCGCTGACCGAGTCCCGAACCCCGAGGGCCGAGCCCACCTCGCCCACCACGCCCTCCGGCGAGGAGACGCCGACGAGCTCGACGAAGTGGGCGATGGGCTGCGTGGCGTTCCTGCCGACGACATGTGCCAGCCGCGTCTTGCCCAGTCCGCCAGGACCGATGATGGAGACCACCCGGTTGGTCGGCAACAGGGCGTGCACCGCACGGATGTCGCCGTCGCGACCGAGCAGCGAGGAACCGTCGAACAGGATGCCCTCGCGTACCGGCCGATCGGCGACGAGGAGCTCGGCGTACACGCGGGCGAGCTCAGGCCCTGGCCCAGTGCCGAGCCGCGCGACCAGTCCCGCGCGATACCGCTCGTAACGCTCCAGGGCGGCGGCGGCACCTCGTACGGCGGCCTCGCTGCGCAGCAGGCAGGCGAGCAGTTCCTCGTCGTGTGGCCGATCGGCCGCGGCCTCCTCCAGCAGCGGCAGCGCGCCCTCGTGAGCGCCGCCGCGGCCCCGCGCGATCGCCGCCACCCGCCGCGCCTCAGCCACCCACCCTGCCGCGACGCCTCTCAGCTCAGCGAGTGGGCCCGCGGCGCCGGCCACGCCGCCGGCCGCGATGGCCATGGCCTCTTCGGCGCGGCGACGCGCGAGCACCATGTCGCCCTCGCCCAGTGCGGCCCGGGCCTGCTCCACCAGCGCGCCGAGCAGCAGCGCGTCCACCTGACCCGCGGGCAGCCCGAGCCGGTAACCACGCGGGATCCGCACCACGACGTCGGCGGAGGTCACCGCCCGGGTCCTCGAGACGACCACCTGCAGCGCCTTCGTCGGGTTGGCCGGCTCCTCGTCGGGCCACAACTCCTCGACCAGGCGCTCGACGCTGACCCCCGCGTGGTCGTGCATGGCGAGTACGGCCAGCAGGGTCTGCGCGCGATCGCCGACCACGCGCACACCCCGCCAGCGGACGTCGTCGAGCAGGACGAGTGCGGGGGACACACCCTCAGCTTACGGACGAGTCACCGGTGACGAGCGTGACCGAGGACTGCTCAGGGCGGGCTTCCATGGCTAACCACCTAGACGGGCAAGGGGAGGGTGAGCTGCCCCGGGTTGGTTGGAGGATGACCTCCCCGGGTTTCTTGGAGATGCGTCCCGATGCCAGCAATTAATATGCGCGGCATGTCGTCTCTGTCCCGCCATGAGATACCGGTTATTCGTCCTGCTGCCTGGCGGGTGCAGCCAACTTGGACCAGTCTGCTGCCGAAGGGCGTGAAGTCATGCCCGCCGCTGGGCGCCACCGACGGCCGCACCAATTGGGTGGCGGCGGTGACGACCGCGGTCTTCGGCGGCCGTGCCATAGCGGTCACCGGGGGTGGCGACACCACCGTACGGGTTTGGGATCTGTCAACCGGCGAGCGGGTCGGCGCCCCATGGACTGGTCACACGAACGCGGTGCGGGCGCTGGCGATGTCCGTTCTGGACGGTCGCCCCGTGGTGGTCAGCGGTGGTGATGATGACACCGTACGGGTGTGGGAACTCGCGTCCGGTAAGCCGGTGGGCGAGCCGTTCAACCTTCAGGCTGACAGCGTGGAGGCCCTCGCGATCGCGGAACGCCATGGCCGCCAGGTGGTGGTCACCGGTTGCTACGACACGACGGTACGGGTGTGGGACCTGGAAACGCGGCAGGAGGTGATGGCACCGATCCGTGGCCACACCGGCCCGGTGTACGCGGTGGCCACCGCGATGCTGGACGGCCGCTGGGTGGCTGTCACGGGCGGCGACGGAACGGTCCGGGTATGGGACCTGGATACCGGTGATCCGGTGGGCAGCCCGTTCACCGGCCACAGTGGACACGTGAGGGCGGTTGCGGTCGCGGAGCTGGCTGCCGGCCATCTGGTGGTCGTCTCGGGTGGCTGGCAGTCGGCTACACGCGTGTCGGACCTGGCCACCGGGCTGCCGGTCGGTGACCTCCCCCGATCTACGGACTTAGAGGCCGTGACGACCACGGTCGTAAACGGCCGGCTGGTGGCGATCACCTGCGACTCCAATGAGCCGACCATCCAGGTGTGGGACCTGAGAACGGCCGAACTGGTCGGTGAGCTGTTCCCTCAGCATCCCCGCACGCTGCATGCGGTGGCGACGGCAGTGGTGGACGGCCGGCAGGTGGTGGTGTCGAGTTGCGACGGTGGGTCGGTCCGGGTGTCCGATCTGGTCGTCGGCCTACCGGCCGACAAGCCAGTTCGCCATGACGCCGCGATCACGGCGGTGGCCACCACTTCAGTGGCCGGCCGACCGGTGGCGGTCACCGGCAGCGATGACGAAACCGTACGAGTATGGGATCTGGACACCGGCGATCAGGTGTGCCAGCCACTCACGGACCACACCGGCGCCGTCACTGCCGTGGCCGCGACCCAAGTGGACGGTCGCGCGGTGGCGATCACCGGAGGCAAGGACAGCAATGTCCACCTCTGGGACCTCGCACTGGGGAAGGCGGCCGGAGCACCGTTGACCGCCCACCGCCTCCCGATAACCGCGGTAGCGGCCGACAACACGGACGACCCACCCCGGGCCATCACCGCCAGCGACGACAAGACCATCCGGGTATGGGATCTCCGCACCGGCGAAGAGATCGGAAACCCCCGCAAGAGCGACCATCGATGGGTACAAGACCTCACCACCACCACGCTCGACGGCCAGCCCGTCGCCGTCCTCGGACGGTGGGGCGGCGGCTTCCGGGTCCGTGACCTCACCGTGAACCGCGACACCGGCCTCCAGACCACCGGTAGCAACGGCAAACCGGTACGCCTGGTGGCCGCCACCATCGCGAACGGACGACCCATCGCCATCACCACCAACGACGACTGGCGCGACACACCGATGAAGGTATGGGATGTCGCCACCGCTCAGCAGATCGGCCGGCTTTCCATGGGAACCGTGGTCGCACTCGCCGCCACCACGATCGACGGCCACCCCATCGCAGTTGCCGCCGGCCACAGAACGGTAGCGGCATGGAGCCTCACCACCTTTGACAGGATCAGCCCTGACATCGAATTCCTCGACTCGGTCAACGCCGTCGCCGCCACCCCACAAGGCCACATCATCGTCTGCTTCGGCCGTGACATCGCCGTATTCACCGCAACCCGAGCGGAAGAAGGCGAAGAAGAAGCCCAAGAGGGAAGACGATGACGGACGGCATGGCGAGCCTGCGGGTCGCTCGTGGTCGCGCTTCCGGACGATGACCAACCCTGCGGTGGCGCCATGATCTTCGAGCTCCTCGACGAGTGGAGCGCGTAGGCTGCGCGGGGGCAGCGCGAGGTCTGGAAGGGCCCAACGGCCGCAGGCTAACCTGATGATCTATGACCTTGGCGGAATTGCGCGACGGGGATCCACGCCTGGCCGGGCCGTACGTCCTGCTGGCCCGACTGGGCGAGGGCGGGATGGGTGTCGTCTACCTGGGTCAGGGGCCGGACGGCACGCGGGTGGCCGTCAAGCTCATCCACCAAAGGATGAGCGCGGATGCCGACTTCCGCCGCCGCTTCGCCCGCGAGGTCGCCGCCGCCCGGCGAGTCGCCCGCTTCTGCACGGCCCCGGTGTTGGACGCCGACGTCGAGGGCGAGATGGCCTACCTGGTCACCGAATACGTCGAGGGGCCGAATCTCGAGGACGTCGTGCGCCGGTCGGGGCCGCTGAAGGGCTCGGCGCTGGACGGGCTGGCGGCGTCCATGGCGGTGGCGCTGCGGGCCATCCACGGGGCAGGTGTGGTGCATCGCGACCTCAAACCGGCCAACGTGCTGCTGTCCCAGGTAGGGCCCAAGGTTATCGACTTCGGCATCGCGCGCCTCGCCGACGCGGAGATGAGCAGCGCAATCGTGGGGACGCCGGCGTACATGTCTCCCGAGCAGGTCTCGGGTTCGCAGGTGAATCCCGCGTCGGACATCTTCTCGTGGGGCTCCACGGTGGCCTTCGCCGCGGCCGGGGCGTCGCCCTTCGGTTCCGGCTCGGTGCCCACTATCCTCCTCCGCATCGTCAACGAGCCGCCGGCCCTGCACGGGCTCTCCGGCCAGTTGCACGACCTGGTCGCGGCCGCCCTGCTCAAGAAGCCCGCCGACCGCCCCACCGCCCAGGACATCCTGGACCACCTCAGCACGTCCATCCCGTTGCCCGCCGCTCCCCCGAGTGAGGCGGACGGGAGCGCCGAACGGGTCGGCCCGACACGACCACGCCGGTTCTCATCCCCCGGAATCGCGCCGACGCAAGCAGCGCAAGCAGCGGGCGTCGTGGATGGGGGGACGGACCCAGTGACGGGTGGACGCGGTCGGGGCTTCGGCGGGCCGCGCAAGTGGGTGGCCGGGGCGGCTGTCGTGGTCGTCGCGGCGGCCGGGGTGGCGGCGTTCGTGTCGCAGGGACAGGGCTCTCCCGCCGACGTCCGGGATCCGGCGGCCAAGGGTACCTCTGGGACGACGGGCGCGGCATCGCCGACGGCCTCTCGACCAACCGCCGCGCGGAACCCGCTGCGGGCTGGGCAGGACGTCCGGTTCTACGCCCCGCCCGAGCCGGCGGCCAGCCGCCAGGCGAGGCTCTGGGCCGAGGACCGACCGCGGGACGCCGAGCTCATGACGAAACTGGCCGCCATCCCCTACGCCATCCGTCTCGGCGAGTCCGAGGTCCGCGCCAAGGTGGACAGCGCCGTCACGGGCGCCGGGCAGCAGGACGCCGTGCCCGTGTTCCTGATCAACCACCTGCCGGGCAGCGAGTGCCGTTCGGCCGCCTCCGCCGACCTCGCCGCCTACCACGACTGGATCAAGGGCATAGCCGCCCAGATCGGCGACGCGCGGGCAGCGGTCATCCTGGAGCCCGGCAGCCTGGCCAAGATGCCCGGCGCGCCGGACTGCGACCCCCAGGGCTCCCCTGATCAGCGCTACAAAGATCTCCGCCAGGCCGTCCAGACCCTCAAGTCCAACCGGAACACCGCCGTCTACCTCGACGGCGGCCAGGACCTCTGGCCGGGCACCGAGCTCATGGCCGACCGCCTGATCGGCGCGAGCATCGACCGGGCGGACGGCTTCTTCGTCAACACGGCCGGCTACCAGAGAACCGAGAAGGCGGTCGCGTACGGCAAGAAGCTGTCGACCTGCATCGCCGTCCGGCTCGCCACCGGCCGCAAGGGCTGCCCCATGGAGGTGAGAGCGGACCCGGCCACCATGCCGCACTTCGTCGTCGACACCGGCAGAAACGGCCAGGGCTCCTGGGCTCCGGCCAAGCACTACTCCGACCCACAGACCTGGTGCAACCCGCCGGGCAGGGGCGTCGGCGACCGGCCGACCACGGCGACGGGCGAGGAGCTGGTGGACGCCTACCTGTGGATCGCGCGGGCGGGTACGTCCGGAGGCCGGTGCCGGCGTGGCACTGACGGCGATAAGGACCCGGAGCGCGGCGTCGTGTCGCCGGAGGCCGGCGAGTGGTGGGCCGAGCTGGCCCTCGAACGGGCGAAATTGGCCAACCCGCCATTGCGGTGAGGTTTCGCCCATGAGGCACCACACCGCTACTGGCGCTGAGCGCGTACGTGCGCGGCTCCCACCGCGCTCATCGTCTGGGCGGGCGGCGTGCTTTCTGATAGGGAGAAGCCGTGGAGTTCCGCATCATGGGCCCGCTGGAGGTCCGCGACACCGACGGCAAGGACTGCACCCCGACCGTGCGCAAGCATCGCGACCTGTTGGCGATGTTCCTGCTCAACGCGGGCCGGCCGCTGACGGCCGAGCGGCTGCGCAGGCTGCTGTGGCCGCACGAGGACGGCGACCGGTCCGACTCCCTCGTCCGCGGGTATGTGGGACAGCTCCGGCGGCTGATCGGGCAGGGGGCGATCAGAACCGTGTCCGGCGCGTACATGCTTAACCTCGGCGACGGGCAGCTCGACGTCGATCGGTTCCGGCTGCTGGTGGACCGGGGCGCATACGAGGAGGCGCTGGCCCTTTGGCGGGGCGAGGCGCTGGAGGACGTGGATCCCGAGGGCGAGCGGTGGGTGGAGACCCGGCGGTTACGAGAGGAGCTGGAGGAACTGCGGCTGCTGGCACTGGAGCGTCGGGTGCAGGCCGACCTGGACGCCGGGCGCCATCGCGAGCTGCTGGCCGAGCTGCGCCGGCTGACAAGGCAGCACCCGATGTGGCAGCGGTTTCGCGGCCAGTACATGCTGGCGCTCTATCGCAGCGGTCGCCGGGTGGACGCGCTGGCCGCGTACGCGGTGCTGCGCGACCAGCTCGACGGCGGCCATGCCATCGAGCCGGACCCGGAGCTGCAACTGCTCTACCATCGCATGTTGCACGACGACGCCTCACTGCACGTGTCGGCCGGGCCGCCGGTACTGCTGCCGCCCGACGTGGCCGACTTCACCGGCCGGGCCGAGCTGCTGAAGGAGGTGACCGGCAGCCTCGTCGTGGTGCACGGGCAGGCGGGGGCAGGCAAGTCGGCGCTGGCCGTGCATGCGGCATGGCGGCGGCGCCCCGACTTCCCCGACGGCATCCTGTACGCCGACCTGCGCGAGACCACGGCCCCGGCGGCCGTGCTGGAGGACTTCCTGCGCTGGCTCGGCTGCCCGGCCCAGGCGATCCCGGCTGCGCCGGAGCAGCGCGAGCGGCTGTTTCGCACCTACACCGCCAACCGCAAGCTCCTGGTGGTGCTGGACAACGCCGCCGGCGAGGCGCAGGTACGGCCGCTGTTGACCTCGTGCCCGACCATCGTCACCAGCCGTTCCCCGCTGGGCGGCCTGCTCGGCGCGCGGCGGCTGCCGGTGGGCGTGCTGGACGAAGGGGAGGCGCTGGAGCTGCTGGTCAAGAGCTCTGGCCAGGCGGCGGACGGTGCCCTGCGGCGGCTCGCCCGCTTCTGCGGCGGCCTGCCGATCGCCTTGCGCATCGCAGGTTCCCGGCTGGCGGCCCGCCCCGAGTGGACCGCCGACTATCTGGTGGGTCTGCTGGAGGACGAGCGCCAGCGGCTCGACCGGCTGCGCGCGGGCGACCTGACGGTGCGCAGCGTGTTCGCGATCGGGTTCGACGGGGTGCCGGAGGCGGCGAAGCTGACGCTGCGCGGGCTGGGCGCGCTGTCCGCGCCGGACTTCGCCGACTGGGTGACCGAGCTGTTCGGCGGGCAGGCGGAGGCGCTGGTGGACGCGGGGCTGCTGGAGACGCACGGCGTGGACGTGGCCGGGCAGGTGCGCTACCGGCTGCACGACCTGACCCGGCTGTTCGCGCGCGAGCAGCCGGTGCCCGGAGCGCTGGCGAAGCTGGCGGACATGGCGCTGTCGCGGGTGCAGGCGTCGCGGTTCCCGCTGGTGTCGGGAGATCCGGCCACGGCCGTGGCGACCAGGGACATCAGGGAGTCGGTCGAGTGGCTGGCGGCCGAGCGGGCGTTCCTGGTGCGCCTGGTCGCCGACCTGAGCGCCGCCGGGCTGGACGGCGCCTGCTGGCGACTGGCACACCTGCTGGCCCCCTACCTGGAGCGGCACCGGTTCCTGGACGACTGGCGGGCCTTGACGGGCCCCGCGATGGAGGCGGCGCGGCGGGTGGGCGACAGCCTGGGCCAGGCGCACATCCTGCTGGACCAGTGCGACCTGCGCCTGGCTGAGCGGGACTGGCAGGGGGCAGAGGAGCGGCTTCGGCTGGCGCTGGAGATGTTCGGGAGCCGGGGAGGCGCCCGCGAGGTCGCGCACGCCATGCGTCGGCTCGGCCGCGTGCACCTGGAGCTGGGCCGCCTGGAGGAGGCGGAGCGGGCGCTGCTGGCTTGCCTGCAGGGGGCGGAGAACCAGCGTGACGCCGCCGACGCCGAGCAGGTGCTCGGCGTCATGTTGCGCCGCTCGGGCCGGCTGGACGAGGCCGCCGACCGGATGCTGGCCGCCGTCGGTCGCATGGCCGAGCTCGGCGACCGGCACCGGCAGGCCGACACGCTGCTGGAGCTGTCGGCCGTACACCTGGCGCAGGGTGCGAAGCCGGACGCGCGTGCCGCCGCCGAGCGGGCCAGGGGCATCGCCGTACGGCTCGGCGACCGGCTGCTCGACGCACATGCCCTACTGGCCCTGGCGAAGGTGAACCGGGCAGAGGGCGCGGCCGTACGCTCGCGCGAGCTGGCCCGGGCGGCGCTGGAGGTCTTCGAGGAGACCGGCGACCGCCAGGGCGGCGCGAACGCCCGGTCCCTGCTGGCGCTGGTCTGAACGGCTCCAGATCTGAGCTGCCGGGCCTGGCCGTCGCACGCCTGTCGCGTCGTCCCAGCCAGACGCTCAGGCCGGCGTATATGGCGCGAGGAGATCAGGTGTGACGCCCGTGTGCGCCAAGGCTTGGACGGCGTCAGGGTTCCAGGTGTACTCGACTACGGGTAGTTCGAAGCCTGCCGGGAAGCGTTCCACGAACTCTCGTGTGACCTGGCCGCCGCTTCGCCCGTAGAAGCGGATGGCCGGCGCGTTGTCACGGAGCACCTCGAGGTAGATGGCCTTATCGGGATGATGGGCGACCGCCCAGGTGAAGGCGTGACGCATGAGCTGACGACCGATGCCCGAGTGTTTGCGTGTGGGGAGCACGTGGAGGTTTTCCAGCAGGATCCGCCCGTCGGGCTGCAGGAACAGATAGACGAACCCCTGAAGCGCGATGCCCTCTACCGCTACGACCAGCAAGACGGAGTTCTCGCCTACAAACTCAAGCGTGGACGACGAGAGTCGTGTGGTCCAGATGGCCCTGTGCACTTCCTGCAGCGGTCCGCTGAGGTAGGTAGCGGGCATGATTCCGGCGTAGGCAGTCCGCCAGCTCTCGGTGTGCAGCGCTGCGATAAGTTCGGCGTCATCCGTTGTGCCTGTCCTGAAGTGCATGGGCTTAGAGGGTGCCATAGCCACTTATGGGCCTGACGGCGAGGTCGGTGTTGGCACGAACGCCCCGCCCCCTGATCGGTTGCGGGGCGAGTTTTGCGGTGGAGCCTAGGAGATTCGAACTCCTCACTTCCTGCTTGCAAAGACGCATTCCGATCTCCACGGACCTGCGAAGACACAGATCAGAGCACTGATCGCGCCGAGTACCACGCTGCGGCCCGCTCGGGGTCTGTCACCGCGTCCCACACAGCCGACGAACTGTCAGGATCGTGCGCGAGGCTGGAGGAGAACGCCGCGATGAGCTGAATGCCAGGATGCCGATCGAACAGGAATGACCTGCTTACACCACCAAAACGGTCGAGCGTCTCCAGTGCCTCGACGCGCTCGTGAAAAGTAGCGGCGTCGCGAGCGCCATCCTCGACAAGGGCAACGATCTCAGCGCGCCGGCTCGAAACCGTGGGCACCAGGCACAGCGCCGCCGCTGCGGAGGTCGCCGCAGCACGCGTACGTGGATCGTCATCGGGCAAGCATCGCAGGACCGGGTCCACCAGGGCGGGAGCGACGCTCCTGCACTCCATGACGGCGTCGTATGCCCAGGCGGGCGTTTCGATGTCCCATGGTCCATCCGTGTCTCGCTGCCGAGGATTGTGGTAGATCGACCAGAGTTCACCCTCACTTCGGTCTGGCTCGGTGCCCTCGGCCACAGCTGCGAGAAAGTCGAGCAGGTGTGCACGTACAGGCCGCGGTGGCTCCTGCCAGCCGTATGAGATCGGACGATCGAACCCCGGCTCCTCAAGCAATCCGGCGACTACCATCGCGACCGGGGCCGTAACGGGATAGACAGTGCTCTGGTGAGTGACCGCTGTGTGAAGGTGGGCGACTGCGTCCTCCCACGCCGCGTCAACATCCTGCACAAGCCGCCGGAGATGGCCGGGAGTATCGGTGGCGTGGCCATAGGCGTGAACCAAACGAGACCAGTCGTGAGTTGCCAGAGCGTCCAACCCGAAGAGCATGGGGCATTCTCCCGCACAGATCATCTGCAGAATGCACGCAGCTGAGCATCGCCTCGTTCTCGCTGCCGCTGCTGGCTGTGCTCGGGGCTGTCCGGGACGCCCTGGTCGGCTTCTGGTCATGGTGGGGGTGCTGCTTCCGGCCGATCGGCGCGAGCTGAAAGACGCCTACCCAGTCACATGAGAAACCGTCACCGGCGCTCTTCGGACCGCCGCAAACCGACCCACGGTAACGTCAGGCAGTTTGCGGACCGTTATGGAAGAAGGCTTCGATCTGCTCCGCCACAGAAAAGTCCGCGGCGCAGGCCGGGCATGTCGTGCGCCCGAACAGGTAGGTCAGGTGCTCGGCGGCCGCGGTTTGCCCGGCCTTGACTGCCATGCGATACAGCCGGGAGGCCAGCGGCTCGAGGCCGGCAGGCTCCGCCGGGCGGATACCGGTCAGTGTCGGCCCTTTGAAGTTGAGCTTCCGCACGCTTTCATGTGGGTCACGACGGCGAGTGCCGGGGCCGGAGCTTTGGTAGAAGTCGATCTCCAGACACTCTGAGCAGGATGGGCAGACCACGTCGTGGAGATTCGGGACCAGGCATTCACTCCACACCGGTACCCCCTCGAAGGCCAGGAGGTCCTCCAGCGGATAGAGGTAGTCGTGTTCGTCGCCCTTGAACGGCTCCTCCGTCAGGTGGTGCTGAACGATCCGGTGCAGCTCGTCGATCTCGGCCGGGTAGCGCTTGCGGCAGTATCCCGGCGGGTGGAGCTGCGTTTCCCCGGTGACGATACGGCCGGCCAACGCAGTCGCTGACCTCTGATCGCCCGGTCGGCGGCTGCTAGCGATATCCGCCAGGACAGGCAGGGCGGCAAAGCTTGCCGGGTACACCGTTCCCTGATGGCAGAGGCTGGACCAGAGTTCCTGCCAGGCGTTGGGAGCCAACTCCGGATCCCTGATCTCCTCGAAGAGTTGCGGGAGGTCGGTCGCGGCACCGTAGGCATGCTCAAGGCGGGACCAATCCGTCGACATGCCCATGATCATCCCAGCGGCGCCTGCGAAGTGAAATGGCACTTCTGGAGCAGTCCTCATGGGTCGCCAGGGCTACCGCACTGCGAGACTCGGGAGCGGGAAGAAGACCCTGTAAGGACCTCCAGAAGGTATCCATCCCCTGGGTATGTCAGCGAACTCCTCGATCTGCTCTCAGTGCTCAACAAGCTCGTCCAACCTGCTGTCCGGGATGCCGGCAAGCGCGTCGCGCACGTCTGCGGGGAACTCTTCGATTCCCGGGCGATGGCGACGAGTAGATCTGGTCCACTTCAGCCACCTACAACCTCGCCAGCACTTGGCGAGGATCCCGAAGCTGGAGTCCCCCGCCGGAGGCGATCCTTTCTCCATCCTGTCGGAGCCCTCTGCCAGGCTGTGGCCATGCCGCATGCGGGAGTTACAGAGTTTCTCCAGGTCACCAGCCAGGACGAGATGTCGCCCCAACTGCGGCGGGAGCTGGTCGAGTGCTGGGTCACCGTGACCAACGCCGGGGGCGCGGCCGGTTTCCCGTTTCCACCTGTCACCTTCGATCAGGTTGCGGAAGTAGCTGATCAGCTCATCGTCGGCCTCGACACGCACCGCAGCCGCTTCCTCTTGGCTCTCGCCGACGGGACACTCGCTGGCTGGCTGAACGTACGCAGAGACGCCAACCCATTGATCGCCCACTGGGGGACGGTCCATCACGTCCAAACCCACACCGACTTCCGCGGCAGGGGAATCGGAGCCGCACTGATGCACCGCCTGCGCCATCTGGCCCGCGAAGAGATGAGACTCGAACAACTCCACCTCGCCGCCCGTGGCGGAGTGGGGCTCGAAGACTTCTACAGGCGGCAAGGCTGGAAAGAGATCGGCCGCTGGCCCGGCGCGCTACGACTCGCACACGGCGATGATCGCGACGAAATCCTCATGCTGCTTGAACTCTGACTGTTCCGACCCGAACAGCATCCGCCGGCCACGCCCTTGGTGTCCCGAACGCCTGGGCTGAGGAACGAAGCCATGGACCGTCGATCGCCCTGGCCACCTATGAGCCGACGACCAGGTCCGCGGAGAGCACGCGGCCCGCCTGGTCGAGGCCCTGTGTGACGAGCCGTGCTCGTCCACCTGCGAAACAGAGGTCAGCCTGCCCAGAGGAGGTCGATGATGCGCAAGGCCCGCGTCTCCTCATCGAGGATGAACGTCATCATCCCTTGGCCGTTATCTCCGAAGAAGGCGTGTCTCACCGCGGACTGACCGGGACGCTCCGCGACCGCGTCCCACGGATCGCGGAGGAGTTCAAGAAGACGCTCCAGCAACGGGCCGTCACGGACCTCCTCGGGAAGACCGTTCAGCTCGTAGAGGGCGCGTCCGTGGAAACCATCGAACTTGTAGCTCACACCCGGCCCTCCCACTCCGGCGGGGTGTAGCGAGTGAACATCTCCGTCCGGTTCTGGACAGCGTCCTGGACGGCCTCCTCATAGCCAGGGCGGGCGTAAGCGATCGCACGCAGGCGCCACTGACGCAACAGCGTCTGCACCTGCTTGAAGCGGGCCAAATCGTGCGCGGCTTCCAAAGCCTCGTCGTACTCCCCCCGGAACCGGGCACGGTGTGACGGCGGAAGCGCCTCGAAGATCGCGGCCGGATCCTCACCTGGATCACGGGGCGCAACGGGCTCCACAGGCTGAGCGGTCATACCGACCAACTTATCTTCCCGAGCAGAAAAGCGCGCCATCATGCTCTCGCTCCGTCACCACGCGGCAAGACCTTCGACGACTGCAGCTTGGTTTTGACCTTCCAACCTCTCATTTGCCCTGGTGCCAATGGTGATCTATCGCGTGTAGCGGGCTGTGGCGATGAGGCCATGTCGGTTCGGAAGATGAGAGGCGGCCAGCGGCTGGGTCAGCGGAGCTCGACCTCGATATCGTGCTCGGAGAAGATCTCCAGAAGGTCGCCCAGTTCGACGTTCGGTCTCCAGTACCGCAGGTCGTGGCTGGACCGGTCGTAACCAGGGACGAGATGCCGGCGAGCCACGTCGGAGTGGTGCCAGACCAGCCGGAACGGGCTGGCGGCACCCCAGAAGGTATGAACCATGCCCTACAGGCTCGGCGCTTCATCACTTCACTACTCCGTGACTGGCCAGCGGTCGATACAGCCGGGCTCATCGTCAGCGAACTGGCTACCAACGCCATACGCCACACCGCCAGCGGCCGATTCGGAGGCCGCTTCTTGGTGAGCCTCCAAGCTCATCCGGACCGTCTCTGGCTCGGCGTACTCGACGAGGGCGGCCCTTCCTCTCCCCTGGTCTTCAGGCACTCCCCGGATGGCGAAGACGGCCGCGGGCTCCTTCTGGTCTCCAGCTTGGCGATCGACTGGGGTGTCTGGGGCGATGAACGCGGCAGGACAGTGTGGGCCGCGCTCGGCACTGGATCGCAGCCGACGGCATGCCGATGACCTCCTGTCTGGCGCCTCATCCGCCGCTGCCGCAGTCGGCGAGCGTACGACTTGAATGGCTGACCCCTCGCGACGATGGTCGATGCCAAGTAATCGTCTGGACGTGCGACTGCCGCGCCATCTACTACGAACTCTGCCAGCCCGGCGGCCTGGGCTTCGTTCGGCGTGTCGTCCAGGGAAAGGAGAATGTCGTTGCTGAGACTCACCATGCGCGGCTCACGGAAGCCCACCTTCTGTGGGCTGCCCTGCTTACGGGGCTGGCACGGTAAGCCCACGAGGTGTGCCCTTCGCTCGGCGTGATCCAACTCTTCGTCAACGACGACAGCCACGCTCCGGGGGCAGGTGCAAGATCACCGATTCTCGGCGGCCGTCGCCGCCTATCAGAAGGGACATCTGGCTACGGAGATGCAACCATCATCCGCGGTCGTCCAGAGCCGTCATTAGCAAGATCCACCTGCTGGTGTGGGTGGGAGCATTCTCGTCAATTGACTCGGCATGCAGGCCTACGCTGGGCTCATGCCGCCGTGTCTCGACGGCTACGTCTGGGTTCCAGAGAGCGCAGCTCAAAAGGCCGCTCACTCCACTGGCTCCCGAGGAATCGGCACGGGAGCAAGCGCCGGCTACGCCGCTAACCAGCCTTGTCACGGACCGCCCCGGCAGGCGTTCCTTTCCTCGTCGCCGCCCACTACTGCATGCCGTTTCTCCGTATGATCACGATCATGCTGATCGAAGTTATTTTTGGTATCCCAGCAGCATTTGCCTGCGGCGCAATAATCTTCGCGGCGAAATCAGCCCCTCGCGGCCGACACGGTCATATGAGTGTGCGTCCCTTGATCTGGGGAGCCGCCGTGGCAAGCGTCGGCATGACGGCGCTAGCACTCATCGCGTGGTCCACGCGCGAAGACACTCACTATGACGACTTCGGGTCGGCGATGAGCGTCCTGGCAGGCATCTACAGCGGATCGCTGCTGATTTTCGGATTGGGTCCCTTCGTCCCATGGCTACTGGGAATACTCGGGCGCAACTCCGCACGTCTGCCGCGAGTGTTTCGGCCGGCCGTTCGCCATGTCGGTCATACATCCGGCCGAACTGCCACGGGAATGGCGGCGACGATGGTCGCGGTCGCCGTCGCGACAGCGCTGATGGTCATCATTCCCGCCATGACGTCCCATGGAAGAGCGAACTACTACCCGAATGCCCAACCAGGCGCACTCGTCGTGGCAGGCTTCTCTGCAGAACAGGCGGCCACCGTACGGACGGCCATCCAGCAGGAGTTACCCGGCAGCGTACCCATCGTGGAAAATGTTCGTGTGGACGGGCCGGGTTCCTTTCTGGTGACGACCTCCGACCGCACCTCGCAGTGGCCGGGAGCCTACATCGGTGATCAGACACTGCTGCGCTACCTCACCGGGAACCCCGCCACGCCTTATCACGAGGGCACCGCCGTGCTGGTATTGTCCGACGGGGAAGAAATCACCTCAGCGGAGCTCGAGTACTCCTCATCCACGACCGACGATTCCTCCACCATCAAATCCATCCCGGCGATCATCGTCAAAGCCCCTGATCCCCATTTCGGAAGGCTCTTTATTCCCCGCGAGGCAGTGCTGGCCCTTGGTTTCCGGCTAGAGCCTCAGGAGTTCATCATCGACCCTTCGCACTATCGCGTTTCGGTGGCCGAGCAGGAGCGACTCGACCGCCGATTGGGCGAAACCGCGTTCACTGAACTTGAGCAGGGATATCAGGCTCCGACTGAATGGTGGTACGTCGTCGCAGTTGCGATTCTCATCGCTCTTGCCGGTGCACCGCTCGCAACCCGCTCGGCCGCTTCGGAACGCATCTTGTTACGGATCAGTGGCGGATCCGCCGCGACTCTGCGATTCCTGGTCAGCTGCCGAGCAGCCGTCAGCGCGGCATGTGGAACGGCGATCGGCGCCACCGCCGGCTGCGTCATCGGCCTGTGCTTGATATGGCCCATGACGGCCTCGATCGACTGGGAGCCGACTCCACGAGCGCCCTTCGAGACTCCGTGGCCCGCGATCGTCGCACTGATCGCCGCACTGCCCGTACTGGCCGCCGCGACCGCGGTCCTCGCCTCCCCCGCCTGGCTCACCCGCTTGTCCCGCGCCTTGAGACGCGGCCCCTCCGCTGCTCCCGAGCCGCAAGAAGGCGCTCCCACGCCGTAGCTTCGAGCGTCGCCGAAATCTTCGAGAAGGAGGATGGCTGTCTTCCAGTCGTCGGCTTCGATGCACTCAATGACATGGACAGCGCTGACGGCGTCCTCCTCGGCATGCGTGCCTGCGGCATAAAGCCGGACAGCGTCGCGAAGGGGGAGTAGGGGGCCGATGGTTTTGGCAGCGCCCACCCGTTGACCTGACGATCGTCCTCTATTCGGGCGCCTTCCACGGGTGATCGTTCCGGACATATTCCGGATCATGGAGTGTGCCCTCTGACCGGGGAGGGTGGGATGAGGAGCGCTTCCGCGCCGATCGGAACGTAGCCGGCGGCGAGGAATGTTCGGACGCTCGCCGCGTTGCCTGGGGCAATTTGCGCCCAGAGGGGGTGCGTGGTGAGATGCCTGGCGGAGCGGGCGAGGGTTCGGCCCAGGCCGCCTCCTTCGCTGGCCGATCACTTGATAGGTCGAGCGTCGGACATCCAAGAAGAGAGCCGTCATGGCTCTGCAAGGTCCCATCCCCGTCACATGCCATGGTCTTCCCGCACGGCTGCTACGTCGTCGGCGAGGTCGAGCCCGTCAAGGACTTCGACGCCTCCGCCGGCGGCCGGTTCGTGCAGGCCCGCGACAAGCACACCGGAGAGCTGGTCTGGCGGGTCGCGGTCATGGACGGTGACCCGACCCTCAAGCCCGCTCAGAAGACGGTGGCGGTCAAGATCCTTGCCCCAGTGCAGCCGATTCCACAACGGCCTGATCATCAGGGACAACGGCCTCGACCTGCGCGGAGGACGATCCGCGAGTGACCGTGATTGACCGGTGCTGACCGCCCTTAATGGCACGCTAATGGCACGATGATCAAGGTCTTCAGCAGTAGAAGCGACTGCCCCTGCCCATTCGTGCAGGCGCCCGCCAACCCTTGAACCGCTACCGTGTTCACGTGATCGTCGAGCAGCAGGTCTACTTTATGATCAAGTCCGATGAACTGGATCCCGGGCAGATCACCCAATACGTGGGCGTCGAGCCGACTCGGTCTGAGGCGAAGGAGTCACGACCCAGCAGGAACAGTGGGCGCCTGATACCGCCACGACACGAATGGACGATCGACTCCGGCCTTGCGGACACCACCTCACTCAATGAGCAGGCGGAAGCCGTGATGAATCAGTTGGCCGGCGCCTGGGATCGAATCGGAGAGCTGACCGCTGGTGGCGCAGAGGCCACGTTGGTCATGCTTCGGTCGTTCAAACCGGGAGAGCACTCCAGTCCGCGAGGGCTCGTTCTTGACGAAGAAGCCATCAGTATTCTTCACAGAGCTGGAGCCGATCTATGGATCGACGAGTACGACTTATCCTAGGGCTGGCGATGGAGACGCTCGCACGGTTGGCTTCATTCGCGAGATTGGGCGCCAGATGTTCGCGACTTTCGGCGCCACGTTGCCGGCGCCGCGTGCCGAGATGTTCGTGAGAACCGGCACCACTTGTGGATCTTGCTTACCGGTGGCGCCGGCGGTAGCTCCGGAGCCCGTTCACGCTCCGTGCAATCAATCATGAACCGAGCCGGGTGCGAGTGCGCGGATCTGCCGATGAGCGCGCACTCCTGGCTTCCGGAGCGACGTCACGTGACGAGCACGGCGGTGAGCATCGAGAGATACGACTCATGGGCGAGACGCAGGCTGTCAAGGTCGGGCGTCTCGAACCACGCCACAGCGTCGTGCTCGTCCGGCGCGGCGTTGATGGGTGTTCCGGTCCACCTGTCGACCAACCAGATCTGCATGTCGAACGTCGCGGTCCGGATCTCATGCATCGGCGAGCCGGACGGCTCCGATGCCGTGATTCCCAACTCCTCCCGAAGCTCGCGGACAAGGCTCTGTTTCGGATCTTCCCCCTCCTCAACATGACCGCCCGGCAGGTCCCACACGTCGGGATACCAACGGCGTCCGGCGCTTCGATGACACAGCAACACCCGATCGCCGTCGCGAAGAACGGCCGTCACAATCCGGACCGGACCGGAGTCCTCAGCGGAGATCGTCATCGGCACATTCTGACCCATGCGGATCTGCGGCAGACAAGGCGCGTCCCGCCTCCGACAACCGTCACCGTGCGTGAGCGGTGCGCCGGCCGACGACAGACGTATCCCGCCCCCCACCGAGGGGTGGCGCCCAAACACACGAACAAAGCCACACGGTAATGGGCGGGCCTCGGGGTGCACGATGTCCTGCGCCACCGAACCTTGGGCGCGCGCCATCGAAGGTTGAGCGATGAATCCGCTGTCCACGCCGGCACGACTTGCTGGGCGACACCTGGCAACGAACGGCCGCCTTCTGCGCGGCCGGCTTTAGCGGGCCAGGAGCACCAGCGTCAGCGCTACCAGAGCTGGGACGGTCTGGACGAAGAGGATCTTGCGAGACGCCGTCGCGGCGCCGTATAGCCCGGCGACGATAACGCAGGCGAGAAAGAAGATCCTTACTTGGAAACCCACCGGATCGGGAGCGAAGGCGCCCCACAGAAGCCCCGCTGCAAGAAAGCCGTTGTACAGGCCCTGGTTGCCGGCGAGCACCCTGGTCGAGGCCGCAAACTCCTCCGTTGTACCGAATGCGGCCCGTGCCCGGGGGCTGGTCCACAAGAACATCTCCAGGACCAGGATGTAGGCATGCAGCAGGGCGATCACGACTACCGCGACCGTGGCAAGGACAGACACGCCGCACACATTACGCCACGACTACCGCTGCTCATGAGTGACAGACGATCCATCGCTAAACCTTCGATGACATGCGCCCCAGGTTCGGTGGCGCGGGACACACGAACTGAGCGCTGAACTCATCGCCGTCCACTGTCTATACGGTGATCAGCCACGTTGTCCGGTGGGCCGGGGCTGAGGAACGAAGCCCTGGACCTTGGATCGCCCCCAGCCACGTACAGCGGCCAGCCACGCTGGGGCGATCGTGAGGGCTGCATCTGTGCGGCGGTGCGGCAACCCCGGTCGGAGCGTTCGGTCCGTACGGCGGGGTCGGCGTGCGGTGCCCGGCCCGGTGTCCCGCCGCCGTCCTGGACCGGTGACCATGATTGACCTCTGCTGACCGCCCTTCATGGCACGCTAATGGCACGACGATCACCCGGCGACGCGGTCTATCGACTGATCATTTCCCTGTTTGGCTTGTCTTCGGTCGGGTCGTTCGCGGGTCGGAGAAGTGAGCGCTTCAGATGGTGATGATCTCCAGGGTTGGCCCGACGGCAGCGATGTCGGCGGGGTCGGAAGTGATCACAGCTTGGCCATGGTCCTCTGCGCAAAGTGCCACGGATACGTCGATGACGTCGGGGTGGCCGCACCGGCCGATGCGTACGCCGATGCGCTGCGCTATATCGAGTGTCAATCCCTCGACCTCGACGGAGCGCAGGAGACGTGCGAGGCGTGCCTGCTTGGGGCCACCGCGCCATGCCTGGCCCACCACGGCGATGGGCACACGCACCTCCAATCCATCATCAAGGGCTCGCTTCAAGAGCCTGAAGATCCGCTCGTCGCTACGTTCGACAGCGATCAACGCCCCGGCGTCCAACGTGTAGCCGGTCATGCGGCAGAGGCGGCGTCGCCGTAGTTCTTGGCCGCTGCGGTGTGGGCCTTGGCTACTGCCTCATTCACCCAGGTCTGCTCTTCGGCCGTTGGCGGACCGACCTCGACGCTCCACTCTTCGAGGAGTTCGCGAAGTTCCTCGCGCTTGCGATCGCGGTCGAGAGATTGGGCGATGAGCCCGGACACGGACTCGGCAGATCCCTGCTCGATCTTGGCCTGAACCCATGCGTAGGTCTCGTCGGGGAGACTGATCCCAATCTTCTTCGTCATGTGCCTCATTGTATCCGGTCGGTCATACCGAAGTCAGACCGGATGAGTGTGGCGGTGTCCGCTCGGGCAGACACGCTATGGGCGCAGATGGCGGGCCGAGCGCATGAGTGAAGTGTTCGGAGACCTGCGTTCCGATCGAGTTCGGGCCCACACGGGCACGGGACGAGAAATAGCCTCAGAATGATCAAAAACCCAGGCCGCTGACCTGGGCTTTTGTATGTGTGGAGCCTAGGAGATTCGAACTCCTGACTTCCTGCTTGCAAAGACGCGCACCGATCTTCCTCGGCCTGCGAAAACGCAGCTCAGCACGCTGATCGCGTTCCCCATGACTCCCCGCTGGTTCCCCTTGTTGCCCGACCCGTCGGGCACGCGACGGGCACGGCATCGAACTGCCGACGGTTTTACGGCGCGTGACCGTTGCGGCTTGGATATGGCCTTCCGCCTGCGACGACCTTGTCTCACACCGTGATGCAGACGATGTGAGGGGCCACGGTGATTCCGGACAGCCGTCTTATGGTCGTAGAGCCTATGCGGCTGTTCGGGATGAAAGGGACTCGTTGAGTACCTCCACGGGTGGCCGGTAGCCGAGCGCCGAGTGCAGGCGCCGGTGGTTGTAGAACCCTTCGATGTAGCGGATGACCTGCCGTTTCGCTTTGGCACGGGTGGTGAAGACGAAGCGGTGCAGCCATTCGTTCTTGATCGCGGCGAAGAACGACTCGGCCATCGCGTTGTCGTAGCAGACGCCGGTGCGTCCGACCGAGCGGCGGATGTCCAGGCCGGTCAGGAAGCGGCCGAACTCATCTGAGGTGTAGTTCGAGCCGCGGTCGGTGTGGAACACAGCGTCGGGCTGGAGCAGGCCGGTGTCGGCTGCCATCCGGATTGCGTCCTTGATCAGGTCGGTGCGGTAGTGGTCGGCCATCGCCCAGCCGAGTACCGCCTTGCTGTGGCAGTCGATCACGGTGGCCAGGTAGAGGAAGCCCTCCCAGGTGCGGATATAGGTGATGTCGCCGACCAGCTTGGCGCCCGGCCGCTCAGCGGTGAAGTCGCGGCCGACCAGGTCGGGGATGCCGCGATAGTCGCCCTGCACGGTGGTCGTCGGCCGAAAGGCTCGTACCTGGGCCGGGACCAGGCCCAGCTCGCGCATCAGGGCCCGCACCAGCTCGGCCGACCAGTACTCGCCGCGGCGCAGCAGGGCTGCATGGACGCGCCGGTAGCCGTAGGTCTCGTGCGAGTCGGTGAAGATCTCGGTGACCAGAGCGGTCAGCAGCGTCCGGCGTTGCGCGGTGGCCGAGGCCGGCCGCTCGCGCCATTCGTAGTAGCCCGAGCGGGACACGCCCAGCCAGGCGCACATCCGGGCGATCGCGTGACAGGCCTTCTCCGCGTCGATCAGCTCGTACTTGGCGAGCGTCATCGACTGTCCGCCGCGAAGAAGGCGGCTGCTTTTTTCAAGAACGTCAGCTTCTCGCGCAGCTCGGCGTTCTCCCGCTCCAGCTCCCGGATTCTAGCCCGGTCCGGCCCGGAGACCGGCTGCTGATCATCTTGAGCGTGCGCGATCCGATGCCGGTTCACCCAACTGCCCAGGGTGCTGGCGTTGATCCCGAACTCGCGCGCCACCGACGCGACCGTCCGCTCGCCCTCCAGCACCATGCGGACGGCTTCTTCCTTGAACTCCGGCGAGAACTGCCTACGACGCCTCGTCACGTACCTACCTCTTCCAGACTTCTGTCAGCTTATGTAGCCGACTGTCCGGAATCTGCTGGGCACCTCAATGATATTGCACGTATATTGCACGGCGGGCAGTTGTGGCGGAATCCCATCGCACGTGGCTGTTGCAGTAGCCCACCATCCCCTTCTCCTCCCCGTCTTCCCTTGTAGCTCCCGCCCCCAGGGCGAGGCCGCCGTGCCGATCCCTGCAAGCCCACCTGTCCCAGTCCGCGACGGGAACCCGTCGTATGGAGCGCTTCGCGGGGCACGGCATCTGGGCGCTCATTGCGATAGCTCCTTGCGTCCGAAGGCGCCCGGGCCCGCATGGAACAGACCGATGAGCAAGACGCCCACACCGATGGAGGCGAAGGAAAGCGCGGGGTATCGGTCGATATGCGCCCACCACAACAGCAGGCCGCCGAGGACGAGGCCGGCCCATCCTGCGACGAGGTTGGGGATGGGCCCATTGCCCAGGGCGGACGGGTAGCGCCTTCTGGTGATGCCGCGGATGAAATGAGGCAGTCCATTGCCGGCGACGAGGCCGCCAAGGAAGCTGAGAACAATCGTCTGCCACATTGCATGAGGTCCTTATCGTCGGCCGAGTTGATGGCTGAGCATGGGAAGCAGCACCGCGTCTACGAGCGTGTGCAGGAACAGGTCGTCGAGGGGTTCGCCGGTGACGAGGAGACGAGACAGCAGCGTGGCCGAGCTGATCTCGGCGAGGAGTGAGTGGTCCATCGTTGCGGGGAGCTCGCCTCGATCGATGGCCCGGGCTATGACGGCCACGAACACATCACGTTTGTGGTCGAGGACGTGTCGGCGTACGGTGTGCGCGAGATCAGGGTCGCGGCGCATCGCGACGAGCAGTCCAAGAATGAGCGCGCTGTCTTGACCGGTGAGGCTGGCACGCAGGCTCAGCAGGACCGCCACCAGGTCGTCACGCAGGCTTGCCGTGTCGGGTGGAGCGGTCACCGGTGTTCCCGCGTACCTCCGTATGGCCGTCGCCACCAGGTCGGCCTTGCCCGGCCATCGCCGATAGATCGTGGCCTTGCTGGCGCGGGCCCGTTCTGCGATGGCCTCGATAGTCAACTGGTCATAGCCGACTTCGCTCAGCAGACTCATGGCTGCGAGCAGGATGGCTTCTTCTCTGATCTCACCCCGTCGGCGCGCCGGCATGGCTGATCCTCATCGAAACGGTGCCGTTCACATTCGAGAAGTGTACGCAAGCGTTTCGTTCTGCACAAGTGCCCTGCGTGAACCAGTCACGAGATCGGCGGCCACCGTGACTGTCGGCCGGATCGGCGGCAATGACTTCGTCCAGACTGGGCAGCGACACCTGGCTCGTCCGCTGCAGTCCGCCGGTTCAGAGGTCAAGGTCGGCGATCAATCATCTTGCTCGGTGAGCCAGGGTGAGGAACGAACCCCTGGGTCGTCGATCGCCCCCAAGCACGTACGGTGGCCGGCCACGCCGTGGCGATCGTAAGTGCTGCATCTGCGCGGCGGCGTGGCAACCTTGGTCGGAGCGTTCGGTCGGTACGGCGGTGCTGGCGTGCGGCGGCCGGCCCGGTGTCCCGCCGCCGTTCGGGACCGGCCCCCAGGCCGCACCCCGGACGGCGGGCGGGCGGAGGGCCGGGGGTACGGCGGCGCGGCGCGCCGCCGCTTGATACCAATGAGAACAATTCGGCAAGATTCGCGAGTTAGTCCGGCACTCTCTGGCCGTGTTCGAGGTAGAGAGTGTGACCAATGGCGTGGGCGCTGATCGCAGCAGATACGCGGCCGACGAGGCGTTCGATCAGTAGACCGTGTTCGGCGGCGAGGATCGCATCGAGAGCCTCGTCCGTACGGTTCCACTTGCTGAACGCCTGAGCCACGGCTATCGCCCCGGCCTTCGAGGACAAGCCGCTCAACGAGATCAAGGAACCGCACGTGCGGCGGTGGCGCAAGAAGCCTGTCGACCAAGGCGTCAGTGAGGTCACCGTCGCCAAGGCGTACCGGCTGCTCAAGGCCATTCTCACCACGGCCGTGGATGACCAGGTCATCAAGCGCAACCCCTGCCGGATCAAGGGCGCCGGCCAGGAACAGTCTCCCGAGCGTCCGGTGCTCTCAGTGGCCCAGGTGTACCGGATCGTCGATGTCATCGAACACCGGTACCGGGCGCTCGTTCTGCTGGGCACCTTCGCGAGCCTGCGATGGGGCGAGATCACCGGGCTCCAGCGTCGAGACGTCGACCTTGACGCCGGAACCGCCCGGGTGGAACGCCAGTTGATCCAGATCACTGGCAAGGGCCTGATCTTCACCCCTCCGAAGTCGGCAGCGGGCAAGCGCACCGTAGCGATACCCGGTCTGATCATCGATGAGCTACGGGCGCACGTGAAGGACTTCACCCAGGACGGCCAGAGGGCTTGATCTTCGCGGGTCCCGATGACGGCCCGATCCGCAACACCAACTTCAACCGTCGCGTCTGGGCAAAGGCACTCCAGAACGCGGGTGTGCCGAAGATCCACTTTCACGACCTGCGGCATACGGGCAACACGCTGGCGGCCAACGCGGGCGCGTCCATCCGAGACCTGATGACCCGCATGGGCCACTCCAGCACATGCGCCGCGATGATCTACCAGCACTCCACCGACGAACGGCAGCGCGAGGTGGCGCAGAAGCTCAACGACCTCGCTCGCGGCGCACTCGACAAGCCATCGGGCACGCAACGGGCACGGGACGAGAAATAGCCCTCTGAAAGATCAAAAGCCCAGGCCGCCGACCTGGGCTTTTGTATGTGTGGAGCCTAGGAGATTCGAACTCCTGACTTCCTGCTTGCAAAGCAGGCGCTCTGCCAACTGAGCTAAGGCCCCTCGACGAAGATAGCTTACCGGTCCGCGACACCCATCTGCTGCCTGCTCGGGTCTTCGCTCAAGATCAAGCCAGGGAGGTCCGCGATCGAGTCCAGGATGTGCGTGGCGCCTCCCTTGAGGAGTCGCTCCCGGCTGTGGACGCCGGTCATCACGCCGGCCACGACCGAGGCGCCGGCTCGGCGGCCGCAGAGCATGTCGCTTTCCGAGTCGCCGATGACCGCCACCTGTCGTACGTCCTCGATGCCGAGGCGGAGTACGGCGTGCAGGACCATGTCGGGCCAGGGGCGGCCGCGGCCGCCGGCGTCTTCGGGGCAGATGGCGAGGTCGATCTTCTCGTGCCAGCCGAGGACGCTGAGGACGCGGCTCAGGGTGACGCGGCTGAAGCCGGTGACCAGGGCCAGGCGCAGGCCGGAGCCCCGGAGCTTGTCGAGGACCTCGATGACTCCGGGCATGGGGACGAGACCTGCTCGGTCGAGCGCACCCTCGTATGAGCGCTCGAACGTCAGGTTCGCCGCCTGTGCCTGGGCCTCGTTGCCGGGGAAGATCCCTCGGAAGACATCGATCTTGGGACAGCCCCGGGACCGGTGCACGTGCACCATGGCACGCGCGTACGCGCCGGTCCCGGGGACGATGCCCTGAGTGGCTATCGCCTCGGCGAAAGCCCGCTCGACCATGGCGATGTCTCCGACTGTTGTGCCGGCCAGGTCCAGGCACGCCAGCTTTATCTGGACGACGTCATTCATCGCCTCGCCAGGTCGGTTAGTTCTCGCTGCCGGTGGCCTCGGTCCAGAGATCGAGCTCGGCGCGGTCAGCCTGCACCTTGCGCCAGACCAGCAGCCCCCCAAGGGCGATCAGCGCCAGAACGACAAGCTTCTTCACGGTGTGACCCCACTTCTTCGACGGCCTCACCTGCCGGGGGTGAGACCCAACGGTTGACATGCAGCCTAGCAAGGGATGGCTGCGGTCCTTGTGTTGTGCACGAACCAGATGTACCGGATGTGCAAAGAACGAATGAACAAGCCCAGGTGGGGCCGGTTATGCCGTCCCATCCCGGACACCAGGTGGATCATGTCAAACCGTAGCGGTTGCGGGCGGCCCAGCTGACGGCCGGGCCCATCGCGGCGCCGGCCGCCACGAACAGGCCGCCGACCAGCAGCCACCCCAGCGTCCCCCCGCCCAGGACGAGCGTGGTGAGGACGACCGGGCCGAGCATCCTGGCCACCGCCGTCCCGGTCCCGAAGAAGCCCTGGTACTGGCCCTGCTTGTCCGCCGGAGCCAGCGCGAAGCCGATCTCCCAGGAGCCCGCCCCGACCAGCATCTCGCCGTAGGCCTGGAGCCCGGCCGCGGCGAGCAGGATCAGCCCGGCGAGCCAGGCGGACGAGCCGATGGCCGACGTCGCGAACACCGCGCAGGCCGCCAGCATGACCAGGCCCGCGTGCCGCACCGAGCGGGAGGCGTCGGCGAGGCCCCTGACCCGCCGCGCGATCCGTACCTGGAAGAGCAGCACGCTCACCGTGTTGACCAGCAGCAGGGCCGAGACCAGCCAGGTCGGTGCGGTGGTGCGCTGGACGATCCAGAGGGGGACGATCAGGCTGAGCAGCGGCATGTAGAAGAGCATGACCGCGTTGATCAGCGTGACGACCGCGTACGGCCGGTCCCTGAGCACGGCCAGCTTCGGACCGGCGGCCACGGGGACAGGGGCGACGGTGGGCAGCCGCAGCAGCAGGAGGGCGGCGACCACGAAGCTGACGGCGTCCACCGCGAACACCGTCAGGTACGCCTCCCGAGTGTCCAGGTGCAGCGCGAACCCGCCCAGAGCGGCGCCCACCGCGAGGCCGCCGTTGATCGTGGACTGGAGTACGGCTCGGACCTCGGTACGTTCGCCCGGCTCGATCAGTCCGGCCAGCAGCGCCTGGCGGGCCGCGGACAGGCCGGTCTGCGCGGTGCCGTACAGGCAGGCGACCAGGATGAACAGCGCGAACGACCGTACGAACAGGAACGACGTGACCGCGACGGCGGTCGTCAGGGCCAGGAGGACGGCCACTCCGCGCGGTCCGCGGCGGTCGGCCAGGTGGCCGAGGGGGACGCCCGCGACGGTGCCGACGGCCCAGCCCAGCGTGAGTCCTAAGCCGATCTCCGTCGCCGACAGGCCGACGATCCTGGCGAAATAGAGCGCCGAGGTGACCAGGTAGGCGCCGTCGCCGATCGAGTTCGCCAGCTGCGCCTGTACGAGGCGCCGCCTGCTCGATCGCCTGCTCGCCGTCGTGGGTCCCGTCGTGGGTCCGGTCGTAGTCATCGTCGCAGGTCCCTCGCGGTAAGGAGTGGCACCGGTGGTCAGCCCTTGTACGACTCGGGGGTCATGCGGGTGGCCACGCCCATCCGGTTCCAGGCGTTGATCGTGGCGACGGCCACCACCAGCGCGGCGAGTTCCTGGTCGTCGAAGTGTTCGGCGGCCCGCTGCCAGATCTCGTCGGTGATGTCGTCGGTCGAGAGTCTCGTGGCGGCCTCGGTGAAGGCCAGGGCGGCGCGTTCCTGGTCGGTGAAGAAGGGCGCCTCCTGCCACACGGCCACGGCGTGCAGCCTGACGTCGGTCTCGCCCGCCTGCTTGGCATCGCCGCTGTGCATGTCCACGCAGTAGACGCAGCCGTTGATCTGGCTGGCGCGCAGGCGTACCAGCTCCAGCAGGGGTGCGGGCAGGGTGCTGTGCTTGACGTACCGGTCGAGACCGGCCATGGCTTTGTAGGCTTCTCCGGCGAAGTCGCCGAGATTCATGCGCTGTGTCATGGCCCCAACCTAAGACCCACCTTGTCCCGATATAAGCTCCAATTTTCGAGTAAATGATTGGGCCAAGGTGGATGTCCATATAAGCCTCCACGGCCGGGGCGACCTGGCCGCACAGGTCTACCGGCAGCTGCTGGACGCGATCCTCGACGGCCGGCTCAGATCGGGCGAACGCCTGCCGCCGACCCGCGAGCTGGCCCGGCGGCTGGAGATCTCCCGGAACACGGTCGCGGTCGCCTACGACCGGCTGGTGGCCGACGGCTTCCTGGTCGGCCGGGCGGGCGCGGGCACGTTCGTCTCCGCGGACCCGGTACGCGCCAGGTCGGCGCCCCAGGGCGTCGTACGACCCCGCGCCATCTGGCGATCCGTCGACACGCACAAGGACATGGCCGCCGACCCACCGGCCGCCGGCCACGAGTACGACTTCCGCGTGGGCGTGCCCGATCCCCGGCTGTTCCCGATGGAGACGTGGCGCAGGCTGGTGGCCCGTGAGCTTCGTACCGGCCTCGCCGGATATGCCGACCCCTCCGGCCACGAAGCCCTCAGGGACGCCATAGCCCGACATATAGGTATCAGCCGGTCCGTACGAGCCGGCGCCGACGACGTCCTGATCACCAACGGCGCCCAGCAGGCGCTCGACCTCATCGGCCGGGTGCTCATCGACCCCGGCGCCTGCGTGGCGGTCGAGGAGCCGGGCTACCCGCCCGCGCGCCGACTGTTCCGCTCGCTGGGCGCCCGCGTGGCCGGGGTTCCGGTGGACGCCGAGGGCATCGACGTGACCGCCATCCCCAACACCGTCGGGCTGGTGTACGTCACCCCGTCCCACCAGTTCCCGCTCGGCACCCCGATGTCGCTGGCTCGCCGCGCCGCGCTGCTGGCCTGGGCGGAGCGGCGGCGCGGGGTGATCGTCGAGGACGACTACGACAGCGAGTTCCGCTTCGGCGACCGGCCGCTGGAGCCGCTCCAGAGCCTGGACCGGGCGGGGCGGGTCATCTATGTCGGCTCGTTCTCCAAGACGCTGCTGCCCATGTTGCGCCTCGGCTTCCTGGTGGCCCCCGCTTCGCTCATGCCCGCGCTGCGCGCCGCCAGGCAGCTGAGCGACTGCCACGGCGAGCTGCCCACGCAGGCCGCGCTGGCCCGCTTCATCGACGAAGGTCTGCTGGCCAGGCACATCAGGAAGGCCACCCGCGAGTACGCCGCCCGGCACGCCCTCGTCGTCGACGCCCTCGCCGGTGACGACCGCCTGCGCCTGGTCCCCTCGGTCGCGGGCCTGCACCTCTGCGCCCGCTTCTCCCCCGGGGTGTCCGTACGCTCGGCTCCCCGGCTCGCCGTGGAACGGCTCGACGCCTACTGCGGCGAGAGCCCCGCCCAGCAGGGCCTGGTTCTGGGGTACGGCGCGATTCAGCAGGCCGAGATCCCCGAAGGCCTGAACATCCTGAAGGAAGCCCTGGTCTGACACCCTCACATGACTGTCTGGATCCCTGCGACGGTCTGTGGTGGCTGGGGTCCTTATTGGGAGATACCCCCTTCGGGGGAGCCGGGGAGCCGGGGAGCCGGGGGAGAGGAAGAACGGACGCCCGACCCCGCTAGATGTGCTTGCGGCTCCAGAACCGCCGTGTGCGCTCCCCCGGCAGGTGCGGCTCGTCCGGCGGTGTCGGCTGGCGGACGATCACGACCGTCGTCTTGGCGTGCCGAGCGCAGTACATGCTCGTCGAAGGCAGGAACAACCGGCTGAACATCCCCCGCTTGCCCCGCCCCAGCACCAGCAGATCGCCCTCACGCGCCAGATCGACGAGGTGATAGCCGGGATCACCGACCCGGCCGACCACCGCCGTGGTGAGGTCGGCGGGCAGCCCACCGGCCACGTCGTCGAACACGCCCGCGATCACCTCGTTGCACCGCGCCTCCTCCCCTGCCCTCATGGCGTGCTGCACGGGCAGCGCCTCGGGGAAGGGATGCACCGGGGCCCGGCTGACGTGGACGGCGACCAGCGCCATCCGATGCAGCCGCGCGGCCCCGATGGCCCACGCCAGTGCCCAGCGCGCGGCCGGGGACTCGTCCACCCCCACGATCAGCCTCGCTCCGCCGGGCAGGTCCTGATCCACCGCGACCCTCCTCGAAGAGGTACTCGACCATAGTGCGCCTCAGTCCTGGTTACCGGGAGGTGGCACTTTGCGAACTCTGGAGTCGTTCGCGATCCCCGGCGTAGCATGCGTGGGTGGAACGTGGGTGGGTGCAACCCCGTCCCGCCCTCGACCGGCGGCTCGACGGGGCGCTGACGCACAGGCTCACCACTTTGGTGGCCACCACGGGCTACGGCAAGTCGATCGCGCTGACGAGTTGGAGTGAGGCGGTCGGCGCGGTGCTCCACCGGCTGGGGCCCGCCGATCGCGACCTCACCACACTGGCCGGCGCGCTGGTCTCGGCCCTCGCTGAGGTGGTTCCCGACCTGCCCGCCGAGCTCGCCGCCGCCGCCGAATCTCCGCTCGGGCCGGACGCCGACGAGCTGTCCAGGGCGGCGGCGCTGGCGGGCGCGCTGGCCGAGGCGCTGGCGGGGCGGCTGCGCCGGGGACTCGCCCTGGTCTTCGACGGCATTGAGACGATCATCGGCGCGGCCGGCTCCGTACGCTATGTCGAGACGCTGGTCCGGGCGGCCCCGCGCCACCTGCACGTGGTCACCGCTTCACGGGCGCCGCTGCCGTTCCCCACCGCCCGCCTCCGCCAGGATCACGAGGTGCTCGACCTCGACGCGACCGACCTCGCGCTCACGATCGACGAGACCACGGCCTGGGCCCGCGACCGGCTGGGCGAGCCGGGGGCGGCGATCGCCGCCACGCTGCACGACGCCTGCGGCGGCTGGCCCGCCGCCGTGCGAGCCGCGCTCGACGCGCTCGCCCGCACCGATCCGGCCGCCTGGCCGGGTACGGCCGCGGGCCTGGCCGCCACCTCCGCCACGCTGGAGCGGCTCACGCTGTCGGCGTTCGACGACCTGCCCGCGACGATGCGCGAACTGCTGCGGGCGGCGACCGTGCTGCCCGTGCTCACCGACGACCTCGCCGCCGCGCTCGGCGCCCCGCCCGACACGCTGGCCTCGCTGACCAGCCGGGGACTGTTCCTGGAGGCCGGCCACGACGGACACCGGGCCGGGACCGCCTCGACGGGCACCCACCGCGCGGCCGACGGACACCAGCCGACCAGGCCAGGCAACCACCGCGCGACCGCCGGACACCAGCCGACCGGGACAGGCAACCACCCCACGGCCGGCGCGCACCGGCCGACCCTGCCCAGCGGTTACCGGCTGACCGCGACCAGCGCCCACGTACTGGCCGCGCACGCGCCGCTCGACCGGCCGGAGGCCCACGACACGGCCGCCGTCGCCGCCCGCTGGTACGTCGAGCACGACCAGCCCGAGCTGGCCCTGCGCGCCGCGGTCGCCACCCGGCACAGCACGCTCGTCACCTCACTGCTCAGCACGCACGGCCTGCGCCTGGCCGAGCGCGGCGACGACGTGGCGGCGGCGCTCGCCCTGCTGCCCGAGCCGATCAGGCAGGCGCCGGCGATGCAGCGGCTGGCGGGCATCGCCGAGCAGAATCGCGGCGACTGGAACCGGGCGCGCGACCTGCTCGCCCGCGCGGCGGCGACCTCGGCGTTCGACGCGTTCCTGGCCAGGCGGCTGGGTCTCATCGACCACCTGCGGGGTGACCTCGACTCGGCCATCGCCATCTACACCAGGGGCTTCGAGTACGGCCTGCCGCCGGCCGACGCGGCGATGTGCGCGGCCTCCACCGCGTCGGTGCTCTGGCTGAAGGGCGACCGGGCGGGCTGCGCCGAGCTGGCGGACCGGGCGCTGGAGCTGGCCAGCGCGCTGGGCGATCCGGGCGCCCTGGCCGCGGCCAACACCGTGCAGGCCATGCTCGCCTCGCTCGACGGCGACCGGCGGGCCAACGACGCCTACTACCTGCGGGCGCTGGAGTACGCCGAGCGGGCCGGGGACGTCGTCCAGCTCATCCGCATCCGGGCCAATCGCGCCTCCTGTCACCTCGACGAGGCCGCCTACACCAGGGCGCTGGCGGAGGTCGAGATCGCGGCCAGGCTGTCGGATCTGGTGTCGTTCGCCCCGTACGCCGCGCTGAACATCGCCAACCGGGCCAAGGCGCTGATCGGGCTCGGCCGGCTGGAGGAGGCGGCGATCGACGCCGCGGACGCGGCGGCCAGGTGGGAGGCGATGGGGTCGCGGTTCGTCGGCTATGGGCTGATCCGGCTGGCCGACATCCAGGTGCTGCGCGGCGACCGCAGGTCGGCGATGGCCATCTACCGGCGGATCATCGCGGACGCCGGCGCGTCCGGCGAGGTCCAGGAGCTGTCCAACGCCCTGAACAAGCTGGCCGTCCTGCTCACGGACGACGATCCCGACGAGGCGGCGCGCGTGGCCGCGCGGGCGCTGAAGCACGCGGAGGGCATCGCCGGAGTGGACGCCAGGCTGGTCGCGGCCCGCGTCGCGCTGGCGGCCGGGCGCTACGACGAGGCCAGAACGCTGCTGTCCGAGGCCGAGTCCGCCGCCGTGCGGCGCAGGGACCACGCGGCGCAGGCCGCGATGGTGGAGCTGCGGGCCGAGCTTGACGGAGACGCCCGGCTGGCCGACGACGCCGTGCGCCGGTGGTCGGCGCTCGGCGATCCGATCGGCCGGGCCAGGGCCGAGCTGGTCAGGGCCGCGCTGGGCGACGCGGTACCAGGCAGGGAGGTCGCGCACCAGGTCAGGAGCCGCATGCACGCGATCGGCTGCCGGGCGCTGGATGCCAGGATCGACGCGCTGGTCGGCCGGTTCACGCCGGTGGCGGAGGCGCGCGTGCGGGTCGAGACCATGGGAACGTTCCGAGTCCTGCGCGGCGCGGTGCCCGTCGCGCGTACGGCCTGGCAGTCGCGCAAGGCCCGCGACCTGCTGAAGATCATGGTCAGCCGCCGGGGCGCGGCGATCAGCAGGGAGCGGCTGGTGGAGATCCTCTGGCCGGAGCAGCAGGGCGACGCGGTCGGGCTGAAGCGGCTGAACGTGATGGTGTCCACGCTGCGGGCGGTGCTCGATCCGGCTCATGTACGTCCGGCGGACGAGTTCGTCGTCTCCGACGAGGGCGCGCTGCGGCTCGACCTGGCCAACGTGGACGTCGATGTGGAGGCCTTCCTCGATCTGGTGGGTTCGGCCGGACAACTGGATCAGGCGGGACGGGCGGCGGAGGCGCTGGCGCGGTGGGCGGAGGCCGAGGCCGCCTACGGAGGCGACTTCTGCGAGGAGGACCCGTACGCCGACTGGGCCGTGGGCCTGCGGGAGGAGGCGAGGCTGGCGTACGTGCGGGCGGCCGCCAGGCTCGCCACGGCACGGGCGGGCGAGGGGCGGCACGACGAGGCGGCCCGCTACTGGCTGCGGCTGCTCGAACGCGACCGCTACGACGAGCGCGCCCACCTCGGCCTGGTGCGGGTGCTGGACTCGGCGGGCCGGCGCGGCGACGCGCGGCGGCGCTACGCCCTGTACGCCGAGCGAATGCGCGAGCTGGAGGTCGAGCCCGCGCCCTACCCCACCTGAAACTCCCCCCTCGACCCCATCTGAGCAGCCGGTCTCCGGCCCACCTGAACCTGGCCTGAACCAGTCGGGGAGATGGTGCCGAAATGAGGACGGTCATCGTACGGCTGGTCGAGCCTGAGCAGTCCGGCGGCCAGCTCCGCGGGCTGCTCGAAGAAGTCGGGGGCGATCCGGTGCCGTTCAGCGGGAGCGAGGCGATCGTCGACCTGCTGCTCTCCGCCGCCGGGTTGACCCGAGATCAGCCCTGAACCTCCCGCGAACCTCGCTCACCAGAATCGAGGGTGAGAGGAGGCACGATGAACGAGCAGCTGGGGAGCACATGGCCGTTCGTCGGGCGAGGGGGCCAGCTGGCGACCGTACGGGAGGCACTGCGGTCGCGGGCGGGCGTGATGATCGCCGGAGACGCCGGGGTGGGCAAGAGCAGGCTGGCGGCGCAGGCGCTGTCCGGCCTGGAGGGGTACGGGGTGGTTCGGGCGCTGGGTACGGAGACGGCGGCGGCGATCCCGTTCGGCGCCTTCGCCCACGCGCTGACAGAACCGCCCAGCAGCGGAGAGAACCTGCTGCGCTGGGCCGCGCGGCACCTGGGCATCAGCGCGGGGCGAGACGAGCTGCTGGTGAGCGTGGACGACGCGCACCGGCTCGACGCGGCCTCGGCGGCGCTGGTGCACCATCTGGCGGAGAGCGGCGCGGCCAGGCTGCTGGTCACGGTGCGCAGCGGTGAGCCGCTGCCCGCGCCGGTCGCCGCGCTGTGGAAGGACGAGCTGCTCCGCCGGGTCGAGCTGCCGCCCCTGACCGTGGCCGAGATAGGGGAGGTGCTGGCGGGGGCGCTCGGCGGGGAGGTGGCCGGGCAGACCGTCAGGCACCTGGCCAGGGTCAGCGAGGGGAACGTGCTCTACCTGCGCGAGGTCGTGCACGCCGGCCGTACCTCGGGATGTCTGACCGAGACCGACGGGCAGTGGCGCTGGCAGGGCGAGCTGTCGATGACCACCCGGCTGCGCGAGCTGGTCGACGCCAGGATCGGGCACCTCGACCAGGACGAGCGGGAGGTGCTGGAGCTGGTGGCCTTCGGCGAGCCGCTCGGCACCGACCTGCTGGTCTCGCTCACCTCGCCGATCGCGGTGGAGCGGGTGGAGGACCGCGGGCTGATCGTGGCCGTACGTGACGTGCAGCGCGAGCACCTGCGGCTCGGCCACCCCCTCTATGGCGAGGTGGTACGCGGCGGCTGCGGCACGCTGCGGACGCGGCGGCGGCTGCGGATGCTGGCCGAGGCGCTGGAGGCGAGCGGGCTGCGGCGGCGCGAGGACGTGCTGCGCGCGGCCGTGTGGCGGCTCGACAGCGGCTCGACCACCGATCCGGACATGCTGCTCGTCGCCGCGCGGCTGGCCTGGGCCAGGCAGGATCCGCGCCTGGCCGCGCGGCTGGCCAGGGCGGCGATGAACGCGGGGCCGAGCGTGGCCGCGGTCGCGCTGCTCGGCGAGGCGCTCATGGTGCTCGGTGACGCCGACACCGCGCTGACGGCGCTGCGGCAGACGGCACCGGCGGTGGTCACCGAGAGCGAGCGCGCCCAGCACGCCATCAGTCTCGGCCTCAACCACGCCTGGGCGGGCTCGCTCACCGAGGCGTGCCGAGTGCTCGGCGAGGCGGCGCGTACGCTCACCGACTCGGCCTGGCAGCAGGAGGCGCACATCTACCTCGGTGTGGCCGAGTTCTGGGCGGGCCGCACCACCCGAGCCGTCGAGTCGCTCGAGCGGGCCCGCGCGTGCACGCCGATCACCGTGCGCGGCGCGGCGCACATGGCCGCGCTCGACTCGTGGACCAGCGCCTACTCGGGCCGGACCGAGCACACCATCGCGGTCGTCGAGCAGGCCCTGGCCGGGATGGACGACTGGGGGGACGAGACGCCGCACGCGCTGCCGACGATGCTCGACGCGCGCTGCGCGGCCGAGACGTTCGCCGGGCGGCTGGACGCGGCGGAACGTACCGCCGACTACGGCATGGAGCTGGCCGCCGCCGAGCTGTCGGTCTCCGGGTTCGGGGCGTTCCGCGCGCTGGCCAGCAGGCTGCGGGGCGACGCCGAGGGCGCCGTGCGCTGGAGCCGCGACGACGCCGCCGGGCTCTACGACCGCTCCCCGTACCGGGGGCGGTGCCTGGCCGAGCAGGCACACGCTCTGGCGCTGCTGGGCAGGATGGCGGAGGCGCGCGAGCTGCAGGCCGAGGCAGAGGAGCTCGCCTCCCGATGGGTGTTCACCCGCTATCCGACGCTGCAGGCCGCGGTGTGGGTGGCGGCGGGCGGCGGAGACCTGGACGAGGCGGTACGCCTGTGCCTGTCGGCGGCCGATGCCGCGGAGAAGCACGAGCAGTCCGGGCACCTGATGTTCGCGCTGCACGACCTGGTGCGGCTGGGCGTTCCGGCGCTGGCCACCGACCGCCTGTCCGCGCTGGCCGAACGGGTGGACGGGCCCCTCGCCAAGCTCCTGGCCCGGCACGCGCGGGCCACCGGCGACCCCGACGAGCTGCGTGCGGTGGCGGCCGGGTTCGAGCGGCTCGGGATGATCCTGTACGCCGCCGAGGCCACCGCCCAGGAATCCGCCGCCTACCGCTCACGCGGCCGGGGCGCTCTGGCCAAGGGGGCGCAGACCAGGGCGTGGGCGCTGGCCAGGCGCTGCCCGGGGGTGTCGACGCCCGCGCTGGTCGAGCTGGCCACGCCCGAGCTGACGCCGCGCCAGCGGGAGATCGTCCAGCTCGCGGCGGCCGGCCTGACGAACCGGCAGATCGCCGCCCGGCTCACGGTCTCCACCCGGACGGCCGCGAACCACCTGCAGGCCGTGTACGAGAAGCTCGGCGTCAACGACCGTGCGGAGGTGGGCCGGTTACTCGCCTCCCTCTGAACGGGGGTTGTTCGCTAGACCAGTGCCAGCAGGCCGTCGTGGAACAGCGCGCGCTCGTGCTCGGTGATCGCGCCGTACGGCTCGGCGGCCCGCCGGTTGGTCTCCCGCTCGATCCGGTCGCGCAGCGGCCCCGGCCCGAGCACGACGATCTCGGCGGCGGTGAGGCCGGCGGCCCGCCAGGCGGCGGCGTGCGAGTCGGCGCGGTGGTAGCGCAGCGCGGCGAGCCGGTTGAACAGCAGCACACCCGCCGGCATGCCCACCGGTTCGTACGGCGGCGCCATCGCGGCGAAGGCGCCACCGGGATCCGCTCGGGCCGCGCCGATCACCCGTCCGGCCAGGTCGGCGAGAGTCTGCAGGTCACGGCCCGCCCAGATCCGCTCGGTGGTGGCGGCGTGCACGGCGTAGAGGCCGTCGATGAACGTCAGCGCCTTGGCCGTCGCCCGCAGCGCGCCATCGCCGCTCTCCTCCAGCATGCCCTGGTCCAGGTGGTCCTGGATCTCGGCGTCGAGCTCGGCCGCGTCGCCGTACCGATAGATCGTGGCGAGCGAGCGGCGGCTCAGCGGGCGGAGGGGGAGCGTGAAGCGCAGGTCGATCAGGAAGCCGGGCAGTAGTCCCGCGTCCTGCGCGCGAGCCGAGGCGTGCACGTTCACGTGGACCGCGCCGATGACGGGACCCATGGTCGCCGCATAATCCGCTAGGTCTTGTAATTTCGGCATTGAGCGCCATTATGCCGGTGGAGAAGCGGTGATGTTGGTCGATGGCGCGCGCCACCGGTGGCTCCGCGTCGGTCGGCGGTGCTCGCAGCCGGCGGCTCCGTGTCGGTCGGCGGTGCACGCAGCCGACGGCTCCGCGTCGGTCGGCGAGGCGCGCTCACTCGGGCGACATGATCTCGTAGAGGTTGCGGACCGCGTCGGTGAAGAACAGCCCGCGCGGGCAGAGCGGGTGGTCGATCCGTCCGTTGTCGGGGGTCGCGGGGTGGTTCCCGTACGGCACGCCGCGCTCCTGGATACGGGCCAGGATCGCGTCGAACGTGGCCGGATCGACGTCGAACCCGAAGTGGTGCCCCTCAGGATTCTCGACGGTCATGTAGTCGAGCGTGAGCCGCTCGTCGATCCGCACGGGGGCGAAGTGCCCGCGGGCCCCCATGGGCGGCAGGCGCTCGAGCCCCATGATGTCGGCGAAGAAGTCGGCCTCCCGGTTGTTGTCGGCCGCGGAGACGATCGTGTGGTTAAGGGAGACAGTCACGCCGGCTCCTTCTCCTCGATGGCTCCGTGCAGGAACACCTCGACCAACTGGCTGGTGGACAGGACGGCCGACCGGGCGAACAGCAGGCCCAGGAAGACCTTGCTCACCTGCGCGGCGGGTAGCCGCAGCGTCGCCTCGTCCGATTCGAACAGGTCGGCGATCGCGTCCCCGATCAGCTCCATGGACGCCTCGCGGCTGCCCGGCTGCGGGCGAGCGCCCGCGGCACGCTCGCCGCCCCGGTGGCCGCTGGAATGCAGGGCTCCGGCTACAGCGCCCATGCGCGCCAGGTGGGCGGAGAGCGCGTCGGCCGCCTCGGTGAGCCGGTCGGCCAGCGGCTGGTCGAGCGGGATGGAGGCGATCTCCGTGACCGCGTGGTCGGGGCGCATCGCCTCGATCATGCAGGCGTCGAGCAACTCGTCCTTGTCGGCGAACACGCGGAAGACGGTGGCCTCGCCGATGCCCGCCGCCCTGGCGATCTTGCTGGTGGTGACGGCGGTGCCGTACTCGGCCACCAGGGGGAGGGCGGCGGCGATGATCATCGCGCGGCGCTCCTCCGGGCTCATTCCCGGCGCCCTGCGCCGGACTGGGTTCTCACTCATGCACATCACGGTACGGAGTGAATACTCACTCCGTCAAGAGCGGAGTGAGTATTCACTCCGATACTTGATCGCAAGGCGACCAGCGGCCGTGGCATGATGACGGCACTGTGACCGCCGGTCTGCCCTTCCGCCTCGCCCGCACCTCGGCCTTCGCCGCGGTGTGCCTTGGGCTGGGCGTGGCGGCGCACGTGTTCGGCGGTGGCACGGTCGGAGCGCCGGCCATGGGCGCCGCGCTGGGTCTGTCGTTCGCGGCGGCGTTCCCACTGGCGGGGCGCGAGCGGACCCTAGGCGCGATCCTGCCGCTGCTCGGCGGTCTCCAGGTGGTCATGCACCTGCTGTTCTCGCTGGCCCACGCCGCTTCACCGATCGCGGCGACGGGTCACGCGCACTCGGGCCTGGTGCCGGGTCTCGGCATGCTGGTCGCGCACGGCTGGGCGATCGGGTTGACCGCCCTGTGGCTGGCGCGCGGCGAGGCCCTGCTCTGGGGGCTGCTGCGCCGTCTGGCCGTACGGCTGCTGGTCGTGCTCCTGCCCGTCATCCGGACGCCGTTCCCGGCTCCGTGTACGGCGGAGCCACCGGTCTTCCGCTCCGCCGTGCTGCGGCACGTGGTCTCCGGGCGGGGTCCGCCGATGGTCGTCGAAACCAGCTGACCCCCGTTTTCGACGACCACGCCCGGCAGGGCGCGCTTCGGCGTGCCGTACCGGGTGGAGAAAGGCCTTCTCTCATGTTCTCTCGCCATGCCCTGCTGCTCGCCGCCGCCACCGCCTTCGCGCTCACGGGCTGCGGCTCCGCGCAGGTCGCCGCCGCACCGGCCAAGCAGTCCCCCACTGCCGCCGAGCAGTCCCCCGCCGTCGCCACCGCGGCCCTGACCATCACCGACCCGTGGGTGAAGACCGCGAAGAAGGGGATGAGCGCCGCCTTCGGCACGCTGGTCAACAACACCGACGCCGAGGTGACGATCGTCTCCGGCACTTCGCCGCTGTCCCCGAAGATCGAGCTGCACGAGGTCGTGGAGGCCGGCGGAAAGATGATCATGCGACCCAAGGAGGGCGGCTTCGTCATCCCCGCGCACGGCACGCACGAGCTGCGGCCCGGCGGCGACCACATCATGCTGATGGGCCTCGCGCAGGAGGTGCTGCCGGGCGCCCGGATCCCGTTCACGCTCTCCGTCAAGGGCGGAAAGCCGCTGGAGTTCACCGCGATCGGCAAGGACTTCGCCGGTGGCAAGGAGGACTACCAGCCCGGCATGGGCCACAAGTGATCAGCCGCCGAGGTCTCATCGCGGGCGGCGCTCTGACGGCCGTCGGCGCCCTGACCGCGCCTCCTGTGCGGACCCCCGCGCAGGCCGCCGTCGCCGTCGAGCCCTTCCACGGGCCCCACCAGGCCGGGATCGCGACGCCTCCGCAGGCGCACGCCGTCTTCGTCGGCCTCGACCTGGCACCGGACACCGGCAAGGAGGCCGTCGTCCGGCTCCTCCAGCTGCTGACCGACGACGCGCGTCGCCTCACCCAGGCGCGGCCCGCGCTGGCCGACACCGAGCCCGAGCTGGCCGCGACGGCCGCCCGGCTGACGATCACGTTCGGCTTCGGCCCGGGACTGTTCGCGGCGGTGAAGGCGGAGTCACCGGTGGCTCCGCTGCCGTCGTTCACGATCGACAAGCTGGACAAGCGGTGGAGCGGCGGCGACCTGCTGGTGCAGATCTGCGCGGACGACGGGGTCACCGTCGCCCACACGCTGCGGATGATCGTCAAGGACGCCCGCGCGTTCGCCAAGGTCCGCTGGGTCCAGCGCGGCTTCCAGAGCGCGACCCGGCGCAACCTGATGGGCCAGGTCGACGGCACGGTCCAGCCCGTCGACCTGGACCGGGCCGTGTGGATCTCCCAAGGGCCCGCGTGGCTGCGCGGCGGCACGACTCTGGTGCTGCGGCGCATCCGCATGAGCCTGGAGTCCTGGGACGCCGCCGACCGGGTGGCCATGGAGTTCACGATCGGCCGTCGCCTGGACACGGGCGCTCCGCTGACCGGCCGGGCGGAACGCGACGAGCCGGACTACAACCAGGTGAACCGGCTCGGCTTCCCGATCATCTCCGAGTACGCCCACATCAGGCGGGCCCACGTCACGGACCCGGGGCTGCGCATCCTGCGCCGTCCCTACAACTACGACGAAGGGCTCACTCCGGACGGAAAGTCGGACTCCGGGCTGCTGTTCGCCTCCTACCAGGCGGACATCGACCGGCAGTTCCTGCCCATCCAGCGCAACCTGGCCAAGGGCGACCTGCTGAACGAGTGGATCACACCCGTCGGCTCGGCCGTCTTCGCCATCCCACCGGGCTGCGCACCCGAGGGCTGGATCGGAGACAGCCTGCTCGGCTGAGCTCCCGAGGGCTGGGTGGCGGACGGCCCCTGCTCAGCCGAACTCAGCCGAACTCCCGGCCGGGCAGGCACGAGGGCGGGCGCCCCGAGGCGGGCCAGACGTAGTCCAGGTCGTCGGGCTCGTCGCCGAACAGCGGCCGGTAGAAGCCGGGCGCCTTGCGCAGCAGGGCGGAGCGGTGGCTGAGATGGAAATCGGCGTCGCCCAGCCACGGCGGCAGTTCGCCGTCCGCCTCCAGGCACACCTGGGAGCGGACGGCGGTGCTGCCGCAGCGCTCGGCCAACTCCATGGCCAGGGAGTCGGCGCAGGTGTCGGCGCGGCCGGTGGCGCACCACCGGCCGCACACGTCGAGCCCGTACCGCACCAGGGCCTCCTCGTAGCCCGCCCACATGCGCACCGCCGGGTGGTGCCGCCAGCCGTAGCCGGGGATCGTCAGGGCGCGCAGGATCTGCAGGGCCTCGACCCGCTGCTTACCCAGCCGCAGCGGGTCGAGGACCGCCGCGGTGCGCGCGAAGTCGGGATAAGGCAGGAACGTCTGCACAGCTGCCCCGTGGTCGCCTCATGCCCACCGGCTACCCATGGCGGCTCGCGATCAACCTAGAGTGGAGCCGTGCTTCCCGACCTGATCAAGCAGCTCACCGAGTCGGACCTGCCGCGCCACCACTGGCGCGGCGACGACGAGCGCGGCGGCCTGTGGCTGTTCGAGACCGTCGAGGGCGACGGCGAGCACTGGGCGGTCAGACAGGTCGAGATCGGACCCGACCGCGCCGCGCACCGCTACTGGTGGCGGCATCTGCAGGACGAGCACGGCTTCCTCACCGAGCAGGCCGTGGAGATCTGGGAGCTGACCGAGATCACCGGAGCCGCCTTCGAGGCCGTGTGGGAGGCAGCCGGGTAACACCCTTGTTCGGGAGGCAGCCGGGTAACACCCTTGTTCGGGAGGCAGTCGGGGTGACACAAGAGGTAGCCGAGTGACACCCGTGTGTAGATGGACCGGCGGCCCGCCCGCGCTCACAATCGGGCTATGCCTGAAGGTTATGTGGGTGCCAGGACGCCCCGCCGCGAGGATGCCCGGCTGCTGACCGGACGCGCCCGTTACGTCGCGAATGTACGGCTGCCCGGGATGGCGTACGCGGTCGTCGTCCGCAGCCCCATCGCCCACGGGCGGCTGGTGAGCTGCGACGCCAAGCAGGCGTGGACGATCGAGGGGATGCTCGACGTCATCACGCCGGGCGACGCGGCCGCGGTCCGCCTGCCCTGCGTCACCCTGAGCCCCGGCCAGCCCGTCACCTCCTACCTGGCGCTCGACGAGGCGATCCGCTACGTGGGCCAGCCGCTCGCCGTGGTGGTCGCCCGGACGCCGGAGGCCGCCAGGGACGCGGCCGACCTGCTCGACCTCGGCTACGAAACGCTGCCTCCGGTGATCGGGATCGAGCGGGCGCTGGCCGGTGATGCCCCACTGCTGTACCCCGACTGGGGCGGCAACGTGCTGACCGACTTCACGCTCGGCGACCAGGACTGCGACGCGGTCATCGCGGGGGCCGCGCACGTGGTGGAGATGACGTTCACGTTCGGCCGGGCCACGCCGTACCCGCTGGAGCCGCGCGGCATCGTCGCCGACTTCGCCGACGGCGAGCTGACCGTGCGGACCTCGACGCAGGCCCCGCACCACGTACGCGAGCAGGCCGCGGACGCGCTCGGGCTCACGCACGACCGGGTGCGCGTCGTGACCGGCGACACGGGCGGCGGTTTCGGGGGGAAGGAACACCTGTATCCGGACGAAGTGCTCATCTGCCTCGCCGCCATGCGCCTGGGCCGCCCGGTGAGCTGGACGGAGTCGCCCACCGACCGCCTCGCCTCGACCCTGCCCTCGCGGGCCGCCGTACACCGGGCCCGCCTGGCGCTCGACGCGGACGGGCGCTTCGTCGCGCTGCACGCCGACGTCGTCGGCGACCTCGGCGGCCACCCGTCGAACGTCGGCATCTCGCCGTTCGCGGTGACGGCCACGCTGCTGCCCGGCCCCTACCGCTTCGACCGGGCGGGGGTACGGCTGCGCGCCGTCGTCACGACGACCACCCCGACCGGCTCCTACCGCGGCTTCGGCCAGCCGGAGGCCACCTGGACCAGGGAGCGGCTGATCGACGAGGCGGCCAGACGGCTCGGCGCCGACCCGGTGGAGCTGCGGCTGCGCAACATGCTCGGCCCCGACGAGCTCCCCTGTACGTCCCGGACCGGACAGGCCTACGACTCCGGCGACTATCCCCTGGCCCTGCGTACCCTGCGCGACCTGGTCACTCCCCCGGCCCGTGACGACGGACGCAGGCGCGGCGTCGGCTACTCCTGCCATGTGGAGGGCACCGGACTCGGCTCGTCGATGGGCATGAAAGCCATGGGCATGCTGGCCGGGGGCTTCGAGACCGCGATCCTGCGCATGGAGCAGGACGCCTCGGTCGTCGTCGCGTCGGGTGTGTCGGGGGTCGGGCAGGGCATCGAGACTGCGCTGTCCCAGATCGCGGCGGATCGGGTGGGGGTGCCGCTCGACCGGGTACGCGTGGTGCTGGGCGACACCTCGGCCACGCCGTACTCCTCGATCGGGTCGATCGCCAGCCGCTCGCTCGCGGTGGGCGGCGGCGCGCTGGCCCTGGCCGGGGACCGGCTGCGGGAGAAGATCGTGGCCATCGCCGCCCATCGGCTGGAGGCGGCGCCGGCCGACCTGGAGATCGTCGACTCTGTCGTACGCGTCAAGGGGGATCCGCGGGCGTCGCTGACGCTGCGGGAGATCGCCACGTCGGCGTGGCGGGGCTGGGACCTGCCCGAGGGGGCCACACCCGGGCTGGAGGAGCGGGTCTCCTACGATCCGGCCGACATGACGTACGCCTACGGGGCGCACGCGGCGGCGGTCGCGGTCGACCCGGAGACGGGAGCGGTCGAGGTCGAGGGCTACTGGGCCGTCAACGACTCGGGCGTGCTGGTCAACCCGGCGATCGTGGAGGGGCAGGTCCTCGGCGGAATCGCGCAGGGGATCGGCATGGCGCTGACGGAGGAGATCGTCTACACCGAGGAAGGGCAGCCGATCGCCGAGTACCTGTTGCCGACCACCCGGGAGATCCCCGACATCCGGCTCACGACGCTGGAGGTGCCCTCGCCGCGCACGCCGGGCGGCATGAAGGGCGCCGGGGAGTCGGGGACGATCGGCCCGCCGGCGGCCATCGGCAACGCCATCGCCGCCGCCCTGCCGGAGATCGCCGCCCGCGTCACCGGAACGCCGTTGACCCCGGCGGTCTTGTGGGCTCTACTCTCTGAATGACCTACGCCCGATATGTCGCCCTCGGTGACAGCCAGACGGAGGGCCTCGGCGACGGTGACGACATCCGGGGCCACCGCGGCTGGGCCGACCGGCTCGCCGAGCAGCTGGCCGCCGCGAACCCCGACGTCCAGTACGCCAATCTGGGCGTGCGCGGACGCCTGGCCGGGCAGATCCGCGACGAGCAGCTCGGCCCGGCGCTGCGGCTGCGGCCCGACCTGGCCACGGTGATGGCCGGGATGAACGACCTCGTCCGGCCCGGCTTCGACGCCGCCGCGGTCGCCTCGGCACTGGAAGACATGTTCGCCCAGCTCACCGCGTCCGGCGCGTGCGTGGTGACCGTGACCTTCCCCGACATCGGCAAGATCGCGCCGCTGGCCCGGCGGCTGGTCCCCCGCGTGCTCGACATCAACGCCCGGATCCAGGCCGCCGCCGCCCGCCACGGTGTCCTCGTCGTCGACACCTTCCCGCACTCCTTCGCCACCGACGCCAGGATGTGGAGCAGCGACCGGCTGCACGCCAGCCCGCTGGGCCATGCCAGGATCGCCGCCGCCATCGCCCACGCCATCGGGCTGCCCGGCAGCGACGACACCTGGTCGGTCCCGCTCACCCCGCTTCCGCCGGCCGCCCGCTGGCGGGTGGCCGGGGCCGAGGTGCGCTGGGTCGCGAGCTTCGCCGGGCCCTGGATCTACCGGCGCCTGCGCGGCCGGTCCTCGGGGGACGGCCGCGTCGCCAAGCGCCCCGAGCTCGGCCCGGTGCCACCACCACCCCGGTGAGTCGCCAAACGCCCCCGTTGCCGCAACCGCCCAGGTGACCGGCCGCGACCACCCCGCAGGCCGGCGCCCACCGGTGAATCGGTAGGGCGCCGGCCCCGGCTCACACGCTGACCAGCACTGCCGCCACGGCGTCGGCGGTCTCGGGATGACGGCCCAGCAGGGCGGCTGCCTCGCCGCTCGCCTCGCCGCCGGACGGCCCGGCGGCGGCCTGCTGCCAGCCGCCCTCGCAGCCGAGCAGCGCGGCCACGGCGTCGGTCGCGGCCGGATGTCCCGCCAGCAGGTCGGTCACCGGGCCCGCCGGCGCGGGCACCGCCGCACCTGCCGCCTTCTTCGCGGGCTTCGCCGACCAGGGCGGCGTCCACTGGTCGAGCGCGGCCAGGCCGCCGGGGAACGTACGGCCCGCCTCGCGCACCAGTATGGGCACCAGCTCGCCGGCCTGCTCGCGCAGGGTGGTGATCAGGCCGGGCAGCCACGGCAGCAGCACGGAGTCGGGCAACCGGCCGAAGGCCTTCGACATCAGCTCGACCACGAACGACGCCAGCGCGGGAGCCGGCTCCATCGCCTGCGCGAACCCGCTCATGTACTCCGGGAAGGCCGGGATGATGAGCGGGTTGGCCAGCAGCTCGTCGCAGCGCGCCCGCAGCTCGGCCAGCGGCAACGTGCCGAGCAGATACTGGGCCGACCACAGGAGAGCCACCTTGGCGGGCGCCTCCGGGTGCGACTGCCGCACCGCGATCTCCAGCTGGGCCCGCTCGCACCCCAGCGCCAGCGCCAGGCTCTCCATCGTGAACAGGAAGCCGAGCATGGCCGACACCTGCCGGACACCGGTGTACTCGTCCACGAAGGCGGTCGGCAGCAGCGTGCAGTAATGCGCGAACCCCGCCGTGACGAACGCCTCGCACCAGGCCGGCAGCTCCGGCTCGGTCGCGCGGTAGTGGGCCAGCAGCCGCCTGATCCGGCGCAGCACCTCCGGCGCGTCGTCGACGGACCGCTCGGCGGCCAGCAGCTCCACGGCCCGCGCCCCGAGCTCGTCGCTGAAGCGCCGGCTGCGCAGGTAGAGGATCGAGTCCTCGACGGCCGCGAGCGCCACGGCCGCGGTCGCCTTGGGGTCCCACACCTTGCGCCGCAGCCGCTGCTCCAGCACCTGCTCGACGGTGATGCCCTCGTAGCCCAGCTCGATGATCGAGCGCTGGTGCTTGCCGATCGTCAGGTCCCAGCTCTCCTGGATCGCCCGCTCGCCCAGTCGCCGCGCGCCCATGATGGGCCGTACGGCGTCGTCGGGCAGCAAGTGACGCAGGATCCACAGCAGGTCGGAGCAGGGCACCAGGTGCGGGTCCGCCTTGAGGTCCATGAGCGCCCGCTGTACCGTGCGCTTGCTCAGGTCCAGCCCCAGCGGCTGCAGCCGGTCGAAGACGTCCTGGGCCAGCGGCGGCATGGCGTGGTAGCCCACCTGGCCGATCCGGTCGCCGCCGAGCAGGATCTCGCACAGGCGGCGCACGTCCCGGCGGCCCGGCACCGTGTCCTTCTCGATGCAGGTGACCGCGGCGTCCTGGAAGTCGTACGGCGTGGGACGTCCCCGGCCACGCAGGCCGGCGAGCAGGATCGACGTCTCGAACACGGCGATGGCGTCGGCGGTGCTGGACTGGTAGCCGTTGCGCCGGGCCAGCCGGACGATGTCGACGGACCAGCCGAGCAGCTCGGCCTCGTCCAGGCCGTCCAGGACCGGCGGCTTGGCCAGGAAGCCGGACAACCGGTCGGTGACCGGCTCCGGCGGAGCGGGCGCCACCGGCTTCGGCGGCTTCTTGGCCTGCTTCTTCTGGCCCGCCAGCTGGTACGGCTTGACGCCGTCGCGCTGCAGCGCCTTCTCCCAGGTGGCCGCGGCGATCGAGACCGAGCCGGCGGCCAGGCCGAACTGGGCCTCGATGGCGGAGTGGCTGGACGGGATGAGCCCGTACAGCCATTGGGTGGCCGTACGGGGGCCGATCTCGAAGGGCGCGTCCGATGCCAGCCCGAACTGCTCCACCCGGCTGGCCGCGTGGAAGGCGCCGCAGACGTACAGGCACTCGGCCGGGTCGGCGCCCGTCTCGGCGAGGTGCTCGCGCATCCGCGTCCACATGTAGCGCTCGCGGTCCTCGTCGCGGTCCATCCGCCGGTCGCCCACCGGGCGCAGGCGGCGGAACAGGCTGCCGATCAGGACCATGACCTGCCGGTACGACTCGTAGTCCGCGCCGGTCAGCGGCTGCTCGACGTACTGGTCCCACCACTCCGACCAGTGCCGGACCTTGCCGTGGTGCAGCAGGTGCTCTTCCAGCTCGGCGAAGCCCGGCCGCAGGTCGCCGATCTCGACACCCACGGCGTCGCCGTGCAGGCCCGCGTCATCGTCCCCGCCCTGCTTGTTCTCGGCCGGTTCGGCCGGGTCGCGGGGCAGCCACTGGAAGACGTGGTCCGTCGAGCGGTCCACCAGCACCAGCTCGACGCCCGGCGTGCCGAGCGCGTACGAGATGGCCTGGTACTCGGCCGACACCTCCGTGATGGGCGCCACCACGCTGAGCGGCTCCCAGCTGGCCGGGAAGCCGTCGACGTCGGAGGCGAACGCCTGCAACGCCACCGGCAGGCGGCAGTTGCGCAGCTCGTCGAGCAGCGGCCGCAGGTCCTCGCACAGCTCCAGGTAGATGACCTTGGGCTGCTTCTCGCGCAGGCGCCGGACCATGGCCAGCGCCGAGGCCGGCGAGTGGTGGCACACCGGGAAGATCTCGAGCTCCTCGCTCAGTGCCCGGTCGACGTCGTCGACCAGGCCCGACAGGATCCCGGCCAGGGTGTCCGGCTCGCCGGCGAACGCGGCGGCGGCGTCCAGCAGCTGCTCGCGGAGTGCGCCGAACGGGCTCATGAGAGCGTCTTGATGGCCTGGCGGCCACCTTCGAGAAAGTCCGTCCACGGCCCGCCGTCCTTCTTGCTGCGGGGCTCGACGATGCCGTGCCAGTACTTGTTCAGGATGGCCAGGTCCTCCGGTTGGCGGCGGGCCAGCGAGCCCACCAGCGAACCGCCGAGCGTCTCCGCCCGCAACTGGCGGTCGCCGAAGAACTGGCTGTGCAGGATGGCGTCCTCGAGCACGCCGATCTGCTCGGCCGTGGACAGGGCCGATTCGAGCTTGTCGTCGTCGCTCTTGGCCGAGGCCGCCGCGTTCCGCAGGTCGGCGAAGCTCTGCAGCAGGATGTCGAGCAGCGTGGGCGGCACCTCCAGCTCGATGCGGTGCCGGCGCAGCAGCTCCGTGGTACGGAACCGGACGATCTCCGCCTCGCTGGTCTTGCTCGTCACCACGGGGATGCGGACGAAGTTGAAGCGCCGCTTCAGCGCCGACGACAGGTCGTTGACGCCCCGGTCCCGGCTGTTGGCCGTGGCGATGATCGAGAACCCGGGCTGGGCGAAGACGATGTTGTCGTCGTCGAGCTCGGGGATGGAGACGTACTTCTCGGACAGGATGGAGATCAGGGCGTCCTGGACGTCGCTGGTCGATCTGGTCAGCTCCTCGAAGCGGCCGATCACGCCCCGCTCCATCGCCGTCATGATGGGCGAGGGGATCATCGACTGGCGGGACTGCCCCTTGGCGATCACCATGGAGACGTTCCAGGAGTACTTGATGTGGTCTTCCGTGGTGCCGGCCGTGCCCTGGACAACCAGGGTGGAGTTGCGGCTGATCGCCGCCGAGAGCAGCTCGGCGAGCCAGCTCTTGCCGGTGCCCGGGTCGCCGATGAGCAGCAGGCCGCGGTCGGAGGCCAGCGTCACGATGCTGCGCTCGACGAAGCTGCGGTCACCGAACCACTTCTGCGGGATCTCGCGGTCGAGCCCATCCGCGCGCTCGGAGCCGAGCACGAACAGGCGGACCATCTTGGGGCTGAGCCGCCATGAGAACGGCTTGGGGCCGTCGTCCACGGACTCCAGCCAGTCGAGCTCTTCGGCGTACTTGACCTCGGCGGGGGCACGCAGTATCTCGGTCATTCGCGGGTCTCCTAGGTGAGGAAGTTCTTGAGCTCGAGCACGAGTTTGCGGATGTGGCCGGAGATCACGGGGGTGCCCAGGTCCTTGAGCTTTTCGCGGAACCACTGGTCCACGCTGGCGTACCCCGAGCTGTTCACGGAGCCGACCGGGATGAACTTGACCCCCGAACGATGCAGGGAGGTGAAGTCGTCGATCAGCGACCGGTTGTCGTAGAAGTCGGAGATCCAGACCATCACGGTGTTGCGTGGGTCGACGATCTTCGGCCGGGCCAGGGCCATCGCGACCGTGCCGTCGGTGCCGCCGCCGAGCGTCGTGCGCAGCAGCACCTCGAACGGGTCCTTCACCCACGGCGTCAGGTCGAGCGCGCGGGTGTCGTAGGCGACCAGGTGCACGTCCACCTTGGGCAGCCCGGCGAAGATCGACGCCAGGATGGTGCAGTTGACCATCGAGTCGACCATCGACCCCGACTGGTCCACCACCACGATCAGCCGGGCCGGAGTCGTCCGCCTGGCCGTGTGCCGGTAGAACAGCCGGTCCACGTACAGCCGCTCGTCCTCCGGGCTCCAGTTGGTGAGGTTCTTCCAGATCGTCCGCTCGATGTCGAGGTTGCGGAACACCCGCTTCGGCGGCACCGACTTGTCGATCTTGCCGACGCTGGTCTTCTCGACCTGCGTACGGAGCACCTCGGCGACCTCGTCGACAAACCTGCGGATCAGCGCCTTGGCGTTGGCCAGGGCGACTCCGGAGAGGTTGTCCTTGTCGCGCAGGAGCTGCTCGATGAGCGACATGCTGGGATTGAGCTGGGCGGCCAGGGAGGAGTTGGACAGCACCTCGCGCAGGCGCATCCGGCGGACCAGGTCGCCTTCCAGGTTGGCCAGGACCTTGTTCAGCTCGGCGTCGTCGATTCCACGACCGCCACCGCCGGTGCCGAGCCCTCGGCCATGGCCGGATCCTTCGCCCTGCTCGTCGCCCTGCTCTCCTTCGCCTTGCCCGTTGCGGCCGCCGCCTCCCCCGAGTGCTTGCTTGAACCACCCGGCGTCCTTCTGCCAGGCGGCGAGCTGGCCGGCCGAGACGTCGCCCGTCCCGGTGGCGAAGACGTTGAGCAGGAGCTTGGAGATCAGTGCGGCCCTGCGCACCTGCTCACCGGAGTCCTCGGTGTCCTCGGCGTGGTCGAGCAGGCCGTCGAACTCGGCGGCCAGGTCGGGGAAGCGCTGCACGAGGTTGTTCACCGACACCGACGGATCGAGCAGGGCGGCCGGCAGGCCGACGTCGTCCACGACGGCCACGCTGGCCGACTCCAGGGCCGCCTGCTCCTCGGTGTTGAACACCCGGGCCAGCAGGCGCCAGTAGAGCACCTGCCGCCTGTTCTCGTTGTTGGCAGTCATTTGCGCAGCAGCCGTCCCGCCCGCTCGCGCAGCACGGCCACCGCGTCGCCGTTCTTGGTCGCGGACTTGGCGATCTTGGGGTCCGTCGGGCCCTGCGCCCAGTCGCCGTTGTGCGCGATGACCGGCTCCTTCTTGACCGTCCCCTGAACGGCGAGCGGCTGGAGCAGCCACCGGCCGGCGTCCCAGCGGAGCAGCCCGATACACGACTCGGAGCCGCGCACGATCGCGGGCGTGAGCGGGCCGCACGACGGCAGCCGGTCGATGTCCACCGTGATCGTCTTGCCGTCGAAGTCGAACACCATCGGATCGCCCTTAGGCACGGAGTAGCCCTCGACCAGCACCGGCTCGGCGAGGCGCACCGGGTGGCGCTCCAGCGGCGGCGTGGCGGGGGCGAGCGCGCTCCCCAGCTGGACCCGCGCCGTGGTGAACGGGTCCGCGGGCTTCCCCACCGTGGCCCGGTCGTCGTGCCACACCAGGTCGCCGCCGCCGAGCAGCGGCATGTCCTTGATGTCCAGGCTGCGATGCTCCGCCAGCGCGTTGAGCAACATCGGGGCTCCGGTCAGCAGCCGCCACACGGCCGGGCCGACGATCGTGTCCACCTTCGTGGCGGCGACGCTCGTACGCACCAGACGGCACTGACCGCCGTCGGCGGGCTCCAGGATCGCGTGGACCTGCGCCTGCACGGCGGTGGCGTGCTCGTGCATGTCCACGCCGAGCACCAGCAGCCGCCCGGACACCGGCTCGGCGTCGCCCGCGGGCAGGCCACTCGCCTGCGTGAGCATCAGCGCCCGCGCCCACAGGTCTGCCCAGCGCCGGGCGGGCACGACCTCCATCGTCGCGACCGGGCACGACGCACGCAGCTCGGCCGCCAGGCCGTCGATCAGGACGGCGAGACGGCGCAGCCGCGGCTCGGCCAGCAGCGCCTCCATCGTCTGGCTCACGGCGGAGACGAGGTCGTGGTCGACGCCTCGCCAGCCGGTGATGGCCAGCTCGTTGAGCCAGGACCGGCACCCGCTGAGCAGGTTGTCGCTCGTGCCGGCCGCCGGCGGCTCCGCCCAGGAGGCCCGCTCCCGGCCCAGCGCCGCGTCGAGGCGGCCCAGCAGGGCGTCGTGCACCGCGCCCAGCAGCGCGGTGCGCCCGCCGGCCAGCGCCGTGACGTTCTCCTCCGAGACCGAGCCCGCGGCGACCTTGGCCGCCGCCTCCCCCACCCGGTCGCCGAGCGGCGTGGCCGCCACCGCGCCGGCCAGGTCGGTCAGCGCCGAGGCGCGCTCCTCGCCGAGCCGGGCGAGGCCGTTCGTCAGGGCCTCGTCGAAGCCCGTCACCAGGTCGAGCGCCTCGCCGACACCAGGCAGGGGCTGGTCGACCAGTTCCGCCAGCTGCACGCTCAGCATCAGCCCACCGCCCCGGTGGACGGGAACCAGTGCAGCTCGGCGATGGGCTCGGTGGTCATGGGCAACTCCAGGTAGGCCAGGTGGCTCAGGAACCGGCTGAACACCTCGGCCCCCTGCGTACGCTCGACACCGCCATTCAGGTGGTAAGACAGCCTCTCCCCCTCGGCGAGCTCCACCCGCAGGTAGCCGGCGACCCGGTCCTGGCCGTACTGCAGCACCGCCTCATCGACCAGTGATCGCAGGTGCTTGCACATGTCGCCGTACAAGCCGCCGCACGGCCGGTTGTTGTTGGTGCTGCAGTTGTAGGTATGGGTCCCGGCGGTGACCGACGAGACGTAGACCCGGCTGATGTCCGAGCCGCTCGACACGACTCCCTGCAACCGCCCGTCGGCCATCTCGACGAAGGGCACCTTCGCCAGCTTGCGCGGTCTGACGGGCGAGACCACCCGTGCCACGCTGTGTTGCTCCCACGCCTGTTGCTCCCACGCCTGTTGCTCCCACGCGGTTCTGTCCGCGGTCACGCCTTTCGACCTCCAGCCCAGCGGCTCGCGGACGCCAGCCGGTGCGGCGGCACCTGTGCGAACGGCCGATCAGTGATCGCGTAATTTACCCCATTCGCGAGGATGTGCGGGGGCGTTTCGATCACCTCCGAGAGCGCACCCGACCTTGGCTTCGGCTATCGAAGTAAGAGGTATTGCCGCTAGGCGGTCCTTACGATTGGCTCGGCGCCGTACGATGGCCCGGCGCCGAGTCCGCGAGGGCCTCGGTCAGGTGCCGACGTAGGCCGCGAGGTGCTCGCCGGTGAGGGTGGAGCGGGCGGCGACGAGGTCGGCCGGTGTGCCCTCGAAGACGATCCGGCCGCCGTCGTGGCCGGCGCCCGGGCCGAGGTCGATGATCCAGTCGGCGTGCGCCATGACCGCCTGGTGGTGCTCGACGACGATGACCGACTTGCCCGAGTCGACCAGCCGGTCGAGCAGGCCGAGCAGCTGCTCGACGTCGGCGAGGTGCAGGCCGGTGGTCGGCTCGTCGAGGACGTACACGCCGCCCTTGTCGCCCATCCTGGTGGCCAGCTTGAGCCGCTGCCGCTCGCCGCCGGACAGCGTGGTGAGCGGCTGGCCGAGGCTGAGGTAGCCGAGCCCGACGTCGGCGAGCCGGTCGAGGATGGCGTGCGCGGCCGGCGTACGCGCCTCACCGGCGCCGAAGAACTTCTCGGCCTCGGTCACCGACATCGCGAGCACCTCGCTGATGTCGCGACCGGCGAGATGGTATTCCAGCACCGAGGCCTCGAACCGCTTGCCCTCGCACTCCTCGCAGGTGGTGGCGACCCCGGCCATCATCGCCAGGTCGGTGTAGATGACGCCGGCGCCCTTGCAGGTGGGGCAGGCACCCTCGGAGTTGGCGCTGAACAGCGCCGGCTTCACCCCGTTGGCCTTCGCGAACGCCTTGCGGATCGGGTCGAGCAGTCCGGTGTACGTCGCCGGGTTGCTCCGTCGCGAGCCGCGGATCGCGCCCTGGTCGATCGAGACCACTCCGTCCCGCCCCGACACCGAGCCGTGGATCAGCGAGCTCTTTCCCGAGCCCGCCACCCCGGTGAGGACGACCAGCATGCCGAGCGGGATGTCGACGTCGACGTCGCGCAGGTTGTTCGCCGTCGCGCCGCGGATCTCCAGCGTGCCGGTGGGCTCGCGCACCGTCTCCTTGAGGGCGGCCCGGTCGTCGAAATGGCGTCCGGTGATGGTGCCGCTGGCCCGCAGCCCCTCGACGGTGCCCTCGAAGCAGACGGTGCCGCCCGCCGTACCGGCGCCGGGACCGAGGTCGACGACGTGGTCGGCGATCGCGATCGCCTCCGGCTTGTGCTCCACCACGAGCACCGTGTTGCCCTTGTCGCGCAGCCGCAGCAGCAGGCCGTTCATCCGCTGGATGTCGTGCGGGTGCAGCCCGATCGTCGGCTCGTCGAAGACGTAGGTGACGTCGGTGAGCGACGAACCGAGGTGGCGGATCATCTTGACGCGCTGCGCCTCGCCGCCCGACAGCGTGCCCGACGACCGGTCGAGCGAGAGGTAGCCCAGCCCGATCTCCACGAACGAGTCGAAGGTGTGGCGCAGCTTCGCGAGCAGCGGCGCCACCGACGGCTCGTCGAGGCCATGGACCCATTCGGCCAGGTCGCTGATCTGCATCGCGCAGGCGTCGCCGATGTTGATCCCCTTGATCTTCGAGGACCGGACCGCCTCGCTGAGCCGGGTGCCACCGCACTCGGGGCAGGCGGTGAAGGTGACCGCCCGGTCCACGAAAGCCCGGATGTGCGGCTGCATCGCCTCCCGGTCCTTGGACAGGAACGACTTCTGGATCTTCGGGATCAGCCCCTCGTAGGTGAGGTTGACGCCGTTGACGTTCACCTTGGTCGGCTCGCGGTGGAGGAAGTCGTAGCGCTCGGTCTCGGTGTAGTCGCGGATCGGCTTGTCCGGGTCGATGAAGCCCGACTGGGCGAAGATCCCCACTGTCCACCAGCTGTCCGTCTTGTAGCCGGGGATGGTGATCGCGCCTTCGGCGATCGATTTGGAGTCGTCGAAGAGCTGGGTCAGGTCGATGTCGTTCACCGATCCCATGCCTTCGCAGCGTGGGCACATACCGCCGGTGATGCTGAATTCGCGCCGCTCCTTGACCGCCTTCCCGCCGCGCTCCAGCGTGACCGCCCCCGCTCCGCTGATGGAGGCGACGTTGAAGGAGTACGCCTGGGGCGAGCCGATGTGCGGCTGCCCGAGCCGGCTGAACAGGATGCGCAGCATCGCGTTGGCGTCGGTGACGGTGCCCACGGTGGAGCGGACATTGGCGCCCATCCGCTCCTGGTCGACGATGATCGCTGTGGTCAGACCGTCGAGCACGTCGACCTCGGGCCGCGCCAACGTCGGCATGAATCCCTGTACGAAGGCGCTGTAGGTCTCGTTGATCAGCCGCTGCGACTCGGCGGCGATCGTGTCGAACACCAGCGAGCTCTTGCCCGAGCCGGAGACGCCGGTGAACACCGTCAGCCGGCGCTTCGGGAGCTCGACATCGACGTCCTTGAGGTTGTTCTCGCGAGCGCCGTGCACGCGGATCAGATCGTGGTTGTCGGCGACGTGCGGCTCAGGCGACTGCGTGTCCGTACTCGTGGCCATGCTCATCCTGTCTCCATCTTTTAGGCGGGGCCGCCGTCGCGCTCCCCGTCAGGTCGCCCCGGCAACGGCCCCCTGTCTACCTGATCGGCGGCGCGGGCCGGAACCGGCAGCCGCCCGCCACGGCGCAGCCGGCTTCTCGGTCAGGCTAGGCGCGGCTCGGTGACCCGCGCTTCTCGAATCCTGACCGCCCCGGAACCCGGCCCTCGCATTGATCGTTGTGACGGGCGGCTGACACAACCGATCCCGACGACAGGGAGACAACAGCGTGGTCTTCAAACGGATGCTGGGCGCCTTCGGCGTGGGCGCGCCCTCGGTGGACACCGTCCTTTCCAGCCCGCGGATCAAGCCAGGTGGGCAGCTGGCCGGGCAGGTACGGCTCAAGGGCGGCGACTTCGACGCCGAGATCGAGCACATCACCCTCGGCCTCGTGGCGCGGGTGGAGATCGAGCACGGCGACGGGGAGCACGGCGGGCTCGGCGAGTTCTCCCGCGTCCAGGTCTCGGGCCCGTTCACGCTGCGCGAGGGCGAGAACCGCACTCTCGACTTCCAGATCCCGGTGCCATGGGAGACGCCGATCAGCGAGATCGACGGCCAGCACCTGAGTGGCATGGCTCTGGGCGTACGCACCGAGCTGGCCATCGCCAAGGCCGTGGACAAGGGCGACCTGGACATGATCGCGGTCGAACCCCTGCCCTCCCAGCTCCGCATCCTCCAGGCGTTGCTGCGGCTCGGCTTCCACTTCAAGTCCGCCGACCTGGAAGCCGGCCACCTGTACGGAGTGCACCAGGACCTGCCGTTCTACCAGGAGATCGAGTTCTACCCGCCCGCCCAGCACGCCGGCGTCCTGGGCGAGGTCGAGCTGACCTTCGTGGCGAGCCCGGCCGGGCTGGAGGTCATCTTGGAGGCCGACAAGCGGGCCGGCCGTTACTCCGGCGACGCCATCGGCCGCTTCCACGTCAGCCACGACGACGCGCTGCACACCGACTGGTCCAGCGAGCTCGACCGCTGGCTGACCGGCCTGGCCCAGCACGGCGGTCATGGACCCGGCCCGCACGGCGGTTACGGACCCGGCCCGCACGGCGGTTACGGACCCGGCTCGCACGGCGGTTACGGACCCGGCTCGCACGGCCACATGGAGCATCACGAGGGCTACGGACACCACGACGACCACCGCCGCGGCGGCGGTCCCGGTTGGGGAACGGTGGCCGCGGCCGGAGCCGCGGGCCTGGTGGGCGGATTCGTCGCGGCCGAGGTGGCCGAAGAGATCTTCGAAGGCGACGAGGAAGAAGGCGGCGACTGGTAGCGCTGAGCCGGGTGGCGGGCCGTGACGGCCCGCCCGAACGCCGGTAGTGCTGGCTGTACCTCCGAACTCCAGCGAGTGGGATCGATCAAGAGGTGGTCCGGCCGACAAGCTTGTGGCATCGCGAACGAGCCACCAAGCAGGGAGCCCCCCGATGTCGTACCCCACCACCAAGCGTCGCAGCCGGCTGGCCCTGGCGGCGGTGACCGTCGCCGCGCTGAGCGGCCTCGGCCTGACCGCCGCACCGGCGAACGCCGACACCGACCTTGTGCAGAAGAGCCTGGACGCCCTGGTCGCCGTCGACAAGTACCCCGGCGCCCTGGCGGCCGTGCGTGGCCGTGACGGGCGGACTCACAACTACACCGCCGGGGTGGCCGACCTGGAGACCAAGGCGAAGGTCCCCGTCGACGGGCAGGTACGCATCGCCAGCAACACCAAGATGTTCACCGCCACGGTCGTCCTGCAGCTGGTCGGCGAGGGCAAGATCGACCTGGACGCGAAGGTCGAGACGTACCTGCCCAAGGTGGTGCGCGGCAAGGGCGTCGACGGTCGCAAGATCACGGTCCGGCAGTTGCTGCAGCACACCAGCGGCCTGGCCGACTACGACGACGTCCTGATCAAGGACTACCTGGCCATCCAGCACACCCACTACGAGCCACGCGAGCTCGTGGACGCGGCGCTGACCAGCAAGAACTCGCCTACACACGGCTGGAGCTACAGCAACACCAACTACGTGGTGGCCGGGCTCATCGCGCAGAAGGTCACCGGCCGGCCGATCGGCGAACAGATCACCCAGCGGATCATCAAGCCGCTCGGGCTGCGCAGAACGTACTGGCCGGCTCTCGGCGACCAGACCATCAGCGGCCCGCACCCCAAGGGCTACTACGCCGCCAAGTCCGGCGACCCGTACACCGACGTCACCACGATGGACCCTTCCATGGCCTGGGCGGCCGGACAGCTGATCTCCACCCCCACCGACCTCAACCGTTTCATGAGCGCCCTACTGGACGGCAAGCTGCTCGAGCCCGAACAGCTCAAGCAGATGAAGACCACCGTCGACGCCCCCGGCTTCGACACCGTCGGCGGCTCCCGCTACGGGCTCGGCCTGGCCACCTTCAAACTCAGCTGCGGCGGCTACGCCTGGTCCCACGGCGGGTCCGCCCCCGGCTACGCCACCGCCAACGCCGTCACCGACGACGGCAGAGCCGCCACCATCGCCGTCACCGCACTGCCCACCGAACTCTCCGCCTTCAAACACTTCGAAGCCGCCCTTGACACCGCCCTGTGTGAATAACCGCAGGCAGCAGCCTCCAGGAGAGCGACGGCCCCGTCATCGGAGGGCCGTCGCTCTGTTTTCGAGCGAACCGTCATTCAGCGTTGAATGCGCACGTCTCAATGCCGCGAATACGCCGCGTTTCCCCAGGTCAGCAGTAAAGCATGAACAGCAGGTTCGCCTTTTTGAAGGGTTCAGACGTCCCCGGCCAACTTGACTCGGCCATTCCAGAAAGGACGGACAGCATGCGTCGGCTAAATATGGAACGGTCCCGACTCATCGACTGCCCCGGCCGGGTGCGTGCTATCGACCAGGACGTCCGCTTCGAAGTCGCGCCCCAGGTCCAGGCCCAGGCCCGCACCGCGAAGAGGCGCTCTCCTTTGACATTGTCATCTAGATCGTCATGAACCGATAGAGTCAGACCCGGTTGTGCCACAGGTAGTCACGGAGAAGCCAGGGCAACGACCGGAATTGACCGCGGAGTGGCTATGCGTAAAAGGCGACACGCTCTGTGAGCGACGAGTTGCCAGCACCTTGGTCACCCCCTAGTGTGCCTGAGGCATATTCACGTGTTCGGACACCTGAAGGGTTAAGGGCCGGTACAGGTATTCGACCTGCACAGGATCCGCTCTATGGGGGCATGAATGGCGCTCAGACCGCGCACGGCTTCGGCCGTGGTGGTGCCAGCGGCAATGGAGTGCGGCGTGATCCGACCGCCGCGGCCCGAGGCCGCCGCCTTCGACATGCCCGCCGACCCCTTGCCGTGCACTGAACGCGCGGAGCCGGTCGTGGCCCGCAGGAAGATGACAGACGTGACCTCCACCGAGTGGGAGGCCCAAACCGCCGACTGACGCCCGTCCAGCCGGACGGGCGCTCGCAACAAGCGGAGAACCAAGGAAATTGACCCCATGTACCCGCACGTGCATGTGTGTCCGATTTAGGAGGTTTTGTGGTAGCTGTGGTTTCGGACTATGACAAGATCGGTGGCGCTCCCACCGTCCGTGAAGCGGTGGACCGCTTCTACACGGTCGTGGTGGACACTCCCGACCTCAAGCCGTACTTCGACGGCATCGACATGGCGCGGCTCAAGCGGCACATGGTCATGCTGCTGTGCTCCGTCCTCGGTGGCCCCGAGGTGTACGAGGGCCACGACCTGGTCGACGCGCACCGTGGCATGGGCATCACCGATGAGCACTATGACCTGGTCGGCGACATACTCGTCACGGTGCTCCGGGACCTCGGCGCCGATGAGGAGGTCGTGGGGAACGTCGTGACGGTCCTGGGCCAGGTGCGCGGCTCCATCGTGGACAAGCCCGCAGAGGCAGCCGGGTAAGTGGACACGCAAGCCTTAAAGGACAGCTGGCACCAGGTCGCCCGGTCGGGTGATCAGGTGCCGCTGTTCTTTTACTCAGCCCTCTTCCTGATGTACCCCGAGACACGCGCGCTGTTCCCGGTGTCCATGGCCACCCAGCGGGATCGGCTCGTCAGCGCGCTGGGGCGCGTCGTCAGCAACGTCGACCATGTGGAAGACGTGGTTCCGTTTCTCCAGCAACTCGGCCGCGACCACCGCAAGTTCGCCGTGGTCACGCAGCACTACCCCGCTGTCGGGCAGGCCCTCCTGGCCACCCTGCAGCACTTCCTCGGTGATCGCTGGACACCTGCTCTGGCCAACGACTGGACGCAGGCGTACGGCCTGGTCGCGAAGGTGATGACCGAGGCGGCCGAAGAGGCGTCGGCCACGACGCCGCCCTGGTGGGAGGGCGAGATCATCCTGCACGAGCCGCGCGCCCCCGGCATCGCGGTGATCCGGGCTCGCCTGAACTACCCATACCCCTTCCGCGCGGGCCAGTTCGCGTCGATCTCGGTCGCGCTGCGACCGAAAATGTGGCGTTTCTACTCCTTCGCCAACGCACCGCGCCGCGACAACACTATTGACCTGCACGTACGGGTGGTCGACGGTGGCGCGGTCAGCACGGCCCTGGTGCACGGCGCGCAACGCGGCGACGCCCTGAAGGTCGGCGCACCGCTGGGCGACCGGTTGACGCTCGGCACGAACCTGCCCAGGGATCTCCTCCTGATCGCCGGCGGCACGGGCCTGGCTCCCCTCAAGGCGCTCGTGGAGCAGGTGGCCTACGAAGGGGCGCGCTGCAACATCCGCCTCTTCGTGGGTGCCCGGACAGCCCGCGAGCTGTACGACATCGAGGCGCTGTCCAAGCTCGACGCCGAGCACCCGTGGTTGAGCGTCGTGCCGGTCGTGTCCCATGACGCGCTCTACCGCGGTGAGCACGGCTATGTGGTGGACGTCGCCCTGAAGGCCTGGCGCGGCCAGGACGTCTTCGTATGCGGCTCCGAAGAGATGGTTCAGAGCACGATCGCCCGGCTGCTGGACGCCGGCGTGCCGGCCGAGCAAATCCGCTTCGACGAATTCACCAGTGCTGGAGGTAGGGAGCAGTGACGGGAGAGACGCCATGGGCGCATAACCCTTCGAACGACCGCCAGCCACTGACGCCGGATCGGGTACGGAACAAGGACTTCTCACGCGCCAAGCTCGGGAGCCGCGGCTACAACGCGGATGAGGTGCGTACGTTCCTCTACCGCATGGCCGACGACATAGCGGCCGGCGACACGGAGAAGGCCGAGCTGCGCGCGGAGGTCGACCGTCTGCGCAACTGGTTCAAGGACCACGGCCATGACACCGCCCCGGGCGCCTCGGCCAGGCTCAACGTCGACGCGGTCAACCTCCTCTCCCGCGCTCAGCAGACGGCGGACGCCCAGATAGCCGAAGCGGAGGACTACGCCCGCAGGCTGGTGGGCCAAGCGCGCCAGCAGTACGAGCAGATCCTCCAGGAAGCGCAGCAGCAGGCGGAGGAGGCCGCCAGCCAGGCGGTCAACGTCTATCGTTCGAGCGGAGAGGTCCACTCGGTCGAAGCCGAGGAACTGGAACGCCGCATCGCCTACCTGCGCACCTTCGCGGAGGTCACCCAGGTCCAGTTGCGCGCGGTCCTCGAAGGGCTGGCCAACGAGGTCAACAAGCTGGGCAGCCTGCCGGAGACGAGCCGACAGGCCGTCGCCTACTCCTCCTTGGGCTCCTCCGCAGGCTCCTCCGCGGGCTCCTCCTCAGGTTTCTCCACAGGCCCGGACTAGTTCCGGCCAGACCGGCCACCCGAGAGGTCACCGACGACTGGAACCCGCAGACCAAGAGCATTTCCCGCATGCCGCGTGCGGCCACAGCCGGGGGCATGTGTCGGCCGGGGTCTTTGGCCTGCCCTGCACCTAGAGATCCGCGTCACCGCGAGCGTCCCCTACCGAGACTCGCGGTAGGCGGCTGGGTCACAGTTCGGGGCACGTGATCAATCGCCACGCCTGAACCAGGCGATCATGGGTAGCGCTGAGCAACCACACCCGTAACACCGAACGGACGGAAGCCAGCATGCTCAGTCTCATTCTGCTCATCTTCGCCCTGGCCTGCTTCGTGCTCGCCGCCTTCAACGTCGGCGGCGGCCGCGTCAACCTCATCGCCCTCGGCCTGGCCCTCTGGGTACTGACGGAGATCATCCCCCACATCAGCGACTTATAGCGGCCGGCAGGCCTTGCGCTGCCGTCCTTGGGCAGGGACGGCAGCGCAAGGCCGAGCCCAAGAAGCACCGTGCGCGGGTCGAGGTTCGTACGAGCATACGAACGCGCACGGTTCTGCTGGCCGAACGGACGATGAGAAACGTCCCCACCAGCGGCAGCCTTGAGAAATCCGCGCATTGGAAGGACTCTCATCTTGATCACCGATTGGGCCCGGCAGGCCCTCCCGGCCATGCTCGACGACCTCAGGGCCCTGGTCGAGCTGGAAACCCACAGCTCCGACAAGGCCATGCTGATCAAGGGGCTGCGCGCGATCCGCGCCCGCTCCGTCGACCTCCTCGGCCCGCCCGATGAGGAAGTCCTGCACGACGGCGGGCCGTATGGCGACATCCTTGAGCTGACCTACCGGGGCACCGCACCAGGGACCGTGCTCATGCTCAGCCACTACGACACCGTCTGGCCCACGGGGACCCTGGCCGAGTGGCCGTTCACGGTGGTCGACGGTAAGGCCACCGGGCCGGGTGTGTTCGACATGAAGGCGGGCCTGGTGCAGTCGATCTGGGCGCTGCGCGGGCTGCGTGAACTGGGGCTGCCGCATCCGAGCGTGCGCTTCCTGTTCAACGGGGACGAGGAGATCGGCAGCCCGGCCTCGCGCGCGCATATCGAGGCCGCGAGCGCGGACGCGCTGGCGAGCCTGGTCTTCGAGGCGTCACTCGACGGCGCGCTCAAGACCGCCCGCAAGGGCGTGGGGCTGTTCGACCTGAGCGTGACCGGGGTGGAAGCACACGCGGGGCTCGACCCGGACGCGGGAGCGAGCGCGATCCACGCCCTGGCCGAGATCGTCACCACGCTGGCCGGCTCCGCCTCGCGCGAGCGCGGAACCACCGTGAACATCGGCCTGATCACCGGCGGCACCGGGCGCAACGTCGCGGCCGGTCACGCGAGCTGCGGGATCGACGTGCGAGTGACCGACCCGTCCGAGATGGGGCGGATCGACGGCGTGTTCGCCGGCCTGCGGGCCGCCGATCCGCGGGTGACGATCTCCGTGACCGGCGAGTGGAATCGACCGCCCATGACCCCGAACCCCGCCTCGCAGCGACTGTTCAAGGAGGCCCAGGAGGTGGCGGCCGGGCTCGGGTGGCAGCTGGACGAGGTGTCGGTCGGGGGCGCCAGCGACGGCAACTTCATCTCGGCGCTCGGGCGGCCCGTGCTGGACGGCATGGGCGCGGTGGGCGACGGGGCGCACGCTCGGCACGAGCACCTGCTGGTCGAGCACATCCCCAAGCGCCTGGCTCTGACGATCGGCCTGCTCACGGCTCTCGCCTGATGTCGTGACCGTAGAAACCAACTGATCCAGGGATGCTGGCGGTGACCGTGAAGCCTCCCTCACCGTCGTCCCCCGCGTTGAAAGTGCCGCCGAGCAGGGTCACCCGGCGGTCGAGCCCGGTCAGGCCCATCCCGGAGCCGGCGCTGATCAGCGTGGGATCGACGCTCCGCCGAGGCAGCACGTTACGCACCTCGACGTCGACCCGGTCGCCGGGATAGGCGATGGTGACGGTGACCGGCGCCCCGGGGGCGTGCTTGCGAGCAGGCATGACGCTTCGATCGGCATAGTCCGGCAGGCGCTCATCAAGGCGAGGACCGCCCCAGGCAATCCCTCGTGCGGGGGAGCAGGATCACCACGTGGGGGGACGCTGTCCGACCGGCGACTCCGGAAGGCTCGGTAGAGCAGAGATCGGCCGGTTGAGGAGGGTTCGGGGGCAGATGCTACGGGATTCGGTGGACGTTCCGAGTTTAGGTGCGCGATGGAGCCGGGTACGCAGGCTCGCCGGCTATGGCGCGGCGCTCAGCATGTCGCTGTACTTGGCCGTCAAGGTCGTCTGGATAGCGGCGGGCCTGTTCGGGCACGCTCCGGACGGTTACGGCACCGCGGACTGGGTGCTGCTGAACCTCGTCACCGTGGTGATGGCGGCGACCGGGATCGCCCTCGGGCTGGCGCTGGCCCAGCCGTGGGGCCGTCGGCTGGCGGCCGGACCGGTGATCTTCTTTTCGTGGGTGGGCGCGGGTTTTCTGGTCCCGATGCTTCCGTACGTGATGATCAGCAGCCTCCTCGGAGGCGACCAGGGCGACGGTTCCGGCTCGGCCGCGCAGGGGGAGGAGCTCTTCATCGCCATCGGCTTCGCCGGGATGGCGGTAGGGCTGGCCGTGGCCCTGCCGATCTACCTGAGGGAGCGATGGCCGCGGCCCTTCCTGGGCCGGGTCGGTGACGGCCCGACACACTCATCGGCGCTGGTGACGGCGGCGATCGCGGTGTCCGTCGGGCTGGGCCTGCTCTGGTCGTCCTGGGCGCTGGGCGGGACGCTGGGCTTCGACCCAGCTCATCGCGATCAGTTGGAGCTCAACGATCGGCTGTTGAATGGGAGCTCCGGGCTGTGGGCGCTGCTTGGGGCCTGGAGCGTGTGGACACTCACGCGTCGTCGCCCCGCCCGGCTCCGGCGGTGGGTTCCGATGACGCTGGCCTTCGGGGCGTCCGGCTCGATGTTCGCGTGGAGCGGTTGGAAGCTGCCGATGGCGATTCTGCGACCTGGCGGGTTCGTGACCGGTGAATACACGGTGGTGGCGATTGTCGAGCACGCCTTGGGCATCGGTGTGGGCCTGGCCCTTCTGGCCGCCGTCCTGAGGTCCGCTCGCGGGCACGACGCCCGCGGTGGCGGGCGTACGCCTGCCGATGCTGCCTAGCGCATCCGAAACCCCGCCCGAGACGGCCGGGGACAGATGCTGCCGGGCCTGCCGCTGACCGGCGCCCCTGCGCTGTCCAGTGATCCGGTGGACCGGCGCCTTGTCCCCCACCGGCGCGTAACGGGCCGCTACCTGAGGCAGTTCTGCGCGGTCAGGATCAGAACCACACCAACGACCATTCTCTTCGACACAAGGAAGATGTAGGACGCCTTGGGGTTGCCCGGCACGGTGGCGAAAGTCCCGAACATCGCGTTCTGCTTCAGGTTGGGGTAGGCGGCCTTCAGCTGCGCGGAGGTGGAGCCCCTGCCGATGCCCTGAGGGGTCTTGACGGTGCCAGGCCCGGAGATCGTGACCACGCCCTGCTTCTTCGAGATGAACAAGCCCGCCCGGTCGCCGCCGTAGCGCTGCGTCTTCAGGTCATAGGCCGAGCACTTGGTGGGAGCGTTGATGGTCTTGCGGACGATCAGCCCGGTCGCCTTGGCCTGCGCCTCGGTCATCCCAAGTTTCAGGCTGCCGTACCCGAACGGCCCCAACGTCGCCTTCTGGGCGGCGGGGGCGGCGTTCGCCACGGGCGCGACGCCCGCCAGCACGACCCCTCCGGCCAACGCCGCCACGAGCGCCGACCGACCGATCCGCAGGGCTATGGTCTGCTTCATAGTGCTTCCTCCATGATCGCGAATTGGCAAACCCTAGCCCGAATGCGGCTCGGTTGTGCGCGATTCATGCGATCAGCAGGCGCCCGCATGCCATGGCGTTCGGCGACGTCACGGATGCCAGCGGCGAAGGGCCGTCCAGCAAGTGCCGCTCGCCTCGACTCGCTGACGACCCTCAGAGTGACGCCCTGGCCACCACCCGGCAATCTGTGCTCGCAGGCAGGTCTCCAGCTCCTCCAGTTCTGGCATGGAGTGGAGGTCGGTGATGGTGGTGATTCTCGTCTTCCCCGGGACTTTCGTCCCTGATATGGCCGAAGGCCGCAGGGTTGGGGACGTTCGCCGGTGGTGGTCGGCGACGTCAGGCATCAAGCCGTCCCGTGCCGGCGCGGCGGCCAGGGCGCAAGGTCTCCGGGCGGTCCGCCGTTGTACCCGATCCGTGAGCAGGTGTGCCGGCACAGTGCGATGCCCGCCCTCGGGGTGGAGGGTGGGCATCGACGGGTCCGCTACTTGAGGTAGGGGTTGCGCTGGATGATGGGTAGCTTGCCGAGGCCGAGCGTGGTGCCGGCGCCTGCCAGGGCGAGGCCGACCAGGACGATGGCGTAGATGAGGTGTTCGTCCATGAAGGGGTTGTTGGCCAGGGGTAGTTCGGCGGCCCACATGAGGACCAGCATGAGGCTGCCGGTGATGGCGGCGATCCGCAGGCCGACGCCGAGGATGAGTGCGGCGCCGATGCCGAGCAGGCCGAGCATGAACAGCCAGTCCACCCAGGGCTGTCCGGCCAGGGAGCTGAAGAGGCCGCCGAGCGCGTTCTCGCCGGTGCCCTTGAGGAAGCCGGTGGTGGGGCTGCCGCCGGAGATCCAGGCGCGGTTGGCCGGGGTGGCGAAGCCCCACCCGAAGGTCTTGTCCAGGAACGCCCACAGGAAGATCCAGCCGATCGAGATCCGGGCGACCGCCCAGACATAATCGACCGAGCGAGCGTCGTTGTCCCTCGTGTCGACGTTCATGGGGGTTGAACGTGTGGTGGCCATGACGGCCCCCTTTCAGTGCGGATTCACTGCTCTTCTCACACCTCGATCACACCGTCTCCGGTGACCGGCGGGCAGTGCCGTACGACCCGCGCAGGCGGGACTTTCGGCACTTCGTACGGCGACGCCGGTCTCGGGGAGATACGCACCGCCACCGCGTCAACGGCGTCGTCGACATCATCGACAAGCTGATCTGGAAGCACGACGACTCCAAACGTGCCGGCGACTCCTTTTCCAGCCCGTCCTGACCCCGTAGGCGCCATTTCCCACACCGATGCTCCGAAGCGATCAGCGAGGGTCCTTGGCCCGTCCCGCTCGACCGCCGCCAAGGAGCACGGAGAGTGGCGGCGGCCGATGTCGATCCTGGACTACGGCCGACGGTCGTCAGCGTCACGATTCCCAGCCGTGCCACGACGGTGGATGCGCGGATCAGGATCGCACCCCGCGCTCCGCCGCAGTCTCCGCTGCTGCGCCGCCCGCGCTGACCAACGACCGCCGCCGTTGGGACTTACGGCCCTACCAGGCGCCCGGCTGCGGGGCTGTGATGAGGGCAACAGAACAGCCGACGAGAAGGGCTGACCCATGAAGCGCAGAACCGTCGCCGACGTGATGACCGCCAAGGTCGTCACGGTCACCGCGAGGACTCCGTTCAAGGACATCGCGGAGTCCTTGATCGCCGGCGGCATCAGCGCCGTTCCAGTGGTCGAAGACGACGGCCACGTCATCGGCATGGTGTCGGAGGCCGACCTGCTCCGCAAGGAGGAGTTCCGCGAGCAGTTCTACCGCGAGGGCTACCAGCCGCCGCTGCGCGCCCGGCTGCGCCACCCCAAGGGCAAGCAGAAGGCCGCCGGTGACACCGCGGGCGAGCTGATGACCAGCCCGCCGATCACCGTCTCGCCCCAGGCCCCGGCCGTCTCGGCCGCCCGGCTGATGGACGCCCACGACGTCAAGCGGCTCGCGGTCGTCGATGCGGACGGCCGTCTGGTCGGCATCGTCTCCCGCCGCGACCTGATCAAGCTGTTCCTGCGCTCCGACGACGACATCGCCGCCGAGGTGCGCGAGGACATCCTCGACCGTGGGCTGTGGGTGGACACCTCCGCCGTCGTCGTCCAGGTACGCCACGGAGTGGTGACACTGAGCGGCCGGATGGACCGCAAGACCGAGACCGCGATCGCCGTACGGATGACCGGCCGGGTCAACGGCGTGGTCGACGTCATCGACGAGCTCACCTGGAAGCACGACGACTCCAAGTGGGAGGCCAGATAACCATGCTCGTGCGCGAGGTCATGAGCAGCCCGGCCATCACTGTCCGCCGCACCGACCCGGTGCGGCAGGCCATCCGGGCGCTGCACGGCCATCACATCACCGCCGCCCCGGTCGTGGACGACGCCGACCACTTGGTCGGCGTCGTCAGCGAGCTCGACCTGCTGCGCGGCGAGTTCGAACCCGACCCCCGCGCCTCGGTACGGCCCGTCGGGCCGACTGCCGAACCGCCGCCCCGCCGGGTCACGGAGGTCATGACCCGCGAGGCCGTCACCGTGACCGAGACCACCGACGTCACCAAGGCCATCGACCTCATGGTCGGCAAGCGGATCAAGAGCCTGCCCGTCGTACAGGGGGACCGGATCGTGGGCATGGTCAGCCGCCGCGACCTGCTGGCCATGCTCGCCCGCTCGGACGAGCAACTGCGCCAGGACGTGGTCGCCGCATTGCGCGAGCACTACCCCTTCGGCCCCAGCTGGGACGTCGCCGTCCGCGACGGCGTGGCCCAGCTGAGCGGGCCGCCCCACCAGCACGCCGACCACATCGCCGACGTGCTCGCCCGCACCGTGCCCGGCATCGTCCGGGTCAGACACCTGAGGTGATCGCCATGAGAACGACCGTCGCGGACGTGATGACCACCGACGTAACCGCCGTCAACCACAAAGCCTCCTTCCACACCGTCGCCGACCTGCTCATCAGCAAAGCCGTCAGCGGCGTGCCCGTCCTCGGCGACGACAACCACGTGCTCGGCGTCGTATCCGAGGCCGACCTGCTGGCCAAGGAGGAATTCAAGGAGCTCTACTACGACGACGCCTACCGGCCGCCGCTATGCGCCCGCATCCGCCACGCCATGGGCAGCGAGGGCACCGGCTCCTACAAGGCGCTCGGCGAGACCGCCGGCGAGCTGATGACCGCGCCCGCCCACGTCACGACACCCGACTCCCCCGTCGTGGCGGCCGCCCGGCTGATGGACCGCCACGGCGTCAAGCGGCTGCCCGTCGTGGACGCGGACGGCAAACTCGTCGGCATCGTCAGCCGCCGCGACCTGCTCAAGGTCTTCCTCCGCGCCGACGAGGCGATCCGGGCGCTGGTACTGGCCGAGATCCCGACCAGCGCCATGTGGACCGACCCACAGGGCCTGGACGTCAAGGTGACCGAAGGCGTCGTCACCCTGAACGGGATCGTCAGCAGGCACACCGAAGCCATCGCCGCCGTCCGCATGGCCGAGAGCATCGACGGCGTCGTCGCCGTCCACGACGAACTCACCTGGAAGCACGACGACGTCATCGAAGTCCCGATGTGGGGCGGCGCCTGACCGGCGTCGATCACACGTGACATGAGGAGCACCGATGGACGGTGAGCTCCGATCTGGCGACCGTTGAGGAACCGAGCATGCTCATGACGCCCGCTCACTCCGTGGCCGGACCACCGCGACCGGGCAGGTGACGTGGTGCAGCACACCGCGGCTGACCGAGCCGAGCACCGCAGAGACGAAGCCGCCCATCCCACGCGAGCCCACCACGACCAGATCGGCCGAGGCCGATGCGTTCATAAGAGCGGCGACGGGGTGCTCGCAGAGCTGCTCATCGGTGAGCTCGACGTCTGGATATTTCTCCCGCCACGGGGTCACCGCCTCGCGGGCCGCACGCTGCTGCTGCTCGAAGGCGCTCTCCAGCGCGCTGCTGTAGGCGCGGGCGTACGGCGAGGACAGCGGCGCCTGCCAGGCGTAGACCACCCGCAAGCGGGCCTGGCGGGCACGCGCCTGGTCGATGGCGTACTCCATCGCCGCCCGCGCGCCCTTCGAGCCGTCGTAGCCCACCACGATCTGCCCGTGGACGGCCTCGACGGGCCCGCGCACGACGACGACGGGCCCGGCGGCATGCCCGGCCACGGCCATGCTGACCGAGCCGAGGACCATCCCGGTGAACCCGCCGAGTCCCCTGCTGCCCAGGACCACGCTGTCGGCCGAGACCGATTCGGCGATCAACTGCTCGATGACGTTGCCCTTGCGCAGGTCCGTGGTCACCTCCACGCCCGGCGCCAGCTCGCGCGCCCGGTCGGCGGCGGCCTGGAGCGCTTCGGCGCAGTACTCCGCCTGAGCCTCGTCCAGGCTGAGCGGCCACTGAGCCTCGCCCAGGCTGGGCGACCACTGCTCGCACACATGCACGAGGCGTAGCGAGCGCCCGCGGCGGCTCGCGTCAGCGGCCGCCCACTCCACCGCCGCGGTCGCCGAAGCGGAACCGTCCACGCCCACTATGATCTGTCCTGCCATCACGCACCTCTCTCGCCGATCCGGCCCCCACTGCGAAGCCTCGCGAACAGAGGTCCCGGCCGCCCGGGACTGAAGTCCCAAAACCGGATGCCGTTAATCCATGACCCGGAACTGGCCCCACCACCTTCGGATGCCCACTGACCATGCCTCGGACGCGGGTGGCGATGATGTCCTTAACGCTTCCGACCCCCGTTTTGACCAAGTCTGTAAACGATCAGCCTGGCTCCAGCTCAGGGCGCCGGAACCGCGAGGGCACCGTCGTCCAGCGGGCGTGGATCGCCGCCAGGGCCCGCCCGAGCGCCTGCTCCGGGGACACGCTTGTGTCGATCTCGATGGCATCAGACCAGGGCGCCACCTTCGCCGTCATGTCAGTGGCGATCGCCGGGCCGCTGCCCGGCCAGTTCGGCGATGTCCTCGGCTGTGACGACCAGCAACTTGTGTGCCAGGTCGGCCAGCGCGCGGCCGACCGCCAGCTCATCACCGATCTCTGGCACCGATCGGTCGATCGGATTACGGTGCGCACTTCCGACCCCGGTCAGGCTGGTCCTGTCCCGAGTGAGCAGGATCGCTCGGGCAGAGGTGCCGTCGCCCTCTTCTGTGATGTCGATCCGTACGGACCA
>NZ_JBFAIF010000014.1:0-271256 GCF_040654555.1 Nonomuraea sp. NPDC050680 | reverse complement strand
GGGTTCGGCGTGATCTCGGCGGTGCTGGCCTACACGCTGGTGGACAATGTGATCGAGCGGCCGGACGGTGTGAAGATCGCCTCGTTCTTCATCGCCGCCATCGTCAGCCTGTCGGTGATCTCGCGGGCGACGCGCTCCACGGAGCTGCGGGTCATCGACGTGCACCTGGACTCGCTGGCCGAGGAGTTCGTCAACGAGGCGTGCGGCGAGATCCATGTGATCGCGAACGAGCCGCACCAGCGCGACCAGGCCGAGTACAACGACAAGCTACGCGAGACGTGGATCACCCACCGGTTGCGCAGCAACGAGCCGGTCCTGTTCGTCGAGGTGACGGTGCCGGACGCCTCGGAGTTCGAGACCGAGCTGCACGTCAAGGGCGAGGAGCGGTACGGCCACAAGATCCTGAAGATCGAGAGCTCGGCGGTGCCCAACGCGCTGGCCGCGCTCCTGCTCTACCTGCGTGACCGGACCGGCGGCGTACCGCACATCTACTTCCACTGGACCGAGGGCAACCCGGTCGTGGCGATGCTGCGTTACCTGGTCTTCGGCGGCGGCGACGTGCCACCCCTCACCCGCGAGGTCCTCCGCAAGGCCGAGTCCGACCCGGTACGCAGACCGCGCGTCCACGTGGGCTGAACCGCTCTACTTCACCGGGGAGCACAGGGCGGCGTCGAAGGCGGCGAAGAGGTGGCGGTCGTCCTTCGGGGTGCCCGTGACGTACACGGTCGCCGCCCGGCCCGCCCGGTTCCGGCCGCTGAGCACCCGTACGCCCGGCAGACCGCCGTCGTGCATGAGGGCGAGGCCGCAGCTCAGCGGGTAGGTGTACAGCCCCAGGCCGTAGCGGCTCCCTGCCGGGTCGGTGGCGGGGACCGTGCCGGTGAGCATGGTCCGCAGCGTCCGCTGGGGGATGGCCTGCCAGAACCGGTTGAGGTCAGCCGGCGTGGAGACCAGCCCGCCGCCCGCCCCGAAGCCGTAGCCGGGAAGCCGGGTGATGTCCGTCTCGCCGCCCTTTGGGTCCATCGGGTTCACGCCGTAGTTGTGCGGGTGCTCGCCACGGATGTCCAGCTCGCCGTCCTTGGGCCAGTACGTACCGGGCAGGCCGCGCAGCACGGTGTCCTCGGTGATCCGGCGGAAGTCCTTGCCCGTCACCTTCTCGATGAGCATGCCCGCGACCAGGAAATTGGTGTTGGAGTAGAACCAGCGCTCGCCGGGCTGGCCCACGGGTTCGCGGGTCATGGCCAGCGCGAGGTGGTCGGCGGGGATGGCGGGCTTGGTCCAGTCGACCAGGTCGAAGTACTCGGGCAGGCCGCTGGTGTGCAGCAGGAGTTGGCGGACGGTGACCGGCCGGCCGTCGAGCGAGCCGGGCAGGTAGTGCTCGACCCGCTCGTCCAGGTCCAGCTTGCCCTCGGCGGCCAGGCGCAGCACGGTCACCGCGACCACCGGCTTGGTCACGCTGGCCACGCGGAACCTTCCGTCGGCGCCGACCATCGGCTTGCCGGTACCACGCTGGGCCGTTCCGGAGGTCCACGTGGTGGTGCGGCCGTTCGCGTCACGCACCGAGACCACCGCGCCGGTCAGGCCATCCTGCTTGGTCAGCCGGTCGACCTGCTGCTGGACGCCACCGGAGGTCGAGACGGCGGCCATGGCCGGAGAGGCGGCGCTCAGGAGCACGACGGCGGCGGCGGCTGCTGCGAGGTACTTCCGCATTTTGGACATCTCCTCTTTATTGGGGTGATGTCCTAATCCTTGGATCTTCAGCCCTCAAGATCAGTCAGGTTGCCGGGCCACTTGTGGGTAGGGCCCGCACTACTCCAGGGGGCCGGAACGCCTTGAGCGTCAGCTCCACCAAGGCGTCGGCGTATTCGGGCGTGAGTGGCCCCGAACGGAGCAGCCAGCGCTGGTAGAGGGGGGCGTAGAGCAGTTCGAGCGCCAGGTCGAGGTCGGCGTCCGCGGCGAACTGGCCCGCCCGCTGCGCACTGCGCAGCCGCTCCTTCTTGGCCTCGTCCACGGGGCCGGCCAGCTTCTCGCGGTATTGGGCGGCGAGGTTCGGATCGTGGATGATCTCCGCGTTGAGCGCCCTGATCGGCGCCTCGAAGCCCGGATCGGCGAACTCGGCGACGGTCGCCCGCATGACCGCCTTCAGGTCGGCCTCGAGGTCGCCCGTGTCGGGCAGCGCCAGGCCCTCGGCTCCCTCACTGAGCGTCAGGAAGGAGTCGAAGATCACCGCGCCCTTGCCCGGCCACCACCGGTAGATCGTCTGCTTGCCCACCCCCGCCCGCGCGGCGATGGCCTCGATCGTGACCTTCGCGTATCCGACCTCGGTCACGAGCTCGCGTGCCGCGTCGAGGATCGCCTGGCGCGATCGCTCGTTGCGGCGGCCGGGGTCCGGCTGCTTGGCGATGGACATGCCGGTGAGGATAGCAGTTCGTCGAGACGAGACGTTCCGTCTTGACGACTTGCGGCGATTGCGGCAAGCTCCTCCTTGCGAGACGAACCGTCTCGTCTCAAGTTGGAGGAGGTGGGTGCCTATGACGAGCACCCGAGTGTGGTTCATCACCGGTGCGTCCCGGGGGCTGGGCCGGGCGTTCGCTGAGGCGGCGCTGGCCACCGGAGACCGGGTCGTGGCGGCGGCGCGCAATGTCGATCCGCTCGCGGAGCTGACCGAGGAGCATCCGGGCCGCCTCGTACGCCTGGCGATGGACGTCTCCGACCGCGCGGCGGTGCAGGACGGCGTGGACCAGGCGGCGGCGGCCTTCGGCAGGCTGGACATCGTGGTCAACAACGCCGGCGGGTTCCTGTTCGGCATGCTGGAGGAGGCCACCGAGGAGCAGATCAGGGCGCACTTCGACGTCAACTTCTTCGGCGCGATCTGGGTGGCCCAGGCCGTCGTCCCCCACTTGCGGAAGCAGGGCTCCGGGCACATCCTGCAAGTCACCTCGATGGGCTCCGGTGGGGGATTCGCCTCGGTCGGCCTGTACGCGGGGGGCAAGTCGGCCCTCGACTCGGTCAGCCAGGCGCTGGCGATGGAGGTCGAGCCGTTCGGCATCAAGGTCACGATCGTTCAGCCGGGCGGGTACGACACCGGACTGTTCACGGTCGGCACCACGGTGACCGAGCACCTTCCCGAGTACGAGCCCCTGCGGACGAAGCTGGCCGAGATGTGGGGCGACGACGCCGGACCCGCTCCGAGCACCGCCGCACCCGTCATCATGGAGCTGGTCGATCTTCCGGAGCCGCCGCTGCGGCTGATCGTCGGTAGCCACTCCTTCGACCTCGTCCAGCAGATGGACCAGGCTCGTACGGAGGTGTACCGCGCCTGGGAGCACCTAAGCCGAAAAGCACCAGGTTGACCGGCCGGTGAACAGCGTCAAATATCGGAAAATCCGTATATGAGACGGTCCATCCTGGGCCAAGTCGACAGCGTACGCTGCTCTGCATGCGCAGACGGGTGATCGACGACCGGTTCGAGCTGGTGGAACGGCTCGGCGGCGGCGGCATGGGCCTGGTGTGGCGGGCCTGGGACGTGGCCCTGCACCGGGAGGTCGCCCTCAAGGAGGTACGCCCGCCCGACCCGGACATGGACGAGCGCGATCCCGAGGGTGCCCGCGAGCTGCGGGCCAGGGTCCTCCGCGAGGCCCGCGCCCTGGCCCGGCTCAACCACCCGCACGTCGTGACCATCCACCACATCGTGGACCATGGCGACAGCGGCTATCCGTGGCTCGTCATGGAGCTGGTCTCCGGTGGATCGCTCCAGGAACGCCTCGAACGCGGCCCGATGACGCCGCACGAGACCGCCCGCCTCGGCCGCGAGATCCTCTCCGCGCTGCGGGCCGCGCATGCCGTCGGCATCCAGCACCGCGACGTCAAGCCGGCCAACGTCCTGCTGCGGCCGGACGGCCGGTCGGTGCTGACCGACTTCGGCATCGCCGCGGTACGCGAGTCCACCAGCCTGACCGCGACCGGCTCGTTCATCGGCTCGCCCGAGTACATCGCGCCGGAACGCATCAACGGCTACGAGGGCGATCCGTCCTCGGACCTGTGGTCCCTGGGGATGCTGCTGTACGTCGCCGTCGAAGGCCGCCATCCGCTGCGCCGGGCCACCACGCTGGCGACGCTGGCCGCGGTGCTCAACCAGGACGTGCCGCCGCCGCAGCGGGCCGGAGCGCTCGGTCCCGTGCTCGGCTACGTGCTCACGCGCGACCTGGCCGCCCGGCCCGACGCCGAGACGCTGGACCGCATGCTCGCCTCGGTGACCGACGCCCCCGCGTCGATGCCGCCCGCGCCACCGGCCTGGGCCCCGGGCCCACCGCTCCCGCAGCCGCCCATGGGCCCGCAGCCGACGGGCGGCGCGCCGTACCCGCAGCCGACCGGCGGCGCGCCGTACCCACAACCGACCGGCGGCGCGCCGTACCCGCAGCCGCTCATGGGCTCACAGCCGACCGGCCCGGGGTACGCCCAGATGAACACCGGCCCGCCGATCCCGCGCCCGGTCACCGGCGTCAGCCGCCGATCGAAGCGCGGCGCGCACCCGGCCATGGTCGCGGTGTCCGCCGCAGTGGTCGTGGTGGTCGGCGTTCTGGTGTGGACGTTCCTGCCCCCGGTGCTGCGGGGCGACGCCGCCGACGACCCGCGGTCCACCGAGTCCGGGCAGCCGACCAGCACCGCCACCAAATCCGGGCGGAAGACCACGAGCAAGACCACGCCCAAGGCCACCGAGACCGCCACCGAGCCGGCCGACGACCCGGGCAATCTGCTGACCCCGGCCGGGATCCGGGCCGCGATCGCCGCGCTGAAGCCGGTGATGGGCGGCACCAAGGTCATCAGAATGGTGATCTACCCCGAGTACGCGAGCGTCCAGGCGCCGGTCAAGGGCGAGAAGGGCGTCTACGACAACTTCACCTACCGCGACGGCACAGCCGCCCGCCAGAGCACGGGCAGCACCACGAACGAGGATCCGGTGGACCTGAGCAAGTTCAACTGGGACGCCCTGCCCGCACTGCTCCGCAAGGCGGACCAGGCTCTGGGCGTCCGCAAGCCCACCACCCACTACATCGTCGTGGACCCCGCCTTCGCGTTCGTGGGTGCCCGCGAGTCGCTGCTCATCTATGTGGGCGACAAATACCACCGGACGGGCTACTTGGTGGCCGACACCCGAGGCAAGGTGATCAGGACCAATCCGGCGTGAGCGCGAGGTCCCGCTGCCGCCGCAGCGGTGAGAACACCAGCCAGAGCACCGCGAGCCACGAGCAGGTCACCGCGACCGCCAGGGTCGTGCGGGCGCCGAGCCACGCGCCGAGGGTCCCCGCCAGCAGGCCGCCGAAGGGCATGGCGCCGCGGATCAGCCACCGGATGCTCGCGTTCATCCGGCCGAGCAGCTCGGGCGGGCAGATCGACTGCCGGTAGGTGATCTGCAGCACGTTGTACGCGACGGTGGACAGGCGCGAGGCGAACAGCCCCGCCGCCACGGCCAGCACTCCCCAGCCGGGCCCGCCGAGGGGAATGAGCAGCGCGAACCCGCCGAGACACAGCTTGCCCGCCCATAACGCCCTGGCCGGACCCAGCCATCTCGCGAACGACGTGGCGAGCATGCCGCCCACGATCCCGCCGGCGCTGCCCAGCCCCAGCACCAGTCCGAGCGTGGCGGGATCGGCGCCGAGGTCGCCGAGCACGAACACGACGACGAGTGTGGTGATCATGGCGTCGCAGAGGTTGGAGATCGCGCTGCACGCCACGACGCGCCGCAACACTGGGTGCCCCAGGACGAAGGTGATTCCCTCGGCCGCCGCCCTGCGCATGCTCCGGGACTCGCGGACGGCCGGTCGTGGTTCGGGGGTGCGGATCAGCAGCAGGGACGCGATGCCGATCACGTACGAGAGGCAGTCCACGACCATCACCCGAGCCGCGGTGTGCAGCAGCGTCATCAGGCCGCCCGCCAGGGAGGGGCCGACGGCGAGGGCCACCGCGTTGGTCGTGGCGATCTTGCCGTTGCCCTCGATGAGCCGCCGCCGCGTCAGCAGGACCGGCAGGTAGCTCTGGCAGGTGATCTCGAAGACGACGTTGATCGAGCCCACGAGGAAGGCCATCACGTACAGATGGACGATCGTCAGGTGGCCCAGCGCCGCCGCGACGGGGATCGAGGCCACCACCGCGCCCCGCGCCACGCCGCAGCCGATCATCAGCGGGCGCTTGGCGACGCGGTCGACGATCGTCCCGGCGGGCAGCGTCATGACCAGCCAGGCTGCCGTGGCGCAGGCGGTCAGCACCCCCACCTCGAAGGTGGTGGCGCGGAGCATGGTGACGGCCACGAGGGGGACCGCCAGCGTCGTCACCGCCGCGCCCAGGTCGCTGATGCTCTGCCCGGTCCAGAAGAACATGAAGTCGCGATTCCTGAGGAGTGTGCCGTCCTGTTCGGATGCCTGCCGGTTGATGGTCACGTCATAGACCGTACGAAAACCGACCGGCTTACTCCGGGCTGACACATGGTCCGTCATCCTCTAGGCGGAAGGGAAGGGGTGCTGGTCGTGAAGGAGCCTGACGGCCTCGCCGTGGGTCGCGTGCGCCCATGGAACCGGCTGGGGCTCCGGATGCGGCTCACGCTCCTGTACGGCGGCTCGTTCTTCGTGGCCGGATCGTTGCTGCTCTGGTCGACGTACCTGATCACCGGGCAGGCCCTGGACCAGCAGTTCCCCGCGAAGGCCATGAGGATCGTCGGCGAGCGGGCCGGGCCCGTGCAGGAAGGCGCCGTCAAAAGCGACATGGTCTTCGAGAAGGTGAACGTCCAGCAGCGGGCGGACGGCGTGCTCGATGAGATGCTGCGGTCCTCGGTCGTCATCATGATCGTGATCGGGGTCATCGCGTTCGTGCTCGGCTATCTGATGGCTGATCGGGCGTTGCGGCCGTTGGATCGGGTGACGGAGACGGCGCGGCGGTTGTCGGAGAGTACGTTGCATGAGCGGATCGGGTTGCGGGGCCCGCAGGATGAGGTCAAGCGGTTGGCCGATACGTTCGACGCGATGTTGGATCGGTTGCATCGGGTGTTCGAGGCGCAGCGGCGGTTCATCGGTAATGCCTCGCATGAGTTGCGGACGCCGTTGGCGATCAATCGGACGATTCTGGAGGTGTCGCTGGAGGAGCCGGCGGCCTCGCCGGATCTGAAGGCGCTGGCTCGTGCGCTGCTGGGGACCAACGCCCGTTATGAGCGGTTGATCGAGGGGTTGCTGCTGCTGGCCCAGTCGGAGCAGGAGCTCGCCATCCGCAAGAGCATCGACGTACGCCAGGTGATCCGGGCCGTGGAGGAGCAGCTCGACCTGCAGCCCCGCAAGCGGCCGGTCACCCTCCACCAGGACCTGAGCGCCGCCCTCGCGATGGGCGACCCGCTGTTCCTGGAGCGCTGCGTGTTCAACCTGGTGGAGAACGCGATCAAGTACAACGTCCGCGATGGTGACGTATGGCTTCGTTCGCGGCAGGAGGGTGACGAGGCGGTGGTCGTGGTGGAGAACACCGGTCCGCAGGTCTCGCCGTACGAGGTGGACGACCTGTTCGAGCCGTTCCGCCGGCTGCAGGGTGATCGGGTGCGGTCGGCGCGCGGTGCGGGGCTGGGACTGTCGATCGTCCGGGCCATCGTCGACGCGCACGGCGGCACGGTCACCGCCGAGGCACGGCCGGAAGGCGGTCTCACGGTCACCATGCGGTTGCCCCGGCTGGAGCGCCGGGCCGCCCTGCGCGCCTGAGCCGAACCGGCGCGGGCGGCACGCGTACGTAGATTTTCCGATGCGCGGAATGCGCCCTGTGTCTACTGTCTGCCGCACCGAGCGCCGTTCTAGCAAGGTAGGTTCATGCGCGCGCTGACCGTCTTACTCTCCACCGTCCTGGTTTCCGCGACCCTGGCTGCTCCCGCGCCCGGCCTCGCCGCCACGCGACCCGAGGCGGCCACGGTGAACGTCGTCTATCAACGAGCCGACTTCTCCGCCGGTACGCCCGAAGGGACGGTCATCGGCGACGGCCTGTCGTTCGCCGCCGCGGTCGGCAGCACCACCTACACCGACGCGCTCGGCACCAAGAGCTGGGAGTACGCCCGCTGGACCGGCCCGGAGCGGCCGATCGGCTTCGCCGCCACCGAGCTCATCGCCTCCTGGACCGCCGACGTCCCGGCGGGCAGCTGGCTGCAGGTCGAGGCGCGCACCCGTCACACGGCCGGGCTGAGCAAGTGGTACGTGCTCGGCCGCTGGGCGTACGGAGAGGGAGACATCCGCCGCACCTCGGTGTCCGGGCAGGCCGACGCCGACGGCACCGTCTCCGTGGACACGTTCGTCGCGGCGGCGGACAAGCAGATCGCGGGGAAGCAGATCAATGCCTACCAGCTACGCCTCACCCTGTACCGGACGCCCGGCTCCGCCGTGACGCCGACCGTACGGACGCTGGGCGCGATGGCCTCGAACGTGCCCGAGCGCAAGACCGTGCCGGTCAGCCCGGGCGGCGGCGCGTGGGGCACCGAGCTGGCCGTTCCGCGCCGCTCCCAGAACGTGCACGAGGGCCACTACCCGGAATGGGACGGCGGCGGTCAGGCCTGGTGCAGCCCGACCTCGACCACGATGGTCCTGGGCTACTGGGACAAGTGGCCCAGCGCGCAGGACACCTCCTGGGTCGACCCCTCCGATCCCGATCCGGCGGTTGACTACGCCGCCCGCTTCTCCTACGACCACGCCTACCAGGGCGCGGGCAACTGGCCGTTCAACACCGCCTACGCCGGTCGCTACGGCCTGGACGGCTTCGTCACCCGCCTGCGGTCACTGACCGAGCTGGAGCGGCTGATCACCGCCGGAATCCCGGTCATCACCTCGCAGTCATTCAAGAAGGGCGAGCTGCCGGGCGCCGGGTACGGCACCAACGGGCACATCATGGTCATCGTCGGCTTCACCGCCGAGGGTGACGTGATCGCCAACGATCCCGCCTCCGCCGATGACGACGCCGTGCGGCACGTCTATCCGCGGGCCGCGTTCGAGAACGTCTGGCTCCGCAGCTCCAGCAGCGGCGGCATCGTGTACGTCATCCACCCGCCCGGCCACGCCCTGCCCGCGACCACACCGGGACTGCCCGCCAACTGGTGACTCTCAGCACGCCCTCCGGTAGCGATCGAGGGCGGCGCGGGCCTGCGTGGTGATCGTGTCGATCACCACGGCCGCCGGTTCGATCGAGTCGACCAGGCCCACGCCCTCGCCCGCGAGCAGCGCCATCTCCTCCAGGTCGCCGGTGGTCAGGCCGCGCATCGGGACCAGGAAGGAGAACTTGCGCATCTCCACCGGCTCCCCGTTGACCACCGTGTGCCCGATGACCTCCAGGTCCGAGGTGTCGCGCGGCACCTCGTCCGCCCGGTCGTGCCACTCGCGGACGACCCGGTTGCGCAGCACCCGCGTCGGATTGAAGGCCGGATGCTCCGGGCCGAACATCGGCGTGCGCGCGGTGTCGGTGCCCCGTGCCGTCACCAGCCGGCTCTTGTAGCCATCGTGGGCCGCCGACTCGGTCGTGGCCACCAGCCGCGTACCGATCCAGGCGCCGTCGGCCCCGAGCATGAGCGCGGCGGCCAGTCCCCGGCCGTCCGCGATCCCCCCAGCGGCCAGGACCAGCGCCGGGGCGACCGCGTCGACCACCAGCGGGACCAGCGCGAACGTCGGCAGGGTCGCGTAATTGTGCCCGCCCGCCTCCAGCCCCTGCGCCACCACGACGTCCACCCCGTCGTCCACCGCCCGCTTGGCGTCCTCCACCGAGCCGACCTGCTCGAAGACGCGCACGCCCGCGCCGTGCAGCCGGCCGATCCAGCTCTTCGGCGGATGCCCCCAGTGGAACGAGGCCACCGCGACGCCGGCCGCGCAGACCGCGTCGATCTGCTCGGGCTTGGCGAAGGGGGTGACGAAGTTGACGTTGACCGGCCCGGTCGTGCCGGCCCGTACCGCGTCGATGGTCTCGACCATGGCGGCGGTCGGCATCAGCCCCACCCCGAGTGACCCCAGCGCCCCGGCGTCGCTCACCGCGATCGCCAGCTCCGGCAGCATTCCGGCGAACGCCATGCCGGCCTGCGCGATCGGGGTGGTCAGACCGTACGCCTCGGTGAAGCGTGTCCGCAGTTCCATGTGCGGCCTTTCCCCTGTGTAGCGATATCTCCTGACAAAGGGGCGTTCCATGCCGTTCCAAGTGAACACATCCGACCTATTGACTCGCCTGACTACCGGTGGTCATATCTAGAAATATTAGGAAAGATTGTTAACGAGCGCATGTCACAAGGAGCTGCGCCATGTCCAGAACGGTGTCTGCCTTAGCCATACTCGCCCTCCTGGCGACGATATTGATCGGAGGTATAGCGCAGGCGGCAACGAACCGCTACGAGGCGGAGGCCGCCACGATCTCCAAGGGCGTCCTGGAGACCACCCACACGGGTTTCTCCGGCACCGGCTACGTCAACGGCGACAACGTCTCGGGCAGTTACCTCGAGTTCGCCGTCACCGCCCCTTCGGACGGCAGCGCGACCCTCGACCTGCGCTACGCGAACGGCACCACCACCAACCGCCCCGCCACCATCACGGTCAACGGCACGGCGATCGCCACCGGTCACGCGTTCACCAGTACGGGCACCTGGGACGCCTGGACCACCGCCACACTCACCGCGACGCTGCGAGCGGGCGCCAACACGGTCAGGGTCACCGCGACCACCGCCAACGGCAATCCCAACCTGGACTTCCTCGACGTCACCCCGGCCAGCACCCAGGACATCGCCTATCAGGCGGAGAGCGCGGTACTCTCCCAGGCGGCGGTGGCGAGCAACCACACCGGCTTCACCGGCACCGGCTTCGTCGACTACGTCAACACGACCGGCGGCTACGTCGAGTGGACGGTGAACGCGGCCGAGGCGGCCAGCACGACGCTGACCCTGCGCTACGCCAACGGCACGAAGGAGAACCGCCCGCTGGACATCTCGGTCAACGGGACCGTGGTCGCGGCCGGCAAGGCGTTCGACCCCACGGCGAACTGGGACACCTGGGTCGACCTCGCCATCACCGCCCAGCTCAACGCCGGGGCGAACACGGTCAGGGCGACCGCCACGGCCGCCACCGGCGGGCCCAACCTCGACAAGCTCACCGTCTCCGGGCCCATCGACTCCCACCCGCCCACAGCCCCCGGCCAGCCGAGCCAGACGGCCATCACCTCGGTGAGCGTCACGGTGACCTGGGCGGCCTCCACCGATGATGTGGGCGTCGCCTCCTATGACCTGTTCGGCGACGGGCGGGCGTGCGGCACCGTCTCGGGACAGACCACCACGGGCACCTGTACGGGCCTGAGCGCCGACGCCGACCACGTCATCCACGTCGTCGCGCGGGACGCGGCCGGCAACGCCTCTCCGCCGAGCCCCGATCTCACCGTCCACACCTCCGTCGCGCATAACCCGTACGGCGACCCGTACCTGGTCTCCATGTTCGACGGCACGACGCTGAACGGCTGGACCCCGCACGCGGCGGCCGGCTGGACCGTACGCGACAACGCCATCCACGGCACCGGTACGGCGGGCAGAGGCTGGATCTACTACAACAAGCAGCAGACCGGTACGTTCCGCTGGATCTTCAGCGTCCGGCAGGTGTCGGGCGACCACGCGCCGACCGTGCTGATCTGGGGCACCACCACGCCGATCAGGGACGCACTCAGCGCCATCCAGTTCCAGCCGCCCAACGGCGGCCACTGGGACTACCGCCCCGGTCACAACAACGGCGGCGGCAGCCTGTTCACCCAGTTCCCGCACACCAAGTGGGACATCCACAACTGGAGCCAGTGCGAGCTCGTGGCCAACCAGAGCACCGGCGAGGCCAAGATGGCCTGCTGCCCGATCACCGCGGGCACGCCCACGTGTACGGCGGTGAAGGTGCTGGCCTTCAAGGACACCACCGCCGGGCAGGCCGGCCCGCTGGCCATTCAGATCCACAACAGCGGCATCCAGGACGAATACCGTGACCTCTATCTGGAGTCCCCGGTGGTGGTGAACCCGGACGGCTTCATCACAACGGGCTGACCGGACGGTGTCCCCGGCTTCCCGACGATCTCGGGAGGCCGGAGACCAGAATCCCGAAGGGTCCTCTACCTAGGGCGGGGAGCGCTCCTCGGATCCCTATCTAGGACGGCGGCCCTTCGATCGGGTCAGGACGATGATCGCCCCGGCTGCGGCGGTGAGAAGTGCCACGCCGCCGACCGCCCACGGCAGGCCGCTGCTCCCGGCGAGCGCGGGCTCGGCGGCCACGGGCTGCTCGGATGCGGCGTCGGCGACTGTGGACTCGTCAGCTGTGGAGTCGGCAGGTGCGGGCTCGTCAGCTGTGTAGTCGGTTGGTGTGGGCTCCGCAGCCGCAGGGTCGGCAGGTGCGGGCTCGGACGGTGCGGCGGCGGCCTTGGTGGCGCGGAAGACCACGTCGGAGCAGGAGTAATAGGTGTCCGGCGTATCGGAGTTCTGCCAGATCGTGTAGATCAGGTGACGGCCGCTCTTACCGGCGGGCAGCCGCCCTTTCATGACGTACGAGCCGTCCGCCATCGCCGGGTCGGTGACCTTGAGGAAGGGCCGCTTCTCCAGGTCGGACCACTTGAGGGCGCGCGACGGATCGTAACGGTCCGTCGTGACGTACAGCCGGAAGGTCCCCTTGTGCGGGATCGTCCCGCGATACTTGAAGGTGAAGCCCGCTCCGGCCGTCAGCCTGGTGGCGGGCCAGTCGGCACGGGCGAGGTCCAGGCCGTCGAAGCCCTCGATGCCGCCGCTGCACAGCTTCCCGTCGGGGATCACCTCACGGTCCCGGCCCGCGACGTCCGCCACTCTGAGGTTGTCCCACTCGCCGGGCAGTTCCGTACCGTTCACCGCCAGGGCGGCCGTGCAGGCGGGGGACTTCTTCGACAGCGGGCTGTCGGCACCGCAGGCCGCCGCCCGGCTGAGCGGGTTCTCCAGTGCCCCGTGGGCGCCGGCCGGTCCTGCGAGCAGCAGCAGGCCGCCGGCGAGCAGACCGAGCGCGACGACGGCCACGCCCGCGATCCGGCTACGACGCACGCCCACGTGGCAGACCTCCTCGGCTCGCGACACCCGTCCTGCGTACAGGTACGGCCCGCCGGCCGCGCAGGTTCACCCGACCGGCTGTCCGGACCCGGAGAGAACCCCCCCGATGGAGCCGGAGAGAACCCCCCGATGGAGCCGGAGAGAACCCCCAATGGACCCGGCCGAGGACCGCGATCGCCTACCCGGACTCGGCCGAGAACCGGTAGAACTCCTGGAGGACCCGCGCGGCGGCGTCCTCGCCGACCTCGGGGCACACGTACCCGCCGGCCGCGATGTGCGCGCACAGCTCCGGGTCCGGCCGCAGGTGGTGGGCGCGCAGGTAGTAGGTGACCGTGTCGGTCCAGACGTACGTCCCGTCGGTGCGGAAGCTCAGCGGCACCACCTCGCCGCGCTCCGGCTCGACCCGGTCCACGTCCAGCCCGGTGGTGCCCAGGATCGGCGTGCCCGCCTCCAGGTAGCCGGCCAGCCGTTCGCGTTCGTGCGGGCTGTCCACCAGCGGATGGCCGGGCTCGAAGTACGGCACCCCGTCCCTGACGCCGTCGAACACCCGCGCGACCATGATCATGGCCTCTTCCTCTCCGTGCTGTACCTGTCGAGCATCGCCTGCGCCTGGTCGAAGGCGGCCGGGTAGCCGCTGTAGAAGCCGCCGAAGTGGTGGACGGGCTCATGGGTCAACGGCACGTCACCGGTCGCGTGGTCGGCGATCTGGTACAGGCGGTCGAGCATCTCGTCGTGCCACGCCTGGCGACCCAGCCGCTCGAACTCCGGCCGCAGCGCCTGGATCCGCTCGGTGAACACGTCGATGTCCTCGCGGGTGAGCCGGTTGTCGATCCATTCGCCGTCGTCGTCCATGTAGTGCCAGGCGAAGTCGTTCTGGGCGTACTCGATCTTGTCCAGACCGAACGAGAAGGACCTGCTGAGGTCGATCCCGCCCACGCCGTCCTTCCCGTGCGCGAGCCAGTTGCCGCCCCTGCGGTCGGTGTTGCCGATCAGGGCGTCGAGCAGGCCGAGCCGCCTTCCCCCCGCGCTTTCGTGGAAGGGCAACAGCTCGCCCCTGATCTCGGACGGGTCGACGCCGTCCATGAACTGCATGTAGACGGCGTCCCGGTTGAACGGATCCCTGATGACGTGCGGTACGGGGGCGCCGACCATCCGCCCGACGAGGGAGGCGAGCAGGTCTTTTTTCACCGTGACGTGCCCGTAGAGATGAAGTTTCCGGATCAGGACGGTGCCGTCGCGGAACCGGACTGTCTGCACCACCCCATGCTGGCCACTGTCCAGGAACTTGGGCTGCGGCTTCTCCTGCTCCAGCTTCGCCTTCAGCGTCTCCTCGTTGAGCGCCCCCGGCGGGAGTTCGGGGCTCGGCCGGGCCATGTCCGCCGGGACGGTCGGCTGCTGGTGCGGCTGCTCCGGCCGGGTGAGGTGCCACTTGCCGTCGTCACGGAAGATCGGCCGGCCGTCGTCGCGGTATTGAGGGATGCTCCCGGTGTGCGCCTGCCGGTCGGCGCCGATGTAGACCAGCTTGTCGGCCGCGATGATCTCCCGGCCGGTGAGGTCGGCGACCTGCCGCACCGCGACGCGATTCAGGTCGAGGTCGCAGCCCAGGAAGCGCAGCTTGGCGGTGGGGTCGGCCCGCACGACCGGATCGTGGGCGAGCATCGTGCCCACGTCGCGGCTCGACAGCCGCTCGTCGCCGATGTAGAACCCGTGGCGGTCGGTGCGGATGCCCACGTTGATGACGCCGGGCGTCTGCCGCAGCAGCCGCATGTCCGCGCTGGGCGTCACGGCCCGGCCCGGATCCCGGTACCAGACGCCCGCGGTGACTTCGTGCCGGCTCTGCCGGATGAGCTCCCGGTGTCTGGGCGTGAGCACCGGCACGGCCGCCCCGCCGCCGCCGGGTTCGGCCCGTCCGGTCCCCTCGGGCGCCGGCCGGCCGGGACCGTCGTGCGGGTCCTGACCGAAGTGGTACGCGGGCGCCCGCTGATCAGTCGAACGTCTCGTACCCTCCAGACGGGTGCCGTCCAGTCGCGGGGCCTCTCCCAGGCGTGGCACGCGCAGGCCGTCGGCGGCGCGCGGACCCGCGTAGCCCGCCCGGCCGTCGATGCCGCCCACGAAGCCCGCCACCGCCGCCTTGGCCAGCATCTCCGGAGTGAGCTGGCCGTTCTCGTACAGCATGGGGACCGAGCCGATCACCGAGGCCACACTGCTCTGGGTCGCCACTCCGCCCACGGTCTGGGTCAGGAACGCGGCCACCCGCTCGCGCGCCGTCAGCTCCTCCTTCAGTACGACGCCGCCCAGCAACCGCGGACCGCCGATCTTGGCGATGATCCCGCCCAGCCCGGCGAACGCCAGCCCGGTCAGCAGCCCGCCCTCCACCGCGGCGGCCGTCTTGCCGCCGTCCCATGTGTCGCGCTTGCCCTCGGCGAACTGCCAGAGCTGGGTGCCGCCGTCCAGGCCGACCATGAACGCGATGCTCAGCAGCAGCAGCTTGGCGATCGTCTTGACGTTCAGCCTGGCCATCGAGCAGGCGGGCCCGATGGACAGGAACGAGGCACCGCCCGTGGCGGGCCCGAACGCGTAGGACCGCAGCAGCAGGAAGGCGAGCAGGATCAGGCAGAGCGCGATGTACTTCTGCGTGTAGTCGGTGTCCAGGCCGTATGACTCGAGCTGTTTCGCCGCCGTCTCACAGGCCTTGGCCAGCTCCTCCACGTACGCGGGATCATCGGTGGAGAACTTCCCCCAGTAGGCGCACAGCGCGGTGGCCGCGGGGCCGGCGGCGTAGGCCAGCACGTGGTTGAGCGCTTCGTCCCCCTGGCCGCCCGCCGTGCGGCACTTCGTGGCCGCGGTACGCAGGTGACCGGCCTCGGCCAGGCTGTCCTCGCCGTCACCCTCCGGGTAGTCCATGCCGACCACCCAGCCGAGCAGCGGTTCCACGTACGGGAACGCGGGGCCGAGCAAGGTTCGCAGATCCACGCCTCAGGCCTGCGGATACAGGTGATTGGCCCGTTCGTAGTTGCGGGCCGCCGTGTCGACCTGCTCCGTCAGGTCGTCGACGCACTCCGCGCCCTGGTGGCAGTCGTCGAGGAGGCCTTGGAGCGTGGCGGTGAACCGGGCGGCGAACTGCCGGCCGTACTGGTCCTGTCCCCACGGGGCGCTGTCGAGCACGGACTGCACGAGCCCCCTCGCCTCACGCAGGGTGGCGGCGGGAGTGGACCAGTCCGTGCCCGCCCTGCGCATCTGGCCCCAGGCGACGTCGAACCCCTGCGCCCACTCGCTCATCGAGTCTCTCCGCGCTTGGCAGGGGCCTGGAGGGGCACGTCCGGCAGCAGCCGGTCAAGGTCGAACTCGCCGCCGAACAGCTGCTCGGCCGGCATCCCTTCGGGTACGAGCGGCGCCATCAGCTTCCGCGACTCCTCGGCGACCCGTGCGTTGGCCTCGGCGACCTGGTCGAGCACTGCCTGGGCCAGCTCCGACGGGGAGAGGCGGGTGTAGACGCGGGGATGGAAGATGATCTCGTCGATCCTGCCCTGCGGACCCGCCGTCACGGTCACGTTGCCGTCGGATACCGTGGCCGTGACCTCCCGGAGCTGGGCGTGCGTCTCCCGGACCTGGCTGACTTGCCTGCCGAACTCCGCGACCAGACCCTCGATGGCGGCCTGCAGGTCATCGTGCATTCAGCACCCCTTCACTACCAAGACCCCTCATATTCCCATATGTCACACGAAATCGCAGGAAACCGCCCAGCAACACCCTTGTATTATTAATAAAATACGAATAATGTCTCCCCTCAACCGGAACCCGCAGGTCAGGCGTTCCGTTCGAAGGGAGTCAGCATGGGATCGAGGATTCCCAGGGCGGCCCGACTGGTCGCCGCCGTCGTCGCGATAGGGCTCGCGGCGGCTTGCGGGGGCGGTTCGAGCGCGCCTGCGGGCACCGCGGCGAGTGGCGATCCGGCCCAGCCGGTGACCCTGACGTTCTGGTCGTGGGTGCCGGACATCCAGAAGGCCGTCGATGCCTTCAACACCGCCCACCCCGGCATCAAGGTCAAGCTGGAGACCATCACTCCGGGTCCCGACGGCGGATACGCGAAGATGCTCGCGGCGGTCAAGGCGGGCAACGCGCCCGACGTGGCGCAGGTGGGCTACGACTCGCTGCCCTCGTTCCTGGTCAACGGGGCCTTGCAGGACGTCACGGAGTACGCGAAGGACGACGCGGCCAAGTTCGTCGACTGGCAGTGGCAGACCGGTGTCTTCGGCGACAAGGTCTACGCCATTCCCCAGGCCAGCGGGCCCATGGGCTTCTACTACCGCAAGGACCTGTTCACCAAGTGGGGCCTGGAAGCGCCCAAGACGTGGGACGACTTCGCCGCGGCCGCCGCGACCATCAGGAAGAAGGACAAGAGCGCCTACATCTCGACCTTCGCCGCCAATCAGGCGCCCTGGATGATCTCGCTGGCTCAGCAGGCCGGGCAGCAGTGGTTCGGCACCGAGGGCGACGCCTGGAAGGTGACGATCGACAACCCCGACACCCGCAAGATGGCCGCGTACTGGCAGAAGATGCTGGACGGCAAGCTGGTCAAGACCGAGGCCGACATGTCCAACGCCTGGTACAAGGACCTGCAGACAGGCAGCGTCGTGGGCTGGATCGGCGGCTCGTGGGGCGATGCGATCATCCGCGGCAACGCGCCCGGCACCTCGGGCAAGTGGGCGGTCGCGCCCATGCCCCAGTGGGCGGGCGCCGCCCAGTTCACCTCCGCGAGCTGGGGCGGCGGCTCGGCCTCCGCCATCCTGAAGGGCACCAAGAACCCCGGCGCGGCCACCGAGTTCGCGGTCTGGCTCAACAGCGCCCCCGAGAGCGTCAACACCCTGCTGTCGGCCGGGTACGGCTGGCCGTCCGTCAAGGACACCAGCAAGATCCCCAACCTCCAGAAGGACGACACGGTCTTCCCCTTCTACGGCGGCCAGAACATCTGGGAGGTCTTCAAGCAGGCCGACGCCGCCGTGGCGACGGACTGGCGCTGGCCCCCGGTGAGTGACGCGCTCTACGCCTCGCTGACCGACAACGCCAAGGCCGCGGTCCAGGGCGACGGGACGCTCACCGACGCCTTCGCCAAGACCCAGCAGGCGATGGTCGAGCAGCTCAAGGCCAAGGGCCTCAACGTGGTGACGGGCGGTTGACGGTGACCGGGGTGGTGCGGGGGGCGCGCGCGAACTCGCGGCGCCCCGGTCGGCCAAGGACGCATGTGGTGGTCCTGGTCGCGCCGTTCTTCGTGGCCTTCGCGCTGTTCTTCCTCGCGCCGATCGGCTACGCGATCTATCAGAGCTTCTTCAAGCTCACCAGCAGCGGGCTCGGCCTGACCGAGCCGGTGCTGGAGTTCACCGGGCTCGGCAACTACGTCACCGCGCTGAGCCAGGAGGCGTTCGTGGCGAGCATCGGCAGGGTGCTGGTGTTCAGCCTGATCGAGGTGCCGACCATGGTGGTCTGCGCCCTGGCGCTGGCCCTGCTGCTCGACTCGGCCAGAGCGCGCTTCCAGCCGTTCTTCCGCGTCTCGTTCTTCCTTCCGTACGGTGTGCCCGGGGTGATCGCCTCGCTGCTGTGGGGCTTCCTCTACGTACCGCAGACCAGCCCGCTCATCGACGTGCTGGCCGCCATGGGCCTGCCGCACGACTTCCTCGGTCCCGACACGATCCTGCTGGCCATCGCCAACATCTCCACCTGGCAGTTCGCCGGCTACAACATGCTCGTGCTGATCGCCGGGCTGCAGGCCATCCCCCGGGAGCTGTACGAGGCGGCCAGGGTGGACGGCGCGAGCGAGCTGCGGATCGCCTGGCACGTCAAGATCCCGCTGGTACGCGCGCCGCTGATCCTGATCACCGTGTTCACGCTCATCGGCACCCTCCAGCTGTTCGTCGAGCCGCTGATACTCAAGCCGCTCACCACGGCGATCAACAGCGACTACACGCCCAACCTGGCCGCCTACAACCAGGCCTTCGGCCAGGCGAATGTCCATCTCGCCTCGGCGGAGGCCACACTTATCGCGATCATGGCATTCGTGATCTCCTTCGGCTTCCTCCGATTGGTGAACAGGAAGGGAAACAGAGCGTGGTGAACCGGTGGAGACCGGCCACCGTCGTGGTCATGGCGCTGCTCCTCGCGGCGGCGGTCTACTTCCTACTGCCGGTCGTCTGGGTGCTGGTCGCCGCGACCAAGAGCACCGCCGACCTGTTCGGCACCTTCGGTCTGTGGTCGCCGCACCCGCAGCTCGGCGCCAACCTCGGCCGCCTGTTCGGCGACGGGCTGTTCGGCCGGTGGATACTCAACAGCTTCCTGTACGCGGGCGCCGGCGCACTCGTGGCCACCGTGCTGTCGGCCGGGGCGGGCTACGCGATGGCCAAATACCCCTTCCGGGGCCGGGAGGCGCTGTTCAACCTGGTGCTGGCCGGCGTGCTCGTGCCGTCCACGGTGCTGGCGCTGCCCACCTACCTCATCTTCAGCCAGGCGGGCCTGACCGGATCGTTCTGGTCGGTGCTGCTGCCCAGCATCGTCAGCCCGTTCGGCGTCTACCTCGCGCGCATCCACGCCAACGCCGCGATCCCCGACGCCCTGCTGGAGTCGGCGCGGCTGGACGGCGCGGGGGAGTATCGCATCTTCTTCAGCATCGGCCTGAAGATCATGAGCCCGGCGCTGGTCACGATCTTCCTGTTCCAGTTCATCGGCATCTGGAACAACTACTTCCTGCCCCTGGTCATGCTGTCGGATCAGAACCTCTACCCTGTCACGTTGGGCCTGGCCCTGTGGAACTCACAGACCTTCAGGAACCCGGCCTTCTTCGAGCTCACGGTCACCGGCGCAGCGGTGTCCGCGCTCCTTCTCGTCATCACCATGGCCTCGCTGCAGCGATTCTGGCGGGCGGGCCTCACCGCAGGGAGTGTCAAGGGATGAAGCCCGACCGAGTACATTTCGGCGCCGACTACAACCCGGAGCAGTGGTCGCCGGAGGTCTGGCGCGAGGACATCCGCCTCATGCGCGAGGCCGGGGTCACCATCGTCACGCTCGGCGTCTTCTCCTGGGCGCTGGTCGAGCCCGAGCCGGGAGCCTACGACTTCGCCTGGCTGGATGAGGTCATGGACCTGCTCGGCGACGCGGGCATCGAGGTCAGCCTGGCCACGGGCACCGCGTCACCGCCCGCCTGGCTCCCGCGCCTGCACCCGGAGACGCTGCCGGTCACCCGCGACGGCGTGCGCCTGTCGCCGGGCTCCCGCCAGCACTACTGCCCCAGCTCGCCCGTCTATCGCGAGGCGGCCGTGGGCCTGGCCGTCCAGCTGGCCAAGAGGTACGGCGGGCATCCCGCGCTGTCCATCTGGCACGTCGGCAACGAGTACGGCTGCCACATCCAGGAGTGCTACTGCGACGTCTCGGCCGAGGACTTCCGGACCTGGCTGCGCGAGCGCTACGGCGACCTCGACGCGCTCAACGCCGCCTGGTCCACCACGTTCTGGAGCCAGCGGGTCACCGACTGGGCCGACGTGCTGCCGCCGCGCGAGACCCCGACCCTGCGCAATCCCGCGCAGGACCTCGACTACCGCCGCTTCAGCTCCGACGCGCTGCTGGCCTGCTACCGGGCCGAGCGGGCGGTGCTCCAGCAGCTGACCCCCGACGTGCCGATCACCACGAACATCATGGGCATGTGGGAGCCGGTCGCCGACTACGCCTCCTGGGCGGCCGACTTCGACGTGGTGGCGCTCGACATCTACCCCGAGCCGAAGGACCCCGGCGCGCACATCGACGCGGCCTTCTTCCACGACCAGATGCGCTCGCTGGGCGGCGGCCGGCCGTACCTGATGATGGAGACCGCGACCAGCGCGATCAGCTACCGCCCGCCGAACCGGCCGAAGCGGGACGGACTGAACCGGCTGTGGAGCCACCAGGCGGTGGCGCGCGGCGCCGACGCGGTCATGTACTTCCAGTGGCGGGCCTCGGCGGGCGGCGCGGAGAAGTTCCACTCCGCGATCGTCTCGCACGGCGGCGCGGACAACCGGATCTTCCGCGAGGTGGCCGGGCTGGGCGCCGAACTGGCGGCGCTGTCCGGCGTCGCGGGCTCGCGGGTGCGCGCCGACGTGGCGATCGTGCACGACTACGCCAACTGGTGGGCGCTGGAGCTGGACGCCAGGCCGGGCGAGCTGAAGATCCCCGAGCGGGTACGCGCCCACTACGCGCCGCTCTGGCGGGAGAACGTCACGGTCGACGTGGTGCCGCCCGAGGCGGACCTGTCCTCCTACAAGCTGGTCGTCGTGCCGAACCTCTACCTGTGCACCGACGCGGCGGCCGCCAACCTGCGCGGCTACGTCGAGGGCGGTGGGCACCTGCTGATGTCGTTCTTCAGCGGGATCGTCGACGAGTGCGACCGCGTCCGGCTGGGCGGCTACCCCGGCGCCTTCCGGGAGCTGCTCGGACTGCGGGTGGAAGAGTTCTGGCCGCTCAGCGAGGGCGAGAGTGTGAGCCTGACCTCGGGCGGGAGCGCGGACCTGTGGGCCGACCACGTCGTGCCGGAAGGCGCCGAGGTCCTGGCCGCCTACACCGGCGGCCCGCTGGCCGGGTCGCCGGCGATCACCCGGCACGCCTTCGGTCTGGGCACCGCCACCTACCTCGGCACGCGCCCCGACGAGCGGGCCATGCGCGAGCTCGTCCGCGACAGCCTGCGGCTGGCTGAGGTCGCGCCCGTCCTCCAGGGGCTGCCCGACGAGGTGGAGGCCGTACGGCGTGGGCGGCACCTGTTCCTGCTCAACCACGGTGACCGGCCCGTGAGCGTGGCCGGGGTGGAGCTGGCTCCCCATGATGTCGTCGTATCGGCGGAATCGTGAGCGGGCGCTTCGCGGGCAGGACGGCCGTCGTGACCGGCGGCGCGTCGGGGATCGGCGCCGCGACGGCGGCGCGGCTGACCGCTGAGGGCGCCTCCGTCCTGGTCGTCGACGTCGTCGCGGAACGGCCGCCGACGGGCGCCGGCTACCTGCGCGGCGACGTGGCCGAGGAGGAGACCTGGGAGCGGGTCGCCGAGTGGGGCCCGATCGACGTGATCGTGAGCAACGCGGCCGCCGCCGAGGTGGCGCCCGCGCACCTGACCACGCTGGAGTCGTGGAACCGGCAGCTCGGCGTCAGCCTGACCGGCACCTTCCTGGCCGCCCGCACGCTGCTGCCCGACCTGGCCACCAGGGGCGGCGTCATGGTGGTCACCTCCTCCGTGCACGCGCTCGTCGGCCTGCCCGGACATCCCGCCTACGCCGCCGCCAAGGGCGGGCTGACCGCGCTCACCCGCCAGTTGGCGGTCGAGTACGGCCCCGCCGTCCGCGTCAACTGCGTACTCCCCGGGCCGATCATGACGCCCGTCTGGGACCGGGTGGACGAGGAAGAGCGGGCGGCCACGGTCAAGGCCACCGTGCTCGACCGGTTCGGCACGCCCGAGGAGACGGCCGCGGTGATCGCCTTCCTGGCCTCGCCCGAAGCCTCGTTCGTCACGGGAGCCTGCGTGGTCGTGGACGGCGGCTGGAGCATCGTGAAGGACTCGGCGTGATGGCGGCCTACAGCGGGCGCGGGCTCCACGGGCAGACGGTCGAGGCCATCGCCTCGATGATCTTCGGCGGGGAGTTCAAGTCGGGCGACAGCCTCGACGTCACCGTCTTGCAGGAACGGCTCGGCGTCAGCTCGACGGCGCTGCGCGAGGCGATGAAGGTCCTCACCGCCAAGGGGCTCATCGGGGCCAAGCCCAAGCTCGGCACCTACGTACGCCCACGCGCCGACTGGAACCTCCTCGACGGCGACGTGATCCGGTGGAAGTTCGCCGGGCGCCCCGACCCGGGATTCCTGCGCGATCTGCACGAGCTGCGCTCGATCGTCGAGCCCCAGGTCGCCCGGCTGGCCGCGCTGCGCCGTACCCCCGAGCAGCTCGACGCCCTGCGAAAGGCGCTGGACGCGATGGCGTCGGCCGCCGACCCCGTCGCGGCCGACCTGGACTTCCACCGGGCGCTGCTCGCGGCGGGCGACAACGAACTGCTCATCCGCATGGAGGTCGTCATGGGCGCGGGCCTGGCCGGGCGCGACCGGCTCGTCCACGGCTCCAGCGGCAGCGACGACCCCGTACCCAGTCATTTGGCGGTGCTGACGGCCATCGAGAGGCAGGACGGCGAGGCCGCGGAGGCGGCGATGCGGGACCTGCTCGACAAGGCGTGGCGCGACCTGGAGGACCTGCTGTGAAGATCACCAGGATCGAGACGTTCCCGGTGCCGCCGCGATGGCTGTTCTGCCGCGTGGAGACCGACGAGGGCATCGTCGGGTGGGGCGAACCCGTCGTCGAGGGACGGGCCGAGGTCGTGCGGGCGGCGGTGGACGTACTCAGCGAATATCTCCTCGGCCAGGACCCGCTGCGGATCGAGGACCACTGGCAGGTGCTCACCAAGGGCGGCTTCTACCGGGGCGGCCCCGTGCTGTCCAGCGCCGTCGCGGGGCTCGACCAGGCGCTGTGGGACATCGCCGGCCAGCACTACGGCGCGCCCGTGCACGCCCTGCTCGGCGGCCCGGTCCGCGACAAGGTCAGGGTCTACGCCTGGGTCGGCGGCGACGACCCGGGTGAGCTGCGGGAGGAGATCGACAGACAGGTCGAGGCCGGGTTCACCGCAGTCAAGATGAACGGCTCGGGCCTGATGCCGCGCTCGCTCACCGCCGCCGACCTCGCGTCCGTGGTGCGCAGGGCGGAGGTCGCCAGGTCGGCCCTCGGCCCCGGCCGCGACTTCGCGATCGACCTGCACGGCCGCGCCACGACCGCCAACGCCAGACGCGTCCTCACCGCCGTCGCCGACCTGAACCCGTTGTTCGTGGAGGAGCCACTGGCCCCGGACCACCTGCACCGGCTCCGCGACCTGACCGCCGCGACGGACGTGCCGATCGCGCTCGGCGAGCGCCTCTACTCCCGCACCGACTTCCTGCCGCCGCTGACCTCCGGCCTGGCCGTGGCCCAGCCCGACCTGTCCCACGCGGGCGGCATCTCGGAGGTCAGGCGGATCGCCGCGCTCGCCGAGACGTTCGACGTGCAACTCGCCCCGCACTGCCCGCTCGGCCCGATCGCACTGGCCGCCAGCCTGCAGATCGGCTTCGCCACGCCCAACTTCCTCATCCAGGAACAGAGCGTGGGCATCTACCACAACGGCGGCGCCGAACTCCTCGACTACGTCCTCGACCCCGCCCCGTTCACCTTCACCGACGGCCACGCCCACCGCACCACGCTGCCCGGCCTGGGGGTGACAGTCGACGAGCAGGCGGTACGGCGGGCCGCCCGCCACCCGCACGCCTGGCGCAACCCGGTCTGGCGGCACGACGACGGCTCGATGGCGGAATGGTGAGACCGCGTATGTCGCGTCCCGGCCCGGCGCCGAGACCTTCCGCCATCGGCTGTCGCTGACGATCAGGCTCGGGCGGTCACCACGCTCGCCGAGGTCTGCGCGTGCAGGCCATCCCCGTCCGTGCGGTAGGCCAGGTTCGCGCGGACGGCGGCGTGCAGGTCCCGGCGATGGACGGAGATGTGCGGGCCGGCCGCCGAGAAGTCGAAGAGGCAGCACAGGGCGTCCGGACCACCGGGGATGGTGACCGGCACCGTCCACTCGCGCAGTTCGACCTGGCCGAAGCCCGCCTCCTCCACCAGGGCGGCGACCTCCTCCCCGCCCAGCGACCACGGCTCCTCGAACAACGCGGCCGGTCCGGGGCCGAGCACGGCGCCGACCGCGTCGTGCAGGGCCCCGAAGAGCGGATTGCGCCGGAGCGGTGACCAGGTGGCGATCGCGATCCGGGCGCCGGGACGGGCGGCCCTGCGCATCTCGGCCAGCGCGGCGCGCCGGTCCGGGACGAACTGGAGCACCTGCTGCACGGTGATCAGGTCGAACGCCTCGTCGGACACGTGCAGGGGGGCCGCGCCGCACTCGACGTACTGGATCGGGGCCCCGCTGACGGGCGGCTGCTCCCGTGCGAGGGCGAGCATGGCCGGGCTCGGGTCGGTGCCGACCACGGCCCCGCCGTCGCCCACGGCCGCCGCCATGACGCGGGCCACCGTGCCCGGCCCGGTGCCGATGTCGAGCGCCCTGGCTCCCTGGGCGGGGGCCAGCTCCTCGACGAGCCGGTACGCCCAGGGCCGGAAGATGCCCGGCACGAGGATCTCCTGGTAGGGGCGGACCTGGCGGGTGTCGGCGGCCTCGTACACGGTGTCCGGGGCGCGCTCGCCCCGCCGGGAACCGCGCGCCTGTTCCAGGGTCGTGGCCAGGACGTCGACCTCGTCGGGCGAGTTGTACAGGTAGAGGGAGGCGCGGATGGCCGCCGGGATGCCGAAGCGGCTGCACGCGAGCTGGGCGCAGTGGTGACCCGAACGGACCGCGATCCCCGCCTCGTCCAGGGCCGTGCGCACCTGCTGGAGCGGCATGCCGTCCACCACGAAGGAGAGCAGCGGCAGCCGGTCGCGGGTGTCCGCCGGCCCGATGAACCGGATGCCGGGCACCTCGCCGAGCCGGTCCAGCGCGTACTCGATCAGCGCCTGGTCGTGGGCGGCGACCGCGTCCATCCCGATCTCTGAGAGGAAGTCGCACGCGGCCCCCAGGCCGACCGCCTGCGCCACCGGCGGCGTCCCGGCCTCGAACTTGAGCGGCGGCGCGGCGTAGTGCATGGCGTCCACGCTGACCGTCTCGATCATCTCGCCGCCGCCGAGGAAGGGCGGCAGCGCCGCCAGCAGCTCGTGCCTGCCCCACAGCACGCCGATCCCGGTGGGCCCGCACATCTTGTGCCCGGAGAAGGTCACGAAGTCGGCCCCGAGAGCGGCGACGTCCACCCCGAGATGCGGCACCGACTGCGCCGCGTCGACGACCAGCAGGGCGCCGACCTCGGCCGCGCGGGCCGCGATCGGCGCGATGGGGTTCACGGTGCCCAGGATGTTCGAGGCGTGCACGACCGCCACGACCTTGGTCCGCTCCGTGACCAGCTCGGCCAGGCGGGACAGGTCCAGCCGGCCGTCGTCGGTGATGCCCAGGTAACTGACCTTCGCCCCCACGCGCTCGGCGAGCAGCCGCCAGGGGATGAGGTTGGAGTGGTGCTCCATCTCGGTCAGGACGATCTCGTCGCCGGGACCGACCCGGAGCCGCCCGTCGCCCCACATCAGCGTGTTGGCCAGGAGATTGGTGGCCTCGGTGGCGTTCTTGGTGAAGACGATCTCCTCGGCGCGCGGCGCGTTGACGAAGGCCGCGACCGTGCGCCGGGCCCCTTCGTACAGCTCGGTCGCCTCCACGGCCAGGCGGTAGACGCCACGGTGCACGTTGGCGTTGGCGCGCGTGTAGTAGTGGCTGAGGGCGTCGAGCACCACGGCCGGTTTCTGCGTGGTGGCGGCGCTGTCGAGGTAGACGGGTGGACGGGAGCCGTCAGCGGCTGTCTCGAAGAACGGGAATGCCTTCCGCATCGACTCGACGTCGATCGTCATCGTGGTCTCCTCCTGCCGAACGGTGTCGCGGCAGTCTCACCCCGGCCGGCCCGCGCGGATCCAACTGGAGTTGCGCGACGGCATCCCACGATTCTCCGACATAACATAGCGGCTTTTTCGCCGACGCCCAGTGGCATAAAAAGGCGGTCATTTATGGCCGTCGATGGCCGTCGAATTCATCGCCTAATCTGGCGGCATGGCCAGCGATTTCTTGGTCGACGGCGGCCGGATCATGGCCATGCGCCGCGCACGCGGCCTGTCCCGGCGTATTCTGGCGAATCTCGTGGGCTGCAGCGAAGAATGGCTCCGGCTGGTCGAAAAAGGCGCCAGGCCGCTGGACCGATTATCCACCATCATGCGAATCGCCGACGTGCTCCGCGTCACCGACCTTTCCGAACTCATCGGCGGCCCCATAACACTGCCGGCCACCGGCGAACACGGCGAATGCGATGACGTCGGCCGGGCGCTGCTGTTCCCCCGGCTGTGCGCCGACGGGGTGGCCGAGAGCGTGCACCGCGTCCACCGCCACGTGTCGTCGGCGTGGGAGATCTGGCGGCGCTCGCCCAGGCGCTACACCGAGCTGCGCCGTCGCCTGCCCGCCCTCCTGCTGATGGCCGACACGTCGGCGGAGCACGCGAAGGCAGAGGACCGGCAGGCGGCCGCCGCCGACCTCACCGACGTCTACCGGCTGTTCGCGACGCTGCTGCGTGGCTGCGGCCACCACCCGCTCGCCCTGCTGGCCGCCGACCGCGCCGTGGCCGCCGCGCCCGCCGACCGCCTCCTGCCCGCGCTCACCCGGGCCGAGCTGGCCGACGTCCTCATCCACCTGGGCCGGTACGCCGACGCCCGCCGGTTGTGCCTGGCCGCGACCGAGCTCACCGACGACCCGTCGACCATCGGGACCTGCTACCTGACGGCGGCGCTGGCCACCGCCGAGGAGAACGACCTCCTCCGGACCGAGGAACTGCTGAACCGCGCCCGCAAGCTCGCCGACCGGCTGGGCACGGCTCGCGCGGACTTCATGACCGAGGTGGACCTGCACACCGTGGTGGTGGCGGTACGCATGGGCCGCTTCCGGCAGGCCATCCGGCTGGCGGCGGACGTCGACGCCGACCGTTTGTACGCGAAGGACCGGCAGGCCCGCTATCTCCTGTCCCTGGCCACGGCCCACGCCATGGACCGCGACCCGGAAGCCGCCACCGCCATGCTCAGAAAGGTGGCGGAGACCTGCCCCGAGGAGCTCAAGTACAGCCCTCAGGCCGGCCGGGTGGTGGACCAGCTCCGGCGGCTGGACTGCGAGACGACCCGCGGCGAGCTACGGCAGATCGCCCGGCTCACCGCGTGAGTGTCCGGCAGCCCATAACTGTTCCTTCTCGTAAGGAGACGGACTATCTCTTGGACTTCTGGTTGGTTCTGCCGGAGGCTGGGGACGTACGCCACCTACCTGAGGAATCCCAGATGACGACCTTCGTACTCGTTCCCGGCGCCTGCCACGGCGCGTGGTGCTTCGAACCGCTGGCGCGCCGGCTCCGGCAGCACGGCCACGAGGCGTACCCGATCTCGCTGACCGGGCTGGGGGCCAGGAAGCACCTGCTCAACGCCTCGGTCAACCTCGACACGCATGTCGAGGACGTGGTGAATCTCCTGGAAGACGAGCAGATCACCGACGTCGTGCTGGTAGGGCACAGCTATGGCGGAATGGTGATCACCGGCGCCGCCGACCGGGTCTCCGAGCGCGTCGACGGTCTGGTCTATGTCGATGCCTTCGTGCCCGCGGACGGGGACTCCTGCTGGACCTTGGCCACGGACGACCAGCGAAACTGGTACATCGGTGACGCCCACGCGAACGGCTACACGACCGCGCCGCTGCCCTTCTTCGATCCGCGGGCCACGCCGCACCCGCTGGCCTGCCTGCTCCAGTCGATCCGCCTGCGCGGCGGGCTCGACCGCTTCCGGAGCAAGGACTATGTGTACGCGGCCGAGGGCGAGGGGGAGTCGTCCTTCAAGCCCGCCTACGAGCGGGCGCTCGCCGATCCCTCGTGGCGCGCGCATGCCCTCGCGTCCAGGCACAACGTGATGCGGGACGCGCCCAACGAGCTGCTGAAGATCCTCCTGGCCACGAGCGTCTAGTCCCGCCCTATGCCGTCGTGCCAGGCGTCACCCGGTCGGCAGCGTTGGCCCGCCGCCGGTCTGGGCGGGTTTGCCGTGGTTTGGCGGTGGTTCCGCATCCGGCCCGCGCGGCGGTGGTTCCGCTTCCGGCACAGGTGGGAGCGGGAGCGGTTCGTCCCGGAAGAGTTCGGGCACCGATCGGTACAGGATCGCGGCGATCGGCACGGCCACGATCGCGCCCGCGATCCCGGCCAGGATGCCGCCGACGGAGAGCACGATGATGATCGCCAACGGGTGGAAGTGGAGCGCCCGGCCGACGATCAGCGGCTGGAGGACATGGTTCTCCAACTGCTGCTCGACGAGCAGGACGCCGACGAAGATGAGCGCGTAGATCGGACCCTTCGCGCCGAGCGTGACCAGTGTCGCGACGGCTCCGGCGAAGAAGATGCCGACGATCGGGATGAAGCTGGCCAGGAAGATCAGCACAGCGAGCGCCGCCCAGAGCGGGACGCCCATGACCGCGAGCACGATGCCCATGAGGATGCCGTGCACCGCCGCCACGGCCACGGTGCCCTGTACGTAGTGCGAGAGCGTGACCCAGGCCGTACGCCCGGCTCGATCGACCCGTGGCGCGACCGTACCGAACCCCTTGAGGAACCACGCCCAGATCCGATCCCCGTCCTTGAGCAGGAAGAACGTCACGAAGAGCAGCAGGACGGTCGCGGCCAGCGCTTCGAGCAGCACGACGGTGCCCGCGAGCACGGTCGTGGTGATCTGCCGCTGCTGTTCGGTGACCAGGTTGGCGATGTCGTCGACCCAGTTGCTGAGCTGGTTCGGCTTGAGGTGCAGCGGGCCCGTGTAGAGCCAGCCCTCCATCGTCTTGGCGGTCTGCTGCACCTGTTTGACCAGGCCGGGAAACTCCTCGTTGGCCCGTACGCCGATGACCCAGCCGGTCCCGCCCACCACGGCGAAGGCGACGAGCATGGTGACCCACGTGGCGTAGATCGGCCGCAGACCCATCGTGCGCAGCCGTCTGGTGAGGGGGAACAGCAGCGCGGTCAGCAGCAGGGCGACCGCGACCGGCAGGGCGATGAGGTGCATCAGCACCACGATGTTGACTATGTAGTTGGCCACGAAGCCGATGAGGATCAAGCAGGCGCTCCAGGCGGCCAGCTTGGCCAGCGTGGGTGGCACCAGCCCCCAGAGGGGTCCCCGATCCGGCTTCACCTCTTCAGACTCTCACCTTCGATCCCGATAGGCACGGATCCTGGCCGCCCAGTAAGGTGCGGCCGGGATGATTCGGCGGACGCCAGGGTAGAGGCCCGGACTGAAGATCGAGCGGTTTGGACGGTACGGTGAGCAGGCTCAGACGGTTGCCGGCGGCTTGGGCTCGGGCGAGAAGTCGTCATGGCTGGCTGGATCATCTGGTCCGGGCCGTGATCCGCTACGACAAGGTGGACGCCGGCCGGCTGTCGGCCGCGCTCACCTACTACTCCTTCTTCGCCACCTTCGCGCTGGCGCTGCTGGGGTTCGCCATTCTCGGCCGGTACCTGGACTATCCGCCGGTGCTGATCGCGGTGCAGCACTATCTGAGCGAGAACTTCCCCCGGCTGAATGTTCAGGCGTTGATCGACGCGCGGGCGACGGCCGGGGCGGTGGCGTTCGTCGCGCTGCCGTTGACGGGCCTGTTCTGGATGGACGCCCTACGCTCGGCCAGCAGGGCGATCTGGCGGATCGAGGAATATCCGGGGAGGTTCATCCTGCGCCAGCTCATCGACCTGTGCGTGGTGGCCGGGCTCGGTGTGCTGCTCTTCCTGTCGATCGCCCTCGCCTTCGCCGCCGAGTGGCTGCTGAGCTGGCTGGCCGTCCACACCGTGGGCACGGACGCCGACTGGGCCCAGTGGATGCTGTCCGCGGCCGCGTTCGTCATCGGTCTCGGCATCAACACCCTGCTGGCCATGGCGTTGCTGACCGCCCCACCCCGGCTGCACCTGCCGCTGCGCAGGGTGATCGGCCCGGCGCTGGTCATCACGATCGGCCTGGAGGTCCTCAAGACCCTCGGGCAGGTCTACCTCAACCTCACCGCGGCCAATCCCGCCTACCAGGTGGTCGCGGGAGCCGTGGGGATGCTGGTGTTTCTCAAGATTCTCAATCAGCTCATCCTGTTCGCCGTCGCGCTGGCGGCCACCAGCACCACCGGCCAGGTCAAGGACCTGACCACCGGAGCTCCCCCTCTCAGAAAGTCGCCGAAGGTCCCTCTCCAGTGACGGAGGGTGGGAAAACTGTCCGTTTCCTCGGCCTCGCCAGGGGGAGAGACTGGTGACCAAGCCGGATGATGGAGGTAGAACCGATGCGCTTAGCGTCAATAGTGGTGATCCTTTGGCTGATCGTCGGCGCCTTCGCGGCGGGCCAGCGTGACTACTACTCGGGACCGGTCGACAACTGCAACAAGTTGGCCACCATCGCCGTGACGATCGTGGCCGGCCCGCTCAACTATCTCGGCATGAACCCGAAGATCGCCTGCCAGACGCCCCAGCCCAGCAAGTGACACCGGGTCAGACTCGGCGGTTGGCGTCTTCGAGGAAGTGCAGGACGGCGGTGACGCGCCGGTCCGCCCGATCGGTGGGCGCCAGGTCGAGCTTGGCGAAGATGCTGCGGATGTGCTTGTGCACGGCGCCGTCGGTGACGAAGAGCCGCTCGGCGATGGCGGCGTTGCCCAGACCTTCGGCCATCAGGGCCAGCACGTCGCGTTCGCGCGGGCTGAGGCGCTCCAGCCGGGTGTCGGGCCGGGTGCGTACGAGCAGCTGCGCGACGACATCCGGATCGATGGCCGTACCCCCGTCCGCCACCCGGTGCAGCGCGATCAGGAACTCGTCCACCCGCCCGACCCGCTCCTTCAGCAGGTACCCGAGGCGGGAGCTGCCATGGGAGAGCAACTCGGTGGCGAACGCCTGCTCGACGTAGGCGGACAGCACGAGCACGGCCAGCTCCGGCTGGCGTCGCCGGGCCTCGACGGCGGCGACGATCCCCTCGTCGGTGTGGGTCGGCGGCATCCGTACGTCGACGATCGCGACGTCCGGCTGGTGGAGCCCGACGGCCTCCAGGAAACCGCCGGGGTCACCGGCGGTGGCCACGACGTCGATCCCCTCGGCGCGTAACAGCAGCGCGAGCCCTTCACGCAGGAGCGCATCGTCCTCCGCGATCACGATCCGCATGGCAGGCTCACGGTCACGGTGGTGGGCCCACCGGGCGGGCTGGTCAGCATGAATGTCCCATCGTGTGCTTCGGTACGGCGGCGGATGCCGACGAACCCGGACCCGTCGCGTTCGTCCGCCCCGCCCTGGCCGTCGTCGGTGATCCGCAGGTGGAGCCGGTCGTCCTGGAGGCGGACCAGGACGTCGGCGCGCCCGGCACGGCTGTGCTTGGCGATGTTCGTGAGCGTCTCGGCCACCACGAAGTAGGCCGTCGCCTCGACCGAGGAGGCGCACCGGACGGGCAGGTCGGCGTCGATCCGGCAGGGCACCGGGCAGGCCGTGGCCAGACCGGTGAGCGCGTCGGAGAGGCTCCGGTCGGTCAGCACCGGCGGCAGGATGCTGCGGACGACCCCGCGAAGCTCGGCGAGTGCCTGCTCGGCGGCGTCCTGCGCGCGCTCGAGAATGGCCTCGGCGCTGGCCGGATCGCGCGTCAGAGCCCGGCGCGCCGCGCCGAGCAGGACGTTGACGGCGACGATCCGGTTCTGCGTCCCGTCGTGCAGCGACCGCTCGATGCGCCGTAACTCGGCGGAGTGCGCGTCGAGCGCGGCGGCGCGGGTCGCGGTGAGCTGGACGACCCGCAGCGCGAGGTCGGTGCCGGAGACGGGTGCCAGGAGCCGCCGGCCGGGCCAGGCCTGCAGCCGCGCCATCCCCGGGATGACCGTGGCGGTGATGACGATCCAGCCGATGCCCAGCAGGGAGACGGCGAGGGCGCTGGGCCAGCCTTGCACGGTCCAGAGCCCACTGGCCGACGTGGCCGCCACGTCCGGTGGCAGCAGCCGCCAGTACAACGGGAAGGGGATGTCACGCACCGCGTAGAGGGGCAGCGAGAGACCGATCGCACCGACAAGCAGCCCAAAGACGGCATGCGTCACCACCCAGCCCACTTCCCGGCGTACGGCCGAGTCCGCGAGGGCGGCGCGCAGCCCGTGCGGTATCGGCTCCGGGCCGACGACCTCCGGACCCCAGCGGGAGAGCCGCCCGCGTTCCCGATCGGCGACGACACGCACCACGCGCAGCGTGACGGGCGCCAGCAGCAGGCCCACGCCGACGAGGCTGGTGACCGCGGTGGCGATCAGCAACGCGAGGGCGACCAACGCCAGGAACGAGGTGCCGAATCCGCCGACGAGGTGTTCGAGCGCGTCCAGGATGACGCGGGCGCGGGCGAGGCCGAACGCGTCCCAGCGGGCCGCCCGCCGGCCGGTCGTGGGGTCATGGGTCGACATGCGGCACCTCCTTGGCCCAGGAGATCGCCCTGCGGCGCCTCTCAGCCCAGGACAATAGGGCATCACTTGGGCGGTCGGCAGATCATCGGCCGAGGAGTACAGCCTGCTGTACCCGGCTTGTCCCGTTGGTGGGATCGTCGTCAGCGGTGATCGTCCGTAGCTTCGATGTGTGACAGCCCATCGAGTGAGGAGCACCCCATGTCCGACATCCTGAACGTCTCCGAGGCAGCTCGTCCGGCACCGCCCGCCGACGCTCGGCGCGGGATGCTCCGTCCCGTGCTGTGGTTCCTGCTCGCGATCAGCGCCGTCCTCAACATGGTGACCTCGAACATCGGCCCCAACATCTTCGTCGGCATCGGATTCGGGCTCGCCACCCTCGCGTGCGCCGTCGCCCTGGCCGTCCATCACTACCGCCACCGCCGCCCCTGAGCGCCGCCCGTACAGGTCAGGGCAGTGAGGCGGACAGCCCGAAGGGCGTGAAGTGCTCGGGGCCGATGAACGAGGTGACCTCGCGGATACGCTCGCCACGCAGGGTCAGCACGTTGATCGACCAGGCGAGGTGGGCGCCGGCCCCGTCGTTCCAGAGGTAGCAGGCCACGGCGGGCTGGCCGTTCGCGGTGACCGGGAGGTGCCGCCAGCTGCCGCAGGTCAGCGGGATCCGCCTGGCGAAGTCGGCGACGGCCGCCAGGCCGTGGTACCAGTGCGGCAGCGGCGGCATCGACCAGGTGACGTCCTCGGTCAGGAGCGCGACCAGGGCGTCGGCGTCGCCGCGTTCGAGTGCGGTGGAGTATCCGGCGACGATCTCCCGCACCCGGGCGTCGTCGATCTGGCGCAACGTCCGCTGCTGGGTGGGAGCGGGCACCTTCTCCGCGACGATCTTGCGGGCGCGGGCCAGGGCGGAGTTCACCGACGTGGTGGAGGTGTTCATCGTGGTGGCGATCTCGGCGGCGGAGAACCCGAGGACCTCGAAGAGCAGCAGCGCCGCGCGCTGGTTGCCCGGCAGGTGTTGCAGGGCGGCTACGAAGGCGAGTTCGACGGCCTCACGCTGCTCGTAGCGTGCGGCCGGTCCGCCCGCGCCGAGACCCGCGTCGGGATAGGGGCCCAGCCAGGCGACGTCGGCCAGCGGGGCGTCGCCGAGCACGGCGCGGTCACTGGACGGCCCGAGGTCCATCGGCAGGGCTCGCCTGCCTCTGGATTCGATGGTATCCAGGCAGGTGTGGGTGGCCACGGTGTACAGCCACGAGCGCAGCGAGCCGCGACCCTCGAAACGGGCGAGCCCCCGCCACGCCCGCAGCAGGGCGTCCTGGAGGGCGTCGTCGGCGTCGTGGGTGGAGCCGAGCATGCGGTAGCAGTGGGCGTGCAGCTCCCGGCGCAACGGCTCCACGAGCCGGTTGAACGCGGCGTCGTCCCCGGCCCGCGCCCGGCCCAGGTCCTCGGTGTCCTCCGCAGACCTGCCCGCGGGCCTGTCCGCAGACGTGCCCGCAGACGTGCTCGCGGGCCTGTCCGCTGTCGTGTCCTCGGACGTTGCGGAAAAGACTTCGCTCACAAGCGACGATTCTGCCCCATCGCCGGAGTCACCTCTTCGACCGACCACCGACCTCCAGACCAGGAGAACTCCGATGCACAACACCCTTGAGGTCCCTGACGCCCGCCTCTACTACGAGGTACGGGGCGAAGGCCCCGTGGTGGTGCTCGTCGGCGCCCCGATGGACACCGAATCCTTCGCCCCGGCGGCCGAGCTGCTGGCCGCCGACCACACCGTGCTCACCACCGACCCGCGAGGCATCAATCGCAGCCCCCTCCACGACCCCGGCCAGGACTCCACCCCGCAGTCGCGCGCCGACGACCTGTCCCGGCTCCTGACCCACCTCGACGCCGGCCCGGCCGCGGTCTTCGGCTCCAGCGGCGGCGCCGTCACCGCGCTGGCGTTCGCCGAGGCCCACCCCGAGCAGGCCCACACCGTCATCGCCCACGAGGCCCCGCTGGTCGACCCGCTGGATGACCGCGAGCAGCTCTACGCCGGGACCGACGACCTGATCGCCACCTACCTCGCCGGCGATGTCACGGGGGCCTGGCGCAAGTTCATGGCCCAGGCCGCCATCCCCATCCCGGACGACGCGATCGGGATGATGTTCGGCGGGGAACGCGACCCCCAGCAGGTCGCCGACGAACGCCGCTGGTTCGCCCACGAGATGCGCGCCACCATCAGCTGGCGGCCCGATTTCGCCGCCCTGCGCGCGGCGAGTACCCGCGTTGTGATCGGCATCGGCGAGGACTCGGCCGGCCAGCTCTGCGACCGCACCTCGATCGCGCTGGCCGCGGGACTCGGCATCGAGCCGACGATGTTCCCCGGCGGCCACATCGGCTTCGTCGACGACCCGAAGTCCTTCGTCACCCGGCTGCACGCGGTCCTGTACGAGAGCTGATCGACGCGTCAGCTCGTACCGGTGATCAGAGCGAGGGCCACGGCCAGCAGCGCGATCACCGGAGCCGCCGCGGGGAGCAGATGCAGGCTCACCGTGGCGGCGGCCGCGCCGAGCGCCAGGGCGAGGAGCACGGCCATCAGCTCGGGAAGGTGCGGCTTCCCGTCCTCGGGAGTGAGGAGGCGGGAGAACGAGCTGGTCAGCGCGCCGGTGATGAACGTCGTCGAGCCGACGAAGGTCCGCAGGCGATGGGTCACCGCGCTCTGGACGCCCATGGCGAGGGCGGCGGTCGCGATCAGCGGGAGGTACGGGCCGGACAGGGCCCAGGCGATGGCCAGCGCGATCAGCAGGCCCAGCTCGGCGGCCAGGGCCAGTCTGACCCGGGCGGCCCAGCCGGTGGCCGAGCTGATGAACCGGAACGCGGCGACCAGGCCACAGGTGAAGGCGATCAGCGCCACCAGCGAGCCCAGGGCCTCGGAGAGGCGGCCGCGACCGGCTGACACGCCGAGCAGGACGAGGTTGCCGGTCATGTTCGAGGTGAAGACCTGGCCCAGGGCGAGGAAGGTGAAGGCGTCCATGGAGCCCGAGGCCAGCGCCAGGCTCAGGATGGGCAGGCGGTTGGTGGCCGACATCCCCTCATGGTCGGCCGCCCGTGCGGCCCACGGGGGGAGGCGCGCTGAGCACGGTTACGGGACGACGTGCTGGGCGGACGTGGCGGGCGGTTACGGGACGACCTGCTGGGCGGGTGTTGTGGGCGGTTACGGGACGGCGGGGTGGGTGGGCGTGTTGGGTGGGTTCAGCCAGTCGGGGGTGCGCCATTGCTGGACATTCGCGCGGGTGCACGGGCGCAGCGACAGTGAGGCCCCGTCGGGCTCGAGCTGCAGGCACAGGCCGCTGGCGATGTGCTGGACCTCCCAGTAATGCCACCGGTTGTGCGCCGAGCGGTAGTTGAAGCGCCAGTGCTGGTCGGCGGAGTTCGAGCAGGGTTCGCGGGACGGGCGCCGGTCCGGTGGGCCGGTGGCGGTCAGGCAGGTGCCCATGCTCGTGATCGCGTACTCGCCCTGGGTATTCGGCCGGTAGCTGAACGCCTGGTTGACGCCGCCGTGGCAGGTCCACGTGATCAGGTCCGTGGCGCCCGTGGCGTCCAGGCACACGCCGTTCTCCGAGCTGGCCAGCGAGCTGCCGAGATCCGGCAGGCGGGTGGTGACCTGCCAACGCTGGCCGGGCCGGTCGGCCGCGCAGGCCAGCAGGATCAGCGGGGTGCCGGAATCGGCGGAGCCCTGGTTGGGCTCGGCGCACAGGTTTCTCTCGGGGGAGGCGATGGCGATCGCCTGGCGGCCGGTCAGGTCGCCGGTCAGCCGCCAGAGCTGGTCGTCGGAGCCGTCGCAGTCCGCCTCGGTGAGAAAGATCCCTTCGGTGACGCGCCGGGCCTCCGGGGTCAGGCAGCGCTCGCTCACGCGGTTGCGGATCCGGTGGAAGAACGCGCCGTCGCGCTTGGCCGGTTCGAGGTCCCAGCGCTGGGCCTCGGCGGGGACCGTGTTGATGGCCGAGCCACCCAGCCTGGCGTGCGGGGGAGCGGTCGTGGAGGTGTTGACGACCAGGGGCCTGCCGGGCGCGTACAGGGAGAGGATCAGTACGTTCGAGCGCTTGAGCGACTCGGGGATGTAGGTGTCGACGTACACCACATAGGCCAGGAAGGCCGCAGTCGCGACCACCACCGACACCGCCGTGCCGATGACCAGTCTCCTGCGGCGGGCGGGCCGGGGCGGCCCGGGATCGGCCAGCCTGCGGTAGGACTCCAGCCACCTCTCCGCCGCGGCGTTCTTCACGTCGTGCACCAGGAGGAAGGCCCGGATGACCGGCACGGCGCTCTCGACGTCGTTGAGCCAGCCGGTGCGCTGCTTGGTGACCTTCTCCAGGTCTGTCCGGTCGAAGGCGAGCCCCCGCCGGGCGGCGCGCGCCTGGAGCTCGGCGAACCTGGGCGTGCGCGCCTCCCTGCGCAGGTCCTTGAGCAGCCGCTTGAACGTGGGCAGGTCGTGCGCGGTGAACGGATCGGTCGCGGTCGCCGTGCGGTTGGTCCAGCGTGACTGCAGGAAGCCACCCAGCGGCGGGAGCACGGCGGCCAGGCAGGCGAAGACGATCGCGGGCAGGATGTGCGCCGGGTTGAGCTGGGGCTGGCCGTCGGTGGCGAAGTTGACGTAGATGCCGGCCAGCACGGTGAAGACCGCGCTGAGCACGGCCACCGCGCCGATCACGAGGGCGAGCTCGCGTGGGGGATTGCGCATCTGCTCCGTCCGGCACTGTGTGTCGGCCTATGCTAACGGAACGTACGTGGGTTTATCGGGCGACGGCCGTGCCTCTCAGAATCCGGATCAGTAGCCCGGATCAGAATCCGGTCAGTAACTCGGGTCAGAAACCGGGGAAGATCCGACGCAGGTCGTCCAAGGTGAGGCTGTCGCTCGTGAGGGTCACGACGCTCGGCGTGTGCTCGGGGGAGTGGCGGCCGGTGGTGAGGCGCAGCCACCACTCGGCCGGCGCGCTGAGGACGGCGTCGGGCTGAGCCGGCTCGTCGGTGAGGCTGACCGCCTCACCCACGGCGAGCCCGAAGGAGCGCTCGGGCGAGGTGGTCCGGATGGCCACGCCGACCTGGCGCCCGGCGAGGGCGTCGGCCTTGCCGACGAAGCCGATGAGCATGCCCACCTGGTCGAGCAGCAGCTCAGCCGCGGCGGGGGCCAGAGTCGCCGCCGGGTCGAAGGCGACCTCGACGTCCCACGAGTGATGGGCGAACTCGCTCAGCCGCAGCCCCGCCGCGGTCGCCACGTCCACGGGGACCGGCAGGAAGCCGAGGTCGATCCGCAGCTCCTCGCGCGTCTGCGCGTCCAGGCCCTCATAGCGGCTGACCAGCGCCTCGTTGGCGCTCAGGAAGCCCTTCGCCCGCTCGGCCGGGGACATCGCGTCCCAGCGTGCCCAGACCGACTTGTTGAAGTCTCCATCTGGGCCGGCGGTGCCGCTCAGCGTGGCCTCCAAACCGGCCAGGTTGATCTCGGCGCCGCTGCCCAGGTGGCTGAGCACCTGCGACAGGTCCCACTCCGACGCGCCGGACGGCCGGGTGAGGTCGTCGGCCGTGAGGCCGCGGACAAGGGTGGCCAGGTGATCGTGGCCGCTGCGCAGCGCGTCGATGATCTGGTCGGCACGATCGGTCATGTTCGTCTCCAGAGTGGGGACGCGGAGATGTCTACGGTCCGCCGCGTTGCGAATTTTGTTGACGGGTCAAGCATACGTCCGGCGAGGATGAGTGCTTCCCCGCGGCGGCGAGTACCTGTCGGCGCCCCGGCCACCAGCGATCCGAAGGCGCCGACGAGGCTCAGGCGGAGGTGTCCCGGGGCTGTAAGGAGTCGAACACGGTCATTCCCGAGGCCGGGTCGAGATCGGTCTCCGTCACCTCGGTCAGCCGTGCCATGGTCATGTAGAAGCCGATCACCAGGATCGCCTCGACGATCTCCCGCTCCGAGAAGTGTCGTCGAACCTCCGTGAACACGCTCTCCTCGACCCGGACGGCCTCGATCACCTGCTTCCCGAACGCGAGCAGCGCCCGCTCCGCGTCGTCGAAGACCTCGTTGTCGAAAACCTCGTGGTCGTAGACCTCGCCCGCGAGATTCGCCTGTTCGATCGCGTCGATCTGCGATTGCGGAACGCCGACTCCCAGGGCGATCGGCACGTGCTGCCGCCATTCGTAGGCCCCGCCCTCGATCCGCGCGACGAGCAGGATCAGCAGCTCGCGCCGTCGGTGCCCGAGATCAAGGCTACTGAGGATGGCCGTGCCCAGCCGCACCTGCGGGAGCACACACGACTCCGCGTGCGCCAGCATGCGGAAGATGTTGAGCTTGACCGGTAGGGCCGCGAGTACTTCGGCCGCGTCCCCGGTCGCGTCGTCAGGATGGATGAGGGTCAATCTCGCCATCGATACCTCCGGCTGTGTCGCCGTTAGCTGAGTGGACAGGAGCGCTCGTCGTGTGACCGAGCGCCTGAGAGTCTCACCCCCGCGACGGCCTCATCAACCGGGTTCCGCGACCTCCTGGAGCGGCAGGTGACACGCGGCCGAATGCAGCGGCTCGTCGCCGGACGGCTCCAGCGGCGGTACCACTTGGGCGCAGACGTCTTCAGCCTTCCAGCAGCGCGTACGGAACCGGCATCCCGACGGCGGGTCGAGCGGAGAGGGCACCTCCCCCTGCAGCAGGATCCGCTCACGCCGAGCCCCCGCGGTGACGTCCAGGACCGGCGCCGCGGACATGAGCGCGGCGGTGTACGGATGACGCGGCTGGTCGAACACCTGCTTCGTGGGCCCCGTCTCGACGATCTTGCCGAGGTACATGACCGAGACGCGGTCGGCGACGTGCCGGACGACGGACAGGTCATGGGAGATGAACACGTACGACACGCCCAGCCGGGCCTGCAGGTCGGTGAGCAGGTTGAGCACCTGCGCCTGGACCGACAGGTCGAGCGCCGACACCGGTTCGTCGCACACGATGACGTCCGGTTCGAGGGCGAGCGCGCGGGCGATCCCCAGGCGCTGACGCTGACCGCCGGAGAACTCCTGCGGGTAACGGCGGGCGTCGCTCGCCCGCAGCCCCACCATCTCCAGGAGCTCGGCCACCCGCTTCCCGCGCTCCTTCGCCGGCACCAGGTCACGGTGCGTCCGCCATGGCTCGCCGACGATGTCCTCGGCGCACAGCCGGGCGTTCAGCGACGCGAACGGGTCCTGGAACACCATCTGCACCCGGCGCCGCCACTTGAGCAGCTCCTTGCCCCGCAGCGCGAACGGGTCCGTGCCCTCGAACCTGACGTGGCCCTGGTCCGGGCGCTCCAGCATGAGCAGCACCCGGGCGAGCGTCGACTTGCCGCAGCCGGACTCCCCGACCAGGCCCAGCGTCTCGCCGCGGGCCAGCCGCAGGTCGACCCCGTCCAGCGCGCGCAGCCGGTTGCTGCCGGAGGGGCCACGGGGCACGTGGAAGGTCTTGCTCACCCCTGCCACGTCCAGCAGGGGAGCCTCCATGGTGGATGTGGCGGGCTCAGTCATCGGTCAGCTCCCTCCAGTGATGACACGCGGACAGACGACCGGGTCCGGCCTCGACGAGGACGGGCCGCTCCTCCGCGCACACGTCGCGGGCCATCGGGCAGCGCGCGCGGAAGGCGCAGCCCGAGGGCACCGAGTGCAGGTCGGGCGGGCTGCCCGGGATGGAGTTCAGGGTGGCGCCGCGCTCCACCTCGGCCGGCACCGAGTCGAGCAGCCCGCGTGTGTACGGGTGGCGCGGCCGGGCGAAGACGTCCGCCACCCGGCCGGTCTCGACGATGTTCCCCGCGTACATGACGGCCACGTGGTCGGCCTGCTCGGCCACCACCGCGAGGTCGTGGGTGATCAGGATCAGCGCCGTCTGCTGCTCGGTGCGCAGCTCCCGCAGCAGCTCCATGATCTGGGCCTGCACGGTGACGTCGAGGGCGGTGGTGGGTTCGTCGGCGAGCAGCACCTTGGGGTGCAGGGCCATCGCCAGCGCGATGAGCAGCCGCTGACGCATGCCGCCGGAGAACTGGTGCGGGTAGGCGCTCACCCGGGCGCCGGCCTCGGGGATGCCGACCCGCTCCATCAGCTCGACGGCCCGCTTGCGCGCCTCGCGGCGTGAAAGACGCTCGTGGATCCTGAACGGCTCGGCCAGCTGGGCGCCGACCGTCTGGACGGGATTCAGCGCGGTGAGCGCGTCCTGGAACACGATGGCCAGTCCGGGCCCGGCCAGCCGTCTGCGCTGCGCCGGCGACAGGGTGAGGATGTCGGTGCCGTCCAGGCGTACGGCGCCGCCCGCCACGTGCGCCACCGGGTCGAGCAGGCCGACGATGGCCTGCGCCGTCATGCTCTTGCCGCAGCCCGACTCGCCCAGGAGCGCCAAGGTCTCACCGGAGCGGACGGAGAAGCTGACCTCGCGTACGGCGCGTACCGTCCCGGAAGGGGTGCGGATGTCGACCGCCAGCCGATCCACCTCCAGCACAGGGCGCCCGGACTGCGTGCTGTTCGGCTCGCTCACGCGCGCACCTCCTTGTTCTTGGAGCGGGACTTCTCGCGGCGGGAGCGGGGCAGCGTGAGCCGCCACCGCTGGCCGGGGTCCATGGCCAGGCGGGCCCAGGAGGCGAGGACGGTCGCCGAGACGGTCGTCACCACGATGGCGACTCCGGGGAAGACGGCGATCCACCAGGCGCTCTGCAGTACCTGCCGCCCTTGGGCGACCATCAGGCCCCAGCTCATGTCCGGCGGCTGGATGCCGATGCCCAGGAAGCTCAGCGACGATTCGGTCAGCATCACGAAACAGAAGTCCAGGGTCGCGACGGTGAACAGGGTGGGCAGCACGGTCGGTGCCACGTGCCGGCCGATGATCGCCCAGCTCTTGGTGCCGAACGTCCGCGCCGCGTCCACGAACAGCCGGCTCTGCAGCTCGGCCGACTCCGCCCGCGCGGCCCGCAGGTAGACCGGGATGCGGGCGATGGCCAGGACCAGGACGATGTTCCCGGCGCTGGGGGAGAAGACGTACAGCACGACCACGGCCAGCAGCAGCGAGGGGAAGCTGAGGATGACGTCGGCGACGCGCATGGAGACGTTCTCCCGCCAGCCTCGGTGGTAGCCCGCCCACATGCCCCAGACCGACCCGACGACCAGGGAGATCACCACGGCCGGGATGGCGACGGAGAGCGTCGTACGGCTGGCCACGATGAGCCGGGCGAGCAGGCTGCGGCCGAGCGAGTCGCTGCCGAGCACGAACGCGAAGCCGTCGTCGAGGCTGAACGGCGGCCGGTTGACCGCCCGCAGGTTCTGCTTCACGGCCAGGTCGCCGAGCAGGATCGGCCCCACGATGGCGCCGACGGCCACGATCACCAGGATCACCACCGCCAGGCAGGCGAACCGGTCCCGCAGCAGCAGCCGCCACCAGGTGATCCGCCGAGCAGCGGGAGGAGCCTCCACGAGGCTGGTCATGCCGTCACCCCCTGACGGACTCGGGAGTCCAGGAGCGCGTAACAGGCGTCGATGACGATGTTCAGCGCGAAGATGGTGATCGCGGTCACCAGGACCGCGGCCTGCAGCACCGCGAAGTCGCGTTGCAGGATCGAGGTGATCATCAGCTTGCCGATGCCCGGCCAGCCGAAGATGGTCTCGACGACCACGGCCCCGTTGACCAGCCCGACGGCCAGGTCACCGGCGACGGTGAGCGCCGGGGGCGCGGCGTTGCGCAGCGCGTGGCCGAAGACCACCCGCAGCTCGCTCGCGCCCTTGCTCCGGGCCACCTTGATGTACGGCGCCGACAGCGCCGTGACCATCGCCCCGCGCACCACCTGCACCAGCACGCCGAACGGCCGGATCAGCAGGGTGAGCACCGGCAGCACCCAGGCCGCCATGCTCTCGGTGCCCGAGGTGGGCAGCCAGCCGAGCGCCACGGAGAAGACCAGGACGCCCATGATGGCGAACCAGAAGTCCGGCATGCTGGCCGCGGTCGTCGAGGTGAAGCTGGCGACCCGGTCGGCCAGGGAGTTCGGGCGGTAGGCCGCCCAGCTCCCGACGACGACCGCGCCGAGGATCGCCAGGATCATCGTGGCGCCCGCCAGCTGCAGCGTCGCGGGGAAGGCCCGCAGCACCGCGTTGGCGGCGGGCTCGGCGGTCCGCAGCGACTCGCCGAAGTCCAGCCGGACGACCTGGGCCAGGTAGTCACCGAACTGGACGAGCAGCGGCTGGTCGAACCCGTGCCAGGCGGCGAACTCCGCCCGCATCTCAGCGGTGGCGCTGAGCGGCAGGTAGAGGTTCGCCGGGTCGCCGGTCAGGCGGGCCAGGTAGAACACGCCGAGGACCACCACGACCAGCGGGATCGCACTGGAGATGACGCGACGCCGCAGGAAGGTCAGCACACCTGCTCCTTTCAGCCGGCCGGGTGCAGCTCGGCGAGACGCATCTCGTCGTTCGTGGCGGCGTTGGGCTTGTAGGTGACCTTCTTCGACAGAGCGATGATGCCGGTCATGTGCGCCAGGACGGCGTCGCGCACGACGTCCTTGTTCTGGTAGTCCAGCGCCTTGGCGAACGCCGTCTGGCGCTCCTCGCCCGAGGCCTGCTCGCCGGCGGTGATGAGGTCGTCCAGTTCGGGGGTGCCGAAGCTGCTCTGCGCGCCCTTGCTGCCGTAGATCTGGCCCATGGTGAAGGCCGCGTCACCGGCCTGGTTGCCGTGCTGGGCCTGCAGCAGGGTGGGGCCGGCGTCCTTGGGGAACGGGCGCAGCAGGTACTCCAGCCAGGCGTTCACGTCGAGCATCTGGATCTTCACCGAGAGCCCGGCCTCGGTGAGCGAGTTCTGCACGACCTCCATCGCCTCGGCGGCCTTGGGGTAGATCCCGTTCCGTCCGATGATCGTGATGGGGGTGTCCGTGGCGACGCCGGCCGCCTTGGCGTCCGCGATCAGCTTCTTGGCCTGCGCCATGTCGTACGGCCAGGGCTGGATGGCCGGGCTGTGCCCGGTCACGCCTTCGGGGACGAGCTGGCCCGCCGGCTTGCCGAGCCCGGCGAAGACCGAGGCGACGAGCCCGTCCTTGTCGATGGCGTAGTTGATCGCCTGGCGCACGCGAATGTCGTTGAGCGGTGGCTTGGCGGCGTCGATGCGCAGGTAGGAGGTCTCGTTGTTGGGGAACTGCACGGCCGAGTCGCCGGCGCCGTCCTCAGGGGCGAGGCCGACGGCGATGTCCGCCTCGTCGCTCTTGATCATGGCCGCGCGGATGCTGCCCTCGCCACGCCAGACGTACTCGGCCGCGGCGAACTCCGGCGCCTTGCCCCAGTATCCGGGGAAGCGCTCCAGGCGCAGGCTGCGGCCGGCGTCCCACTTGGCGATCTTGTACGGCCCGGTGCCGACGGGCTCGCGGACCTTGCCGGTGGCGTTCGTGGTGGTCGGCACGATCTCGACGAAGGACAACCGCAGCGGGAGGATCGGGTCCGGCTTGGCCGTCTTCACCTTGAGGGTCACGTCGTCCGCGGCCGTCGCCGTGAGCTTGATGCCGCCGAAGACGTACCCGTTCACGTTGCAGTCGACCTTGGAGCCGAGGGTGCGCTCGATGGAGAAGGCGGCCGCCTTGGCGTCGAACGCGGTGCCGTCGTGGAACTTCACGCCCTTGCGCAGGGTGAAGGTCCACTCGGTGGGCGAGTCCTGCTTCCACTCCGTGGACAGCGCCGGCTGGAGCTGCCCGGAGGTCGGGTCACGCTCCGTGAGCGCCTCGGTGATGTTGGCCCGGGTGACGCGCCCGGTCGCGGTGAGGGAGGCGTCGCACGGCTCCAGCGTGGGCGGCTCCTCAGGCAGCACGATGCGGACGGTGCTCGCCGCCGCGCCGCCACCGGACGACGGCTCCGGGCCGCTGTTCGCGACCGAGCAGGCGCCGGCTGACAACAGGGTGCCGAGCGCCAAGAAGGCAGAGGCCGCTTGACGGCGGCGGGGGGTGGTGATCATGATTCCTCCGAATCGCCTGCTCCTGGTGCCGGGCAGGCCGCGTGCTATGCGACAGGTGCCGCGCTGAGGGCGGAGAGGCCGCGGTCGATGATGCGGGCGAGTTGCTCGCGGTGCTCCGGGGTGACCTGCGCCAGCGGCGCGCGGACGGGCCCGGCGGAGCGGCCGCGGATGTCCAGGCCGGCCTTGACGAGAGAGACGGCGTAGCCGGGGGTCGTGTTGCGCAGCGCGGCGAGGGGGGCGTAGAACTCGCGCAGCAGGAGGTCCTGGGTCGCGTCGTCGCCCTTCTCGAAGGCCTGGAAGAACGCGACGGCGACCTCCGGGAGGAAGGCCAGCACCGCCGAGGAGTAGGCGCGGGCGCCGAGGCCGACGTAGGAGCGGGCGAAGATCTCGGCCGTCGGCATGCCGTTCAGCAGGGGCAGCCGTCCGGCGGTGGCGGTGTGGATGAGCTGGAGCAGCTCCATGTCGCCGTGCCCGTCCTTCAGCGCGGCGATGTTGTCCACCTCGGCGAGCTCGGCCACCGCCTCGGGGGAGAACAGCGCCGTACCGCGCTGGTAGAGGATCACGTCCAGATCCGTGGCGGCGGCCACCTCCCGGTAGTGCGCCACGAGCCCGGCCGGTGGGCCGACCTGCAGGTACGGCGGGAGCACCAGCAGGGCGTCGGCCCCGGCGGCCTGCGCGGCGCGGGCGAACTCGGCGGCCGTCCGTGTGCCGCCGCCGACCCCGGCGAGCACCGGGACCGTTCCCGCGACGTGCTCCACGGCGGCCTTGACCACCGCCTGGTGCTCCGTGGCCGTCAACGACGCCATCTCCCCGGTCCCGCAGGCGACGAAGATCGCGCTGGGCCGCGCGGCGAGCACGTCGGTGAGATGAGCCCTGAGCCCGGACAGATCCACGTCCCCCGATTCCGTGAACGGTGTGACGGGGAAAGCGAGCAAGCCGGACAGGGAAGCGGCGACTCGCGTGACGGCGGGGGACATCAACAGCAACCTCTTGTCTACATATGGAGACAGCATCTATATTTGTAGCCGAGACATTAAGTGGGTGTTTCACCAAACGTCAAGAGGTGGTCGATGACGCAGTACGCCCCGGACTCGTTACCTCAATGCGCCCGAGACCGGGCGGGAGGCGTCCGCGGCGTCTAATCGGCCGAGCGGACCATCGCGGTGCTCGAACACCTCAGCTCAGCCCCGAAGGCGTCATCACTTCGCGAGCCGGCCACCGCGCTGGGCCTGCCGCAGGCCAGCGGCTATGCGCTGCTCACCACGCGGGTGAGCAGCGGTTGGGTGGAGACCGACGATGCCGACCGCTACCGGCTCGGCATCCGCACTGCTGCGGGCCGGGGCCCGCATCATCCGCTGAAGGGACTCCTAATCCACCGCGCGGAGCACGGCGACGCCCGAAGGCGGCAGGGTGACGGTGGCGACGGCCTCGTCCGACGGCTCCAGGGCGTCGGTCCACTCGCCGCCGAGGGCGATGTCGTGCTTGTCGCCGGTGTGGTTCAGCAGGATCAGGAAGCGGCGGCCGGCTCCGGCGCGGACGCTCGCCTGGACCCCCGCGGGCAGCCCCTCGACGACCGGGGTCACTCCCGCTTCGGCGAGCGCCCGGCCGAGGACCGCCCGCATGGTGACCGCGTCGAGGCGGGTCGACAGGTAGCGGGCGATCCCCGCGCCGAACTCGTGCCTGGTCACGGCCGGGCGACCGGCCCAGCCGGCGGCGTCGAAGACGAGTTCGGGCTCGGCACCGGCCAGGCGCAGGTCCTCTCGCCACAGGTCGGCGACCCCTTCGAGGTGCGAAAGCACCCCCTGACCGCGTACGGGGAACCTCTCGTGCTCGGCCGCCGGGCAGAACTCCTCGACCCGGACCCCGAGCATCTCGCGCAGGGGTGCGGGGTAGCCGCCCAGGTGGACCCGGTCATGCTCGTCCACGATCCCGCTGAAGAAGGAGACGGCCAGCGCGCCGCCGCCGGACACGTACGACGAGACGCGCCGCGCGTCCTCGCTCGACAGGAGGTACAGGTTCGGCACCACGATGAGCGCGTAGCCGGTCAGCTCGGCCGAGGGCGGCACCACGTCCACGCCGACCCCGAGGTCGAACAGGGGACCGTAATGGTCCAGCAGGCGCTCCTCCTGCCGCACACCGTCGGAGGGGTGGGAGTCGAGTTCGAGCGCCCACCAGCTGTTCCAGTCGAGCAGGATCGCCACCTGGTTGCGTACCCGCGTGCCGGGCAGGTCGGGCACCGAGGCCAGCTCCCGGCCGAGCGCCGCGATCTCACGGAAGACCCTGCTGTCGGTCCCCGCGTGCGGCACCATGCCCGAGTGGAACTTCTCTGCGCCGCCGCGTGACTGCCGCCACTGGAAGTACAGGATCGCGTCGGCGCCCTGCGCGACGGCCTGCCAGCTCCATAGCCGCATCTGACCGGGCTGCTTGATCGCGTTCCGGCCCCGCCAGTTGACCGCGCTCGGCGCCTGCTCCATCAGGATCCACGGCTGCCCGCCCCCGGCGCCGCGCATCGTGTCGTACACCAGGCCCGGGGCCAGATGCGGCCGCTCGTCGTGGGGGTCGGCGTAGGAGTCGACCGCCACGACGTCCAGCCGCGGCGCCCAGTCGAAGACGTCCACGGCCTTCAGGCCGCCCAGGAAGTTCGTGGTGATCGGCACTTCGGGGGTGATCCGCCGCAGGATGCCCGCCTCCAGGTCGAAGCAGTCACGCAGCGCCTCGTTGCCGAAGCGCAGGTAGTCGAGCTGCTGGGCCGGATTGGGGTACGTCGGAGCCGCGCGGGGCGGCTGGATGTGGTCGAAGGAGGCGTAGCGCTGCGACCAGAAGTCCGTCGACCAGGCGTCGTTCAGCGCCTCCAGGTCGTCGCCGTAGCGTTCCCGCAGCCAGCGGCGGAAATCGGTGGCCGACACCTCGCAGTAGCAGGCGGCGATGTGGCAGCCGTACTCGTTGCCGACATGCCACAGCCCGAGCGCCGGATGGCCGCGGTAGTGCGTGGCCAGCCGCTCCGCCAGGAGCGCCGCCCGTTCCCGGTAGACCGGGCTGGAGGGACAGAAGTGCTGCCGCCCGCCGGGGCCCAGCACGGTCCCGTCCGCGGTGACCGGCAGGATCTCCGGGTGCTCGTGGACGAGCCAGGGCGGCGGGGACGCCGTCATGGTGGCGAGGTCGGCGGTGATCCCGTGCGCGTGCAGGTCATCCAGGACCTGGTCGAACAGGGAGAAGTCGTACGCGCCGCGCGCGGGCTCCACGCGTGCCCAGCCGAACACCCCGACGGTGACCAGGTTGACCCGAGCCTCGGCCATGAGGCGCAGATCCTCCGCCCTGGTCTCGGCCGGCCACTGCTCGGGGTTGTAGTCGCCGCCGAAGGCCACGCCGCCGAGCCGGCGCCAGAACCGGTCGCCCGGGGACGGGGTGCCGGCAGCCCCGGAGACCGGCCTGACATCGTGAGGTACGGCGTTCATCGTCGGCGCGGCGGCCTTGGCGAGTCGGGCCGCCGCTCCTCCCTTCTTCGGTGGGGCGTGTCTTCGGTGGGGCGTGCTGGGGTTGGTCGGGCGTTCTTCGCCAGGCGTGGGCTGCTGGGGTTGGTCGGGCGTTCTTCGCCAGGCGTGGGCTGCTGCGGTTGCTCGGATCAGCCGGTCGGCGGGGGCGCGCTGGTGCTCTCCCTGACGATCAGTTGGGGAGCGACGAAGGCGGTGGCGGCGGGAGCCGTACCGGTCTCGATCTGGTCGATCATGAGCGACACGATCCGCTCGGCCACCACGTCGAAGTCCTGCCGGACGGTGGTGAGCGATGGGGAGAGGTAGGCCGACTCGTCGATGTCGTCGAAACCGACGATGCTCACGTCTTCCGGGATACGACGTCCCGCCTGGATCATCGCGCGCATCACACCGAGGGCCATCTGGTCGTTGGCGGCGAAGACGGCCGTCATGCCGGGCCGCCGGGCCAGGACGCGGCCGGCCTCGTAGCCGCTGGCCGCGCTCCAGTCACCGAACAGCATCTGGGGCACCGCCGCGTCCGCTTCCTTGAGCGTCGCGTGCCAGGACTCCGCCCGGCGCCGCGCGGCGTAGGAGTCCTCGGGCCCGGCGACGTGCCAGACCGTCTTGTGGCCGAGATCGAGCAGGTGACGGGTGACGAGCCGGGCGCCGAGGGCCTGGTCGGTGTCGACCATCGGGTGGCGGAGGCTGACGTCGCCGTCGGCCATCACGACCGGCACGTCCGGCGGCAGGCGTAGCGCCGGTGTGTCGAGGATCTGCGCCTCGACGACCACGATGCCGTCGACCGCCTGCACCGTCAGCTGGTCGAACGCCTCGTGCACGGCCCGCTCGGTCTGCGACTCGACGGCGATCATGTTCACGGTGTAGCCGGCTCGCTGCGCCGCCTTGGTGACGGCGTCGACCGTACGGGCGTTGCCGAAGCTGCCGAGCCCGAAGCTGATCAGGCCCAGGGTGCGGAACTGGCCGGTGACCAGCGCGCGGGCGGCGGTGTTGGGCCGGTAGCCGAGAACGCGCATGGCCGAAAGGACGCGCTGGCGGGTCTCTTCCTCCACGTTGCTGCGATTGTTGACCACCCGGGAGACCGTCTGGCTGGAGACTCCGGCCATCGCGGCGACGTCGGCCATGGACGGCCGCCTGGGCGAGCGCCGTCCCGCCGCGGTTTTCTGGCTCGCCCCGTCCACTGGCACCTCTGGTCATCCGATGGGCTGCTGTCGTGCAAACTCTCGCACGATGTTTACGTGAACATGACCCATCCGTCAATGGGGCACTGCTTTGGCCGACATGTGGTCACAAACGGTGATAAATCCGGCATTGACGTTAACTTTGGGTTACCTATTGACATGTTCTGGCGGCGAATGGAGACTACGGGGCATCTTCGCCATGTTTACGTAAACACGCTCACGTTAAACACTGGAGCCCCGCGATCGCTGCACCGAGCGCTCCACAGTGGCGCAGGTAATGGGGCGGTCCATGGATCGCCATGCCCCGACAAGGAGAGTTCAGTGCCAGTCTTCGTGGCAGCGCGAACATCCCGCGGCAGGAGCACGGGATGACCGCGCCCGCCGGTCTCGCCGGACCGGTGACCGCGCCCGCCGGTCTTGCCCGGCCGGCCCTGCGCCTGCGCGTCGCCGGCTACGCCTTCTTCCTGCCGTTCTTCGTGGTCTTCCTGGTCGCGGTGGTCGCGCCGCTGGCGTACGCGATCTATCTCAGCTTCTTCCAGGAGCGCATGATCGGCGGCACGGTCTTCGTCGGCGTGGCCAACTACACCCGCGCCATCGGCGACGCGCTGTTCGGCGCCGGCCTGCTCCGCGTCGCGCTCTTCCTGGTCGTGCAGGTGCCCGTCATGCTGCTCATCGCCCTGGGCTGCGCGCTGGCCATCGACAGCGGCAGGCTGCGCTGGCCGTCGCTGTTCCGCATCACGATCTTCCTGCCGTACGCGGTGCCGGCCGTGGTGTCGGCCCTCATGTGGGGCTACATGTACGGAGACCAGTTCGGCCTGGTCGGCCAGGTCGGCAAGGCCCTCGGCGTCGCGGTCCCCGACCTGCTCTCGCGCTCCTGGATGCTCTCCTCCATCGGCAACATGGTGACCTGGGAGTTCGTCGGCTACAACATGATCATCCTGTACGCCGCGCTGCGGTCCGTACCGACCGAGCTCTACGAGGCGGCCGAGATGGACGGCGCGGGCGCCATCCGCATCGCCTGGAGCATCAAGCTGCCCGCCCTGCGTCCCGCGCTGCTCGTGGCGACGATCTTCTCGATCATCGGCAGCTTCCAGCTCTTCAACGAGCCGAACATCCTCCAGAAGCTGGCACCCGCGGCGATCGGGACGAGCTACACGCCCAACATGTACGCCTACAACCTCGCGTTCAACGGCCAGCAGATCAACTACTCGGCCACCGTCGCCGTGGTGCTCGGCGTCGTCACCATCATCGTGGCGTACGCGGTGCAGATCATCACGGCCAGAAGGGAGAGGACGCTGTGACGGCCGTCGCCGAGGCGAACCGCACCACGGGCGGCCAGGCCGCGCACCGCTCCACCGCCGCGCGGCGCCGGGGGAAGAGCCCCGCCCTCACGGTGATCATGCTGGTGATGTTCGCGTACGCGGTCCTGCCGCTGTTCTGGCTGCTGGCCAACGCCAGCAAGAACGGCGGGGACCTGTTCTCGACCTTCGGGCTCTGGTTCGGCGGGGACTTCCACCTGTTCGCCAACATCGGCGAGACCCTGAGCTACAACCACGGCATCTTCGTACGCTGGTTCGGCAACACCGTGCTCTACTCCGTGGTGGGCGCGGGCGGCGCCGCCCTGCTGGCCACCCTCGGCGGGTACGCGCTGGCGAAGTACGAGTTCCCGGGCCGCAAGCTGCTGTTCGCGGTGGTGCTGGGCGGCATCTCCATTCCGGGCACGGCCCTCGCGGTGCCGACGTACCTGCTGTTCAGCCGCGTGGGGATCGTCGACACCCCGTGGGCGGTGCTCATCCCGGCGCTGTGCAGCCCGTTCGGCCTCTACCTGATGCGGGTCTACGCGGCCGACGCGGTGCCCGACTCGATCCTGGAGTCGGCGCGCATCGACGGCGCGGGCGAGTTCAGGATCTTCCGCACCATCGCGCTGCGGCTGCTCGCCCCCGGCTTCGTCACCGTCCTGCTCTTCGCGCTGGTCGCGACGTGGAACAACTACTTCCTGCCGCTGATCGTGCTGAACTCGCCGGACTGGTTCCCGCTCACCGTCGGCCTCAACCAGTGGAACGCCCAGGCCAACAGCGGCACCTCCGGTGCCGGTGACGCCACCTACACGCTCATCCTGACCGGCAGCCTGCTGTCGATCGTGCCGTTGATCATCGCTTTCCTGGGGCTCCAGCGGTTCTGGCAGTCGGGGCTCGCCACCGGAAGCGTCAAGCAGTGACTCCCGACGATAAGGAAACGCCATGAAAACCCTTCCATCACGGCGCGCTGTCATCCCCGCCGGGATCGCCGCGGCCCTGTCTCTGGCACTCGCCGCGTGCGGCGGCGGCTCCGGCGGGGGTGCCACCGCTCCATCCGCCGCCGCCCCCAGTGCCACGGCGGCCGTACAGGACGCGCTGTCCAAGCCCGCCGAGCTGACGTTCTGGACGTGGGTCACGGGGATCGAGAAGACCGTCGCCCGCTTTACAGCGAAATATCCGAACATCAAGGTCAATGTGGTGAACGCGGGGCAGTCCGCCGACCAGTACACCAAGCTGCAGACCGCGATCAAGGCCGGCTCCGGCGCGCCCGACGTGGCGCAGATCGAGTATTTCGCGCTGCCGCAGTTCGCCCTCGCCAAGCAGGTCGTCAACCTGGCCGACTACGGCGCCGCCGCGCTGAAGGACAAGTTCGCCGACTCGGCGTGGGGCCAGGTGGCGATCAACGGCGGTGTTTACGGCGTCCCGCAGGACACCGGCCCCATGGCGATGTTCTACCGCAAGGACATCTTCGACAAGCTGAAGATCAAGCCGCCGGCGACCTGGGCGGAGTTCGTCGACGCGGCCAAGAAGATCAAGGCCGCCGACTCCGGTTCGTTCATCACCTCCATCGACCCCGGTGACGCCGGCGGGGTGGACAGCCTGATCTGGCAGGCGGGCGGCGCGCCGTTCAAGACCACGGGCGAGAGCTCGGTCAGCGTCAAGCTCGACTCCGACCCGGGCGTCAAGCAGTGGGCCGGAACCATGAGCACGCTGCTCGGTGAGAAGCTGGTCGACCCGCAGCCCGGCTGGACCGACGAGTGGTGGAAGGGCATGGGCTCGGGCAAATACGCCGTCTGGCTGACCGGAGCCTGGGCGCCGAACGGCATCATCAACTCCATCCCCAAGACCTCGGGCAAGTGGGCGGTCGCCCCGATGCCGCAGTACGACGCGGCCAAGCCGATGAACGCCGAGAACGGCGGCTCCTCGGTGGCGGTCATCCCGCAGAGCAAGAACATCCCGGCCGCCGTCGCCTTCGCGCAGTGGCTCAACTCCGACCCGGAGGCCGTCAAGTCGCTCAACACCGAGGCCGGGCTGTTCCCCGCCACGAAGGTGCTGCTCGACGACCCGGCCTTCCGTGACGCGCCGCAGGAGTTCTTCGGCGGCCAGAAGATCAACCAGGTCCTGGGCGACGCCTCGGCCGCCGTCCGCCCCGACTGGCAGTACCTCCCGTTCCAGGTGTACGCCAACAGCATCTTCAAGGACACCGTGGGCCAGGCCATCGACGGCGGCGGTGACCTGTCCGCCGCGCTGAAGACCTGGCAGGACCGCATCTCCGCCTTCGGCACCGAGCAGGGTTTCACCCTCACCAGCGGCGGCTGACCTCCGGCACGACCACGACCGGCGGCCCGGTGGAACGCACTCCATCGGGCCGCCATCAGTGCCGCCGGGGCCTAGCCCGAGGCGAGATCGCGGCGGCGCAGGCCGTACAGGCCGAGGATCGCGAGCACCGCGGCGAGCACGGTCAGCACCGCCGTGGCCACCGGCGCGAAGGACCCCAGCGGGTGCCAGGGAAGGTGGGACAGCACCGAGGTGTTCACCAGCCACTCCGGCAGGTTCATGTAGGACCCCAGTACCTGCATGAACCCGCTGTAGACGAGCACCGCCCAGGCCGCGTTCACGGCTCGCGGGGCGAGCCCGAGCAGCGCGGCGGGGACGGTGAGCAGCACCAGCACCTCGGGGGCGCGGATGAGGCTCGCCCAGGTGACCTCTCCCACCAGGCCGGGCTCGCCGGTCGACAGGGCGGCGCCGACGCCGAGCGCGGCGCCGTACACCACCGGCAGCACGACCACGGCGAGCGCGGTGACCAGCAGGGACGACCAGTACCACGTCGATCTGCCGGTCGGCCCGGCCAGCACGGGAGCGATACGCCCGCGCACCTCCTCCACCCGGAGCCGGAGGACCGACAGGACCGCGAAGACGCCGGTGTAGAGGGACCCGGTGAACACCATGAGGCTGATCCAGGCCCGCCCGAAGTCCGCACCGGAGAAGATGGGCAGATCGGTTTCCGCCATTCCCCCGGTCATGGCGCCCAGGACGAGGCCGACGGCCAGGAACGCGGCTCCCCACGCGAGGATGGCCGCCTGCTGGAGCCGCAGCGCGAGCGTGAACGGCGAGCGCAGCCACGAAGGCGCCGACGCCCGGCCGGGACGCGGGGCCACCAAGGAGGCGCCGAGATCCCTGCGGCTCGCCAGCGAGTAGGCGCCCGCGACCAGCAGCCCGGCGAGCAGAACTGAGAGGCCGAGCGGCCACCAGCGCTCGTCGCTCAGCACCCGGGTCTGCTGTGACCAGCCGATCGGCGACAGCCAGAACAGCGGACCGCCCTCCTGGCTCTGCAGCGCCCCCGCGCCGCGCAGCAGCCACGCCGTGAAGAGCACGATGCCCGCCAGCCCGTTGGCGCCCCGGGGATGCTCGGTGACCTGCGCGGTGACCGCGGTGAACCCGGCGAACAGCAGCCCGGTCGCGGCGAGGGAGGCGCCGAACAGCAGGGCGCTGCCGGCGGGGAACCCGATGCTGATCGTCGCGGCGGTGGTGAGGGCCGCGAGCGCGACATTGCTGATCACGGCGACGACCAGCGCCGCGGTGAGCTGGGCGTGCCGTCCCACGACGGCAGCCCGGATGAGCTCGGCCCGGCCCGTCTGCTCCTCCGCCCGGGTGTGCCGGGTCATGAGCATCATGTTCATGATCGCGGCGGCCAGCAGGAACTCCACCCAGTAGGCGGCCAGGAAGTAGCTCTGCGTGGTGACCTCGCCGAACAAGGGGCCGCCGAGCACTCTCATGAAGGAGACGCGGATCATCTGTGACGCTTCGGCCAGGGCCGCGGGCGTCGGGACGACCGCGTTGACGGCGGCGTAGTAGAAGCGTGGGACGAGGGCCGTGATGGCGATCAGCCAGATGCTGAGCTTGATCCGGTCGCGGCGCAGCGCCAGCCGTACCATCGCGCCGGTGCCGGTCAGGTGGCTGCTCGCCGCTCTGGATCCGGTACGGCCGCGCGCTCGTGTGACCGTGGTGGTCATGCCGCCTCCTTGTGCGCGTAGTGCCGGAGCATGAGCTCCTCGAGCGTCGGCGGGTGGCTGACCAGCGAGTCGATGCCGAATGTGGTGAGGTGCCGGATGGCGGCGTCGAGGTGTTCGGCGTCTACGCCGAACCGCACGCTCCCGCCCTCGGTCCGCACGTTGTGGACCCCGGGCAGCCGGTCGAGGCCGGTCACCCTGGTGACGGTCTCGGCCACGACCGTCGTCCGGGTCAGGTGCCGCATCTGCGCCAGCGTCCCCGACTCCACCGCCTTTCCGTCGCGGATGATGGTGATCCGGTCGGCGAGGGTCTCGACCTGGGCGAGGATGTGACTGGACAGCAGGATGGTCCGGCCGGCGGCTTTGGCCTCGGCGACGACCTGCTGGAACACCGCCTCCATCAGCGGGTCCAGCCCGCTCGTGGGCTCGTCGAGGATCAGCAGTTCCACGTCGGCGGCGAGGGCGGCGACGAGGGCGACCTTCTGGCGGTTGCCCTTGGAGTAGGTCCGGGTCTTCTTCTTCGGATCGAGCTCGAACCGCTCGATCAACCCGTTCCGGCGCTCGTCGTCGAGCCCGCCACGCAGCCGGCCGAGCACGTCGATGGCCTCGCCTCCGGTGAGGTTGGGCCACAGCTCCACATCGCCCGGTACGTACGCCAGCCGCCGGTGTAACGCGACAGCGTCTGCCCAGGGGTCGCCGCCCAGCAGCCTGGCGCTGCCGGAGGTGGCTCGGATCAGGCCCAGCAGGATGCGGATGGTGGTGCTCTTTCCCGCCCCGTTCGGGCCGAGAAAGCCGTGCACCTCTCCGGCGGCCACGGTGAGGTCGAGTTCGTCGAGGGCGCGGGTCGGCCCGTAGGCCTTGACGAGCCCGGAAATGGCGATTGCGGGGATCACGGTTTTCTCCATGGTGGGTCTTGTCGGGCACGGTCAGGTGAGCCGGCCGGTCACCGTCGCGTCGAATTCGCGGTCGGAGAGGGACCTGTTGAGGTTGAGGAGTGCTTCGGCCTGCCAGCCCACGACATAGCGGGTCTCCGGCCGGGCCGACTCGACGGCCTGCCGGATCGTCGTCGCGACCACCTCGGGGTCGGAAGCCGGGTTGTCCCCGCCCACTTGCGGCTCGGCCGCCTGTGCCATGGCCTCGGCCATCTGCCGGTAGGCGCCGTTCCCGGAGATCTCCCGCAGTTGCCGCGCGGTCCCGGCCTCGAAGTCGGTCTTGATGACGCCCGGCTGGACGACGACGACGTCGATGCCGAACTGTCCGACCTCCATGCGCAGGGTGTCGGAGAAGGCCTCCAGGGCGTGCTTGGAGGCGTAGTACCAGGCGCCGAGCGGCAGGGCGATCTCGCCGCCGACCGAGGAGACGTTGACGATCGTGCCCGAGCCCCGCGCCCGCATGTGCGGCAGGACGAGCTGGGTCAGCCGGGCCGGCGCGAACAGGTTGACCTCGAACTCGTCTCGCGCCATCGCCATCGGCGTGTCCTCGACCGCGCCGTGGACGACGGCTCCCGCGTTGTTGACCAGGACGTCGATCCGCTCGTGTGCCTCAAGGACAGTGCGGACAACCCGCTGGAGGTCTTCTTCCTTGGTCACGTCCATCTGCAGGGCGTGACCGCCCGCTTCGCGGATCGCCTCCATCTGGTGCACCCGGCGCGCCGCGCCGTAGACGATGTGGCCGCCGCGCAGCAGTTCGAGTGCGGTGGCGTGGCCGATGCCGGATGAGGCGCCGGTTACGAGGCATATCTTGGCAGCCATGTCGGTTCCCTCCATGCGAATGTTCATCGTTCACATATGAGGAAAGCTACGGATGCGTTTACGGATTCGGCAAGTTGCGAATGTCGTTGTCGCAGTCCAGAAGGGCACAATTGGCGAAACGACGGTGCTGGCAAATGCAACAACCCTGTGCTGTGTGTCGCATTCAATCTGGCCTGGACGCATACTTGTGCGTGCGGTCCGCCGCCCATCGACAAGGAAGTGCCGGGAGGGCGCATGCCAGGAGGCCATCTCACGTACGAGGACCGTCGCAAGATCGCTGAAGGGCTGGTGGAAGGACTCACCTACGCGGAGATCGGCCGTCGCCTGGGACGACCGAGATCGACCATCGGCCGCGAGATCGCCCGCAACGGAGGCCCGCACGGCTACCGTGCGGCTCGGGCCCAGCAGGCGACCGGGCGGCGGGCCCACCGCCGGCCGCACTCGCCGCTGAGTACGCCGGCCACCGCGGCCACCAGCGGGCGTGACTCCCAGGCCGTACAGGAGTTCGAGCGGAAACTCGCCGGGGTGATGTCAGGGATCCCGCCGATGGCGGCCAAGGTGATGGTCTGCCTGTTCACCAGCGACAGCGGCGACATGACCGTCGTCGACCTGGTCGAGCGGCTCCGGGTCAGCCCCGCGTCGATCTCCAAGGGCATCGGCTGGCTTGAGGAAGTGGGGCTGGTCAAACGCGAGCGTGACAACCGGCGTGATCGGTACAGCATCGATGTCGATGTCTGGTATCGGGCCTGGTTGGTGGGCATCCGGTCGATGACGCTGTGGGCCGACACCGTCGAGGAGGGTGTCGGCGTTCTCGGCGCCGAGACCCCGGCGGGCTCCCGGCTTCTGACGGCGAGTCGGTTCTTCCAAGTCCTCAGCACCGACATGACCCAGGCGGCCGAACACTACCGGCAGATCTTCGCCGGCACCGGGGACGTCACGCGCTGAACCGCCCGGCGGTCGTCGATCATCGAGTGGGGAGTGTCAGGCTGCCGATCGGCGTACGTCGGGGTGCGCATGCGTGAGTTGCACGATCACCGGCATGTCCGAGACGACCACCACCGAGTAGGGGGTGCTGGGGGACAGGGCATCGGAAACCGCCAGGTCATCCAGGCACAGGTCGCTGGTGCGCTGCGCGGGCACCGTCGCGCGGTACGGGCCGAGCGGTTCCTCGCCCGTCGCGCAGAACGTGAGCTCGACGTGGGCGTTCTTGGGGCTGACGTTGAACAGGCAGAGCCGGTCGCCCTGGACGCACCCGTCGGTGATCGCCATCTTCCAGTTTCCCACCAATGTGCTCATACGCGACTCCCGTCCTTTCCTGCGACAGTCGTCCAGCTACCCCGACAAGAGCGGATATATCGGATTAAGGGCGGGGGACTGGCCGCAGGGGACACCAGCGGGGGTCCGCGACGGGAATCCGTGATCGTATTGTCGGGGATCACCAGCGGTGTGAAGATCGGGGAATGGCCCCTTCAAAAGCCGTTCTCTCCGCGCTCGCCGTCGCCACTTCCGCATTGCTGATCAGCGGAAACGCCCAGGCGGCAGCGGATGTGCCGTTACCCTCGGCGATCTTCCGCGCCACGCACAACAGCTACTCGGGCAACGTCAGCGGCGCCAAGAACTCGATCGCCTACCAACTCGACCACGGCATTCGCTTCCTCGAACTCGACATCCACGACAACGGTTACGCCACCTCGCACGACTACGCCATCGGCCACGACTCTCCCGGCAACCAGGTCGACCACATCGGAAACCCCGCCTCGAACCTCCTGCGCGACTGGCTCGGCGTGATCAACACCTGGTCCGCGCAGCACCCCACCGCCGCACCGATCGTCGTCGCGCTCGACATCAAAGACGACCTGACCGACAACACCTCCTACGCCGCCGGCAACCTGGCCGCGCTCAACCAGGAGCTCACCTCCGTCTTCGGCTCGCGGCTGTTCTGGGCCAAGGACTACCCGGCGAGCCCGCCGTCGGTGGACGCGCTGCGCGGCCGGGTGCTCCCCGTGATCTCCGGCGACGGTACGACCCGCGCCCAGTACAAGCGCGACGTCGGCTACCACCCGGCCGTCGCGATCAACGGCCGCGGCCAGGTCGTCGAGGTGCACGACTCGGGCGCGGGCGCGCTCTGGTACTGGAGCGGCACGTACGGCGCCGACGGTCGCGTGACCTGGCTACGCCACGGCAGGTACGACAGCGGCGTCACACCGTCCGTCGCGCTGAACGACAACGGCGACCTGGTCGAGGTCCACCAGTCCCAGACCGCGACCACCCTGTGGTACCGCGTCGGCCGCCTCGGCGCCGACGGCGAGATCACCTGGTCGGCCAGCCACCAGTACGACAACGGCGTCCTGCCGACGGTCAGGTTCACCGACGCGGCGGGCACCCAGCTACGCGAGATCCATCGCAGCCAGAGCAACAGCCAGAACTGGGACTGGGACGGCGTGCTCAACGCCTCCGCGGCGACGGTCTCCTGGAGCGGCAACGCCAAGACCTCCGACGCCCGCTACGACGCGACCACCTCGACCAGCGGCTCGTCGCGCGTGCACGTGTGGACCGGCGCCGACGGCCCGACCCCGGCGCAGACCCTGCGCTTGGACACCGACAGGGTCGCCGGCGAGCGCATCCGCTACCAGCAGACCGCCTTCGACGAGTTCCAGAAGGGCGACAGCGCGGAGCTCCAGCAGGGGGCGCTGTTCTACGCGGCGTCCGCCGGCGAGTCCTCGTTCATCACCGCGGCACGGCAGGCGGGACGGCTCGTGCGCGGCTGGGACTTCGACTCCAAAGAGGACGCCACCGACCCGCTGGCCAACTATCCGGCGTCCAACCACCCGTACGACACCTGGTACACGGACCTCCTCACCCGCTCCGGTGCCGTCGAGTAATCGTCAAGCGGAATTCGCCCGCGCGGCCTCGCACCGCGTTCGGTGAAGCAGGGCCGAGACGTGGTCGCGCACCAGATCATGGAAGCGGTACCGGCAGGGTGCGGGCTCTTGCAGGAGGTGGACGTCCAGCAACTGGTCGAGCTGCCGCCTCGCCCGCACCACTGTCGTGTGCTGCACGGCCGCGGCCTCGTCGACGCCGAACTCGGTGCCGGCCTGCGACCCCAGCAGCCGGTACACGCGTCGCTGGTCCTCGGAGAGCCGCTGATAGGACAGATCCAGGGCGGCGGTGACGCTGTGCCGCCCGGTGGTCAGCTCGGACAGCCGATCATCGTTCAACCGGTCGAGCAGATGCCGCACGCCCCAGGTCGGATGCGCCTGAAGCCGGACGGCGGCGATGCGGATGGCGAGCGGGAGCTGTCCACACCGCTCCACGGTCTCCGTCAGCACACCCGCCGGCGCGTCCACGACCTGCTCCCGCCCGGCCGTACGGGTGAACAGGGCGACGGCCTCCTCCACCGGCAGGACGTCCAGCGACAAGGTTCGTGTGCCGTCCAGGCCGATCAGCCGGCGGCGGCTGGTGACGATCAGCAGGCAGCCCGGTCCGGCGGGCAGCAGCGGGCGGACCTGGTCCTCGTCGGCGGCATTGTCCAGCACGATCAGGACTTCGCGGTCGGCCACGACACTGCGATACAGCGCCGCGCGGTCATTGATATGCCCGGGAACACGCTCATCAGGGACGCCGAGTGCGCGGAGCATGCGGGCGAGCACGTCACGCGGATCGACGGGTGTGATTTCCCGGGTATGGCCGTGCAGGTTCACGAACAGCTGGCCATCGGGAAACCGAGAGCTGAGCAGGTGGGCGGCATGAACGGCCAGCGCCGTCTTTCCGACTCCGGCCATACCGTCAATGGCGACGACCGTCGCCGTGTTCGCATTCTGGTAATCCGACAAAGCCGTCAGTTCACGCTTTCGGCCAACAAACGCCGCCACATCTGCCGGTAGCTGTCGGGGAACGATCACCGCTGTCGGCGCTGGACCGGTCTCTTCCGGATCAACGCGTTCAAGGGAAGCCGCCGGACCGCGAGCGACGGCGGCCAGTATCGCGCGCTCCTCGCCGTCCAGCTCCAACGCCTCCGCCAGCAGCAGGATCGACGTGATGCGAGGCCGCTGCAGCACGTCGTGCTCCAGCCGGCGGACGGTCCGAACGTTGAGGCCGGTGCGTTGGGCCAGTTGCTCCTGAGTCAGCAGCGCACGCCCCCGCCATCCGCGCAGCAGCGCACCCAAAGACAACGCGGCCTCGGGACACCGTATGACTTCCGTCGGTAGGGAAGTGGTCAACCGAACGCGGTCACCGTTCATTGATTTGTGCTCCTATCCAGGGAGCCGCCCCGTTTTTTATCGCCGCCCCTGGCCGGCGAGATCCCCACGTACATCGAAAGCGCTTTCCCGCTGTTCACGCCACCGTTGGACGAAAGCGAACGGAATCAGACGACCTTGAGACGGACGAGACGATCGCGACCTGCGGTTATCTCTCGGACTCGGCGCGACCGATGCCTTCGCGGTTTCACGGCAATTGATGAGCCTCGCCGCAATTAGCCAGAATGAAGGCCATGAGTGACGGGGACGAGGGCGGCAACCGCCAAGCCCAGGTGCTGTCGCCGTCCGACGACGGGGGCGAGGTGTGCCCCTACCAAGGACTTGTGCCGTTCGAGAGGGAGAAGACCGAGTTCTTCTTCGGCCGCGCCCGGGCGACCCACAGCCTCGTCGACCGCCTGGGCGCGCGCCTGGCCGGGCACGGGACCGTCCTGCTGGTCTCGGGTGCCTCGGGTGTGGGCAAGTCGTCGCTGTTGCGGGCGGGGCTGCTGCCGGCACTGGCTCAGGAGATGCTGCCGGTCGCCGGCTCGCGGCATTGGCCGCGCCTGCTCATCACGCCGACCTCGACGCCGCTGCGGGCACTCGCCGAAGAGTGGGCGAAGGCGTTCGGCGAGTACGTCGAAACGGTGTACGAGCGGCTGCGCGACGATCCGGGCGGGATGGCGCCCGGGGTTCTTCCGCCGGACGGCCGTCTCATCCTGGTGGTCGATCAGTTCGAGGAACTGTTCACTCTGGTGAGCGACGAGCAGGAGCGCCAGGCGTTCGTCGGGGCGCTGCACGCCCTGGCAGAAGGCCCGCGGGGCGCCGGAGTGATCGTCGGGGTACGCGCGGACTACTGGGACCGCTGTGCGGCCTATCCGCAGTTGGCCGAGGCCATCCAGGACGGCCAGGTCATCGTCGAGCCGATGTCGGAGTCGGACCTCCGGCTGGCCATCACCGGCCCCGCGGCCGCGGTGGGCCTGGAGATCGAGCCCGGTCTGGTGGAGATCATCCTGGGCGAGTTACGCCTCGACCAGGCCGCCGGGGATGGCTACGAGGCCGGTGCCCTGCCCCTGCTTTCGCAGGCTCTGCGCAACACCTGGGAGAGACGTGAGCACGGCCGGCTGACCGTCCGGGGGTACGAGGAGTCCGGCCGGGTCCGCGACTCCGTGCGGCGTACGGCCGACGAGATCCTCGACCGGCTGTCGGCGGAGGACCGCAAGACCGCGCTCAGAGTCTTCCGGCGCATGACATTGATCACCGCGGGCGGCCGGGTGGCCCGGCGCAGGGCGACGCTGACCGAGATCCACGCCGCCGCGTCGGCGCTATCGGCGGATCGGCGCGGCCAGGTGGCGGCGCTGCTGTCCGCGTTCGCCGACCAGCGCCTGCTCACGCTGCACGAGGACGCCGTCGAGATCGCCCATGACGCGCTGCTGATCGCCTGGCCGACCCTGTGCCGATGGCTCGAACCCGACTTCACCGCACAGACGGTGTACGGCAGCCTCATCGACGACGCCGCCCAATGGGCCGAGCACCACCGCGACCCCGCCTTCCTCTACCGGGGCGCCCGGCTGCTGGCGGTTCAGGACAGCCGGCACCGCTGGGACCGCGACCCGGACAGCTTTCCGCCACCCGGCCCGACCGCCGAGAGCTTCGTCGCGGCATCGACGGGGGCGGCACGACGGACCGGCCGACGCCGGAGGCTGGTCATGGCCGGTCTCGCGGCTCTGTCGGTCCTCGCTCTCCTCGCGGCCGGCGCCGCCGTCAACGCCGCGAACGAGGCCGATCGGCAACGCGGCGTCGCGCTCTCCCGCCAGATAGCGGCGCAGAGCGAGATCACCGGCGACGTCCCCCTGTCCTCGCTGCTGGCCGTGGCGGCGTGGCGGATCGCCGATACCGACGAGGCCCGCAACCGGGTGCTGGTCGCGGCGACGCGTACCGGCCGGGGGACTCTCACCGGGCACACGAGAGGCGTCACGGACCTGGCGTTCAGCCCCGACGGTTCGTTCGTCGTGACAGGAAGCGACGACGGCACCGCGCGGTTCTGGGACATCGCGACGCGGCGGCAGCTCGGCGCCCCGATCACCCGTCCGAAGTACGAGTGCTCAGAGGTCAAGCTGGCCCTGAGTTCCGATGGCCGTACGCTGGCCACGGCGTGTCTCGGCACCGTCCGGTTCTACGACGTGGCCACCCATCGCGACCTGGGCGCCCCGCTGGAGCAGGATGCGGTCGTGTCAGCGCTGGCGTACAACCCGGACGGGAAGACCCTCGTGACCGGAGACTACAGAGGCATGGTCCGGCAGTGGGACACGACCACACACCGTCTGCACGGCACTCCCATGGGCCACCCCGACTACGGACGGCAGCTCTCGTCCATCATCAACGCGGTGGCGTTCAGCCCGGACGGAAAGACCCTGGCCGCCGCGAGCAAGAAGGCCGCCCAGCTCTGGGACACCGCCACGTCCCGCCGGCTCGGCGCCCCGCTCGCCAGGCACGCCCAGGACGTCACCGGTGTCGCCTTCAGCCCGGACGGTGTCACCCTCGCGACCGTGAGCTGGGACCACACCGCCCGGCTGTGGAGCGTGGCCACACGGAAGCAGACGGGTGTGCTCGTGGACCGCCGTGCCGGTTTCAACGCGATCGCTTTCAGCCCGGACGGCACCCGGCTCGCCACCGCCGGAACCAGCGGTCACACCGTCCTGTGGGACACGGCCGGCCGGCAACAGCTGACCGCGCTCGCCGACAACATCAGCGGTGTCGAGCGCGTGGCGTTCAGCCCGGACGGGAAGCTGCTCGCCGCCGCCGGCGACGACGGCGTGACAAGGCTGGCCGACCCCCAGATCCACCTGCAGGTCGGGACCTCGATGCCCGCACAGGCCGCCGTCGCGCTGAGCCAGGACGGTGGGATCCTGGCCACCGGCGTGGCCGACCAGATGGACCCCGCGATCCAGCTGTGGGACGTGGCCACCCAGCATCGCCTCGGCTCGCCGCTGCGTCCCCAGGGCGCGCGCCGTTCCGTGTCCATGGTCGAATTCACCCCCGACGGGCGGACGCTCCTGACCTCCAGCTCGGACGGCCTGCGGCTCTGGGACGTCGCGAGCCGCCGCGAGATCGCCCATGAGACGACGCTCAAGGGCATGGCCACGCTCAGCCCCGACGGCAGGTTCGTCGCCGTCGAGCAGGACGAGGCCATCGCGTTCTGGGACGTCGCGAGCCGCCGGGAGACCGGGCCGCGCATCAGCGTCCCCGGGCACACCGACCTCCTCACGGCGATGGCGATCAGTCCAGACGGCTCGACACTGGCGAGCACGGGCTATGACCACCAGGTGCGGCTGTTCGACGTGGCCGCCCGCCGCCAGATCGAGGGCTCGCCGCCCGCGGCCAACGACGGGTTCGTCAACGACCTGGCGTTCAGCCCCGACGGGAAGACGCTGGCACTCACGGCCGCCGACTCCAGCGTCCGGTTCTGGGACGTGGCGCGTCGCCGCCCGCTCGGCATCGCCCTGATCGCCGAGGACGGCGCGATCAACACCTTCGCCTTCAGCCCGGACGGACAGGTCCTGGCCACCGGCTCCGGCCACGCGGTGCGGCTGTGGGACGTGCGCAGCCACCGGCAGCTCAGCACCCCGTTGGTCGGCCACACCCGCGGCGTGACCGCGATCGCCTACAGCCGGGACGGAACGGCCGTCGCCACGGTGGCCGGTGACGGGACCGCGCGGCTGTGGAACGTCCGCCTGCCCGCCGACCCGGTGGCCGCGGCGTGCGCCAACGCGGGCCGCACCCTCACCCGCGACGAATGGGAGAGCTACGTGCGGGGGGAGGCGTACCGGCAGACGTGTCCATGACCCAGGGAATCTCACTGGAGTCCACCACCGGAATCCACGATGGAGAGAGAGCGAGCATGTTCCTGCGAGGTTTCCGGCGACGGACGGGCAGGCCCGTCCCGGAACTGGCCGCGCTGTTCCGCTCGATCGTCGCGGAAGGCCGGGAGATCCACCCGATGGCGTCCGACTTCCTGGAGCACTTCATGGACGGCGCCGGTGCCTCCAGGACGATGTCACTGCGCTGGCTGCGCTCGTTCAAGGTGATCAAGAAGGCCGAGCAGAAGAACCAGGGCCGGTTCGAGCGGCAGCTCGTACGAGAGGCGAAAGGGTTGCGCGACGGCGCCTCGTCCTGGCTGCACGATTACTGGGACGCCCGGATCAACGCCTTCATCGGCACGGAGCTCTTCTACGTCAGCCGCATGAGCCTGCTGCGCTCGCAGGGCTCGTTCGTGCTGACCCGGGCCGGGCTGGAGGTACGGATGTCGGGCACGGTCCGCCACCACTGGTTCGATCCCTATGACTGGGACCGCGGCCGATGGGTCTACATCCCCCGGCACGGGTTCGTGCCCATCGCGGTCGGCCGGGAGCTGGTGGACTCCGATGAGGCGCGCGACTTTCTGATGGAGTCACGTCATGTCCAGACGCTGGCGGGCACCTACCTGGACGGCCGATGGCCCCGGCGCGGCAGGACGAGGTTCGAGTGGTCGCTGGTGAGGACGAAGCACTGATGGCCACCGACCACCCCCGTCCACCCGATCCCACCGAGGCCGGCAGCGAGGCGGACTTCGTACGGTCGCTGGTCCGGCTCAAAAGGTGGGCGGGCGAGCCGTCATTGAGCAGGCTGCGGTCTCTCGGCGGCCAGACGGTGACCTCAGACGGAGCCACGATCGACGCGTTGCCGAAAAGCACGACCTCGTATGTTCTCCGACAGACCGACCGGCTGCCGCGGTGGGACTTCGTCAAGGCGTTCGTCACCGCCTGCTTCCGTTACCGCGACTATCCGGCCGAGCTGATCCCCGGCGAGCTCGAACGCTGGCGGGTGGCCAGGACCGCCTTGGCCGGGCCGGTCCCTCGCACACCGTCCGCCTCGGAGGCGAGGGCGGCGGAGGTGTCCGCGGCGGTCGCGGCGGAGGCGATGGCGGCGGAGGCGGTCGCGGCGGTCGCGATGGGCGGCGTGGTCGGGATCGCCGCGACCGAAGCGCAGACCACCGGTCGCCCCGGGCGCGACCCCGCCGCCGAGCTTCTGGCGCGGCGAGTGGCGCGGGAGGAGGACAGGGCACGAAAGGGGCTGCTCGGCGGCTACACCATCGCGCCGGTCTCCTTCGGACCGTACGAGGACCCGATCCGCCTGGAGGACGGCGGCGACGAGATGAAGGACGGCCCGCAGTCGATCGGCCGCTTCTTCAGCGGCCTGCACCCGCGGCGCCTGCTGATCGTGGGCGAATCGGGAGCGGGCAAGACGGTGCTCGCCATAGAGCTGGTTCTTCAGCTGCTGGAGCCCTTCCTGACCGGCGGCGAACAGCCCGGTCACCCACAGATGGTCCCGGTACGCCTGGACGCCGCCCGATGGACCATGGGCAGTCCGTTCGAACCATGGCTGGCCGAACAGCTGGTACGGGACTTCGGTCTCGCGGCCAAGGACGCGGAACGGCTGGTACGGGACCGCCAGGTGCTGCCGGTGCTGGACGGGCTCGACGAGCTGGACCCCGAGCCGTCCATGGGGCCGCCCCGCCGGGCGATCGGCCTGCTGACCGAGCTCAACCGCTACAGCGACCTTTCCGGCCGGCGACCGGGGGCGGTCGTCGTGACCTGCCGAGCCACCCGCCACACCGAGCTGACCCTGGTCCGCGCCGGGCTCGACAACGCCGCCCGGATCCATCTGTACGACCTGACCATCGAGCAGATCAACGCGTACCTGCGCACCCGCTGGCCGGACGGCCATCCCTGTGACATCCACCGCGACGGACTGCACGCCGCGCTGTCCGGACCAGCCGGGACGGCCGTGCACGCCGCCCTGGCCACGCCGTGGCGCCTGTTGCTGACTGTGACCGCGGTGGAGTCCGGCGCCGACCCGGACGACCTGCTCCGCGTCGACCAGGACCCGGACTCCCGGGCGGCGGCGGCGCGGATCGCCCGCAGGCTGCTCGGCGCGTACGTCCCGGCGGCGACCGCGCTGGCCCCACGCGCCGCCCACGGCACTCCGTACCGTCCTGAACAGGTGCGGTCCTGGCTGGAGAACCTGGCCGCCCACCTGCGGTGGCAGGCCGCCCGCACCACCGAGACGGATCGGCCGCCACCCGGTCTGACGCCGATCGACATCGTTCCGCACCTGCTGTGGCCGATCGGTGGCCAGCGTCGGGTACGGGCGGTGCACTGCTTGTGCTGTTTGATCTTCGCCGTCGTCGCCATGCTGGCGTTCTGGGCGGGGTCGGCGGTCGAGCGTTCCGGCGACCCGCGCGACTGGCTCGGAGAGGGGCTCACTCTGTCGCTCATGGCGGGCTGGGTGGTCATCGCCACCGGCCTGTCGATGTCGCAGTGGCCGACCGCCGCCGGTGGGCGGGCCAACGTCCCGCGTCGGCGACGCGTCATCGGCGGTCTGTTCGGCGCCCTGGCGGGCGGCCCGGTCGGCGCGCTCTGCGGCCTGACCGGGCTCGTGCTGACCGAAGGCAGGGTCTTCGGTCCCGGCTTCGCCATCGCCGCGGGGGCGGCCGGGGGCGCGGTGTTCGGCGCGGTCATCGGATTGACCGCCGCCGCACGGCAGGGCGAGCGCATGACCATATCCGAGGCGGTCCGCGCTGAGCCGGTCACTCTGCTGGGCTTCGGACTGTGCGGCGCTCTGACCGGCCTGCCGCCGCTGCGCCTGGCCGGCGCCGGCCCGGTGGCACTGAGCGCGGAGATCATCGGTGCCTTCGTTCTGGCCTTCGCGCTCGGAGTCCTCTTCAAGATCACCACGGGCGGCTGGAGCGAGGACGCGGAGCTGGCCCACCCGCGAGAGGCCCTCCACCGCAACCCGATGATCGGAGTGGCCTTCGGTCTCACCGGTGGCGTCGCGGCGTTCCTGGTGTTCGTCATGAACCAGGGCGTCGTCCAGTCGCTGGCCTGCGCGCTCATCGGTGGGGTGACCTTCGGCCTCGCCTTCGGCGCGGTCGCCTGGTCCCGCACCATGATCGGGTTGATCATGGCGGCCGCGCGCGGGGTGCTTCCGTTGCGGCTGTGGACCTTTCTCGACTGGGCCTGCGAGGCACGGCTGCTGCGCGTCAGCGGCGCCACCTACCAGTTCCGGCACCGCGAACTCCAAGACTTCCTGACCCCGCCCGAGAGCGAGTGACCCGTCCGCGACCGACCGACCCCGTCCGCGACCGACCGACCCGTCCGAGATCGACCGACCCGTCCGAGATCGACCGACCCCGTCCGGGGCCGACTGACCCGACAGAGAGCGACTCACCCGTCCGCGACCGGCGCGACGTAGAGTCCAGATCAGCAGCCACTTCACGGCCGACCGCGTCGGTCCTGGCGGAGATGGGAGCCTTCATGACCGTCACTCCGGCGCAGCTGCGCGCCCTCGCGAGTCGCGCCGAGGCGCTCACCGCGGAGGTGCGCGCGCTCTGCGGCACCGCCTTGAACGGATCGCCCGAACGCGAGCACCTCGCTGGGGCGTGGCAGGCCGCGGACTGGCTGGCCCGGGGCGCCGAGGATCTCCAGCAGGCGGCCGCGGACCTGGCCCGGCTCCAGGACCAGCCGTGCGGCCTGCCGTGGGGAGTCTGCCCCGAGCACGGCAACACCCTGTCCGCCAGCGGCGGTGTCTCCACGTGCCGGGTGTGCCGTCGGGCCTGGACGGGCGACCTGCTCGGCCAGCCGTGTCGGGAGCCGGTGATGTGGAAGGTGATCGACCGGGCCGGGACGGAGACGCGGATGTGCGACGGGCACGTTCTCGGCGCGCGCGCCGCCGCCGCGGGCGCCACCTTCATCCGCCTCGACCAAGCGGGCGCGCAGATGTGACGTCGCTATTGCCGGGCTCGTGGATTCACCCGGCAATTGGTGTGGAGATACTGGGCGGCTCCCTTCTTGAAGTCGTAGATCGCGACTGTCTGGGTGTCTTCGAGGGGATCGGTGGAAGGCATCAAGAAGTGCGTGTCACTTACCGGGAGCAGCTCGTAGGTGATGCGTTCTGGTTTGCCGAGGAAGCTCGCGTGCATGGGGTTGAGGGCGAAGGTGAGCGAGAGCTTTCCGTCTTCGGCCGCCACCTCGTAGTAGGTGCCGAGCCGCCCGTACGTGCCCTCGTACCTGGACAGGTCGAGGTTCAGGGAGGGATCGGGTTTCGGCAGGTCCGGGATCGTGACCGCGCCGAGCTCGGCCAGGATGACGTTGAACACCTTCTTGTAGAAGCCGTCTCGCGGTCCCGCGTTCGCCAGCATCAAGACGGCGAGATTCGAGTCCGGGAGAATCCGCAGCCGGGCGTTCTGGCCGACGGTGCTGCCGTCGCTGGCGTAGACGGTCTCGCCGTGCCAGTCGCACACGATGAGCCCGAGGGCCCACTCCGGGCCGTACATGTACGGGTCGGGAATGGGGACGCGAGATTCCATCATCTCGCGGATGATCTCGGGTGCGGCGATGCGGGTGCCGTTCGGCGCCTTTCCGTCGTTGAGGAAGACGTGCGCCATCGTGAGCACTTCCCGAGCCGTCGAGTTCACGTTGCCGCCGGGTCCGAAGGAACGCGGCAGACGATCTACTGGTGAAACGATGGGTCCCTCGTCAACGGACCGGATTATGTGGCCCGTCGCGGCCCGGCTCGAGTCCACGTGCTCGTGCCGGCTGGTCGTGGAGGTCAATCCCAGGGGGTCGAAGAGACGATCCCGCATGATGGCGTCCCACGTTTTCCCGTCGATCACTTCCATGATGCGGGCGAGGATCGCGTAACCCAGGGCGGCACTGTAGCCATGGGTATATCCGAGGGGATGAACCTGGGGCGCGTCGGCGATGTTCGCGACCATGCGCTCATATACGTCGTCGTCTTCGCCGGGGTCGCCGTAGTTCTCCTCGATGCCGTTCGTGTGGTTCAGGAGATGGCGGGGCGTGACTTCGGCGCTCACCTCCGGGTCGGCGACGCGGAAATCGCGAAGGTACGTCCGCACCGGCTCGTCCAGGCCGACCTTTCCCTCATCGACGAGCTGCATGAAGGCGAGGGCGGTCCATGTCTTGGAGAGGGAGCCGCACTGGTAAATGGTGTCGGTCGTCGCGGGTTCCCGCGTTGACACCTCCTTGACGCCCAGGGCGAAGTCGGTGATCTCCCCGTCCTGGAGGATGCCGATCGCGGCGCTCGGGACCTGGTACTCGGCGAGGAGCTCGGCCGTACGAGCCTTGATCCGCGTTATGTCCAGCGCTTTCGTCATGGGGGGCTACTTCGGGAGGCCGACCGCGTTGGCGGCGTCGGCCTCGAAGTAGTCGGTGGTGGCGAAGGGGCCGGCGTACTCCTCGAAGAAGCCCTTAACGCCGTCGACCGAGTCGTGCACGATGACGTTCACCGCCTTGGTCCCGTCGGTGCTCGACACCGCCAGGGTCCACTTCGCGCCTTTGGGCAGTTTGCCGTGCGCCTTCTTCAGTGAGCTCCAGAACCTGTCCGCGTCAGAGATCGTGGAAACCGCCATCACATGCATCCTCGTGTCCTCTCCTCGAATGTTTCCGAATGAGCAAAGGCTACGTTGCATTTGATTTTGTAGCAACGATATATAAAGGCCAAAGCGTGGCTGAGCTGCCGATTCATTCGAGAATCGTTGCAACAGCCTTGTGGGGAAATGCAATATCGACCCAGCTCGTCGTTGCAATGTCCTGTCGATGAACGCACACTGGACACCTGCGGACCGTTCACGACAGGAGAGGCGCCGATGCCCGGAGGCAGGCTGACCCATCAGGACCGCCGGCGGATCGCGACCTGGCTGTCCGAAGGGCTGGGTTACGCCGAGATCGCCAGGCGGCTCGGCAGGCCGACCTCCACGATCAGCCGCGAGGTGGCGCGCAACGGCACGTCCGGCGACTACCTGCCGGATCGCGCCCAGCAGGTCGCCGCACGACGCGCCCGCCGGGCCAGGCCGGCCCAGGCGGCGGAGCCGCCCGAGGGGCTGCCGACCGAGGCGGCGCGCGGGTTCGTGGACCAGTTCGCGGCCTTGCTGGCCGCGACCGGTGTGCCGCGGATGGCCGCCCGGGTGTTCGTCTGCCTGCTCACCTCCGACAGCGGGAGCCTGACGGCCGCCGAGCTCGTACGCCTGCTCCAGGTGAGCCCGGCGTCGGTGTCCAAGGCCATCGGTTTCCTGGAGGCCATGGACCTGGTCGGGCGCGAACCGGATCCCGGCGGGCGCCGCGAGCGCTACGTGATCGACGACGACACCTGGCTCCGGGCGTGGCGGACCGACACCGGCGCGCACGCCGAAATCGCGCGGACCGCGCAGCGCGGAGTCACCCTCTTCGGCGCCGACTCGCCCGCCGGGGTCCGGCTGGGCCAGATGGGGCGGTTCTTCGACTGGCTCAGTGGCGAGATGAGCGGCAGCGGCCTGACCGACACCGTCATGCGCGACGCGCTGACGGTGCTCGCCGCGCTGGTGTACGCCGCTCGGCCGCTCACCGCGGACGAACTGGTCAGGGCGTTGGGACTGCCCATGGAGCGGGTCACCGACGCCCTGGCCGCGATCGAAGAGCACCCGTCCGTCGCCGACCCGCTCGCGCTGCTGCGCACCGAGCCCGGCACGTACGCCTTCACCACCAGATCGGACCGCCTGAGCCCGGCGCAACGCGGAGCGCTCGCGCCCGGCTGAGCAGGTCCGTCATGCCGCCCGGCGGCGCTGGACCAGCGGCGGTGAAGGGGCCACATCCTCATTGTCGGCCAGGAGATCATCTTTACCGTGTCGCCACATCACTCTCCGTGTCGGAAAACTACAGTGAGTGTTGGCTCTGGACCGGAAGATCATCGTCCGGCCCGATGAGAGGCCTTGTGCCCGTTCAGTCAGTTCCTTGCTCGAAAAGAGAACCAGCATGCAGCGCATCAAGAAGACCGCTATGGCCGTTGCCGTGACCGTGACCTCCTGCGTCGGCGCGCTGGGCGCCTTCGCCGTCCCGGCGCTGGCCGATCTCGGCGGCGCCTCCGGCCCGGGGGTCCGCGCCGCTGCCATCGTCAACGCCAACGGCTCCGTCGTCCGCTCCAAGGGCGTCACCCAGGTCCGCAGGATCGCCGTCGGCCAGTACTGCATCCGGCTCGACGCCGACATCAACGCCGCCAACACCGTCCCGGTCGCCACCACCCAGTGGACGGGCTCGCCCTGGGACTCCAGCATCTTCGTCCGTCCCGACGGCACCATCGTCTGCGGGGACTACCGCGACATCTTCGTCGGCACCGGTAGCGCCGCCGGCGCCCGCGACACCGGCTTCCACGTGATCATCCCCTGACCGAAACGTCCTTGAGCGGCCGACCGGTTCGCCGCCTGGGCGAACCGGTCCCCGTGGCTTACGGCGCGGCGGACACAGCGGTGATCTTGGCCGGGTTCATCATCCACAGAACCTGGTCGATGCCCTGCTCCGAGGCGTTGACCGTGAGAACCGCGAACACCTCTCCGTCGCGGCTCAGCAGCGCGGCGCTCTGCCCGTTCGTACTCGCGTACGCCACGTCGACCCCGGCCCAGAAGTGACTCGCGAACGCCCTGAGGTACTTCGCCACCCGAGACGCCCCCACCACGGGAAAGCGGGAGGCGCGCACGGCGCCGCCGCCGTCGGAGTAGCTGGTCACGTCCAGCGCGAAAAGCTCTTCCAGCGCCGCCAGGTCGCCGACGCGGGCGGCGGCGACGAAGGCCGTCAGCAGCCTGCGTTGTTCGGCCTTGGCCACGGGCGTACGTCGCTCGACGAGCACATGCTTGCGCGCCCTGCTGACCAGTTGCCGTACGGCCGGCTCGTTGAGCTGGATGATGTCGGCGATCTGCCGATACGGATAGTCGAAGGCCTCCCGCAGCACGTACGCCGCCCGTTCGGTGGGCGTGAGCCGCTCCAGGAGCAGCAGCACCGCGAACTCCAGCGCCTCACCGCGCTCCGCGCCGAGGTGTGGATCCGCGCCGGTGTCGACGGGTTCGGGCAGCCACGGGCCGACGTAGGTCTCACGGCGGGCGCGCGCGGACTGAGCGACGTTGAGGGACAGCCGCGTGATCGTCGTCGCCAGGAACGCGGCCGGATTCTCCACCGTGGCGCGGTCATAGTTCTGCCAGCGCAGCCAGGCCTCCTGCACCAGATCCTCGGCTTCGCTGGCGCTCCCCAGCATCCGGTACGCGATCCCGAACAGGCGAGGCCGCACGCCGGCGAAGTCCATCGCGGCCTGCTCGAGATCCTGCGGACCGTCCGATTCGGTACCCGCCACTCCCATCGCCCCCGCTGAAACCCCTCGCACCGGGATGGCCCACGGTGTTTCCACCGACCGTACCCTCCGATCCACCTACCCTGAGGACTCACCCCACGCACAGCAGACTTCGAGTCTTTTGCCAGGTGGCGTGCACAAGAAGAGACAGCAGGGGGAAGGAGGGCTCTTGGAAGGATTCGCCAGGGCTGTCACAGGCCGAGAGGCTGCCCTGTCTTAGCTGGCGGATCGGTCGGCACGTGGGTGCCCCGGCGGGCAGGAAGGCACATCATGAAGATCGTGGTAATTGGCGGGACCGGCCTGATCGGCTCGAAGCTCGTGACGAAGCTGAGAGAGCACGGTCACGAGGCGGTGGCGGCCTCGCCGAACACCGGCGTCAACACGCTCACCGGCGAAGGGCTGGACGAGGTGCTGACCGACGCGTCCGTGGTGGTCGACGTGTCGAACTCGCCGTCGTTCGAGCGGGCCGCGGTGATGGAGTTCTTCGAGACCTCCACCCGCAACCTGCTCGCCGCGGAGGCGGCGGCCGGGGTCGGCCACCACGTCGCGCTGTCAGTCGTGGGCACGGAGCGGATGCCGGAGAACGGCTACTTCCGGGCGAAGATCGCTCAGGAGCAGCTGATCGAGAAGTCGTCGATCCCCTTCTCGATCGTGCACGCAACTCAGTTCTTCGAGTTCGTCCGCGGCATCGCCGACGAGGCCACAGACGGCGACCAGGTGCGGATCGCGCCCGTGCTGTTCCAGCCCATGGCGGGCGAAGACGTCGCCGAGGCCATCGGCCGCGTCGCGGTGGGCTCGCCGCTGAACGGCCGGGTCGAGATCGCCGGGCCGGAGCAGTCGCGAATGGATGAGTTCTTCCGCGACGCCCTGGCCGCCTGGGGCGACCCGCGCGAGGTGGTCACGGACCCGCACGCGCACTACTTCGGAACCGAGCCGGGCGAGCGGACGCTGGTGCCCGCCGACGGCGCCAGCCTCGGCCGAATCCGCTACCGCGACTGGCTGAGCCAGAACGCGGCCGCCTAAGTAAAACGGACATCGGCGCGTGTATGGGGAAGTAATCACAGGCGCGAGAGAAGATCCCGCGCGTCCGGGTGGGTGTCGAGGGTCATGACCTGATCCACCAGGCGCTCCCGGCCCGGTGCGAGGCCGTGGAACTTGGCGAGCAGTCGCTCGTCGGACAGCGGATTGGTGGGGGAACCGAGCGGGTCGGTCACCCTGGCCCGCCGGACGGCGCCCGAGGTCGTGGTGACGGTCAGGGCCGGCTCGTCGATGCCGCCCATCTCCGGGTCCACCTCTAGGTCGATGAGGTTCATGAGCTCGGCGGCCCGAGGGTCGCTTCGCCGTTCGGGGGCGTAGGCGGCCAGGTCGGCATCGCCGTACAGGATTCTGGCGGCGATGCCGTACGGCAGGCTCAGCTGCGCCAGGGAGAGGGTGGTGACGTCGCGGCCGCCGCACATGCCGGCCACGAGCGGGCTCAGGCGCACGTTGATGCGGGTGATCTCGCCGGCGTGCAGGTCCAGGCCGCCGATCGCGTCGATGGCGGAGTGGGTGCTGCGGCAGGACGCGTACGGCTTGATGGAGCAGCGCGAGATCCGCCACGCCATGCCGAGGTCGCGGGTCAGCGCGCCGGGGTCGGCGTCGGCGCCCGCGTAAGTCCGCAGGAAGCCGCCCCATACGTCGTCGAAGATCCGGCCGGGGCCGCTCGTGCCGGACGCGGCCAGCAGCGCGGCGGTCAGGCCGCCTTCGGCGGCGCGGCCCGCGTGCAGCCGCTTGCTCGCCGCGCCGTCATGCACGAAGGCCCACAGGCCACCGGAGAAACTGGCCGCCAGCCCCAGCGCGTGGGCGGCCCGCGCGCTGTCCAACCCCAGCAGCCGCGCGCTCGCCGCCGCCGCGCCGAACGTGCCGCAGGTGCCCGTCGAGTGCCAGCCGGCCTGGTTGTGCGCGGCGTAGCCGCCACACGCCTCCAGCGTACGGCGAGCCACGTCATACCCCAGGACGACCGCCTCCAGCAGCTCGGCGCCGCTGACCGGGCGGTCGGCGAGGCTGAGGCAGGCCAGCGCGGCGGGCACCACCACGGCCCCCGAATGATCGCAGCCGCCGGTGTCGTCGAGCTCCAGCGCGTGCGCCGCGACGCCGTTGAGCAGTGCGGCCTCGCGCGGCGCCACGGTCAGCCCGGTCCCCCAGACGGGTGCGGGTCCGGGCCCGGCCAGGCCGGTCGCGGGGGTGGCGGCCCCGGCCAGGGCTGCGCCCAGCGTGTCGAGGAGGTGCCGCTTGGCTCGCTCGACCACGTCGGTTGGCAGCGGCGGGGGCTTGGCGACGAGGTCGGCGAGCGAGAGGAGTGGCTTCATGAGGGCAGCTCCGCGACGAGGCCGGTGAGCGGGAGAACGAGCGGGAGGAGTGGTGTCACGAGGTCAGCTCCGCGAAGACGTCGGCGGGGTGGCCGGGTTCGTTGCCCGTACGGGTGGCGCGCCAGTGGTCGGCCACCTGGCTGCCGGTCGCGAACCACACGCCGGGCCGCTCGCGCATGACCGACAGCAGCGAGCGCAGCAGACCGATGCGGCCGGGCGTACCGATCACCTCGGGCTGCAGGCGCAGCACGTAGCACAGGCCGAAGCGGTGGTAGGCGTCGAACTCCTGGGTCCAGTTCTCCAGCACGGCGGCGTAGGGAGCGATGCGCGACTGGCCGGTGGGGAAGGGCGGGTCGAGGTTGAACATGAAGTAGGGGTGGTCCTCCAGCTCGTGGTGGAGCGGGATCTCCACCAGGCCGGCGGGGTGGAAGTACGGCAGGTCGTCACCCCGCCATGAGGACGACCAGTCGATGCCGAGCGCGGGCAGCTCGCCCGCGAGCCCCGGCTTCCATTCGCCGATCGGCGTGCGGAAGCCGCGCGGGAGCGAGCCGGTCACCTCGGCCAGCGCGTCCTGGCCGCGCCTGATCGCGTCGAGCTGCCCGGTGAGGTCGAGCGGGTCGAAGTCCTCGTGCGCGTGGCCGTGGTTGGCGATCTCGTGGCCGGCCTGCCGTACCTCGCGGATCAGCCCCGCGTGCAAGCCGGGCACGAACCACGTCGACGGCACCCCGTCCAGCGCTCCGAGCAGCCGCTCGACGCCGCGGGTCGCGCCGTACCGGCCGACGGACAGGGTCTTGACGCGGTCGCGGGTGCTCGGGTCGGCGGCCAGGATCGCCAGCTCGGCGTCGAGATCGACGGTGATCAGTACGGCGCAGCGCGCCTCACCCGGCCAGGTCATGCCGCTCCCTTCACCCGGCCAGGTCATGCCGCTCCTTTCAGACGGCCAGGTCATGCTGCCCCTTCCACCAGGTGGCCACGTCCACGCCGGTGGCGAACCAGACGTCGTCGTGCGCGCGCATGTGCTCGAACAGCCGCTCCAGCAGCAGGATCCGGCCCGGCTTGCCGGACACCTTGGGGTGCCACAGCGTGCTCAGGCACAGTCCCTCCGCGTGGTAGCCGTCGAACTCGCGCTTGTAGTTGTCGAGCGTCGAGCCGTAGCCCGCGATGCGATCCAGTCCGGCCGGGTAGTCGGGGCGGCGGGTGTAGGCGAGATAGGCGTAGTCGTCCATGTCCCAGCGGACCGGGATCTCCACCAGCCCGCCCGGGTGCAGGTAGGGGCGGTCGTCGCCGCGCATCGAGCTGGAGTAGAGGAACCCCTCCTCGGCCAGGATCCGCGCGGTCACCGGCGACCAGTCGCCCGACGGCGTCCGGAAGCCGACCGCCTCGACGCCGAGTACGTCCTTGAATATGGCCTGGCTACGCGTGAGGATCTCGCGCTGCTCGGCCTCGGTCTTGCCGTAGTACGGCTCGTGCCGGTAACCGTGGTGCGCCATCTCGTGCCCGCGCTCCACGATCAACCGGCATCGCTGCGGCCAGGTCTCCACCACCCAGGCGGGCGTGTAGAAGGTGGCGGGCAGCTCGAAGGCGTCCAGCAGGTCGAGGATCCTGGGCAGCGCCCGCCACGGCCCATAGGAACCGAGCGTGAAATATTCGGGCTTGGTGAAGATGCTGCCGTCCAGCATCGCCGCGCCCGTCGGCCCGTCGAGGTCGAAGGCCAGCGACACGCACGACTTCTTCCCGTACGGCCAGCGACTCACGTAGGCGAGCCGTTGAGGGTGACCTGCTTGATGGCGTTGTCCTTGAGACCCCACTTGTCGAGCAGCTGCTCGTAGGTGCCGTCCTTCTGCAGGGCGCCGAGTGCCTTGATGACCGCGTCGCGCAGGCGGGTGTCCTGCTTGCCGAATCCCATACCCTGGTTGACCTCGGTGAACGGGTCGCCGACGACGTTGAACTTGCCGGGGTCCTGCTTGGCGATGTAGGGGAGGGTCTCGCTGCCCTGTACGGCGGCGTCGAGCCTGCCCTGGGTGAGCTGGGTACGCGCGTCCGCAGAGCCCTCCGTACCGACGATCTTGATCGGCTTGCCGGCGCAGTTCTGCTCGCTCCACTTCTTGATCTCGTCAGGGAAGGACGTACGGCGGCTGGCACCCACCGTCTTGCCGCACAGCTCCTTCGGATCGGCGACCTTGGTCGTGGAGAAGAACTGCGCGCCCGAGCTCATGTAGCCGACGAGGTCGAGCGTCTTGCGGCGCTCGGGCAGGTCGCTCATCCCCGAGAGGATCATGTCGATCCGCCCGGTGGTGACCGCGCTCTGCAACTGCTCGAACGACGTCTCTTGCCACTTGAACGTGACGCCGAGCTGCTTGCCGATGGCGTTGCCGAGGTCGATGTCGAAGCCGGTGAGCTGGTTGGTCGAGGGGTCCTTGAACTCCAGCGGCGGGTAGTTGGGCACGTTGCCGACCACCACGGTCTTGGACTCGGCGATCTTCGGCGGGAGCCCGCCGTCCGAGGCGGCCTTGAGGTCCTTCGGCGCCTGCGCGGTGCAGGCGGTCGCGGCCACCGCGAGGCAGGCGAGGAGGATGATGGGACGAGACCGGATGGGAGAAGACAAGGTGAACTCCTAGAGAACCGCTGAGAGGAAGGTTTTCGTACGCTCGTGAGTGGGGTTGACCAGGACCTGGTCGGGGGTCCCCGTCTCGATGACGCGGCCGTCGTCCATGAACACGACCTGGTTCGCGACCTCTTTGGCGAACCCCAGCTCGTGGGTGACGACGACCATGGTCATGCCGGAGGCGGCCAGGTCACGCATGACCGCCAGCACCTCGCCGACCAGCTCCGGGTCGAGCGCCGAGGTGGGCTCGTCGAACAGCATCAGCCGCGGCCGCATGGCCAGCGCGCGGGCGATCGCGACCCGCTGCTGCTGGCCGCCCGACAGGGTGGAGGGATAGGCGCCGGCCTTGTCCTTCAGCCCCACCCGCTCCAACAGCTCCAGCGCACGGGTCCGGGCGGTATCGCGCGATTCGCGCAGCACCCTGATCGGGCCCTCGACCACGTTCTCCAGCGCGGTCATGTGCGGGAACAGATTGAAGCGCTGGAACACCATCCCGATCGGCCGCCGCTGCCGGGCGATCTGGGCGTCGCTGAGCTGGTGCAGCTTCCCGTCGCGCGCCACATAGCCGAGCAGCTCGCCGTCGACCCAGGCGGCGCCCTCGTCGATCGTCTCCAGCTGGTTGATGCAGCGCAGGAACGTGCTCTTGCCCGAGCCGGACGGCCCGATGACGCACAGCACCTCGCCCGCGGCCACCTCCAGCGAGATGCCCTTGAGCACGTGGTGGGCGCCGAAGCGCTTGTGGACGTCGACCGCCTTGATCATTTCCTCACCCCTCGGGAGAAGCGGCGCTCGACGACCAGCTGGCCCAGACTGAGGATGGTGACCACGATCAGGTACCAGAACGTCGCCACGAACAGCAGCTCCATGACGCGGTTGTTGGCGTAGTAGATGTTCTGGGCGCTGTGCAGCACCTCCTGGTACTGGATCGCGCTGGCCAGCGACGTGAGCTTCACCATGCTGATGAACTCGTTGCCGATCGGCGGCAGGATGACCCGCATCGCCTGCGGCAGCACGATCCTGCGCATCGTCTGGAAGCGCGTCATCCCGATCGCCTGCGCGGCCTCGGTCTGCCCGTGGTCGACCGAGAGGATGCCGCCGCGTACCACCTCGGAGGTGTAGGCGCCTTGGCAGATGCCCAGCCCGAGCAGCGCGGCGACGAACGGGGTCATCAGGTCGACCGTACGAGCCTCGACGATGCCGGGAATGACGAAGTAGGGGAAGACCAGCGCCAGGTTGAACCAGAGGAACAACTGCAGCAGCTGCGGCGTGCCGCGGAAGATCCACGTGTAGAGGGCCGAGACGGCGCGGGTGACGGGGTTCTGCGACATCCGCATCACCGCGAACAGCACGCCCAGAGCCACCCCGACGATCATGGCGAGCACGGCCATCACGATGGTGTTGACCACGCCGGTCAGGATGGCCTCCGCGGTCAGGTACTGCCCGACCACGCTCCACTCGATCTGCCCGCCGGCGAACGAGACGACGATCGCCACGAGGGCGGCCACCACGAGGATCGCCGCCACATAGCGGCCGTAGTGCTTGCGCGCCACCCGGGGCAGGTGGGCGACATCTGTGGACATGGGGATCTCCTCACGAGCGAGCGGTCAGAGCGGGTGACAGCACCCACAGGACTCGGGTGACCTCATCGCCGGGGTTGGTGAAGGTGTGGGGGGTGTCGCCGGGAAACAGGAACGAGTCGCCCTCGCGCATCTCGACCCGCTCGCCCGCTGCCTCGATCGCGAATAATCCCTTGAGGACGTGCACGAACTCGATGTCGACGGGAAGCGTGTACGGCTCGTGGCCCGACCCGCCGCCCGGCTCGATCTCGCTGAGCAGGACGAGCAGCCTGCTCTCGTCCTTCGGCGTCAGCTGATACTCGGTCATGCCGCTGCCACCGAACTCGAGCCGGGCCCGGCTCTCGAACCTGACCAGCCGCCCGGCCGAGCCGCCGAACAGGTCGGCCACGTCCAGGTCGAGCGCCTCGCACAGGCGCAGCAGGGAGGCGACCGAGATGGACACCTGGCCGCGCTCGAACCTGGACAGGAAGCCCTTGGTGAGCCTGGCCCGCTCGGCCACCTCGGTGAGGCTGAGCCGGCGCCGGCGCCGCAGTTCACGGGCCCGTGGGCCGAGCCCGGGCGAGTCCGGAATCGAGATCACGTCGCGGGACCCTGGTAGTCGCGTGCCCAGGCGCGCTGCCGGGCCAGCAGGTCGGCGAGGCGGTCGATCTGCTCGAGGACCCGGTCAGGAGAGGTGGCGCCGTAGCCGGAGCGCGCGGCGAGGGCCGCCTCGACGGTGAGGTGCGGACGCACGTCCGGCGTCAGCCGCACGTCCACCGCGGCCAGCTCCGCGTCCGACAGTTCGTGCAGGTCCAGGCCCTTGTCCTCGCACGTTCGCACGAGCACGCCGGTGATCTCGTGGGCCTCGCTGAACGGCACGCCGCGCCGCGAGAGCCAGTCGGCCGCCTCGGTGGCCAGCGTGAAGCCCTCGGTCGCCTGCCTGCGCAGCTCGTCGACGTTCACCGACAGCGTGCGCACCAGTCCGGCCATGGCGGGCAGCACGATCACCAGGGTGTCCACGGTGTCGAAGACGGCCGCCTTGTCCTCGGCCAGATCCCTGTTGTAGGCCAGCGGCATCGCCTTCAGCGTGGCCATCAGGCCGTTGAGGTTGCCGAGCAGGCGGCCCGCCTTGCCCCGGGTGAGCTCGGCGATGTCGGGGTTCTTCTTCTGCGGCATGATCGAGCTGCCGGTGGCGAAGGAGTCGTGCAGCTCCACCCAGCGGAACTGGCGCGAGGCCCAGGTGCAGATCTCCTCGGACAGCCGCGACAGGTTCACCCCCAGCATCGAGGCGGCGAACAGGAACTCGGCCACGTGGTCGCGGCTGGCGACGGCGTCGATGGAGTTCTCGCAGGGCCCTTCGTAGCCCAGCTCGGCGGCCGACAGCTCCGGATGTACGGCTATCGCCGATCCGGCCAGCGCCGCCGAGCCCAGCGGGGAGCGGGCGGTGCGCCGGTCCCAGTCCGCGAGCCGGTCGGCGTCGCGGGCGAACGCCTGCGCGTGGGCCAGCAGCTGGTGCCCGAACACGATCGGCTGGGCGGGCTGCAGGTGGGTGAAGCCGGGCGCCGCGGTGCGGACGTGCCTGCGGCCCTGCTCCACCAGGCTGTCCTGCAGCTCGGCCAGCGCCAGCACCAGCTTCCTGGCATGATCGCGCAGGTACAGCCGCAGGTCGTTGGCCGTCTGGTCGTTGCGCGAGCGGCCGGCGCGCAGCTTGCCGCCCACCTCACCCAGCCGCTCGACCAGGACTCGCTCCAGGAAGGTGTGCACGTCCTCGTCGGAGCCGTTCGGGCCGACGCGCCCGGCACGTACGTCCTCGTCCAGCGTGTCGATCTCCGCCAGCAGCCGCTCCGCCTCGGCCTCGTCGACGATCTCGGCCCTGAGCAGCTCACGGACGTGGGAGCGCGAGCCCGCCAGATCGTAGGCCGACATGCGGAAGTAGCTGTCGGGCGAGCGGGACAGAGCGAGCAGGGACGGGTCGGCGGGTGAGCGGAAGCGTCCACCCCAGAGCTGTTCGGACAACGCGGTTGCCTTCCGGTAAACGAGGTTTTCCGACATAGTGGTCTGCGGCGCCAAGGGTGTCAATAGCCGCTTTTATCCGGAAACGCGCTGTTCACAGGGGAGTTTCATGTCTCAGGGACCCGTCGACGCCTCGCAGGTGCCACGCTTCGCGGGGCCCGACACCTATGCCCGGTTGCCCCGCCTCGACCAAGTGGAGCGGGCCGATGTCGCGATCGTGGGCGTGCCGTTCGACAGCGGGGTCTCCTACCGTCCCGGTGCCCGCTTCGGCCCGGCCGCAGTGCGTCAGGGCAGCAAGCTGATCAGGCCGTACAACCCGGCGCTGGACGTCTCGCCGTTCGCCGACCTACAGGTCGCCGACGCCGGGGACATCGCGTGCAACCCGTTCGACATCGGCCAGGCCATCGACACGATCGAGCAGGCCGCCGGGGAGTTCGACGCCAAGCTCGTCACCATCGGGGGCGACCACACCATCGCGCTGCCGCTCCTGCGTGACGTACACCGCAAGCACGGACCAGTGGCGCTGCTGCACTTCGACGCCCACCTGGACACCTGGGACACCTACTTCGGCGCCGAGTACACCCATGGCACGCCGTTCCGCCGCGCGGTGGAGGAGGGCATCCTCGACACCGAGGCGCTCAGTCACGTCGGCATCAGAGGGCCGCTGTACGGCAAGGCCGACCTGGACGAGGACCGCAGGCTCGGCTTCGGCATCGTCACCTCGGCCGACGTCATGCGGCGCGGCCCCGACGAGATCGCCGACGCCCTGCGCCAGCGGATCGGCGACCGCCCGCTCTACATCTCCGTCGACATCGACGCGCTCGACCCCGCCCACGCCCCGGGCACGGGTACCCCGGAGGCGGGCGGGCTGACCAGCCGCGAGCTGCTGGAGATCCTGCGCGGGCTGTCGGGCTGCAACCTGGTCGGCGCCGATGTGGTGGAGGTGGCCCCCGCATACGACCACGCCGAGATCACCGCGGTCGCGGCCGCGCACGTCGCCTACGACCTGATCAGCCTGTTCGCGCTGGGGAGGCGGGCATGAGAACCGGAGCGGGCATGAGGACCGGGGGCGACCTGGTCGCCGAGACCCTGGTCGCGCTCGGCGCCACGACCGTGTTCGGCGAGCCCGGTCAGCACGCGCTCGCCATGTTCGACGCGCTGCGCCGCTCGCCGCTGCGCTACGTCGGCTGCCGTACCGAACTGGGCGTCGCCTTCGCCGCCGACGGCCATGCGCGGGCCACCGGGACCGTGACCCCGTTCATGGTCTCCACCGGCCCTGGCGCGCTGGCGACCCTGCCGGCCCTGATGGAGTCGCGCCTGGCCTGCGCGCCGGTGGTCGGAATCTCCAGCCAGATCCCGTCCGACGGGCTGGGCGGCCGCAGGAAGGGGTACCTCCACGAGCTGCCCGACCAGGCGGCCTCCTTCCGCGGCGTGGCCACCTCGGTCCAGGTCGTGCGGGCGGCCGCACAGATTCCCTCCGCCCTGGCCCTGGCCTGGGAGGCGGCGCTCAGCGTGCCACAAGGTCCCGCGTGGGTGGAGATTCCGCAGGACATCCTGCTCGCGCCGACGGACATCCCGGTGGTGGCCGACCTGAGCGTGCGTCCGCGCACGCCGCAGCCCCGTGCCGAGCTGGTACGGCAGGCCGTACAGGCGCTCGACGCCGCGTCGAACCCCGTCATCCTGGCCGGCGGCGGGGTCGCGCTGTCCGGGGCGGGGCCGGAGCTCCTCGCCCTGGCCGAGCGGCTCCGCTCGCCGGTGGCCACCACGTTCGCCGCGAAGGGCGTCTTCCCCCACGAGCACCCGCTGTCGCTGCGGTCGTGGCTGGAGGACCGCTTCGTCACCGACTTCCTCGAAGAGGCGGACGTGCTGCTGGTCGCCGGTTCAGGGCTGGGAGAGCTGTCCAGCAACTACCACACGATGCGCCCGCGGGGCCGCGTCATCCACATCGAGGCCGACCCCGGCAAGCTGGACGCCAACACGAGCGGTTCGCTCGCCGTACACGCCGATGCCAAGGTGACGCTGGGCGCGCTCGCCGAGGCGGTGCGACCCAGGGAAGGCGACGGGCGCGCGGAGGCGGCCGTGGCGGACGTGCTGCGGCGGGTGCGCGACCGGCTCAGCGGCCACGAGCAGGAGTTCGCGCTCCTGGAGTCGATCCCGTCCGACGTGCTGTCGTTCTGGGACATGACCATCCTCACCTACTGGGCATGGTCGGCCTTCCCCGGCCACATGTGGTCGGCGCAGGGCGCGGGCGGCCTCGGGTACGGACTGCCCGCCGCGGTCGGCGCGGCGGCCTCCGGACAGCGCACGCTCGCGATCTCGGGCGACGGCGGTGCGATGTACGGCCTGGCGGAACTCGCCACCATGCGCCAGCACGACCTGGACGTCACCTGGCTGATCGTCGACGACGGGGGCTACGGCATCCTGCGCGACTACATGACCGGCGCGTTCGGCACTCCTACCGGCACCGAACTGGTCAGGCCGGACTTCGCCGCCCTGGCCGCGTCGTTCGGGGTCCCCGCCCGCCTCGCCACGCCCGCGTCCCTGGCCGAGGAGCTCGCCGACGCCCTGGCCGAGCCGGGCCCGAACGTCGTGATCCTGCGCGCCAATCCCCGCATGTTCGCTAGCACCTAAATGCCAAGCACCTAAATGCCAAGCACCTAAGTGCCAAGCACCTAAGTGGGGAGCCTCAGTCTCTCGCCAGCCGGTATTGGGCGGGCGTGACGCCGTACGAGCGGGTGAACCAGCGAGTGAGATGGGCCTGGTCGGTGAATCCCACCTCGCTCGCGACCCGGGCCGCGGGCCGTCCCCGGGCGAGCAGGCGGCGAGCGGCACGCAGGCGCAGTTGGCGCTGGTAGTCGCTGGGCGCCAGCCCGTAGGTCGTGCGGAAGGCCCGATAGACGGCGTACCGGCTGACGCCGGTCCATGCCGCGAGGTCGTCGGCGTTGATCGGCTCGGTGTAGCAGTCGTGGATCAGCTCGCGTGCCTTCGCGGCGAGATACGCGGTGGTGGCCGCGCGGGGGGCGGCGGGTGGTTCGGGGGGTCTGCGCGCGGTGAGGCGTACGAGGGCGGCGATCGTGCCGGAGAGCAGTTCGTCGCGCTCGAGCGGGTCGGCGCCGCCCAGCAGCGCGGTGTGCAGGTCGCGTAGTCGCGTCGCGAGGGCGGGAGAGTTGAGAACCGGGCTGGCGAACAGCGGCAATCCGGCGGGGCGCTGACTCACGTCGGCGAGGACGCCGGTGATCAGCTCCTGGCCGATGTGCACGATCCGATAGGTGAATCCCAGCTCGTGGGCCGCATGACCGTCGTGGACCTCGTCGGGGTTGAACACCATGACCATCCCGGCCGCGCTCGTATGCCCGGCGCCGCGGCAGGTGAAGGTCTGCGCGCCCTGCTCGGTGACACCGAAGGAGTAGGTCTCGTGGCTGTGGCGGTGATAGCGGTGGCTGAGGAAGCGCGCGTACATGGCCTCCAGCGGCATCTCGGCCGAGCGCCAGTAGCTGGTCCACTCCCGGGCCGTGTGGCCTCTGCCGGTCATCTCGTCATCACCTCGTTCCGGCCGCGGATGTGCGTGCGGCTCGCGGCGCACGAGCGTACAAGACCCGCCCCTCGCCTGGAGCGCAGGATGGTCGCTGCTGTCGCGCCCGCCTCCTCGGTCCCAGGGCGCGGAAAGACGCGTTGCGGAGGTTCCCCATGGCAGGCACGGAAACGAGTGGCGTGGGCAGGACCCAGCCCTACCTGCTGCTGTCCATGACGATGCTGTTGTGGGGAAGCGGCTTCAGCAGCTCCAAGGTGATCGTGGATCACCTGCCCCACTCCGTGGTCGCGACGCTGCGTTTCGGCGGTGGAGCTCTGGCACTCCTGATCGCTCTGCGGTTGTCCCGGCAGCGCGGCGGTGCCCGCCGGCGGTCGTCGCCGCGGGACTGGGCACGGGCCGCCGGGGCGGGCGTGATCGGGGTGTTCGTCTACAACCTGCTCTTCTTCTGGGGGCTGTCACTGGCGCCGGCGATCGACGGAAGCGTCATCGTCCCGGTCATGAGTCCCGTGCTGACCACCACCTTTCTGCTGATCACACGGCAGGAGAACGCGTCGGTCGCGCGGGTGGCCGGGTTGGCGACCGGAGCGGTCGGCGCGCTGATCTTCTTCGCGGGTTCGGCCGGAGTCGCGGGCGCGGGCCAGGCCCGGCTCATCGGTGATCTGCTGTTCCTGCTCAGCGCCTGCTGCTGGGCGGCGTTCACGTTGTCCGGCCGCCGCGTGCTCGCCGGCATCGAGCCGCTCAAGGCGACGACGTACGCGACGTTGAGCGGGGCGGTGCTGCTGGCGATCTACAGTGCGCCGGCGGCCGCCGAGGTCGCCTGGCATGATGTGCCCGCCTATGTCTGGCTGAACGTGGTCTTCGTGGCGCTCGGCCCGACCGCGGTGGCGAACCTGCTCTATTACCGGGGCATTCACGCCGTGGGTCCCGCGTCGGCGTCCATCATGATGTTCGTCGTGCCCGTTGTCGGGACCGCGTGCTCGGCCGTGTTCCTGGGTGAATCCTTCGATACGGTGCAGGCCACGGGAGCGGCCGTGCTCCTCGTCGGCGCGGTCCTCGCCGTCACCCAGGGCAGACTCCGGGTGCGACGACCCGACACGGCCGCTCGGCAACCCACCCCGTAATCGCGCCGCATGATGACGCCGCTCCGCTATGCGGGGGATATGCGAGTGATATGCGGGCCCCTTGATTAACTTCTGCTTCGGGTTCGCCCTATAGGCGGCCTTCCCTTCCGATAGAACGGGATCACCATGTCGCCGAGGTAGTCCTGTCCCCACAGGGCTCTCGGCAGCAAGGAACTGAGCGCCTAAGCGTCTCCCCCCATACGCACTTGTTCAGAGAGAAGTGAGCATGTTCGCAATCGGCAGGCCGACCTGGCCGAAGACCCTTAGATTCGCCGTCCTTGCCGCGTCGGTCACTTTCGCGGCGGCGGCGCTGATTCCCCAGGCCGCCTCAGCGCAGAGCACCAGCGTCATGGCCGTGTCCCACAAGAGCCCGTTCAACTGTGGGAAGACCTTCAACGCCAACAACTGGACCGGGACCCCCGCCCACAACCCATCGGGCTCCATCGACTGGCAGAACTACGGAAGCGATCCCATCAACGGTGAGACCGTACGGGCCACCGCCGCGGGCACCGCGACGTTCTACAACGCGGGAAGCACCAGCTACGGCAGGTGGGTGGAGATCCGTCACAGTGACGGCACCAGGACCCGGTACGCCCACCTCGCGACCCAGGTGAAGTCGGCCGGCAGCTCCATGACCGTCAGCCAGGGCACCGTGATCGGGACCGTCGGCTCGACGGGCGGCTCCAAGGCTCCCCACCTGCACTACGAACAGCGCACCTCCTCCGGCGCGATGGACACCAGCCCGACCGTGGAGGGCGTGACCGTGTCCTTGGGCCAGAAGAAGGCCATCAAGAGCACCAACGGTTGCGGTGGCGGCACCCCCACCCCCAACCCCAACACCCCCGAGAGCGTCTGCGGCAGCGGGTTCGCGGTCATCGACTCGGCCGCCCTGACGGGTGGCCGCACTTATCTGCTGTACAACTCGGGCAACGGCACCAACTGCGTCGCGACGCTGAAGACGACGAGCCTCGGCAAGGCGTCGGCGGTGTCGGCCTTCCTGGAGCCGCAAGGGGCGAGCAGGAAGACCGATTCGGGCAGCTTCGAGTACTACGCGGGACCGGTCAAGGTTGCCGCTTCCGGAAAGTGCGTCAAGTGGGGCGGCTCGGTCGGCAGCAGCACGTACACCAGCGGTTTCGAACACTGCGACTAGCCTCACTGGACTGACGGGCCGGAGGACCCCGGCCCGTCAGTCGTGTCAGCCCACGATGACCGTGAGGTCGAACGTGCCCTGGTGCGGGATGCGGAGGGCATGGAAGCGGCGGGCGCCGTCGCGGAAGTAGCGCACGCCGCCGGCCGCGACGGTCGCCTCCAGCGCGGTGCCCCAGCGGAAACGGATCGTGGTGCGGCCCCGGCGGATGTCGAAGCCGTCGGCGGTGGCCGTGGTCGAGCCGCCGAACGTGGCCGATGTGCCGTTGGTGAAGGTGAGGACGTCCGTGGGATGGAGGACGAGGGGGATCTGCTCGGTGGCGGCGGCGTTCGCCTTGACCGTGCGCCGGATCGTCCGGCGGGTGACCAGGACGTCCGTGGTGACGTTCGCGTTGCCGTAGCGGATGCCCAAGGCGGCGGGAGGCGGGCCGCCGGTCCACTCCTTGCCACCGGGGGCGCCCTGGAAGTAGGTGGCGGGCAGGGGGCCGTTGGAGTCGGGCGCCTGGCCGGGGAAGACGGTGGCCCAGCAGGCGTAGTTGTTGTCGTTGAGCCCGCAGATGATCGTTCCGGCTTCGGGATGCCACAGGAAGGTCAGGCCGGTGCGGGCGAGAGAGGCGCGGTCGCCGAAGTAGCCGCCCAGGTACAGGCCGGGCTTGCGGACGTACAGGAAGTCCTGGCCGCGGTCCTTGCGCAGTTCGACGAAGTTGTCGGAGCGCAGGTAGGGCAGGTCCGCGATGGCGGCGGCCCGCTGCCGTCTGCTGGGGAACCCCTCGTCGTAGAGGCCGTGGGTGAGGATGCGCGGTGAGGTGTCCTGCTTGGCGAGCGGCGTCACCGGCTCGGTGGACCTGGCCCAGGCGGCGCGGGCCTCGGCGAGGTCCTCGCGGGCGGTCAGGAAGGCCGACAGCAGCGGCACCTGGCGGATGAACGTCCAGTTGAGCGCGGTCCTGTCAGGGTCGGGCCGGACCTCGTCGTACCAGCGGGCGCTGGTGCGGGTGGAGGGGGCGACGTTGACCATGTACCCGGCGCCGTCGGGTTCGCGCAGCAGGTTGTAGGACAGGAAGCCGGTGAAGGCGCGGGCCATGTTCACCAGATTCGGGTCCGAGGTCTGCTGGTAGGCATCGGCCATCTCGGGGAGCATGACCTCGAAGTTGTAGTTCATGTCGTGGCCGCCCTTCTCGTGGAAGAAGCCGACGGTGCTCAGGCCGGTCGCGGCGAGCCGGGGGAACGCCTCGGTCAGGCCCTTGGCCAGCGCGGGGTCGGGGTCGAGCTGGAGCGCGAGCGCGGCCCCGGCCAGACCCGAGGTGGTCTGGTTGGCGTAGTTGAGGGGTTCCTGCCAGACGCTGTGGTTGGCGGGGTCCAGGAACCAGGTCATGGCCGTGTGCAACGCGGCGGTGAGCTGGGTCTGCCGTGCGGGCAGCACCTTGGCCGCGCGCAGGATCCGCAGGGTCTTGGCCAGATAGCCGATGCCGAACCCGGTGGGGGCCAGGCCGTGCTCGTTGCGGCTGTACTCGGGGAAGGAACCGTCGGGGTGCTGGAGCGACAGGTAGTGGCCGATCGCCGCGTCGAGCGCGGCCAGCAGGTTCGCGTTCCCCGCGTACGGGTTCCACGGGCGGGCGTTGGCGTAGAACCAGGCCAGCGTGAAGACGTGCTCCTGCACGCGGGCGTTGTACGACGCCGCCGGCGAGCGCCACCAGCCACCGGCGAAGAAGCCGCTGTCGTCCATGTCGTTGACCATGGGCGCGAGGGTGGCCAGGTACGACGCGAAGCGCTGCTCCTGGGGGGCGAACGACGCGCGATTCAGGGTGGACAGCGGCGGCAGGCCGGGAACCGCCGCGAACGCGGTGCCGGGGACGAGCAGGGGGGTGGCGACCGGGAGCAGGGCGGTGGCGCGGAGGAGGGTGCGGCGAGAGAGCATGATCAGCCTTTCAGACCGGTGTGCGCGAGCCCCTCGATGAACTGACGCTGGGCCAGCACGAAGACGACCAGGATGGGCAGGGCGGTCATCGTGGCGGCGGACAGCTGTACGTTCCACAGGGGCGAGCCGTAGGCGTCCACGAACTGGGTGAGCGCCTGCGGCAGCGTGAACTTCGACGGGGTCGACAGGAACACGATCGGTTCGAGGTACAGATTCCACGAGTGCAGGAACGTGAAGATGGCGACGGCGCCGAGCGCCGGCCTGGCCAGCGGCAACGCCACCCGGCAGAAGGTGCCGAAGCGGCCGAGCCCGTCGACCCTGGCGGCCTCCTCCAGCTCGCCGGGCAGCGTGATGAAGAACTGCCGCATGATGAACGTGGCCAGCACGCTGGGCGCGCCCAGGATCGGCACCAGGATCAGCGGCCAGTGCGTGTCGGTCATCCCCAACGCGTGGAACATCTGGAACAGCGGGACGATCGTCACCTCGCTGGGGATCAGCAGGCCGACGAGCACGACCAGGAAGAGCACGTTCTGGCCGGGGAAGCGGACGCGGGCGAAGGCGTAGCCGGCCATCGCGGCCACCGCCATCGTGCCGACGGTCACCACCGCGGCGATGTAGAGGCTGTTGAGGTACTGCTGCCCGAACGGCTGCAGCTCGAAGACCCGGCCATAGGTGGAGAAGTCAAACCTGGAGGGCACCAGCGCGGGTGGGAAGGCGAAGATGTCGCTGATCGGCTTCACCGACGAGGTGACCATCCACCAGGTCGGGAAGACGAACGGCACGCACAACACGCACAGCAGCGCGTACAGCGCGAGCTTGACCCTACGACTCATGGAAGACCCACTTCCGGCGCAGCCGCCACTGCAGCAACGTCAGCGCCGCGACGATCAGGAACAGCAGGACCGACAGGGTGGCGCCGTAGCCGAGGTGCCGGAACTGGAAGGCCTGCTGGTACAGGTAGTAGACGAGGACGGTGGTGGACATGCCGGGCCCGCCCTGGGTGAGCACGGCGATCTGGGCGAACACCTGCAGCGAGCCGACCACGGTGACGATCGAGGTGAGCAGGATCGTCGGGCTGATCAGGGGCACCGTGATGCGCCGGAACCGGGTCCAGGCGCCGGCGCCGTCGAGCTCCGCCGCCTCGTACAGCTGGCGCGGCACCCCTTGGAGCGCGGCCAGGAACAGGACCATGTTGAGCCCCACGTTCTTGACGACCTGGACGACGACGACCGACAGCAGGGCGGTGGTCTCGCCGCGCAGCCAGTTGGGACCCTTCACGCCCGCCACGCCGAGCACGCCGTTGATGCCGCCGTCCTGCTGGAGCAGGAACTGCCAGACGATGGTCCAGGCGACCAGCGACACCAGCACCGGCGAGAAGAAGACCGTCCGGAAGAACGTGGTGCCGCGCAGCCGCTGGTTCAGCAGAATCGCCAAGGCGAGGGCGAGGGCGAGGTTGAGCACGACCAGGCCGACCGAGAAGAGCGCGGTGCTGGTCAGCACCTGCCCCATCTTCGGGTCGGCGAGCAGCTTGGCGTAGTTGTCGCCCCCGACGAACTCGAACGTGCCCGCCAGCACGTTCCACTCCTGGAGGCTGTAGTAGATGACCAGGCCGAGCGGCAGCAGGACGAACAGCGCGCTTCCGACGAGCTGCGGCGAGATCATCAGGTAACCGACGAGGGCGTCGCGCCGGGGGATGGTCCAGAAGCGGCGGGGCCGGGTGGCGGCGCGCTCGGCCACCCGGTTGCCGAGATCTGTCACCGTCACGTCATCCGCCCAGCAACGGCTGAATCTTCGCGCACACGCCGTCCAGCACCGCCTTGACGTCGGCGTCCGGCTTCCACAGCGGGTCGAGTGCGGCCCTGGCGGTCTGGGCCAGCTCAGCCTGTCCCGTGTGGCTGGGCTTGACCACGCCCTTCTCGATGCCGTCGATGACCACTTCCTGGAGCTGGTCGCTGTTCAGCATGGGACTGGTCTTGGCCATGGTGTCGGCGTTCAGCAGGGAGCTACGCGCGGGCGGGAAGTACGCGGCGAGCTTGGCGGAGTTGGCGGCGTTGGCGAAGTAGGCGAGGAAGTCGGTGGCCTGCTCAGCCCTCGGCGACTTCTTCAGCACGCCGATCCCGGCCTGGCCCATGACCGCGTACTTGCCCTTCGGCCCGGCGGGCAGTGGCACCAGGTCCCACTTGAACGTCGCGTCCTTCAGCATGGCGGCGCGGGAGATCTGGGCCACGGCCATCGTGGTGTCGCCCGAGAAGAAGTCGACGGCGGTGCCCGGCCCCGGCATGGACTTGTCGGTGAAGATCGCCTTGTGCACGAACGTCATGGCCTCGACCATCTCGGGAGCGTTGAACTGGCAGGTGCCGCCGTCGTCGCTCCACGCCTTGGCGCCCCAGCCCTGCCAGATGGTGGCGAGGTTGTCCCAGGCCTTGTAGTCGAAGTTGAGGATGGTCAGGCCGTTCTTGCCCTTCGCCGCGACGGCCTTGTTGATCTCGTTGGCGTGCTCCCAGTCCCACTGGCCCGCCTTGATCAGCTCGCGCGGCGTCTTCTGGCCCGCGGCCTTGACCAGGTCGGTGTTGATGAAGACGCCGAAGGGCGAGGTGGAGAACGGGTAGGCGTACAGCTCGCCGTCGCGCTCCCACAGCCGGGTGGCGGCGGGGACCAGCTCGTCCGCCTTCTCGATCTTGCTCTTGAGCGGGACGAGGGCGCCGGAGCCGACGAAGTCCGGAGCGGAGTTCTCCAGGATCCACGCCAGGTCGGGGGGATTGCCGCCGGCGATCTGCGTGGTCAGCGTGGTCGTGTAGTTCTCGAACGGGATCGGGTCGAAGGTGATCTCGCCGACCTGCGGGTGGGACTTGCGGTACTCGGCGGCGATCTCCTTGAACAGCTTCAGGTGGGCCTCGTTGGAGGTCCAGATCGACATGCGCAGCGGCTGTGGGCCCTTCGCGGCCGGCGCGGCGTCGCCGCCGCCGCAGGCGGTGACCGTGAGGAGGGCGGTCAGCGTGAGGGCCGCCAGCTTCCCGGGTGCATTCATGGGGGATTCTCCTTATGGCGTCAGTAACCGGTGACGTCGGGCCAGCGCAGCTCCACGCCGTCGCGGCCGAGCCGGTGCTGGTAGTCGGCCAGGAGCCGCCCGTCCGCGCGCACGGCGTGCGGCGTGGTGGCGTGGTCCAGGCAGAAGGCGGCGAGCGCGCCGGCCGCCTCGCCGACGTTCCACTCCACCGGGTGCAGACGGTAGGCGCCGTTGGTGATGTGGGTGGTGCCGATGTTCTTGGAGGCGGGCAGCAGGTTGGTCATCCGCTGCGGGATCAGCGCCCCGAGAGGGATCTCGAACGGGGAGCAGGCGACGTCGATGTAGTTGTCGCCGCCGGTCGAGGGGTGCAGGTCGATGCGGTACATGCCCACGCCCACCGAGTCGTGATAGGAGGCGGCGCCCTTGTCGCCGCGTACCGCCATGGACAGGTCCTGTTCGGTGACGGTGGTCAGGGCCCGGATGCGCCGGGACTCGCGGATGTAGGGGGCCTGGGCGAGCCCGTCGGCGCTGCCGGTGACGTCGCCGCGCAGCCGCAGGCCGGGGTAGCCGGTGCCGCCGTCGTGGCGGGGGGCCTCGGTCTGCAGCCAGTACATCACCGACATCGACAGCTCGCGGGCCGCCGCCAGGTGCCGATCGGCGTCCGGCACGTCGATGATCGGCCCTTCCAGGTAGTCGATCATCGGCCAGTTGACCAGCGTGATGTCGCTGTCGTAGGTGCCGGGCAGGAAGTTGTCACGGGCGGCGATCCTGCGGAACGTCCACAGGTTGCCGTCGCCCGGATTGACCCGCTGGTCGGCCTCCACCAGGCGGGGATCGTCACCCGGGTTCGGGGTGAAGGAACGCTCCATGATCTCCAGCGTCCGCGGGCTCGGGCAGCGCCACGACAGCAGCCGGTCACCCCAGAAGGGCGGCTGGTAGGCGCGCCAGAAGTCGTACGAGGCGGGCCTGTCCACGGTGTGGTCGCCGTCCACGTGGTCGATCGCGAAGCACACGGACACGGCCTGCATGTTCATCGGCTGCGCCGTCGCCGGGGCGCTCGGCTCACCGGTCTCGTCCTGCGACTCGAACCCGGTCACGTACTCGGCTCCGGCCAGCGGCAGCAGCTCGCCGGTCTCGGTGGCGTCCAGCACGTACGGCGCCACCGCGGTGATCTCCTCGCCCCCGTCGCGGTGCGCGAGCCGCACGGCGGTGACGCGGTCGCCGTCCACCTCGGCCCCGATCGGCCGGTACGGCTGCAGCACTCGTAACCTGCCCGACCCCCGGTACGGGGCCAGCATCGCCTCGATGACCGCGACGGCGACCCTCGGCTCGTGGCACAACTTGCTGACGTGCCCGCCGCCCGGGTTCAGCTCCCGCCACGCCCGCGCCCGCTCGGTCAGCGGGTAGTGGTCGCGGTAGTAGCGCCGGATGCCGTCGCGCAGCGCGCGGTAGCTCGCCGTGACGCCGAACCGCTCCACCCAGGTGTGCTCGTCCGGCGGCACCGCCTGGCTGGTGAGCTGTCCGCCCAGCCAGTCGTACTCCTCGGTGAGCACCACCGAGCGCCCGGCCCGCAGCAGGGCCAGCGCGGCGGCCACGCCGCCCAGGCCGCCGCCGACGACGAGCGCGTCTGCCGATATCTCAACCACGTGGGGTATTACCTCTCCTCAAGTACGGATGTCAGCGCTCTGCGTTAGGTACGGGTGCCAGCGTCGATCCCTCGACCAACTCGCACGCCAGCAGTTCTTGCGGAATGCCACCACGTTCCAGCACCCCGGTGAGCAGCTCGACGGCCCTGCGCCCCATCTCCCGCCGGGGAATGCGGAATCCGGCGAAGTCGATGTCGGTCGACACCGGCCTGGTGGACGCGCCCAGCGCGAGGATGGACAGGTCACGCGGCACGTCCAGGCCACGGGCTCGGGCCAGCTCGACGATGGCCGCCCCGTCGGCCAGCTCCTCGGCGAACACCGCGGTCGCACCGGAGTCGAACAGCCCGTCCACGGTCGTCAGGTGCAGCCCTTCGACACCGGTCGCGGCCACACCTTCGGTGAAACCACGCAGCCGGTCGGCGAAGGACTCCGCGCCCTTCCCCGCTCCGACATAGGCCATCCGCCGGTGCCCGAGCGCCGCCGCCCGCTCGACCAGCGCGCGCACCGTCGGCGGGTAGTCCGCTCCGACGTAGGGAACCGGCCCGCCGGCGTCGTCGCGGCGGCCGACCGAAACGAACGGGATGCCTTCGGTCAGCAGCCGAGACAGATCGTCCCGGTCGATCGTCCGGCCGAGCAGGACGCATCCGTCAGCCAGCCGAATCCGGCTCTCCCCACTGAAGATCCGCCGCCGCTCACCCTGCTCCACCTTGGCGCTGGTGAACAGCAGCAGATCACAGCCCGCCTCCTCGGCACACTCCTCGATGCCGACCAGGAACGGGTGATAGAAATCAGCACCTTCCGCGGGGAAGACGGCCTCGTAGGTGAACACGCCGTAGATCCGGTTCCGCCGTTCGGCGAGCCCGCGCGCCGCCGGGTCGGCCACGTATCCGGTCTCCCTGATCACTTGGAGTACTCGGTCGCGGGTTTCGGGCGAGATCCGCACCTCGCCGTCGGCCCTGCCGTTGAGCACCAGTGACACCGTCGTCTGGCTCACGCCAGTCATGCGCGCGATGTCCTGCTGCGTCAGACGCCGCCCTGAACCAGTCACTGTGCGTATCACCCATCGTCCTGCTAATGCGCATTAGTTCGGTCATTGTGAAACCGGACATAAGAGGATGTCAAGGGGTAATAGCTGAAGTAATTCGTATTATCAGCGACGTTGGTCCTCGCAGGTGTGGCGACGCCAAGTAACGCCGCCACAACCCGCCCCCGGTATCTGACCTGGCCTTGGGGGACCATTGTTCGCGAACGGACAGAAAGCCGGACCGAGGAGTCGCCGCTCAGGAACCGGCGGCCCCGCCACGCATCACCCGGATGGAGGATGCCGGGACGGCGTGATGGGCGATGTCGCGGGGCCCGCCCCGACGGGAGCCTTGAGGCATGGAAGCCATCGAGGTGACAGACCTGCGCAAGACGTACGGGGACACCAACGCCGTGGACGGCGTCACGTTCACGGTCCACGCCGGTGAGACCTTCGGCATCGCCGGGCACAACGGGGCGGGCAAGACCACCACCGTCGAATGCCTCCTCGGGCTGCGGCGAGCCGACGGCGGCAGCGTGCGGGTCCTGGGCGAGGACCCCGCGCGCCGGCGCCGGGCCCTGGCCCAGCGCATCGGCGCCCAACTCCAGGAGAGCGCGCTGCCGGAGCGGATCAAGGTCGCCGAGGCGCTGCACGCCTTCGCCTCCTTCTACCGCCGGCCCGCCGACTGGCGGGAGGTCATGGAGCGCTGGGGCCTGACCCCCTTGGCGCGCAAGGCGTACGGCGACCTGTCCGGTGGGCAGAAGCAGCGGCTGATGCTCGCCCTGGCCCTGGTCGGCGACCCCGAGGTGGTCGTGCTGGACGAGCTGACCACCGGCCTGGACCCCATCGCCCGCCGGGAGACCTGGCGGCTGGTACAGGAGCTGAAGACCTCCGGCACCACCGTGGTGCTGGTCAGCCACTACTTCGACGAGACCGAGGCCCTGTGCGACCGCCTGGCCGTCCTCGCCCGCGGGCGGATCCGGGCCATGGGCACCCCGGCGGAGATCATTGCCCGGACCGGCACCGCCAGCTTGGAAGAGGCGTACTTCGCCCTGGAAGGAGCGGACAAATGAAGGCCTTCACCGCGCTCACCACGATCGAGCTGAGGCTGCTGCTGCGCGATCCCGCCTCGGTGTTCTTCATGATGGCCTTCCCGCTGATGCTCCTGGTGCTCAAGCGCGGTGACAGCGGCGCGGTCCCCGGCTACATCGCGATGATCGCGGCCATCGGCGGCATGGGCGCTCTGCCCGGCATCGTGGCCGCCTACCGCGAGCGCAAGGTGCTCAAGCGGCTGGCGACCACGCCGATCTCCCCGGTTCTGCTGCTCGGCGCCCAGTTGGTGGCGCAGGTCGCCGCGGCCCTGGTCGGCTCGGCGCTGCTGGTGGTCGCCGCGATCGTGGCGTTCGGCGCGCGGCCGCCCGCGAACGTGCCTCTGCTGACCGTCGCCTTCCTGCTGTGCTCGGTGACGGTCTCCGCGCTCGGCTTCGTGATCGCCGCGATCGTGCGCAACACCAGGGGCGCGAGCCTGATCGGCATGCTGGTCATGTTCCCGATGGTCTTCCTGGCGGGCGCGGCCGTGCCTCGCAAGGCCCTACCCGACTCGCTGCGCGTGATCGGCGACTTCCTGCCGCTGACCCCCGGCGTGGACGTGCTGAACGCCGCCTGGACCGGCGTCCCCGCCCTCTTCCCGATGATGATCCTGGCCGGGATAATCGTGGCGGGCACGGCGGTGGCCGCGGCGCTGTTCCGATGGGAGTGACGGAGCGGGAGGAGTGGCGGGGTGGGGGGAGTGACGGGGTGAACGTCTGGGAGGCGCGCTGGGTGCGCGCCTTCCACCTGCAGTACTACGCCTGCCTGGCGCTGGGGCTGATCCTGTCGTTCGGCGAGCGCAAGAGCCCGGCCCCGTTGACCCTGGTGGTGCTCGCGTCGCTGGCCGGCTGGCACTGGTTCTTCGTCGTCCGCCGGCCGCACCTGCTCGGCCGGCTCCGTCCCATGGCGCTGCACCTGGCCGTGCTCTGCGCCCTGTACGTCGCGCTGGTGCGCGCCGACCGCTCCTTCGATATGGTGATCTTCGGGCTGATGCCCCAGCCGTACGTGATGCTGCCCATCCCGTGGTCGTACGCGGGGGCTGTGGCGACGATCCTGTGCACGTTCGCGGCCAGGGGCTACCTGGACGACCCCGACGCCCTGTGGCGGCTCGCCGGGAGTTGCGGCCTGGTGGTGGCGATCGGCATGTTCTTGACCTACCTCTTGCGCCAGAGCGAGCAGACAAAGGCACTCGGCGTGCTGGAGGAGCGGGCCCGACTGGCCAGAGAGATTCACGACACCATCGCCCAAGGGCTGAGCGGGATCATCACCCAGCTGGAGGCGGCCGAGCAGGCCATGCCCGGGCCGGGCACACCCGACCTGCCCGTCGTACGCAGGAGGATCGCGCTGGCCAAGGAACTGGCCCGCGACAACCTCCAAGAGGCCCGCCGCTCGGTGGACGCGCTGCGGCCGGGGCCCCTGCGGGACGCGCGCCTCGACGCCGCCCTGGCGCGGGTGGCCGAGCGGTGGTCACGTACGTCCGGGGTGAGCGTCACCGTGACGGTGGAGGGCACGCCCCGGCCACTTTCCGGCGAGGTGGGCGCCACGCTGCTGCGCGCGGCACAGGAGGGGCTGTCCAACGCGGCCAAGCACGCGCGGGCGGGCCGGGTGGCGATCACGCTGACGTACATGGACGACGAGGTGATGCTGGACGTGTTCGACGACGGTAGGGGCTTCGACCCGGGCGCGCGCGGTTCCGGTTACGGGCTGGCGGCCATGCGTGAGCGGGCCCGCGGCGTGGGCGGAACGCTGACGGTGGAGTCGGCGCCGGGAGAGGGGACGGCACTGTGCCTGCGCATCCCCTCAAGCTGATGATCGTGGATGACCATCCGGTGGTCCGCGACGGGCTGCGCGGCATGTTCGACCACGTGGACGACATCGAGGTGGTGGCCGAGGCGTCCGACGGGTTCGAAGCGCTGGCCATGGCCAGGCGAGCGCGGCCGCACGTCGTACTCATGGACCTGCGCATGCCCGGTCTGGACGGCGTGGGCGCGATCGAGCGGCTGCGCGTGGACCACCCGGAGATCAAGGTGATCGTGCTGACCACGTACGACACCGACGCCGACGTGACCCGGGCCATGGCCGCCGGGGTGGCGGGCTATCTGCTGAAGGACGCGCCGCGCGAGGAACTGCACCGCGCGGTCCGTACGGCCGCCGCGGGCGGCGCGGTCCTGGCGCCGTCGATCGCCTCCGCGCTCATCCGCGGGCCCGCGGCGCAGCAGCCGAGCCCGCGCGAGCTGGAGGTGCTGCGCCTGGTGGCGCGGGGCGCGGCCAACAAGGAGATCGCGAGAACCCTGCTGATCAGCGAGACCACGGTCAAGACGCACCTCAAGCACGTCTTCGCCAAGCTCGGCGTCGAGACCAGGGCGGCGGCGGTCGTGGTGGCCATGGAGCGGGGGCTCCTCTAACGCGATCTGTCATTCAGCGACCAGCGGCTGCGCGTCTCCTTGGCGAACGCCGACGATCGGCTCATCAAAGCCTTCAACGCCTGGACCACCGCGTACGCGGCCTACACCGACGCGAACGACCTATGCGCTGTTCACGCTGGATCGGGAGCGACTGTGGGAGGCCAACTGGCGGATGTGCGCTTGGCTGGAGGACGGGTACCCGGCTGTGGAGGGGTACAGACCGCAGATCCGCTGATGGCGCAGGCGGTCTGGAGATCATAGCCGGTGGTAACTCTCCGTGCTCGCCGGCTTGATGAGCCGATGGCTTGATTTGAGGGACTATCCGCTGGATGGGAAATTGCCGTCCGTTGCCGGTATGTCTGCTATAGGTGATTACAGCAGCCGTCAAGTCGGCGCGGCTTTACGTGTCCGAATATGCGAATGGCAGGATTACGGAGCGTCCGTATCCTGTCACCTGACTCTAACTCGTACCAGATCAGGGCTATCCTTGATCACCCGCACGCCGTCCCCTTGGACGCGAGCGCACGGGTCATGGTGCCGTTGACGCGGATTGTCGGAAACATGGAAATATCAGGTCAGACTCCCCGCATGTCGGACTCCCTTTGAAGGGGATGAAGGGGAATTGCTCCTGCTGTCGGGGAGTACGTCGAGGACGCCCTGGCCCCGGCGGGCCCGGCCTTCCCGCTGGACGCGGGCCCGACACCTTGGGTGGCGATCATGCTGCGCACCGTATTCGAGCGGTCCGCCGCCGCCTCCGTCTATCGGCCGGCTCGTCGGCGCGGTGCCGGCCGGGCAGAACGAACGAATGGTGCGAATAGCGGCCGAGTTATAGGTGGCCTTCTCCAGCCTCGCCTCACTGGACTCGGCCGTTTCGGTTGAGTGAAGACCGTGGGTGCTGTTAGCTTCACACGATGGACGACACTCGGGTACGGACGGAGGCAATCGAGGACTTCGCGGCGACCCTTCGGGAACTGCGCACCTCGGTTGGCAACCCACCTTTCCGGGAAATGTCCGGCCGGTCGGGAGCGATTTCCCACACAACGCTACACGAGGCTACGAAGGGTAACCGGCTCCCGAGCTGGGAGACCACCGTCGAGTTCCTCAAGGTGTGCGGCGCGGACCCGGCCGCGTACCGCGAACGCTGGGAGCGAGCGAACCTGGCGGTCAGATCGGCGAGCGCCGGAGATCTTTCGATTCGCCCGGGCACCTCGGTGGACCGTCCGTCTGCCGGAGTCTCAGACGCCGCCGAACTTCATACCAAGCAGCTCGCCAACGGGTGGCCGACCGGCGAGATCTCGGCACCGCCGCCACCGCCCGGCGAGTTCCTGGGCGAGGTCGCCGCGCCCAGGAGACGAGGGCGATCACGCTGGATCCGCCCGGTCGCGTTCGCGGCAGCGGCCGTCACCATGGGGTCGGTGGCCGTCATCGTGGCCGTCGTCAATCGCGGCTCCACACCCGACGAACAACACGGCCCGAACCTGTCCGGCACCTCAGCGATGGCCGTGCTGACCCCAGCCGAGTGCCCGGTGCGTTCGACCAACCCGCCCTCGGCCCCGCCGCTGCACAAGGGCGACGCGGTCGTGTTCATCGAGGACGTTACCTACTCCGACTGCACGCGCGTCGGCACCGGCAAGACCGTGACCAAGATCTGGCGGCTCAAGAACGCCGGGACCGTGCCGTGGAAGGGATATTCGCTGCGGCGCCTCGACGTCACGCAGCAAGCCGATCAGTGCCAGACCATTCCCCACGTGCCGATCAAGGACACGCAACCCGGCGAGATGGTCGACATCCAGACCGTCGTCACCACGCCGAGCAAGCCGGGCCTGTGCTACGTGCGATTCAAGATGGTGGACGCATCGGGAACGGTCCTTTTCCCCGGAAGCCGGCCGATCAACTTTCAGATCATCGTCGACACACCATAGTTCCCCGCCGTGTGGAACACGGCGGGGAACCATGGTCTCGGGGGTCAGGAGCCGAGAACGATCCCCGTGTAGTAGTCCTTGAGGATCCTGGAGTAGCTCCAGCCCGCTCTGGCCTTGTCGCGAGAGCCGTACTGCGACATCCAGTCGCCGTTGACCCAGTTACCGCACGCCGTCGTCGTTGAGCAGTACTGGGCCCGGAAGATCTTCCCGCTGCGCGTCAGCCGGGTGCCCCACGTCGCGTCCACCGCGGCGTTCGTCACCGCCTTCGCGGAGCCGGGCTTGTACACCTGGCTGGAGGTGTGGTCATAGACGTCGAAGCACTGGCCGCTCGGCGTCTTACTGGCGGAGTGCAGCGCCCAGTACCAGCCGAAGTTCTTCACGGCCATCGCGCCGGCCTTGAGGGACTCGCTCGGCCAGCTCGTCACCCACTCGTTGGGCAGCACGTTCTTGACGTAGGTCTTGAAGTCCACCCGCTCCACGCGATTGAGGGACTCGCGGTACACGAGGATCGTCGTGGGCAGCTTGCTGTCCGTGCCGTCGGTCTTGCATTGGGTCGGCGGTAGGGAGCTGCCCAGGAACTCGTGCGAGGCGTTCTGGTTCTTGAGGGTGGAGTTGAGGTTGGCCTTGGCGCCTGGGGCGAAGTCCTGGTAGGTGCCGGTGAGGCCGGTGTTGAAGTAGACGCGGACCTTCTTGCTGCTGCGGTTCCAGACGGAGGCGGCGGCGTTCTTGATGCACTTGCCCTTGCCCGCGCCGGAGCCCTTGAAGTCATAGCAGCTGGGCTGCGTGGTGGAGTAGTCGGGGATCGAAGTGGTGAAGTCGGAGACCGATCCCTGGTTGTTGCTGTTGAAGTAGTAGCAGAACTCGCCGGTGTCGCAGACGCCGTCGCGGCTGGCCGCCGAGGCGGGCGTCGCGGTGGTCAGCATGGTTCCGCCGAGTGCCACCGCGGTGGTGAGCCCCGAGATCAGCCGTACAGTTCGTGAAGGCACAGGTGTCTTCCTCTCATGTCAGCGGGTCGCGGGTCGTTATCGGACGTTGTAGCCCTGGGAGTTCCAGAACGAGGTCGGGTTCGGGTTCTCCAGGGTCGGGTCGCCGACGCTCTTGGACGCCCGCGTCTGCCGTCCGGGGCGCATCTCGACGTGGGTGTGCGCGGACGAACTGCTCGAAACCCCGTGCCACGACTCGTCGGCGATGATCTGGCCGCGGCTGACCGTCTGGCCCACACGCAGGGAGGACCGCGGAGCGGAGTGCAGGTAGATCACCGTCTTGTTCGCCGCGGAGTTGTAGACGGCGATCGTGGACAGTCCGGCCCTGCCGGTGGATCCGAACTGGACATTGGTGATCGTGCCCGCCACCAGGTTGTGAACATCCGAGCCGATGCCGCGGGCGATGTCGATGCCCTCATGCCGGCCGGAGGTGGAGGTGTAACCGTCGAAGCCACAGCTGATCCCGCCGCCGGAGGACGCGTACAGCGCGTACGACATGTTGGTGCGCGTTGTCGATGACGGGTTGAACTCGTGCGAGGCGTTCTGGTTCTTGAGGCTGGGGTTCAGGTTGGCCTTGGCGCCTGGGGCGAAGTCCTGATAGGTGCCGGTATTGCCGGTGTTGAAGTAGACGCGGACCTTCTTGCTGCTGCGGTTCCAGGCGGAGGCGGCGGCGTTCTTGATGCACTTGCCCTTGCCTTCGCCGGGGCCCTTGAAGTCGTAGCAGGTGGGCTGCGTCGTGGAGTAGTCGGAGACCGATCCGGTGAAGTCGGAGACCGACCCCTGGTTGTTGCTGTTGAAGTAGTAGCAGAACTCGCCGGTGTCGCAGACGCCGTCGCGGTTGGCCGCCGAGGCGGGCGTCGCGGTGGCCAGCACCGTTCCGCTGAGCGCCATCGCGGCGGTCGTGGCGGTGAGGATCCTGGTGAGCGTGTTCATGCCGTTCTCCTTTTGTCCGTTTTGTCTGTCATGTCTGCGGAGCTCTGAGTTTTGGCGGAGTCAGCGACGCTGGTACTCCTCCCAGGTGCGGATGGTCACCTTCGGGCCGTCGTCCGGCCCGCGGTTGGCGAGCCCGTTCTGGCCCAGGTAGTAGTCACCGATCTGGTGCTGGGCCTGGCTGGAGAGGCTGGGGTCGCTGATGGCGGCGGCGTGGATGTGCCACGGCCAGTCACCTTGCTGGGGGCTGCGCACCCACGCCGCGAAGCCGACACGGCGCAACGTCCGGCAGACCGCCGTACGGGTGGCGGCGGTCATCCCCTTCACCGAGACGTCGATGACGCCGCCGCCATCGTGGGTGCCCACCGACGTTGGGTCGCCGCCGGGGTTGTACGAACCCTGATCCAGCGGGAGATCGCGGCCGAGCAGGCGCTTCGCCTCGGCCAGCATGTTTCGTGTACGGGTGTTGATGACGGCAGCGCCGGCGGACACCCGGGGGCCCGGGTCGATGGCGGCGGTGACGGTGAAGTGGCCGGCGCCGAGCTTGGTGAGCGACGCCTTGCCCGGCAGCCCGTTGGCGTCAAGGCCGGTGAGGCCGAGCGACTTCTGGTACTTCGCATAGGCGGTGACCGTTGTGGAGCCGAAGTAACCGTCCACCCACTTCTCGTCGAGCAGGCGCCGGTCGCGCAGCGCCTGCTCAACGAGAAGCACGCTGGCCTTGGCACCCGGGGTCAGCGTGCTGTCAGGTCGCCTGGGGTCGATCTGGGCCGCCTTGACAGTGGCTTCCATGTTCACGATCGGAAGGGCCCTCATGCCGGCCGCTTCGGCCGCCGACATCACGGACCCTTCGGCCAATGACGTGAGCAGGGCGGCCGACAAGAGGGCAGCGGCGCATGAGGCCAACTTCATCGTTACTCCTGGGGTGGTGTTGCTGGGCGGCGGAATCAACTTCGCCGGTTACCCAACGTGTCCACAAGGAGATCGGTGTTGTCAGCCTGTCCACATGCGATCTGACAGCCCTGGCCGTACGCCGTCTGACAGGCGGCCCGGTGGCGCTGACAGGGCCTGACCAGGCATATCGAGCACTATGACGTCGGCCGGGAGCTGACGGCAGAATGGCCCGCTCCGCAGGCGCGGCGACATCGGCGGCGGCTACACACAGTGGCCGACGGCGCGCAGCGAGTGGGAGGCGGGGCGCCTAGCGCCAGTTGTGTGGCGCGCGTTTGAGGGTGTAAGCCGCCTCTGGCAGGTCGTCCCGGACGCGGATCATCCAGTGGGCGAGATCGGTGGTGAGGTCGGCCCGGATGGTGGCGAGCGCGGGATCGTCGTACCGGTTGTCCAGCTCGGCGGGGTCGGCGTCCAGGTCGTAGAGCTCGCCGGTGCCGCGCTCGTCCAGCAGCAGTTTCCACTGCCCACGCCGGAGCATCACCGTCGTGCCGGATTGGGTGACGGTGTTGAGCTCGTCGAAGGTGCGGCCCTCGTACGGGAAATGCAACGGAGGGCGCTCGTCGACGTCATAGGACAGCCCGCCGTACCCGCGTTCGCCGTATCCGCTGGCGAACTCCCCGGCCGGATACGGCGCCCCGGTGAGCATGGGCCACAGGCTGCGGCCCTGGACGCCGGGCGGGATCTCGACGTCGAGAGCGTCGCAGATCGTCGGGAACAGATCGGCGAGCGAGACGAAGTCGGCGCTGTTGACCATCGGCCGCACGCCCGGCCCGGCCACGGCGTACGGGATGCGCATGAGGCACTCGGGCATGCCCGCGCCCTTGCGTTGCAGGCCGTAGTCGCCCACGTAGTCGCCGTGGTCGGCGACGAAGAACACCAGCGTGTCCCGATCGCCCAGGTACGCGAAGAACCGGCGCAGCTGGTCGTCGATGAGCCGGAGCATCCCGCAGTAGTTGGCGCGGTACCGCCGCCACTCCGCGTCGTAGCCGGGCCGCTTCTCCTCGATCAGCTCGCGCAGCCAGGTGTACGTGCCGCCCTTGCGCTCGGCGCCCTCGGGCCCGACCAGCCGATCGGGCACCTGGTCCGGCGCGAAGAGGCTGAAGTACGGCTCCGGGACCTGGTACGGATTGTGCGGCTCGGGGAACGACAGCCAGGTGAAGAACGGCCGGTCGTCGGGCGTCCGGTCGATCGCGCTGATCGCAGCGTCGACGATCCGATACGGAAACTGGCACTCCAGCGGAAACGGCGTCGGCTCATGGCTGACCGAGTGGTCGAGCGAGCCGAGCCACTGCTCGAACAGTGCCTGCTCAGGCGTCGCCGTCGGCCCGCGATCGTGCCAGTACGGTGCGGCGAAGGTGTCGAAGTCGGCGGGCTGCCGATAGAAATGCGTCTTGCCCGCCAGATGCAGCGCGTAGCCGGCCTCACGCAGCACGTCCACCAGATCGGCGCCGCGCAGCACGTGCTGCGCGGCGCTGTTCTGCCGGACCCGGTGCGCGGAGGGATACCGTGCGGTGAGCAGGCTGACCCGGGCGGGCACGCACGCCGGAGACGTGGTGTACGCCCGCTGGAACTGGGCGCCGGTGCTCATCAGCCCGTCGAGGAAGGGCATGGTGTCCAGCGGGAAGCCACTCGCCGCCGTCCAGCCGGCGCGCTGCTGATCGGTCATGATCAGCACGATGTTCGGTCGGTTCACGGGTTGCGGCCTCCGCTAGCGCTTCGCGTACATCGGCTTGAGGTAATCCGTCCGCGGCTTCCAGTTGGGGAAGGCGTAGTCGTCCAGGCTGACCTGCGCGCCCTTGCTCTTGGCCGCCGCGATGGCCAGGTCCCGCTGCTTGGCGCTGTCGCTGGACAGCTTGGTCAACGCCGCGCGGACGTCGCTGACATCGCCGGTCAGCGCACCCTGGACGATGTCCCCGAGGCCGGGGGTCACCGGCTTGGACTCGACCTGCACGCGCTGGAGGTCCTTGTTGCCGGCGATCGGTTCGGGGGCGAGGAAGACGCTCTCCTTGAACCAGCCGATCAGCTTCTTGTACGCGGGGTGCGCTGAGGACTGGTCGACGACGGAGATGTCGCGTGGGGGCTGCGACATGGTCCCGGCGATCGTGCGCGAGTACTCCTCGGTGGCGAAGTAGTCGCTCAGCAGCTTGTTCGCCGCCGAGGCCTTCTTGGTCGTCGGTGACAACCAGTAGTCTCCCGGCTGCGGCACATGGTACGTGGCCACGGTGGTGCCCGCGTCAGGCACCAGAATCGGCCCCACGCCGAGTTTGTCCCCGAAGCCGGGCGTGTCCTTCAGCGCCACGCCGGGGCACCAGGGGCCGTCGAAGTAGTACGCCGCGATCCCGGCGGTCCATCGGGCCCGTGCCACGTCGTCGAGCCAGGAGTTCGCGCCCGGCACCACCACCTTGTCCTGGCGCAGCGAGATCAGGAACTCGATCACGTCGAGGTATTCGTCGGCGTGGTAGGCGTACTCGCCGGTCTGGTATCTCAACCCGCCGCCCCCGGCGAAACCGGCCGCCTGCGCCAGGTCGTGGACCTGGTCGCCGAGCCGGATCGGCATGCCGATGTTCCACACCCAGCCGTACGACTGGCCGCCGCCCTTGCTCTGCACCGCGCGGGCCGCGGCCCGGAACTCGTCGTACGTCTTCGGCGGCGCGTCCGGGTCCAGCCCGGCGCGCGCGACCAGCTCCGTGTTGAACCACGTCACCGTGGAGTAGGTCTGGTGGCTGAAGATGGGGAAGGCGTAGATCTTGCCGTCGAAGACGTGCAGGCCCTCGATGAGCGAGTCCTTGACCTGGGCCTTCGCCGCGTCGCTGAGGTCCAGCGGCTGAGCCCACCCGGCGGCGACGAGCGCCGCGGCGGGAAGGTTGAGGCCGGCGTTGGTGCGGATGTCCGGCAGCTGGCCGCTCTGCTTGGCCAGTTGCAGCGCCTGGCCCATCTTCGCCGGGTTGTAGTAGGTGTACTGGACGGGAACGCCGCCGGGGCTCTTGGCGAACTTGGCGAAGACCTCCGCCTTCGCCTTCTGGAGCTGGTTCTGGTGGTCCCACCAGGTCAGCGAGTTGCCGCCGGCTCCGGCGCCGCCACCACCGCCCGCGCCGCATCCGCCGGTCGCCGTCGCGGCGGCCAGAGTGCCCGCCGCGGCGAGGAATCCCCGCCGAGTCATCCCGCTCATCGGTCCTGCCTTCCACCTCGCAGCGTGAAGAATGGGTTCAACAATGTTGCCGCGTGGCAAATTCATTCTTGCCACGCGGCATGCCGCGTGGCAAGACTCTTCTTAGCAACTAGGAGGATGAACGACTGTGGTGACACAACGTGACGTGGCGCGGCGGGCGGGAGTCTCAGTGCGGACCGTCTCCAACGTCGTGAACAACTTCGCCTACGTGGCCGAGGAGACCCGCGCCCAGGTGCAACAGGCCCTGGACGAGCTCGACTACCGGCCCAATCTCGCCGCGCGCAGCCTCAACCGGGGGCGGTCCAACCTGCTGGCCCTCGTCCTGCCGCTGGACGTGCCGTACTTCACCGAACTGGCCGCCCACGTGGTGGACCGCGCCGAGGAGCGCGGATACACGGTGCTCATCGACCGGACTGAAGGCGTGGCGGAACGCGAGCGGCAGATCGTCATGCGGCGAGACCGGTCGGCCCTGTTCGACGGGTTCATCTTCAGCCCGCTCGGTCTGACCAAGGACGAGCTGCGCGACTGGGCGGGCAAGTGCCCGGCGGTGACGCTGGGTGAGGTGAGCGTGGAGGGCGTGGACCACGTCGCCATCGACGACACCGCCGCCGCCCGCGCCGCCACCGCGCACCTGGCCGCGTTGGGCCGGACCAGAATCGCTGCCATCGGCGCGGTGGAGAAACCGCACGGCAACACCGCGGCACACCGCTCCGCGGGCTATTGGCAGGCGCTGGAGGAGGCGGGGCTGCCCCTGCGGACCGAGCTGACGGTGCCCGTACGGCGCTACCAGCGCCAGGACGGCCGCCAGGCGATGGACCGCCTGCTCGATCTGGCCGAGCCGCCGGATGCCGTGTTCTGCTACAACGACCTGCTCGCGCTCGGCGCGATGCGGGCGGTGCTGGCCCGAGGGCTACGGGTGCCGCAGGACGTCGCCGTCGTCGGGTTCGACGCCATCGACGAGGGCCGATTCGCCACTCCGCCGCTGACCACCATCGCGCCCGACAAGGAGCGGATCGCCGAGCTCGCCGTGACCCGCCTGCTGGCACGCATCGAGGGTGACAAGAGCCCGGCCGTCCAGCTTGAGGCGCCGTGGCGGCTGATGGTCGACCAGAGCACCACGGGCGTCGTCGGAGCGAGCGGATGACGGTCGCGATCCCTTCCGCGGCGCGCCCGCGCCGCGGCCGCAACACCCTTTACGTCTGGCTGTTCCTGACGCCGACCGTGCTGCTGTACGGCGCGTTCACCGTCTACCCGATCGCCGGCAGCTACATCTACTCCTTCACCGACTGGAACGGGTTCGACGCGAGCCCGTCGTTCATCGGCGTGGCCAACTACCGCGAGGTCCTCGCCGACCCGATGTTCTGGAGTTCGTTCCGGCTGACGCTGACGTTCATGGTCTTCGCGGTGCCGGTCCAGGTGCTGGCCACCCTGCTGCTCGCGATCGTGCTCAACTCGCCCCGCATGCCGCTGCGCAAGCTGTTCCGTACCGCCCTGTTCCTGCCGGTGGTCACCACCACGGCGATCGTCGGCGTGGTCATGCAGTTCGTCTTCGACCCGGCCAGCGGCCCGGTGAACCTGGCGTTGCGCGAGGCCGGTCTGGCGCCGGACGGCATCGACTTCCTCGGGCAGTCCTCCTCGGCGCTGGGCACGACGATCGCCGTGTACGTGTGGAAGTGGTTCGGGATCACCCTGGTCTACTGGCTGGCCGCGCTGCAGACCGTGCCGAACGAGGTGTACGAGGCGGCGCGCCTCGACGGCGCCGGCGCGCTGGCTACCTTGCGGCACATCACCGTGCCCCTGCTCAAGCCCTTCCTGGTCATCATCACCCTGTTGTCGATCGAGGCGTCGTTACAGGTCTTCGACCTCGTCCTGACCATGACCGGGGGCGGCCCGTTCTACTCGACCGAGGTGATCGAAGTGTACATCTACCGCTGGGCCTTCGCCGCGACGATCCCCCGGCTCGGGTACGCCTCCGCGGCCGCCGTGCTGTTCGGGTTGTTCGTCTGCCTTGTCGGGTTACTGCAGTTGCTCGCCATGCGCGCCACCCGCCGGACCAGGAGCGCGGCATGAGTCGTATGTTGCGCCGACTGCCCTGGTGGCTGGCCGCCGCCGCGCTCGCCATCGGCTGCCTGATCTGGATCTACCCGTTCCTGTGGATGGTCTCCGCGTCGCTGAAGACGTCGGCCGAGGTGTTCACGAAGGGGCTCGACCTGCTGCCCGGCGGCGATCCGGCATGGGACAACTACGAGCGCGCGTGGGTCAGCGCGGACTTCGGGAAATACCTGCTCAACACCGTGATCGTCACGGTGTGCACGGTGGTGGTCGTGGTCGTCAGGTGCGCCATGGCCGGCTACGCCATCGCCCGCCACGACTTCCGCGGGCGCCGGATCGTGATGGGCGTCCTGATCGCCACGCTGTTCGTCCCGGCCGGATACACCATCATCCCGCTGGTCGACCTCGCCCAGCGGCTCGGCATGCTGAACTCGCTGACCGGCATGGTCCTCGCGATGTCGGGCGCCGCGCACGTGGCGGCGATCCTGCTCTACGTCGGGTACTTCCGCGGCATACCCAAGGAACTGACCGAGAGCGCGCTCCTCGACGGCGCCGGGTTCGCGACCGTCTTCTTCCGCATCATGCTGCCGCTGGCCAAGCCCGTGACGGCCACGGTCACCGTGCTGACCTTCCTGTCCACCTGGAACGCCTTCTTCCTGCCGCTGGTCTTCACCTTCTCCCGGCCCGACCTGCGCACCGTCAGCGTCGGCATGCTCGCCTTCGTCGGCGAGAACACCACCGACTGGTCGGGGATGGCCGCTGCGGCGACGATCTCGCTGCTGCCGGTCGTCGCGCTGTTCATCGCCTTGCAGCGCTACTTCGTCGAGGGCATCGCCGGCGCCGTCAAGTCCTGAAATTTCCCGATATTTCCACCGAGAAAGCGAGCACTGTGAGCATTCCGCGTCCTGAATACCCGCGTCCGCAGTTCGTCCGCACCGAATGGCAGTGCCTGAACGGGGCCTGGCAGTTCGAGCGGGACGCCGGCGACTCCGGACTTGAGCGTGGCCTGGTCGACCGGGACCTGACCGGTGAGATCGTCGTACCGTTCTGCCCGGAGGCACCGCTGTCCGGCATCGGCGACCCGGACTTCCATCCGGCCGTCTGGTACCGCCGTACCGTCCAGGTGCCGGAAGGCTGGGCCGGGCAGCGGGTGTTGCTGCACTTCCAGGCGGTGGACCACGACGCCACGGTCTGGGTGGACGGTGTCGAAGCCGGCCGGCACCGGGGCGGGTTCACCCCGTTCAGCTGTGATCTGGCCGCCGCGGCCGACCCGGCGCACACGTACACCGTGGTCGTGCGCGCCCGCGACCCCCGCACCGGCCCGCAGGCGCGCGGCAAGCAGGCGGTCACTTTCGAGGGCACCGGCGCGCGCTACGGACGCACCACCGGCATCTGGCAGACGGTATGGTGCGAGCCCGTGCCCGACGCGCACCTCGGCCGGCCACGGATCACACCGAACGTCGCCGCGTCCGCGTTCCGGATCACCGTGCCGGTGTCGGCCAACCGTCCGGGGCACCGGGTCCAGGTGACGCTGTCGGACCAGAGCGGTGACCTCGTGCGCGCGACGGCGCGCGCCGACCTCGACCTGGCCCCCGAAGTGTGGCTGGCGCTGCCGGCCGACCGGGTCCGGCTGTGGTCTCCCGAGGATCCGCACCTGTACGACCTGCGCATCGACCTGCTCGACGGCGACGACGCCGTGGTGGACACCGCCACGAGCTACGCCGGGCTCCGCTCGGTCGCCATCGACGGGCACGCCGTCCTGCTCAACGGCGCGGTCCGCTTCCAGCGGCTCGTGCTCGACCAGGGCTACTACCCGGACAGCCTGATGACCGCGCCGACGGACGAGGCGCTGCGCCATGACATCGAACTGGCCGTGGCCGCGGGGTTCAACGGCGCCCGGTTGCACCAGAAGGTCTTCGAGGAGCGCTATCTGTACCACGCCGACCGGGCGGGTTTCCTGGTCTGGGGCGAGTTCGGAGACTGGGGAGCCAACACCGGCGGGCCTTCGGGAGACAACCAGCGACCGACCGCGTCGTTCGTGACCCAGTGGCTGGAGGCCGTCGAGCGCGACTACTCCCACCCGTCCATCGTCGGCTGGTGCCCGCTCAACGAGACCTGGCAGCGGCTGACCGACCAGATCACCGTGCTCGACGACGTCACCCAGGGGATGTACCTGGCCACGAAGGCGGCCGACCGCACCCGCCCGGTGGTCGACGCCTCCGGCTACGCGCACCGGGTTCCGGGCGCCGACGTCTACGACTCGCACTGCTACGAGCAGGATCCGGAGGTGTTCGGCAAGCTGATGGCGGGCCTGGCCGACGGGACGCCGTACGTCAACGTCGATCCCGACGGCACGGCATGGTCGGTGCCGTACCAGGGCCAGCCGTACTTCTGCAGTGAGTTCGGGGGCATCTGGTGGAACCCGGACCTGCGCCCCGAGGAGCGCTCCTGGGGATACGGCGAACGCCCCGCGAGCGAGGAGGAACTCCAGCAGCGGTTCGCCGGGCTGGCCGGCATCCTGCTGGACGACCCCAGGATGTTCGGCTACTGCTACACGCAGCTGACCGACGTCTTCCAGGAACAGAACGGCATCTATCGCTTCGACCGTACGAGCAAGCTGGACGTCTCGCGAATCCGCGCGGCCCAGCTACGTCCGGCCGCCATCGAACAGGCGTGACATGCCGTTAATGACCGTCGCGCAAGAAATGCGGAAGGCATCGGAGCCGCGCAATCGGCTTCTCGAACCAGCGCTCGGCCCGCTGCGTCCTGACGCCGAGAACTGTTACTGCACCACATCGCCGTGATGACAGACATGTGCCGGCCTCTGGTGGCACCGGAGGCCGGCACATGCTTGATTGAAAGACGAACATCTGCCGGCCAAGGGGGTTTCGTGAGAAAAATCATCTGGTCGGTGACACTCGCGGTGTTGATCGTCGCCCTCACCGCCTGCCAGCCACGCACCAGTCGATGGGTGGAGCTCGAGAACCGCACGGGTGAGACCGTGTCGGTGAAATGGCTTGGCGACGCGACCGACGGCCGACAGGTTCCACCCGGAGAATCGACGCGGATCGCGGTCGTATCCGGAGCCTGCCTCCATGCAGGAGTCGAAGACGTGATCGTGGCCGACACGGCCAGTGGACGGCGTTTCACCTTCGGCCCGCCCGCCTGCAAAGGTGGAAAGTGGACTCTGCCGGCCAGTTGATCCACCCGGTGATGATGACGTCCAGGGTGGTTGCAGCGAAGGCAGAAACCCATGATCGGACCCTACGAATTCAACCTGTGCAACCGTCGTGCGTGACCCCTACCTGTCCGCGGCCGACGCAAGCGAGTCGACCGGGGGCAGGTCAGAACACGCTGGGCGCTACGGGCCCACTGAACTGATCGGAGAGTGTTATCGGTTCTTGTGGTCAGGGTCGTTGAAGGTCGGGATCGGCTGGTTGGTTTTGGCGTCGAGCATCGTCACACACTCTGGTCTGATGAATCCCCAGCCGTAGTCTTCGTCCAGGACGACGAGGGCTTTGCCGTCCAGGGTCTGAAAACGGTAATTGATCTGGCCTGACCTTTTGCCTATCTGCTCGGCGGGGTGCGCGGGGTCACGAAAGGCGCCACGAGTGAAGTTCGTTCCGGTGAAGTAATTGTAATAGAGTCTGCAGTCTTTGCCCTGGCCGGTCGCCACCTTAGTGGGGACTCCGCTGTGCTTTTTGGTGCCGGCCGGCTTGCTGAATTTCGTACCGATGTTCGTGCGTTGCCACATGCTGTTGGCTGTGCTGGTGGAGCAGCTGTTCGGGCGAATTCCGGTACGGGCGCCACGGGCGCTCAGGTGGATCCATCCACACATGTTGACTCCGGCCCCCTGGAGTCGGCCGTAGGCGTGGTTCAGCTGGCTGGGGCCTACTTGAACGAATGTGGACTGGGACATTATCCGGCCGAGGTAGTAGCCGAATGGGCGGTTCGTTATGCGGGCGCCGGCGCCCAGCTCATCCTTGCCCTCGTTAGGGCTGGGAATGGCGCCGTCCTTGGTCGTGAAGGCGGTCCCTGCCAGCGCTACGGGCGCCGATAGGAGCGACATTGCCAGGACGCCCGATATTGCGATGAGCGTTCGACTGTAGGGCCGGATGTGGATGTGGCTCATATCGTTTCCTTTACGAGTGCCAGAGGTGAGAGTCGATCAATGGCAGGCCCGGAGTTCCGTCAGCCGGGCGTCTGCCGTCGGCTGGGAGAACCCATGTCGCCGAGGAGCGGTGACCTGCGGGACGTGCGGCGGTCATGCAGATCGGCCGCCGACGCGGCCCCGATCGCGAAGGACGCAGGGTGCTCCGACCGGAACGCGGCCCATTGAGAAGGCCAACAACCCGGGTTCCGGTCGAGGCGGCTGCTGGGTTGGCTAGGAGAGGGCGACTCGCTCGATGTAGCCCCAACGGTTCAGGGCCGGCACGTACACCTTGACCCACCAGTCAGTGGGCGACGGGGTAGCCGTCAGGTCCACCTGCCAGGTGGCCGGTACGTTGCCGATCACGAAGTGGGCGGGGTCGCGCAGGGTGGCGTTGCGCGTCACCTTGACGCCTCGTCGGACGATGGGGCTGGCCGGGACGTTCCACTGCACCGGGCGCCATCCGTCCTCCTGCTGGGAGCGTCCCATCTGGATCGAACTTGGGACGGGAACGCCGGTGGGGTAATCCTTCTGCTTGATGGAGTTGCCGAGGCAGGAACGCTGGGTGACGCCCCACCATGGGAAACCGGCGGAGTCCTTGCGCGACGGCTGGGAGATCATCGCCCAGGTGGCGTCGATGTTGTAGCGCCACACCAGATGGGTGCCCGCCGTGGTCTGCCAGGCTACGGTCGGCTGACCGTAGTTAGTCATGATGGTGCAGGTCGCCTTGGTGTCGTAGAACATCAGCAGTTTGTCCCGTTCCGGCTCGGGAGCAGGGCCGGAGGCCGTTCCGGCGAGCGCCGCAGGCGCGGCGCTGGCCGTCAGTCCTCCGGCCAGGAGCACAGATAGGGCGGCGAGTACGGCGGTTCGCAGGTGTGCGGAGACCTTCACGAACATCCCCTCCTTGTTCTTCGCAGCCTCCACCAAACGCGACATACTTCCCCGAATGGTGAATTGTCGGAAAATGGCGGAGATGGCGTGCGTGTTCGGAAATGTCGCCGCTGTCGGGCGACCGTGGAAACTTTGGCAGCCGACCGTCGCACTCGCAAGGCGAAATCCGAAATGCCCGGCGAATCGCGCCGAGTCCGCGCGATTCGCGCGCCAATGGGGCAGTTTGTCCAGGTCGCCATGTTGCGCCAGTTTTGGCAGACTGCCGCCCATGCTGTCCAACCCGGATCCGATCAACGCCTTCTATGATCATTTATCGCACCTCATAGACTCCAAGGGAAAGGGGACGCTTCCTAAGCTTCAAACGTATAGCGAACAAAACTCGCCAGGACTACGCCTAAAGGCCAGTACTCTCCGAGGATGGCTGAAAGACCGTAAGACAGTCCCAGAATGGGACAAAATCGCCCTCATTCTGGACTACTTTAAGATCACCGAAAGACAGGAATGGCGCGGACTATGGACGGGCGCACGTGACGCCCACGCTGCCCGGCTCTCGGCGGACACCTCCGAAAGCTCTCCGGCGGAGGATGCTCCTGCGGCAGAGCGTTCTCATCGAAGGTTAGGCACGCTCTCGTCCTGGTCGACGAGGACGAAGATCCTCGCTGCCACAGCCCTCCTGGTGGTGCTCACGGCGGGCGCTGTGGTGTGGCTGTGGCCTCTCGGAGGCGACACCGCCGGACAGACCTGGCCCGTCGAGGGACAGCCCGTGTACCGCCAGTGCTCACCCCGGGACCGATTGATCCTCAGCCAGCCCGGTCAGGTGCGTGGCGGCCAGTTGCTCGGGCACCTGCGCGTCGGTGAGAGGTTCGTCGTCAGCAAGCGGACCACATATTGGCGCTTCGGACATGTCGAAGGCGATGCCAAACGCGAAGGGTGGGTCATGTCCAGCTATCTCTGCCTCAGTGGCTAGGGGCAGTCTCGGCATCAGAGGGCTCGCAACACCGCAGCCGGTCAATGCCACCTTGGAGCGTCAGATACTGCAGGGCTGCGACACTGGCCACCGCCCACGACTCGGATGACCCACTCGACGAGAAAGTGAGGTTTCCCCGAGGCGAGGACGCCCCTGACAATGGATCTTGTTCCATAGAGGGGAGCTTTCGGGTGGCACGACCGTCGAAGTTCGGCGATGAGTTCAAGCGGGACGCGGTGAGGTTGGTGCGTACGACGGGCCGGGCCTGTGCCGATGTGGCGCGGGAGCTCGGGATGACCCGCGAGACCCTGCGCACCTGGGTGCGAGAGGCCGAGAGCTACGGCGCCGCTGGCGGCCGGGTCGTCATGCCGCGTACGACATTGCTCGACGCCGGACATCTCGCCGACCTGTGCGGCAACGTGTTCGGCGCCATGGAGTACGACCAAGCCGCCAGCGAGGAGGCCCTGCGGGAAGGGGCGATGCGTTACCGCTCAGCGTCTGTCCGAGAAGTCATGGACGCTGCCACCAGCACGAGCCCGATCTCTACGCGGTGGTCGCGGGGGACCTGGTCCATGCAACCGAGACGGCGACCACCGTCCGAAAGGGCGCGACCTGGCCGTGTACCACCATGGGGGTGCCGGGGGGTGTCCAGTCGTCTAGCGTTGATCGAGGTCAGGCGGCGCCTCTCCGTGCTACGGCCAGTACGCGGCAGATGTGATCGGTCGCTGTGGTGAGATCGGCGACCTCGACGATCGGTTCGCCCCACGACCACCAAAACAGCCATTGGCCTTCCTGTGGCGCGGCGGAGATCACCTCGGACAGGGTGGTGGCTTCGGGGTTGATCACACGCAGGCGCGGTAGCTGTTCGTCCTGGGTGGGCAGGCGTGCATGCAAGCAGAGGTTCTGCAGCCGTTCCTGCAGATTGGTGAGGTGGGTGGCGGCATGCGCAGCCATGGCGGGGGTGATGGGTCCGGGCATGGTGGACTCCGAGGGAAGACGGATGGTGGGGAGGGGCTGCTCGCCTTTGCGGGGATGGCGGGGCTGCGGGCGTTACGAGCAGGGTCGGTTGCGGCTGGGAAACGCCACGCGGTAGAGCGACCGCAGGATCGCCGTGGCGAAGCCGACCAACAGGGCTACGAGAACAGCCAGGACATCGGCTTGACCACAATGGCAGAGGCCAGCAGCGCGAAGGCGATGTAGCCGGCGGCCAACAGCACAGCCAGCATGCTGATCATCTGAAGCAGCCGGTTAGACGGAGGCGCGGAAGAGCTCTTCGAGCTGTGCCGGGGTAGGGCAGAGGTCGAGGTGGCACCACACGCTACGGTGCCCGTTCACCGGTAGTCGGTGGCTTCCCCACCGTCCGCGCGACAGGCTCTCCACGATCGCCAGTCCTCGCCCCTGTTCCGCGTACAGGTTCGACGCCTGCATCGGGATGCGCGAGGGCGTTGAGCAGGCCAATCCTGGATCGGTCACCACCAGTCGGAGGAAGTCCAGTCCCTGGGACAGTTTGAGCTCGATCCAGTCGATGTCGCCGGCATGCGTGACGGCATTGGTGATCAGCTCAGATGTCGCCAAGATCAAGATCTCCTGGGCGGGATGCGCAACTCCTGCCCAGGCGGCGACCGCCTTCCGCGCCTGATACGGGGTCCGGTCATTGCACTCCAGTTGGATAACGCCGAGCTCCTGAAGTTCGGTCTGTGCGGGTACCTCGATCACTGAATTCGCCTCGCTATTTCTGGATCGTCTGACATGTCCTTTGTGTGAAGAATGTGAGCGCCGTTGTGCACGCCCGTTCGTTTTTTCGTGCGGCGACGTGCTACGTCGAACTGTTCCAAAGAGACGATCCCAGAAACCCGCTGCTCATAGGGGGTAAGGCAAAGCACTTCCCAGGCACGAACCAGGTGTGCTATTACACATGACGCGTGCATTTGTTGTGTGCAATCGGGAAGGAGAATCTCGGTCTTGCATAACATTGATCCGGAACCCGCTTTGAAGGGGCCGAGGGTAGAGTTCGGCACTCATCTCCGCGAATACCGCATCGCTGCAAGGAAGCGGCAAAAGGAAGTCGCCGCGATGCTCGGCTGGTCGGTATCGAAGATCAGCATGGTCGAACGGGGACAACGTCCGGCCGACGAAGACTTCGCCCGCGCCGCCGACACCGCGCTGAGCGCGGATGGCGGGCTGCTGTCGCGCTGGCGCGAGACGGTCGAACACGCATCACGCTGGCCCGTCTGGCTGGCTCGGCTGGTGGAGATCGAGCAGCAGGCGGACACACTCCGGCTGTGGCAGCCGCTGATCGTGCCTGGCATGCTGCAAACGCCGGAGTACGCGCGAGCCATCTTCCGCGGCAAGCCCGCCACCACCCCTGATGAGGTCGAGCGGAATGTTACGGCGCGTCTGGAACGCCAGCATGTTCTTCAGCGGGACAACGGGCCTACGGTATGGGTAATAGTGGACGAAGTGGTTCTTAGTCGGCCTATCGGCAGCGAGGCGGTAATGGCTGAGCAGATGGCGCATCTGGCCGCATTGGACGAGTGTCCTCGCATCAACGTCCGTGTGCTTCCGCGTAACTCCTGGTTGACCACCGGGCTGCAAGGCGCTTTCGTTCTCGCCAGTGGGCCAGGGATGCCGGACATGGCTTACCTGGAGTCGATCACGCTGAGCCAGATCACCGCTGACAGTGAGCGAGTCCGTGAGATCAAGTCGAGGTACGAGATGTTGCACAACGAGGCCCTGCCTCGACGGGCTTCACTCCAGTTGATCAGGGAGATGGCAGAGCAATGGACGACGTGACCGCAGAACTACTGGAGAGCGCAGCGTGGCGTAAGGCGACTCGCTCCGGCGAGGCCGGCGACTGCATCGAAGTTGCTCCCCTGGGCGACGGCCAAGTGGGCTTGCGCGACTCCGAGCATCCTGAGAAGGCCCCCTACGTCTTCTCGCCTTCGGTCTGGGCGGCGTTCATCGACGGCGTCAAGAAGGGTGAATTCAACTTTTGAAATGTCGATGGCGGCGTCCCTGTCTTGCCCACCAGGTCCCCGTCAGTCGTCGCTGCGCTTTTTAGGGGAGTAGACCTGACCGGCGGGCGGGGGAGTCACGCGTATCTTGCTTCCCCAGCCGGTGAAGCGGGTCTCAATGGTGAACACATCGTCTCCCGCCAGAGTCACTCCCAAGATCTCTGTCGCCGGAAAGGTGGTGAGCAGTCGCTGCGGCAGGTTGTCGGGGCCGAGGGTGAGTTCGTAGTCCAGCGCGCCGTCGTTGTCCTTGAGCAAGCTGGCGGCCCGATACCACGGAGACACCTGCCAGAGCCGGGCCTTGCTGATGCTGCCCTTGTAGGTTCGGCCCGTCTTCTGGCCGCCCTTGATGAGGGCCTGGAGGGTCGCGGGCTCGGCCGGGTTCGGCTGCTGGCAGTAGATCGAGCTGGAGCCGCCGGGCATCGGCGCCCTGACCTTGAGCCAGCTCTTGCCCTTGGGGAGGGGCTTCGGCATCTCGCCCTTAACATAGCTGATCTTGCCGATGCTGATCGTATGCTCGTCGGCCAGCGAGATGCCGATGGTCTTGAAGACCGGGCCGTTATGTTGGGTGTAATCGGCGTTGATGTCCGCGGCCAGGATGTCGCCCATTCCGCCCTTGACCGGCTTGCCGTACTGCATGACCCCCGTACGCCGCAGAAAAGCGGTCTTGCCGGCCAGTTCCACGAACGACATGACGTCGGTGAACTTCACCCCCTTGCCCACGGCCATCTGGCTCTTCAGGGCCTTGACCGGGTCGGCGGGAGCGGCGGCCTGGGCCGGGGTCGCGGCGGCACTGGCCAGGATGACGGCGCCGACGAGGCCGGCGATGTAGCGCTTCAACGGGTTCCTCCTCGACAGGATGGACGGGAGGAGCCTGCCATGCCTTGATCACGGCAGGACGTACGGCTGGGCACAAGATCGTCTCCGGCCGCCGCTGACCAGCCCGGGATCCGCCGGTGATCTCGATACTGCTCGCGCACGTTTCTTGTACTGACCGATTTACATACCTCCCTGACCGGATCCGATCAATATGATGCTCCGATCTTGTCAGGTCGATCCGTCTGGTCAATAGTTGCGGCAAAGCAGTCAAATTCGATCCGCTGCACGATCGAACGTGACTAAGGAGCCGCCCAGTGCGACCAAGCCCTTCCCTGCGTCTCGTAGCCGCCGCGATCACCGCGGCCGCCACGTTAGGCATCGCCCCCGCCCCGGCGGAGGCGATGCCCGACAGCAACCGGATCAAGGCGGTGACCTCAGGAAACGCCCGCTTCGAAGTGCTCTCCCCAACCCTGATAAGGACCGAGTACGCGGGCGACGCCAAATTCCTCGACACTCCGACCTTCAACGCCGTCGGGCGCGGCGCCTTTCCGGCAACGTCCTTCACATCGAGTACGTCGAACGGCTGGCTCACCATCAGGACGAGCGCCCTCACCCTGCGCTACCAGGTCGGTTCGGGCCCGTTCACCCCGCAGAACCTCTCGGTCAGCCTGAAGACCACGACCGCCGCCCCATGGCAACAACTGACCTGCCCCGCCGGAGCCCTGTGCGAGGCCGAGGACCTCTCGTACGGCGGGCTGGCCATCGCCACCGACCACTCCGGCTTCACCGGCGCGGGTTTCCTGGCAGGCTTCGAGGGCACGGGCAACTCGCTGTCCGCGGACGTGAACGCGACCACGTCAGGGCAGTACCAGTTCGCCATCCGCTACGCCAACGCCGTCGGCGGCGACGGCCAGCACACGCCGCGCACGCTCACCCTGTCGGTGGACGGGGGCACCGGCCAGACGGTGACCCTGCCGGTGACCGCGAACTGGGACACCTGGGCCATCGCCACAACCGGAGTGCAGCTCGCCGCGGGCCGGCACATGATCACGCTGACCCGCACACCCGCCGACTCCGGCAACGTCAACATCGACAGCCTCGCGCTGCTGCCACCGGGCGCCGGATATCCGCCGCCGTCGGCCAGAGCCACCGTGCCCTGCGCGTACGGCACGAGCTGCGAGGCCGAGGCGGGCGGGCTCGCCGGTACGGCCAAGGTGCTGCAGGACCACGCCGGCTACGCGGGCAGAGGTTTCGTCGCCGAACTCAACCAGGGCGCCGGCCTGGCCACCCGCCTGGTGGGCGTGCCCGCCGACGGCGCGTACACGCTGCACATCCGCTACGCCAACGGCGTCGGCGCCGACGGCCTGCACCAGACGCGAACGGCCACCATCACAACAGGCGGCGCCACGCAGCAGATGACCTTCCCGACCACCGCCAACTGGGACACCTGGGCGACGGCCGCCATCCCGATCGCGCTCAAGTCCGGCACGAACGACATCACCCTCACCTGCCCCGGCGCCGCCGGCTGCCGCGTCAACGCGGACACGCTCGCGGTGACCCCCACAGGCACGGCCGCCCCGCCGCCCCACCTCCCGCTCGGCGGCTACCGCCGCAGCCTCGACAACGTGAACGGTGACAACGGCACCCCGCCGACCACTCCGGGCCTGCTGCACAAGGACGGCTGGTACCTGCTCGACGACACCCCCTCCGCCCTGTACGACCCCGCCACCGGGAAGGTCGCCCAACGGCCCGGCGGCAGGGCGTACCAGGACGGTTACTTCTTCGGTTACGGCCACGACTACAAGCGCGCCCTGTCGGACCTGTCCACCCTGACCGGGCCGCCGGCGCTGCTTCCCCGCTGGGCGTACGGCGTGTGGTACTCCGAGTACATCGACCGCACCGCGGCCGACTACCAGAACACGATCCTGCCCAGGTTCCGCTCCGAGGGCGTCCCGCTGGACGTCCTGGTCACCGACACCGACTTCAAGTCGCCCAACACCTGGAGCGGCTGGCAGATCGACCGGGCGAAGTTCCCCGACCCGAAGGCGTTCTTCGACTGGTCGGCCGCTCAGGGCCTGCACAACACGCTCAACGTCCATCCCAGCATCGTCGGCGACGACCCCCAGTTCGCCCAGGCGCAGGTCACGGCCAAGGGCAAACTTCGCAAGGGCGGCTGCGCCGGGTCCGCGGGCGCGAACTGCTACACCTTCGACTGGGGCGACCCCGACCAGCTCAAGGCGTACATGGACCTGCACAAGACCATGGATCAGCAGGGCAACGACTTCTGGTGGCTCGACTGGTGCTGCGACGCCTCGCAGTCCTCGCTGCCCGGCGTGACCCCTGACGCCTGGATCCACCAGCAGTACGCCGCGGCCAACGGCGGCTTCGTGCTCTCCCGCGCCTTCGGCTCCCTCCAGACAGGCTCGTACGCCGGCCGCTCGGGTCTGCCCACCGGCCCGTGGGCCGACAAGCGCACCACTGTCCACTTCACCGGCGACACGTCCTCCACCTGGGGAACCCTCCGGGCGGAGGTCGGCTACACGCCCGGCGAATCCGCCACCACCGGCATGTCGTCCATCAGCCACGACATCGGCGGCCACAACGACACCACGGGCCTGCAGGGCTCGGAGACCTACATCGACAACGGGCAGACCAGGCGGACCAGCAAGCTGCCCGACGACCTGTACGCCCGGTGGGTCCAGTTCGGCACCTTCCAACCCATCGACCGCCTGCACAGCAACCACGGCGACCGGCTGCCCTGGCAGTACGGGACCGCGGCGAGGGACTCGGCGAAGAAGTTCCTCAATCTGAGGGAGAACCTGGTCCCATACACCTACATGCTGGCCCAGGAGGCCAACGCCACCGGCGTCCCGATCGTCCGCCCGACATACCTGGAATATCCCGACGAGGAGAACGCCTACACCACCGCCGCCAGCCAGTACTTCTACGGCCCCGACCTCCTGGTCGCGCCCGTGACCACGCCCGGCGCCACGGCCACGACCTCGGTGTGGTTCCCGCCCGGGCAGTGGACCGACTACTTCACCGGCCAGACCTACACCGGCGGCACCACCCGGAACATCACCACCGGCCTCGACACGATGCCCGTGTTCGTCAAGGCCGGGGGCATCCTGCCGACCAGGACCGCCGACGTCGCCAACAACGTCCAGAACCCCCTGGACAAGGTCACCCTGAACATCGCCTCGGGGGCCTCCGGCTCGTACACGCTGTACGACAAGACCACGATCCGATACTCGGAGTCAGGAGGGCGGCGGATCGTGAAGATCAGCGGCAAGGCGCACCAATGGACGCTCAACTTCCTGAACGCCGCACCTCCCACGGACTTGCCCGCCGACGCGTACCGCTATGACAGCGCCACCCGCACCCTGACCGTCAAGCTCCCCGAACACACCACTCGGCTCAGCTTCACCTCCGGCTGACACCCGACGGCCCACCAGGGCCCGGACCTCCGACTGATACCCGAGGCCCCGTCGGGGCGGGGCCTCACACCTCGGCGCCCTTCCAGGGAATGCCCTTGATGCAGATCGGTTCGGCCATGCTGGCATAGATCGATGCCCTGTCCGCGTCCTTGCTTGGCGAGATCGCGAGGAGGACAGGTGGATCCAGGATTTGAGGCGGACTTCCGGGAGTTCGTCATCGATCGATCAGGAGCGCTGTTCCGTACCGCGTACCTGCTGACCGGTGACCGGCACGCCGCTGAGGACTTGGTCCAGTCGGCGCTGGCGAAGACCGCCGTGAAGTGGCGCGGCCTGCGCGACACCGCGGCCATCGAGGGCTACGTCCGCCGCGCCATGTACCACGAGCAGGTGAGCTGGTGGCGGCGCCGTTCCCGCATCGCGGAAGTCTCCACCGGATGGCTGCCCGAACAGATCGGCGATGGGCACGCCGAGATGGTGGATCTTCGCCTGATGATGCGCGCGGCTCTTGCCCGGCTGACACCCCGGCAGCGGACCATGCTCGTGCTGCGCTACTTCGAAGACCTGTCCGAGACCGAGATCGCGCGGCTGCTCGGTGTCAGGGTCGGGTCGGTGCGCAGCCAGATTTACCGATCGTTGGAGCGCCTGAAGAAGGCCGCACCTGAACTGAGCACCGTGAGGGAGTTCGGATGAACATCGAGGATCTGCTGCGTGAGACCCTCTCCGACATGGCCCACGAGGAGCAGCCACCCCCACCGGGCCGGTTCCTCCAGGTCAACCGGGGTCGATCCCGTCGGCGCGGCCTCGCACTGGCGGCGGCGACGGCCGTAGCCGTGATGGCGGTCGGATCCACGATCGTGGTCCAGGGGCTGTCCTCCGTCTCCCAGGACGTCGCCGGACAGGGCTCTGGCGAGACGCTTGTGGAGACGAAACGGGGACAGACCACCCTGGCCGTGAGAGAAGGACTACGGCTCTCACAGATCTTGGAGCAACTGTCGACCGCCACTGGCAGACCGCTGGTGGAGTTCGAGCGGGCAGCCAAGGACAGCAGAGCGCTCGGCCTTCCGGGCTACGCCAAGGGCGCGCTGGAAGGATTCGCCTTTCCCGGGACCTACGAGGTCTCGCCCACGTCGAGCCCCGCCGAGATCCTCGCCGCGATGGTGACACGCTTCAATCGCGCCGCCGAGGAGAGCAACCTGGTGAAGGGTGCCAGGCGGGTCGGCCGTACGCCACTGGAGATCCTGACCATCGCCAGCATCGTCCAGGCCGAGTCGAGCGACAAGCGCGCCATGCCCAAGATCGCGCGGGTCATCGAGAACCGGCTGAAGCACAGGCCCGAGATGGAGCTGCGGATGGACAGCACGGTCCTGTACGGCCTGAACAAGTTCGGCGCCAGCGCCTCGACCGAGGAGCTCAAGAGCCGGTCGCGGTACAACACCTATACGCGCCTCGGCCTGCCGCCTGGTCCCATCTGCAACCCGGGCGCCGACGCCATCGAGGCCGCCCTGAAGCCGGCCGCCGGGCCGTGGCTGTACTTCGTGACGGTCGATCCGAAGACGGGCGCCACGAAGTTCGCCGGCTCCCCATCCGAGTACGACAAGCTGGTCGAGGAATACCGCAAGAACCTCAGGACCGGCTGATGGAGCGGCGCGCCGCGATCCTCGGTTCACCGATCGGAGAAGATCAGCAGGAGGCATTCTGGACCGAGCTCGGCGGCTCGGCCACCATGAGGAGATGACGGGGAGTGGATCAGCGCAACCGCCGACGGCGGGCGGAGGAGCAGGCTCGCGCCTGAACTGGACGGCAGTGAGCGGTCTGGCGGGTGTGATCGCCGCCGTGGTCGCGCTGGTCGCGTACCTGATGCCACCGGCCCCGCCTCCCCAGCCCCAGCCCCAGCCCGACACGGTAGCCCCCAGTACGGACCCGCAGTCATCGTCACCAGATCCGGTCACCACCCGGCCTGCACGGCGGACCCCGAGGCCATCGCGTGAGTCCAGCACGCCCCCACCACCGAGCCCCACGCCGGCGGCCCCGGTTTCCTCCCCACTGCTGCCGCCGGTCCGGCCCGGCGGCTGCGACGATGCGGCGGCGGCGCTGACCGCATACCGCCGCAACGCCGGGACCGTCCGCAGCAGCCAGGCGGCCGCGGCTCAGCAGACGTACCGCGAGCTGATGGGCGCGGTCCTCGACGCGGAAGGAGTGGTGCAGGCGAAGATCAGTCGGCTGGCTCAAGAATTCCAGGAACTGAACTTCCGCTTGACCGGCATGGTCGGCAGCGACCCCAACCAGGTGATCGCGGATATCAATACAGACGTCGCGGAGCTCAACAGGCTGTGCGGGTCCCCCTGACCTGACGACACGTCACAGCCCAGACCGGCGCTCGGCGGTCGTCGGTGGCCAGGTCGTCGAGCACCGCGCCCTCGCCGGAGAAGCCGCGCCAGCGCTCGGTCACTGCGCGGTACCACACGATCGGGTGGGGCGGCGGACCAGGAGGGGGCGGGGCCAGTCGGGATCGTGGGTCACGAAGCTCCTTGAGAGTGGGTCACGAAGCTCCTTGAGAGTGGGTCACGAAAGCTCCTTGAGAGTGGGTCACGAAAGCTCCTCCAGAAGGGTCAGCACGGTCACCGAGTGCGGCGCGATCTCCCACGCCCCGCCGCTCGCCTCGACCTCGCCCAGATCCCGCACGGCGATCGTGTCCTGGGCGCCGAGCGTGTTGACCGCGCCGAGACCGGGGACGTCGCCGCCGACGGTGCGCACCCGCGCGCGGGCGGGGGTGGCGCCGGAGCTGCCGTCGAGGACGACCCGCACGCGGATGGTCTCGTCGCGGTGCCGGTTGACGACGGCCACCCGCACAGAGCCGTCGTCGGCGCGGGTGGCCGACACGTCGATGTACGGGACGGTCATGGGCGCGGTGACCAGCCGGCCGTCAGGGCCCCAGCTGTCGCCGAGCCGGACCGCGGCCGTCCTGGCCGGGCCGTCCACCTCCGACGGCAGCACGGTCCTGCCGGTGTGGTGCCGGTAGAGGTGCCAGACGTGGTAGATCGCCGAGCGTAGGGCGCCACCGGGGCGGGCGACCACCAGGCCGTTGGCGTTGACCAGGTTGACCGGGTTGGCCATGGACACGGGAGCGGGCAGGCCGGCGGAGCGGTGGACGGCGTGGAACACTCCGGCGCAGAAGACCAGGTCGGCGACCGTGCGGGGACTCCACCGGTTCACCCGTACCCGGCGGCCTGGACCGTCGCCCGCCTCGGGCAGCTCGCGGTCGGCGAGGCCGCCGTCGTCGCCGGGCAGCGGCTGCGGCCAGTCCTCGGGTTCGAGGTGGCGCATGGTCCACTCGTCGAGCGCGAGCGCGGGCGGGCGCTCCAGGCCCACCTCGGCGGCGAGTTCGGTGACGAGCTGGGAGTAGGCGTGGATCTCCCGCTCGAAGTAGAGCGCCTGGGCCACGACGGCGTCGTAGTCGTCGCCGGTCCACAGGTGGGTGCTGGCGCCGTACAGGTGCAGGGACAGGTAGTCCAGCAGTTTGCCCGCGCCGGCCAGCAGCGGGCGCGTCCACTGCTCCTGCTGCCAGGGGATGCCGACGCCGACCAGGCGGATCTCGGGGTCGACCAGGCGCATGAACCGGGCGTGCTCGAGAGCGGCGGCGGCGTACTCCTCGGCTGTGCGGTGGCCCATCTGCCACGGGCCGTAGACCTCGTTGCCCACGCCCCAGTAGCGCACCTTCCACGGCTCGGCCCGTCCGTTCTCGGCGCGGCGGCCGGTGAGCGTGGTCGCGCGGGCGGAGTTGGTGTACTCGACCCAGCGCACCGCCTCGTCCACGTTCCGGCAGGAGTGCACCAGGTACGGCTCCGCGCCCGCCGCCTCACACCAGGCCAGGAACTCGTCGGTGCCGAAGCGGTTGGACTCCTGCCCACCCCAGGCCAGCTCCAGCCGGCTCGGCCGGGTCTCGCGCGGGCCGATGCCGTCCTCCCAGTGGTAGGCCGAGGTGAAGTTCCCCCCGGGCCAGCGGATGGGACCCGGCCCCAGCTCCCGTACCAGTTCCAGCACGTCGGCGCGCGTCCCGCGGAGCAGGCCGGGCTCGGCGACGGACAGCGGTGAGCCCTCGTCGAACACGCCGCCCTCGATGTTGCCGAAGAACGCCGATTCCAGGAAATGTCCGTAGACGTCGTCGTCGATCCGGCCCGCCGGGCGGCGGGTGTCGATCGTCACGAGTGCCTCACGGCCGTGGACAGACATATGGCTCAAAACTCCATTCCGGTCACTGCTTCACCGCTCCCGCGATGCTGTCGACGAACTTCCGCTGAAGGACGACGAACACGGCGATCACCGGGATCAGCGAGATCACGGCGGCCGCGGCCATCCCCGACCAGTCCGTTTCCCGCTCGCCCATGAAGACCGTCATGCCCACGGCCAGCGTCCGCAGGTCGGGGTCGCTGAGCGTGAACACCAGCGGAAGCAGGTAGACGTTCCAGGCGAACAGGTACGTGAGGATGACCACCGTGGCGGTGATCGGCCAGGCCAGCGGGAGCATCACCCGGAAGAAGACGGTGAAGTGACCCGCGCCGTCCAGGCGGGCGCACTCCTCCAGTTCGTTCGGCAGCTTCCTGAAGAACCCGGCGTACAGGAGGGTCGAGGCGATCTGCCCGCCCGCGCCCAGGCCGAGTATCACGCCGGCGTGGGTGTTGAGCAGCCCGAGCTGGTCGGTGAGCTGGGTGATCGGAATGATCGTGTAGCCCTCGGGCAGGAAGAACGTGACCAGGAACAGGCCGATGACGACCTTCTTGCCGGCGAAGTCGTAGCGGCCCAGCACGTAGCCCGCCAGGGCGCTGCGCACGACGACGAGCACCACCGTTCCGATGGTGACGACGAGGGTGTTGACGAAGTATCTGGCGAAGCCGACCTCGGTCCAGGCGCGGGTGTAGTTCTCCCAGACCGGCTCCTCGGGCAGCAGGCCGAGCCCCGAGCCGAAGATCTCGGGCGAGGTCTTGAGCGACGCCGAGACCAGCCAGACGAACGGGTAGACCCACAGGGCGCCGAGCACGAGCAGCAGGACGGCGGTCACCACCTGCCCGGCACTCAGCCGGGAACGCGCGATCATGCCGAGCCCATCCGGTTCCTGGCCCAGCGCATGCCCAGCGCCTGGGCGATAGCCAGGACCATGGTGAGCAGGCCGAACAGCACCGCCGCCGCCGAGGCGTACCCGAGCTGGGGGACGGTGGCCTGGAACGCCGTGCGGAAGATGAAGATCTCGATCACCTCGGAAGAGAAGGACGGGCCCCCGCCGGTGAGGGTCTGCATCAGGTCGAAGACGTTGAGCGCCGCCACGGTGTCGATCAACGTGATGATCACCAGGAACGGCACCAGCAGCGGCAGCGTGACGCGCCGGAACTCCGCCCAGGGACCCGCGCCGTCGATCATCGCGGCCTCGTGGACGCCCGGCGGGATCGTCTGCAGCGCGGCCAGCCAGTAGATGAGGGTGATGCCCAGCCACTTCCACACCCAGACGGCGATCCCGGCGTAGAGCGAGGTGCCGGCGTCGGCGGCGAAGTTCGCCGGTGAGTCGATCAGGCCCGCCCAGACCAGCGACACGCTCACCGGGCCACTGGCGTCCAGCAGCAGCGTGAACACGATGCCGACGATGGCGCCGGTGGTGACGACCGGCAGGAAGAACAGCGTGCGGAAGAAGCCCTTGAACGGCGTCTTCCTCCGGTTGAGCACGATCGCCAGCGCGAGCGCCAGCCCGACCCGCAGCGGCACGGCGATCACGAGGAAGACGATCGAGTTCCAGAACGCGTTCCAGAACAGCTCGTCCTCGATCAGCCGCGCGAAGTTCTCGACGCCGATGAACGTCCCGGCGTCGGCGAAGCCCGGCCAGTCGAGGAAGCCGAACCACCACGACGCCAGCAGGGGGTAGATGGTGTACGCGCCGTACCCGACGAGGGTCGGCAGCAGGAAGAGGTAGATCCACCAGTCCTTGCGCAGGCGCCCCAGCCGTCCGGGCCGGGGACGCGCGGAGGTCTGCCCGTGGGTTGTCGTCATGGCGCTCCTGTCCGGCCGCCCCTCAGCGGCCGGCGTAGTCCTGCTGCTCGTAGTCCTTCTTGCGGTCCCAGTTGGCGAAGACCCAGGCGTCGAGGCCGACCTGGACCCCCTTCTTCTCCTTGACCGCCTTGATGGCGCGCTCGCGCTCGGCGCTGAGCTGGTCCTTGTAGCGCCGCAGCTGGCCGCCCACGTCGGAGTTGGAGCCGGTCAGCACCGACTGGACGATGTCGCCGAGGTCGGGATGGATGTCGCGCATCTCGGCCAGCACCTGCCACACGCCCGGCGTGCCGACCTCGGGCACCGGACCGATGCGCACGTCGTCCTGGAAGTTGGCCACGCACTTCCGGTAGGCGGGGTGCACCTCCGCCTCCTTCACCACCTCGGCCAGCGCGGGCGGCTGGTCCATGGCGGCGGCCAGCTTGAGCTGGAACTCCTTGGTGGTCATCCGCAGCAGCACCTCGGCCGCGGCCTTGGCCTTCTTCGACTGGCTCGACACCCAGAACGTGCCGGGCATCGGAGGGCTGTAGACGAGGTTCCTGGTGGTCTCGGGGCACGGGATGTGCCACACGCCGACCCCGCGCTCGACCGCCTCGGGCTCGTCCACGCGCAGGCCGCCGACGAACCACGCGCCCCACGGGTAGATGGCCGCCTGCCCGGCGGCCCAGCGGGCGCGGGCGTCGCGGGGCCCCATCGACGCCGACGCCGGGTGGACGACCTTGTCCTTCTGCAGCGAGACGAGGAATTCGACGGCGTCGATGTACGGCTGGGAGTCGTGGACGTACTCGCCCGTCGCCCAGTCGACGGCGCCGGGCCCGGGGGCGCCCGCGGTCATGGCGAGCCGGTGCACCAGCGTCGCCAGGTACGCGGGGTCCTTGAGCGGGATCACCATCCCGTACGCGCCCGCGGCGTTCCCCTTGGTCACGCGGCGGGCGACGGCGCGCAGGTCGTCCCAGGTGGCAGGCTCGTCCTCCGGGTCAACCTTGGCCTCCTTGAGCAGCGCCGTGTTGAACCACGGCACCGCCTCGTGATTCCGGCCGGAGAACGGCGCGAAGGAGTAGACCTCGCCGTCGAAGCGGTGGATGCCGTCGTAGAGCTGACCGGCGACCGGGCTGCCGGCGAAGTCGGCCAGCTTGCCGACCGGCTGGAACCAGCCCTCGCTGACCAGGGCGGCCGGGGAGACGTTGCCCAGCCCCGCCAGCGAGTGCACGTCCGGCATCTGGTTGCTGCGCCGGGCCACCTGCAGCGCCTGGCCCAGGTCGGTCACGTCCATCTGGCGACGTTCGATCGTGACGCCGGGGTGGCCCTGCTCGTAGGGGGTGAAGAGGTCGCTCTCCAGCATCTTGGTCAGCGGCCTGAACTGGTCCCACCACTGCAGCGCGTCACCCGCGGCCTGGCTCCGGCGGCTCATCTGCCCGCCGCCGGTGCACGCGGTCAGCGCCGCGGCCAGTACGGCGGCGCTCGTGCCACCGAGGAACTGGCGGCGGCTGACGCCTGCCACGCCGGGCGGGATTCCAGGGATTCGGCGATGCGACCCCATGGCGACTCCTCTTCGTCGTCGGCTCGGTCACGATCCCGCCCAGCCCTGAAAGTTCAGGACTCCCCGTGAAGCGGATCCATGTTTGCGCAAACCTATGGCTGACCTCTATCAACGTCAAGGTCATGACAGTTAGGTTGTTAAAAGACCAGTTCAGAGGCCCTAACCTCCCTTGCGACATGTTTGCGGAAACACGCATGACACATCCGCAAGCGGCGACGGAGGACATCGATGTACGCTGTACGCCGCTGCTACGAGGAAGGGAGAGCGCCCCGCGTGGCTCGACTACCAGGCACGGGATCGTCCGGCGGCCCGTCGATGGCGGACGTCGCCAACCTCGCCGGTGTCTCAGGCCAGACCGTGTCGCGGGTCGTGAACGGCAACGACCGGGTGACCGCCGCCACCCGGCTCAAGGTCGAGACGGCCATGAGACAGCTCGGCTACCGCACCAACATCGCCGCGCGGGCGCTGGCCACCGGCCGGTTCCGCACGATCGGCGTCGTCATGTTCAACCTCAGCGCCGTGCTCAACGTCCGCATCCTCGAGGCCGTCGTGACCGGCGCCCAGACCCGCGGCTACTCCGTGAGCGTCGCGATGGTCGACGGCCCGACCGAGAAGGACATCCGCGCCGCCGTCCGCGGTCTCACCGACCGCGCGGTGGACGGCGTGATCGTGATCGAGGCCCGGGTGCTCGACACCCCGCACCTGCAGCTTCCCGAGGAGGTGCCGGTGGTGATCGCCGACAGCAGGGCGGCGCACCGGCACCCCACGTTCGGCATGGACGAGGCCGCCGGCGCCCGCGCCGCCGTGGACCACCTGCTCGGGCTCGGCCACGCCACCGTCCACCACGTGGCCGGGCCGACCGACTCGATCCCGGCGCAGCGGCGCCGGGCCGCGTGGCAGCGGCTGCTGAAGCGGTCGGGCCGCGCCGTCCCGCCGCCCGTCGTCGGCGACTGGTCCCCGCAGTCGGGGTACGACGCCGCCCGCCGCCTGCTGGCCGGCGACGACGTGACCGCCGTCTTCGCAGCCAACGACCAGATGGCCGTGGGCGTCCTGCGGGCGGCGGCCGAGCTGGGCCGCAGGGTGCCGGAGGAGCTGAGCGTCGTCGGCTTCGACGACCTCGACTTCACGCCGTTCCTCTCCCCGCCGCTGACGACCGTGCGCCAGGACCTCGCCGCGGTCGGCCGCCGCTGCCTCGAGCAGCTGATCGCGCGGATCGAGGCCCCGCAGGGGGCCGAGGCGTCCGCTTCCGCCAGCCGGTTCGTGCTGCCGGAGCTGGTGGTGCGGGCCTCCACGGCGCCGCCGCGCCGCTGACCTCGTCGCTGACCTCTTCGCTGACCTCACCGCTGCTCACCGCTGATCTCACCGCTGATCTCACCGCTGGCCTCACCGCCACCGCTCGTTGACAGGCCAGTTGAGTTAGCGCAAACATGAATGCGGCCAGCCGAACCACGCGTCGGCCTCCCCTCCGAGAAAGCAGGTCCCATGCTGCGCCGACTGTCGACCATCGCCATGACCGCCGTTCTCGCCCTCTCGACCCTCACCCAGGCCGCAGTCGCGGAAGGAGCCGAATCCGTGGCCCGCGACAAGCCGCGCGCCCTCGCGTACGGCGCTCTGGGAGCCAACTTCAACGAGAACCTCGACACCCTCGACTATCGGGAACTGCGCGAGGCCCACGCGCGGTGGGTCCGCGGGTTCTTCCCCATGCCCCAAACCGACCAGGGCGACCCCGCCGCGCACGTCTCGATCAGCACCATCACCAAGGCGGCCGCGCGCGGCTACGACACCGTGCTCAGCCTGAAGTTCCCCTACAACGCGGCGTCCTTCCCCGCGCTGGGCAGCGCCAAGATGGCCGCGGAGCTGGCCCGGCTGGACAAGGTACTGCCAGCGGTGATGGGCAAGGTGGACATCCTCGCGATCGGCAACGAGCCCTTCATCGAGAGCCTGCCCGCCGAGCGTGACCAGCGGCTCAACACCTTCTACGAGACCGTCGCCCGGCACGTGATCGACTACCGGCGCGAGCGGTGCGGCGCGGACTGCGGCACCGCGCTCTACATGGGCGCACTGAACCGGCTCGACCTGGCCGACCGCCGCACGCCGGCGGCCGAGCGCTGGATGACCTTCGTGCGCGAGACGCCGGAGATCGAGGGCGTGGACATCCACCCGCACATCCCCTCGCCGGCGGCCGCGAAGCCGTTCCTGGACTACATCCTGCCGAGGATGCGTCCCGGCCAGACGTTCCTGGTCACCGAGTTCTCCATCGTCTGGTACTGGCAGCAGCACCTTAAGGACCCGATCCCGGCCACGTTCGCCCAGAAGTACGGTTTCCCCTCCGGCACCCTGGTCTGGCAGGTCATCAAGGCCGCCATCGACAAGCCGTTCACCGAGCGGAAGTGGGACGACTTCCTGAACAGCAGCCCGTGGTTCACCGCCCAGGCGGGCTTCCTTCGCGACCAGATGAAGCTGTACCGGGGCACCGGGCGACTGGCGGTCGCCACGTACGGCTTCAAGCAGGACGACCCGATGGTCACGAACTTCGGCCCCGACAAGACCCCGTGGCTGCTCAACAGCGTGTACGCCACCAAGGTCGTGCGGCCCCGCGGCGAACTTTCGGGACGCGGCTACTGGCTCGACGCCTTCCGCGCGCTGCAGCAGCCCTGACCAGGCCGCGCCGGCCTTCGCGAACCGGCGGCGGCCGGCGCGGCTCAGTGCCTCAACCGCATCGCGTCCAGAAGCACCTCGCCGGAGGATGTCAGTTTTGTCCACAACGGTGTCCTGCGCTTTTTCACCAGTCATTTTTCCGGGTTATTGACGACATATAAATGACTAGGCACACTCTCCGCAGGCTGCGCCGGACGGACCGCTCAGCAGCAGCAGCGAGCGCGGCAGGCGCTGACGTGGAGGACGTGACTGATGACTGATTCCAACAAAAGATTGACCGTCGACCGACGGTCCCTGCTGGCGGGCGCCGCCGGCCTGCTGGGAACGGCGGCGCTGCCCGCGACCGCCGCGCAGGCGAACACCTCCATGAAGCGATACCCGTCGAACTGGCCCGACCTTGAGCCCTACGGCCTCGCCGACACCCGGCTCGACCTGTGGCCGCGCGAGGACAACTCCTTCATCCTCCCGCTGGAACTCCGCCCCCGTGACAAGGAGCTCGGCCGGGTCTGGATGCGCGACACCTACGTCAACTGCTTCGTTGTGCGGGGTCGCCCCGTCTACGTCGCCACCGGCACCACCCGGGCGACCGGGATCGCGGGCGCCGCCCCGTGGAACGACGGCGTCTTCATGTGGACCTCCCCATCCCTGCGCGGGCCGTGGAAGCTGGTCGACACCACGGGCATCCGCCCCGGCGCCGAGAAGGGCAAGGTCTGGTCGCCCGAGTTCGTCGACGAGAACCGGCCCGGACGCATGGTGGTCGCTCCGTGGCAGGAGTACTGGCACGACGACCAGTTCGGCAAGCGTGGCGATGTCTGGGCGCCGGAGGTGCACTACTTCCGCGACAAGTGGTACATCGTCGCCTGCATGGGCGACCACTCGCACAAGGTCGGCTCGTTCATGCTCGTGAGCGAGGGCGGGCCCGAAGGCCCGTACCGGCTCGTCCAGGGCAACTACGACAAGCCCTTCGGCGACCCCGTGATCGGCGGACCCAGCTTCATCCTGCCCGGCGCCTACCACCACATCGACGGCAGCCTCTACACCGAGGGCGATGACGCCTGGCTGGTGCTGCACAACAACCTGTACGCGAAGTTCCGGGACGACATGGAGGACATCGTCCCGACCACCGACCTCCCGCAGTTCCAGCAGAGGCCCTACGCGCCCGAGCCGTATCTCGAAGGCGCGTACGTGTTCAAGTACGGCGGCAAGTACTTCCTGCTCCAGGCCGCCTGGAACCGGACCTCGACCAATGCCGACGGCAGCACCCGGTACGCCTACGACCCGCCCGGCACCGGTCGCGCGCAGTACCACTACGACGCGGTCGTCGCCGTCTCGGACACCTTCGAGGGACCGTACTCGAAGCGGTGGACCGTGGGTGTCGGCGCCGGCCACAACAACTTCTTCGTGGATCACGGCGGCCAGCTGTGGGCGACGTTCTTCCGCAATCCCAGATTCGGTTACTGGGCCGACCCGTCACGCGTCGCCGACACGGCGGTTCCCGGGATCGTGCGGGTGGAATGGACGGGACCGAAGGGCAACCGCCTGTACGTCCAGCGCCGTAACCACTGACCTGTCCCCCGTGAGAGCTACCGGCGAATGTCCTCTGTGCGGTGACGATTTCGCACCCGCCGACTCCATAACGTTACGGCGTGGCACGGCACCTCGGCCACCTTCCCGATTTCGCATGGAGGACATCATGCCCCGCAAGCTCAAGGCAGCCGTTGTGGCCGCACTGTGCATCACCGTGGTCGGTGCGGGAGTCACCGGCTGTGACGACGACTCGATGGACAACTGGGACCCACTCGCCGCCACGACCCACAAAGCCGATGCCGGCCGGATCTCTGGCACCAAGAAGATCAATGTCGCGGGCCGGTCGGTGAACGTGTCCTGTTCGGGCGACCCGGCGAAGGGCAAGCCCGTCATCATGCTGATGCACGGAGGAGGTGACGGGCTGGACAAGATGGCCGCTCTCCAGAAGACGCTGAGCAAGAAGAACCAGGTCTGTAGCTACGACCGGCTCGGCGCGGGCGCCAGCGACCGACCGGATGGCCCTCAGGACTTCTCCAGCATCGGGAAGATCCTTACCGGTGTGCTGGACCGTGTCGCCGGTGACGGCCCGGTCGTCCTGGCGGGGCACTCGCTGGGCGGACTGATCGCCGCCAGATACGCCCCCGACCATCAGGACAGGGTCAAAGGGCTGGTCTTGATGGACGCCACGCCACCCACGATGGTGCACGACATCACGAAGGCGATTCCCGAGTCCGCCAAGGGTCCGGCCGCCGAGGTGCGCGCGCAGAACCTCGCGATATTCCAGGGACAGAACCCGGAGAAACTCGTCATCCCCGATGGAAAGGCCCGGTCCGCCGGAAACATCCCGGTGGAGGTGATCCAGCACGGCAAGCAGTACCTCGCGGCCATCCCCACCTACGGGCCGCGCCTAGAGCAGGCGTGGTCCGCTGGACAGCGCAAGTGGCTCGCGCTGTCCAGCGGCAGCAAGCTGAGCACGGCCACCGACAGCGGCCACTACATCTACGTCGACCAGCCTGACGTCGCCGTCCAGGCCATCCAGCGCGTCACCTCGGCTGCGGAAGACAGCCCCTGAGCGCTACTCGTCGATCCAGCCGAGCTCAACTGCCCACCCGTGCGTCATGGCTTCGGCCGCGGGCAGCGTGAGAAACGAAACGGCATACACAACAACAAGGAGCCCGATCGGAACGGCCCAAGCGCGAAGACGGGTTTCCGCTGGACCGGCCCTATCCTGTCCAGCGTTGGCACGGCGCTCCCGCCGGAGTCGCGTCTGCGGGAGCCGGCGGTCGGCTGGCCTCAGCGCCCACGACACGATGGCGCACGCCCCGAACACCAGCGGCACCCCCCACGTCCGAAGACTGTCGCCGACTATCAGATGCGACGCCACGGCACTCGACCAGAGGAAAAAGGCACCCGCGTACGCCCATTCCTTGATCAGCGGGAGCCTGGGCGCGATGATCGCGATGGCCGCACCGGCCTGCCACGCGGCTAGAACATAGGCGAAGAAGTGCGGGTATCCCAGGTGACGCAACTGGGCTTCCACCCATTCGATCGGCACCAGGTTCCACACCGATCCAGCAACCAACTCGAAGACGATGACCAACGTGGTGGCCCAAAAGGCGACTGGGCGGATCCGGCTCCCATTCCAGCCGCTTCGTGCGACGGCGGCCGGCTTCTCGCCCGTCGCGTGCTGGAACGTTGTGGTCGTTTGAGTTCGCATCGCAGCCCCCTCGTCAGATCGATCTGCCATGTTCATGAGATTCTGCTTGCGTCGCGAGCGACCGCGGAGGCCGGCTGCTCGGGACGCGGGCCGCCCTTGGGCCAGAGGCTGGAACCCGGCTTGCGGGCCTCACGGCGGATCCTCGACACCCCGAGTTTGCAGGTCGCCTCCTTGATCACCGCGGCCATGCGCCCGGCGATGTAGACGTTCACTGTCGTGTCGTCCTTGCGGGCGAGCTGTCGTATGCCGGCGCGCCGGCCGAGGCTGACGCAGGATCCGGTGAGGGCCTGGTTGATCACTGCCGGTTCGGTTCCCGCTATGCGGCTCAGTACGGTGTTGGCAGCCTGCGCCCCGAGCGGCTGTGCGGCCTGGGAGCTCATCCGCAGCGGCTGGCCCGACGGTGCGGCGGCGTCCCCGGCCGCGACGATGCGGTCGTCGTCGATGCTGGTCAGCGTCTCGTCGGTGAGCAGCCGGCCAAGCGCGTCGGTCCGCAGCCCGCTCGCGGAGGCCAACTCCGGTACGCCGAAACCGGCCGTCCAGATGGTCAGTGCGCTCGCGCGCACCCCACCGTCGCCCAAAACCACCGCATCCGGCTGGACCTCGGTCACCACGCCGGCCTCGAGCACGGTGACACCGTGCCGGGACAGCCACGTGGCCACGGATCGGCGAGCGGGCACACTCAGTGCCGGCGCGAGGGTTCGGCCACACACCAGCGTGACCGTGCGTCCTTGTTCGGCCAGTTCGGCGGCCGTCTCGATGCCGGTCAATCCGCCGCCGACCACGGTGATCGGGGCATCGAACGGCAATTCGGCCAGCCGGGCGCGCAGCCGCTGCGCGGATTCGAGTTCGGCGATGGGGAAAGCTGATTCGGCCGCGCCGGGTACCGATGACGGTATCGCCGCAGTGCTGCCGACCGCGTAGATGACGTAGTCGTAATCCAGCGCGCGGCCCGACGCCAGCCGTACTGTGCGGGTGGCGGTGTCGATGCGCGTGGCGCTGTCGACCACCAACTGGATGTCCTCTCCCAGCAGTGTGCCGTAGTCCACCGTGACTTCGCCGGTGTCGGCCACGAACTGGTGCAGCCGGATTCGTTCGACGAAATCCGGACGGGGATTGACCAGAGTGATGTCGACGTCGGCGCGCATCCGAAGATGGTTGGCCGCGAGTGCTCCGGCGTAACCACCACCGATGACGACGACCTTGCTGGGTGTGTGGTGTTCGGGCGTGGGCATGGCGAGGCCTTTCCTTCTCGACGGCGATCCGCATACCTGCCGTGGGTGGCTTCCTGCGTGCTGGATGGTGTCTCGCTAGTTGGACAACACAGCACCGCAGAATGTGAGGCGACGCGCCAACCTCACATTTCGAAGGGCTGTCTTGTCGTCCTACCGACAGCGAGTGCGACAAAAGAAGCCGGGGACGCCATGACCACCCAGCCCGGGCCAGGAGACGGCCTGCTCGATCCGAGCCTGAGCGAGATCACGAGCGAGCGGCGTCGGCTGATCAATCTCGCCTACCGGCTCCTCGGCTCCTTGGCCGATGCCGAGGATGTCGTCCAAGAGACCTACGCCCGCTGGTACGCCATGTCCCGCCGGCAGCAGCAGAGCATCGAATCGGTCGCCGGCTGGCTGACCACGGTCGCCAGCCGCATCTGCCTGAACCTGCTCTCCTCGGCACGGGCCCGGCGAGAGACCTACGTGGGCGAATGGATCCCCGAGCCGCTACCCGAACATACGGAGTGGACCAGCGGGCGGCCGGACGGCACCCCCATCGACCCGGCCGACCGCGTCACCCTCGACGAGTCCATCAACATGGCCTTCCTCGTCGTGCTCGAGTCGATGACCCCCGCCGAACGCGTCGTGTTCATCCTGCACGACGTCTTCCGCTATCCCTTCGCCGAAGTGGCCGAGATCGTCGGCCGTACCCCGGCGGCCTGCCGCCAGCTGGCCACTTCGGCCCGCCGCCGCATCCGCGCCGCGCAGGCCTCGTCGACGCCGGCGGCCCGGCAGGCCCGGATCGTCAGGGACTTCAAACAGGCATGGGAGGCCAAGGACATCAACGCCCTCATCCACCTCCTCGACCCGGACGCCACGGCGATCAGCGACGGCGGCGGCGTCGTCGGCGCCATGCGCCACCCGGTCGAAGGCGCCGAGCAGGTGGTGCGCTCCCTGCTCCATCTCGAGGGCAGGCTTCGCGACCTGACGATCCTGGAGCGTACGGTCAACGGCCGGCCCGGCCTGATCGCCCAGCAGGACGGAGTCACCGTATCGGTGTACGCGTTCGACGTCGCAGGCGACCGGATCAAGCACATCTGGGCGGTACGCAACCCCGACAAGCTCCGGTCGTGGACGGTGGGACCGCAGCACCAGGAACAGCGAGTCGCGCCCAGACGCCAAACGCCGGCCGCCTCACACCTGAACGGCGGCACAGAGACGCTCACACACACGACGACGACATGGATGGACAGACGATGACGCAAGCGCTGGAATTGCCGCTGCAGATGCGGCGTAACGGGTTCGACCCGGCCAAGGAGCTGGGCCGGGCACGCGACGGCGAGGGTGTGGTGCGGGTGGTGACGCCGTCCGGCGAGCCCGCGTACCTGGTCTGCCGCCATGAGGATGTTCGCCAGGTGCTGTCGGATCCGGCCCGGTTCAGCAGTGCCCTGACACCGTTCCCGGGATCGGGTGACATGGACGCCGAGGAGCAGGTCAAGATGCGGGCCGGGGGGCTGATCGGGTTCGACCCGCCGGAGCACACGCGGTTGCGGCGGATGCTGACCCCGGAGTTCACGGTGCGCCGGATGCGCCGGCTTGAGCCGCGGATCACCGAGATCGTGGAGTCGGCTCTGGATGATCTGGAGCGGGCCGGTAAGCCGGCCGATCTGGTGGCGCACTTCGCGTTGCCGGTGCCCTCGCTGGTGATCTGTGAGCTGCTGGGTGTGCCGTACGCCGACCGCGCCGAGTTCCAGGAGCGTTCCGCGCGCATGCTGGATGTGGCGTTGCCGATGGAGCAACAGGCCGCCGCGCGGCGGGAGGACCGCGCCTACATGACCGGCCTGGTGGCCCGCGCGCAGGCGGACCCCGGTGAGGACATGCTCGGCATGCTGGTACGCGAGCACGGCGACGATCTCAGTACCGATGAGCTGATCGGCATCGCCGGACTGCTACTCCTGGCCGGGCACGAGACGACCTCGAACATGCTCGGCCTGGGCACCCTGGCCCTGCTGCGGCACCCGGACCAGCTCGCGATGATCCGCGATGATCCGGCGCAGGTCGAGCCCGCCGTCGAGGAGCTGTTGCGCTGGCTGTCCATCGTGCAGTCGCTGCCGCCCCGCACGACCACGACGGAGGTGAAGATCGCCGGACATGTCATCCCCGCCGGCTCGCTGGTGATCTGCTCCCCGCCCGCCGCCAACCGCGACCGCGCCTTCATCGACGAACCCGACACCCTTGACATCACCCGGCGAGCCGCCGGCCACGTCGCCTTCGGCCACGGGGTGCACCACTGCCTCGGGGCACCGCTGGCGCGGATGGAGATGCGCATCGCCTTCCCGGCCCTGCTGCGGCGCTTCCCCGGCCTCGCCCCGGCCGACCCGGACGAGCAGGCCGACTTCCGGGCCTTCAGCGCCGTATACGGCTTGAACGCGCTGCCGGTGACCTGGTGAGCGGGCGGTCGCCCTGATGTCCGCACAAGCAATGAAAAACATGACACAAGATGTCGGGTTTTGGAGCGAGCATGGTTTCGCCGGTCGGCCCTGATGGAGGACGTGGGCCGAGCCCTACGGATAGACGCTTAGACAAGGACCGCAATGCGCGAAACCCCAGAAGATCTCAAAGAGCTGCAGGTCCTACTGGATGCTTCTCTCTCCCTTTCCACCTCGCATCTCCGCTCGATCATCACTACGGAGAGAACGCTGACCGCAGAGCAACTCGCCGGCGTCCTCACCGGGATGTGCCCTCTGGCCCTTTCCACCGTGACGGCCAAGGGCGAGCCGCGGATCAGCGGGGTGGACGGGCACTTCCTGCACGGCAAGTGGCACTTCGGTACGGCGCGCAAAGCCGCCAAGGCCCGCCATCTGGCCGCCCGCCCCGCCGTCAGCGCCGCGCACATGCGCGGTGAGGACCTGGGCGTGTTCACACACGGCACGGTGGAGATCCTCAATCCCTTCGGTGGCGAGCCGGCCGCGGACTGGCCGGACCTGCTCGCCTACTTCAAGGACTTCTATGGCGACGACTTCTTCGACTGGGACAACGAAGTGGTCTACTACCGGCTGCATCCGCACTGGATGAGCGCCTACGCCCCCGACGTCGCCAAGGTCACCGCGATGTCTCGGTCCTGATCCGCGGCACGTGCCGCATCGGGACCGGCCACGTGCCGAGAGACCTGGTCAGAGCGGCCGCCGCGTAGTGGCGTGATCGGTTCATTCGGCATGGGCGGGGCCTGTCCGCCCATGTCCTGCTGCGTTGCGAGAGGGTGGACGAAGGTTGACGGCATTCGTACGGGACGTCGCTGGTATGGGCGGCGAGACCATCGACGTGGTGGGGGCTCGTACCAACAACCTGCGGGACGTGTCGGTGAGCATCCCCAAAGGGCGGCTCGTCGCGTTCACGGGAGTGAGCGGCAGCGGCAAGACCTCGTTGGCCATCGACACTCTGCACAATGAGGCCCAGCTGCGGTATCTGGAGGGGCTTTCGCCGTTCGTACGGCAGTACATCACCCAGCGCAATCGTCCGAAGGTCGACCGCATCCTGGGACTCGGCGCGACGCTCGCGGTCGATCAGCGTCGCTTGAACCGCAACCCCCGCTCCACGGTCGCGACGATCACCGGCATCGACGGGCACCTGGGGCTGTTGTACTCGCGCCTTCCCGGGATCGGCGCGGACCCGGCGGCGGAGATGGGGGACGGGTATCTGACGACCGCTCACTTCGACCGCAACACGCCGGAAGGCAGCTGTGCGGACTGCCATGGGGTGGGCGGGCGCTGGCAGGCGCAGGAGGACCTGGTCATCACTCACCCGGAGCTTCCGCTGTTCGAGGGGGCCTCGCCCTGGTACGCGAAGTGGCGGTCGGGAGAGCACGCGTTCGTACCGGCGCTTGCCGAGAAGCGGGGCGTGGACCTCGGCCGGCCCTGGCAGTCGCTGCCTGAGGAGTTCCGTCACTGCGTGCTGTATGGCACGGGTGACGAGAAGATCGAGGCGACCGTCGACATGACGAACAAGAATGAGACGGCCCAGGTGACCTACACCTTGAGCGAGCCGCTGCGGGGCGCTCTCGCCGAGGTGGAGCGGGTGTTCGTGAACGCCCAGACCTCCAGCGCCAAGCAGCGCTACCTGCCGTACATGCGCAAGCGGCCCTGCGGCACCTGCGGTGGCAGCGGGTACGACCAGGTGGCCCTGTCCGTGCGGCTCGGCGGGCTGACCTATCCCGACCTGCTCGAGGTGGAAGTACGGGAGGTTCGCAGGTGGGTGAAGCGCGTGGCGGACGACCTGGGCTCCCGGCAGCGCGAAGTGGGTGAGCCGCTGCTGCAGGACCTGGGCCGCAGGCTTGGCATCCTTGACCGGCTCGGCCTGGCCCATCTCCAGCTGTCCCGGAGCGCGGCGACGCTGTCCGGGGGTGAGTTGCAGCGGACCCGGCTCGCCGCCCAGCTCAGCACCGAGCTGAGCGGCATCATCTTCGTCCTGGACGAGCCCGGGGCCGGACTGCATCCGGCGGACAAGGCACACCTGCTCGACATCGCCCTGGAAGTGCGCGCGGCCGGCAACACGGTGCTCCTTGTCGAGCACGACCCTGAGCTGATCGCCCGGGCCGACTGGGTGATCGATATGGGGCCGGGCGCGGGCCGTCTCGGCGGTGAGGTTCTGGTGTCGGGGCCGCCCGCCGACGCGGCCGCCCACCCGAAGTCGCTGACCGGACGCTATCTGGCCGGTGAAGGGCCGCGGCTGCGCCGGACCCGCCGCCCGGCCGGGGACGACACCGGCTGGGTGGAACTGCACGGCCTGCGCGCGCACAACGTGACCGCGGAACTGGTGCGTTTCCCCACCGGTCGGCTCACCTGCCTGACCGGGGTGAGCGGCAGCGGCAAGAGCAGCCTGCTAGGCGTGCTCGGGACGAGCGTGGAGGCCGCACTCAACGGGGCGGTGACCGACACGGTGCGGGAGGTGACCGGCTTCGAGGGATTCGGCTGGGTCGCCGTCGTCGATCAGGAACCGCTCGGGCGCACGCCGCGGTCCAACCCGGCTACGTACAGCAAGGCATTCGACATCGTCCGCAAGCTGTTCGCCGAAACCGACATGGCGCGCGGGCGCGGGGTCAATGCCTCCTGGTTCAGCTTCAACACCTCGGGTGGCGGCCGCTGTGAGACCTGCACCGGTTATGGCCGCAAGCTGGTTGACATGCACTTCCTGCCGGATGTGTGGGTCGTCTGCGACGCGTGCGAGGGGCGGCGCTACCAGCCGGAGGCCTTGGAAATCAGATACCAGGGGCTGGCCATCGACCAGGTACTGGAGCTGACCGTCGCCGAGGCCGTGGAGCGGTTCGCCGAGCCCCGGCAGCTCACGGAGATCCTGGAATCCTTGAACCAGGTCGGACTTGGCTATCTCCAGCTCGGCCAGAGCGCAACAGAGCTGTCCGGCGGCGAGGCGCAGCGGCTGAAGCTGGCGTCCGCGATCCAGCGCGGTGCCGGGAGCCGCAAAGCCGGCCTCGTCGTCCTCGACGAGCCCGTCTCGGGCCTGCACCCGTCTGACATCCAGCGTGTGGTGGATGCGCTCGATGTGTTGCTCGACTCGGGCAACACCGTCGTCGTCGCCGAACATGACATCCCCGTCGCCGCGTCCGCGGACTGGGTGATCGACCTGGGGCCGGGAGCCGGTCCGGACGGGGGCGCGGTGGTCGCGGAGGGCACCCCGGACGCCGTCGCGACGGCGGACACCCCGACAGCCGGCTTCTTCCGCCGGTACGCGGCGGGCCTGCCGCTCCTGGAGATGCGAGAAGTCGTTTCGGTGCCTGGTCGGCCCTGACCCGGCGGCAGACGAAACCTGAGCCGGAAGAGGTGTGGGGAGTGGTAGGGCGACCGGGGCTCGAACCCGTGGATCTCTATCGAGGGGCCACCCCGCGTTCGCGGTGAACGTGGCGTCGTCGGCGTGGGCGATGGACAGTCTGAGGCCGTGGTGGTGGTGTTCGACGCGGAGGCCGAATCTTGGGTCCGGACAAGTTCGGGTTTTTCCTTCACTCTCGGGCTAATGACCTACCCCCACGGAGGCTTGCGATGGTGCTTGCCCAGATCGCTCGCTGGACCGCCGCTCTCAGCATGGCGGCGGCCATGACCTTCGCAGTCGCCCCGTCCTCTGCCGCGGCCGCGCCGCCCGACTTCCGGCCGGGGGCGCCTGGCCTCGGTGACCCCTACTTCCCCCTGGAGGGAAACGGCGGGTATGACGCCCAGCACTACTCCCTCAACCTTGGCTACGACCCTGCCACCAAGGTGCTCAGGGGGACGGTGCACATGCTGGCTCGCGCCACCCAGGACCTGTCCCGCTTCGATCTGGACTTCCAGCAGCTCACCGTGAGATCGGTCACGGTCAACGGCCGCCAGGCCTCCTACGTGCGCGACGGCCAGGAGCTGATCGTCACCCCCAGGTCGGGTCTGCGGCGTCATGGCGTGTTCGACGTAGGTGTCACCTACGACGGCATCCCGCAGCCGCTCGGCGGCCCGATCGTGTTCGGCCTGCCGTACGGGTGGATCGCCACGGAGGACGGCGCGCTCGTCGCCTGCGAGCCGAACGCGGCCAGCACCTGGTTCCCCTCCAATGACCACCCGAGCGACAAGGCGACCTACTCCATCTCGGTGACCGTCCCGAAGGGGCTCACCGCCGCGGCCAACGGCGTGCTGACGGCGCAGGCCACTCACGGTGACACGACGACCTTCCTGTGGAACGAGCTGCGTCCGATGGCGTCGTACCTGGTCACGGCCACGATCGGCCGGTTCGACGTGCAGAAGGGCAGGACGCCGGACGGCTTGCGCGAATGGGTCGCCACCGATCCGACCGTGCCTGGTACCGAGGTCGTCTTCCAGCAGACCGCCGACATCACCGATTACTGGAGCGAGCTGTTCGGGCGCTACCCGTTCGAGGAGACGGGCGCGATCGTCGACAACGTCCCCATCGTCGGCTTCTCGCTGGAGAATCAGACCAAGCCGCTGTACTCCGCCGTCCGCAGCGAGACCACGGTCGCGCACGAGCTGTCCCATCAGTGGTTCGGCGACAGCGTTTCGGTGCGGACATGGCAGCACATCTGGCTCAACGAGGGCTTTGCCACCTTCGCCCAGCGCTACTGGACCGAGCACACCGGCGGCGAGACCGTCCAGGCGTGGTTCGACCAGCAGTACGCCACCAGGCCGGAGTCGTTCTGGCTGTCGAAGGTGGCCGACCCGCAGCGCGACACCATGTTCGACACCGCCGTCTACAACCGCGGCGGCATGACGCTCCAGGCGCTGCGCGTGAAGATCGGCGATGAACCCTTCTTCCGGCTGCTGCGGACGTGGGCGGCCGATCATCGCTACGGCCTGGCCGACACCGAGGAGTTCATCACGCTCGCGGAGAAGATCTCCGGCCAGGACCTGACCGAGTTCTTCAACGTCTGGCTGTTCACCCCGAGCAAGCCCGTGACATGGTGACAGCCTGTCAGGGGGAGTGGCAGGTCGCCTTGCCAGCGAGATGATCTTGTAGTTCGGCGTGGCGGAACTGGTAGAAGGGCCCCACGCTCCGCAGGACGCCCAGGTGGTGCAGATCATGCAGGAAGGGCATCAAGCGGAAAGGCAGCCGGCCCGATGGCCCAAGATGTAGCAGGGCGATGGTGGACATCAGCCACATGTGCTGGCGTTTGGTCACCAGACCGAACGCCACGCCGAAGATGATGCCCATTCCCGCGTCCGCGGCCGCGGACGGGTGAGGTGGCACGATGGACGCCTCGTTCATGAAATCGACAGCGAAGCCGACGGTCGCCCCCAGGAGCAGCGCGTTCATCAACTGCAAGCCCACGAGGCTTCGGTTGACCTGCCAGCTGGACTGCGGAGTGACGGCGGCGGTGAACGGGGGGAGCCGATTCTCGTCCGGCTCGGCGGGCTTCGTGTCCTGCCGCGAGACCCGCAGGCCCACCCAGCCGAGGCCGAGCGCTGAGATCAAAGTGGCCACGCCCATCTTCCAGCCGTGCACCCACGTGCTGTAGCCCACCGCCGGCAGGCCGAGGCCGGCCGGCAGGATGAGGAAGATCGACGGCACGTCAGACAACAGGCCGCGGGTGAAGTCCCGCAGCCGTTGCCGTACACGCAGCGGAGCGAAGTCGGGAATGCGGGCGGCCTGCACCGCGGACAGGCCGAAGCAGATGCCGAAGGCAGAGCCGAAGACCGGCCCATAGGACAGAATGGCGCTCAACGCGGCCGGGAGCGCGAACACCAGACCGCTCAACAAGCCGATCCAGGTACGGGCAAGCGCGCGCCGTGTCCGGGAGGCGGGCAGCGCCTGGTCGGTCAGCCGCCACCAGGCCAGGTCATGACCGCCGGATTCGGCCTGCAAGTGTGCCAGCCGCCTCGTCCATTCGGTGATGCTGTCCGGGTCCCATGTCGTGGGCCGGATTTTTCCGCGTGCGTTCAGCAGCGCACCAAGGAGATTGTCGAGCAGGTGGACGCGCAGGGCCCGCGCGTCGTCGGCGTACCGGGTCGCCAACAGGGCCGGGTCGGCGTCGCGCTGGTCGATGTAGACGGCCCGGACCAGCCATAGGCCCATGGCGGTGGAGGTGACGTCGGCCAGGGCCGGCGCGGCGCCCTGTCTGAGGGCGCGCAGGACTGTGGTCCATGCTGAAGACGAGGAAAGCGGAGGTAGACAGTCGCTCAGGTAGTTCGCCACGATGCGGGGGCGCAGCGCCTTGGGTGCGACGACGGCGGCGGCCTTGAGCGGGCGCCGTGCGGCGGTGACCGCGTCGCCGTACTCGGTGGTACGCGAGGTGATGATCACCTGATCGCGTTCCATGAGCGTGTCGGACAATTTCTCGATCACCTTGCCGCGAGCGTTCTCGGGCAGTTCGTCGAGGCCGTCGAGAATGGCCAATATGGAGCCACGGGCAGCGAGAATGTCGGCGCCGTCCTGTCGGCTGCCCGGCGTGCGCAAGGCGGCGTAGTCGGTCCGCACGCGCTCGGCCACCCAATCCTGAAACCGAGGGCAGGTCTGGATGTCCCAGTCGGCGACGGGCAGGAGTACCGGGACCGGCTCGTCGTCGGCACGTGTGCGGATCAGTTCCAGCATCAGTTGGACGGCCAGGGTGGTCTTGCCTGTGCCCGCCCCTCCGGTGATGACCAGGCGGCGTCGGCGCAGCGTGCGGAAGGCGGCGGCGAGCGCGGTGATGTCGTCCGATCGGCCCGAGATCGCCGGCTCACGGTCGGCGATCAGGTGCGGATGATCCATGAGCCTGGTCCGGCGGGTCATGTGCCAGGAGACCGGGATGGGCGGATCGCCCAGGGCGCGCTTCACCACCTCATCGCTCCAACGCTCGTGGACCAGTTGGGCGAGCTCCCGCATGGTCTCGGTGACGGTCCCGGGAGCGGGGGCGAGCACGCGCGCGGCCCGTTCGGCGATCAGCCCGGCCACCACCGCCGCCACGATGGTGCCGGCGAGCCAAGGGCCGCTCCACACGCCGTCGTTGAGCACCTGGTTGGCGGCCACCGACACCACGACCGGCGCGAGCACCATGGACAGCCATAACAGCCGGGCCCGCCACCTCCGCTCGCCCACCATGGCGGCCATCATAGTGATCGTGACCTGCGGCCGATGGCCTTCCATCGCGTAGCACCGGCCACTGCGCAAAGGGGCGAAAGCCTCCAACGACCGCCTGGATCACAGCTCACCGCCCCGCTTCCAGCATCTCGGCCAGCCGGATCGGGTCTGTCCAGTGATCGCCTGTGTCCCTCTTCCTGGCGGTATCGGAGCGATAAGCCGCACGCCTGCCCCGCCGTACGAGCGGAACGCTCCCGCCGAGGGCCCGACTCGACTTAAATCAGCCTTGACTTATATAAGCCTGGAGTGAAATTGTTGGTCCCGTTCACGCACTCGACGTGCTCGGCGGCGCGGTCGGCACCCCCGACGCCCGTACGGCGTCGGCTCCGTACCACTTGGGGAGGTCGGCATCCAGATGGAGCGCTTTCGCCGGTTCTGGAGCCGGCGCCTGGCCGCGCTGGGCACCGAACTCGCGCGCGCCCGGCGCGAGCGCCGCGACCCGCTTGACGAGAGGCCGTCCGCGGAGGGACGTCCGGGCTCGAACGACAAGGAGGAAGAAGAGGAATGATCGACATCGTCAACCAGATCGACGCCACCCACCGGGATGTGCGGCACTTCGCTCCCGAGACCGGTGGGGACGGCAACAGATGACCCGCCGCGCGGTGAACCGTCCCGTTCTCAGAGAAGTACCGATGACCGACAACCTCACTGGCGGGGCGACGCGGACGCTGCTGGGCTGCGGCATCGTCGCCGGCCCGCTCTACATCATCGTGGTACTGCTGCAGATGCTCACCAGGGACGGGTTCGACATCAGCCGGTACCCGGCCAGCATGCTGAGCAACGGTGACCAGGGATGGATTCAGATCGCCAACTTCGCGGTCAGCGGCCTGCTGTTCGTGGCGGCAGCGATCGGCCTGCACCGGGCACGCGGTCCGGCGGGCTGGGAAGGTAGTTGGGGGCCGCGGCTGGTCGGCGTCTTCGGCGCCGGGATGGTCGCCGCCGCCTTCTTCTCCGCCGACCCTGCCGATGGCTTCCCGCCTGGGACGCCCTTCGGCCCGCCCACGAGCATGAGCACGCACGGGATGGTGCACTTCCTCGTCTCCGGGGTCGCCTTTCTCGCGCTGGTCGCCGCGTGTTTCGCGTTCGGGCGGCGGTTCGCGGCGGCCGGCCGCCGCGGCTGGGCCGCCTTCAGTACGGTGACCGGCGCGCTCTTCCTGGCGGCCTGGATCTCGCTCTTCGCGTCGCAGGGCTCCCGGGTGGCCAATGTCGCCTTCGCCCTCGCCATCGCGGTCGTCCTGGCATGGACGTCGCTCCTGGCGGCGCAACGGCTGACTACCGGCCGCCCGAAGTGAAGACAAGGGTCAGGGCGGTCCGGGCGGTCCGGGCGGTCCGGGCGGTCAGGGCGCGAAGATGCGAGCTCCCGTGTCGGTGGCTGCCGCCGAACCGGCATTTACGGTACGAAGCCGGCTCCCGTCTAGGCTGAATTCGCACGTGACGGACAGGAGGCTGAAGTGGCCGAGACGACGCTGGGCGAGGTGATGGCCGAGCTGGCCGGGTTGGCGGACCCGAAGGCGCGCGAGGTGAACGAGAGGCACGGTGACGATCACGGTGTGAACCTCGGCAAGCTGCGCGCGCTCGCCAAGCGGCTGAAGACGCAGCAGGAACTCGCGTGCCGGCTCTGGGAGACGGATGACACCGCGGCGAAACTGCTGGCGATCCTGATCTGCCGCCCGAAAGCGTTCGAGCGTGACGAACTGGACGGCATGCTGCGCACGGCGCGCACACCCAAGGTGCACGACTGGCTCGTGAACTACGTGGTGAAGAAGAACCCGCACGCCGAAGAGCTACGCCTGGCCTGGTCCGCCGATCCGGACCCGGTGGTCGCGAGCGCCGGCTGGGCGCTGACCGCCGAACGCGTGACGAAGCAACCACGGGGACTCGACCTCGCAGGACTGCTCGATGTCATCGAGGCCGAGATGAAAGACGCCCCGGATCGCCTGCAGTGGGCGATGAACGACTGCCTGGCTCAGATCGGGATCGAGCACGCCGAGCACCGCGCCCGCGCGATCGACATCGGTGAGCGCCTGGCGGTGCTCAAGGACTACCCCACGTCCCCAGGCTGTACGTCTCCGTTCGCGCCCATCTGGATCAACGAGATGGTGGGCCGGCGGCACGACAAGTAGGGAGGGCTCGCACGCCTCGTTCACCCGCAGCCCGACCTCGCCCATCAAGCGGCGGAGGAACGCTGACCAGCAGCTATCTCACCCGTTTCCGCTTCTGCCCCCTAGCCAGATCGTTCTCCTCGCTAACGGCTGTCCCCCGGTTCCTCGACCCCGAGGCAGTCACGGGCTGACGTGCGGAACGCGGCCACCAGCCGGCCGCAGTCCGCGGCCCGGGTCGCCACGACGACGTGGCCGGGTTCGACGCCGCGCAGCGGGATGGTGGTGAGGTCGGGCCGGGTGCCGCCGGTGTGCAGGGCGGCCGGGATGATGGCCACGGCCTGCCCGGCGGCTATATGTTCGAGCTTGTCCTCGATGGTCTCGACCGCGGGCCCGCCCGGTGCTGGGCGGCCTCCCGGCCGCGGGTCGATCCGCCAGTACGCGTCCCACTCCGGATCCGGGAAGCGGGGGATCGGCTCGCCCTCGATGTCGTCGAGCGTGACCGACTCCTTGCCCGCCAGCCGGTGCCCGACCGGTACGAGCAGCATCTTCGGCTCGTCGTAGAGGATCGTCACCCGCAGCCCTTCGGTTCGCAGCGGCAGCCGGGTGATCGCCGCGTCGACCCGCCGGTCGAGCAGGGCCTCGCGCGGTTCGTTCCACGCCAGATGCAGCGTGCGCACGTCGGCGTCGGGGTGTTGGTGCCGCAGGTTCCGCACCGCCGGGGTGACGATCAGGCCCGCGGTGTAGCCGACGGTGAACCGGGTGGGTTGCGCGGCGGCCTGGGCGGCGGCCGTGGCCTGCTTGGACGAGCGCAACAAGTCCTGGGCGTACGGAAGGAAGGCCGCTCCCGCCTCGGTGAGCCGCGTGCCTTGCCGCGTACGGTCCAGCAGCCGCGCGCCCACTTGGGCTTCGAGCTGGCTGATCTGCCGGCTCAGCGACGGCTGGGCGATGCGCAGTTCGGCCGCGGCCCGGCCGTAGTGCAGATGTGACGCGACGGCGGCGAAGTAGCGCACCAGCCGGAGGTCGAGATCCGTCATGCCTGAATCGTATGACGTGTTCCAGAACAGGTCTTTGATCACCGGGAGTGCTCGTCCCTAACGTGAGACACATGCAAACTGACAGCGAGATCGCGGTCCGCCGCTTCTACGAGGCTCTTTCCACCGGTGACACGGCGCTGGTCGACCAGGCCCTGGCCGCCGATTGGGAGGCCGTCCCGCCCATGCGCGCCGGCGGCGGCCCACAGGGATGGAAGGCGAGCATCGCCCACCTTCGCGGGGTTTTCAGCGACCTGTTCATCGAGATCGAGGACGTCGTCGTCAACGGGGACATGGTTGCGGTGCGGGCGCTCAACCGCGCGAAGCAGACCGGTGAGCTGCTCGGCGTCGAGGGCACCGGCCGCGAGGTCGAGTTCCGGGCGGCCGACTTCCACCAGGTGGTCGACGGCCGCATCGTGCGGACCTGGCACCTGGAGGACTACTTCGCGATCGCCACCCAGATCGGCCTGGAGTTCACCCGTGGCGCTTGACGGAAAGGCTGGTGTGCGACATCAGCCGGCCGGTCGACTGTCACCCGCACCTTGTGACCTTCGGCGTCGCCGGTCCGCGCAAGCGAGCATCCCCGTTCGAGTGCGTGCCACCGGCGCGGCTCGTGTCAGCCGGCGTGGGCGATGTCCAGTTCCCGTTGCTGGATGAACTTGGTGTTGCTTCGTAGGGAGCGCAAGGCATGGCCGATCACCGGGAGCCGGAGGCTGCGCGCCATGAGGGGCCGGAGGGCGATCTGCCGCTGGTTGCCGGGGGTGATGAAATCTCGCTGTTCGACGCCGTTGGCCTGGTAGTAGGTCATGTGCGGGCGGAGCTGTGCCTCCCAGGCGTACAGGGCGCCGTGGATGTCGCCGGGGTGTCGGTGCAGCATGCTGGCGAGCAGGTCGGCTCCGGCGAGTCCGGCGGAGATCCCCATGGCGGCGTACAGGCTGGGGGACCAGGCGGAGTCGCCGACCAGCACGACCCGGCCGTGCGACCAGGTGTCCATGCGGGGTTGCTCCACTGAGTCGAACAAGAACTCGTCGGCGGCCTCGAGCGCGTCGAGCGCCTCGCCGAGCAGCCGGCCCGTGGGCTGAGGTCCGTAGGCGGCGCGCACCCGCTCGGCGGGCCGGCCGGTGAACTCGGCGTCGACGTCGTCGGCGCGGTAGGAGAAGAGCACAGTGGGCGGGTGGTCGGCGAACGGAAAGACCCACATGGCCCGGTCGGGCTCGAGGAGGCTCGCTCCCTCGTGCGGGAGGAGACCGCCGACCGGGCCCGGCAGCATCGTCGCCGCGATCATGTAGCCGAGCCGATGCAGATGTCTGTCGTGCGGGCCGAAGACGAGACGCCGGACCGTGGACCGCAGCCCGTCGGCGCCCACGACGAGGTCGAATCGCTCGGTCACGGATCCACCGTCGTGTTCGAGCGTCACCTCGGCGCCGGAGGCGTCCTGCTTGATGCGGGTGGGGGTCGTCGCGTAGCGGATCTCCACGTCGTGCGGGAGCGCGGCGAAGGCGGCACGTTCCACGTCACCACGCAGCATCGTACGAGGCGAGCCGGGCATATCCCCGAACCCCAGCCCGGGTTTGCGGACGCCGGCGCGGTCCACCGTGTAGGTGATGCCGCCGAGCGGCGATCGGTCGGGCATGGCGTCGAGAATGCCGAGTCGCCGCGCCGCGGCCTGGCCGGCGCCGAACAACACGACGAAGTAACCACCCGATCGACGGCCCGGCGCCCTCTCCACGATCACCGGGTCCCAGCCGATGCGCCGCAGGCCGATCGCCGTGGCGATGCCGCTGACGCCGAGACCCACGACCAGGGCCCGTCTTCTGCTGCTGCTCAACGAAGTCATGGCTCATTCCTCAGATAGGGCGGCTAGGGGACGAAGACGATGCGGTCATCGGTCTCGGCGCTCCACGCCTGCGCGACCTGGGCGAGGGGTACGGCGCGGGCCTGTACGTCGACCGTGCCCGCGGCCACCGCCGAGGCCAGCTCCGGCAGCTCGGCGAGGAAGTCCCGGGCGGGGACCGAGCCGATGCCGCTGCCGACGATCTGCAGGCGGGCTGAGCGCAGACCTGCGGAGGGGATCGGCGCGGTCCGGCCGGCGACGGATCCGATCTGGATCCAGACCAGCGGGGCGGAGCGGTCGGCGCGGGCGGTGAGCATCGCCGTCATGGCGCCGGCGGCGCATTCACCCCACACGTAGTCGATGACCACGTCGACGTCGGCCGCGCGGCTGATCTGGTCGAAGGTGACCGTCTCGTCGGCGCCGAGCGCGGTCAGCGCCTTCAGGCGGGTGGCGTCGCGGCCGGCGGCGATGACCTGGGCGGCGCCGAACAGCTTGGCGATCTGGACCGCCATCCGTCCGGCGTTGCCGGTGGCGCCGAGGACGAGGACGCGCTGGCCGGCGTGGAAGTCGACGCGCCGGCGCAGCGCGACCCAGGACGACATGGCCGGGTTCATCGCGGCGGCGATCCGCACCGGGTCGATTCCGTCGGGCAGGATCACGCTGCGGCGAGGGTCGATGAGGGTGCGGTCGGCGAACGTCCCCAGAGCTGTGTCGTCCAGGGCCACGTAGCGGAGGTTGCCCTCGTGGTCACGTACCACGCCGTCGACGCCGGGAACGAGCGGATACATCCCGTTGCTGGAGTAGTGCGAGCCGTTCGCCTTGGCCCTGGTCAGATGATGCAGGCCGGCCGCGAGAACGTCCACGGCCAGCTCGTCGCCGTGACGTGGCGCGGGATCGGGATGGTCGCGATAGACCGGGAGGGCATCGGGTGCGGGGATAACGGCAGCGTGCATGGCGGCCTCCTCAAGATGATTTGTGTTACCAACAACTGCCATAGTGGTTGGTAATACAAATCATGTCAAGCGGTGCGGCGCGATCGATGCCACGTCACGATGCGTCATACGGCCGTCGCTTTGGGGAGCGCATCGGGCGGGCGTGATGAGCGGCGCAGCCGTGGTGGTGTTGCCGCGTCGCTATCCGTCGACGCCGACAAGGTCGTCGGCGGCCAGGGCATGGTTGGCATTACCAACCATGCCGGACTAGAATGACGGCATGACCGCCGACGATGCCATGGACGCCCTCGTCCGGACCACCTTCGAGGTGGCAGGCGTGCTGACCCGCATCGGCGGCGAGCACGATTTGTCGCTCACCCAGCTACGGGTGCTCGGCATCCTTCGCGACCGCCGCGCCCGCATGACCGAACTGGCCGCCTACCTTGGCCTGGACAAGTCCACGATGTCCGGCCTCATCGACCGCGCCCAGCGCCGGGGGCTGCTGACGCGCGGGAAGAACCCCGATGACGGCCGGGTCGTCGAGGTGTACATCACCCCAGCGGGGCTCGAACTGGCCAAGCGAGTAGAGGACGACATCCGGCGTGCCCTGGCGCCCGCGACCGGCCGCCTCGATCCGGATCAGCTCGATCAGCTCGTCAACCTGCTCGACGTCGTTTTGACCCGCTCGACGCGTGCACACGCCGTACCGGGGCCGACGGCCGCGAGCTGAAGGTGAGGAGCGGGCTCCCCTGCACCGCGCCTACGATCGTGCCGTCGGCGAAGGCGACCGCCGCGACGGGCATGACCTGTTTCACCGTATCCCGGCTAGGTTTCGCATCAGGGTCTCCAGATCGCGTTCGCCGTCGCGGGTTTGGGCGCCCGCGGCCAGGCCGCCGCTGATCAACTGCCCCGCGACGGGACGGAAGACGAGGCCGGCCCAGGCGTCGTTCTCCCGTACCAGGCCTGCGGCCAGGTCGTCGGCGACGATCGCGTGCTTGGCCGCGACGATTACGCCCTCCGGCAGGGCCGCGATGTTACGGGCGAGTCGGTCGACGAACGCGTCCAGTTCGTCGGCGGGCAGGGCCCGGTTGATCCAGCCGTAGCGCTCGGCGAGCTCCGCGTCGAACAACTCGGCGCCGAGCACCGCCTCCAGCGCACGATTGCGCCCGACCCTAGCGGCGAGGTACTGCGTGCCCCCGCCACCCGGGACGATGCCCATGAGCGCCTCGATCTGGCCGAGCCCGGCACGGCCGATCGCCGCGAAGGCCATGTCTGCGGCCGCGACGAACTCCGCTCCGCCGCCGCGCGCCTTCCCCGCGAGCTTGACGATGGTCACCTGCGGCTGGCGACGCAGCATCTCCCCGACGGCCTGGAAAACGTTCACACCCTCCGGGGCGGCGGCCGCCAGTCCGGCCAGCGCTTCCGGAGTGGAGGTCATATCGACGTGCGCGATGAAAAACTCCGGATCGGCACTGTCGAACACGATCACCCGCACCGACCCGTCGTCGCGCAAGGCGGTCAGCAGGTCCCGCAGGTCGGTCATGAGCGCGACATCCAGCACATTTACTGGCGGGTTGTCGATCGTAACGCGGGCAATGCCGGCTTCGTCGGCGACACGAAGAGTCTTGTAACTGCTATGGACCACGAGAGAACCCCTGTAGGTATCTGGCAGGCATCTTGGTTTCTGATGTATACCTAGAGTGAATCGGGCCGCCACCTGCGTCAATAACGCACTTTGAGCATCTCAGGGATCCTGGAGGATACCGTCATGGCCGCTTCCGAGACCGGCGCTGACACCATCTACCGAACCGCCGCGGGCAGCGGCATCGCTTTCCGGGCCGACTGCCCGAGCCGCCCGATTCTCGACCAGATCGCCGACAAATGGTCGATGATGGTCATGGCCGTGCTCGAGAAACCACGCCGGTTCAACGAGATCAAGCGCCGCCTCGAAGGCGTGACCCAGCGAGTCCTGACGCAGACCCTGCGCCGCCTCGAACGCAACGGCATGATCGAGCGCCGCGTCCTGCCGACCTCACCAATCGGGGTCGAATACTCCCTGACCCCGCTCGGCGAATCCCTGCGCGAGCCGTTCGGCCGACTCTACGACTGGACGGTCAACCACGCCGAAGAGATCCGAGCACGCCAGATCGACTACGACGGATGCATCCGGAAGTGAGTGTTCGACGAGGTCGTGGATCTCCTGCGATGAGTTATGAAGCGGTACAGGTTTGACCAGCGCTTGGACGGGTCTGCAGTCAAGCCGAGGAGGCGGCCGCAGGTGGCCTTCCTGGCCTCGGAACAGAGCAGCTACGTCGTCGGTGCGAACTTCTACGTTGACGGAGGCGCGAACCAGATCTGAGCAGGCACCACACGGTGGGTGGCATCTGAAGCGTCCCAGGTTCTATGCCGCTACTCTGCGGGTTGAACCTGCTCGGTGAGGGCAGCGTAGTGGGCCTCCGCGTACTTGGTTGGAGTGGTCATCGCCCGAACGAACCACTGCTTCTTGGTGTATAGGAGAGCCCGTTAAGAACCTCTTGGCGTCGGCGTGACACGGACAGGTGGCCGCCAGCCCGCCTTTCTATGAATCAAGCGCGGGTTGATAGGTCAGATGAAGGACTCCGGTGCTGAAGGTCGCGGAGTCGACCAGTCGCAACGGCGTCCGCCGACCGTCGTCTTCGAAGAGGCGCCGGCCGCGGCCCAGGAGGATGGGATGGACAAGCAGCTGGAGTTCGTCCAGGACGTTCTCACGCAGCAGTGACCGGACCAGGGTGGGGCTGCCGCTGATGGTGATGTTGTTTCCGGGTTCCTTCTTGAGCTTGGTGAGCTCGGTGGTGACGTCGCCGCCGATCAGCGTGGAGTTGTGCCACAGCACCGTGCCCAAGGTCGTGGAAGCGACCAGTTTGGGCATGGAGTTGCTCCGCTCCGCCAGCGGCACCTCACTGCCGCGCTGCGGCCAGGACGCGGCGAACACCTCGTAGGTGGACCGCCCGAGCAGCAGGGCGTCGGCCTGGTGGAACTGCTCGGCGACCGGCGCAGAGCGGTGTCAGGCGGCGAAAAACTCGGCCAGCACGGGGGCGATGGCCGCTGGATCGACGTTGTGGGGCTGACCGGTCAGGGTGCGGCGCCGGGGGTTGGGCAGGGCGGTGGCGATCGCCTCGGCGGCAGCGCTGATCCACGGAATGGTCGCGCCGTCGATCACGATCGCGGGGACGGTGAGGGCGGCCAGCTGTTCGGTGGGCAGGCTGAAGTCGCCGGCGAGCTCGGCGTCGTAGGCCAGGGCGGGCGCGGTGGCGCCCATTCCCTCCCAGAACGGGCTGGCCTTCATGCCGGCGACGAATTCCTCCGGCATCAGCACCGCCTCCAGGAAGAACAGCTCCAGCATGTCGCCGTAACGGCCCTGCTCGCGCAGCGCGAACTGCTGATCGCGATAGTCGGCGGGGACGGCCGGGCGAGTGCCGGGGAGGATGTAGGGCACCTCCCACAGCGCCAGCTTGCTGATGGCCAGGCCGTGAGCCGCGGCGTGGATGGCGAGGAGCCCGCCACCGGAGGTGCCGTACACCATCGCCGACCCGCCCGCCTCGGTGATCAGCGCCTGCAGGTCCTCCAGCTCACGCTCCACCGCGTACGGTTCCGTGTCGCCGCTCTCGCCCCGGCCACGCCGGTCGTAGTTGTACACGGTGAAGCCATCGGCCAGCAGGTCGGCTACCGGCGCGTTCACCGACCTGTCGGTGGGCCCGCCGCCGATCAGGATGACCGCCGGCCCCTCACCGGTCCGGTCGTAGGCGATGGGGGTGCCGTCGGTGGAGATGACCTTGTTCATGGGGTTCCTCTCGCTCTGCTGGGTACTGGACTGTACAGTACTGAGTTGAGTACTGGTCCGTCTAGTACTAAAATGAAGGAGAGAAGAGGAGCGGACATGACAGACCTGGCACAGACGAGCCCCCTTCAAGAGGAGGGCCGATCGGCCCGCAAGCGCAGGGCGATCATGGAGGCGGCCACCGGACTGTTCCTGCGCAACGGCTATCAGGGCACCAGCATGGACGAGGTCGCCGCCTTGGCCGCGGTGTCCAAGCAGACCGTCTACAAGCACTTCACCGACAAGGAACAGCTGTTCAACGCGATCATCCTCGGCGCCGCCGAACGGGTCGGCGACTTCACCGACACCGTCGCCGCGTTCGCCGACACCGAGAACCTGGAGGAGGACCTGGGCGAGCTCGCCCGCCGCTACATCACGACGGTCATCCAGCCACGAACGCTGCAGCTGCGCAGACTTCTCATCGCCGAGGCGGGCCGCTTCCCCGCGATCGCGCGCGACTACTACCAGCGGGCACCGGGGCGCACGATCGACGCGTTCGCCGACACCTTCCAGAAGCTGGCCGGCCGGGGCCTGCTGCGGATCGACGACCCGTCCGGGGCCGCTGCGCAGTTCGCCTGGCTGATTCTGTCCCAGCCGATGGACAGGGCCATGTTCTTCGCAGACGAACAGCAGTACACCCCAGCCGACCTGCACCGCTTCGCAGACGAAGGAGTCCGGGTGTTCCTCGCCGCCTACCGGACCTGAGCGAGCCCAACAGGGTACGCAGCCGATCCGAATCGGCGGCCGCTGACACCGCCACTGTTGATGCCGCTGGGGAGCGCCAGGTCGCCGGAGGCTCGCAGGAGAGTTTTCGGCAACCGCAAGGCCAGGCATCTTGGGCGTTTGGCGAGGAGTTTGACTGATCTGCAACTGTGCCACACAGGTGACCTATAACTAGATAGGAAGGTTTTGTCGGCATGCGCCCTTTGCGAGCGACCCTTCTTGTTCTCCCGGTAATCCTGGCCTGCGCATGCGGCCCGAAGGATCAACCGGTGCGCGTTACCCCGTCGGCCGCGGCTTCCAGTGCCACATCCTCGGCGCCGCCCTCCACCCCAGCCGCGGCAGGGGGCAGCTACGTGAGCGAGGGCATGGTCGGTCTCTACATCGCCACCCCCTTCAGAATCCAGGTGCAGGCCATCGAGCGGCACGCCAAGCTGACCGTGTTACGCATGGAGATCATGACCACGGCGACCACCCACACCGCCGGCGACTTCGGCTACGGCACTATGCCGACCTCTTTCGACAGGTTCAGGTTGTTCGACCCGATCGGCAGGAAGATATATTTCACCCTGCGCGAGAATGACAGCAACGGCGACGCCTTCGGCACCAGGAATCGCAAGGCCACTGCCGACTATCCCGAGGAATTCCTGCCGGGCGTGCGCTACCCGGTCGAGGTTTACTTCCCGCCGCTTCCCGCCACCGCCAAGACGATGTCGATCGTGCCCCACCTGCCGATGGGCCCGATGACCGGCATCCCGGTCACCGACGGCGGCGCCGAACCGACCGCCCGTGAGCGCAGCTCCTCTGACATGCCGAAGGCCGGCGACACCTTCCAGTGGCCCGTCGTCGTGCCGAACGGGGAGATCTGGTCAAGCGTCTCCGACGTGAACGAACTGGTGGAGACACCGGTGAAGACCACGACGCAGGCGGGCGACACGGAGACGATCGGCCTGCGCACCGACGTACTGTTCGCCTTCGACCAAGCACGTCTGAGCACGAAGGCGGCGGCCGTACTCGATGACGTGGTCGAGGAGACCAGACGACGGGCCGACCCTGCCAAACCGCCCATCACGATCACCGGTCACACCGACAACAAGGGCGACGACGGATACAACCAGACGCTGTCGGTCAAGCGGGCCGAGGCGGTGCAGAAGTATCTGGCCGCCAGGCTCGGCAGCGACTACCAGTACAGATCGGCAGGCAAGGGCGAGAGCGAGCCGATCGCCAAGAACGAGAAGCAGGACGGCAGCGACAATCCCGCGGGGCGGGCCAGGAACCGCCGCGTGGAGATTTCCTACTCCATCAAGCAGCAGAGCCCGGACGTGACCACCACCACGAGCCCCTCCGCCGACCAAGTAGGCGGCTCCACCGTGGCGCCGGCCCCCTTCCGCGCCGATCCAGGAGCGCGGGTGGCCGGTTTCACCTGGTCATTCCGCAGCCAGCCGGACAAGCTCAAGGTGGACGTGCTGCCGCTCTATCGTGACGGGGCCTACGTGGTGGCCTCCTTCGACATCACCAAGACCAACGACGGCACGTTCGTCCCGTCCTTCGCCCCCTTCTCCGGATGGGACCACGAGTTCTCCTCCGGCTCCGAGTTCGGCGCGTTCATCCTCGTCGATCCGGCCACCAAGGCGCGCTACCACCCGCTCAAGATGTACACGGAGTTCGTCGAGAACTACGTGCCCGCCCTGGATGCAGGCGAGACCAGCAGGGCCTACGTCTACTATCCCGCCCCGCCCGACGACCGCACGAGCATCACGCTGGAGGTGGCCAACGGAGGCGTCTACCCGGGAATCCCCATCGAACGCTGACCGTGTCCAGGGGCCTCGCCGTAGCGGCTGACAGGTCCTCCTCGGGGACGACGCCGTCGCGACCTCCGAAGGACCTCGACGAGACCCGGGGACGATGTGCGGGGCGCCGTCGCGGCGGCAGATTGAGCCGGGTGAACACCTCTCATCAAGGAAACCGCCGTATGGTCGTGCCAGTCCTGATCGCCGGGGTCTGGTCGGTGAGCTATCTGGCTCTCGGCCTGCTCTGGGCTCTCGGAGGGCCCGGGTATCCGTTCGACGCAGGCCGTGCGGGCGTGGGCAACACCCTGCTCGACCCCGTTCCGGCTGCGGTCGGCGGGGGCGTGCTGGCGGTGTCGGCGCTGGTGGCCGCCGGCGTCGCCGTGCTCGCTGTCAGAGGCTCGCTCAGCCGGGCCCCCGCCGTTGTGGCGGTCGTGGTCGGCGTCGGCCTGGCCGTGGTCCTACCCGACGTACGCATCATGATGACCGCGGGGTACCTGCCGGTGATGCTGGTCGCCGTACTCGTCGGCCAGGCGGAGTTCTCGTTGATCGCGAGCATGCTGACCTGGCCCAGCGTCAACCTGCTCATTCTGACGGCAGTCGGCGTCAGCCTGATGGTCCTGGGAATACGGGCGCTTCTCGGAGGGCACGGGCGGCCCTTCAGCGTTGCCGGCGCGCTGAGGATCGGGCGGTACGCGACGGCCGTCGCGGTCGCCGTCCCCGTCGTCTACGCCGTCACCCGCTTCGGCTGGTTCCTGGGCGTGCCCGTAGGCATCAGCGACGAGTTCCTGGCCTACATCGCCGAGATCACCCCGATCGGCGCCGGTCTCGGCGCTCTGGCTCTCATCGGCGCGGGCCTGACCGTCGGCCTGGTCCGGCCGTGGGGTGAGATCTGGCCGCGCTGGGTGCCGTTCCTGCGCGGGCGGCCGATTCCAGCGCGTTTGCCGACCTGCTCGGCGCTGGCCGTCTCCCTCCCCATCACCTCCGCTGGGCTGATGTACGTGCGCAAGAAGCTCAGCGGCGAGCAGGTCGGCCCGGCGGGGGCGGGCGACGAGCTGGGTGCCTGGCTGCCGGAGATGTTGTGGCCGCTGTGGGGCGCGGCCCTGGCGGTGGCCGCGCTGGCATACCTCAGCCGGCGCAGGCAGCTCGCTCACGGATAATGGCAGGTGTGAAGGAGTCCCCGTTCCCGTCCGGCGCCGCGGTGGACTCGTTTCTCCACCGGCATCAGGTGGGTGCCGACGCCGTGCTCGCCGTCCTGCTCGTCCTGCCGCTCGGTCTGGTCTCGTTGAGCCTGCTCCGGGCCTCGGACAGCCCGGTGTCCCCTCGCCTGCTCGCCGGTCTCGGCCTGCTGGTCCTGCATGGTTGCGTCGTCCCGCGTCGCGTGCGCCCAGTGGCGGCGTACGGCTTGGCCGCCGCGGCGATGCTGTTGCTGGTGCTGCTGCCGCCCCTGCACGACCCGGGCGGCGCCTACTATCCGTCGGTGCTGCTGCCGAGCTCACTGGTCTTCGGACTGCTGCTCTACACGGTGTCCGGCCGGCTCGGCCTGCTACCCAGCCTGCTCTGCCTGGCCGTCACCCTGGCCGGAGTGCTCCTGGTCCTGGCACGATCGTGGACTCCGGCCTCGTGGGGCGGATCGTCGGGCTCCTATGGGCTGCTCGCGTGGCGGATCGGGCTGGCGGTCGGGCTGATCGCCGCGGCGGCGTGCCTGTGGTCACTGGGCCGTCTCAGCCGGATACGGATGTTGTTCCTGGCCGAGCTCACAGCGAAGGCCGAGCGCGCCGAGGCCGACCGCGCCCGGGAACGGTCGGAGGCGACACGGGCGGAGCGCGACCGGATCAGCCGCGAGATGCACGACGTGGTGTCCCACTCCCTGGCCGTCATGGTCAGCCAGGCGGAGGGCGGCAGGCTGTCCGATCCGGACTCGCCCCAGGCGGGCGTGTTCGCCACCATCGCCGGTGTCGGCCGCGACGCCCTGCGCGACATGCGCGGGCTGCTGAGCGTGCTGCGCGCCGAGGGCGGCACCGCTCCGCAGCCGGGCCTCGGCGACCTCTCCGACCTGCTCGACCATGTGCGCGGTACGGGCGTACGCGTCGCCGTACAGGAACTCGGGGATGTTCGGCCGCTGCGCCCCGCCGTCGACCTGACCGCCTATCGCGTCATCCAGGAAGGCCTGACCAACGTCATCAAGCACGCGGGGGTGACGGCCGTCGCCGACATGGCGCTCGCGTGGCGTCCGGACGGACTGCACATCACCATCACGGATGACGGTGCCGGGCCGCCCGCCGAAGAGCCCGGCGTCGGGCTGACCGGGATGCGCGAACGCCTCAGCATGGTGGGCGGAACCCTGGAGGCCGGCAGACGGCCCGGGACGGGCTACGTACTGTCGGTCGCCCTGCCCTATGAGTCGAGGAGCTTCCCATCATCAGGATCATGATCGTCGATGATCAGGAACTGCTGCGCAACGGCTTGACCATGGTCGTCGGGTCCCAGCCCGACATGGAGATGGTCGCCGAGGCCGCTGACGGCCTGGAGGCCCTGAAGTCGCTGGAGTCGCGGCGCGTCGACGTGGTGGTGATGGACATCCGCATGCCCCGGATGGACGGTGTCACCGCGACTCGGGAGATCCAGCGGCTGGACGACCCGCCGAAGGTGCTGGCGCTGACCACGTTCGACTTCGATGAGCACGCACTGGCCGCACTTCGCGCGGGCGCGAGCGGGTTCATGCTGAAGGACGCGCCGGGAGAGGAGATCATCGCCGCGATCCGGCACGTGCATCGCGGCGACTCGATCATCGCGCCCTCCACGACCCGGCGGCTCATCGGGCGGCTCGTCGCGAAGACCGACACCGCTCCGGACGCTGTGCTCAAGGTGCTCACGAAGCGTGAGCGTGAGGTGTTCCTCGCCCTGGCGCGGGGCGCGTCCAACGCCGAGATCGGGGCCGATCTGTTCCTGTCAGAGGCCACGATCAAGACGCACGTGGGGCGCATTCTGACGAAGCTCGGGCTGCGCGACCGGGTCCAGGCGGTGGTCCTGGCCTACGAGTCCGGCGTTGTCACTCCAGGCGAGCGTTAGGCGCCTGTGGGGTGCCAAAACCTCTATGTATGGCTGAGCAGGGCTGCGTGCAGCGATCGCTGACCTGCTCTTCCAGGCTCGGCGCGGTCACTGGTAGTCCGGCCTGAACCAGCGGGCCTTGTAGATCTTGGCGCCCGGCAGGGTGCGGGACGCGGTGCCGCCGAAGAACTCCACCGTGTCGGTGCACCAGGACGCGCCGCAGCCGCTCTTCGGCCGGGTCCTGAGGATCTGTCCGGTACCCTGCTGATCGCCGACAGATTTGACGAGCCGCACGTTCACGTTGTCAGCGTTCGCGTACTCGGTGGTGAAGGAGCTCGTGGATTTCACGTATTGGTAGACGGCGTCGTTCGTGGTGATCCACAGCCGGCCCTTGTCCCCGAAGACCGGGGCCATGTCGTGGCCGCCCTTCTTGCCGGGAAGCGCGACCCGCTGGGTCTCGGTCAGGCTCGGCTGTGCGGGCGTACCGCCGACCTTGAGCGCCACCAGGTCCTTGTCGCCGAGCGCCCACAGGAGCTCATTGGCCGGATCCCAGAGCACGCCATGCCCACCAGGCAGCTTGAACTCCGCGTACTTCTTCGAGGTCGGGCTCTGGGAAGCCGTGTAGACCCGCACCCAGCTCCCCTTGGTGGCCGCGGCGACGACATTCCCGTTGGGAAGCAACTCCACGGCGTGGGGCAGGATCCCGTCGCCTCCCGTGTCCACGGCCCACAGGCGTTTGCCGGACGGGTAGGACGCCGCACCGATGAAACCGCCGTCGTTCACCGCGAGGACCGACTTGCCTCCGGTCTGGCGCGGTCCGCCATAACGGAGCCGGGCATCCGCGATCGCCCCCGAGCACAGCGTGCAGTCATCGAGCTCGGCCTCGGGGAATCCGTTCTTGGCGGACGGCTTCCACTTCCACTTCAGCGCCTCCGGCTCCTTGACCGGGTCCCACGACTTGCTCCGAGAGTCCAGTACCACGACCTGGCGAGCCTTTCCGTCGCCCATGACGACCCAGCCATAGGCGTCCCCGGCGCTCACGGCCTGTGCCGGAGCGGTCATGCCAAGCGTGGCGACGAGGGCCGCGCCAGTCGTCGCGGACATCCACTTGCCGTGTCCCATCTAATCTCCTTCATAGCGCACGCGAACCGCATCCGCGCACAGACGCATGAGGGCTCTGAGCTCCATGCGGTGGATTTCGTTGATGCCGGAGACTAGAAGAGCTGGTTTTTGATTCGCTATCGATTCGATTCACCCGGGTGGGGCCTGCTCGATTCTGGAATCGTCCGCACGCCCGCCCCCGTCGGCCGCGCTCGCGTGCTGCGGGTAAGGAGTGACCTTGCCCGCCCTCTCGTCCACGAACGCGACCCTGTTATCACCGTTACGGCCAGGTCGCCCATGCCCCCACGGTCGCCCTTGGGAGGACCCGCACGTCGTGGCGAGTTCTGTAGGCATCGACAGCCTCCTGCCAGCGCTGCTGCGGAATGTCATGGCCCTGCTCCCAGAGGTGGTGCCAATGAAGGCTGTTATCGGGACGCTATCCGGGCGCGTTATCGATTTGATTTCAAGTTGATTCGGGCCAACCCGCTGTGCGCTGCCGTGCACGACCCTGGTGCCGCGTAGTCCGCCACCCGTCAACGCGCCCCACCCGGGTCTGTGCCGGGCGACGAGGACATCCGCGAGTGGCCGACATCGATCCAGCCGAACAAGATCCCGCCATTCGTGGGGGAAGACCACGGAAATGATCTTCGAATCCCACGCCCGGCTGTTGCCGACGACTTTTGAACGCAGGACACTGGATGGTCAACGGGGGATGTCATGACAACTCACATAGAGTTTCGAGTTCTTGGTCCGCTGGAGGTCGGCGTCAGGGGGCGCCCTGTCAGGTTGGGCGGGCTTCGGCAACGTTCACTACTGGCCGCGCTGTTGTTGGATGCCGGGCGGGTCGTGTCGGTCGATCGGCTGGCGGCCGCGGTCTGGGGCGAGCGCCTGCCCGAATCGGTGCGCACCCAGATCCCGATCCACGTGCACGGGTTACGTAAGGTATTCAAGGCCGCCGGCTGCGACGTGCAGGTGATCGTCACTGAGCAGACCGGTTATCGCCTGCGTACCGACGATGTGTGGCTGGACACGCGCGAGGCGGAGGAACAGGCGGCAGCGGCCCGAAGGGCGGCCGCAGCGGGGCAGAGCGAGCAGGCGGCGGCGATGCTGGGGCGGGTGCTCGGGCTGTGGCGGGGGCCGGTGCTGGCCGAGATCGACACCATCGAGATCACCGCGGTGGCGCGCGGTCTGGAGGATGCCCGGCTGGGCATCGCGGAGGAGTGGGCCGAGGCGGAGTTGGCCTGTGGCCGTTCTCGCGAGGTGGTGGCACGGCTGGCAGGGCTGGTGGAGGATCATCCGCTGCGTGAGGGACTGCGCGCACAGTTGATGCGGGCGCTGTGGCACTCGGGACGGCAGGCCGACGCGCTGGAAAGCTACCAGCAAGGCCGCAAGCTTCTTCTGGACGAACTGGGCCTGGAGCCGGGCAGAGGGCTGCGAGAGGTCCAGCAGGCGATCCTGGCCGGACCGCCTGCCTGCGATGCCGCACAACCGGAGGTTCTCGCGCTGCCTGCGACGCGCCTTGGCGGGAACGCGGACGATGGGCCTCTTCCAGCGGGTTCAGGGCCAGTCGTGACGGTACGGCCGGCGCAGTTGCCGCCGGCGGTATCAGCGTTCGTGGGCCGGATGACGCAGATACGGACGCTGGATCGATTGCTGAGGCAGGACGGGCGACACCTGCCAATGGGCGTGATCAGCGGGGCGGCCGGGGTGGGCAAGACCGCGCTTGCTCTGCAGTGGGCTCATCAGGTGACCGACCGGTTTCCTGATGGCCAGTTGTTCGCCAACCTTCGTGGCTATGACCTCGACAGAGAGTCGGCACAACCCGCGGCGGTGCTGGAGCGGTTCCTGCGGGCGCTCGGAGTTGACGGGGCGGCGGTTCCGGCCGGGGTGGAGGAGCGGACCGCGTTGTTCCGCAGCTTCCTGGATGGCCGGAAGGTGCTGGTCGTACTGGACAACGCCGAATCGGCGGCACAGGTGCGGCCATTGCTGCCGGCGACGCCAGGCTGTTGTGTGATCGTCACCTCCAGGCGCCGGCTGGAAGGTTTGATAGTGGGCGGTGGCGCGCTGCCGGTGCCGGTGGAGGTTCTGACCGAGCAGGAGTCCGCCGAACTACTGGAGCGTGTACTCGGAGCGGAGCGAGCGGCTGCCGAACGGGAGGCGGCGGCGAAACTCGCCGCTCTGTGCGACGGGTCGCCGCTGGCGTTGCGCATCGCAGCGGCGAAACTGGCCACGCGGCCGCAGTGGCCAGTCGCCGAAATGGCCGAGCGGCTGGCCGACGAGTGCAGCCGGTTGGACCAGCTCAGCCGAGGTGAGCTGGAGGTACGAGCCAGCATCGAGCTGTCCTACCGCGAACTGTCGACGCGGGCGGCCCTGGCGTTCCGGCGGCTGGCGCTGATGGACGCCCCAGGCGGATTCGCGCCCTGGCTGGTGGCGGCGCTGCTGGACACGACGGTGCACGACGGTGAGCGGCTACTGGAGCAACTGGTCGATGCCCAACTGCTGCAGCCGCTCGGCAGGGACGTGGCCGGCCAGCCGCGTTACCGCTTCCACGATCTGATCCGCCTGTTCGCCCGCGAGCAGGCGGAGGCCGCAGAGCCGCCGGACGCCAGGCTGGCCGTGCTGAGCCGGGCCTTCGGCGCGTTGCTCGGCCTGGCAGAGCAGGCCCGCGACATGCGATACGGCAGCCGCTACCCGATGGTGCCGCGCGGCGACACTCCGCGCTGGCTACCGGAGGACGCCGCGCAGGCGGCGTTGCTGAATGACCCGCTGGCGTGGCTGGAGAGCGAGCGGCTGAACCTCGTCTCCGCGGTGACGCAGAGCGCCGAGTTGCGGCTCGCCGACCTGTGCCGCGACCTCGCGGCCAGCTTCGTGCACATGTTCGAGTCGCGGGCCTACTTCGACGATTGGCGGGCGGTCGCCACCCGGGCTCTTGACGCCTGCCGCGCCGCCTCCCACCTGCCGGGCCAGGCCGCGATGCTGTTCTCCCTCGGCTCCCTGAATCTGTGCCGCCGGCGGCTGCTCCCGGCCGCCGACCTGCTGGAGACGGCTCTTGAGCTGTTCCGGCGCTTTGACGACGTGCCCAGCCAGGCCGTCACGCTCCGTCACCTCGGCACGGTCCATCTCTTCGAGGGAGACCTCGACAGGGGGAGACGGGAGCTGGAACAGGCGCTGGCGCTGTTCGAGCAGGTCGGCGACACCACCGGCCTCGCCCACGGCCTGGGCTTTCTCTCACACATCCACATGCTGGAAGACCGGCTGGAGGAGGCCGCGCGGCTGTTGGATCGCGCGCTGATCGTCAATCCGGGAGGCAAGCAGACCGAGGCCCAGTTGCTCAAACGCCTGGCCGAGGTCTACCGCCGCCAGGGCCGCTACGCGGACGCGATCAGGCAGGGTGAGCGCGCCCTGGCCCTCACCCTCGACCTGAACGACCTGGTCGGCCAGGCGTATGTGTTACATGCGCTGGGCGAAGCGCAGCTCGACCTGGGAGAGACCGCCGAGGCCGGCTCCACTCTGCATCAGGCGCTGCGCATCGCCCGCCGGGTGGGGGACAGGCTGGTCGAGGGCCGGGTCCTGCTCGCTCTCGGCCACATCAAAGGCGATGACAGCACCTTCCATCTGCAACAGGCTGCCGAGACCTTCGCGGCCATCGGTGCGGCAGGCTGGCACGACGAGGCCGTAAGGGCGGCTGCGCGGGTGAGCGTCTGAGCATCGGCCGGGCATCCTCTGTCGGACACTCCGCTACGATGCATGTCCCTGACGTGAGGGATGATGGGTCGTGAGGTGGATTTCCTGATTACCGGATCAGCCGGTCAGCCGGTCGCGCTGGGAATCATGTCGGCCTCGACGTTGCCGAGCATCGCCGCCGGCCGAGTGGTCGTGGGCCTGCGGAACGGCGTAACCACTGCCTGCGAGGGCTCATAGTGGGGGAGTCCAACCAACCGGAAGGCCAACCGGAAGGCCAACCGGAAGGCCAACCGGAAGGCCAACCGGAAGGCCAGCCGGAAGGCCAGCCGGAAGGCCAGCCGGAGTCGAGCCCGGGTGTCCCGTCACAGGTCGTCGCCCAGCTCACGGCACTCGAACGACCGATCCCGGCACAGCTGCCCAGCCCCATCGCGACGTTCACCGGCCGTGAGACAGAGGTCGAGAGGCTGTGCACCCTGCTGACCGATGGCTCCGAGCGCGCGGTGGCCATCTCCGGACCGGCCGGCATCGGCAAGTCGGCTCTCGCTCTCCAGGTGGCCCACCACATTTCCCACCATTTCCCCGATGGACAGCTCTATGTCAACCTGCAGGGATCCACTCCCGATACGGACGCCCTGCCCACCGAGGAGGTGCTCGGCCGATTCCTGCGTTCCATGGGAGTCGCCACCCCGGCGATCCTGGGCGAGCAGGAGGAGGCCGTCGCGACCTTCCGCTCGCTGACACACGGGAAGCGCCTGCTGATCCTTTTGGACAATGCGGCGAGCGCCGAGCAGGTACGCCATCTGCTGCCAGGCAGCGCGACGTGCGGCGTGCTCATCACCAGCAGGCGGATGCTGAGCTCGATCGACGCCGCGAGCCATTCTCAGCTCCGAGGGCTGATGCCAGACGAGGCCGGCGCGCTTCTCACCAGGCTCCTCGGCACTGACCGGCTCGACCGCGAAGCCCAGGCGGTGGCCGAGGTCATACCACTTTGTGGCGAACTACCGCTGGCGCTGTCCATTGTCGCAGCGCGACTGCTCGGGCGCCCGGACATGTCAGTTCGCGCCCTCGCCGACAGACTCGCCAGCGAGCAGCGGCGCCTGGCCGAGCTCGAGATCGACGACCAGGCGGTACGCGCCAGTTTCATGGTCAGCTACGAGGACCTGGGTGATGGACCGGCGGCCCGGCTGTTCCGGTTGCTCGGCCTTCTGGACGGGCCGGATATCGGCGTTCCCGTCGCCGCAGCTCTCGCGGAGCTGCCGGAGCGGCGCACGGCCGCGCTTCTCGATCATTTGCTGGAGAGCCAGCTCGTGGTGTCCAATGTTCCCGGGCGGTATCGCATGCACGACCTCCTGAGGTTGTTCGCCAAGGAACTCGCGATGAAGCAGGAGAGCGAGAAAGCCCGGGCCCTCGCCGTCCGACGAGCTTTCCACTGCTATCTCGCCACGGCACGACGCGCGGCGTTGTCGGTCGAGCCGCTGATCGCCTGGCGGATCGACCTCGTACCCGAGGTTCTCACCCATTCAGGGGTGCCGCTGGAGTCCATTGAGGCGGTCAACGCATGGCTCGATATCGAGATCGAGAACCTTGTCGCCACTGCCCGTCAGGCCGTGACGAGTGCTGATCCGGCGATCGCGGCCTACCTGTCCGCATGCTTGAACACGCCGTTGGAACAGCGAGCGCGATGGCGCGAGCAACTGGCTCTGGGGCACCTCGCTCTGGAGGCGGCGCGTTCCAGCGGTGATCTCCGCCAGGCGGGCCTCGGCAACAATGATCTCGGTTGGGCATTGCACGCGTTGGGAAAGCCCTCTGAGGCTCTGACGTCCTTCGATCGGGCTCTCGATGCCTGGGGGCCGATCGGCTACGACACCGGCCAGGCCTTGGCCCTGAACGGACGCGGTGCGGCTCTTCGTTCGTTGGGTCGCCACGAGGAGTCGCTTGTTGCCCTGGAACAGGCAAGCGCAATCTGGCACCGATTGGGCCACGCCCGGCATGAGGCATCGTGCCTGACGGGCATCGGGCTGACCCATCAACGACTCGGACGCTACGACGAGGCAGTCGCCGCTCACCGAAAGGCTCTGTCTCTGGCAAGGGAGTCGAATGCCAGGGTCACCGAGGTGATGGCGCTGGGCAACCTTGGTGAGGCACACAGACTGGCTGGGCAGGCGGATGAGGCGGTGACGTGCTTCCAGGAGGCCCTCCGACTGGATAGGCAGCGTGGTTTGTCCGGCACCTACTGGGAGGCAGAGCATTTGTGGGGGCTCGGCCGGGCGACCGGTGACCGTGACAACCTGAACAAGTCAGCGGCAATCCTCCACGAGCTGGGGCTGATCACTTACAGCGAAGCCCGCGCGATCGAACTCGACCCGGTTCCTGAAACCCCCGACGCCATCTCGCAGCAACTCTAGACGCGGGGCTCAACCCGAATCGCCGACACTGGCGGTCATTGCATGGCGGAAACCCTCCTGCCATGCAGGATGCCCCCGCCCAGAGCTCCTGGTCAGAGGCATGCCCACACGCTTCGAGGACGCAGCACTAGCAGTGGCGGACGCCCGGGAACGGGTCCTTCCAGGTGTAGACGCTCTCGGCCGCGACATAGCCGGTGCGCCCGCTGACGTCGCCGTACGTCCGATACCAGATGTTGTTCCCGCCTCCGTGCTTCTGCCCGGAGACGTAGCACTGGAAGTAGCTGGGGTTCGACTTCAGTGTGTCCACGGCATCCTGGTCATGGTCGCTGTAGCGCGGGCTGCGCCACAGGCTCACCCCGGCCTTGTTCCCGCAGTACAGGTGCCCGCTCTTGGCGTAGCACGGCGGGTTGCCCTGAGCCTGCGCCGGAGCCGTCACCAGCAGGCTCGTGCCGATCAGCGCCAGCCCGCCGGCCGCCATCGCGATCTTCGTGTGTAGTCGCATTCCAGATCCCCCTCGTTCGAAACCGCTATGTTCTGGGCGATGCTAGGCACGACGGCTTTCGATCCGTTATCGATGTGATTAACGCACTGATATGCACCGAGCTGTCCGGACGCGCGAGTAAATGAGCCCGCCGTGAACCCGATGACTCGGGTGAGCTGGGAGGCCATCTGCAGCGCAGACAGCGCGGTGACATACCGGTCGTCGTCGAACACCTGCGGCAACACGGCGCTGTACGACGCCCTGACCGGCGCCTCCAACAGGTGAATGACGAATAATTGATCGCCGCCGACGAGGTCCGCTCGTCGCGATCACCGCGATCACCGCGATCACCGCGATCACCGCGACGGCCACGCGGGCGAGCTGGTAGCCGAGGTCCGACAGGAGCGTTGCCGACCAGAGGGCACGGTATTCGCGGGTGGAGAGGACCTGGCGAAAGGTGACAGCCTGTGTGGGGGCGTCAGAACTCCCAGGCGTCGTTGCGCAGGAGCGCCACCTTCCCGCCGGCCCCCAGCCCGGTGACCGTGACGTCCGGGCCGCCGACCATGAAGTCGACGTGCACGCGCGAGGTGTTCACGCCCGCCGCGTCCAGCCGTGCGGGATCGTCCGTACGCAGGTGGGCGGGCGCGCCCGGAGGCAGCCCGGCGCCCCAGGCCAGGTGGCAGGTGGCGTTCTCGTCCAGAAGGGTCTCCATGAAGGTGATGCCGCTCTCGCCCACCCGCGAGGAGCTGTCGACCAGAGCGAGCTCGCCCAGCCGGGCCGCCCCCGCGTCGGTGGCCTGGTGCGCGCGGACGACGTCAGCTCCGGCGCTCGCCCTGACACCGGTCACGACGCCATCGGCGAAGGTCAGCTCCAGGTCGCGGATGACGGTGCCGTCGAGGGACAGCGGCCGGGTGGCGCGGACCGTGCCGTCGACGCGTCGGTAGTCGGGGGTGGTGAACACCTCCTCGGTCGGCAGGTTGGCCTGGAACGGGCGGCCCTTGACGTCCTCCAGGCGGGCGGCGGTCCAGTGGGCGTCCGGGAGCAGGCCGATGGTCAGGTCGGTGCCGGGGCCCTCGAACCGCACGGCGTCCAGGCGCATTTCGGTGAGCCGTCGAGCGCGATCGAGCAGTTCGGCGATGCGCTGCTGCCACGCCGCGCGCGGATCGGGCTCGTCGAGACGGAGGATGCGGCGCAGGTGCCGCCACAGCCTGGCCTGGTCGGGTTCGCCGAAGACGGCACGGGCCCACTCGGGGGTGGCGTAGGGGACGATCGTCCAGCGGACCAGGTTGTTGAGCTGGAGCCGCTGCCGTGAGGTCAGCGACGGCATGCGGTCCAGCCCGACGCGTATCGGATCCAGCCCGGCCAGGAGGTCGGGGGCGGCGGCGCCGCGGACGTTGACGATGATGCCGCCGTGCCGTCCTAGCTCGTCGTTGCGGGCGTCGAGCCACGAGGGCACCTCGGCCAGGCTCGCGGTGTCGGCGTGCCGGACGCGGGATCGTTTGGCGTGCGGGTCGAAGTACCAGATGTCGGCGTAGCGGGCGCCTCTGGCGTAGGCGGCCTCGGCCAGGGCGCGGGCGAGCGGGGCGTGCTCGATCTCGGCGTTGATCAGCACCCGGTCGTCCGCCAGCAGGGGCACGGCCACGTCGAACACGACGTCGGCATAGCCGGACAGGTCAGTGGGGGGAATGGTCAAGGGGGGCTCCTTCGTGTTCGTTGTGGCGCATAGGCAGGAACAGCAGCGCGCCCGCGCACAGGGCCGTGTGGCGTTCGGCCCTGTCGGCCACCCGTCCGGCCAGCGGGCGGGCCAGCACCCCGGCCGCCACGGTGATGGCCAACGAGACGCCTACCATGCCCGCTCCCTGGCCCAGCGGGCCGGTGAGGTATCGCGGAAGCGCCGGGATGAGCAGCCGATCGACAGGAACGCGCCGGCCGCGCGGACGAGCAGGCGGCCGATCATCGTTCGTCACGCAGTTCGAGCAGGAGCGCGGTCATGCTGACCTTGACGCCGTCGTGCGGCGGTCCGGCCTTATCGTGCAGGAGCGCCACGGCCTGGCCGATCAGGCCGACGATCTCCTCCCAGACGGGCCTGGCCAGCCATACCTCGGCGTCCATGGACGTGCGCTGGCGATCAGTCTCAGCCAGGCGCCTGGCCAGGTCAGTGCTCATCGCCTGGTGGAGGAGTTGCCGTCCCTCGGACCGGTCGAGGCGCTCGCCGCTGGACGGATCGTACCGGTAGCGCAGTTGTGGGCGGCCCTTGCCTGCCCGCAGCCGCTCGTCCGTCTGCTGGAGGAAGCCCGCTTTGGCCAACTGGCGCAGGTGGTAGCTGGCCGAGGCGTGCGCGATGCCGAGTTCGTCGGCGACCTCGGTGGCCGACATCGACGCGCCGGTGAGCAACGACACGATGCGGATGCGCAGCGGGTTGGCCAGGGCGCGCAGGGGAACAAGGTCATCCCGATTTTCCAAAGACACCTTGGGATAATAATTTATCCAACAGCTATTGGGAAAGAGGTGGCTCTGCGGCGCGTCCTCAGGCCTGGACGGCAGTGCCAGACGATCGCGGCGTTCATCCCGGAGAGCGATGATGAGGCGGCTGCGGCGTGGCGGGCCGAATTGCTGCACCTCCTTCGGCTTCCAGGGCATCACGGCGGACCGCGACTTTGTGTCGACCACTGAGAACGAGCGACATCCGCTAGGGTTCACGGATGCTGCTGACGGTCCTTGGCGGATGCGGTGCGTGGCCGACGGCGGGCCAGGCCTGCAGTGGTTACCTCGTGGAGCACGACGGGTTCAGGCTGCTCGTCGACCTTGGACATGCGACGGTGCCGCGGCTGCTGGAACGGGTCAGCGCCGATCAGATCGATGCGGTGTTCATCAGCCACGGACATCCCGACCACTGCGCCGACCTGAACCCGCTGTTGCGGGCGCGCACAATGCGTTATGACCCGCCGGCGCCGTTGCCGGTGTACTCGCTGCCCGGCGCCCTGGATGCGGTGCTCGCGCTGGACCGCCCAGGTGTGCTGACCGACGCCTATGTCCTGCACGAGTTCACCGCCGGCAGCGGATTCGACATCGGCCCGTTTCGCGCAGAGACTCGTGTGCTGCCGCACTCGGTACCCAATGCCGGCATACGGCTGACAGCGGGCGGACGGGTGCTTGCGTATGCGAGTGACAGCGGCCCGAGTCCCGACAGGGTGGAACTGGCGCGTGGCGCTGACCTGCTACTGGCCGAGGCTACCTATGTGAATCAGGTCCCGGAGGATTCCCGACGTTACCTGACAAGCGCCCGTCAGGCAGGCCAGCAAGCCCTGGAAGCCGATGCCCGGCACCTGTTACTGACGCACCTGCAGCCAGGCACGGACACCCCAGCCGCGCGAGCCGCCGCTGGGGCCAGATACGACGGTGAGATCGGCATCGCTACGTCCGGTCTCGTCTTCGACCTTTCGTGAGCCAAGGTTTCAGGGAATGTCATCCGCGCAGGTCATTCGGCTTGCCCGACTTCTCCCGCCTTGTGTCCTGTGGGTGCCCGAAACTCGGCCGCTGGGGTTGACCTGGGGTTCGGCGGGTTCAAATTCCTCATCCGTGATCGGGATACGAAGTTCACCACCATGTTCGACGAAGTCTTCACGGCCGCAGGCACCCGTATCCTCAAGACGCCACCTCAAGCTCCGCAGGCCAACGCTTTCGCCGAACGCTGGATCGGCGGCCTGCGCCGAGAACTCCTCGATCGGATCCTCACTTCAATGAGCATCGCCGGCATCGCTCCCTGGGCCAGGCCGCCCCGCTGCGAGCCTTTCCCGACCCGGTCGAGGACGATATCAAGGTCATCCGGCGTGACCGCCTCGGCGGGCTGATCCACGGGTACGCGCAGGTCGCATAGGGCGGCCGAGTTCTTGGCACTCACAGCCCGGTCCCTGCCCAAGAGCAACCAGCGAGCAACCACCCGAGATCATCTTCTCGGTGAAACGCCCCCGAGAATCGAGAACTCGCAGGTCAAATAGGGTAAGAGATGGTAGGGCGCCCAGGCCCGGAACCTACGGATTAAAAGCTCGGCCGATCACGGTTCCAGGCAGTTCAATGCAGGTCAGAGGGCGTGCGCGGTCCATTCTGAACGCCCTCGGACGGCTCCGCATTGCAACGCGAACTGCAACTCTGAGGCAAGTCGTCTGCTGCGTCCGAGGAAGCCAGGACGATGGCGACGATCAGCCGTATCCCCGTGACGAGCGCAGCCGGAAGAACGAAGAAGAGCCAAGACCCCCATGCATCCCGACCCGATGTCCAGGCGATCACGAGCACTACGTTCATGGCGGCGAGAGTGACGGCCAAGTAGAGGATCTTGCGACGCGGGCTACGGGACGTCACAAAGAGCGATCCCACGACGATAACGACAGGTGTTGCGTACACAAGGATCATGGCGAGTAACACGCTGGACTCCTCGACTTCCGCGAGCGTTCGCAGTGGTTGCCCACTCGGATCGTCTCACAGAGCTTCGGGTCGGATGCACTTGGGCTTCCGAGGCCCGGAACCGGAACTTACGGATTAAAAGTGGAAGGCGCTTCTTGGTCTTCGCGGGTTCTGACCTGGGAATTTGGGTGCTGCTTCATTTTTGCCCAAGGGAGGTAATCCGTGCATGCTCCGGATCTTGATGGCGCCTCCACGGGGGGCTGGGAGACTGTGTGGCATGAGCAGGATCGAGCGGCCGCTTGTACGTGGGTTGTTCCCCGATCTCGTCGCCGATCTCATCGCGTGTCTGAGAGAAGAAGGGGAAGAGGATCTCGCCGTCTCCGCCTGGGACATCCAACTCTATGAGGAGTGTGGATGCGGAGATGACTTCTGCCAGAGCTTCTATACGGCTGAGCGGCCGGACGGAGCGTACGGGCCCGGGCACAGATGCGTACCGTTGCTTCCGCCGAGAGGTGATCTGATCCTTGACGTCGTTGAGGGACGGATCATGTACGTAGAGGTCTTGCACTACCCGAAGCTGCCACGTTCGGTGAGCTGAAGTCATCAGCTTGGGAACTCTTTCAAGATCATGCGCTTTGAGCTGAGGATACGCTGACCTGGGCGTACGTGAGTCGAGCGCTGTTGAGTCCCCGCGGCTCCCGCTGATCGCCGTCCGAACGGGCACGCAACGGGCACGCACCTCCCGATCCGTAGGTCCCAAACGATCTTCAGGGTCGTTCAGAGCCGTTCGCCCCGCTGGTCGCCAGGGCTCCGCCTGTTCAGGCCCGTTCAGCTCAGTTCATGGTCGTCCGCCCGGGTGGCTCCCAGAAGCCTGGTGGAGCATCTGCATAGCATGTATGCCCTCCAAGTGATTGTGACTGACCGCCGCTCACCACCCGCTCCAGCCTGGTCAACGGGCATCAGCCGAAGTTCGGCCCGCGCTGCGGTTGGTGGAGCCGACCTTTGCCTGGTGCACTGGGTGGATGATCGGGATGACACTGTGGGAGCGGCAGCTCCACCAAAGGGGTTCCGCGCGCGCATTCGCAGTGGCTGAAGACTGCGTGGTGGTTCATGAGCGGCATACTCGGCTGGTAGGTCTGAATCGCCATGACGGCTCCGTCCGATGGGACATTCCGATAGGAACTTGGCCGCGTGGCCTCATAATCACCGGCGATCGCTGTCTAGCGCTGGCACAGGACAGCGATCAACTGTCCTGCGTCGAGCTCACGACGGGATCCACGGTGTGGCGCGCTGGCTTGCGCCCATACTCGGGGCATGTCGTAGCCACCGCAGAGACGGTCATCGTGGGCGGCTGGCGGGATTACACACCCATGGCCGCCTTCAATTTGGAAGACGGACAGCCTCTATGGCTGACACAGCGGCGTACGGACACGGTGCTTCCTCTGCCGTGGGGCGGCGGTGTGCTGCTGGGAAGCGGCACGAAAGCGTGGCTGATCGATCCACGGAACGGAAGGGAACTGAACAGCTGGCGACTGCCGGAGCCACTGACTGACACCGATAATCGTCCGGCGTTCACCATGATCGGCCCCGACCGTTGTCTGGCTTTGTGTGGGCCGCGATCCGTTGCGACCATTCGACTCTCGGGTCTCGTCGATCGGTTCATCGATCATCATGCCGATCTTTGGCCCTCGGCTGCGGAGTTCGTCGGCGGCGTGGTGTGGTTTGGCGAGCGGCGGGGCGGTTATCTCGCTGTTGACCCCGAAGACGGATCGGCATTGTGGAAGTTGGATATCGGGCAGCCATTCGCCGACGGGGTGGGGCGAAGCCGCGAGGGGTTCGTGATGGCCAGCCAAGGCGGCGTACTATTTCACCTCCGGTCCGACGGGCACGTCCTGGAGCGGTGTTCGTCGGCCGCCAGGGTTACCGCACTGCAAGACCTGGGAACCGGGGAGATGATCATGGTCACCAAGGGAACGTTAAAGATGATCCTGGTCGACGGTTTTACAGCTCGTGACCGTTTCCACTCATATACAGCCCCTGAACTGCGGCGCTAGAGTGTCACTTCGTTCCCGCCATCTTGATCATTTCATGCATATTGCACGGGCGCATAATGTCAAGGACAGTTCCGGGGATCCTGGCCCATTCGCTCGAAAGCACCCAGAGAGATCACGACGTCGACGTCTTGTTGTCTCTTCTCATCCCATTCCTGTATCAGCACCTGGCCTGGGTCGACCTTGGCGGCATCATCGAGCTCGAACGTCAGGTTGGTGAGGGATCGCCGGTCGATGTCGAAAGCGACCATGCCCTCGTCAACAGCCGCGTCGAGGTCGCCGCGTCGGGCGTGCACAATGCCTAGATCTATGTGAGCGTCAGCGACACGCATGGGAGCGTTCGAAGAACCGGCCGGACGGGTGTACATCTGGATGGTTTCGCGGGCGTGCTCTTCGGCACGGTCGTCGTCGGCGAGCCAGGTGTAGCAGGTAGCTGCTCCTCCAGATTCACCGCATCCTGTCCCGCGCACTCAAGATCGCAGTACGCCGGGAGAAGGTCTCCCGCAACGTCTGTACGTTGATCGATGCGCCCGCCGCTGAGGACGTGGAGATCGAACCGCTCGATGCCGACGAGGCCCGCGATGTCCTCGATGTGGCCAACCACCAGAGGAACGGAACCCGTTGGTCCGTGGCGCTCGCTCTCGGCCTTCGGCAATGTGAGGCGTTGGGCCTGCGCTGGAAGTACGTGGACCTCAAGCGAGGCGTGATCCGCGTCTTCTGGCAGATCAAGCACCAGCGCTACCGCCACGGCTGCAAGGACCCGCACACCTGCGGCGGACGACTTCACCGCTACCCGTGCCCCAAGGAATGCCCCAAGGCCAAGCGCACCTCCGGCCGCAAGCACGTGTGCAACAAGGAAGGCCAGAAGTACTGCGCGCCCGACTGCACCAAGCACGCACCCTCCTGCCCGAACGCGTAGGCGGCTGGATCTTTGTGAAGCCCAAGGGCAAGAGCAAGCGAACCGTCATGATCCCGCCCCCGCTGATCCCGCTCCTCAAGCTCCACCAGAAGGCCCAGCAGACCGAACGGGAAGCGGCGGGGGAGTAGTGGCAGGACTATGACCTCGTCTGGTGCCACCTAGACGGACGCCCCATCGACGCCGGACAGGACTGGGACGAATGGAAGGAACTCCTCCGCTTGGCCGAAGTCGAGAAAGACGCGCGCGTCCACGACGCTCGCCACACCGCCGCGACGCTCCTCATCGAACAAGGCGTGGACATCAGCGTCGTTCAGGAGATTCTCGGCCACTCACAACTGACCACAACGAAGCGCTACACCCACATCACGGCCACACTCTCGACCGAGGCAGCAGCCCGCATGGGCCGCGCGCTCTGGGGATAACTGCAACTGAAAATGCAACAGGGCGGGCTTCCTGATCATGAAGATCGGGGAGTCCGCCCAGGTCATTGAGGTAGGGCGCCCGGGGCTCGAACCCGGAACCTACGGATTAAAAGTCCGCAGCTCTGCCAATTGAGCTAACGCCCCCTAGCAACAGCACAAGGGTACAGAGATTACCGCCCCCCACGCGACGCCCTTGAGCCCCCTCACCGATAAGCCGGGAGCCCCGTCAGCGCTTCCCCCAGCACCAGTGTGTGGATCTCCTGGGTGCCTTCGTAGGTGAGCACGCTCTCCAGGTTGTTCATGTGCCTGATCACAGGGTACTCCAGCGTGATCCCGTTCCCGCCCAAGATCGTTCGAGCCTGCCGGGCGATGTCCAGAGCCGCCCGTACGTTGGCCAGTTTGCCGAAGCTGATCTGCCGGGGCTCCAGCTTGCCCGCATCCTTCAGCTCGCCCAGGTGCAGGGCCGTCAGGCCTGCCTGTGCCGTTCCGACGTACATCCAGGCCAGTTTCTCCTGGGTCAGCTGGAAGGCGCCGATCGGCTTGTCGAACTGCACTCGCGTCTTCGCGTAGGAGACCGCCGCCTCCAGGCATGCGCGGGCGGCGCCCACGACGCCCCAGATGATGCCGAAACGGGCCTCTGAGAGGCAGGAGAGGGGGCCTTTCAGGCCGGAGACTTCGGGGAGTACCGCTGAGGCGGGCAGGCGTACGTCGTCGAAATACAGGGACGAGGTGATCGAGGCCCTAAGGGACAGCTTCTTGTGGATCTCAGGGGCGGAGAAGCCCGGCGTATCGGTCGGTACGACGAAGCCGCGGATGCCTTCGTCCGTCTGCGCCCACACGACGGCGACGTCGGCGATGGAGCCGTTGGTGATCCACATCTTGGAGCCGTTCAGGATCCAGTCGGAGCCGTCTCGCTTGGCGTACGTTCGCATGTTGGCCGGGTCGGAGCCGTGGTCGGGCTCGGTCAGGCCGAAACAGCCGATTGCCTCACCGGCGGCCATCCGGGGCAGCCATTGCTCTTTCTGCTCGGCGGACCCATAACGCCAGATGGGGAACATGGCCAGCGACCCCTGAACCGACACGAAGGACCGCAGACCCGAGTCTCCGGCTTCGAGTTCGCGGCAGGCCACACCGTACGAGATGGCGTCCGTGCCGGCGCAGCCGTAGCCCTCGAGGTGCATGCCGAGCAGGCCGAGCGAGCCGAGTGCGGGGGCGAGCTCGCGTGCGGGGAAGGTGCCGTGCTCGAACCAGTCACCGACGTACGGCAGGACGCGGTCGTCGACGAAGGACCTGACGGTGTCGCGGATCAGCCGCTGCTCGCTGTTGAGCCGGTCGTCCAGGCGCAGCAGGTCGTCCATCGAGCGTCCTTCCGTCATGTAAGGGCCTACCAGGGTTCTACCAGGGGGAATCCTGATGTGCGAACGCCGGGTCGCCGGGCAGTCTTGAGACATGAGCGAATACAACGTCAAGCAGCTTCGTCGGACCAACAACGGCCGCGTCATCGCGGGTGTCTGCTCGGGCATCGGGGAGTACCTCGGCATCGACGCCAACCTGATCAGGATCGGCCTGGCGATCGTCACGCTGTTCGGTGGGCTCGGAGTCGGCGTGTACGCGGTCGGCTGGCTGCTCATGCCGGACGAGGACCGCAACACCTCGATCGTCCAGGACCTCCTCAACAAGCAGCAGGCCAAGTCCACCTGGCAGGACAGCACCGACTACTACCGCGGCGAGCAGAAGCCGCAGCAGTGATCAGGCGGGGGCCGGGGTCTCGACCCGGGACTCGGACCAGAGTATGGCGAGCACGGCCGCGGCCGTCACACCCGTGACGCCGGCCAGCGCGACCACCGGCTCCGGTCCGAGTTTCTCGGCGGCGAACCCGCCGATCAGGATCCCGATCCCTTGTACGGCCAGAAGCCCCGACTGCACCAGGCCGAACGCCTGGCCGCGTTGGTCGGCCGGCACGCACTGGACGAAGGCGGCATTGGCCGCAAGCTGGTACGCCCCACCCACCCCCGACAGGAACCACGCCCCCAGCACCACGGCCAGCGGTGGCTGCATCGCGGTCACGACCAGCGGCAGACAGCTCAAGATGGCCATCCACCCCATCATGCGCAATCGCCGCGGTGGCGTGACGTACCTACTGAAGAAGAACGCCCCCACCGCGGTCCCCATCGGCATCGCCGCCATCAGCAGCCCGGTGACCACCGGGATCGACAGGGTGCCGGTGCTGAGCTTCGCCGCGTAGGGCACGGCCAGGCCTTCCGGCAGGATGTAGAAGCCGCAGAGCCAGGCGAAGAGCACAAGAGTGCGGAGCTTTCGGTCGCCGAAGACGAGACGAGATCCCGCCCTGGCCATGGCCCACATCGACGACCTGCCGCTCTGGTGGGCGGCCGCGGGGCGCCGATGAACGCGCGCGACCAGGATCAGCGCGGAGCCAAGGAACGTGGCCGCGTCGACCGCGAGCGCGCGATAGGGGCCTACGGCGGCGATCATCGCGCCGCCGGCCGCGAAGCCCAGCATTTGGATGCCCTGGTTCGTCATGTTCTGCAATGCGGAGCCGACGATGTACTGGTCACCTTCGAGCACCTCGGGCAGCAGTGCCGCGCGCGCGGCCGAGAAAGGCGCGCTGAGCAGCACCACGAGGAACACCAGCCCGCACAGCACGGGGAACGGCACCCCTGGTAGCGCCATCACGCCCACCAGCGCCGCGCGGAGCAGGTCGCACGTGATCATGACGCCCCTGCGCGCGAACCGGTCGGCCAGGCCGGCCAGCAGCGGGCCGCCGAGGATCGTCGGCAGATAGGTCAGCGCGTAGACGGCCGCGGTCGCGAGTGGCGATCGCGTGCGGTCGTAGACCAGCACGGCCAGCGCCACCTGGGCGAGCTGGTCGCCGAGCAGGGACAGGCTCTGGCCGTACCAGAGCGCGCGGAACTCCCTGATGGCGATGACCTCGCCGTAGGTGACTTGGCGTGGGAGGGCACGGCGATGCCGTCCCAGCAGCCGTCGCGTCCGCATGGCCCCCATTGGACTCCGCTGTGCCTGACTCAGAGTGTTCGCTATGTCACCTAAGGTGCCCGATCTTTTGACGGGCCGCAACCCAAAGCAGCCAACCCATTGCGAACGGTTACCAGCCTAGTTCATGGAGCCGCGCGTCATCGATGCCGAAGTGGTGCCCGACCTCGTGGACGACCGTTATGCGCACTTCGTCGATCACGTCGGCTTCGGTATCGCAAATCTGACATATCTGATTGCGGTAGATCTCAATGCGGTCGGGCAAGACTGCGGAGTACCAGTCGCCGCGCTCTGTGAGGGGGATTCCGGTGTACAGGCCAAGGAGGTTGGGTTCGGGCGCATCGTCGACGACCGTGACGACGACATTGCTCATCGCCCGGGTCAGACCTGGGGGGATCACGTCCAACGCCTCGGCGACGAGCTCTTCGAACCTCTCCCGCGAAACCTCGATCACCCTTGCCATTCTGCCTCGCAGGTTGGGTAAGCAAGAAACTGTATGAAGTTCGCTGACAGATTGAAGACAGTCCTCCAGTCGCGGGCGTCCAGGGTTGTGGCCGTACTCATCGTGGCCGCCGTGGGCGCCTGGCTCGGCATCTTCCTCAGCGGCACCGTCAGGGCTCAGGTCGGTCCGGTAGAGACGGGTATGTCGCTCCGGCCCGCCTGGAACGGCGAGACGATCGTGGACGCCAGCCCGCTGGGCACGCTCACGTTCCGCACCCATGACGCACCGCTCAGGCTCCGCATCTCCCTCGAGAACATCGACCAGGAACGCGCCAAGGCGATCATCGAGGACCCCCGGCTGGCCGACCGGCTACCGGAGATCATCGAGCGCGACCTGCTCGACGGTGTCCGCGCGCTGCTGATCCGCTCGCTGCTGTGCGCGGGAGCCGGGGCGCTGATCGCGAGCCTGCTGGTGTTCAGGCGCCCCAGGGTGGCGCTGCTGGGCCTGCTGGTCACCTCGGTGGCGCTCGCCGGCACCAGCGCGCTCGCGGCGCTCACGTTCCGCCCCAGTTCGCTCGTCGAGCCCAGATACTCGGGGCTGATCGCCGCCGCGCCGTCGCTGGTGGGCAGCGCGGAGTCGATCGTGACGAAGTTCGAGTCGTACCGGTCGCAACTCACCAAGCTGGTCACGAACGTCTCCAAGCTGTACGACACGGTGTCGACGCTGCCGTTGTACGACGCGGATCCCAGATCCATCCGTGTCCTCCACGTCTCGGACATCCACATCAACCCGATCGCCTGGAACGTCATTCGCTCCCTGAAGGACCAGTTCAAGGTCGACATGATCATCGACACCGGCGATATTTCCGACCATGGCACGAAGACCGAGAACAAGTTCGTCGACGAGATCGGCACCCTCGGCGTCCCGTACGTCTACGTTCGCGGCAACCACGACTCGATGATCACTCAGAAAGCGGTCGCCAAGCAGAAGAACGCCATCGTCCTGGACGACAAAACCCAGAAGGTGGCAGGCCTGAACATCTACGGCCTCGGCGACCCCCGCTTCACCCCTGACAAGACCGTCGCCGTGGACTCGGATCCCGCCGTTCTGGCTCAGTTCGGGCGGTCGCGTGTTCCGCGGATGGGGAAGCCGGACCTGGTCGCCGTCCACGACCCGGAGGTCGGCCGCGGCTTCTCCGGCGCCACACCGATCATCCTCGCAGGTCACACCCATGAACGATCGACGACCATGCTGCCCTCGGGCACCCGCCTCCTGGTCCAGGGCTCCACGGGCGGCGCCGGCCTGCGCGCCCTCGAACACCCCCAGCCGACCCCCGTACAGGCCTCGGTCATGTACTTCGACAAGGAGACCAAACGGCTGCAGGCCTGGGACGACATCACGCTCGGCGGCCTCGGCGAGCAGTCGGTGTACATCCAGCGTCACGTGGAGCGTGACCCGGGACGTATGATTTCTCCAGAGCCAACGAACGCCCCGTCGCCAACGGGATCGATCACTGGCACGACGTCGCCGGCCGCCGGTCCGCCACTTTGGCATCAAGGGCAATCGTCCCCTATGCTTCAGAGGTCTCCGACGGAAGACGACAGGGAAAGTTCCTGAGCCCCCATCGTCTAGCGGCCTAGGACACCGCCCTTTCAAGGCGGCGGCACGGGTTCGAATCCCGTTGGGGGCACGGCGAAGCGCCTAGCGCACCGCAAAACGGTTGGTCGAAAGCCAGCCAGGAGCTGGTAAGCTAAGCGAGTCGCAAAGCAAGGTCCTGTAGAGCAGTTTGGAGTGCTCGCCACCCTGTCAAGGTGGAGGTCGCGGGTTCAAGTCCCGTCAGGACCGCTCGGGTCAGGTAGCTCAGTTGGTACGAGCGTCCGCCTGAAAAGCGGAAGGTCGGCAGTTCGACCCTGCCCCTGACCACAAGCATTGAACAGTAAGAACGCCCCGGACGGATCATCGTTCGGGGCTTTTTGATCTCTCCTGACAGCAACGTCATAGATGCACGGGTGAGGACCGGGTCCGTGGATTCCAGTCAGCCGAAGTTCCTGTTGATCGACGGGGATGGACACGTGCTCGGGACATGCCTCGATGCCGAGGGTGTCTTCGTCGAGTCGGCCGAGTGCGATAGGCCTGTGACGGTCGAGATCCTGGGGTGCCTTCCTATTCAGCGCTTACGTGACTACTTGGAGGGGTCCAAGCGGTACCGCCTGAGAAATCCTCTCTGGCTGGAAGGGCTTCGTATGCTGGACGCGGCAGGAAAGCCTCTTGCGGACTTCTGGGTGAGCGAGATCATCGAGTGGCGACCCTCGCGGCTCGGTCCCGAGCGGGTGGACATCATCGCTGAGTGGGGATACGACAGCCCGCAGTCCGGTGCACGGCATATCTGGGAGCGCTGGCGTACGGTCCGGCCTGACCAAATCAACCAGTGGGCGGTGTACGACTCGGAGGGCAGACGGGAATGGCTGACCGTTGTCGGCCGCAGCAGCTTCCGGCAAACGGGGCCAGTTGATCGTCCGGCAGGGTTCGCCTACCACCTCGATGGAGCTCACGTCACCGATGAGACCTGCTTCTACCTCGCCGTCGGGGAAGCCATCAACGGGCCCGGGGGCTATTTCGGTTGGAATCTCGATGCGCTGAATGACTGTCTGCGCGGGGGGTTCGGAGCAACGACACCGTTCACCTTGATCTGGAGCGACTCCCAGGTTGCGCGACAGTCTCTAACAAGGATCTTGGAGGAGACGGACGACGCTCCGACCTTTTTCGAGATCATTCAGACGATCTTTGCGGAGCACGAGGTGGACGTCGTGTTGAGGTGATAGCAGTTTCGTACGCCGCCGGTTTGGCTTCGACAGCCAGGAGACCGAACGGCCGATCTTCTCGGCAAGGGTTGCTTGATACCGGCCCTTGCGGTGACGAGCCTGCGCAATGCGCTGGTCCTGCGTCACGTACTCTGTTGCCACGTCGCCGCCCGGGTTTGTGCGCCGTTACTTCGCTTCCCCGGTCATGAGCTGTCGCCACAGCGCCATAGCATCGACTACCCGCACGCGCGGGCTCTCGGCGATGTCCCACGGAAAGACGGACCGGTCGTAGCGCCGGATGAAGCCCTGCCCGCCGGCCATGCACTGCTCGAAGACTAGAGACAGGCATTCGCAGGTGTAGGCCCGGACGCGAGCTGCACCCGGACGCTGCTGGACCGGGATCCACCTCACCGGCACCGCGTCCGGGCGCGGCGAGGCGGGGTGCGTACCGTGGAAGTCGTAGTCATCTGCCACAGGGGCTCGCCCTCCTTCATGAGGCGCGATCCCCGACGAGCCACCTTCGGCGCCCGCGAAAACCGCAATCGATGAACAGGCGTTGGTGAGCGAGGAGCCATCTCCCGCCGCAGCGCGCTCGTACGGGGCGGCAGGCCGGAGCGCACTTGCGAAGCCCCACCCGGAGGGACTCTGGAGCCTCGCTCGCCAACGCCATATATGCAAGCTAGCTCAACCTGTCCTAACCTGTCTACGCCATTCCTAGGACTGCCTGTTCTATGTCAATAGGTCCACCGATACGTAAAGTCGTCCTGTGATTGAGTGGGACCCCAGGCTCTACAAGTGGGAGCAGATAGCCAACGTCGTCGCCGGGCGCATCGACAGCGGCACCTACCCTGCACTCACCTTGATCTCCGAGGTGAAGCTCCAGGAGGAGTTCGACGTCGCACGCGTCACGGTGCGCAAGGCGATGGAGGCCCTCAGAGAACGCGGCCTCATCACCACCAAGCCTGGCAAGGGCTCCATCGTGGCCCCACAGTAGCTACGCCTGACCCTTGGATAGCCACACCTCGGCGCTCACAGGTCATCAGCAGCCATGACAGCCAGCGACGTCTTCCTCATTGAGGATCACAGCGAAGATCGGGAAGGGCTCCGGTACTGAACAAGCGCCTACCGGAGCCACGACTACGCACGATCAGCAGTTCAGGCGTGGCAGGCAAGCTCGGGCTGGGCCCCTCCAATAGACAGAGGCCAGGTCTCCCGCGCGTAGCGCGCTCAGAAGGGCGTGCGAAGCACCATTGACTGGTCGGAGCGGAGGGCTTTGATCACGCGTTCGTGCTACTAGACGATGACAAATACTGGATCGCCTGGCATAGGCCGGGCTGCAACTGGGGGCTGTGTATGGGCGAGTGGCAGCGCTATGTGGACGACAATCTGATCGGCTCCGGTAAGGTCAACCGGGCGGCAATCGTCGGGCTGGACGGCGGAATCTTGGCTGCGTCCGAGGGATATAAGATCAGTGCCGCCGAGCAGAGTCAGCTCAGCAAGGAGTGCAGGGCCGTGTTCAGCGGCGGAGAGGACCAGGTCGGTGGTCTTGTGCTGGCCGGCAACAAGTTCCTCACCTCCGGGAGCGACGAGCGCTCCCTTTTCCTCAAGACCACGCACTCCATCAACTACGATCCCAGACACGCCGGTGCGATCGTGGTGCAGACGAAACAGTGCATCATCGTCGCCGAGTATGACGCCCCACTCCAAATGGCGGAATCGATTCCCGTCGTCGAGTCTCTTGCCGACGAACTGATCAACGCCGGGTACTGATCACTAGAGTGGACCCCTGTGGCTAGATCTGCCGCCTGACCCGTCCGCAAAGCTCCTCGGAGCGCTTAGAAGTTCTCTCAGATGCCCGTTTCTCAATGTCAAGGGGTCGTGGAACTGGCCGGTTCGGACCGCCTACGCCAAGCGCACGCCCACGAGAAGGGGTGCCGGTAAGAATCAAGGCACACGGCCCAAAGCGGCAGTGCGTGACCGGGAGCTCCGGGACGGCTTGACATAAAGCACTTAGCGGGCAACGCGACGTGGGAAAACGCGCCCCGCAGCGTTGTCACGGCCGCGACCGCCGGACTCATCCCCCGAATGTCCTGACCGAAACTCGTGGCTGCGCTGGGCCCAGGTCACCTGCTGTGACCTGGGGAGCCTGCAAGACTGCTGTCAGGCCACCCGGTCGTGATCATAACTGGTGAGCACGGCCGGGTGGCGTTGGGGAGTCACAGACCTCCTCCGCGGGCCTGTGCACGACGTGAATGCTTACATCGGATTCACTCGACCGGGAAAGGCGGATCATGCCGATCGCTCATGCCGGTTGACACCCGTCCGACCATCAAGCAAGACTCCCATTATGCAAATAACCCAAGTTTGGGAAGAACAGTGGGCGATAGGCTGGACAACGCTCACTCCGTTTGAGCTATACGGCGAGTATTATCTCCTGTCGTACAAGAACGGGTCGGGAAACGCGGACCTCAGCAGGTTCCACAAGGACGGCTCATACGGCGGGATATGGCAGCAGGGGTGGACGAAGGGGTGGACGACACTCGCTCCGTTCGAGCTATACGGCGAGCCGTACCTCCTGTCGTACAAGAACGGTTCGGGAAACGCGGACCTCAGTAAATTCCACAAGGACGGCTCATACAGCGGGATATGGCAGGAGGGGTGGACGACGGGGTGGACGACACTCGTCCCCTTCAAGGCGTACGGCGAGCCGTACCTCCTGTCGTACAAGAACGGGTCGGGTGAAGCGAGTCTTGACAAGTTCGGCAGGGACGGCTCATACAGCGGAGTGTGGCAGCAGGGGTGGGCGACGGGGTGGACGACGCTCGCTCCGTTCGAGCTATACGGCGAGCCGTACCTCCTGTCGTACAAGAACGGTTCGGGAAACGCGGACCTCAGTAAATTCCACAAGGACGGCTCATACAGCGGGATATGGCAGCAGGGGTGGACGACGGGGTGGACGACACTCGTCCCCTTCAAGGCGTACGGCGAGTATTACCTTCTGTCGTACAAGAACGAGTCGGGCGAAGCGAGTCTTGACAAGTTCGGCCAGGACGGCTCGTACAGCAATGTGTGGCAGCAGAACTGGGCGACGGGGTGGACGACGCTCGCTCCGTTCGAGCTGTACGGTAAGTGTTATCTGCTGTCTTACCAGGCGGGGACGGGAACTGCGGAGCTGAGCAGGTTTGATTTCGCCGCTGAGGCGGCGTCCGGTCGGCCGGTGCCGTCTATGACGGCGAAGGGGATTTACGAAACTCTGAAATAGAGGCGAGGGTGTCGCGGTGACACGGCAAGCTGGTCACCATGGGGTAGCATTCACGGCCTGTACGTTTCGGGTTCTGTTGATCGCGCTGTGTGATCGATCAGAGGTGTGCAACGGTGTGACCGGCTCCGGAACGTCAGGCGGTGAATGCTTGCCCTCTTTGGTGGAGTGACTGAGTGACAACCGCGGCAGACGATCGCGGACGTTGACGGACGCTAGGGGATGGCGGGGCCTGGTCAGCGCCGTCATGAGCCCAGCGGGAGCGGGTGCCCGGCTTGCCGGAAAAGCGGAAGGTCGGCAGTTCGACCCTGCCCCTGACCACCTTCTTTGAGCAGCCAAGATGCCCCGAAGCGAAGATCGCTCCGGGGCGTTTTCGCGTCTGCGACAGCAACCTCGCCACCTCCAACGCAGGGTCGACCATGGCACGCTGGTGTTCGTGTGGTTACTTCCTTGGCCTGTGGCGAAAGATTCGGACCACGGCACAGTGCTGCCCAGGGCGCTTCGGACGGTTCGTGCCGTCGACACAGCCACGATGATCGAGTTGCTGCGCGAGACCTCAGGCTCTGTCAAGCCGCAGGCCATCGAGCTTCTGGCTGCCCATCTTGCTCCAGGTGGAATCCACTATGTGATCCCTTGGCCACGTAGGTCGTGGGATGTGGCCGTTGAAGGCTGTATCTCTGCAGCCATGGTGCTCAAGATGAACGACGGTGCGCTCATCAAGAGCGGTCTTAACAGGCCTGTTCCAGTGCCGCGATTCCAGCAGCTACCGAAGACGCTGTCACGATGGGAGGAGTATCGGACAGCGCGGCGCGCCAAGGGCATAAGACGTGACTTTTACGTGTGGTCCCGTGATCACCGACACGACCACAGTTGCAAGCACCCGCGCTGCGTCGAAGAACGTGACGGCCACTGCTCCTGCTTCACTTTTCTGGAAGACATGCGGACAGCTCGTGACCGGCCGGCCGGGTTGGAGCACGGGTCGGCGCAGGAGGCCATCAGGGTAATAATGGCCATGGGGTTCATTGAGCTGCGAGCCGGCAGTCACTTCGTGAAGCGGGCGTTGGCTGCGGGGGAAACGGACGCGGCACTGACGCATCTGGAGGAGATGCGCGTGATCGCGGACGTGTGCCACAACCTTCCGCAGGATTTCGTCCCCAAGAGGCGCAAGACCCGTGAGCGGCACGCTATCGCGAGCCTCCGATTCCATTTGCGGGAACTTGATCCCGATGATCGTGCTGCTCAGTGGGTCGTGCGGCAGCTACAAGATCAGGGGTTCGACTATGTTCGTGTTCTGCGAGATCGGACCAAATGGAAGCACGCTCGGTAACGGCATCACCGAGCGTACTGACCAGCCTTGAAAGGGTCTGGCAATCCGAGGGCATCGCCCAGCTTGCGCAGGGCGGCTCAATTAGGCTGACCAGCGCCACCGGTCGAGTTCGGTCCACTTTGCTTCGAGGGCGTTGGCGAGTTGGCCCCCGAAGGCGACCGTTCCTTCGTGGGAGGCGAAGACGATCCAGGTAAGCGTGTCATCGCTCCACACGCCTTCAGCGCCGGTGTACTGGGGTGCGAACATCTCTACATCTACGAGGTAGTCCGCGCCGTACTCGCGTAGTTCTGTAACGCGGCCGCCGCTCATGTCGCGTAGGGCGGCGCGCACCTGGGCGAGTCCCTGTTCGTCCCACATCGATGCCTCCGTCAGCACGAGGACGTCGGGTGGAGTTGGCTTGGCGAGCATGGGGTGCCACGACCTGCCCACCAGCCCCCACCGCTGCTCCAACTGTTTCTGTCGTTCGAACGACTGGGCGGGCATCAACACGCGCCGGTAGGGCAGCGGTTCCACCGGAAAGTCGGCCCGCGCTACCCAGGCTTGCAAGGTCGACTGAAACAGCCGGCGTTCCTCAGCCATCGCCTTTGCCTCGGTCTTGTTCGATGCCGGTTGTGTGAACGGCGACTGGGCCGTGTCGGCAGCCTCGGATAGGGCGTCGACGAGGTCGGAGAACTCGGGCAGCCGGTCTGGATCGAGCCGCTCCACGTGTTCCAGGATCGCTGCGATCACGTTGTAGCGGGGGAAGATGCGCCAGGCTTCGGGACGGTAGTTGTACCCGAATGCGGACCGTCCCTCGTTGGGCAGTGCGGCGTACTTGTCGGTCAGCTCGTCGTACCGCTCCATCAGGTACCGTCGTGCCGCCGTGTGCAGCGTTACCGAGTCCATGTCACAAACTCCCCATGATTCAGCCGCCGGCGCACTCTGATGCCTGGCAACGGACGTTTCAGTCCAGCACCTGGCCCAGGTTCATGAAGAGGTTATCGGCGACGGATGACCTGTCTGTCGACCAGTCACCGGTGAGGCCCTGACGATCGCCGGCCTCGGTTCCCGTAGTCGAGGGCCGTGGCGATTGCTGCAGCGGCCCTTCTTCGTCGCCTCCCGATGGCCATGGGAGAGGTGACAGCAGCGCTGACAGCAACGTCCCCACACGTCGACGCATCCGCGCCACCGTCCACACGCGCCTGACCGTGGTCTTGATCACTGGAGCAGGGTGGTTGTTCCGCCTGAAAAGCGGAAGGTCGGCAGTTCGACCCTGCCCCTGACCACAAGCATTGAACAGTAAGAACGCCCCGAACGGATCACCGTTCGGGGCTTTTTGATCTTCGGTGACAGCAACGTCGGCTCCGGCTTTCAGTCATGGAGGCCGGGTAGTGGTTGGCCGAACATAGCGACGTCGTCATCTTCCCCTATCCAGCGCGGGGAGTGAGGTCCATCGAGGCGGCGGACGTTAAGGAGGATCGTGTCGTGCTGGCCGGTGGCATCACCTCGCAGATCGGGGAGGAGCGCCTGGGCCGTCGCCTTGGGCGGGCAGCTGCAGCAGGTCTCCGTCGAAGGCCAGATGAAACGGGGCGCCCAGGCGTATCGCCGCGAAGCCGGGGTCGGTCGCGCGGGGTGGCGAGTTAGCCCATATGGGCCCAATACCCACATCGATATGATCTTGAAATAAGGCTGATGGGGGTGATTATGCTGTGATCTTGTTAGCCTGTTGTGTTCGTGTTCGTCTCGCTACGGTGTGTCTCGTCCGTTGGCGGGATGAGCCGGTAAGCGTGGCCAGCCCGGCCCTGGGGCGGTGTGGCTGCGCGCCACCCGGGGCGCTGTCAGCCGATCCGGGCCACCGGCCTGGTGGTTGTCCTGGGGGAAGTGGGGAGAGGACATGCGTTTTCTGGAGCGGGAACGCGCCACTGTGGCGCAGCTGCTGCCGGGGCTGGACGAGAGCCTGCGGGCGGTACCCGTCATGGAGCTGGAGGGCCCGAGCGGCCCCGGCATCGGGCTCTTCCGCGACAGCGGCGGCCCCGGGCTGCTGGTGCCGACCGCCTACCAGGGGCGGGGAGCCACCGCCCTGGACGCCCTGCGGGTGCAGCGCGCACTGGGCAGCAGGGCACCGTCGCTGGCCGTGGCCACCACCCTGCACCACTTCTCGACAGCAACCCTGGCCGCTCTGATCCCCAACAAGGGCATGTTGTCGACGCTTGTCGAGGGTGTGGCCTCCGACAACCGCCTCGTGGCGTTCGGCTTCGCCGAGGACCGCCCCGGCGCGGGAGTCCTCTCCCCCTCGATGACAGCCACGGAGGAGGACGAAGGGGTGCGGATCAGCGGGATGACGCGCCTGCGCAGTCTGGCCCGGTCGATGGACCTGCTCATCGCTGGTGCCATGGTCCCCTGCTCGGACGGCCCGGGCGAGGAACCGGCGCTGGCGCTGGTGCCCGCGGACAGCGAGGGTATGAGCGTCAGCGGGGCAGAGGCGGAGAGCAAGCAGGTCACCCTCGACAACGTCGAGTTGGCGCCAGAGCTGCTGGTGCGCACCTCGGCCCTCGACGGGCAACTGGACGCACTGCTGACCGCGGGCTTCGCCTGGTACCAGCTGCTGATGACCGGCAGCTACCTCGGGGCCGCCAGCGCACTGGTCGAGCGGGCGCTGCTCGACAACCGAGCGCCCGAGTCCGAGCGGGTCCAACTGCTGGTGGAGACCGAGGGCGCGATGTCGGCCGCGGAGGGCGTCGCCCGCCGGATCGACGACGGCGGCCCGAACGAGTCGACGCTCGCCGCCTCGCTCTACGTCCGGTACTGCGTGCAGGACGCCCTCTCCCGGGTGGTCCCGCGCGCGGTCGAACTGCTCGGCGACCTCGACTCCACGGCCTCCGACGAGGTCGGCCACCTCGCCACCTGCGCCAACCGGTTGGCCCTGCAGCCGCCCGCACGGTTCCGGATGACCGGTCCGTTGGCGGCGTACCTGGTCGACGGGCCGCTCACCATCGTCTGATCCCGGGCTTCCTCGCCCCGGACCACGACCCGCCGCCCTGCTCCCCGGAGCAAGGGCTGGTGGGCCCCGGCACGCTCCGACCGCCCGGGCTGGGCGGAGCCGCCTACGCCCGGCCGGCGTCGCACGGGTGGCGCGCAGCCACACCACCCCAGGGCCGGGCAGGCCACGCTAGCCAACGGACGAGACACACCGTAGCGAGACGAACATGCCGATCAGTGGCGGAACAGGACGTTGAGTTCGCTGAAGTTCAGTGAGTCGTCCAGTGCTGTGAGACCTCCTGTGCCGAGCAGTTCCGCGGCGGCTCTGCGGGCCGCGGTGTAGGCGGCCTGGGCCAGTCCGGTGCCCAGACTGATCCTGCGCACCCCTGCCTGCGCGAGCTCGGTGACGCTCGGGCCACCGGCGACGGCCATCGCGTTTACCGGCAGCGGCGACTCGGCGCAGAGAGTGTTCAGCACGTCCAGATCGAGCAGGCCGGGAACGAAGATGCCGTCGGCTCCCGCCTCGGCGTATGCCGCCGTGCGCGCCAGCACCTCGCCCAGCCGGGCCTCGGATGGACCGATCGCGAACAGGAAGACGTCGGTGCGTGCGTTGACGAAAAGGTTCGCCAGGCCCGCCGCTGCCGCGGCGCCCCTGGCCGCGCGCAGCCTGGCGCTCTGCTCGGCCATGTCGAACAGCGGACCGCCGGGGGCGGTGGAGTCCTCCAGATTGACGCCCACCGCACCGGCCTCGACGACCGCGCGCACGGTCGCGGCGACATCCGCAGGGGCCGGTCCGTACCCTCCCTCCACGTCGACTGTCACGGGCAGGTCGACGGAGTCCACGATGCGCCGGGCGGCCTCCACCATCTCACCCCGGCTGAGCCGTTGCCCGTCCCCGCGGCCCAGGGACCATGACACGCCACCGCTGGTTGTGGCTATCGCCGTGGCGCCGGCCGCGGCGATCACCGCCGCACTGGCGGCGTCCCAGGCGTTGGGCAGCACCAGCACGGACTCGGTGCTCAAGGTGCGGAACAGCCGGGCCTTCCCCTGAGTCGCGGCATCAGCGGAGGGGGAAATATCAACAGACATATGCGTGATCGCCTTCGCGTTGTTCTGCTTCCCGGCACCCTGCCTCGCGGGTGCCTGCTCACGGGATGCTGCCGGGCGGAGGAGTAGGCGTCCATTGATTAAGCTCGGGCCGAATCCTGGAAGCAGCGGAGGCGGTATGAAGGCACGGCTGACCTTCTCGGTGAACGGTCTGGCCGAGACCCGGTTCGCTGTCTCGCCCATGTGGGAAATCGTCACCAGCAGCAGAGTGCTGGCCGCCGCCGCCGTACCGGAACCCCATGGCGACTGGGCCGATCAGGTACGCCCTCGGCTCGCGGCCGCGGGTCTCGATCGCGGCTGGCTGGCCGACATGATTCCGCCCATTGGCCACCTCCCCGACTTTCTCAACCCGGCACCGGCGACCGCATGCCCCGATCTCTCCGAAGAGTTGGCCGCCATCGAGGCCACCGACCCCGAGCAGGTACGGCGGGACCTCGACTGCCTGGCCGCTGAGCGCGACGGCCGGTTGTCCTCGCGGCTGCGGAGCCTTCACCGGACCCCTCGGACTTACCTGCCTAGGATCGTCGCGGAGATCGAGGTCTACTGGGGGCTCGCAATAGCGCCATACTGGGCCAGGATTCGCTCGGTGCTGGAGGCGGACATCTTCCACCGGGGCCGCCAGGTGGCCGAGCAGGGTACGGCCCAGGCACTCGACGAGTTGCACCACACGGTGCGCTGGGCCGACGGCGGCCTCCACCTGGTACAGCGGCACTGCGCCATCACCAGGATCGAGACCGGAGCCGGGCTGCTCCTCGTGCCGTCGGCCTTCGCCTGGCCGCGAGTGCTGACGCGGTCCGTCGCGTCGGAACCACCTCAGCTGGCCTACCCGGCGCGCGGGATCGGCGCGTTGTGGGAGCGTCGGACACATGAGCGCATGGAAGCCCTCGCCGCCGTGATCGGCCGATCCCGTGCGCTGATCCTGACCGAACTGGACTCACCCGCCTCGACCACCGAACTCGCCCGACGCTCGGGCCTTTCCGCGGCGGGCGTGTCCCAGCACCTCACCGCTCTGCGAGCCGCCGGCCTGACCAGCACCCACCGAGCAGGCCGCTCGGTGCTCTACGCCCGCACCGGCCTCGCCGACGCCCTGCTCACCGCACAGAAGATGTGAAGGCCCGCTCGAAGTAACGCTGATCGCGTGCGTAGCCTCCCACGCTCTGCCTGCCGACTCCGAAGGCCGTCAGGATCACCGGTCCGGACGCGGCCAGGACCGCACCTAAGCGCAGCGCCGCCGCCGGGGACAGCGCTTCTGCCGTGGGTTCCCGCATCACGGCACCTCCGAAAGTGATCAACCCGGGTCAGGCTAGCGGCTAGCGATCTTCATGTGGAGGTCGCGCCCGGTGACGACTCAGCACCGCCGCGATGGGGACCGCCGCGGCCAGGCCGCTCAGCAGTACGGCGGCCAGAGCTCCCAGGATGGACGGCGCGTTGCCGAAGGCGAGACCGACGGCGGCCAGTGCCGGGCCCACGTTGCGTACCGCGGCGACTCCGCCCATCGTGGTACGGCGTGCCGGTGGTCCGGTGGCCAGGGCCGTACCGAGCGCGAAAGAGAGGGCGGAGAAGACGAAGCCCGCGAGCAGGCTGAGTGAGCCGATCAGCGCGACGACGTCACGCCAGTTCCCCACGAGCATGCCTACCAGCACGATGAGGAACGTCACGTTCGACGTCCTGGCGGCCACCGGCTGCCATGCCGGCGCCATGGCCGGAGCGTAGTGTCGCACGATCAGTCCGACGGCGAACGGCACGAGCTGGAGGACCACGACGGTCAGCATCAGCACCGGGACGTCGAGGGCGACTCCGCCGCCCACGTCGGCCGCCTGGAGGATGAGGTTCGCGGTAGGCCCGAAGGTGACGCTGCCGATGGCGGCCAGCAGGACCTGCATCGCCGCCCCCGCGACCACGTCCCCGTTCTGCACCATGCCGAGTTTCGCGCCGAACGGTCCGCCGGGGGAGGAGGCCGTCAGGAGCAGCGCGATGTACGCCGCCGTGGGCAGACCGAACAGGGCGGCGAGGCCCCAGCCGAGGAGCGGGATGGCGACCAGGTTGGCCACCAGCACCAGGACGAGCAGCAGGACGTTCGCGAAGACGGCGCGCAGGGCCGGCAGCGTCGCGCCGAGACCGGCGGCGAACATGGTGGCCGCGATGAAGACGACCGTGACGGCGTTGAACAGCAGGTGCAGCGTGTTCATGAAGGCTCCCGGTCGTCATGACGGAGCGGCGTCGCCCTGGCCTGGGGGTCGGCGTGCTGGTTAGCGGTCAGCCGGTCAGGTCGCCCAGCCAGCGCAGTGCGGTCAGTCCTGGCATGAAGCAGTATTCGCCGCCGCGCGTGACGACGAATCGCGGCAGGGAGAACAGGCGTCGCCGTACGGGACGCCGGGGGATCGTGAAGTCCCCTGAGCCCGACCCCGCGCCGACGACCGGGTCCTTCGCGTCGCCCGCGCCGAAGAAGACGCCGTCGTTCATCCATTCGGACTGGACGAACTCGAACTGCCGCCCCAGATGCGCTCCCACGAAGGCGAACATCAGCCCCCGGTCGGCTCCGTCGTCTTCCAGGACTCCGTCGGGCAGCGGCGGGCCGTACGCCGTACCGCGTCTGATCATGCGGTGCAGCCGCGGCACCCCGGCGACCGCGGCATCACGAGGATTGCCCCGGCGGATGTGGCACCCGCCGGGGGTCGTGAAGCCGGCGGCGTCGTCCCGCTCGTACAGGAACATGTTGTTGCGCGTGCGGTCGGCCCCGAGAGTGGGGTCGTCGTGCAGGGGGCTGAGCGCCAGTGGCGCGCCGCTGCGCCAGCGCCCCATGATCTTCGCGGCCAGCAGCTCCTCGTCCGCGGGGTCGGTGGCGTTGTCCTTCAGGTACCGACGGAACAGGGCGACGCGCTGGTGGAGTTTGCGGAAGACCACGTAGGTGCCGTTGCGCCCGAGCACATCGGGCTGCGGGGTCTGGATGCCGCCGAGCTCGTCGCGGTAGCCGAGTACGAACTCGCCGGCCTTCAGCGGCGTCTCCAACGGGTTCGTACCGGCTATGCCGCTGCCTTCGACGGCGGGATGGCTGATGCCGTCGCGGTAGCCGAAGGGCTCGGTCTCGGTGGGCAGCGCGTGGCAGTTCTGGCGCCAGATCGCCGTCACGCCGGGCAGGGCCTCGTAGGCAGGCCGGGCGCGGTCGACGGCGGCCTCCAGCAGCGCGCTGTCGGGCGCGAGTGCCACCAGCACCACGTGGACGTCAGGCGTGCCGAGCGGAGACTCCCAGTGTTCGGGGCCGCTCTCGCCGGTGTCGCCCAAGGCGTTGGCCCGTGCCGCCATGCCTTGCCGGAACTCCCAGGCGAAGGTGTCCAGCCACTCCTGCGGAACACCGAGCGCCTTGAGGCCGTGGTAAGTGAGCGCGACGCTGACCCAGGTCTCGCCGAGCGGGCTCGCCGTGTCGGCGGCCGAGGTCACCACGGCACTGGCCCGCCGCATCAGCTCCCGCCCGTGCTCGCGGTCGTCGATGCGGAACAGGATGTAGGTCGCCGCGTACGGTGTCGGCCTCGGGCTGAGCACCCCGCGCTGGATGTCGTCGAGCTCCAGCTTGACGCTGATGTCCTCGCTCATCTGGACCAGCCTCCCCATCAGCTATTTCGCCGAGACGATGTTGTTCCAGAAGGCGCGCAGGCTCTCGTCGACGCCGAACAGCGAGCTGAAGATCGTGGTGTCGGCGAAGATCACGTCACCGGCCCGGTCGCCGCTGGGTGGCATCCACAGGAACATGTTGAACTCGGTGTTGCCGGCTTCGGTGAACGGGTGCGGCCTGGACATGTCGATCGGCTGCCTGCCCAGCACGTGGACGACGTTCGGATCGTCGGTGGTCACGGCGTAGTGCGGCAGGTGCATGTGGAAGTTGAAGCTGGACACGCCTTCCAGCCACCCCTTGGTGTCCAGATCCCTGGCGATGGACAGCGGGGCGCTCTTGCGCCCTTCCGTCACCGCGGGACGCAGCCCGTAGCGGTTCTCCACGGGCACCCCCAGGCCCGCCATCAGCGACCGGGTGTACCTTCCGAAGCGTTGCTGGCGGGGCACCAGCGCGTCGCCGTGATGGCGATACTCCACGTCGCGCACCGCCATGTCGTCCGACGCGCCGACGTCGTGATGCGGCCCCAGAGCCAGGCAGGTTCCCTCGCGGGTGAGGAACTCGCGCACCGCCTCGATCTCCGCGGGTGTGGCGTCCTGCCCGGTGATCATGTGGTCCAGCCCCCACACGAACAGGGTGTCGGTGTCCGCCAGCACCCGTTCGTCCAGCGGGGTGTGGAAACCCGCCTGATCGACGCGTTGGTACACAGGCACGGGGTATCCGGTGCTCTCCTCGACGTACTGCTGGAAGGGCAGCCAGCCCCAGAAGAACAGCTCCAGCCCGCCCGCGATGCCCTGCTGGAACCGCAGCGGATCCGACCATTTCGGGTCCTCGTAGGCCGGCCACGTCACGCGCCGCACTTCGGTCATCGTGGAGAACCGGTTGTCCAGCTGGGTCACATCCCTGCCTGCCTCGGCGGGATAGCTCCATGCCACATAGATGCTCAGCCGGCGCCGGCCGGGGCTGTAAGGGCGCGGCACATGGTTCTGGTTGTAGGTGCGCGCGGTTCTGGACTCGCTCATCTCTTCTCCAGGAAGCGCTGGTGGGCGTCACTGCAGCTGGTCGAGCATCTCCGACATCGCGCTCTTGATCCGCAGAGCCTTCTTGATCTCGTCGGCGGTGACGTACGGGTACTCGCCGTACTCGATGAAGCTCGGGCAGTGGTGCTCACGGACGAATCTGATGAAGGCCTCGGGGTTGGTCTTCCAGTCCTCGGGGAAGCCTTCCAGGTTCTCGAAGGCCGTGTTCACTCCCGCCCGGGTGAACAGGGCGATGGCGTCTTCGGTGTACTTGTCGAAGTCGGTGTCGAAGATGCCCTGGTACATGAAGCGCGTGTCGTCGTCGAAGAGCACCCAGCGCAGGTAGTGCAGCTTCAAGGGCGCGAGCAGGTTGGGGTCGGCCTCCAGCGCCTTGGCGAGGGTGTAGCCGTATTCGCGGATCGCGTCGGCTCGGCCGGGTTTGACCTTCGCGATGATGGTGAACCCGTAACACGCCGGGGTCCGCGGGTAGACAGGGCCATACTTGCCCTGCTCCAGGTGGTCCGTCTCCTTCGGAATGACGGCCGCCTGCGGCCTGATCTCCATGCCCATCCCCTCCGTCGTTCTACTCCTGGGGGAAGGATAAAACGGGCTGAATGCCCTAATTGTCGCATAATGCGGCTTTACCAGCCAGTCTGCGACTGCGCGCCCGTCGCTTGTCCGGGGAGGGAGATCAAGCTTGATCCACATGGTATCAATGGACGATTCTTACGCTAGGGATCTCTCCTAGGTGTCGCTAGGGATTGGGCACTTCATGGTGTACCACTTCGCCGTCTTGGGCTCCGTTCAGGTCTTCCTGGAAGGGACCCCGTAGGCCCCGATCCATCTTCGTGGCAAGCCTCGGGCCGTACTGGCCACGCTGCTCCTCAACGCCGAAGTCCTTCGCGTCCCAGCCGCCCCGCTCGGCCTCCTGGACCAGTGCCGCGAGGTACGAAGCCGTCGTGTTGAGGTGGGTCATCTGTGGCCGCTTGCCCGGGACGTGCAGCGGAACCGCCAACCGGTCCAGCGTGGCGCGGGGGTCCACGAGACCTACGTGGACGAAGGCCGCCCCGGTCATGGTCGCCGCCCGCTCGATGAGGATCTGGGCGATGGACCGCGACAAGGTCGCCCGGAGGTCTTCGACCAGCGCGGTCACGTCCTTCACTCGGAACCGGCGGCCCGCCAGCATCGACCAGGCGTACCCCAACTGCCGGGCGGCTGTCCCGAACATCCTGTCCCATCCTTTGCGCGGTGGTCATGGAACACGACGGTCCCTGGGAGCGGCACGAAGCCGCTCCCAGGAGCCGTCAGGAGGGACCGAGCCTCAGCCGTTGAGGCTGAACACGGCGGTGGAGAGGGCGCTGACGACGTAGCGCGTAGAACCTGGCCGTCTTGACCATGACGTCTCCCTTCGTTCCTGCCCCGGTAAGGGCCAGGAACGACTGTCGTCGCGGGGCCTACACGATCGCTACACGGTCACTATCGGCGCAGGTCAGCGGTCTCCATTGCGCGCTGGACCGCGTCGAGGAGGGTGGCGGCTCTACGGTCAGGTGTTCCTTCCAGAACGTGGTTCATGACGTAGCCGAACGCGAGGCCGCTCGCCGGGTCGGCGAAGCCGAGCGATCCCCCCATGCCGGGAAACCCGAAGGCGGTCGGGCTGTACCAGAAGGCGTCGGGTGTCGGCAGGCCGAAACCGGTGCCGATCCGGACGGGTACCCGAAGGATGCGGTCGACACCACTGACCTGCTCCGCGGTCGCCGCCGCCAAGGTCTCGGGGGAGAGAACGCGCTGCCCGTCGACCTCGCCGATCAGCGCGGCGTAGAAGCGGGCCAGCGCGCGAGCCGTGCAGATGCCGTTGGTCGAGGGCATCTCGGCGAACTGCTCGTCGGGGTTGTTGTGGTCCAGTGCGGGCGTGATGATGGTCAACAGGGACCGCACGGTCAACGACGTCGGATCGGTATAGACCGCCATCACCTCGCGCATGGGTTCGGGAAGGGCGTCCAGGTCGATCCGGGCCAGCGCGTCCAGGTCGAGCGGGGTGGCGATGATCCGGCTGACCCGATGCCGCTCGGTTTCCGGCAGCCCGATCCACAGGTCCAGATCGAGCGGTCCGGCGATCTCTTCGGCGAGGAACGTGCCGAGGCTGCGCCCGCTCACCCGGCGGACGACCTCGCCGACCAGCCAGCCGTAGGTGTGCCCGTGGTAGCCATGGTCGGTGCCCGGCTCCCAGGATGGGCGCTGGGCCGCCAGCGCGGTCACCATCGGGTCCCAGGCGATCGCTTCCGCCGGGGTGATCGGGTGGTCGATCGTGGGCAGTCCGGCCTGGTGGGTGAGCAGCCAGCGGACGGGGATGCGGTCTTTGCCGTTCGCCGCGAACTCCGGCCAGTAGTCGGCGACGGGTGCGTCGAGGTCCAGCTCGCCGCGCTGGGCCAGCAGGAGCGCGCAGGCGGCGGTGATGGCCTTGGTGGTGGAATAGACGACCTGCAGGGTGTCGCGCTCCCAGGGACGGCCGGTTTCAGGGTCGGCGATTCCGCCCCACAGGTCGACGACCTTCCGGCCGTGCAGGTAGACGGCCACCGCGGCGCCCACCTCCTGGCGGTCGGCCAGATTGGCGGCGAATGCCGTACGCACTTCTTCGAATCCTGGTGCGGTGCTGCCGCCGATTTCGGGCATGCGTCATCGCCTTCCGGTCTTGTGATGTCGCCGGGAAGTGCTAGCCGCGCCACTTCTCGATGAGCCAGGCGCAGACTTCCGGCTCGGTCATCTCGGGAAACTCTTCGGTGAACGTGAGGAGAGCGCGGAGCGCCTCGCCCCGCTCCAGGCCGCGCGCCGCCGCGTGCCTGAGGTACTCCTGACGTGCGGCGGAAGGACGACCTCCACCGGCGCCGCGGCCGGGCAGGCCGTTGCGCCACCGCACTATTTCCTCCAGTCGATCAGCCCGCCAGCCGGGAGCCCCGTCGATCTCGACGTCAGGCTCGGGAAACGGATGAGTCGAATCGCTCGGATAGCGGGAGCGCCATTTGTGCACCGCGTGCCGGCTCACCCCCAGCGCTTCGGCGATGCCGATACCGCCGAGGTAGTGCTCGGTCATGATGCGCCAACTTCTCTGTCGGAGACGACGATAGAACGGTACGGGAAACATCGTCAACAGCGAAGACGAAGTTTCCGCCCCGCAGCGGCGACGTCGCTCCGGGGCCTGACTATGGCGGCTCCGGAGATGGATGGGAGAACCTTACGCGTACGCTGGTAGGGAAGGTGAGGGACCGTGATGACCACACAACACCGGGACGCCGCGCTTTCCCCCTCAGAGCAGGCGACCATCCGACAACTGCTCGACGCCGACCGTCAAAGAACCGAAACCCGCATCGCCGTGCTGGGCCATGATCGGGACGATATGGTCCAGTCGGCGGCGCAGTCGGCCTCCGACGACGAGCACGACCCTGAGGGGACGTCCACCGCCTTCGAGCGGGCCCACATTGAGGCCCTGCTCGACCAGGCCCAGACGCACCTCGTCGATCTGGACCTGGCCGTCGAGCGGCTGCACGACGGCACGTACGGGATCTGCGCGAAATGCGGGCAGCGCATCGCCATCGAGCGCCTGATGATCCTGCCGGCCGCCAAGATGTGTGTCGGCTGCGCCGCCCACCACCGTCGCTGACCAGCTGGAACCCGAGGAGGACCCTGCCCTTGAAAGCGCGGGGACCGCCGATGAGGGACGGCCCCCGGGCACTGACTAGCCCCCCAGAGGGGGTATTCCTCCAAAGGCCCCCAGCCGCCACGGACCGTCACAGGGATCGAGACGGTCGTGGGACGAACCACCCGGGGGCCTTGGGGGGCACCGCCCTAACGGGTGGTGCAGACGGTTCCGTTGAGGGTGAAGACGCCCGGCAGGACGTTCGGGCCGCTGTAGTTGCCGACGAAGCCGATCGCGGTCGATGCCCCAGCCGGTAGCGAGCCGTTTCCGGGTTCGTTGACGGCCTTGACGTCCGGCCCGTCCTGCGTCCAGGTGGCGTTCCAGCCGCTGCCCAGGCTCTGCCAGGTCCTGGGCCAGGTGAAGGCCAAGGTCCAGCCGTTGATCGGCGCGCCGTTGTTGGTGATGTCGATGGCGCCGACGTAGCCGCTGGCCCAGTCGGACTGGACGGTCAGCCGTACCGTGCAGGAGCTCGAAGCGGGGGTGCCGGTGGTGAAGGTCAGCGGCGGGGAGGCCCACGAGACGCCGCCGCCGGTGTCGCGGGCGATCACGTTGAGCGTGTAGCGGGTTCCCGGCTTGAGGTTGCTCACCGTGAGTGAGGTGCCGGTGGCCTCGCCGAGTTGCTCGCTGATGGCTCCGTTCTGGCGGTGGAGCTCGTACTTGGCTATCGGGCGGGCGCCGGGGGAGGCGGCGGGCCAGGAGATCGTGGCGGCGCGGTCCGTCACGTCGGCGGCGGTCGGCTGCCCCGGCGCGCCCGGACGGCCGGTCTGGGGCGTGGAGGGGTGCAGCACGACGGTGGTCATCGAGAGCGGCGGCAGCGTCTGGCTGGTCGCGCTGCCCGCGGTCGAACCGGTGATGCTCGTGGCGCCGTTGGTGTGGGTCAGTATGGTCGGCGCCGCGGAGGCCGGGCTGAAGCCGGAGTAGCCGATGGTGACGGGGTAGGACGTGTCGGACGAGGTATTGATCAACAGCACGGCCAGGTCGCCGTCGGGGCGGCGGGCGGCGTGCGCGGTGACCTTCGCCTGGCCGGTCGCGGCCCGGACGAACTGGTCGCCGGGACGGGCGAACTTGCTCATCATCTGCAGCGCGTAGTAGGGCGCGAAGGGAGTGTTCAGCGGCGGCTCGCAGACGCTCCCGTCGGAGGTGCACGTAGCGCTGGACAAAAGGCCGAAGTCACCGTAGTCGGTCTGTCCTTCGACCTGCGCGATGTTGCCGATGCCGTTGTGGACGTTCCACCAGTCGACCGTGAACACGCCGTTCGCCAGGAGCGTCGCGTAGGCGTCGGCGGCGGCCAGCGCGCCGGGCTGGGTGGTGGTGCCGGTGCTGCTGGACCCCGTGTTGAACTCGGTCATGGCCATGCCGATCCGCTCAGAACCGGGCCCGGCGTACTTCGCGATCTGCTGGCGGGTGAGTTGGATCATGTCGGGGACGTGGGCGGCCTTGTCGAGGGCGCCGGGGTACCAGTGCAGGATCACGAAGTCGATCTTCGGTCCGGCGATCGAGAGGACGACCTTGTTCCAGGTGCCGTCGTCGCCGTCGGCGACAATGCCGTCGGGCCAGTTGGCGGCCGTGGTCAGCACCGCGCCGATCTTGATGGTGGGGTCGACCGCCTTCATGGCGTCCGCGTACGTCACGACATGGCGGGCGTACTCGGCCGGGCTCTTGTCGGCGTGATCGTCCGCCTCCCAGGCGGCGCCGTAGTGCCCGTTGCCATAGTTCTCGTTGCCGATCTCCCAGTATTTGATGCCGTAGCCCTTGGTGACGTTGGCCTGACGTACCCAGGCCGCGGCCTCGTCGGCGGTGCCGGTGCCGTAGTTGGCGGTCACCATCGCCTGCGCCCCGGTGCGGCGCACACCACTCATGAATGTGTCGAAGTCGGTGTTGGGCGCCACATAGCCACCGGGAGCGGTGTGAGTTGCCCAGTGGTAGATGTCCGAATAGGAGCCGCCGGGATAGCGCAGCAGCTTCACCCCGGCGTCCTTGAGCAGGTCGGCGGTCTGGTTGGTGCCCAGATTGGTGTCCCAGATGGCATGGTTGCTGCCGATGCCGGTCTCTGGGACGGTGGCAAGCGCGGCGCGGGCGTTGACGGTCACCGCGACCGGGGTGACCTCGTCGGCGTGCGCCGCGGGGGCGTTCAGGGCGGTCAGCGTCAGCAGGACGGCGGACGCGGCTCGTAAGGAGAATCTCGGCATCGGTGCACCTCGCCATGGGTAGCGGCATTCACTCGACGCCCCCTCCTGCCAGGAGGCAACATGATCATGAGGTGTGGCGTCATGCCCGTCAACCAACGGTGAAACTTTCATGCCGATCCGCCCGGAGATGCGTGATCCGCCCCCCGGCCATCCGCCGCGAACGACCGCCTCCGCATGCTGATCGCCCCCGCTCAGCGGGCGGGGGCGATCGTGGCGGCGAGGTCAGGAGGGCGGCTCGCTGTCGGTCCAGCCGGCTTCCAGTACGACCTCCGAGTTCCACACGGTGCCGGGTTCGAAGGCGCTCTGGAGGCCGCCGGGCTTGACCACGACGTTCTCTTTGGCCAGGCCCCGCCCGGTCGCCTGGTCGAAGACCAGCCGGTTCTCCACGACACCCAAGCCCTTGGTGTGCTCCTCGATCGCCACGGCCGTACCCTGGCGGCCCTCCGCGTCCGTGACGTTCTCGATGACGTCGACGGTGTCGAGGTCGGCGAGCATCCGGAAGGCGGCGCCGCGTACCTGGGGTGTGACCGGCATGTCGATGATCAACCCTATGCTCACGGTGAAGAGCCAGGGGTCGGCCTCCATCGGGTCGCTGCTGGACCCGGGGCTGTGCCCCTCGTACGAGCGCAGCAGCCACGCCTTGAGCTTGGCCGGGTCGGAGGGCAGGCCGCGCAGGTCCTTCATGGTGACGTTCCGGCCGAGCCAGAACACTTTGTCCCCGTCGACCAGGGGACTGTGGCCGGTGAGTCCCTTTCCGGGAGAGGTCGAGAGGATCATCGGGCGTGGCTTGCCCGGCACCTTGACCGGGATCTTGGCCGGGGAGCCGGCCTGTTTCCACGACTCCTCGTCCGCGGCGGTGACCGGTCGCGCGCCGAGCGACTTGATGCTGCCCCACTGGTCCCCACCGGTGGCGTTGGGCGTCCAACCCTCCTCCCGCTGCCGTTCCATGACCCGGTAGCCGGCGCCCTCGACCGCGAACAGGGTTCGCCGCATGGACACGGTGTGCCAGTAGGCGCCCGTCCCGGCGGGCTGGCGGGCCGCCTTCGCGGCGGCGGTCAGCAGGATGTCCCGAGCCGAGAGCTTCACCTTGGGGGTGGACGACGTGGTCGTCGTGCGGGCCGGAACGGGCGCCTGCGCCGTCGTGCCGCCAGTGCCGGAGACCACCACGGCCACAGCGGTCGCGGCGCCGATGAGGCTGAAACCCCATACCGGCCGCACGTTTCTACGCTTGCGCCGCACCGGCCGCGGCCGGGACATGGCGTACGAGAGCTCCGCGGCCCTGGTGCGTTCGTCGACCGGGGCGTCGCCGAGGTGCGCGGGCCGGGCCGCCCGTAGTTCGTCGATGGGGTTCATGACCACTCCTCACTGAGGTTCTTCACCTGGGGCCGGGACCGTCCCGCCGGTTCCATCGCCTGCTTGAGCCGCTTGCGGGCCCGATGCAGCCGGACGCGGAAAGCGGCCGCCGAGCAGCCGACGACGAGGGCCGCAGCCTTGGGGGACAGGCCCTGCCAGGCGATGAGGATGAGGATCTCCCGGTCGTCCTCCGGCAGCTCGGCCAGCGCGCGCAGCACGCCGAGCCGCTCGGTCACCTGGTCGGCCACGTCGCCCTCGGTCCAGGCCCGCAGCTCCGCGTTCAGCGCCTCCCGCCGGGTCTCCGCGCGGATGTTGTCGCGCAGGACGTTGCGCGCGACTCCGAGCAGCCAGGGCAGGGCCGGCTCCGGTACGTCGTCCAGCCGCCGCCAGGCGACCGCGAACGTCTCGCTCACCACCTCGTCCGCCACCTGCCGGCCCGCGCGACTGACCACGTACGCCCACACGCGTTGTCGGCATTCGTCGTACATGCTGGTGAACCGGTGCGAATCATCCGTCACCGCCTCAACCCCTTAAATCCCGGACATTATTCTTCGGACACCAGGAAGTGGTCTGAGCCCCTTCGTTGTTACGCCAATCCCGAAATATCAGGACGATCTGCCGCCCGGCCAGGAGGCCACCTATACGCTCGGTCGCGACGCAGCCGAGCGCGGAGGATGAGCGTGGACGAACGGATCGAACGAGGCAGGCTGCTGTACGAGCGGGCCGTCTTCGACGGCGATGCCACGGCGCTGGAGACGGCCGACCGGGACCTGGACGCGGTCGAGGCGGATCTCGCCCTGGCCCGCGGCCGGCTCGTTCACGGGCGATTCCTGACCAAGGGCGAGGAGGACCCGAGCGAGCAAGGCCTGTTCGAGCACGCCGCGCGGCTCTACCGAATCCTCGGCGACGTGCGCGGCGAGGGCGAGGCGCTGTTCTGGATCGGCGTCTTCCACCAGGTCGTCCGCCGGGACAACGACGCCGCGGTCCCCATGCTCGAACGCTCCCACGAGCTCGCGGCCCAGGCGGGCGACAAGCTGACCATGTCGTACGCGCTGCGGCACCTGGGCATCGCCGAGCACGTCGCCGGCCGCCTGGGCCCGGCGCGCCGGCGACTGGAGGAGTCGGTACGCCTGCGCCGCGAGCTCGGTTTCCGGCCCGGCGTCGCCGCGAACCTGATCGGCCTGGCCTACATCACCGCCGCGGAAGGCCACCGTGACCAGGCGCTGGAGGTGCTCGACGAGGCGGCCGAGATCGCCGGGGCCACCGGCGCCCACGGCATCCTGCGCTCGGTGGAGGAAGCGCGCCAGGCTCTTTGACAATGCCGCCTACCTGCCAAGATGCAGGCGGCCGAGGCCGAATTCGGGATGGACTCGGACTGATCACTCACAGATGGCCTAGGCTCAGCCGTCATGGGCGATGAAGCGGGCATGAAGTACGACCGCGTCGGCACGATCGCCGACGGTGTGCTCAAGGCGGTCGACGACGTGGTGGAGGGAACCAAGAAGCTGGGTGAGGCGCTCTCGCCGGTCACCTACGTCCCGGTTCCTTCCGTGCCGGGGTTCAACGCCTTCGGCAACACCTCCAAGGCCGTCAGCTGCGGCTCCAGCTACGCCGACACCCTGACCGCCGCCGCCGACGCCTCCGAGTTGCTCGGCGCCCTGCTCGACAGAGACGAGAAGCGCCTGCGCAGGGTGATCCAGGTCTTCAGGACCACGGATCACGAGGAGGCCGACCGCATCTGCGCCGCCTCCGCCAAGTCGCTGGACGTCTACAGCGCCCACGTCCACAGCCACGGTCTGCACGGGAACGACGAGACCGTACGCGCCATGCAGATCGACAAGCTGCACAACTCGATCGACGGCCCCTCCGTGATCGGGGCCGACCTCAACGCGATCACCGAGGACGGCCAGACCGATTCGAAGAAGGCGGGGCCGCAGTCCATCGCCGCCTTCGCCCAGGAGGGCTACACCGTCTACTCGGGCGCGGGCACCCCCGACGGCGCCATCGCCGGCACATCCCCGTCGGGCACGCGCATCGACCACGTGATCGGCTCGCCGAGCGTCGAGTTCGGCGGCCGGCCGCAGCTGGTCGACGGGGGCAGCTCCGACCACGACGGGCAGAAGGTGGACGTGGTCATCCCCGACTGGTGACGCGACCGTCCCCCCAGCAGCGACACCGTCCCCAGCCGCGACACCCAGACGCGACACCGTCCCCAGCCGCGACACCGTCCCCGCCACGCCACATCACGGCGACGCTATCGGGGCTTGAACCTGATCTCCGTCTTGGCCGCCGACCGCCCCTCGCCGTCCTCGATCTCGACGTTGCCCATGCCGGGCGCGTTCCCCGGCAGTGTGATCTTGCTGCCGGGCGCGTCCAGCTTGATGTTCTCGCCGTCGCCCACGCTCTCGATGGCGTCGCCCTGCCGTACGAGGACCGCGTTGCCGAACGGCTGGTGCCAGTTGTCGCCCAGGATCGGGATGGAGTCGCTCGCCTGGTACTTCCTGCTCGCCTCCTCGAACCGCACCTCCCACTTGACGCCGGTCTCCCGCTCAAGGCTGTGCTTGAGGTCGAAGGCGCTGTTCGCCTTGAAGCCCGCGTCGATGTCCTTCTTGAACACCTCCTGGAGGGTCACGACGTCGGCGCCCGAGCCGGCGATCAGCTTGGCCATGCCGGGGATGTCTTCGGGGTCCGTGCCGTTCTTGTCGCGCCAGGCGTTGCCCGCGCCCTGACCCACGTTGAGGTTGAGCATGGTCAGCGTGCGCGGCTTCCACTGCTTGGCGTGCGCGTCGAACTGCTCCTTGTAGTAGGCGAGTTCCTGACGCTTGGCGTCGAGCAGGTCGTCGAGCCGCGTGCGCATCTCGGTGGCGGTGCTGATCGCCGTACTGACCAGGGTGGCCTGCTCGGCGTTCTTCGGGCGGAAGGTCAGGCCGTTCAGGTCCTCGGTCACGGGTACGTGCTTGAGCTTGTCCCACTCGTCGTCGAGCAGGCCCTGGTACGTCTGGAGGACGGAGGCCATGCTGTCGAGCACGCCGCCGACGTTCCCCGCCTGGGCGCCGAACAGCTCCATGTCGCTGGTCAGCCTCTTGCGGTACTTGTTGAAGGCGTCGGCGGAGTCGCCGACCCACTCGTCCTTGTTGAAGACGGCCTGTGCCGCGTCATGGACCTTGCCCTCCGCCGAAGCCGCCTTGGTCTCCAGCGTCCGCCAGGAGTCGGCGATCGTCTCCAAGGTGGACGGCGACGCTTCCAGCCGCCACAGGTGAGAGCTCCGCACCGCAGCCGTCGAGCTCCCCTGACCGTCGGATTCCTGTCCCATGGGCGACCTTTCCTCAGACAAGCGAAGACAAGCGGGCAGCCCACCCCTACACAAGCTCGACAATTCGCGCAACTCAGGGTGCGGTCTCCAGTGACCGCCCTCGTACGCGATCGGCGGTCACATGAGCTCCACCCGCCAGCCGTACGGTCACCGCCAGGCCGCCTTCTGGCCTGCCCACGGCCGTCACCGTGCCGCCGTGCGCGCCGACGATGGCCCGGACGATCGACAGTCCCAGCCCCGCACCGCGCGCCGACCGCACCCGATCGCCCGGCAGCCGGCGGAACGGCTCGAACAGGTCGTCCACCTCGTACGGCGAGACCTGCGGACCGGTGTTCTCCACCACGACCACCGCCTCGTCACCCTCCTGCCGCAGGCGCAGCCACACCTGGCCCCCGTGGACGTTGTACTTGATCGCGTTCTCCACCAGGTTGAACAGGCAGCGCTCCAGGAACAGCGGGTCCCCCGCGGCCACGGCCTGCCGCACATCCTGGTGCACGGTGAGGTGCCGCTTCGTGGACGCGAGCTCGATCTGCTCCAGCACGGTCCGCAGGATCTGCGGCAGCTCCACGGGCTTGCGCTCGGTCAGCTCCTGCTCCGACTGGGCCAGCAGCAGCAACCCCTCGATCAACCGCTCATAACGGGCGTTGGTCCCCAGCAACGCACGAGCCAGCGCCTTCAGATCCGGCGAGGCCGCCGGCTCCTCCAGCGACACCTCCAGAATCGTCCGATTGATCGCCAACGGCGTCCGCAACTCATGCGAAGCATTACCGATGAACCGCCGCTGCGCCTCGAACACCCGATGCAACCGATCCAACATCGCATCGAACGTATCGGCCAACCGCTTGACCTCATCCTGCGGACCCCGCAACCCGATCCGCTCATGCAACGTACTCTCCGACAACCGCCGCGCCGTCTCCGTCACCCGATCCAACGGCCGCAACGCCCGATCAGCCACCAGATAGCCGAGCACGAACGCGATGACCCCGATCACGATCATGATGACGACCGAGGACCGCAGCATGTCGTTCAGCACGGTGGCCGCGCCCTGCTCCACATCGACCCGCACCTGCCGGACGGATGAGCCGGCGTCGGGTGGCGGGTCCTCCGTACTGGAGACCAGGGAGCCGCCGAACTTCGTGACGAACTGCGTGTTCATCGCCCGGGCGGTCAGCAGGTAGGTGACCCAGAGCAGCATCGACCCGGCGACGAAGAACAGCCCGCCGTACAACAAGGCCAGCCGCATGCGCAGCCCGAGCCGGTCCCACGGCCGCAGCCGCGTCACAGCCGGTAGCCCTTGCCGGGGACGTTCTGGACCGCGAGCGGCGCGCCCAGTTTCCTGCGCAGCGACGTGATCGTGACGCGCAGCACGCCGGTGCCCGTGTCGGCGTGCTCGTCCCAGACGCGCCGGCGCAGTTCGGCGGAGGTGACGAGGTCGCCTCCGGCCAGCAGCAGCTGCTCCAGGACGTCGAACTCCTTGCGGTTCAGCGCGACCACCCGCTCGTCCCTGGTCACCGTACGGCGGCCGGGATCGAGCCGGATGCCGGCCCGTTCCAGCGGCTCCGGCACGGCCCGGGACGAGCGGCGGGCCAGTGTCCGGATCCTGGCCACCAGCTCGGCGAACGCGAACGGCTTGACCAGGTAGTCGTCAGCCCCCAGGGACAACCCGTCGACCCGGTCGCGGACCTGTCCCGCGGCGGTCAGCATGAGGATCCGGCTCGAGCTCGCCAGCTCGCCGCAGACGTCGTCGCCGTGCACCTCGGGCAGGTCGCGGTCGAGGACGACGACGTCGTAGTCGACGTACGAGGCCAGGTTCAGCGCCTCCTGCCCGTCGTAGGCCACGTCGACGGCGATCGCGTGCAGCCGCAGGCCGCGCGCGACCGCGTCGGCCAGCTCTTCCTCGTCCTCCACGACAAGCACTCGCATGTGGTCGAGCGTGGCGGGCCGGGTGTTAGCCGCGAATAAGCGCTGTTGTCCGAGCGCTCCGTCACATGTTGATCATGTGCCCCGAGAGGCCGTGGATCGCTTCCTTGACCGCCTCGCCGAGCGTCGGGTGGGCGTGCACGTTGCGCGCGACCTCGTGCACGGTGAGGTCCCACTGCTGGGCCAGCGTCAGCTCGGGCAGCAGCTCCGTCACCTCCGGGCCGATCAGGTGCGCGCCGAGCAGCTCGCCGTGCTGGTCATCGCTGATGATCTTGACGAAGCCGACAGCGTCGCCCAGGCCGTGCGCCTTGCCGTTCGCGGTGAACGGGAACTTGACCACCTTCACGTCATAGCCCAGGTCACGGGCCTGCGCCTCGGTGTAGCCGAAGCTGGCCACCTGCGGCTGGCAGTAGGTGGCCCGCGGGATCATCACGTAGTCGAGCTCCATGGTCTCCGCCTCGCCGATCGTCTCGGCCGCGATGATGCCCATGGACTCGGCGGCGTGCGCCAGCATCAGCTTGGCGGTGACGTCGCCGATGGCGAAGATGTGCGGCACGTTCGTCCGGCACCGGCCGTCGATCGCGATCGCGCCCCGGTCGGTGAGGGCCACACCGGTCTTCTCCAGCCCGTAGCCGTCCACGCGCGGCGCGAAGCCGATGGCCTGCAGCACCTTGTCGGCATCGAGCACCTGCTGCTGCCCGTCACGGGTGACGGTCACCTTGACCGAGGCGCCGGTGTCCTCGATGCCGTCGACGCGGGTGGAGGTGAGCACCTCGATGCCGAGCCGCTTGTAGCGCTTGGCCAGCTCGGCCGAGACCTCCTCGTCCTCCAGCGGGACCATGCGGTCGAGGAACTCCACGATCGTCACCTTGACGCCGTAGTTGTGCAGGACGTACGCGAACTCCACGCCGATCGCGCCGGCGCCCGCGATGATGATGCTGCCGGGGAGCTGATCGGTCATGATCTGCTCCTCGTACGTCACCACCCGCTCCGACAGCGACGTGCCCGGGATCAGCCGGGTGCTGGCCCCGGTGGCGATGATGCAGTTGGCGAAGGTGATCGTCTCGCCGTTCACCTGGATCGTGTTGGCGTCGAGGAACGTGCCGCGGCCGTCGTACTCCGTGATGGCGTTCTTCTTCATCAGGTAGTGGACGCCCTTGACCCGCCCGTCGGCCACCTTGCGGCTGCGCTGGAAGGCGGCGCCGTAGTCGAAGCTGACCTCGCCGCTGATGCCGAAGGTCTTGGCCTCGTTGTGGAAAATGTGCGCGAGCTCGGCGTTGCGCAGCAGTGCCTTGGACGGGATACAGCCCACGTTCAGGCAGACGCCACCCCAGTACTTCTCCTCGATGACCGCTGCGCGCAGCCCGAGCTGGGCGGCGCGGACCGCGGCCGTGTACCCTCCGGGACCCGCGCCGAGAACGACGACGTCATAGTGAGTGCTCATGAGTCGGACCATACCGTCCGCCCAACTCCACCCCTGAACCTCGCCCCTGTGACAAGGACCCGGCCGAGGGCGCCAGGCCGAACCTAGACCTCCACCTTGTACGGCAGCGCCAGCTCGTCCGCCGGAACCCCGCGAATGCCCCAGTTGACCTTGGGCATCTCGATGATCGTGATCTCCACGTCCTCGACAGCGAGCTGAGATCTGTCATAGATCGTCCGGATCAGCGCCCGCTTGGCGTCGTCGCTGCGGCCGGTGAAGCAGACCACCTCGATGATCAGGTAGTTCGGGCCGCGCTGCGGGCACACGAAGTCCTCGTCGTCGAGCAGCAGGAACCGGTGGAATCGCTTGTCCTCTGGCAGCCCCCACGCACTCACCAGGCAGGAGTGCAGCAGGTCCGAGAGCTCCCGCTGCCGCCCGGCCCACACGTCCCGCCGACCATAGATCTTGAGCTGTGCCATGCCAGTCAATATAGGGGGTCGCCGCGATTGGTAGCCTGACCCCTGATGTATCGCCTCGTGTTCACGCAGGTCTTGCGACGTTTCGACGCCGAGGCCGTGCACCATCTGACTGTCAGGGCCCTCGCGCTGCTCTCGGCGCTACCCCTGCTCAAGCGGCTGCTCCATCGAGCGCTCGCGCCGCACGACCCGGTTCTGCGCGTCAGCGCGTTCGGCGTGCACTTCCCCGGACCGCTCGGCCTGGCCGCCGGGTTCGACAAGGACGCCGCCTGCGCCGAGGGCGTCGCCGCCCTGGGCTTCGGCCATGTCGAGGTCGGCACCATCACCGCGCACGCCCAGCCGGGCAACCCCCGGCCCCGGCTGTTCAGGCTGGTGCCGGGACGGGCCATCATCAACCGGATGGGGTTCAACAACGCCGGGGCGGTCGCCGCCGCGCGCCGCCTGCGCCGCACCCGTGGGATCCCGGTCGTGGTCGGGGTCAACATCGGCAAGACCAAGGTGGTGCCCGAGTCCGAGGCCGTCGCCGACTACGTGGCCAGTGCCAAGGAGCTGGCGTCGCTGGCCGACTACCTCGTGGTCAACGTGAGCTCGCCCAACACGCCTGGCCTGCGCGACCTGCAGGCCGTGTCGCTGCTGCGCCCGCTGCTCGCCGCGGTGAAGCTGGTCGCGGACGGCACCCCGCGCCGTACCCCGCTGCTGGTGAAGATCGCGCCCGACCTCGCGGACGAGGACGTCGACGCCGTCGCCGACCTGGCACTGGAGCTGGGACTCGACGGGATCATCGCGACCAACACCACGATCCGGCACGGCGGCGAGACCGGCGGGCTGTCAGGCCGCCCGCTCAAGGCCCGCTCCCTTCAGGTGCTGCGCCGGCTGCGGGCCCGTGTCGGCGACCGGCTCACGCTGGTCTCCGTGGGTGGCGTGGAGGACGTCGACGACGTGTGGGAACGCCTGCTCGCCGGGGCCACCCTGGTCCAGGGCTACACCGGGTGGATCTACGGCGGGCCGTTCTGGGCCGCGCGCATCCACCGGCAGCTGGCGCGCCGCGTCCGCCGCCACGGCCTCACCTCGATCTCCGAAGCCATCGGCCGCACTGCCTGAGACGTGCGGTGTGAGACGCACTGCCTGAGACGCACTGCCTGAGACGCACTGCCTGAGACGCACTGCCTGAGACGCACTGCCTGAGACGCACTGCCTGAGACGCACCGCCTGAGACGCGCGGTGTGAAACGTACGGTGTGAAACGCGTGGCCTGAAAACGGCCACGTCGGGTGATCCTGGCAACGGGACAGCATGCGTTTCCCCGCGTTGCTAGGGTTCCCGGATGCTCGATGATCTGCCTGACATCCCCTCGCGTCTGTGCCGGGACTACCTCGCACTGGCCGATCGCCACGCGCCCGGTCTGGTCGAGGGGCTGTACTTGCAGGGATCGATCGCGCTGGGCGACTACCGGCCACACCTGAGCGACGTCGACTTCGTCGCCGTGACCAGCCGGTCGCCCGACCCAGCGGTCCTTCGTACGATCCACGCCGAGCTGAAACCCACCGGGGCCAAGCCGCACTTCGACGGCCTCTACGTGACCTGGGACGACCTGCGCAAGGACCCGGCACAGGCACCCGACGGCCCGTCGGTGCGCGAATGGCGGCTGACCGAGTCGGGACGGTTCGAGCGGCACCTGGTCACCTGGCACGTACTCGCCCAGAGCGGGGTGTCGGTACGGGGGCCGGCGGCGGCCCAGCTCGGCATCCACACCGACTGGGACACCCTCGCCCGGATGACCAGGGAGAACCTGGCGACGTACTGGACCAGGTGGGTCCAGCGCAGTGCCCGGCGGATCTCCTGGCCGGGCGTGGCCGCGCTCAGCGACTACCAGACCGCGTGGGGAGTGCTCGGCATCGCCCGCCTGCGCCAGACGCTCGCGGTGGGTGAGGTGACGTCGAAATCGGCCGCTGGCGAGTACGCGCTGGAGGCCTTCCACGAGCGCTGGCACCGGATCGTGCGTGAGGCGCTGCGGATCAGGCAGGGCGGCCCCGCGCTCTATCGCAATCCGTTCCGTCGCCGAGCGGACCTCCTGGCCTTCATGACCATGGTCCTGGAGATGTGACCCGCCACTCACACGCTGGGGCCCCCACGTGCTGGGGCCCCCACGTGCTGGGGCCCCCACGTGCTGGGGCCCCAGCACGCGCTGGGGCCGCCGCTCACACGCTGGGCCTGGTCGACTCCGCGTCGTGGGTCATCGAGTCCAGCCGCGCCATGACGTCGGCCACGCGTACGGCGGCCGGCCGGTGGGGCCTGCGCCGCTGCCACGGCTTGGGCCCGTCCAGCGGCCGGTACTCCACCCCGATCGCGTCGAGCCGCCCGAGATGTTCGGACAGGCGGGCCGGGAAGTCGGTCCCCGCCGAGCCGGACCACGCCACCTCCGCCAGGGCGCACGCCCGGGGCCACGCCCGGTAGTCGAGCGTGCGGGGGTCAGGGATGCGCTCGCTCCAGAGCTGGGCCTGCGCCCCGACGACCCGCGACCGCTCCTGCTCGGACCAGTCGTCCGGGGCGGGGGAGAAGGCCGCGACGTCGGCGACCGTGATCGTGTCGCCGATCGCCACGGGCTCGTCGGCCGAGGCCGCCTCCGCGTAGTCGAAGTACAGCGGGAACACCGGCGTCGCGATCACCTCATGGCCCGCCGCGGCGGCCCGGCGGCCGACGCCCATCCCGCGCCACGGCATCACCAGCGTGTCCTGCCGCAACTCGCCGCTGACGAACGCCTCGTCCCACACGACCGCCCGCGCGCCCCGATCGGCGAGCACGTCGGCGAGCCGGCGCAGGAACCACGCCTGCAACTCGCCCATGGACGACAGGCCCAGGGAGTCACGGTAGGCGATGATCTCGGCGGAGGCGGCCCAGTGGTCGAGGACCACCTCGTCGCCGCCGATGTGCACGTATGGGGTCTCGCCGATGGCGCCGATCAACTCGTCGAAGATCGTGGTCAGGAACTCCACCGTGTGCGGCATGGGGGACAGGATGGCCGGCGTGATGCCCCACCGCTCCAGCACCTGGTAGTCCTCATCGGAGGAGCCGAACTCCGGATAGGCGGCCAGGATCGCCTGGGCGTGCCCCGGCACGTCTATCTCAGGCACGACGGTGACGGCGCGGGCGCGCGCGTAGGCGGCGATCTCCGCCAGGTCGTCGAGCGAGTAGTGGCCGCCGTGCGGGATCTCGTCGTAGGCGTCGGGCTCGCGGTAGTAGTTGGTCGCGGTACGCGAGCGGTGCGACGACACCTCGTGCAGCCTCGGGTAGGCCCTGCTCTCCACCCGCCAGCCCTGGTCGTCGACCAGGTGCAGGTGGAGCCGGTTGAGCTTGTGGATCGCCATCAGGTCGACCAGCCGCAGCACCTCCCGCTTGGGGAAGAAGTGCCTGGCCACGTCGAGGTGCAGCCCACGCCACGAGAAGCGGGGAGCGTCCTCGATCCGCACTCCGGGAACGATCCACGCCGCCTCGGCCGCCGGCGCGGAACGGTAGGACGCGTGCGGCAGCAACTGGTGCAGCGACTGTCCCGCGTAGAAGGCGCCCGCCCGGTCACCCGCCGTGATCTCCACTCCGCGCGACCCCACGACCAGCCGGTACGCCTCCGGCCCGAGGGCGGGGTCGTGCCGCAGGTCGACGGCTCCCGCGTCGCCCGGCCGCAGGTCGAGCACCGGCAGCGCCAGGCGTACGGCGTCGACCAGGTCCTCGGGTCCCGAGATGGTCGCGCCCGAGGTCAGCTCGTAGGAGGCGGAGAGATCGCTCAGCAGGTTGGGGCGAGGAATCATGCCTTGAGATAGTGCTGCAATCCGTCGGCGAGCGCCACCGCGATCCGCTGCCTGAATGCGGGATCCTTGAACTTGGCCGCGTCGCCCGCGTTGCGCATGTTGCCGCACTCGATGAAGATCTTCGGCACGGTCGACAGGTTGAGGCCGCCGAGGTCGTTGCGGTAGTCGAGGGCCTTGCTGCCGATGTAGGTGGAGTAGGGCAGGCCGGTGCCCTTCTTGAACGCGTCACGCACGGCCACGCCCAGCCTGCTCGAATCGGCCACGACCGGGTCGACCGGGCCGTTGATCTTCTTCGGCATGATGATGTGGAAGCCGTGGTCGGCGGCCGGGGCGCCGTCCCCATGTACGGAGATCGCGGCGTCGGCCTTGGCCTTGTTGCCGATGGCGGCCCGCTGGGTGATGCACGGCCCGACACTGTTGTTGTCGGTCCTGGTCAGCTTCACCTTGGCGCCGCGGGCCGTCAAGATCTTGACCATGCGGTTGGAGACGTCCCAGCTGAAGGCGGCTTCGGTGTAGTGGCTCGCCGTCTCGGTGCCCGTCGTGTCGCACGGCTTCCACTTGGTCAGCACGTTGACCTTGCGATTGATGGCCGTGGGATTGCGGTAGTTGCCGCCGTTGTGCCCAGGGTCGATGACGATGGTCTTGCCCTCCAGCGGGCCGGCCACCGCTTGGGGCTTGGCATGGGCCTGAGACTTCGCCTGAGTCGGTGCCGACGCCAGGGCCGACGCCGAAGCTGGGGTGGTCACGGCTGCTCGGGCGGCCTGACCTGCCGCGGCGCCACCGCTGTCGGTGCCGCCGCACGCGGTGGCGATCAGGCCGCAGGCGGCGAGGAGTGACGCTGGTAGAGCACGCATACGCTCCAACTTACGTCAAGCGAGGCCCCCACCAGACGCTTATGCGAAGAGCGGCTCCTGTGTGCGGCGCGGCTCCTCACCAGACGTGTTCGCCCACCTCCTGCCGCTCCAGCAGCGCGGCGAGCTCCCGGGCGTCCTCGGCGTCGAGACCGAGGACGACGCGGGGACGGCCCCACGGGTGGTCGAGGGAATGGGCGACGTAGCTGGCCACGGACTCCGCACCGACGTCGCTACCCCTGTCCCGGCCCGCGCGCCACTGCGCCCAGGCACGTTCGAGCTCGGTCGCCGCGCGCTGGGCGCAGGACACCAGTTCCGGATCACGCATGGCTGTCCCCCCGGATCAGATCGTGTCGCATGACCCTGACGAGTAAACCGCCGTGCGGCGCCGCCACCGCACGGGTTGACCCAGCTTTGGCTTTCTCTAAACGGGACCCGTGCTCCGCCGGACGATGAGTTCGGGGGTCACCTGGCGCAGGCGGGCTACTTTCGCGGGGTCTCCGATCCGGTCGCTGAGCAGTGCCGCCGCGGACCGGCCCATGCTACGGCGCGGCTGGTCGACGGAGGTGAGGGAGATGTGGTGCGAGGCGGCCAGATGGGTGTTGTCGTAACCGACCACCGACAGGTCGTCCGGCACCTTCAGGCCCAGTTCCGCCGCGGCCGAGAGGACGCCGAGCGCGACCACGTCGTTGGCGGCGAAGATCGCCGTGGGCCTGGGTTCGCGGCTGAGCAGGGCGAGGGCGGCCTGCCGGCCGTCCTCCTCGGTCGACTCCGCGGCCTCGACCATGATGTAGGGCGCCAGCGAGTGCCTGCGCATCGCCACGAGATAGCCCTCGCAGCGTGAGGAGCGCGGACCCTCGATGTGCGCGATCCGTTTGTGGCCGTGATCGACCAGGTGGTCGATGGCCAGACGGGCGCCGAGCTGGTCGTCGTCGACCACGATGTCGACGCCGTCGAGCTCGATGTCACGTTCCCCTACGACGACCGTCGGCGTGTAGGAGGTCGCCTCGATCAGCGTCTCGCTGGTCGGCGCGATGCCGAGTAACACCAGCCCGTCGACCCTGAGCTCCAGGAAGGCCTCCACGGCCTCGTCCTCGAAGGCCGGATCCCATTGGCTGTTGCCGATCAGCATGCGCAGTCCGTCGCCGTGCAGGCTCTCCTGCAGTCCGTCGAGGAACTCGGCGTAGAACGGGTTGTGCAGGTCGGCGACGAGCGCGCCGACGAGGTGGGTACGGCCTTCGACGAGGCTCCGCGCGACCGCGTTGGGCCGGTAGCCGAGCTCGCGGGCCGCCTGCAGCACGGCTTGCCGCCGGTGCTCGCTCACGTGCGGGGATCCGCGCAGTACGAGCGAGACCAGCGATTTCGAGACGCCGGCTCGCTCGGCGACGTTGCGGATGGTCGGTCGTGGCCGAGGTACCGCGTCTACCTCCCGGAGCTCAGTAATAGTTGAAGTGTTGACGGGTGGTCCTGACATGTGTCTCCCCCGCGATGCGAAGTTGGGCACCTGTCTGACCAAACGATCGAGTTCGCCGCAGGGTACGGCCTCATGTTAGGGAAGGCTGATATTGACCCCTTGGCTACATGTCCGCTATTAGGCACGGCGTCGGATACTGTGCTGTTGTGACACCCGGGAAGTCAGCCGAAGCGGCCCGACCGGCTCGGCGCAGGCTCAGCGTGGATCGCCGTCGCGAGGAGCTCATGGCCGCGGCCCTCGAACTCTTCAGCACACGCGACGCGGAAGACGTCTCGATCGACGACGTGGCCTCGGCCGCCGGCGCTTCGCGGGCACTGGTCTACCACTACTTCGGTGGCAAGCAGGAGCTGTACGTGGCGGCGCTGAAGAGCGCGGCCGACCAGCTGGAGTCGCGACTGCGCCCGCAGGGCGGCGGCAGGCCCCTCGACGAGCTGGCCTCGGGGCTCGGGCGCTACTTCGACTTCGTCGAGGAGCACGCGGCCGGTTTCGCGGCGCTGCTGCGCGGCGGCCCCGCCAACCGGGCGGGGGAGGTCGGGGAGATCGTCGACGGTGTGCGGCAACGGCTCTTCCGGCTCATCCAGCGGCAGATGCGGGTCGAGCGGCCGAGCCCGGTGCTGCGTACGACGCTGAGATCGTGGATCGCGTCGGTGGAGACCGCCGGCCTCGACTGGCTGGAACACCGCGACATCGAGCGTCCGACGCTGGAGAAGATGCTCGTGGACCAGATGGTCTCACTACTCAGAGTAGCCGCCGGCTATGACCCGGAGGTCAACCGGCTGCTGGATCTGCTGACCGAGGAACAACTGGCCTAGGTCTGCTCAGATCCCTTCGGGAAGGATGGCGCCGGGCGGGCGGCGCCAGCTCCCCATTACGACATGACGTCGTCACCAGGGTGGACCGGGCTGTCCAGCACGGCCCACCGTTCAACCCCCCTGAGGTTCGTGACGACCTCGGCACTACTCCGAGCGCTGCTGCGGAATCCCCGCCAGCAGTGCGCGGACCTCGGTCTCCCGGTAACGCCGGTGACCGCCGAGGGTACGAATCGACGTCAACTTGCCTGCCTTCGCCCACCGGGTAACGGTCTTGGGGTCGACCCTGAACATGGTCGCGACCTCGGCGGGCGTGAGCAGCGGCTCGGCCTCGGGTGTACGAGCTGACATTTGTGCGGCCTCTCCTCCGTGTGGACCGGCTCAGCGATCCTGTGACTCCCTTTGCGCGTGTCACGGATGTCCCCCTATAGCCCAGAGCGTGCGGCTTTTCTGAGCCATATGCGGCATCACCCGAAGTGACCATACCGCCACGCAGAGCGATTTGCGAGCCCTTCTTTGACTCAACTGCCCGCCCACATGGCGATGTCACGCTCGGTGATTCTAGCGACACGTTTCGTGGTATCGCAGTGAAAACGGCAAACTACTCAGTTCGCAGAAGAGAGCAGCCGCGAGTCATGACCTACTTATGCAGGTCAGACGGTTGCATTGGGGTTCAGTTGGCAGATTCCAGAAGTTGCATTGACTTCCAGCGCAGGATCACCCTCTGATACATGGCGTAGGCAAGCTCTTCTTGACCCGTGTCCAAGCCCGTGAGGGCCGCTGAGAGCTCCGCGACGGACTGATCCGCTTGCAGAGCGTCATCGTTCATGAGGCGCACCAGACCGCCGTAGTCGAGCTCGACCAGCGAGTGCGGATGGAACTCCTCCAGCCACCTGGCCACGTCCTCCACGTCCAGGTTGGCCGCCACATCGCCCAGGTGCCTGCGCAGCACCTGCAGCGCTCGCGCGGAGCGCCTCCTGGCCTGGGCCATGGAGGTGACGTAGATGAGGTTGCGTCCCGTCGTGGTGGTCACGTCCTGTCCCGGCGTCGAGGAGCCGAGCACCAGCCAGCGCTCGTTGCCGTCGAAGGGCACGAACCACGCGGGTGGCACGTGCCACGCCGTCGTGCGGATGTGGGTGCGGAGCGCGGCGGAGTCGCCCGTGCGCTTGTAGCGGTCGAAGTCGTCGGCGGTCTGCTCGGCGATCGCCTTGGGCACGAAGCGGTCCATGAGCTTCGCAGGTGTACTGCCACGCAGCCTTGAGAAGGCCAGCCACGAGCGCAGCCGGGTCTGCCACGGACACACATAGAGACGGTCCTCAACGCGCCGCAGATAGGCGTTGGGGCTCTCCTGTGCGGGTGCCGGGTGGGGCGGCATGCCGAGCAGGCGCCTGACGGCCTCGGAGTGCTCGGCGTTGAGCGCGGTGGCCCGGCGGGGACGATCACGCGATTCGGCGTACTCGGCCCAGACCTTGCGCTCGGACTCGGCGAACGCGGTCAGCGGCTCGTAGACCCGGAGGTAAGCGGCATAGGGCAGCACGGAGGCATCGTGTCATGAAGACAACCTGCTCGCATCGTCGCGCTACTACGCTGATAGACGAGATCCGTCGCAACGGGGCGGCGGACACGGGACAGGGAGTCACTACCGTGACCGATGTCTTCGGCTCGTCCCACAAGGACGTCCATGAGCAGGTCGTGTTCTGCGCCGACGAGCAGAGCGGCCTGCGAGCCATCATCGCCATCCACAACACCGCGCTCGGGCCGGCCCTGGGAGGCACCAGGTTCTATCCGTACGCGGGCGAGCAGGCGGCTCTGGCCGACGTGCTCAACCTGGCCAAGGGCATGGCCTACAAGAACGCGCTGGCCGGTCTCGACCATGGCGGCGGCAAGGCCGTCATCATCGGCGACCCGCGCCGCGACAAGAGCGAGGCGCTGCTGCGCGCCTACGGCCGCTTCGTCGAGTCGCTCGGCGGGCGCTACATCACCGCCTGTGACGTGGGCACCTACAGCGAGGACATGGATGTCATCGCCCGGGAGTCACGCTCCGTGATCGGCCGCACGCTGGCGCACGGCGGCGCGGGCGACTCCTCGATCCTCACCGCCTTCGGTGTCTTCCAGGGCATGCGCGCCTCGGCCGAGCGCGTCTACGGCTCGCCGTCGCTGCGCGGCAAGCGGGTCGGCGTCGAGGGCGTCGGCAAGGTCGGCCACCGGCTGGTCGACCTGCTGCGCGATGACGGTGCCGACGTGGTCCTGTGCGACGTCGATCCCAAGGCGGTCGAGCGCGTACGACAGCGCCATCCCGAGGTCGACGTCGTGGGCGACGCGGTGGCGCTCACCGGGGCGGACATCGACGTGTTCGCGCCCTGCGCGCTGGGCGGAGCCCTCGACGACCACTCGGCGGCCAGGCTCCGCGCCAAGATCGTCTGTGGCGCGGCCAACAACCAGCTCGCCCATCCGGGCGTGGAGAAGCAGCTCGCGGAGCGCGGCATCCTCTACGCGCCCGACTACGTGGTCAACTCGGGCGGCGTAATCCAGGTCGCCGACGAGCTCGAAGGCTTCAACATGGAGCGTGCCAGAGCCAAGGCGACCCAGATCTACGACACGACTCTGAAGATCTTCGGGATCGCGGCCGACGAGGGCGTCCCTCCGGCGGTCGCAGCAGATAGGCTGGCCGAGCGCAGAATGTCGGAAGTCGGGCGTATTAGGGGCATTTGGCTGGGCCACTGACGCCCCGCGCCCATACGACGTACCGAGCTGGGCACAAAACAGGTACGGTAATAGGCGAACGATAGGCTGACGCCCAAAGTCAGGCGGCGTCAGTGTGTGGTGCGTTAGCGACGAGGGGTCGGGGACGACCCCACACGAGGGGGTCGAGCCAATGGGGCGCGGCCGAGCAAAGGCCAAGCAGGTCAAGGTTGCTCGCCAGCTGAAGTACAACAGCGGTGGCACGGATCTTGATCGTCTTCGCGATGAACTCGGGGTCGGAGACTCCAGCGACAATGACGACGCCGCCGACGACCTCAGCGATGAGCTGGCGGATCGCTATGCAGATTACGCCGACGACTACGGCAAGAACGACGACGAACGATAGCCGTTGTTCCGGTTGAGCACGCCGCCCCACGGCACCCACCCGTGGGGCGCTTCCATGCCGCCACCCCTGCAACATTTCTAGGGTTACGGCAAGCACGGCTAGCCGCCACCCCTTTTGATCCCTCGGGGTTACGGCAAGCACGGCTGGCCGCCACCCGCCGTACAGGGCTGAGGGCCTCCAGGAATACGGCCGCTGATCCCGCACAGGGCCGGGCGCCGTTACAAGACGGTGTAACCGTCTGGGTGCCAACAGGTGGCAGGTGTCGTTGCAGACCCCCGCCACCCGGTGCGTCTCGCGACCCCTGCCAGCCCGTGCCTCTACACGGTCTTCCACCCCGTGTGTCCACGGTTGGTGTTGTCTCGCGTCAGCGGTAGGTGGCTTGGCCGGTGCCCTCTGTGATTTCGCCCAACACCCAGGCCGGCAGGTTGCGTTCGGCCAGTAGGCGCAAGGATTCGTCCGCTGCCTCCTGAGCGACGATGGCGGCCATGCCGACGCCCAGGTTGAAGGTCTTGTCCATGTCCTTCTGTTCGATGCCGCCGTAGCCGGCCAGGACCGAGAAGATCGCTGGCGGGGTCCACGAGGCGCGGTCGAGGACGGCATCGAGGTGGTCGGGGAGTGAGCGGGACAGGTTGCTCTCGATGCCGCCGCCGGTGATGTGGGCGTAGGCGTGCACGTCGGCCGTCCTGGCCAGCTCCAGGCAGTCGAGCGAGTAGATCCTGGTGGGCTCCAGCAGCTCGGCGCCCAGCGGCCTGGCCAGCTCGGGCAGGTCGGCGTCGAGCGACAGCGACGCCTCGCGCAGCACGTGGCGCACCAGCGAATAGCCGTTGGAGTGCACGCCCGACGACGCCAGCCCGAGGACCACGTCGCCGGCCCGTACGCGATCGGCGCCGAGCATCGCCGACGCCTCCACGACGCCGGTGCCCGCGCCCGCCAGGTCGTATTCGTCGGGGCCCATGGCGCCCGGGTGTTCGGCGGTCTCGCCGCCGAGCAGAGCTGCCCCGGCCAGCCGGCAGCCCTCGGCGACCCCGCCCACGATCTCGGCGATGCGCTCGGGCACCACCTTGCCGCAGGCGATGTAGTCGGTCATGAACAGCGGCTCGGCGCCGCATACCACCAGGTCGTCGAGGACCATGGCGACGAGGTCGACGCCGATCGTGTCGTGCTTGCCGTACTGCTGGGCGACCATGACCTTGGTGCCCACGCCGTCGGTCGAGGTGGCCAGCAGCGGGCGCTGGTAGCGCAGCAGGGCCGAGGCGTCGAACAGGCCGGCGAACCCGCTGGCGTCGTCGACCACCTCGGGCCTGCGTGAGCGGGCCACCTTGGCCTTCATCAGTGAGACGGCGCGCTCGCCGGCCTCGATGTCGACCCCGGCGGCCTCGTACGTCGTCACGCCTTGCTCTCCAACACGAACTTGCCCACGTTGTCCTGGTCGATGGGGATGGGATAGGAGCCGTCGAAGCAGGCCCGGCACAGGCGCTCGGCGGGGATCGTGGTGGCCTTGGTCAGGCCCTCCAGCGAGATGTAGCCCAGCGAGTCGGCGCCGAGCGAGGCCCGGATCTCCTCGACGCTGAGCGAGCCGGCGATGAGCTCGGCCCTGGTGGCGAAGTCGATGCCGTAGAAGCACGGCCAGGAGACGGGCGGCGAGGAGATGCGTACGTGCACCTCACTAGCGCCGGCCTCGCGCAGCATCCTGACGATCGCGCGCTGAGTGTTGCCGCGCACGATCGAGTCGTCGACGACGACCAGACGCTTGCCCTCGACGACCTCGCGCAGCGGGTTGAGCTTGAGCCTGATGCCGAGCTGCCGGATGGTCTGCGAGGGCTCGATGAAGGTGCGGCCGACGTAGGAGTTCTTCACCAGGCCCTGGCCGTAGGGGATGCCGCTCTCCTGCGCGTAGCCGACGGCGGCGGGCGTGCCGGACTCGGGCGTCGGGATGACCAGGTCGGCCTCGACGGGGTGCTCGCGGGCCAGCGCGCGGCCGACCTCGACCCGGGTGACCTGGATGCCGCGCCCGGCGATGGTGGTGTCGGGGCGGGCCAGATAGACGTATTCGAACAGGCAGCCCTTCGGCTCCGCCAGCGCGAACCGGCGCGACCTGACGCCGCCCTCGTCGATGGTGAGCATCTCGCCCGGCTCGATCTCGCGGGTGAACGTGGCGCCCACGATGTCGAGCGCGGCCGTCTCGGAGGCCACGACCCAGCCCCGCTCCAGGCGGCCCAGGACCAGCGGGCGGATGCCCTGCGGGTCGCGGGCCGCGTAGAGCGTCTTCTCGTCCATGAACACCAGTGAGTAGGCGCCCTTGACCTGCGGCAGCAGCTCGGCCGCCGCGTCCTCGATGGACCGGTCGGGGTCCTGGGCGAGCAGCGTGGCGAGCACCTCGGTGTCGGTGGTCGCCCTGGTCGCCCCGGGGGCCAGCCGCTGGGCCAGCTCCGGGGTGTTGATCAGGTTGCCGTTGTGGGCGAGCGCGAGGCCGCCCTCGTCGGTGGAGCTCAGCGTGGGCTGCGCGTTCTCCCACACACTGGAGCCGGTCGTGGAGTAGCGGCAGTGGCCGATGGCCAGGTGCCCCCTGAGGGTGCCGAGCACCGACTCGTCGAAGACCTGGGAGACCAGGCCCATGTCCTTGTAGACGAGGATGCGGCTGCCCTCGCTGACCGCGATGCCCGCGGACTCCTGTCCGCGGTGTTGCAACGCGTACAGCCCGTAGTAGGTGAGTTTGGAGACTTCCTCGCCTGGCGCCCAGACGCCGAAGACGCCGCAGGCGTCTTTGGGAGCATGGTCTTGGGGGTCCAGGTCATGGCCGAGCCGGCCGTCGCCTTTCAGCACGTGCTTCAGTCTAGGTCGGCCGCTCCCCTGCTCGCACCCGGGGGCCAGATCAGAGGGCGTGCGCCGACCGGCCGGCGTTGGATCCGTCGCGGATGATCTCTCCGGTGAGGTTGCGGTTCGCCGCGGAACCGAGGAAGACGATCAGCGCCGCCAGGTCGTCGGCCGTCGAGAGCCGTCGGGTGGGCGTGCGGGCGGCGAGCGCGTCCGCGACCTCCTGCGGGACGGGCCGTTCGCGCTCGGTGAGGGTGAATCCGGCGGCGGCGACGTTCACCAGGATGCCGTCCTTGCCGGCTTCCCAGGCCAGTGCGCGGGCCATGCCGTGCAGGGCCATCTTGGCCGTGCCGTACGCGCCGGGGCCCGGCAGCCCCTCCTCCGCCGCACCCGAGGAGACGAACACGATCCGCCCGAAACCGTTCCGCCGCATGCCGGGCAGCACGGCCCCCGCGAGTATCGCGTTGCCGACCACGTTGGCGTGCAGGGCGGCCGTCCACTCCGCCGCGGGTACGTCCTCGAAGGCGACGCTGCCCGGCATGATCGTGCCCCAGCGCACGGCGTTGGCGACCAGCGCGTCCACGGGCCCCGCTTCTCTCACGGCGGCGATGATGCTCGCGTGGTCCTCCAGATCGAGGTGCACGGCCGTGGCCTCGCCCCCGGCCTGCTCCACCCGCTTGACCACCTCGGCCGCCCGTTCCTCGCCCGAGTGGTAGGTGATGGTGACGCGGGCTCCCGTGGCTCCGTAGGCGACGGCCGTGGCCGCGCCGATGCCGGACGAACCGCCGGTGACGAACACGTGCATGATGAACTCCTTCGTTATTAGCCGACTAATTAGCCAGCTAACTCCATGGCGACGCCTGTCCGCAAGGCGGTTTCGCTTGGAGTGAAAGGGTCTTCAGGGCATGGCACGCAGCAGGCGGCCGAACATGTCCCGCTCATCCGGGTCGAACGCGCTCAGCAACTCCTCGTCCGTCCTGGCCCAGATCTGTTCCACGGGCTCGCGGACGGCCTTGCCCGCGTCGGTCAGCCAGACCCGGCTCACCCGCGGCCGGTCGGGGTCGGGCGTGCGGTGCAGGAAGCCGGCCCGCTCCAGGCGCTGGACGGTCTTGGTGACGGTCGGCGGCTCGACGCCCAGCCGCCGGATGAGCTCGCTCTGGGTGAGGCCGTCCTCCTGCCACAGCTGGTTGAGCAGCAGCTCCTGGCCGCTGTGCAGGCCGAGCGGGACCAGGGCGGCGGCCATCTGGTTGCGTTTCGTCTTCATGACCATGATCAACGCGTAGGTCAGGGTCTCTTCCAGCATGTCCTCATCTTGCCCGTCGCCTGCCATTTTGGCGCATGGTGACCCAAGGATGAGCGGGCTCTTACCGTGTCGCGTGGTTTCGGCGATGTCAGCCGCGAAAAGGTGAAGTATCCGGCATACAGACCCGTCGGGAGACGCAGACGTGACCACACCTGGGGATCCGAACCAGCCTCGCCCGAACGACGGCGACCCTTCGAAGGAGGAGCCTCCGGAGGAGCAGCCGCGGCCCCGCCGCGAGCCGGGCCAGCCGTTCCACCCCGACCTGCCCACCTCGCCCGAGACCCCTGGTCCGGCCGAGGCCGAGGAGGGTGGCGAGGCGGAGGAGACCCAGGTGTTCCCGACGCCGGGCGCGCGGCCGTCCTACCCGGGCTGGGACGATGAAGGAGGAGAGCCACAGCCCGGCGCGCCGGGACCCACGCCACCGTCGCGCTACGAGCCGCCGCCGTCACAGCCGGGCGTGCCACCACGCCACGAGCCGCCGCCATCGCCGCAGGGTGAGCCGCCGCGCCACCAGCCGCCGACCTCGCCCCAGAGCGAGCCGCCGCCGTCACCGCCGGAGGACCGGCCGTCGTTCGTGCCGCAGACACCGTCGTACGGGGAAGCCGGGCCGCAGACCCCGTCCTACGGGGGAGGCCGGCCGCCGGAGACGCCGCCTCGAACCGAGCCCGTCCCGGCCGTGCCGGGCACCTCGCCTTCCAGCCCGTACGGCGGCCCGCCCGGCGGCGGCGGCCCCGGCTACGGCCCGCCGCCAGGGGGCGCCGCCTACTCTGCAGGGGGTCCGTACCAGCAAGGGGGTCCGTACCAGCCATACCAGGGTGGCCCGCCCCCCAAGCCGGGCAACGGCCTGGCCACGGCCTCGCTGGTGCTGGGCGTCGCCAGCCCGTTCCTCGTCTTCGTCTGCTTCACCGGTCTGCTCACCGCGATCCTGTCGATCGTCTTCGGCTGCGTCGCGCTCAGCAAGGGCGTGGGCAAGGGCCGCGCCATCGCGGGCATCGCGGTCAGCGTCCTGGCCCTGATCATCTTCGCCGTCGTGGCCATCTGGTTCTGGAGCGTGGTCCAGGAGTGCGGTCACCTTCCCGGCCAGCTCGCCGACCAGTGCTTCGAGAGCAAGTTCCCCTGGATGAGGCGTAACCCCTAGCAGCCCCGCCAGGAGAGCGGGAGGTGGCCGGACAGGTCGGCACGGGCGCCGCTCGCTGAGACGGCGCCCTTCGCCATGGCCTCGGCCCAGGTGAGGCGGCCCAGCGCGAGCTCGATCCAGGTGCGGCCGTCCATCTCCACGACGTTCGGGGGAGTGCCGCGCGTGTGCCGCGGCCCGGCGATGGCCTGTACGGCCGCGTACGGCGGCACGCGCACCTCCACCGTCCGGCCGGGCGCGGCGGTCGCCAGCCGGTCGAGCAGGTGGCGTACGGCCTGCCGGGCGGCGTCGCGCTCGGGCCGCAGATCCCGTTCGTAGGCGGCGAGCACGGCGGAGACCAGCGCGTCGGCCAGTGCCGAGGACGGTCCGTCGAAGGGCGGTTCGTCCAACGCCACGAGTTGGGCGTCCAGTGCGGCCCGCATTCTTTCCGGGTCCAATTTCCGCGAAGGCACTTGACCATTGTGTCGTGGAAAGCGTTCATCGTGTCGGAGGGCCTCGTTCACCTGCGGTTTCGATGGCGGTCGTAGCCTCCCCGCCGTAAGACAGCTCATTTTTGGAGGAACTGTGGCGAACCGGTTGCTACCGCTGCTTCCCGCGCATACATCTGGACGATCGGCGATGACCTGCCGGTTCCGCTGCGGCAACGCTTGTGCGCACGACGTGGCCAACACCAGTGACAACACCTACTTCGGCGACGTGGTCGCCGAGGCGATGTCCCGCCGGGGCATGCTCCGCGCCGGCGCCCTGGGCGCCCTGGCCGCCGGGGTCGTCGGGGTCGGCGTCGCCGGGGCCGTACCGGCTCTGGCCGACCCCACGGAGCCGCCGGAGGCCGAGCTTCTGGGCCGCTCCTCGGGCGGCATCCGCTTCACCCCCGTGCCGCCGAACAAGGAGGACGCGCTGCGCGTCGCCGACGGCTACACCTCGTCCGTCGTCGCGCGCTGGGGCGACCCGGTGACGGCCGACGCGCCCGCGTTCGACTTCGACCACCAGAGCCCCGAGGCGCAGGCCAAGCAGTTCGGCTACAACTGCGACTTCGTCACGCTCTTCCCGATGGGCGCCAACCGCGGGCTGCTCTGGGTGAACCACGAGTACACCAACGAGAACCTGATGTTCCGCGGCTACACCACCGGCGCCGCCGCCACCGAGGACCAGATCAAGATCGCGCTGGCCGCCCATGGCGGCTCGGTCGTCGAGATCGAGCGCGTGCGCGGCACCGGCCAGTGGAAGCTGGTCACCACCGGCCGCCGGCGGTACAACCGGCGCGTCACCGCCCAGACGCCGATGCGCTTCAGCGGCCCGGCCGCGGGCAGCGACCTGCTCAAGACCGCCGCCGACCCGAAGGGCCGCACCCCCGTCGGCATGCTGAACAACTGCTCCGGCGGATCGACGCCATGGGGCACCGTGCTGACGGCCGAGGAGAACATCGACCAGTACTTCGTCAACGGCGACAAGGTCCCGGCGGCGCAGCTGCCGTACATCTCCCGCTACACGATCACCACCGGCACCCCGTCGAGCAGCCGCCGCTTCGACCGCGTCGAGGAGCGCTTCGACCTGGCCAAGCACCCGAACGAGGCGAACAGGTTCGGCTGGGTCGTGGAGATCGACCCGTTCGACCCCGACTCGACGCCCGTCAAGCGGACCGCGCTGGGTCGCCTGAAGCACGAGGCCGCCAACACCACGCTGGCCCGCGACGGGCGCGTGGTCGTGTACATGGGGGACGACTCGCGCTTCGAGTACATCTACAAGTTCGTCTCGAAGGACCGCTACATCCCCGGTAACGACCGGCACAACAGGGACCTGCTCGACGAGGGCACGCTCTATGTCGCCAAGTTCACCGGCGACAGCCCCGCCACCGAGATCGACGGGTCGGGCAAGCTGCCCTCCGACGGCGCCTTCGACGGCTCCGGCCAGTGGATCCCGCTGGTCTCGGGCGACAAGTCGTACGTGGACGGCATGACCGCCATCGAGGTGCTGGTCTACACCCGCGTCGCCGCCGACAAGGTGGGGGCGACCAAGATGGACCGCCCCGAGGACATGGAGCGCAACCCCGTCACCGGTGGCGTCTACGTGGCGCTGACCAACAATACCAACCGCACCGCGGCCCAGGTCGACGAGGCCAACCCGCGCCCGTCCAACAAGCACGGCCACGTGCTGGAGATCGTCGAGCGGCGCGACGACGCGGGGGAGAAGACGTTCGCCTGGTCGATCCCGCTGGTCTGCGGCGACCCGAACGACGCCGCGACCTACTTCGCCGGCTACGACAAGACGAAGGTCTCGCCGATCTCCTGCCCGGACAACGTGGCCTTCGACCGGGACGGCAACCTCTGGATCTCCACAGACGGCAACCAGCTCGGCAGCAACGACGGTATGTTCGTGATGCCAGTGCGCGGCAAGGAGCGCGGGCACCTGCGGCAGTTCCTCACGGTTCCGCTCGGCGCGGAGACCTGTGGCCCGATGGTCACCGCGGACCAGCGCAGCGTGTTCGTCGCGGTGCAGCATCCGGGCGAGCTCGACGGCGCCACCCCTGACAAGCCGGCCAGCCGCTGGCCCGACGGTGACCAGCCGCGTCCGTCGGTCGCGGTCGTCTGGCATGCCAAGGGTCAGAAGATCGGTTCTTGACCTGAAGTTAAGTTGAGGTCTTAGGCTGCCATGCATGAGCATGGAAATGACCGCCTGGCATCAGCTGTATTCGATGAACAACCAGACGGAGCGTCGCCCACTGTCGAGGGCGACGCTCCGTCGCATCGGCGCCTTCGCCCGGCCGCACCGGCGGCGGGTGACGCTCTTCCTGGTGTTAAGCGTGGTGATGGCGGCCCTGGCGGTGGTCTCGCCCGTCCTCGCGGGCCGGGTCGTCGACGCGATCGTCAAGGGTGAGACGTTCGGCATCGTGGCCGGGCTGGCGGGGTTGATCGCGGTCCTCGCCCTGGCGGAGGCCGGGCTCGGCCTGGTGACCAGATGGCTGTCGGCGGGGCTCGGCGAAGGACTGATCCTCGACCTGCGCACGGCGGTCTTCGACCACGTCCAGCGGATGCCGATCGCCTTCTTCACCAGGACCCGCACGGGCGCCCTGGTCAGCCGGTTGAACAACGACGTGATCGGCGCGCAGCGCGCCTTCACCGACACCCTGTCCAGCGTGGCGGGCAACATCGTGACACTCGTGCTGACCCTCATCGTGATGATCGGGATCTCCTGGCAGATCACGCTGCTCGCGCTGTTGCTGCTGCCGGTGTTCGTCCTGCCCGCGCGCCGGATGGGCTCCAGGATCGCCCGGCTGCGGCGTGAGGCGGCCGACCACAACGCGGCCATGGGCACGCAGATGACCGAGCGCTTCTCCGCGCCCGGCGCGACGCTGGTGAAGCTGTTCGGCCGGCCCGCCCGCGAGTCGGCGGAGTTCGCCGCCCGGGCCAGGCGAGTGCGTGACATCGGCGTGCGCACGGCCATGACCCAGTCGGTCTTCGTCACCGCGCTCACCCTGGTCTCCGCGCTGGCCCTGGCCCTCGTGTACGGCCTCGGCGGCTTCTACGCCCTGCGCGACCAGCTCGACGCCGGCTCGGTCGTGGCCCTGGCCCTGCTGCTCACCCGCCTGTACACGCCGCTGACCGCCCTGGCCAGCGCCAGGGTGGACGTCATGAGCGCGCTGGTCAGCTTCGAGCGGGTCTTCGAGGTGCTCGATCTCGAGCCGCTCATCAAGGAACGGCCGGGCGCGGTCCAGGTCCCCGAAGGGCCGGTCGCCGTGGAGTTCGACGACGTGCATTTCGCCTACCCCGCCGCCGACAAGGTCTCGCTCGCCTCGCTGGAGGAGGTCGCCGTCCTCGACTCGCGCGGCGGCGTCGAGGTGCTGCACGGCGTCTCCTTCACGGCCGAGCCGGGCCAGATGGTCGCCCTCGTCGGCTCCTCGGGCGCGGGCAAGTCGACGATCGCCCAGCTGCTGCCGAGACTGTACGACGCCGACTCGGGGTCGGTGAAGATCGGCGGGGTGGACGTACGCGACCTGACCGCCGACTCGATCCGCGACACGCTCGGCATGGTGACCCAGGACGGGCACCTGTTCCACGAGACGATCAGGGCCAACCTGCTGCTCGCCCGGCCCGAGGCCGATGAGGCGGAGCTCTGGGAGGTGCTCGGCCGGGCCAGGCTGGCCACGCTCATCGAGTCCCTGCCCGACGGTCTCGAGACCGTGGTCGGGGAGCGCGGTTACCGGCTGTCGGGCGGCGAGCGCCAGCGGCTGACGATCGCCCGGCTGCTGCTGGCCCGGCCCAGGGTGGTGATCCTGGACGAGGCCACCGCGGCGCTCGACTCCACCTCGGAGGCGGCCGTGCAGGAGGCGCTGGGCGAGGCTCTGCAGGGCAGGACCGCCGTGGTGATCGCGCACCGCCTGTCCACGATCCGCGCCGCCGACGTCATCCTGGTGATCGAGGACGGGCGGGTGGTCGAGCGGGGTACGCATGCCGAGCTGCTCGCCGCCGGGGGGCGCTATGAGGAGCTGTACCGGACCCAGTTCGACGAGCCCGCCACCGTCGGGGCCGCTTAGACGGCGGTCGTCTGCTCCTGCCGCTCGGCTCGCGGCTGGTTCGCCTGGCCACTCGTACGGCGGGCGCGCAGGGCGTACAGGCTGACCGGGATCGCCGTCAGCACGAGCACGGCCGCCAGCACCAGTGTGAACTGGTAGGCGTCGAGGAAGGCGGCCAGCGGCGGCCGGTCACTGGCGCTCTGCCTGGAGTTCAGGATGGCGCCCAGGACGGTGATGCCGAGCAGCCCGAACACCTCGCGCGAGACGTTCAGCACCCCAGAGGCGATGCCCGACCTGCCCTGGGGCATGCCGGAGAGGATCGCGGCGGTCAGGGGGACCAGCAGGCCGCCGCCCAGGCCGTACACCAGGAACCAGGGCAGCACGTCGCCGTAGCCGCCGTCGGCGCCGATCCCGGAGATCATGAAGAGGGCGCCGCCCATCAGCGCCATGCCGAGCGCGACGGTCGGGCCGATGCCCAGCCGCGCGCTGACCCGCTGCGACAGGATCGCCGTGACCGCCATGACCAGGGCCATCGGCACGAACGCGGCGCCGGCCTCGGTGGGGGAGAAGGCGAGCACGTTCTGCAGCCAGAGGGCGCTGAAGAAGTAGATGCCGAACACGCCGAACGACCAGATGCCCATGGTGATCAGGCCGCCGCTGAACATCCTCGCCCTGAACAGTGACAGGTCGATCATCGGCTCGGCGGACCGCGCCTCGACGAGCAGGAACGCCAGCGCCGCCGCGAGCGCGACGCCGAAGGCGGTGAGGATCTCCGGCGAGGTCCATCCGGCGCCGTCGCCCTCGATCAACCCGTAGGTGAGGGCGAACAGCGCGAGCGCCGAGGTGGCCAGGCCCGGCAGGTCGAGGCCGCGCGGTACCCGGGTGAAGGCGGGACGGACGGCCCAGAGCGCGAGAGCGAGCGTGACCGCCCCGATCGGCACGTTGATCAGGTAGATCCAGCCCCAGTGCAGCCGCTCGCTGATGAAGCCGCCGGCCGCCGGGCCGAGCGCCATCGACAGCGCGCCGGAGGCGCTCCAGATGCCCACAGCCCGCCCGCGCTCGCCCGGGTCGGGGAAGATCTGCGTCAGCAGCGAGAGCGCCGTCGGCGTCAGCATGGCCGCGCCGAAGCCCTGCACGGCACGGGCGGCGATCAGCATGGTGCCGTCGGTGGCCAGCCCGGCGGCGAGGGACGACAGCGTGAAGATCACCAATCCCGTCGTGAAGACCCGCCGGGCACCGAACACGTCGGCCAGCCTGCCGCCGACCAGCATGAGCCCGGCGAACACCAGGATGTAGCCGCTCACGATCCACTCCAGGCCGGAGATGGTCAGCCCGAGCTCCCGCTGGATCGTCGGCAGCGCGACGTTCGCCAGATTGTTGTCGAGATAGGTCATGAAGGTCCCGAGCGTCACCGCGGTGAGCGCCCACCAGCGCCGGTCCATGTTCGTCTCCTATACGCCGTACTTGTACGTCGTATAGTGAACTTGTACGTCGTATAGTTGTCAACCGTGATGGGAAAACTGACCGCGGTGGCCATCGTCGAGCGGGCCCTGGAGATCGGTGACGCCGAAGGGCTCGACACCGTGACAATCAGGCGACTGGCGGCCGACCTGGGCGTGACGCCGATGGCCCTCTACTGGCACTTCAAGAACAAGGACCAGCTGCTCATCGGCATGGCGGATCACCTGATCCTGGGCTTCGGGGTCAAGGGCGGGGACGACCGCCCATGGCGCGACCGGCTACGGGAGCTGGTCGAGGGTCTGATCAGGGTCCTGCGCACCCACCCTTGCGCGAAGAACGTACTGGAGCAGGTGGACCAGAGCGCGGTGCCCAGTTTCCTGGCGGTCTGGGACGGAGCTCTCGGGCTGGCGCGGACGGCGGGGTTCAGCGCGGAGGAATGCTGCCTGATCTCCAAATACCTGCTGCAGAGCGCCATCTCCATCGCCGACGCCCCGGTCCACTTCCGCTCCCGCCACACCTCGGAGGAGATCGCCGAGATAGTCCGGGTGAAGCGCCTAGGCCTGGAGTCCCTGCCGGCGGACCAATACCCGAACCTGGTGGAAATGGCGGGCCCGATGGTCGAGGGGATGACGGCCGGCTTCTACGACTCGTTCGGCGTGGACCTGGTCATCAGCGGCGTGGAGGCTTTGGCGGCCAGACGTTAGGGTGCTCGGCATGACTTTCGAGCTGGTCTGCGAGATCGAGCCGCCCACGACGCCCGACCTGAAGCACGTCAGGCATCAGATCGGCACGATGGGCAAGATCGCCCACTCGTTCCTCATCCCCGACAACCACATCGGCTCGGTGGCCGTTGAGGCTGGCCGCGGCTTTCAGATGAGGCCGAGTTTCAGCATCAGGGCGCGGTCCACGTCGGCGGTCTCGTGCGCGTCCAGTGTGCCCATGAAGTCGCCCAACCTGGACGGCGACACGGAGTAGATCTGGTCCGCCAGGACACGCGACTTCGTGCCGTTGAACTCGATCTCGGGCCGGTAGATCGCCGGGCCCGCGCTCGACGACGTGAGGGCAATCGTGATGACGCTTGTCGCGAAGCGGTCCGACTGAATGATCACCCCGTACCGGCGACCCTGCTGCTCGTGCTCCCGAGCGCCTGGAATGGCCTTGATCTCGTAGAGCGCGCCACGAAATATCACTCGGCGACGCCCATGAAGCGCTGGATCGCCAGCATCTCGGCCTGATCATCGGGATCGTCACGTAGCCGTTCGGCGTCAGCTGCCGCCTGCTCCAGCAGCATTTCCTTGTAGGTATGAAGGATGGCGTAACGGACCGCTTCCGATCGGCTCCGCCTGTCACCAGCCAGCGCGCGCAGTGCGGTTTCCATCGCCTCATCGGTGCGGACGTTGAGGGTTCCCATGCACTCAAGCGTAACACGTTTTGTAATACGTCATTGCCGCGGCCGGGCCAGCGCCGCGAACAAGGCGCCCGTCAGGGCGACGGCGAACAGCATCGCGTACGTTCGCTCGAACCCGTGCATCACCTGTCCCACCGCCACCGGCGACAGCTTGGCCAGGGTCCCCGCGTACACCTGCGCTCGTTCGGCAGGGCCCACCGAGCCGGCCAGGACGCTCAGTGACAGGCCCACGCTGATCACGATCCCCACGTTCATGATCATTACCCGGAACCCGTTGACCACCCCCAGGCTGCCGCTCGGCAGGGCACGCATGACCTGCGTGGTGTTGCCGGTCAGGAACGTGCCGCTCCCGCACCCGGCCACGAAGAGGCCGACCCCGATGATCCAGTACGGCGTGGCGGGGTCCGCCGTCAGCATCAGTGTGCCGAGCCCCACGGCGCTCATCAGCGCGCCGCCGATCGACACGACATACGGGGAGATCTTCAGCGAGCCCGCCAGCGGCGAGGCCAGCGCCATGCCGACCGGCACCGGCAGCACGCTCAGCCCGGCCGTGAAGGCGTCCACGCCCCTGGCCGCCTGGAAGTACAGCGCCACGACCAGGATCAGCGCCGAGCGGGCCAGCGCGTTGCAGAACGAGGCCAGGTTGGCGAAGGCCAGCAGTCGCTCCCCGAATAACCGCAGGTCGAGCACCGGATGCGCGGCCCGCCGCTCCACCAGCGCGATCAGCGGCACCAGCACCGCGAACACCGCCGCCCCTGTCAGCACGGCAGGGCTCCTCAGCCCGGCCGAGCCCGCCTCGGACAGGGCGATGAGGATGGCCGAGAGCGCGGCGAACACCAGGGCGTTGCCCAGCGCGTCCACCGGTTCGCGGGGACCCCGGGGCATCTTGCGCAGGATCACCGCGCCCCAGCCGAAGGCGATCAGGCCGGCCGGTACGTTCACCCAGAAGATCCACTGCCAGCCGGCCGTGTCCGCGATGAGCCCGCCCAACGTCGGCCCGGCGAGTTGCGCCACGGAGAGGGTGCCGATGTAGACGCCCATGCCCTGGCTGAGCTTGTCGGGTGGGAACGCGTCGGTGATGATCACCGTGCCGTTGGCCAGGATCATCGCCGCGCCGACCGCCTGCAGCACGCGCATCGCGACCAGGAACCACACGCCCGGCGACAGCCCGGCCAGCAGCGAGGCGACGGTGAACAGCGCGAACCCGGCCAGATAGATCTCCCGCCGCCCCAGCAGGTCCGCCACCCGGCCGAAGAACACCAGGCTCGCGGTGTTGACCAGCAGGAACGCCAGCAGGATCCAGCCGGATTCGAACGGGCTCGCGTGGAAGTGCCGGACCACGGTGGGCAGGGCGACGTTCAGTGTGCTGCCCGCGATGCCGATGAGGACGAGGCCGAGGCTGGTGACCGAGCAGACGCGCCAGGCGTAACGGAGGCGGTCGTCGTAGGCGGCGAGGGGCATGCCGTCCACTATGACGTACGACGTACGTCCGATTTGTCGGTAGGGCTATCTGGCCCGCTTGCGCAACCCGTCAAGATCGTGGATCACCACGCGCCGTCGCCCGGTCTCGATCAGCCCGCGGTCCCGCAGCAGCCGCAGCGCCTTGCTGACCGCCTCGCGCGAGGCCCCGGTCCACCCGGCCAGCTCGTCCTGGGAGAGCGGCAGCGCCACCCGTACGCCGCTGTTGGTCTTCTCGCCGTAGCGTTCGGCCAGCTCGATCAGCCTGGTCGCCACCCGGCCCGTCGTGTCGAACGCCCCGTACTCGATCCGCTTACGGTCCGCGTCGCGCAGCCGTCCCGTCACCAGCTGCATGAGCAGTACGGCGATGCGCCCATGGGCCTGCAGGAACGCGGGGAAGTCGCGGATGACGATGCCCGCGATCGGCTCCAGCGCGGTGACCGTGGCCGACCGAGGCGAGCCGTCGATGGCCGACATCTCCCCGAGCAGCCCGCCCGGCCCGCGTACGGCCAGGACCACCTCGGTGCCGCTGCTCGTGTGCGAGGAGACCTTCACCCGGCCCTCGGTCAGGACGAGCACCCAGTCGGAGGTGTCGCCCTCGCTCATCACGGTCGCCCCGCGCTCCCACCTGCGCGGTCGTCCCGCGGCGCGCATTTCCTCGGCCTCGTCGGCTGTGAGCATGGAGAGGAACTCGCCGGGATCTGCGTTCATGCGCCGATTATGTCGGTACGGTCAGCGCCCTTCTAGGTCATCGCGGTCAGAACGTAGGCACCCACGAGTTCTTCCTTGCCCTTGAGGCTCAGCTTTCCGAGGGGGTTGACCGTGACGCCGGCTCCCAGTTGCCTGCGCGTCGTCTCGCCGATCACCACCGTGCCCGGCTCGGCGAGGCTCTGCAGCCTGGCGGCCACGTTCACGCAGTCGCCCATCGCGTTGAAGCCGCGCAGCTCCGGGCTGCCGATGTTGCCGACCAGGGCGGGGCCGGTGTTGACGCCGACCCGGAACGTCGGCCACGCCTCCGCGTCCTCCCGCTTCCAGGCGATCTCCTCGGCCACCTCGGAGGCGGCCTCCTGCATGGCCAGCGCGGCCCGGCAGGCCGCCCTGGCGTGGCCGTGCTGCGTGGCCGGGGCGTTGAACAGGGCCAGCAACGCGTCGCCGACGAACTGCACGATCGTGCCGCCGTTGGCCAGGATGCAGGGCACCGCGGCCGTGTGATAGCGGTTGAGCATCTCGACGATCTCGCCGGGCGTGACCCGCTCCGAGAACGTGGTGAACCCCTTGAGGTCGGCGAAGAGCGCGGTCAGCTCCTTCATCTGGCCGCCGAGCGCCGCCTGGCCCGGGTCGGCGAGCAGGGCGTTGGCCACGTCAGGCGACATGTACTGCCGGAAGAGCGTGTCGAGCTCCTGGTAGAGGCGGGCGTTCTCCAGCGAGATCGAGATCTGCCCGGCCAGGGTGGCGGCCAGCGCCTCGTCCTGCACCGTGCGGCCGACCGGCACCTCCAGCACGCCCGCCAGGTTGCCCTTGACCATCAGCGGGAAGGCGAACAGGTTGTCACGTCTGATGGGGGCGTCTCCGGCGAACTCGTACTCGCGGGAGCCGATCTGCGTCCTGCCGTCGGCGACCAGGCCGATGCGCACGTCGCCGTACGCCTGCCGGACGCGTTCGAGCGCGGTGGCCAGGAGCTCGCTCTCGGACTGGCGTACGCGGGTCTGGGCGCTCACCGCCACCAGGGCGCTCAGGCGCTCCGAGAGCTCACGCTCGCGGGCCAGTGCCTCGCCGGCCCGGTCGAGGACCGCGGCCTGCCCCTCGTTGAGCCGGAACTTCTCCGATAACCGGGTGGCCGCCAGCGGCTCGCCGCGCCGTACGTGCTCGACCAGCTCTTCCAGGACATCCTCGTAGTGCCGCTGGATGCGGGCCACGGTCGCCGACAGCGCGACCGAGTCGAACAGGCCGCCGCTCGACCCCTCGCGCCTGAACTGTATGTAGGCGCTGTAGGCGACGAAGACGAAGGCCAGCGTGAGCAGGATGTGCCATTCCCACCAGGACAGGTGCCAGTTGAGCTGCGACATCCCGGCGATCATGGCCTCGGCGAGCAGCGCGTAGGCGGTGATCAGGCTGACCAGCATGGCCGAGGGCCGCTGGCGGTGCAGCTGGAACATCATCACGCTGGCCGCGCCGTACAGGCCCAGGCCCGGCAGCGACAACCACACGAGCCAGTTGACCGGCTCCTTGAGCGGTGGCTCGCTGAGCGGCGTGAGTCCGGGGATCAGTGAGGCGAGTCCCCAGAGGATCATGAATCCGAGGAGCACGCCCCGCACGAGGTGCTGGGATCTCATGACGGCGTGCGCCGCCCGCTCGCCCAGCGGGAAGGCCGAGACGAACGCGAACCCCGAGGCGATCGTCAGCCCGACCTGCTGCCCGAGGTCGAACCCCATCGATCCGGTGGGCAGGATGATCTGCGGAGTGGCCAGGCCGTGCAGGAAGAAGAAGCCGGCGCTGGCCAGGAACACCATCGAGACCAGGAAGAGCCGGGCGTCCTGCCGTTTCCGCGACGCCTCGCTGATCAGCGCGCCGAGCGCCACGTTGAGGCCGGCCACCGAGATGATCATCCAGAAGTGGCTGGGGTGGTGCTCCCACATGATGTTGAGGTGGCTCTGGGCCAGCAGCAGCCAGAGGCCGAGCAGCGGCAGGACCAGATGGATGGCCCAGACGACCCCTCGCACCGGCTGTGTGGCAGGGGGGAGGTAGGGACTGGCGGTCGACAAGGTCATCCTCCGTGGAATGCGTGCGCCCCCGAACGGTCCCGATTATCCATCGTAGATAGGCCCGGCCAATGCGTCCTTTTACCCACAGCCGACTTTCATGACTCGTCAAGTAGCGTTATCGCCTTCTGTCTGATTTGTCCTGTAATGAACCTGTTATGCGATTCCTGTCATCCGTTGGAACGGTCGAAACGTGAACCTCATGCTCAACCTGAGCAACACACGTTCCTCGGAAGGAAAGCCGTGGCTATCAAGATTCGCGGTGCGCGCACGCTCACCCTCGCCACTGTTGGAGCGCTCGCCGCATCGCTCCTCGCCGTTGGCGGAGTCGCCACCGCGTCGTCGGCCTCAGAGGTGTACGCGTGCGTGCACAAGAAGACCCGGTACGCCCGCATCGTCAACGCCACCACCCCCTGCCGGAAGACGGAGATCCGGATGGTGATCGGCGGCGGCGGCCAGTCGACGACCACGATCACGGAGGGCACCAAGGGCGACACCGGCCCGCAGGGGCCGAAGGGTGACACGGGCCTCCAGGGCCGTCAGGGCCTGCCCGGCAAGGACGGCAAGGATGGCCTGCCTGGAAAGGACGGCAAGGACGGTCTCCCGGGCAAGGCGGGCGCCGACGGCAAGGACGGCGCTGACGGCAAGAACGGCCTCCCCGGTAAGGATGGCACCGACGGCAAGAACGGCCTGCCCGGCAAGGACGGCCAGGACGGCAAGGACGGTAAGGGCATCACCTACACGACCTACACTCGCTCGAACACCTTCAGCTCGGGCAGCGGCTCCGCCTCCTGCGACAGCGGCGACGTGGCGACCGGCGGCGGCTTCTCCATCAGCGGCAACGGCAACGTCACCAGCAGCGCCCCCAGCGGCGCGTCGAGCTGGTCGGTCACCGCGGCCAAGAACGACACCAACAACAACCTGACCGGCGGCAACCACGGCGGCGTGAGCGGCACCGTCTACGTGATCTGCCTCAAGAAGTCCTGACCCTCAAGAGGTCCGGACAAAAGCCGCGAAGGCCGGTACGACAGCACCCCGTACCGGCCTTCGCACAAAACCGAAAGCTCAGCCGAACAGCGCCGGCAACGTGCCGGAGTGCGTCTCGCGCAACTCCGCGACCGGCACCTCCAGCACCCCCTCCACCACCAGCGACGTGCCGCCGGTGGTGCCGAGGCCGTAGCAGGGCACCTCGTGGTCGGCGCAGAGCGCGGCGAACCGGTCGAACGCCTCCGGCCGGACCACCACCAGCGCGCGGGCCGACGACTCGCTGAACAGGTCGGTGAACGCGTCGCCGCTCAGCGCCACCGTCGCCCCGATGCCCCGCGCCATGCAGGACTCGGCCAGCGCGATGGCCAGACCGCCGTCGGACAGGTCGTGAGAGCCCTCAAGGAGTCCCTGGGCGGCGGCCTCCACCAGCACGGTGGCCATGGCCTGCTCGGCCGCCAGGTCGGCCGCGGGCGGCAGGCCGCCGAGGTGGCCGTGGGCGACGTGCGCCCACTCCGACCCGCCGAACTCCTCCTTCGTCTCACCGAGCAGCGCGATGCGCAGGCCCTCGGCGACGAACCCGGTGGCGACCCGCTTGGCCACGTCGTCGATCACGCCGAGCACGCCCACGACCGGTGTCGGGTGGATGGGGGTCGAGCCGGTCTGGTTGTAGAAGGAGACGTTGCCGCCGGTCACCGGCACGCCGAGGGTCCGGCAGGCGTCGGCGAGCCCGCGTACGGCCTCGGCGAACTGCCACATGACCTCGGGGTCCTCGGGCGAGCCGAAGTTGAGGCAGTTGGTGACGGCCAGCGGGCGGGCCCCGGTGACGGAGACGTTGCGGTAGGCCTCGGCCAGCGCGAGCTGGGCGCCCGCGTAGGGGTCGAGCCGCGCGTAGCGGCCGTTGCCGTCGGTGGCCAGGGCGATGCCCCGGGTCGTCGGCTCGGCGCCGGCCATGACCTCGGAGATGCGCAGCATCCCGGCGTCGGCGGGCTGGGCGAGCACGGTGTTGGAGCGGACGTAGCGGTCGTACTGAGAGGTCACCCACTCCTTCGACGCCAGGTTCGGCGAGCCGAGCAGCTCCAGCAGGGTGACGCGCAGGTCGGCGGGCCGGTCGAGGCGGTCGGGGGTGTCGGCGTTGAACGCGACCTGCCCGGCGGGCTCGTGGAAGGGCCGCTCGTAGACCGGGCCGTCGTCGGCCGCGGTGCCGGGCGGGATGTCGACGATCGTCTCGCCGTCCCAGGTCATCACCAGCCGGCCGGTGTCAGTCACCTCGCCGATCACGGTGGCCGGGACATCCCACTTCTCGCAGATCGCCATGAACGCCGCGATGTCCGACGGCCGGACCACGGCCATCATCCGCTCCTGCGACTCGCTCATCAGGATCTCCTCGGGCCTGAGCGAGGGGTCGCGGAGCGGGACCAGGTTGAGGTCGACGTGCATGCCGCCGGTGCCTTTGGCGGCCAGCTCGGTGGTCGCGCACGAGACGCCGGCCGCGCCGAGGTCCTGGATGCCCACGACCACATCGGCCGCGTACAGCTCCAGGCAGCACTCGATGAGCAGCTTCTCCATGAACGGGTCGCCGACCTGTACGGCGGGCCGCTTGGCGTGCGACTCGTCCTCGAAGGTCGCCGAGGCGAGCACCGACGCGCCGCCGATGCCGTCGGGCCCGGTCGAGGCGCCGAACAGCACCACCTTGTTGCCCGGCCCCGGCGCGGTGGCCAGCTTGATCTGGTCCTTGCGCAGCAGGCCCACGCAGAGCGCGTTGACCAGCGGGTTGCCGATGTAGCAGGGGTCGAAGACGACCTCGCCGCCGATGTTGGGCAGGCCCAGGCAGTTGCCGTAGCTGCTGATGCCCTCGACCACGCCGGGCAGCACCCGCCGGGTGTCGTTCTGGTCGGCGCCGCCGAAGCGCAGCGCGTCCATGACCGCGATCGGGCGGGCGCCCATCGACATGATGTCGCGGACGATCCCGCCCACGCCGGTGGCGGCGCCCTGGTGCGGCTCCACGTAGGACGGGTGGTTGTGCGACTCGATCTTGAAGGTGGCGGCCCAGCCGTCGCCGATGTCGACGACGCCGGCGTTCTCCCCCATGCCGACGAGCAGCGCGTCGGACTTGGGGGCCTTCGTGGCGAACTGCCGCAGATGCACCTTGGACGACTTGTACGAGCAGTGCTCGGACCACATGACGCTGTAGATGGCCAGCTCGGAGCCGGTGGGACGACGGCCGAGGATCTCCTTGACCCGGTCGTACTCCTCCTGCTTCATCCCCAGCTCGGCGAACGGCATCGGCTCGGCGGGCGTCTCGGCGGCCCGCTTGACGCTGTCGGTGCTCACGCGTTCACCAGCTTCTTGAGGATGGAGGTGAAGAAGCCGAGCCCGTCCGTGCTCGGCGCGCCGACGAGGCTCTCGACGGCGTGCTCGGGGTGCGGCATGAGCCCGACCACGTTGCCGGCCTCGTTGCGGATGCCGGCGATGTCGTTGACGGAGCCGTTGGGATTGCCGAGGTAGCGCACGACCACGCGGCCCTCGGCCTCGAGCGCGGCGATCGTCTCGGGGTCGGCGACGTAGCGGCCCTCGCCGTGCTTGATCGGCAGCACGACCTCCTGGCCGGCCTCGAACGAGTTCGTCCAGGGCGTGCCGGTCGACTCGACCCGGAGCCGCTGGTCACGGCAGACGTAGTGCAGCGACGCGTTGCGCGTCAGCGCGCCCGGCAGCAGGTGCGCCTCGCACAGGATCTGGAACCCGTTGCAGGTGCCGAGCACCGGCAGCCCCTCGCGGGCGGCCGGGACGAGCTCCCGCATCAGCGGCGCGAACCGCGAGATGGCGCCGCACCGCAGGTAGTCGCCGTAAGAGAAGCCGCCGGGCAGGAAGACGGCGTCCACACCCTTGAGGTCATGGTCGGCGTGCCACAGCGGAACCGCTTCCGCGCCGGACAGTCTGATCGCTCTGGCGGCGTCCTGATCGTCGAGAGTTCCTGGAAAGGTGACTACCCCCACGCGGGCGCTCATGTCTTGCGTTCCTCCAGCGTTCGTGGTCTGCACCGCCAAGGCTATCTGGTGCCCGCCGATGCCTCCCAACAGCGTCATCGTGTACGGCAGGCATGCCAGGGGGCGGGCCGCCATGACGGCCCGCGAAGGGGTCAGATGGAGCGGACGGCTAGACCGCGGCCAGCTCGCGGGAGCGGCGCTTCGCCGTTTCCTCCCAGGCGAGGGTCTTGCGGAGGTGGACCGTGGTGCCGCGGCCAGGAGTGATGCCGAAGGAGATCTCGTCCACGACCGAGCGCATGATCAGCAGGCCGCGGCCGTTCTCGGTGTCGGGGGGCGGAAAGTGCAGGGGCATCGAGGGCAGGCCGACCCCGTTGTCGACGACGCGTACGTCGCAGCGGCCGTAGCCGATCGAGGCCGTGACCTCATAGCGGTTGGCCGGGCCGCCGTGGCGTACCGCGTTAGAGCACGCCTCGGAGACCGCGAGCAGCATGTCGGAGATGCACGCCTCGCTCACGTTGAGCGAACGCATCGCATCCCCTAGCACCCGCCTGACCATCGGTATGCCGATCGCATCCCGAGGCAGCGCCAACGAGAACTCAATATCCACCGGACTCCTCCGGGCTCCGGAATGTCACCTGGAGTAGGTTTCCCCGTGAAATCGGGGCTAACCGCAAAATCACGTTGTTGTTATTTACTGTTGGCAAGCCCGTGGCATTGTGGCATGCCGGAACCCGACTTTAGCCGCTCGCGGGTATTTCGATGCGTCAAATGTGCTGTTCTACTCTTCGACGCGTACGACGTAGTCCTCGATGACGGTGTTGGCCAGCAGCGTCTCGGCCATCTTTCGGACGTCCGCAAGTGCCGCCTCGTCGGCCGGACCGTCCAGTTCGACCTCGAAACGCTTGCCCTGCCGGACGGCCGCGACGCCGGAGAAGCCCAGCCTGGGCAGCGCGCGGGCGATGGCCTGGCCCTGTGGGTCGAGAATCTCGGGCTTCAGCATGACGTCTACGATGACGCGCGCCACTACGTTCCTCCTGGGTGCGGCGGGAGTTGGGAAAGCCAGCCTACCGGCGCGTGTGGCAGGCAACACAACGGGAACGGGGAGGGGATGGGGCTTGCGCGGAGGGCTGTGACGTCTGCCACCATGTCCCCATACGCGTACGAACCACCACCACATGGTCCGACGCTCGAAAGGCTGGCCTAAGGTGGCAACCCCATCGACTCCGGCCCTGACCGCACAGGAGTGGCACGTGACACTCGACGCCTCTCGTGGTGCACAAGCACCCCCGGAGCTCGTCCAGCTCCTCACCCCCGAGGGTGAGCGGGTCGAGCACCCCGACTACGACATCGACCTCAAACCTGAAGAGGTGCGCTCCCTCTACCGCGACCTCGTGCTCGTCCGGCGCGTCGACCTGGAGGCGGTCGCTCTGCAGCGCCAGGGCGAGCTCGGCATCTGGGCGTCGCTGCTCGGCCAGGAGGCCGCGCAGATCGGCTCGGGCCGCGCGCTGACCGACGCCGACATGGCCTTCCCCACCTATCGGGAGCACGGCGTGGCCTGGTGCCGCGACGTCGACCCGGTGAAGCTGCTCGGCCTGTTCCGTGGGGTGAACCACGGCGGGTGGGACCCCAAGGAGCACAACTTCCACCTCTACACGATCGTGATCGGCAGCCAGACCCTGCACGCCGTCGGCTATGCGATGGGCGTCCAGCGCGACGACGCGAACGCGGCCGTCATCGCCTACTTCGGCGACGGCGCCAGCTCCCAGGGCGACGTGAACGAGTCGTTCGTCTGGGCCAGCGTGTTCAACGCGCCGGTCGTGTTCTTCTGCCAGAACAACCAGTGGGCCATCTCCGAGCCCCTGGAGAAGCAGAGCCGCATCCCCCTCTACCGCAGGGCCTCCGGGTTCGGTTTCCCCGGCATCAGGGTCGACGGCAACGACGTGTTCGCCTGCCTCGCCGTGACCAGGCAGGCGCTCAAGAACGCCCGAGAAGGCCAGGGCCCGATGCTCATCGAGGCGTTCACGTACCGGATGGGCGCCCACACCACCACGGACGATCCGACGCGCTACCGCGTGGCCAGCGAGCTGGAGGCGTGGAAGCTCAAGGACCCGATCGAGCGCGTCAAGTCGTACCTGTTCAAGAACGAGTTCGCCGACCAGGCGTTCTTCGACTCGGTCGAGGGCGAGGCCGACCAGCTCGGCGCCGACCTGCGCAGGCGCTGCCTGGCGATGCCCGACCCCGGGCCGCTCGCGATGTTCGAGCACGTCTACTCCGAGCCGCACGCGCTGATCGACGAGGAGCGCGCCCAATACGCCGCTTACCTGGAGGGCTTCAGTGAGTGAGCGAACCCCTGAGCCCGGCAGGACCGTCGCGCCACGGGCGAAGGAGGCGTCATGACCGTGCTCAGCCTGTCCAAGGCGCTCAACGAGGGCATGCGCAAGGCCATGGAGGACGACCCCAAGGTCCTCATCATGGGCGAGGACGTCGGCAAGCTCGGCGGCGTGTTCCGGGTCACCGACGGTCTGCAGAAGGACTTCGGCGAGGACCGGGTCATCGACACCCCGCTGGCCGAGTCCGGCATCATCGGCACCGCGATCGGCCTGGCGCTGCGCGGCTACCGGCCGGTGTGCGAGATCCAGTTCGACGGCTTCGTCTTCCCCGCGGCCGACCAGATCATCACCCAGCTGGCCAAGATGCCGATGCGCTCGCTCGGCGCGATCAAGCTGCCCGTCGTCGTACGCATCCCCTGCGGCGGCGGCATCGGCGCGGTCGAGCACCACAGCGAGTCGCCGGAGGCCTACTTCACGCACACCGCCGGGCTGCGCGTGGTCGCCTGCTCCAACCCGGCCGACGCCTACACGATGATCCAGCAGGCCATCCGCTGCGAAGACCCGGTCATCTTCTTCGAGCCCAAGCGCCGCTACTGGGAGAAGGCCGAGGTCGACACCCTCAGCACCGACTGGTGGCTGCCTCTCGACCGCGGCCGGCCGGTACGCCAGGGCACGGACATCACCCTGATCGCCTACGGCCCGATGGTGAAGACCTGCCTGGAGGCCGCCACGGCCGCCGAGGCCGACGGACGCTCGGTCGAGGTCCTCGACCTGCGCTCGCTCAACCCGCTCGACGCGCCGCTGGTGATGGAGTCGGTACGCCGTACCGGCCGGGCCGTGGTGGTGCACGAGGCGCCCATCAACAGCGGTTTCGGCGCCGAGCTGGCGGCCAGGATCACCGAGCAGTGCTTCTACCAGCTGGAGTCACCGGTGCTGCGCGTCGGCGGCTTCTCCACGCCCTACCCCCCGTCGAAACTGGAGGAGCACTACCTGCCCGACCTCGACCGGGTGCTCGACGCCGTCGACCGCGCCTTCGGCTACTGAGGAGGGGACTCATGCGACGTGAATTCAAGCTCCCCGACGTGGGCGAGGGTCTGACCGAGGCGGAGATCGTCCGCTGGCACGCCAAGCCCGGTGACACGGTCAAGGTCAACCAGATCGTGGTGGAGATCGAGACGGCCAAGTCCATCGTCGAACTGCCGATCCCCTGGGACGGCGTGGTCTCCGGGCTGATGGCCGACGAAGGCCAGACGGTCGACGTCGGCAGGCCCATCATCGCCGTCGACACGGACGAGCCGGACGACGCCTCCGGCAACGGCGCCCAAGCAGGCGCGGCCGACCGGGTCGGGCCGGCTGACGCCGGCGCGGTCGGGGCGGCCGACGCCGACCGGATCGAGGCGCTGGCGGACGACCTGGTCCCGCGCCCCCCGGCGGAGGGAGCCGTCGAACCCGGCGCCCACGGCAGCCCCGCCCCCAAGGAGGAACGCCAGGCGGTCCTGGTCGGCTACGGCGTCAAGACCGGAGCCACCAAACGCCGCCCCCGCAAATCCCGCCCTGACGGGCCCGCCGAGTCGCCCGTGATCCCGGCCACTCCCGAGTCACCCGTGATCCCGGCCACCCCGGTCGCGAACCCGTCCCGCGTCGAGGTCACCGTGCCATCCGGTCCGGCGGCGCTCGACACCCCGCGGCGGGTCGCCGTCCTGGCCAAGCCACCGGTACGCAAACTGGCCAAGGACCTGGGCGTGGACCTGACCACCCTGGCCGGCTCGGGCCCGCACGGCTCGATCACCAGGGACGACGTCCACGCCGCAGCGGAGGGGCCCGCCCCACGGGCGACCACCCAGCCGGGCGAGCGGGCGATCACCCAGCAGGGCGAGGAGGAGCGCATCCCGGTCAAGGGCGTCCGCAAGATGACCGCCCAAGCCATGGTGGCCAGCGCCTTCACCGCCCCGCACGTCACCGAGTTCCTCCAGCTCGACGTCACCGAGACCATGGAGGCGGTCCGGCGGCTGCGCACGCTCCCGGACTTCGCCGAGGTCAAGGTCTCGCCGCTGCTCCTGGTCGCCAAGGCCGTGCTCACGGCCGCCCGGCGCTATCCGATGATCAATTCCTCATGGGACGAGGCCGCTCAGGAGATCGTGGTCAAGCACTACGTCAACCTGGGCATCGCCGCCGCCACCCCGCGCGGCCTCGTCGTCCCCAACATCAAGTCCGCCCACCGGCTGTCCCTCCCCGAGCTGGCCGCCGAGCTGGGCCGGCTGACGGAGACCGCCAGGGCGGGCCGCACCCAACCGGCCGAGATGGCGGGCGGCACGATCACGATCACGAACGTGGGCGTGTTCGGCGTCGACACGGGCACCCCGATCCTCAACCGGGGCGAGGCCGCCATCCTCGCTATCGGTCAGATACGGGACATGCCGTGGGTGGTGGACGGCGAGCTCGCGGTGCGCAAGGTGACGACACTGGCGCTCTCCTTCGACCACCGGATCGTGGACGGCGAGCTGGGGTCGCTGTTCCTGCGCGACGTCGGCGCCATGCTGGAGGACCCACTCCGCATGCTCGCCTGGAGCTGACCGGGGGCGGGCGCAGGGGCCCGTCCGAGCTAACCGAGGGCGGGCGTGAGGACGCGCTTGTCGGCCGAGGTCGGGCCGTGTGATCCGACCCAGACGGGTGCGCCCAGAGCGTCCGCCACGGCCGCGGGCCAGTCGGTGACGGCGTCGCCGTACACCGGCTTGGCCCGCAACAGCCGAGCGGTGCGCGTGGCGCGGTCGCCCAGCCGGAAGTCGGCCCCCTCGTACGCGTGGCACAGCCGCGAAACCGGCGCGTCCAGGTGCGTCAGCGCCAGCCCGTCGACCCCGCCCGCCACCTCCACCGCGTACCGATGCGCCACGGCGTCGAAGTGCCCCACCCTGAACGGCCCCTGCCACGGCCCGGTGCCGTTGTGCGGCTCCGGCAGCTCCAGCGTGGGATCCTCGGTGACCAGCGGCCCCGGCCCGTGCCGGGGAGTGTAGGTCCGCAGCACGCCCAGCCGCAGCGCCCCGGCCCCGCCGAGCAGCTCCAGCGCGTTCGCGAAGGTCGTGGTGCTCCAGGTCGTGTACGGGTCGAACCCGTGGTTCTCGTCCAGCAACACCCCCTGAGCCCCCTCGAACACCACCGGCCCCCGCCTGAGCAGCTCATCGGTGGAGTCCACCAGCCGCACCCGCGACGCGAACGCCCGATAGGCCGCCACGCAGTCCGCCACCGGCGGCCCCTCCACCCCCAGCGTCTCCCGCAGCAGGCCGAGCTTGCGGGTCAGCGTCGCGGGGGAGTCGCCCGCGCGCGGGGCGAGCGAGCCGTGCGACAGCGAGTACGCCATCGCCTCGCCGACGCCCATCCCGCACGACCCGTGCCGCTCCGCCCCCCGCGCCAGCTCGCGCCGCCGGCCCGCCTCGACGTGGTATGGCGTGGCCAGCAGGCAGTCCCGGTGGACCGTGATCAGCCCGAACGGATCCGGCACGCCGAGTCGTTCCAGATGGGCGGCCTCGGCGGCGAGCGCCAGGGGATCGACCACCACGAACCTCGACAGATGCGTCGGCACCCCCCGCAGCGTCCCTGAGCCGAACTGCGCGAACGTGTGGTGCCGCCCGTCCGGCAGCACCACGTTGTGCGCCGCCTGGGCGCCGCCGTTGAAGCGGACCACCGTGTGGACCGGCCGGGTGGCGCAGAGCCAGTCCACGACGGTGCCCTTGCCCGCGTCGCCGTACCCGAGGTCGGCGACGATGACGTGTTCGATCACGAGTCGAGCCCGTCGAGCGGCTCCGACACCACGAGTGAGCCGCGGTCCAGCTTGGCCAGCGCCCTCGACACCGAGGCGCCCGCGGCGGAGCCGAGCCCGGCCAGGTCGTCGAGGCCTTCGTCGAGACCGATGGCGTCCTCGCCGAGCCCGATCGTGAGCGCGATCGTCTCGCAGACCGCGTCGAGGTCGTCGAGCTCCAGCACGTTCTGGCCGAGCAGGTCGCGCCAGACTTTCAGCACCCGCGCGTCGCCGGCGTAGCTGGAGCCGGCGGGCAGGATGTAGTAGACGTCGTACTTCTCGGTCAGCTCGGCGACCATCGCGGCTACGTCGATGTCGCGCCCGCGCGGGCCGCCGATCAGCTTGGCGACGGCCTTGCCGCTGACCCGCGGATAGGGCAGCTCGTCGCCGATGATGAACAGGTATCCCCGCTTGCCGCGCTTGTCGTAGCAGTCGATCGAGGTGTGCCTGGCCATGAAGTACATGGCCAGCTCGTACGACTCGGACATCTGCCCGCCGCCCCCGCCCTCCAGCAGGATCTGGCCGAGCTGCTCGTCCATGCGGTTGTCGGACTCGAACTGCCCGACCTGGAGCGGCGCCCGGTCGCAGGTCGCGTCGCCGATGGCGCCGAACATGATCTGCGGGTCGGCGGCGTACCCCTTGCGCAGCAGCAGCCCGAGCAGGTCGGGCAGCTTGGCCTGCAGCGTGCGCGGCACGTGGCCCATCGAGCCGGTCACGTCGAAGAGCACGGCGACGGCCAGCGAGTCCGGGTGCTCGTCGGAGTCGCGGCTCTCCCGCGTGATGCCGAACGGGTCGAGGTCGGGGTGGGTGGTGGAGGCGCCGCCGTCGCTGTAGGCGAAGGCGCTGGCGCCGGTGGCGGCCCGGTAGCGGGCGGCCGAGCTGTAGACGTCGGTGGACCAGATTCCGCTGCCCATGATGTTCTCCCTAGAGGTGAAGGGGCCGGTAGGTACGCGGCCCGTAAAGGTCTTCGAGGAGCTCGTCGAGCTCGCCGAGCAGCGCCCACGCGTCGGAGGGCGGGCGCAGCAGGCAGCCGCGGACGAAGGCGCGCATCGTGCGGGGGTGCTCGCCGAGCAGTCCGGCGACGCAGCGGGTGACGCCCAGTACGTCGTCCGACGCCTCGGAGAGCTGTGACCGGCACCAGTCGACGAGGACGAGCCCGTGGTCGAGGGGGTGGACGAGTACGTGGCGGGGGAGCACGGCGCCGTGCGTGACGCCGGCCCGGTGCGCCAGGCCGGTGGCCACCAGCAGCCGCCGCCAGATCCAGGCCACGTCCCGGGGGTCGAGGCCGGTGCCGATCCGGGTCAGGGGGACGAAGCCGCCGGGTGCCCGGCTGAGGACGTTCGCCTGCCGGACGGCCCGCCCGGCTTTATGCCGAAATTTCGAGATAAGGCGGGGGACGTACGGCAGGAAGCGCGGGTCCGCCTCCGAGGCGATTCGCGTGAGCGCGGCGGCCTCCCGCACCAGCAGGTGGTTGTCGGCCGGGTCGCGCGGCAGCTTGAGCAGCACGTCGCCGTCCGCCGGATACAGGACGGCGGTGCCGCCCCGATGCAGCGGCGGCCCGATCCGGTACGGCCCGACCCGCCGGCCCCGGTTGAAGTCGGACCACAACTCGGCCAGTCTGGCGAACGCCTCAGCGGTACCCGGAGACATGTCCGGGTGGAGTAACCGGGCATAGCGCCGGTAGACCCGCGCGGGGGAGTCGCCCGTGAAGAGGTCGGCGGCCGAACGCGCCCCTGTGACGATCGACGCGGCCTCCTCTGCGTTCACCGGATCTCCTCCTCTCGCGAGGGCCGCAGCAGGGCGGGGTGCAGCAGCCGGGCGTCGCCCGCGCGGTACAGCTTGGCCCGCGGCCCGCCCCTGGGCCCGCCGGTCTGCGTGGTCTCGCCGGTGCCCTCCACGAACCCGGGCACCGACAGCACCTTCCGGTGGAAGTTGCCCGCGTGCAGTGGCGTGCCCCAGACGCTCTCGTAGATCAGCCGCAGGTCGGAGATCGTGAACGTGTCGCCCGCGAACGCCGTGGCCAGCGGGGTGTACTCCAGCTTCGACCGGGCCCGCTCCACGCCGTCGGCCAGGATGCGCTGATGGTCGAAGGCCAGCCGGGGCACGTCGTCGACCGGATGCCACACGGCCGCCGCCGCGTCGGTGCCCGCCCGGGGATCGGGCAGGTCGGGGGCGAAGGCCAGGTACGAGATCGACACCACCCGCATCCGCGGGTCCCGGCCGGGGCCGCCGTAACTGGCCAGCTGCTCGATGTGCGCGGGCGCGGTGTCCAGCCCGGTCTCCTCGGCCAGCTCGCGCACCGCCGCCCCCGCGAGGTCCTCGTCGGGCTTGATGAAGCCGCCGGGCAGCGCCCAGGCGCCCTCGTACGGCTCGACGCCGCGCTCCACGATCAGGACGTGCAGCCGCCGATCGCGGATGGTCAGCGCCACCACGTCGACCGTCACCGCGACCGGTGGGTAGCGCCGCGGGTCGTAGCCGGCCAGGAACTCTTCCATCATAAGTCCTTCTCAAACTGAGTAAATCTCGACTTGAGAATAACCAGCCGACTCCACGATGTCCAGAAATTTGGGCATTTACGAGATCGCGTTTAGTTGTTAAGAAGGTTTATTAACAAACTCCATCGGCCTTGCGAGGACCCATGGCGCGCTCCCGGCTCATCCTCATCCTGCTCTGGACCTGCACGTTGCTGGTCAGCGCTGGAGGTGTCGCCCTGGCCGCCCCGGCGGCGACGGCCTCCTCGACAGCTCTCTCCGGCTACAAGATCCAGTCATCCGCCAAGGTGTCGGACTCCGGCGCCGCGATCTCCACTCCCGGCTACACGGCTTCCGGCTGGTATCCGGTCGGCCCGCGCTCGACCGTCCTGGCCGGGTTGCTGGAGAACAACGTCTACTCCGACCCGTTCTTCTCCACGAACATGCAGTCGATCCCGACCGCCGACTTCGACGTGCCCTGGTGGTACCGCTCGGACTTCACGCTCGGCTCGGAGACCGGGTTACGCACGTTCCTCGACATCAGCGGGGTGATGTCGAGCGCCGACGTGTGGGTCAACGGCAGCCAGGTGGCCACGGCCGCCCAGATCGCCGGCGCCTACACCCGGAACGAGCGCGACATCACCGCGCTGGTCCACCCGGGCGCCAATTCGGTGGCCTTCCGCGTCAACGCCAACAATCCCAACAACCACCTGACGATCGGCTGGATCGACTGGGTGCAGGTCCCGCGCGACGACAACACGGGCATCTTCCGCGACGTGCTGATCAGGCGTAGTGCCGACGTCTCCCTGCGCGACGCGCACGTGATCACCAACCTGGCCGTCCCGGCGCTCGACCGCGCCGACCTGACGATCAAGGCCGATGTACGCAACGGCACCGGCAGCGCGGTGACCACCACGGTCAGCGGCACGATCGGCTCGCTCACCTTCTCCCAGAACGTCTCGTTAGCCGCGAACGAGACGAAACGGATCACCTTCTCCCAGACACTGAACAACCCGCAGGTCTGGTGGCCGTACCAGATGGGCGCCCAGCCCCTCTACGACCTCAACCTCACCGCGACCGTCGGCGGCGCGCTGAGCGACTCGCTGACCCAGCGCTTCGGCGTCCGCAAGGTGGAGTCGGGCAAGAACGCCAGCGGCCGCCGCTTCTACAAGATCAACGGCCGGTCGATCCTGATCAGGGGCGGCGGCTGGTCGCCGGACATCTTCCTGCGCAAGGACCTGCGCTACCTCGAAGACAAGATCCGCTACGTCAAGGACCTCGGCCTGAACACCATCCGCGTCGAGGGCCACCTGGACACCGACGAGCTCTACGACCTGGCCGACAAGTACGGCATCCTGACCATGCCCGGCTGGGAGTGCTGCAACAAGTGGGAGGGCTCGTTCGCCACGGCCGACTATCCCATCGCCAAGGCGTCGATGCAGGCGGAGGCCACCCGGCTGCGCAATCACCCCAGCGTGATCTCGTTCCTGATCGGCTCCGACAACCCGCCGACGGCCCAGAAGGAGACCAACTACCTCGACGCCCTGACGGCCGCCGAGTGGCCGCTGCCGATCGTCTCCGTGGCCTCGGACAAGTCCAGCCCGCAACTGGGCAACTCCGGCCTGAAGATGCCCGGCCCGTACGAATGGGTGCCGCCGAACTACTGGTACAACAAGCGCGAAGGCGGCGCGTTCGGCTTCAACTCCGAGACCAGCGCGGGCCCGGACGTGCCGACGCTCGACTCGCTGAAGCGGATGATGACCACCGCGCAGATCAACTCGCTGTGGCAGAGCCCGAGCGCGACGCAGTATCACCGCTCCCCGTCGAGCACGTTCAACAACCTGACGATCTACCACAACGCCCTCAGGGGCCGGTACGGCGTGCCGTCCAGCCTGACCGACTACGTGAAGAAGGCGCAGCTCGCCCAGTACGAGGCGGTCCGCGCGCAGTTCGAGGCGTACGGCCGTAACTTCACCGATTCCAGCAACCCCTCGACCGGCGTCATCTACTGGATGCTCAACAGCGGCTGGTCCTCGCTGCACTGGCAGCTGTTCGACTACTACCTCGACCAGGGCGGCTCCTACTGGGGCGCGCGTGAGGCGAACACGCCGCTGCACGTGCAGTACTCCTACGACAACAAGTCCGTAGTCGTGGTCAACTCGGGCACCTCGGCCGCCTCGGGCCTGACGGTCAAGACCGACGTGTTCAACATGGACGGCACCTCGAAGTACACCAACACGGCCACCGTCACCGCCCCCGCCGACGGCGGTAAGGCCACCGCGGTCACCGTCCCGTCGATCAGCGGCCTGTCCACGACCTACCTCGTCCGGCTGAGCCTGCTGCGGGGCGGCGAGGAGATCGACCGCAACGTCTATGCCCTGTCCACCGCGAGCGACGTCATCGACTGGGACAACAACGACTGGTACTACGTGCCGACCACCGGCTACGCCAACCTGACCGGGCTCAACAGCCTGGCCCAGGCCCCGATCACCGCCACCGCCACCTCGCCGTCCCCCGGGAACGTGAGTGTGACGATCAAGAACACCGGCACGGGCGCGATCCCCGCGTTCATGCTCGACGCGCACGTCGTGGACGCGGCCGGCAAGCCGGTGCTGCCGATCCAGTGGTCGGACAACGCCATCAGCCTCTGGCCGGGCGAGTCCAAGACGTTGACCGCCACGTACCGCGCCTCGGACCTGAGCGGAGCGGCGAGTGTCAGGGTCGCCGGCTGGAACACCGGGACGCTCACCGTCCCGGCCGGTCAGTCCGGCCCGCCCGACACCGAGCAGCCCAGCGTGCCGGGCAACCTCCACACCACCGCCAAGACGTCCACCAGCGTCTCGCTGGCCTGGGACACCTCCACCGACAACACCGGGGTGACCGGCTACGACGTCTACAACGGCACGACCCTGGCCACCACGGTCACCGGCACGACGGCGACGGTCTCGGGCCTGACGGCCGCCACGTCGTACACGTTCACGGTCAAGGCCCGCGACGCGGCCGGCAACACCTCGGACGCCTCGAACGCGGTCACCGAGACCACCGGCAGCGGCCCGGTCGTCTACCAGGCCGAGGACGCGACGATCTCCCAGGGCGTGGTGGAGTCGAACCACGACGGCTACACCGGCACCGGGTTCGTGAACTACGACAACCTGACCGGCAGCTACGTGGAGTGGACGGTCAACGCCCCCGTGGCGGGAGCGGTCACTCTGGAGCTGCGCTACGCCAACGGCACCACGGTGAACCGGCCGATGTCCATCACGGTCAACGGTGGCGCCGCCGTGACCCGCGACTTCAACGGCACAGGCGACTGGGACACCTGGCAGACCTCCACCCTCACCGTCACCCTCGCGCAAGGAGCCAACAAGATCAGGGCCACCGCCACCACGGCCAACGGTGGCCCGAACGCCGATCGGATCTCGATAGGCTGACCTCATGATTCGCCACGTCGTGCTGTTCACCTGGACCGAGGACGCCACCGAGGAGCAGAAGGCCACGGTGGCCACCGAGTTGCGGAAACTGCCGGGGATCATCCCGGAGATCCGCGCGTACACGGCGACGGCCGACGCGGGCATCAACCAGGGCAACCACGAGTTCGGGGTGGTCGCCGACTTCGACAACGTCGACGACTACCTGGTGTACCGCGATCACCCTCAGCACCAGAAGGTGATCGCGGAACACATCAAGCCCATCATCGCGAGCCGGGCTGCCGTTCAGCTCTCTTTGTAGGCTGCTCGTCGGTCCACCCCAGCCGCTCGACCAGCAACGACTCGAACGGCCGGCCGACCGGGAACCAGGCCTTCTTCGCGTCCGACCGGATCAGCTCGCTCTGCACGGCCAGCAGATCACCGCTGTCCCGGTCGATGATGATCTGCTGCTGCAGAGGGTCGCCGAGAAGCAGCGCGACCCCCTCGCGTCCTTCGTCGTCCTTGACCTTGTCGGCCACCTTCACGTGCGGCAGCCCGGCGAGCATCCGATAGACCGCCGCCCGCGTGCCCGGAGTGCTCGGAGCGTCGAGGAGCAGCCACCTGCCCGCCGTCCAGAGCCAGCCCTCCTGGTTGTCGGTGCCCGCGGGATACTGCTTCAGCAGCTCGGCCTTGAGCGCCTTGGCATCGGTCGGCAGTTGCGCCACGGGCGGCAGCTTTTCCGTGTCCACAGGGACGAAGAAGACCCTGCCGATCGTGCACCCGCTCTTGGATTCGCACAGCCGCGGCGAGCCGGCGGCCTTCCACGCCCGCTTGTCGGCCGGGGTGAACGGCACGGAGGTCACGGCCTTCCACTCGGTTCGCTTCTCCCCTCTCCGATTCACCCACAGCACCTCGCTGGTCCGCTGCTCGACGATGAAGGCGGACTTGACCTTGGTGCTGCTCCGCGACACCTGCCGCAGTTCCCGCCGCCACCAGGCGCCCGTGCCCGGGGGCTGCGCGGCCAGCCGGTCCGCCGCGGCCGCGAGCACCGCGGGCACGTTCGAGGTGGCGGTCGTGTCGACTTCGCTCCCGCCCAGCCTCGGCACCACCACGAACCCGCTGACCAGCACCAGGGTCACGGCCGCCGCCGCGAGCGTCACCCGGGACCAGCCGGGCAGCCGGCGGCGCGAGGGGCGATCCATGAGCTGCTCCCGGATCCCCATCGTCCTGGCCGGATCGGCGGGCGGCACGTCCGGCATCACATCGTCGATGACCTGGAACTCCTTCATCAGACCTCAACTCCCAGCGCGTCACGCAGCTTGTTTCTGGCCCGGCTCAACCGGGAGGCGACGGTGCCGTTGGCGATGCCGAGCGCCGCGGCCACGTCGTCGTAGGTCAGCTCGCCGTAGGCGACGAGCAGCAGCACATCGCGCTCACCGCGCGACAGCCCGGCCAGCGCGGCCGAGAGCTTCTGGACGGTGACCCCGGCGGCGACCCGGTCCACGACCCGCTGGTCGTGGCCGCCGTCGTCGGGCGGGGGTCCGGATCTGGCCAATGCCCGGTAGCGCCGCATCTCGGCCCGCCGATGCTTGCCGATGAGATTGGTGGCGATGCCGTACAGCCATGGCCTGATGCCGCCCTTGGCGGCGTCGAAGCTGTCGCGATGGCGGAACGCGGCGAGGAAGGTCTCGGCGGCGAGGTCCTCGGCGATGTCGAGGTCGAGGCGGCGGCCGATGTAGCGCCGTATCTCCTCGAAGTGCGCGTCGAAGACCGTGGCGAACCGCTCGGGATCGGCCACGGCTCCGTCAGGAGATGTGATCATGCAAGGGTCTCCCTTGCCGAGGAACAGGGACACCTGTGATTACCCGCTCCCGGGAGACCCTTCCAATCAGATTGCCGAGGAACCCAAACGCCTGTGCACCGCGGCCGCACCCAAGATCGCGACCTGCTGTTCCGCAGGAGCGTCGGTACTCGATTAGATCGACGACCTGAAATGAGAGCACTGCTCTTGACGTTGATGCCATCTTGAGAGAGCATTGCTCTCGTAAGAGAGCGGCGCATCAAGTGGAGGACATCATGGGCAAGCACGTCATCGCAGGAGCGGGACAAGTCGGCCAGCACCTTGCTGGGCACCTGCTCGCCCAGGGGCACCAGGTAGTCGTGATCACCAGGTCAGGCAAAGGCCCGGCCGGCGTCGAGGCCATCGCGGCCGATCTCACCGACCGCGACCGGCTCGTCCGGATCGTCAAGGGCGCTGACGCCCTCCACAACTGCGCGGGTCCCGCCTACCCCCGCTGGGCCCAGGACTGGCCGCCGCTGGCTTCCGCGTTGCTGGCCGCCGCCGAGGCCACCGGCGCGGTGCTCGTCACCGCCGGCAACCTCTACGCCTATGGACCCGTGACCACGCCGATGGTCGAGGATCTCCCCCTCGCCGCCTCCGGCGTCAAGGGCCGTGTCCGCGTAAAGATGTGGACCGACGCGCTGGCCGCGCATCAGGCCGGCCGTGCCCGCGTCACCGAGATCCGCAGTTCCGACTACTTCGGCCCGGGCGCCAGCGACCAGACCCCCGTCGGCACCCGCTTCGTGCCTTCGCTGCTCGCCGGCAAGAGCACCTCCTTCCTCGGCGACCCCGACCAGCCCCACTCGTGGACCTACCTGCCCGACGTGGCCGCCGCGATGGCCATCGCCGCCACCGACGAGCGCGCCTGGGGTCGTGCCTGGCACACTCCCACCAACCCGGCGCTATCGGCCCGCGCACTGGCAGGGCGGCTGTGCGAACTCGCCGGAGCGCCCGCACCGCGCCTCAACCGCCCCCCGGCGCCGATCCTGCTCGCACTCGAGCTGATCAACCCCGTCATCCGTGAGCTGAAAGAGACGCGCTACCAGTTCGACCGCCCCTTCGTCGTCGACTCCTCGGCGTTCGAGAACACCTTCGGCATGACCGCGACCCCGCTCGATGCCGCCCTCAAGGCCACCATCGCCGCCGCACCCACCACCTGACGTCGCATGTGGCGGGGGCGACCTAGATTTCCGGCGGGTTGTTCTCGCGGTGCATCAGCTGGTTGTCAGAGGTGCGGCCCCGCCGGGGGGCCAGCACGATGCTCAGAACCACGCCCACGCCGCCGACGATCATGAAGATGACGCCGATCGTGTCCATGTGCACGCTCTGGCCGAACACGTCCGGCTCGATGGCGAATCGCAGGATGGCGCCGAGCGTGAGGAAGAAGATGCTGACCCCGACACCCATGACGACCTCCAGGACGGCAAAGAACGCGTACGTCCTCGGTCATACCCGGGTATGGGTGATCACACTCAGGCGAGACAAGACAGTGGCTTCCCGCCATTGAACGTGATCATGTCGCCGAGGGCGGCGACAGGGTCGATCTGGCCGCCCCGGGGCAGTCCGTCCAGCTCGGCGTAGGCGCGGTGCAGGTTGCCGACGATGCGCTCGGCGTCGAGCAGCTCGCCCCACTCGCCCAGATCGGTCTCGCGGGCCGCCTCCAGCGGGGCCAGCCCCGCCGCCCGGCCGCGTTCGGCGGTCGCCAGCACGAACTCCAGGTAGCCCCGCACCCGGTCGAAGACCTCGGGCCCGCACACGTCGCCGTGCCCTGGTACGACCGTCTCCGCGCCCAGCTCCTTGAGCTGGTCGAGCGCCTCGATCCCGCCCGTCACCGAGCCCATCAGCACGAACGGCGTACCGCCGTTGAAGGCCAGGTCGCCCGCGAACAGCAGCCGCCGCTCCGGGATCCAGACATAGGAGTCGTTGGTCGTGTGCGCGGCGAAGCCGACGTGCCGCACCTCGCAGCGCAGGTCGTCGGAGTAGACCGTGACCCGGTCGCTGTAGGTGAGGAACGGCGGCGTCGCCTCCAGATGGCCCCACTCCACGTCCGGTGACCAGGCGAACGTCCGATACTCGGGGATGCCCTCGGCCATGATCAGCTCGCGGGTCCGCTCGTGGGCGACGATGGTGGCCTCGGGGAAGAGGTAGTTGCCGAATGTGTGGTCGCCGTGGTGATGGGTGTTGATCAGCGTGGTGATCGGGCGGGCGGTGACCTCGGCGATGGCCCGCCGGTAAGTCCGCGTGCGCCGCTCGGTCGAGCAGGCATCGATAGAGATCACCCCGCGCCGCCCGGCCAGGAAGCCCGTGTTGTTGATCCACCAGCTCCCGTCCGGCTGGATGTAGGCATAAACGCCTGACGAGACCTCTTCCAAACGGGGTAGCTGCAGAGGCTGGTCGTCGTGGTGAGAGGCACTCATGTCGTGAACGTACCGCGTGTGGGCCGTACAGATTGTGCGTTTCGCAGCAGAACGCCCGCTCCACAGCGGAGCGGGCGTTCAGCGGGAGGCGGATCCAGCGGCGGGTCTAGAAGGCGTCCTCCGGCAGGTCCATCAGGTCCTGGCCGGTGGCGGTGAGCACCCGGCGTTCGGCGGCCAGGCGGGGCAGCACGGTCGTCGCGAAGAACGAGGCGGCGGCGACCTTGCCCTGGTAGAAGGCGTCCTCGCCGTCGGCGAGCCGGGCCAGCGCGATCTCGGCCTGGCGCAGCAGCAGCCAGCCGATCACCAGGTCGCCCAGGCCCAGCAGCAACCTGGTCGTGTTGAGCCCGACCTTGTAGACCTCGCTCGGCGTCTCCAGCGCGCCCAGTGCCCAGCCGGCCATCGTGTCGCCCATGGCCTTGATGTCGGCGGCGGCCTCGGCGAGCAGCTTGCGCTCCTCCTTGAGGCGGCCGTTGCCGGCGTCGGAGGAGGCGAAGGCGTTGATCTCGGCCAGCAGCGAGCCGATCGCGGCGCCCTGGTTGCGCAGGATCTTGCGGAAGAACAGGTCCAGGCCCTGGATCGCGGTGGTGCCCTCGTACAGGGAGTCGATCTTGGCGTCGCGGATGTACTGCTCGATCGGGTAGTCCTGCAGGTAGCCCGAGCCGCCGAGCGTCTGCAGGGACCGGGCGAGCAGCTCGTACGAGCGCTCGGAGCCGACCCCCTTGACCAGGGGCAGCAGCAGGTCGTTCATGTCGCGCGCGTGCCGGTCGTCAGGGTCCATCTGGATGGCGTCCTGGAACGTGGCCGTGTAGAGCACCAGCGCGCGCATGCCCTCGACGTACGACTTCTGCAGCATCAGCTCGCGGCGTACGTCCGGGTGGTTCGTGATCGGCACCCGGGGCGCGGCCTTGTCGGCCATCCGGGTCAGATCGGCGCCCTGGGCGCGGCTCTTGGCGTACTCCAGGGCGTTCAGGTAGCCGGTGGAGAGCGTGGCGATGGCCTTGGTGCCGACCATCATGCGGGCGTGCTCGATCACCATGAACATCTGCCTGATGCCCTCGTGCACGTCGCCGACCAGCCAGCCGATGGCCGGGTGCTTGTCGCCGAAGGTGAGCTCGCAGGTCGTGGAGACCTTCAGGCCCATCTTCTTCTCCACATTGGTGACGTAGGCGCCGTTGCGCTCGCCCAGCTCACCCGTCTCCAGGTCCACGTGGAACTTGGGCACCAGGAACATCGACAGGCCCTTGGTGCCGGGTCCGTGCCCCTCGGGGCGGGCCAGCACCAGGTGGAAGATGTTCTCGGACATGTCGTGCTCGGCGCTGGTGATGAAGCGCTTGACGCCCTCGATGTGCCAGGTCCCGTCGGGCTGCCGGATCGCCTTGGCCCGGCCCGCGCCGACGTCGGAGCCCGCGTCGGGCTCGGTCAGCACCATGGTGGCGCCCCAGTCGCGCTCGATGGCCAGCTCGGCGAAGCGCTTCTGCTCGTCGGTGCCGACCTGCCAGAGCGTGTAGGCGAAGTTGGGTCCGGCGGCGTACATGTAGAGGGCCGGGTTCGCGCCGAGGACCATCTCGGCGGTGGCCCAGGCCAGGCTCCGGGGGATGCCGGGCCCGCCCAGCTCGCGCGGCAGATCGAGATGCGCCCAGCCACCCCCGACCAGCGCCCGGTACGACTTCTTGACACCCTCCGGCACGGTGACCGAGCTCGTGGCGGCGTCGAAGACCGGCGGGTGGCGGTCGCCCTCCTCGAACGAGTCGGCGAGCACACCGGTGGCCAGTCTGTTGACCTCTTCCAGAATGCCGCGGGCGACCGATTCGTCGATGTCGGCATACGGCCCGGTGCCGAGGATCTCGCGTCGCCCGAACACCTCGAAGAGGTTGAACTCCAGGTCACGGACGTTGCTCTTGTAGTGGCCCATGAGTGTCGATCTCCTTGAACCGGGGGCGTTATGTACTGGCCAGTAACCTTACTCGAAATGCTACCCGCGAGTAACCATGAATATGCGTGGCATGCTCATCTCCATGGACGCCGAAGAACTCGCCACCCGGTGGCGAGAACGACTGGACTCCTGGGCCATCCCCGCCGAGATCATGGCCAAGGCGCCGGTCGATCCGTGGGGCCACTCCCCGGAGCGCTTCGCCACGCGCACCGACAGGGCCCTCGCCGAGCCCGACGACGGGCCGACCTCGACGCATCTCAGGGAGGCGCTGGACGAGGGCGCCACGCTGCTCGACGTCGGCGCGGGCACCGGAGCCGCGTCGCTGCCGCTGCACGACCGGCTCTCCATGCTGTACGCGGTCGACACCTCCGCCGCGATGCTCGACGAGCTCGCTCTCAGGGCGGACAAGCTCGGCGTCCCGCTCACCGCGATCGAAGGCCGCTGGCCCGACGTGGTGGGGCAGGTGCCGGTCGCCGACGTGGTGGTCTGCGCCCACGTCATCTACAACGTGCCCGACCTGGCCGACTTCCTTCGCGCGCTGAACGCCCACGCCAGGCGCCGCGTCGTCATCGAGCTCCCGCACCGCCACCCCATGAGCTGGATGGCCCCGCTGTGGCAGCACTTCCACAACGTGGACCGCCCGGTCCGGCCGGTCGCCGAGGACTGCGTGGCCCTGGCGGCCGCGCTCGGCTTCGCCGTACGGGTCGAGGAGCGCGAGGCGCCGCTGGACCGGTTCAACTCCCTGGAGGACCTGGCCGACAGCGTCTGCCAGCGCGCCTGCCTCGACCCCGCGCGCTCGGCGGAGGTCGGCGCGACAGCCCTGGAGCTGGGCATGTGGCCGCTCCCACGGGAGCGCTGGACCACGATCTGGTGGGACTGACCAGCTTGTCCGAATGATGTTCTCTCGGGAGGCCGGGCGGGCCATGGACGACCTGATCAACCGCCGGGTCACTGGGAAGATCGCGCTCGTCCCTGCCTCGTGAGCGTCAGGACGCCGGCGATCACATAGACCAGGGCGCCATGCCAGACCGAATGGAACGCCGAGCCGAACACCCCCTCCCCGTCGAGTACGAGCTGCACCGGGTAGTCCAGGATCGCCGTGATGGCGGCTGGCAGCAGCGCGAATCTCCACGGGTGCTTCAGCGCCCACAGGCGCGCCTGGCGGGTGACCCGGTCGCCCTCGTTCGGCTTGGACACCGCGCCGATGGCGGCGACCAGCGCGAACACGCTGATCCCCAGGCCGAGCGCCCATACGAGGTCGGCGGAGCCGGGCAGCAGCACACCCAGCCCGAAGCTGGCCGCGGCCGTCGCGCCACCGCTGACGGCTGCGGCCTTCCAAGGGGCGCCACGCAGAGCGGCGCCGGACAGCGAGACCTCATCGCGTCGACTGATTTCGTTCATGTCCCCACAGTGCCTTTCGACACCCCCTTACCGCATCGGGGACCTACCCTGAGCCCTCCCTGACATGTCGGGCATGATTCGGGCATGGATGAAACCTGGATTTTCCGCCCGGCCCGTGCCAACGACGTGCCCGCCGTCGTGGCGATGCTCGCCGACGACCCGCTCGGCGCCAAGCGCGAGGGAGATCCGGCCGACGAGCGGTATCTGGCGGCCTTCGCCCGGATCGACGCCAACCCCTACGACGAGCTGATTGTCGCTGAGCGCGAGGGCAAGGTCCTGGGCACGATGCAGCTCACCTACCTGGCCGGACTCTCACGGCTCGGGGCCGAGCGCTGTCAGATCGAGGCTGTCAGGGTCGACGCCTCCACCAGGGGCCAGGGTTTGGGTCGCGAGATGATGCGGTGGGCGATCGACCGGGCGCGGGCTCGGGGCTGCGCGATCGTCCAGCTCACCTCGGACAAGTCACGCACCGACGCGCACCGGTTCTACGACTCGCTCGGCTTCAGTGCCTCACACGAGGGCTACAAGCTGTCGCTGAGCTGAGCCGCCTCTGCGGGGGCTACGAGCCGTCGCCGAGCTGGTCGATCATCCATCTGCACCACTCGGCGCGGTGCCGCTCATACCCCAGGCCGCACCGCAGCGTCGCGTAGTTGCCGAAGCGCGGATCGCCGAACGAGGGTGGGCCGCCGAACGCCGCCTCCTCCCGTTCGTACTCGGCCAGCCGCGCCTCGTGCGCGGCCAGTTGGTCGGCGAACATCCTCCTGACCAGCCCCGCCTCGGCCAGCCACGCCGCGTACGTCTTGAGCACCAGCTCGTCCCGCTCCGGTCGCTCCTTCGGCGGCCGGGTCACCCACGCGCGCAGCTCCGCGGAGCCCTCGTCCGTCAGGTGGTAGACCTTCTTGTCCTGCGGCCCCGGCCCGTGCTCGGCCTCGTAGCCGACCAGGCCGGCGGCCAGCAGCTTCTGCAGCTCGGCGTGGATCTGGCTGTGCCCGGCGGTCCAGAAGAAGCCGATGGGCCGCCGCATGGCCGCGGCGATGTCGTATCCGGTGCGGTCGCCGCGTGCCAGCACGGCGAGGACCGCGAATCCCAGCGTTGAGGTCATGGTGCCGCCAAGGGTATTGTCCCCATCGACTATGTCACTTCAGACATAGTGTGGAGAAGGGGTGGCGATGCGCGCGATCATCGGCTCGATCGGGCTTGTTCTGGTACTGGCCGGCTGCGGAGGCCCGGTCAGCCCCATGACCGCGCCCGCCACCCCGCTTCAAAGCAGGCCCACGCTTCGGAACACGCCCAACACGCCCAACACGCCCAACACGCCCACACCGGCGCAGAAGGTCACGGGCCCCAACGTCTCCGGCTGCTTCACCACCGCCGACGGCAAGATCTTCACTTACGGCGATGACCTGCCCGGCGTCATCACCGGCAAGGGCGCGGTCGGCGTGGTGATCACGTACGAGCGCAACGGCAACGTCTGCACCTGGCGCCCACTCTCCGACCGCCTGGTCGCGGCTGGTTACCGCGTCCTGCTGTACGCCAGGAAGAGCAGCGAATACCCCGACGAGGTGGCGGTCGCCATGGCCAAGCGGCTGTCCAAGGAGAAGGGCGTGCGGCGGCTGTTCCTGGTCGGCGGCTCCATAGGCGCGACCGCCTCCGTCCCGGCGGCCGAGCGGCTGGGCTCCCGGATGGCCGGGGTCGTCGCCCTGTCCGGCGCGGTCGCCGAGGACGAGGCGGCCAAGCTGACGGTCCCGCTGCTCCAGATCGGCAGCGAGAACGACGCGTACGGCGGCGCCAAGGACCTCCAGCGCACCCATGACGCCGCCACCAAAGCCCCCGACAACGAGCTCCACGTCATCAAGGGCGAGAGCCTGCACGCCTCAGCGCTGTTCGGCAGCCCTCACGGCCCCGAGGTGCTCGACCGGATCATCGCCTTCATAGATCGGCACAAGGGCTGACCTCGACCAGGTTGTCATGGTAGGCGGGGCCCCTGCCCATGTCGGCGTCGCGTTCGGCCACGACCGCGTTGGCGTTCGCGCCGCCGGGGCTGTGCTTGGGCCAGCGGCCCTTGGGCGAGGCCACCACGCCGCGCGCCACCCGGTCGCTCACCTCGACGTCGGCCAGGAACTCGCCGCTCGCGTTGTGCACCCGCACCCGCTGCCCGCTCACCAGCCCGCGCGCCTCGGCGTCGGCCGGGTTGACCAGCACCACGGGCTCCTTGGCCCGGCGCCTGAGCTCCGGGTTGTTGCCGAAGATCGTGTTGAGGAAGGTGTGCGCCGCCGGTGTCACCAGGGTCAGCGGGTACGGCGAGCCGTCGGCCGTACGCAGGGAATGGGGTGGGACGTACGCCTTGCCACGCGGCGGGAAGCGGAGCCGGCCCGAGGCGGTGGGGAAGCCGTCGGCGAAGGGGGTGAACGGCTGGGGATAGTTCATCCGCACCCATCCCTCCTTGCGCAGCCGGTCCAGCGTGACGCCCTCCAGCGACGGGTGGCCGCTGCTCAGCAGTTGCTCGGCCAGTTCAAGATCGGAGTCGTACAGCGACGGCTCCGTCATGCCCATGTGAGCGGCCAGGCGGCGGAACGTCTCGGTGGTCGACAGGCACTCGCCCGGCGGCGCCACGGCGGGCTCGTTCCAGAGCAGGTAGAGGTGGCCGTACCCGGCGTGCAGATCCATGTGCTCGGTCTGCATGGTCGCGGGGAGCACGATGTCGGCGTAGTCGACCGTGTCGGTGGGGAACTGCTCCATGACCACCGTGAACAGGTCCTCGCGGGCCAGCTGCCGCCGGATCCTGTTGGCGTCGGGGGTCGAGCCGACCGGGTTGGCGCCGTACACCCAGAGGCACTTCACCGAGTCCAGCTCGGAGGCCAGCCGGGTCATGGTCAGCGTGCGGACCGGCTGGGCCAGCAGGTCGTCGCGCTTGTCGATGTCGACGTGTACGTGGCCGCTGGTGGAGTAGGCCACGCCGCCGCCCGGGTGGCGCCAGTCGCCGGTCACGCCGGGGATCGCGGCGATCGTCCGCAGCGTGGTGCCGCCGCCCGCGTGCCGCTGGATGCCCATCGTGGTCCGGATCGCGGTCGGCCGGGTGTGCGCGAGCCGCGTCCCCAGCTCGCGGATGTCGGCGGCCGGGATGCCGGTGATCTCGGCGGCCCGCTCGACGGGGTAGGCCAGGATCTCCTCGCGGAAGGACTCCCAGCCCTGGGTGTGCTCGGCGAGGAACTCCTCGTCCTGGGCGCCCTCGGCGAGCACCACGTTCAGCAGGGCCAGCGCGAGCACGGCGTCGGTGCCCGGCCGGATCGCCAGGTGCCGGTCCGCCTGGTCGGCGGTCCTGGTGCGGATCGGGTCGATGGCCACCACATACGCGCCGGCCGCACGGGCGTCCTGGACGAACTTCCACAGGTGGTGCCCGCTGGTCAGCGTGTTCGTACCCCACAGCAGGATCAGCCGGGACAGCGCGAGGTCCTCGGGGTCCATGCCGGCGGGTGTGCCGTTGGTCAGGCTCAGCCCGGCGCCGCCGGCCGTGGCGCAGATGTTCAGCCAGTGCTTGGAGGCGCCCAGCATGTTCCAGAAGCGGCGCCCGGCGACGCCTTCGCAGCCCTGGATGTAGCCGAGCGAGCCCGTGCCCACGTACGGCCAGATGGCCTCGCCGCCATGCTCGTCGATGATGTTCCGCAGCCTGAAAGTGATCTCGTCGAACGCCTCCTCCCAGGTGATGCGCTCGAACTCGCCCGACCCCTTGGGCCCGGTACGGCGCAGCGGGTAAAGAATGCGGTCGTCGGCCTGGGTATGCTCCAGATATCGGTTGACCTTCACGCAGAGCGCGCCTCTGGTGTACGGCTGCTCCGGGTTGCCGCGCATCTTCACGGCCTTGCCGTCTTCGACCGTGACGATCCAAGAGCAGGTATCAGGGCAGTCCAGCGGGCATGCCCCCAAAACTCGCAATTCACCCGACATGCGACACAGCTTACGTGTCGCTCCGCCAGGCATTAGGGAAGCCACGACATGCCCCGACGCGCGGTAGAAATCAAGGGTGAAGGATTGAAGGGGCCCAAAGATCGTACGGTCGGTCGGGAAGGTGCAGAATCTCTGTCGGTGGCCGAAACCAGGGAACGTGATGACGCGGAGGACCTCGCGAAGGGGGATCCAGCCGTGGCTGAAGCGCGCGCTGAAACGGACGTCTATGTAGTCGAGCCGCTGCTGCCCCAGCGCCTGCGCCGGCCCTCCGACCTGCTGCGCTTCCTCACCACGCTGCTCGTGCTCGCCGCGGTCGTCCTCATCGCCCTGGTCGCCAAACAGACGCTCAACGGCCTCGAAGCGGACGTCAAAGAAGGCACCACCCTCGTCCCCGACCTGCTCAGCCGAGTGGCGACCTTCCTCGGCGGCGCGGCCGTGCTCATCGTGCCGGTGGCCTTCGCCGTCGAGCGCGTCTTCCACCGCGACGGCCTGCGCGTGGCCGAGGGCCTGATCGCCGCGATCATCGGCATGGTCGGCTCGTTCCTGCTCGGTCAGTGGCTGATCGGCGGCAGCGTCGAGGACCTGCGCATGCTGCTGACCGGCGGCCGATCCATCGAGCCGCTCAACACGCTGCTCACCTCGGTGGTCGCCTACGCCACCGCCGTACGCATCTCGCGCCGTCCCACCTGGCGCATGCTCATGTGGACGGTGATCGCGCTCGACATCTTCGCGCTCTTCTCCGGCCGGCAGATCACGCTGCCGGGCGCGATCGTGCCCGTCCTGGTCGGCATGGCCGTGGGCTACGGCACCCTGTACGGCGTGGGCAGCCCCAACACCCGGCCGCCCGGCAACGCGGTCGTCGCCGCGCTCCGCAAGCTCTCCTTCTCCCCGCAGTCGGCCCGCCGCATCGAGGACGACCACCAGGGCAGCCGCCGCTACGCCATCGGGCTCAAGGACGGCAGCAGCCTCGATGTCACCGTGCTCGACCGCGACCGGCAGGTCGCCGGCCTGCCGTACCGGCTCTGGCGGCGGATCCGGCTCAACTCGGAGACCAGGCGCCGGGCGATCAGATCGCTCCGCGCCGAGCTGGAGCGCGAGGCGCTCATGGCGTACGCCGCGCAGGCCGCGGGCGCGAGCACACCGCGCCTGCTCGGCACCAGCGAGATCGGCACCGAGGCCGCGCTGCTCGCCTACGAGCACCTCGAAACCCGCCCGCTGGACGAGGTGCCCGACGCCGACATCGACGACGCCCTGCTCGCCCAGATCTGGGAGCAGGTCGCGCTGCTGCAGATCCAGCGGCTCGCCCACCGGCGGCTGACCGGCGACAGCATCCACCTCGACCGGGCCGGCCGGGTCGTGCTGACCGACGCCCGCAGCGGCGAGATCGCGGCCGGCGACCTGCTGCTCCGGCTCGACGTCGCGCAGCTGCTCACCTATCTGGCGCTGCGCGTCGGCGCCGAGCGCTCCGTGCGGGCCGCCGCCGCCGTCATGGGGCCCGACGCGCTGGCCGCCGCGATGCCGCTGCTCCAGCGCATCGCCCTCACCCGCGAGACCCGCTCGGCGCTGTCGAAGGACAAGGGCGTGCTCACCGAGCTGCGCGAGCACATCGTGGCGCTCAAGCCGCAGGGCAAGGTCGAGGAGATCCGGCTGGAGCGGTTCCGGCCGCGCACGCTGGTCACGATGATCGCCAGCACTGTGGCCGCCTACTTCCTGCTGACGCAGCTCAGCCGGGTCAACGTCGTGCACGTGGTGACCACCGCCAACTGGGCCTGGTCGGTGCTGGGGCTGGCCGCCTCATTCGTCAGTTTCGTGGCCGCCGCGCTGATGCTCAGGGGCTTCGTACCCGAGCATCTACCGCTCTGGCGCACGGTCCTGGTCCAGTTCGCGGCCTCGTTCGTCAAGCTCGTCACGCCCGCCGCCGTCGGCGGCGTCGCGATCAACACGCGCTACCTGCAGAAGCGCGGCATCTCGCCCGCGCTCGCGGTGGCCAGCGTGGGCGCCTCTCAGCTCAGCATGATGGTCTTCCACATCGCGCTGCTGCTGCTGTTCGCCTACATCACCGGGTCCAACACCGCCACCGCGTTCAGCCCGTCTCGTGGGCTGGTCGTGGTGATGCTGTCGGTCGCGGTGCTGGTCGTGGTGCTGTTCGGGGTGCCGCCACTGCGCCGGTTCATCACCGGGCGGATGCACAAGCTGTTCGCCAACGTGCTGCCCAGGCTGCTCGACGTGCTGCAGTCGCCGCGAAAGATGATCGAGGCCTGCGTCGGCACCCTGATGATCACGATCGCGTTCGTCGTCTGCCTCGACGCCTGCGTCGAGGCCTTCGGCGGCGAGCTCAGCTTCACCGCCGTCGCCGTCGTCTACCTCACGGCCAACGCGATCGGCTCGGCCGCGCCCACACCTGGTGGCCTGGGCGCGGTCGAGGCGTCGCTGACACTGGGCCTGACCGTGGCCGGGCTGCCCGCCGAGCTGGCCACATCGGCCGTCCTGCTGCACCGGCTGCTCACGTTCTGGCTGCCGGTGCTGCCCGGCTGGGCGGCCTTCACCTACCTCCAGCGGCACGAATCTCTATGACCTTGTCGATGGCGTCGAGCTCGTCCTGAGTGAACGCCGGGCCGTCGACGCAGGCCACGTTGTCCTCCAACTGCCGCACGCTGCTCGCGCCGATCAGCACGCTGGTCACCCGCGGATCCCTGATCGCCCACGACAGCGCCATCTGCGCCAGCGACTGGCCGCGCGTCTTGGCGATCTCGTTGAGGTCACGCGCCAGGTCGCGGTCGATCCGGTCGGTGCTCAGGAACCGGCTGGTCGCCGCCCGCGAGTCGTCGGGGACACCGTCGAGGTAGCGGTCGGTCAGCAGCCCCTGGGCCAGCGGTGAGTAGGCGATGCACCCCATGCCCGCCTCCTCCAGCACGTCGAGCAGCCCGTCCTCGATCCAGCGGTTGATCATCGAGTAGGACGGCTGGTGGATGAGCAGCGGGGTACCCAGCCCCCGCATGATCCGCGCGGCCTGCGCCGTCTGCTCGGCGGAGTAGTTGGAGATGCCCGCGTACAGGGCCTTGCCCGAGCGCACCGCCCGGTCCAGCGCGCCCATCGTCTCCTCCAGCGGCGTCTCGGGATCGGGCCGATGGCTGTAGAAGATGTCGACGTAGTCGAGCCCCATCCGCTCCAGTGACTGGTCGAGGCTGGCGAGCACGTATTTACGCGAACCCCACTCGCCGTACGGCCCCGGCCACATGTCGTAGCCGGCCTTGGTGGAGATGACCAGCTCGTCCCGGTAGCGGGCGAAGTCCTCGCGGAAGATCCCGCCGAAGTTGCGCTCCGCCGAGCCGTACGGCACGCCGTAGTTGTTGGCCAGGTCGAAGTGCGTGACGCCCAGGTCGAACGCCCGCCGCAGGATCGCCCGCGAGTTGTCGATCGGCCGGTTGTCGCCGAAGTTGTGCCAGAGACCGAGCGAGACGGCAGGCAGCTTCAGGCCGCTGCGCCCGCTGCGGTTGTACGGCTGGCGCTCGTAGCGGTCGTCGTCCGGCTGGTAGGTCATGAGGTGCCTCTCTCGATGATCCAGGAGAGCGCGAAGGCCTCTTCGCGCCAAACGTCATAGCGCCCGCTCCGGCCGCCGTGTCCCGCGCCCATCTCCGTCTTGAGCAGGAACGGACCGCCGCCGGCCGTGGCCCGCAGCCTAGCGATCCACTTCGCGGGCTCGTGATAGAGCACCCGGGTGTCGTTCAGGCTGGTGATCGCGAGAATCGGCGGGTACGCGCGATCGTCCACGTTCTCGTACGGTGTGTAGCTCTTCATGTACGCGTAGACATCGGCGTTGTGCAGGGGATCGCCCCACTCGTCCCATTCGATCACGGTCAACGGCAGCGACGGATCGAGGATCGTGTTGAGCGCGTCGACGAACGGCACCTCGGCCACCACACCCGCGAACTCCTCCGGCGCCAGGTTCGCCACCGCGCCCATCAGCAGGCCGCCGGCCGAGCCACCCCTGGCGATGATCCGCTCGCTCCAGCCCGACGCCTTCAGATGCTTGGCCGCCGCGACGAAGTCGGTGAAGGTGTTCTTCTTCTTGGTGAGCTTGCCCTCCTCGTACCAGCGACGGCCCATTTCGCCGCCGCCCCTGATGTGCGCCACGGCGAAGATGAAGCCCCGGTCGAGCAGGGACAGCCTGGGGACCGAGAAACCGGGGTCGATGGAGGTCTCGTAGCTGCCGTAGCCGTACAGGACGGTGGGGGCGGGCTTGGCGGTGTCCTTGCGCTTGACGACGGAGATCGGGACCCGGGTACCGTCCTCGGCGGTGGCCCACTCGCGGAACTGCTCGTAGTCGGCCGGGTCGTAACCACCCAGGACGGGCCGCTGCTTGAGCAGGATCAGCTCGTGGGTGGCCAGGTCGTAGTCGTAGACGCTGGCCGGGGTGATCATGCTGGTGTAGGCGAGCCGGAGCCTGCCGGTGCTGAACTCCGGGTTGCCCGCCGGCCCGGCGTCGTAGAGCGGCTCGGGGAACTCGATCTCGTATTCGTCGCCCCCGTACGGGAGGACGCGGATGCCGGTCAGCCCGTCGCGGCGGAAGTGGAGCACGGCGTGGCCGGCGAACGCGTCGACCTCCAGCAGCCTGGTGTCCGCGCTGTGGGCGATCACCGGCGTCCAGGTGCCGGGAGCGTCGAGCGGGGCGGTGGCCAGCTCGAAGTTCTCGGCGTTCTCGTTGTGGAGCACGTAGAAGAAGTCGCCGGCGTGCTCCAGGCCGTACTCGACACCGGTCTTCCTGGGACGGACGATCTGGAACTCGCCCGTCGGGTCGTTGGCGTCGAGGAGGCGCACCTCGCTGGTGATCTTGCTCCCGGCGCCGAGCACAAGGTACTTCTCGCTGCGGGTGAGCCCGATCCCGACCCAGTAGCGCTCGTCGCTCTCCTCGTAGACCAGCACATCGTCCGGCGAGCCGAGCGTGTGCCGGTAGACCTGGAAGGGACGCCAGGCGTCGTCGACGCGCGTGTAGAAGAACGCCGACCCGTCGGCCGACCAGGTGCCACCGTAGAAGACGTCTTCGATCTCGTCGTCGAGCAGCTCGCCGGTCTCCAGGCTCTTGAACCTCAGAGTGAAGCGCTCGTCGCCCTTGTAATCGGTGGAGTAGGCCAGCATCGTCCCGTCGGACGTGATGGCGCTGGTGCCGACGGAGAAGAACGCGCTGTCGCCCGCCAGCTCGTTGCCGTCGAGAATGACCTGCTCCCGGTCGAGGCGCTCGCCCGGGGTGACCGCGGGCGGGGTCTCGCCGTCCGCGGGCACGCGGCAGGAGACGGCGTACTGCTTGCCCTCCTCTGTCCGGCTGAAGTACCACCACTCGCCCTTGCGGCTCGGCACCGACAGGTCGGTCTCCTGGGTGCGGCCCTTGATCTCCTGGAAGACCTGCTCCTGGAGATCGCCGAGGTGAGCGGTCTGCTGCTGGAGGAACGCGTTCTCCGCCTCCAGGTAGGCGATCGTGTCGGGATCGTCCTTATTGGCGAGCCAGGCGTACTCGTCGATCACGGTGTCGCCGTGATGGGTGCGCTCAGTCGGTGACTTCTTCGCCAGCGGCGGTGTTTTGCTACTCACGTGGGGAGTCTATGTTCCGGGCCGTGATCGTTCTGTGGCCTCCGATCGGAGTGAAGGCGTCTCGAGCGCTCGGGGGCGCTGCTAATCTTTAGAAGTCGCCAGGGTGCGGCGCAACCAATCTCCTCCACTTCGGTGGTTTTGACGTGTGTTGCGTTGTGCTTGGTGGCAGCCGCTTCGATTCGCTACCCGGTCTACGGGATGGTAAATTGAAGAGGCGGTCGAAATTCCAAGCAAGTCCGGTCAATTTGACAGAAAAACGGACTGGTGAAAGAATAGAGACACAACGGAAAACGAAATGAACGCCTCTCGCAGGTTGGGGAGTACGCGTCCGTTTCTTGAGAACTCAACAGTGTGTTAAAAGCCAGTGCATGATGCAC
>NZ_JBFAIF010000013.1:0-272905 GCF_040654555.1 Nonomuraea sp. NPDC050680 | reverse complement strand
CGCAGACATGACGGGGTTGTGCATCATGCACTGGCTTTTAACACACTGTTGAGTTCTCAAGAAACGGACGCGTACTCCCCAACCTGCGAGAGGCGTTCATTTCGTTTTCCGTTTTCGTTGTGTCTTTATCTTTTCAGCCGCCCGGCCCGGTGTCAAATTGACCCGACCCGCTCCGACCTGCTGAAATAAGACCGCCCCGTTTCCGGGACAACCCCTCTAACTTACCAGACCATCCGGACAGATGCGAATCAACCGGACGAACCAGGAAGAAGTGGGATGTGCCGGGCGCTGTCCGGGTTCCATGAACCCCTTGGCCGCCCTGCCTGAGCAACTCTAGCAGCCGTCCACGCCTGCTTCGTGCCGTACAGGTAATCGTGAGGTCCTTCCCTGCCCTCAAGATGCTCAAACCCGTCGAGTCGCCGACCAGGTCCGCGGCGGGCGGGTGACATGGCGGAGGCAAGCCGAAAGCAAGTCATCCGCAATCGCCGGTGTGTACGAAGTATGTACGAGCAATCTGCGCCCTCGGAGGTGTCCGGAATGACCCGCTCGGAGTTCGATGACATCCGCGCCTTCCTTGCCGACGATGCGACTCATGCTGGAGACCTCCTCCGAGTCGCCCGGACACTGATCGACGACCTTGAGCACGCGCGCATGCGCGAGGCCGTCCTGCGGACGTACTACTTGCGCCTGCTCACCGCCGCTCGGGCCACGGTGGCCGCCGAGGCGGTGGACGCGCCCGACCCGCTGGCCTTCATCAAGCACGAGCTCGCCGAACGCGGTCAGCTACCCGAGGACGGGGAGGCCGTGCAGCGCATCCTGTCGGACGCGGCCGCGGCGTCCGCCTTGCTGGCCTGTCTGGAGCAGCAGCCGGCCCAGGTCCGGCCGAGGGGAATGCGACTGCGCCGCTGTGTCGGCACCGCTCGCACGTTCCCCCGCTGAGCCCCAAAGCCGCTGAGCCGGTTCGCGGAACCCCCACGAACCCTGACGGACCCGGCCGACATGACGGACCCCACAGGCCGACAGACCTGACGGACCCCGGCAGACCTGGCAAAGCTCAAACGGCTCTCAGAACCCAGACGAAGAGGCCGCTCGCGTGCCGAACAGGACGTCAGGTAATGTTGCCGTCCCCAGCGATGGACCCGATCGAGGAGGTGAGACCCATTAACGCTGCAGCAGGCTGGGTGCTCCCCCTCGTGATCGTGCGGTCCACCTGACATAGGTGACCGAGGGAGCGCTCATTGGCTTTCCGAAAGGCGCTCATGTCGGTTTTTCCGTCACCTGTCCCCCCATCCGCCATCGTCACCAGGCTCCGCGCCGCCGGCTGTGTCTTCGCCGAGGACGAGGCGGAGTTGCTCATCTCGACGGCGAGGACGCCGGACGAGCTCACCACCATGGTCGACCAGCGGGTCGCCGGGCTTCCTCTTGAGCATGTTCTCGGCTGGGCGGAGTTCTGCGGGCTGCGGATCGCGGTGGATCCCGAGGTGTTCGTGCCGCGCCGCCGTACCGAATTCCTCATCGACCAGGCCGCGGCCGCCGCGCTGAGCGGTCCCTCCCCCACCGTCATCCTCGATCTGTGCTGTGGGACGGGCGCGATGGGCGCCGCACTGGCCGCGGCCCTCAACAAGAAGGCGGCCCTCAACAGAGAAGGGGTCGAGTTGCACGCCGCGGACCTGCACCCCGCCGCCGTACGGTGCGCGCGCCGCAACCTGGTCCCCATCGGCGGTCAGGTGTACGAGGGGGACCTCTACGAGCCGTTGCCGGCCACGCTGCGGAGTCGCGTCGACATCCTGATCGCCAGCCCTCCCTATGTGCCCACCGAGGCGATCCGATTGCTGCCATCGGAGGCCCGCGTCCACGAGCCGCTGGTGGCGCTCGACGGTGGCGCCGACGGGCTCGACGTCGTGCGGCGGATGATCGCGGAGGCGCCCTCGTGGCTGGCGCCGGGCGGTCATCTGCTGATCGAGACGAGCGAACGCCAGGCGTCGCGGACGGCCGAGGACATGGCCGCCGCCGGGCTGACCCCGCGTGTGGCCCGCTCCGAGGACCGGTACGCCACCGTCGTCATCGGCACCAGACCCACCGAATAGTCGGCACCGCGCGTGCTGCCCAGGTGACCAGAAGACGACCGCTCGCATACCCAGCCTTGGCCGATCGGCTGCAAGACTGCGCATATGTGGCAGCGATGGTTCAACTGGGCAGCAATCGCTCTAGTAGGCGGTTTCAGCCTCATATGGATGGGTGTCGTCATTTACGTTGAAGACACCCAGACCCTCTGGATGCGCCTCGTCCAGCTGATCTTCGGTGCCGCCCTGGCCGCTTGGGCCGTACGCAAGACAACTCTGATGATCACCAAGGCGTGAGTCTCATGAGCGATCAACTCTATGACATCAGTCATGACATGGGGGATGACGTACAGCTTTCCGCCACCGCCATGTACCTGGACAGGCTCCCGCAACGGCACAGGATCCTCGAGATCGATGACGAGGCCGCGCGGAGCATCTCCAGATGGGTGAACGAGGAGGACGGCCGTGAGTCCGACGCCTTCGCCGATCCGCTGGAGGACTCCTTCTTCTTCGAGCCGGAGTAGCGGTTACGGCTGGAAGCGATATCCCATTCCGGGCTCTGTCAGCAGGTGTACGGGATGCCCCGGGTCGCGTTCCAGCTTGCGGCGCAGCTGCGCCATGTACTGCCGCAGATAGTGGGTCTCCTTCACGTACGAACTCCCCCACACCTCGTTCAGCAACTGCCGCTGGCTGATCAACTTGCCGGGATTGCGGGCCAGCAGCTCCAGGAAGTGCCATTCCGTGGGCGTGAGCCGTACCCCGCCCGAGACCGTCTTCGTGGCGAGATCGATCACGTGCTCCCCCACCCGCACCGTCGCGGGCTCGTCGGCGGCGGCTCCGGTGCGGCGCGTCACCGCGCGGATCCGGGCGAGCAGCTCGTCGATCCCGAACGGCTTGGTCACGTAGTCGTCGGCCCCCGCGTCGAGGGCGTCCACCTTGTCGGGGCTGCCCGTCCGGCCCGAGAGCACGATGATCGGCACGCTCGTCCAGCCACGCAGCCCCTGGATGACGTCCACCCCGTCGAGGTCCGGCAGTCCCAGGTCCAGAATGACCAGGTCGGGATGCCAGTCGGCGGCCTGGCGCAGCGCGGCGGTGCCGTCGGGCGCGACGGCCACCTCGTAGTGCCTGGCAACCAGGTTGATGCGCAACGCCCGCAGGATCTGCGGTTCGTCGTCCACCACGAGCACGCGGGTCAAGGAGCCCTTCCCAGTCAAGACGCCCTCCGTAGCGAGACGATCATGGTCAAGCCTCCTCCGGGCGTCTCCTCCGGGGTGAGCGTGCCGCCCATGGCCTCCGTCAGTCCCCTGGACAGCGCCAACCCGAGCCCCAGCCCCACGCCCTGCCGATCGCCCAGCCGCTGGAACGGCAGGAACACCCGCTCCTGCGCCTCCGGCGGAATCCCGGGTCCCCGGTCGACGACGCGGATCTCGACATGCTCGCCGTACGCACTCGCGGAGATCACCACCTGGCCGCCGGCCGGGCTGAAGCGGACGGCGTTGGACATCAGGTTGACCAGTACCCGCTCCAGCAGCGCCGCGTCGGCCATGAACTCCGGCACCTCGCCGGTGAACCCGTCGTGGACGCGCTCGCGCAGCGGTCCGAGCTCGGCGATCGCCTGCGGGACGACGTCCTCGACGGCCAGCGGTTCCAGCGTGACGCCGAGCACGCCCGCCTGCAGGCGGCTCATGTCGAGGAGGTTCGACACCAGCCTGTCCAGCTTGATGAGCGATTCGCCCGCGGTGGCCAGCAGTTCTTCGCGGTCCTCGGGGGTCCAGTCGACCTCTGTGCCGCGCAGGCCGTCGACCGCGGCCCTGGCCGCCGCGAGCGGGTTGCGCAGGTCGTGGCTGACGGCCGCGAGCAGGGCGGTGCGCATTCTGTCGGCCTCGGCCAGCGGCCTGGCCCGGTCGGCCTCCGCACGCAGGCGTTCCTGCCGCAGCGCCACCGCCGACTCCGCCGCGAATGCCTCGAGCACCTGCCGGTCGGCCGCGTCGAGCAGCCTTCCCCGTACGGCGAGCACCAGGTCGTCGTCGATGGGCACGTCCGTGTCGGCATGCCCCGGCGAGGTGGACGGAGGTCCCCCGGCCGTGGCCACGACGTGCCATGAGTCGCCGTCGCGCTCCAGCAGCGTGACGGACTCCAGGCCGTACACCTCCTTGAGTCTGGCCAGCAAAGACGGCAGCGCCGCGTCGCCGCGCAGGACGTGGCCGGCGAGTGTGGACAGCACCTCGGCGTCGGCGCGCGAGCGGGCGGCCTCCCTGCTGCGGCGGGCCGCCTGGTCGACGACCGTGCTGACCATCGCGGCGACCAGCACGAAGATGGACAGCGCGAACAGGTTCTCCGGCGCGGAGATCGTCAGTGTGTGGAGTGGCGGCGTGAAGAACCAGTTCAGCAGCGCGAAACCGAGCACCGCCGCCGTCAGCGCCGGCCACCTGCCTCCCACCAGCGCGACGGCGACCACCAGCAGCAGGAAGAACAGGATCTCGCTCGGCAGCGTGAGCCGCTCGGCGAATGCCAGCATGACGGCTGTGAGCAGCGGAACCGCGAGCAGTGCCAGCGCCCAGCCGGCGATCCGCCGGTCCCGGTTCAGCGCGGCCGGCGAGCGGGCGGGACCGCGTACGCCCCGAACCGCCTCGTGGGGCACCAGATGGACGTCGATCGAGCCGGACAAGGCGGTCGCCGTGACGCCCACGCCGCGGGACAGGATCTGCGCGAACCGGCCCCGCCTGGACGCGCCGAGCACGAGCTGCGTCGCGTTCGCGCCGCGGGCGAACTCCAGCAGCGCGCGCGGGACGTCGTCGCCCACGACCTGGTGGTAGGTGCCGCCGAGGCTCTCGACGAGCGCGCGACGGCGTACGAGCGCCGCCGGCTCGCCGTCGGACGCCGGACCGTCGGGCCTGGTCACGTGTACGGCCAGCAGGTCGACGCTCTTGGACCTGGCGGCGATCCTGGCGGCCCGCCTGATCAGCGTGTCGCCCTCGGGGTCCCCGGTGAGCGCGACGACGACCCGCTCGCGGGCCTCCCAGGTGCCCGCTATGCCATGGTCCGCCCGGTAGCGGATGAGCTGGTCGTCCACCTTGCCGGCGACCCAGAGCAGGGCCAGCTCGCGCAGCGCGGTGAGGTTGCCGACGCGGAAGTAGTTGGACAGGGCCGCGTCGACCTTGTCGGGGGCGTAAACGTTGCCGTGGGCCATCCGGCGGCGCAGCGCCTCGGGGGACATGTCGACGAGCTCGATCCGTTCGGCCCGGCGTACCACCTCGTCGGGGACGGTCTCGCGTTGCGGGACACCGGTGATCTGGCGGACCACGTCGTTGAGCGAATCGAGGTGCTGGATGTTGACGGTGGAGACGACGTCGATGCCCGCGTCGAGGATCTCGTCGACGTCCTGCCAGCGTTTGGCGTTCTTCGATCCCGGGACGTTGGTGTGGGCCAGCTCGTCGATCAGCGCGGCCTTCGGCGCGCGTGCGATGACGGCGGCCACGTCGAGTTCGGTGAAGGTGGCGCCTCGGTGGACGAGCGTTTTACGGGGGATCGCCTCCAGCCCGTCGAGCTGGGCGGCCGTGCGGGCGCGGTCGTGGGTCTCGACGAAGCCGACGACCACGTCGCGGCCGCGTTCCCTGGCGCGGGCGGCCTCGGCGAGCATCGCGAACGTCTTGCCTACGCCGGGGGCCGCGCCGAGGTAGATGCGCAGCCGCCCGCGTGTCATGCCTCGCTCCCCGGTGGTAAGTCTGTGACCTCCAGGCTACGACCAGGGACACGACGGGTTTACGGGGCAGTGGCACGTCCCCACGTGCTCCCCCACCTGAGCGCTGACCGCCTTCAGCGAGCGGACGCCCTGATGGCCAGGATGCTGGGGATGGGCTGCTCGCCCGGTTCGTAGACCCGCTCGATGGCGAGCCCGGCGTCGATGAAGGCGTTGATCAGGTCCGGCAGCGGCACCTGGCTCATCCCGACCCGGTCCCTGATCCCGCCTTGGCGCCACCACGGCCCGCGCTGGTGCCAGCCTTTGAGGTGGTACGTGGGATGGATGATCAGCGCGCCGTCCTCGCGGTTCTCGATGTGCGGGCCGTTGAAGCACGGGTGCACCCCATAGAAGAGCAGCAGCCCACCAGGGCGGAGCACTCGGGCCGCCTCCCTCAGCAGTCCGGGGAAGTCGCCGATGTCCGTGGACACCCAGAACGCGGCGACGGTGCCGAACACCCCTGAGGCGAACGGCAGCGCCGTCCCGTCAGCCTGGAGCAGTGGCCCGGGATCCCGGCGGCGAGCAAGGCGCAACTGGTCGCCGGACCGGTCGAGCCCCACGACGGTCCTGCCGGTGGATCGGATCGCGTCGAGGTAGCGCCCGGTGCCACAGCCCAGGTCCAGGCACGTCTCGTCGCCTGGGCCCAGGAGTTCGGCCACGTCCGCGAGGTTCGGGACGATGAGCTCGTCGTACCACTCGGACAGACCGTCATAGCGTACCGTCATGATCCATTAATACCTCGGAATATGCCTGCACGGCGGGTTATCAGCCGCGCGACTGCCGCAGCTGGCGTATTCCGATGAAAGCGATAACAAGGCCGATGATGAGGACGATGGGGCCGATGATGGCCCAGAGAGTAACGCCGCTCATCACGCTGCCACCGACGACGCCCAGCCCTTGAAGCGTCCACAGGGCTCCGACCAGGGCCAGGAGAACGCCGAGGACGAGGAAGATCCATGCTTTCACTGCATTTCTCGTTTCTCTCGTGGAGGGGGAAGACAGCGAAACTATCGGGTTTATACCGGTCATTATGCTGGGCGAAGATCCACGCCGCGAGCGGCCGCGACAAGGACGTACAGACCCCCATGTTGATCTCATGCCGCCCGGGCCGGTGACCTATTCGTTATCTAACGCCCCCTTGTTGGGTCTTCGCACACTATGTACGGTCCCTTCATCGCCACTGAACAACTTGTTCAGTCCAGTCGATCAAGGGGTTCGATGACGGAGTCGGAGACCGAATACCTGGGTGTACGCATCCGGGCCTACCGGAACATGCGCCAGATGACCGTTCGTGGACTCGCCGCCGAGGCCAAGGCGAGCGCCAGCTTCATCAGCCAGTTGGAGCGGGGGCAGACCAGCGCGAGCATCGGGATGCTGCGGCGAATCGCCGGGGCTCTCGGGCTCACGGTGGCCGACCTGTTCAACGAGCAGGACGAGGTCGGACACCGGGTGTTGCGCCGCGCCGAACGTCCTGAGCTCCCCACGAAACCCGGCACCCGCAAGTACCTGATCTCCCAACGCCCCCTGCAGAACCTGGAGGTGTACGCCGGGGAACTCGACCCGGGCGCGTCCACCGGGGACGAGCCGTACACCCACGGCGACTCCCAGGAGATCTTCCTCATCGTGCGCGGCCAGGTGACCCTCTGGCTCGGCCCGGCCGACTCGGCCACCCCGCACGTCCTGGCGGCCGGCGACAGTGTGGAGTACCGCACGTCGGTGCCCCACCGCGTGGTCAATGACGGCGACGAGACAGCCGAGGTCCTCTGGACGATCAGCCCGCCCACACCCGCTTGATCAACCCCGTCGCGGTGACGAGGTCACACTCACCTGGCGCGTGTCCGACTCCGTGCTCCTGGCCGACGAAAGTGATGTGGAGGCAGTGCTCACGTGAAAGGCATCCCGCTGACCGAGGACTTCGCCAACGGCGGCGTCTCGTTCTGGTACCGGCAGATCGGCGTCCCGGACCGCCGGGCGGCGCTGTCCGGGTCCCGCTCGTACGACGTGGTGATCGTCGGTGGTGGCTACACCGGCCTGTGGACCGCGTACTACCTCAAGAAGGCCCAGCCCGACCTGCGGATCGCCATCCTGGAACGGGAGTTCGCCGGGTTCGGCGCCTCCGGACGCAACGGCGGCTGGCTGTCGGCCGAGTTCGCCGGCTCGCGCGAGCGGTACGCCAAGGCCCGGGGCCGCCAAGCGATGATCGACCTGCAGCACGCCATGTTCCGGTCGGTCGACGAGGTCATCGAGGTGACCCGCGAGGAGGGCATCGAGGCCGACATCCACAAGGGCGGCCTGGTGCACGTCGCGACCAACCCCGCCCAGCGGCGCCGCCTGCGCGAGGAGCTGTCCTCGTTGCGCACCTGGGGGTACGGGGAGGACGACCTCAGGGTGATGTCCCGGGACGAGCAGCAGGAACGGCTGCGGGTGGCGGGGACCCTGGAGGCCACGTACTCGCCGCACTGCGCCCGCATCCAGCCCGCCAAGCTGGCCGTCGGACTCGCTTCGACGGTCGCCGCGCTGGGCGTGGACATCTTCGAGAACACCACGGTGACCGAGATCCGCCCCCGCCAGGGCGGTATGGCCTCGGGCTCGGGTTCAGGGGGCACAGGTTCAGGCGGTATGGCGGCGGCGGTCACCTCGCACGGCGTCGTCTCGGCCGAGTGCGTCATCCGCGCCACCGAGGGCTTCACCGCCAGCCTCGCCGGGCAGCGCCGGCAGTGGCTGCCGATGAACAGCTCCATGATCGTCACCGAGCCGCTGCCCGGCGAGGTGTGGAAGCACATCGGCTGGTCGGGCAACGAGCTGCTCGGCGACGAGGCGCACGCCTACATCTACGCCCAGCGCACCGCGGACGACCGGATCGCGATCGGCGGGCGCGGCGTGCCGTACCGGTACGGATCGCGCACCGATTCCCAGGGCGCCACCCAAGCGCAGACGGTGGCGCTGCTCTGGCGGATGCTGGTCAAGCTGTTCCCCGCCGCGGCCGACGCCCGCGTCCAGCACTCGTGGTGCGGAGTGCTCGGCGTGCCGCGCGACTGGTGTTCCACGGTGCACCTCGACCACACGACCGGTCTCGGCTGGGCGGGCGGTTACGTGGGCAGCGGCGTCACCACCACGAACCTGGCCGGCCGTACGCTGCGCGACCTGGTGCTGCGCCGCGACACCGAGCTGACGGCACTGCCCTGGGTGGGCCGCCAGGTCAGGCAGTGGGAGCCGGAGCCGCTGCGGTGGACCGGGGTGCAGCTCATCTACGCGCTCTTCAGGGCCGCGGACCGGCACGAGAACGACCACGGCACCACGACCTCGGCCTACGCCCGCATCGCCAACCTCATCTCAGGCCGCTGACCTTGGCCGGAGGCGCTGCCCCTCAGTCACCCTCCGGCCCTCGGGTTGTCTCGTCGCGCTGCGCGGGGCCACAGCGGCAGGCGAGAACATCGCCCCGCATGGCATGGGCTCGCGCCAGGCAGGCCGCGAAATTGAACAAAAGCCGGGCTACCCACCCCTGACCCCTAGACATAAAAAATGCCTTCCGGGAGGATCTCCCGGAAGGCATTTCTCTTGGTAGCGGGGGCAGGATTTGAACCTGCGACCTCTGGGTTATGAGCCCAGCGAGCTACCGAACTGCTCCACCCCGCGTCGGTGTGTGTCTAAAGACTATAGGTGGCACGGGGTGGAAGCAAATCGAGGAGCCTACGTACCGCCTGTCGGCGTGGGTGTCGCGGTGGGCGACGGAGTGGCGGTGGCCGACGGTGACACCGTGGGTGACGCCGACGGAGAAGTCGTAGGTGAGGGCGTCGGCGTGGTGGCGGTGGACGGCAGCGCGCCCAGCCCCTCCAGCACCTTCAGCGCCTCTTCCAGCCGCTTCTGCGCCTTGCCGTACTCGTCCCAGTTGGGTGGGCTGGCCTGCAGGGCCTTCTGGGCGTCGTTGTAGGCGCTCTGCGCGGTGTCGATCGCCGACTTCAGAGCAGTGGTGTTCTGGTTGGGTTTGGCCTGCTCGTTGTTGGGCGTCGTCTGCTGCTGCTCGCCGCCGAAGACCTGTTTCAGGGCCTCATCAAGGGTGCGGCCGACACCGATCTTGCTGCCGAACGACACCAGTACGCGCTGCAGTATCGGATACGGCTCCTGCCCCCCACCGGCGGCGACCTGGATGTACACCGGCTCGATGTACACCAGCCCCCCGGCGTAGGGCAGAGTCAGCAGATTTCCGTATCTGACTGACGAGGCACCCACGCCCAACAGGTTGAGTTCGCCGGCGAATCGGCTCTGGAAGGCGTTCTGCGCCTGTCCGGGGCCCGGAATCGGGGTGTTGGATGGCATGCGCAGGATGCGCAGCTTGCCGTAGTCGGGGCCGGCCACCGAGTCGACCGCCATGAAGGCCGCCAGGTTGGGCCCCGATTTAGGGACGAACGTCGTCGTCAGCGAGAACGTCGGCGCCGGGTTCTGGTCGGGCATCGTGGTCGTCACGTAGTAGGGCGGCTGCTTGGTGTTCGTGTCGCCCTGCGACGGGTCACTCGGGACGTTCCAGAAGTCCTGGCCGCTGTAGAAGGCGGCGGGGGTGGTGATGTGATAGCGCGACAGAATGTAGCGCTGCACCTTGAAGAGGTCTTCCGGGTAGCGGACGTGCGCCTGGAGGTCGGCGCTCATCTTCGCGGCCGGCTGGATGATGCCGGGGAAGGCCTTGCTCCAGGTCTTGAGCACCGGGTCCTTGTCGTCCCAGGCGTACAGCGTGACCGTGCCGTCGTAGGCGTCGACGGTGGCCTTGACCGAGTTGCGGATGTAGTTGACCTTGTCCTGCGGCTGCTGGGCGACCACGCGGCGGTCGGTGTTGCGGTCGCGGGTCATGTCGCCCAGGCTCTCGCTCTGCGCGTACGGGTATTCGTTGGAGGTCGTGTAACCGTCGATGATCCAGGTGATCCGACCGTCGACGATCGACGGGTAGGGATTGCCGTCGAGGGTCAGGAACGGCGCGACCTTCTCGACCCGGTCGCGCGGGTTGCGCACGTAAAGGATCTTGGAGTTGTCGTTGACGTCACCCGAGAGCAGGATGTTCTTCTCGCCGTACTTGGCCGCGTAGACCAGCCGGTTGAAGAACGAGCCGACCGGGACGCCACTCTTGCCGGTGTAGGTGGTGTTCTTCTGCTCGGTGCCGCCCGTCTCCGGGTAGTCGAGCTCCTGCGGGTTGTTCGGGTTTCCGCCCGCGATGACGTATTCGTTGGAGGCCGGGCTCTCACCGAAGTAGACCCGCGGCTCCTTCAGCTTGGTCGTGTTGGCCAGCGGGCCGACGACCGGCATGTCCTTGGCGTCATAGTCGGGTAGGCCGCCTTCGGTGACCTCGTTGCCGGGCGCCGCCACGATGCCGTAGCCATGGGTGTAGATGAGGGCGTTGTTGATCCAGTTGTTCTGGCCCTCGGGCGCCCCGAGCAGCTCGCGTACGCCGACGACGTGGTCGACCTGCTTGCCGGTGGCATCGGGGTAGCGGTCCACGTCGAGCTGGGCGGAGAAGCCGTAGAAACCGCGGATGCGCTGGGTCTGCTCATACGTCGCGGAGACCAGCGCGGGGTCGAGCAGCCGGACGCCGGACACAGAGGCGTCGCCGCCGGTCTGGACCTTGGTCGGGTCGGCCTCCGCCGTGTAGGGCAGGATCTCCGTCTTGTCGACGTTGTACGACGCCCGTGTGGCGTCGATGTTGCGCTGGATGTAAGCCGACTCCTTGAGCTGCTGGTTGGGCTTGACCTGGAACTGCTCGACCAGCGCCGGGTAGACGCCGCCGATCAGGATGGCCGAGAGCACGAGCAGGCCGAAGGAGACGCCGGGCAGCATGCCGCCGGGCCGAATGACACCCGCGAAGAACAGAGCGGCGCAGATCAGCGCGATGATGGCCAGGATGGTCTTGGCCGGGAGCACCGCGTTGACGTCCGTGTAGGAGGCGCCGTGGACGAAGCCGCGGTCGGAGAAGACGAGCCCGAAGCGGTCGATCCAGTAGGCGACGGCCTTGAGCAGCACGAACACGCCGAGCAGCACCGACAGGTGGGCACGCGCCGCGCGGGAGGCGTGCACGCCGGGTGACTGCAGCCGGAAGCCGCCATAGAGGTAGTGCGTGATCCCCGCCAGGATGATCGAGATGATCACGGCGGTGAACAGGAAGTTGAGGATCATCCGAATGAACGGATAGTCGAACATGAAGAACGAGACGTCCATCCCGAACAGGGGGTCCTTCGTGCCGAAGGGCACCCCGTTGATGAACTGCAGCCAGGTCTTCCATTCCCCGGCGAATGACGAGCCCGCGAAGAGCGCGAGCAGGCCCATGCCGACGATGAAGATCAGCTTGCGGTGGGGGTCGAGCGCCATCCGATAACGGTCGGCCCCGCTGCCACCACCGAACATGGCCGGGCCGAACATCGGCCGCATCCGGAAGGCCAGCAGCATGTTGCCGCCGGCGATGCCGACCATGACCACCGCTCCGACCAGGAACAGCACGATCTCGGTCAGCACCACGCCGGAGAAGACCGAGGTGTAGTCGACTCCAGGGTCTACCGTGTCGAACCACAAATAATCGGTATAAATACCGGAAAACAGGAAAAATAGCGCCACAATCGCCACGAGCGCGATCGCAACTGGAAGAAGCAGTCGCGGTCGGCGGGGCAAACGCATTGCCCTGCCGCCGGCTCCTGGGGTCCGGAAGCTCAAGGCCAACCCCTCGTCGTGATGAACAAACGGTCCGTGTCTGGCAACCTACACCGCTGTGCCAGCCGTACGACTAACGGATGGCATTCGCCAGAAGTTTCATCCAGCAGCGCAAGCGGGCACATCGCCTTTGCCGGTGCGCAGCGCCTCAAGCGCGCCGACCGCGGCGTGCAGCGTCTCGGCCTTCACCAGGCGCAGCCCGTCGGGGACGGCCTTCATGGCCTCGGCGCAGTTGTCCGGCGGGGTGAGGAACACCGTCGCGCCGGACTTGCGGGCGCCGACCATCTTCTGGGCGATGCCGCCGATGGGTCCGACCTCGCCCGACGCCTGGATGGTGCCGGTGCCGGCGATGTCCTTGCCGCCGGTGATCTCGCCGGGGGTCAGCTTGTCGAGGATGCCGAGCGAGAACATCAGCCCGGCGCTCGGCCCGCCGACGTCACCCACGTTGATGTCGACCTTGAACGGGAACTTGTAGCTCTCCTGCATGATCACGCCCACGACGGCCTGACCATCCTTTTCCGCCACGGTAGGCACGCTGACCTGGCTCTTGTCCTTGCCCCTGGTGACCGTGAAGGCCACGGCTTCGCCCGGCTTGTGCGCCTTCACGGCGTCGCTGACGGTCTTGACGTTCGCCACCGGCTTGCCGTCGACCTCGCTGATCTCGTCGCCCGGCTTCAGCTTGCCGTCGGCCGGCTTGCCCTTCTGCGTGGACGCGACCGAGACCTTCATGCCAAAGGGGATCTTGAGCTCGGTCAGCGCGGCCGCGGTGGCGAAGTCCTGGGAGTTGGTCATCTCGACCGTGTTCTCCTCCTCGACCTCTTTGGGCGAGCGGGACTTGGGGAAGATGGTCTCCTCGGGGACGACCGCGACCGTCGGATCCACCCAGCCGCGCAACGCGGTCAGCAGATCGATCCTGCTGCTCGGCCCACCCTGATAAGCCACCGTGACCAGGCGCAGCGCGCCCTTCGTGGGGAAGGTCTGATGCCCGCTGATCGTGATCACGGGCTTCTTGTCGACCTCGCCGATGGTGTTCTCGGTCGGCCCGGGACTCAGTACGACGTACGGCACGGGCAGGAAAGCCCCTGCGACACCGAGCGCTAGCACGAGGAAACCCGCAACCAGCAGGGTCAAGGCGCGTCGCGACATGAAGACGAGCTTATTGGCAGGCGCCGACCCACTCGGCCGACCCGTCGGCGAAGATCTGGTGTTTCCAGATCGGTACCTGGGACTTGAGGTCGTCGATCAGCCTGCGTGACGCCTCGAAAGCCGCGCCCCGGTGCGGGCAGGCGACCGCGACGATCACCGCGATGTCGCCGAGCTTCAGATCGCCGACCCGGTGCACGGCGGCCAGAGCGGTGACCGGGAAGTCGGCGGCCACCTTCTCCGCCACCTGCCGCAGCGAGCCGAGGGCCGAGGGGTGCGCCGAGTAGGAGAGCCCGGTCACGGGCTTGCCGTGGTCCTGCTCGCGTACGGTGCCGACGAAGAGCGTGGTGCCCCCTGCCGCATGGTCCCCCACAGCGGCCAGCACCTCGTCCACCGAGAGCGAGGTCTCGCGAATCCCGAGCAACCGGATGACGTCCACGAACAGAGCCTACATAGTCACTGGCGGCGCTTCTTGCGCACTTGGCGGACGATGGCGGCGGTGCCGATGACCGCCACCGTGGCGCCCGCGGCGGTGAGCGTGGCCTCCTTGACCGGCAGCCGCCTGCCGACCACGGTGGTCCTGTTCTCGCGCAGCTCCAGGAGCTGCGCGAACACGGTCTCATTGGTCCAGGAGGGCTTCCAGCCGGCCTCACGCAGCGCCGTGCAGTCGACGACCCACGGGTAGACGACGTAGTGCAGGTCCGTCGCGGGGGCCGGGGTGATGCCCAGCCGGTGCAGACGCTGCGCTGTCCCGAAGGTGAGGCCGGCCGGCAGCTCGAAGCGCCGCAATCCGGACATCTCCTCGACCTGCTCCTGCTCCAGCCAGCCGTCGCAGCCGACCGCGGCCACGCCGGTCACCACGCCGCGCGCGGCCAGCTCCAGCGCCGTGATCAGGTCGTCGACGTGGCAGAACTGCCAGCGCGGTGAACAGCCCTTGATGGTGAGCAGCCTCGGCGACTCGAAGTGGCGGGTGATGACCGTGTCGATGCCGGGGCCGACCACGGCCGCGGGCCTCAGCACGGTCACCTCCAGGCCGGGATGGCTCCGCGACGACCTGCGTACGAGCGCCTCGATCTCCAGATAGTCGCCCACGACCCCCGTGTCGGGCTCGGCCGCGACCGGGGACTCCTCGGGCAGGGGCACGTCGTTCTCGGGCGCGGCGCCGTACACCATCGCGCTCGTGACCAGCACGACGCGCCGGACGCGCGCGGCGGCGCTGGCGGTGAGCACCGTCTGCGCAGCTCGCAGATTGTACGCGCGCCGCTCCGCTGGATCGGAGTCGACGGCGTAGTCACCGGCCAGGTGGACCAGGACGTCGATGTCGGAGATGCGGTTCGCCAAGAGCGGATCTCGTACGTCGATCACTCTCCACGTGGCTTCCTGGACGTCCCCGCGCTCCTCGTCAATGGCCACCACCCTGCGGAAATCCGCGGTGGATACGAGCTTTGCGAGTAGCTCGCGGCCGATGCCAGAGGCGGCACCGGTGACGGCGACGACGGGGTGGCGCGGGCGTTTCGAGGTAGGCACCAGGTCCTCACTTTGCACTGATCCGCCGTAGGACGACTAACGTGGCGGATGTGGACTCCTCCATCCTGCACGAGGTAGAGCGGTGACTGACCTGCCAGGTCGCGAAAACGACCCCAACGAGAACCCGTTCGCCATGTTCGGCAACCCTGAGCAGATGGCTCAGGCGATGCGCCAGTTCGCCGACATGCTGTCGGCGCCCCAGGGCTCCGGCCCTGTCAACTGGGACATGGCCAAGAACATCGCCCGCCACGCCGTGGTCGCCGAGAGCGATCCGAGCGTCATGGAAGGCGAGCGCCGCCAGATCGTGGAGGCGCTGCGCCTGGCCGATCTGTGGCTCAACGAGGCGACGACGCTGCCCAGCGGCGTGTCCAACCCGCAGGCCTGGAGCCGGTCCGAGTGGATCGAGAACACCGTCCCCGTGTGGCGCACGCTCTGTGAGCCGATCGCCGCGCGCATGGTCGAGACCATGGGCGGTGCGCTCGGCGGCGCGGGCCTGCCTCCGGAGGCCCAGCAGATGGCCGGGCCGCTGATGGGCATGCTCAAGCAGATGGGCGGCATGATGGTCGGCCAGCAGATCGGCCAGGCCCTCGGCTCGCTCGCCCGCGAGGTGATCGGCACCACCGACATCGGCCTGCCGCTGTCGGACACGGCCGCGCTGCTGCCCGGCGGCATCTCGTCGTTCAGCCAGGGACTCGACAATCCCGCCGACGAGATCCGGCTCTATCTGGCGCTGCGCGAGGCCGCGCACCACCGGTTGTTCCAGCACGTACCGTGGCTGCGGGCCAACCTGCTCGGCGCCGTCGAGGAATACGCCAGGGGCATCACGGTCGACACCTCGGCGCTCGAAGAGCAGATCCGCGGGCTCGACATCAACAACCCTGAGGCCATCCAGGAGGCATTGAGCGGCGGCGCGCTGCTCAAGCCCGAGGAGACCGAGCGGCAGAAGGCCGCACTGGCCCGCCTGGAGACGATGCTCGCCCTGGTCGAGGGCTGGGTGGCGACCGTGGTGGACGACGCCGCGGAGGGCAAGCTGCCCTCGGCCGTCGCGCTGGCCGAGACCGTACGCCGGCGCCGCGCGACAGGCGGTCCGGCCGAGCTGACCTTCGGCACGCTCGTCGGGCTGGAGCTGCGGCCCAGGCGGTTGCGCGAGGCGGCGGCGCTGTGGCGGGCGCTGAAGGAGGCGCGCGGCCTCGACGGGCGCGACGCGCTGTGGGGTCACCCCGACCTGCTGCCGCACGCCGAAGACCTCGACGACCCCGAGGCGTTCGTCCGCGGCGAGGCCGCCTGGGACATCTCCAAGCTGGAGGCCAAGCCCGACGAGGACGACCAGAGTTGAGCCTGCGCCAGGACGCGGTGGCCGTGCTATCCGGCTGGACCGCGCCGACGCCCGGCGAGGAGTCGCTGCGCGCCGAGTTCCTCGATCACCTGCGCACGCACGACGACGCGATGCTGCGCGAGTGTGTGCCGGGTCATCTCACGGCGACGACCGCGGTGCTGTCGCACGACGGCGCGCGGGTGCTGCTGACGCTGCACCCGAAGGCGGGCATGTGGCTGCCGATGGGCGGACATTGTGAGATCTCCGACACCTCCCTCGCGGGCGTCGCGTTGCGCGAGGCGGTGGAGGAGTCGGGCATTCCCGGCCTGGAGTTGTTGCCCGGGCCGCTGGCCCTCGACAAACACCAGGTCTGGTGCCATCCCCCGCACAGCTGGCATCTCGACGTGGAGTACGCGGCCGTGGCCCCGGCGGACGCCGAGGCGGTGATCAGCGAGGAGTCTCTCGACCTGCGTTGGTTCCCGATCAACGAGATCCCGGAGCTCTCCGACGAGGCGACGCGTCGGTTGGCCGCACGTGGCCGCGTGGCGCTGACGGTGGACTCACGCGCTCTTGGTTAGAGTCCGCCTGGGCCGTCCCGTCCCAAGGGGGTTATGTGCACACCGAGAGTGAAGTCGGCGGCACGATCGTCACACCCGCCCGCAAACGGCGCAGGTTCACCGGCACCACGCTGACCTGGCTGGCCGTGACACCGTTCGCGGCCTGGGCGCTGACCAGAGTGGCGGGACTCGAACGCGGCTCGCTGGCCACCCAGCTCATGACCGCCACGCCGTACGCCGCCGCGGGCTCGATCGTCCCGCTGCTGATCGCCGCGATCAGCCGCAAACGCGCCGCGACCGCGGTGGCGCTGCTCACGACGACCGCTTTCGGCTTCGCGGTCCTGCCGAGGGCCCTGGGTACGGCCGACACCACGGCGGGCCGGCCGTTCCGGGTGCTCACCATCAACATGCTGTTCGGCAGGGCCGACCCGCAGACGGTCCTCGACCTGGTGCGCCGGTACGAGCCTGACGTGCTGAGCACCCAGGAGCTCACGCCCGAGGGTGTCGAGGCGCTCGACACGGCCGGGCTGTCCGGGTTGATGCCCTACCGAGTACTGCAGGATGCGTGGTCCGCGAGCGGCAGCGGCCTCTACTCCAGGCATCCGCTCAAGCCGATCTACAACCTGGTGCCGCCGGTCGGGCACAACATGCCCGCGGCGATGGTCGCGCTGCCCGGCGGCAAGCCGGTGGAGTTCGTGGACGTACATCCCTTTCCGCCACTCGGCCCCCAGGCGACGAAATGGATCGAGGCGCTGGACGGGCTCCCCGCGGCGTCGGGTGACACCGTGCGAGTCCTGGCGGGAGACTTCAACGCCACGCTCGACCACACGCCCATGCGGCGGCTGCTGTCTCGCGGCTACAAGGATGCCGCCGCCCAGGTCGGGGCGGGGCTGATCCCCACCTGGCCGGCCAACAAGCGGGTGCCGCCGATCATCACGATCGACCATGTGCTGGTGGACCAGCGGGTGGGCGTGAAGGAGGTCAGCGTGCACACCGTGCCGCGCACCGATCATCGGGCGGTGTTCGCGGAGCTCAGCGTGCCTTGAGTTCGCGAAGCTCAGCGTGCCTTGAGTTCGCGAAGCTCAGCGTGCCTTGAGTTCGCGAAGCTCAGCGTGCCTTGAGTTCGCGAAGCTCAGCGTGCCTTGAGCAGTGCCCTGAGGTTGTCCCAGCCCTCCAGGCCGGGGTCGAGCCGGGTGAGGGCTTCGGGGGTGCGCAGGCGGTGCCAGCCGGGGCCGGTGGCCACCATGCGGCGGCCGGGCGCCTGGGCGCGCAGGGTCGCCACCGGGTCGGGGTCGTCGAGGTCGGCGTCGGCCCATTCGGGCATGGGCAGGCCGCAGGCCAGCGCCACGGCTCCGCCGTCCTCGGCCGGACAGAGCGTGATCTGGGCGCGGCCGAGCTCGCGGAAGAGCTTGCCGACCAGCAGGGGCGGCAGGTCGGGCGCGTCGGCGCCGATCACCACCGCCTGGTCACCGTCGAACCGGCTCATGATGGCCTTGAGCGGCTCGTCCTCGTCGATCGTGAGCACTTCGGTGCCGGGCCAGACGATCGCGTCGAGGCCCGGGACGCTGGTGACCAGGACGGGCGTGACGAGTTGAAGGCCGGCGACCATCTCGTAGGTGTCCTCGGCCATGGCCTCCAGGAACTCGCCGGGATCCATGCCCTCGGGGGCGGCCTGCGCCATGCTCTGCCGTACGAGGACCGCGGCTATGCGCGTCAACACTCCTCCGGTGCCGTGGGGGCGGCGGCGGAGAATCCTTCGAGGAACCCGCGCGCCCGCTCCGCCTTGGGATATTGTTCGACCAGCGCCCAGAACCTGGCGCCGTGGCTGGGGACGAGCAGATGGACGAGCTCGTGGATGATCACGTAGTTGATGACCCACTCAGGGAGACCCTTGAGGCGGGTCGAGATCCGGATCGTGCCGTTCTCCGGGGTGCATGATCCCCATCGATGCTGCTGATTGTCCACCCAGCGCACGCTGGCCGGCATGGCCCTGCCGTGGAGATACTTCGCCGACAGCTCTTTGGCCCGCTCCAGGAGAGCCTCGTCGGTCGGTCTTCGCCGGTTCTCCTTGGCCGCAAGCCGATCGAGCATCCGGCTCACCCATTCATCAGCGTCTTCGCCGCTCAGCCAGGCGGGCAGGAGCACGATCGTCTTGTCGCCGTCGCGGTAGGCGGAGACCGTACGCCGGCGACGAGAACTGCGACGGACCTCGACTGTCTCGGGGGGCACATATGCACGTTAGCCGAGACTGGCGAAATTCCACAGAGGGGCAGAGGTTGTTTCTGCTGGTCAGATGATTAAGACCCGGTGAATTTGGGCATGCGCCTTTCCCGATGCGCGGTCAGTCCCTCGATCATGTCGGCAGATGCCATGGTCACCGGCTGGGCGAGGGACTCCCAGCGCAGAGCGGCCTCCAGGTGTGGATGGTCCTGGTTCAGAGCGACCTTGGTGAGTCTGGTGGCAATCGGGGCGTTCTGCGCGATGGTCTGGGCGATGGCCTCTACTTCCGACATAAGGTCATTTTTCGGGAAAGATTGATTTATAAGACCTTTAGTAGCGGCTTCCGGTCCCATGACCGTGCGGCCGGTCAGCAGCATCTCCCTGCCGAGGGCGCCCGCCCTCCTCGGCAGCAGGTACGTGGCCGCCATCCCGGGATGCAGACCGAGCTTCGTGAACGGGACCAGCAGCTTGGCGTCGTCGGCGGCGTACACGAGATCACAGGCCAGCGCCACGCACAGGCCCGCCCCCACCGCCGGGCCGTTGACGGCGGCGATGGTCGGCACCTCCAGCTCGGTGATGGCCAGCCACGTGCGGTAGAAGGCGAGCATCCGGTCGCGCAGCCTCGGCACCGTCTCCACCCCGCGTTCGCCCAGCCAGGACAGGTCGCCACCGGAGGAGAACGCGGTGCCGGCCCCCGTGACGATCACGCAGCGGACGCCGGGGTCGACGGCCAGCGCGGCCATGGTCTCGCACCACTCGTCGGTCATGCCGTCCGTCATGGCGTTGCGCCTGTCGGGGCGGTTGAGGGTGATCAGTACGGTTCCGTCGTCCCTGCGGTCCACCAGGAGCTCGTTCGTGGGGTTTGTGGGGTTCATGGGCTGAGCGTAACGGGGGGGGAGTCGCCCACAGGAGGTGCAACGTCAGGCGCTCCTTGGTGCGGAGGTTATCCACAGGTGGATCAACTGTTCGGCGCTCAGGACCCTGATGACGGAGAGTTATCCACAGGCGGTTCGTTAGGCGCTCGGGATCTTGGTTCGAGGTGGCAGTCTTGCCCGCCATGAGGCCACGTGTGAAGCCCGCCCTCCGGCGGATCGTCCGCGACGAGCAGACCTTGCAGCTGGGGGCACATCCGCTGCGGGCCGTCCTGGTGACGGGTTCGGTCCATCAGTGGGTGTCCGGGCTCGACGGCACCCGCGACCTGGGCCAGGCGCTGCGTGACGGCGCCGCCGCGGGTCTGGCCGAGGCGGACTGCCGAGCGATGCTGGATCAGCTCGCCGCGCAGGGAGTGCTGGAGGACGCGGCGGTCCCGCCCGTTCGCCTGTCTCTCGGTGAGCGTGATCGCCTGGCACCCGATCTCGATGCCCTCGACCTGGCCGGTGGCTCTTTCTCGCGGCGGCGGCGGGCGCGGGTGCGGGTCTATGGGGCCGGACGGGTGGGGGCGCAGGTGGTGGCGCTGCTGGCGGCGTGCGGGGTAGGGGCGATCCGCGTCTTCGACGAAGGGCAGACCCGGCCTCGCGACCTCACGCCGGGTGGGCTGACCTGGTCGGAGCTGGGCATGAGCCGCCAGGATGGCGCGGTGGCGGTCGCCCGCCGCCTCACCTCCGGCGGCCCGCTGCCTCCGGACTCGGCGCTTCCGGGTCCGGCGGCCCTGGGCCCGATGGCTCCAGGTCCGGCTGCCCGAGGTCTGCCGGCCCGAGGCCCCGCGGCTCCAGGCCCGACTGCCCGAGGGACAGCGGCTCCAGGCCCGACGTCCCGAGGCTCGATCGCCCGAGGTCCGGCGGCTGCGGGCGATGTGGCCGAGCGACAGGCGGGCAGGCCGGGTGGGACGGGTAGGACAGGTAGGGCGGGTGGGACCAGCGGAACCTCTGGCATCGCTGGCGATGGGACCGACGGGACCAATGGAATCGCTGGGAGCGATGGGACCGTTGAAATCGGTGGGACCGGTAAGACCGGTGGGACCGGTGGGAGAAGTCGGCAGCGTTCCCGTGCGGCGGCTCGGCCGGCGGACGGCTCCGCGCTCCCCGGCACGCCCTCGATGCCGTCGACCGACGCGCGGGCCGGCGGCCCTCATCTGGGTGATGGCTCCGACCTTCCCGATCTGGTGATCCTGGCCTCGGTCACCCCGCTGGACGGCGTACTGGTCAACGAGTTGACCGCCCTGTCCATCCCCCACCTGCTCGTGTCCGCCTTCGAGGGCCACGGCTCCGTGGGGCCACTCGTCCTGCCCGGCGAGACCGCCTGCCTGCACTGCCTCGATCTGGCGCGCCGCGACGCCGACCCCGCGTGGCCCATCGTCACCGCGCGGCTGGGCGGCTACCCACCCGGCGAGATCGCCTGCGACGCGACCCTGGCCACGCTGGTGGCGGCCGCCGCGACGGGCCACGCGCTCGCTTACATCGATGGTCGCGACCCCGTTGTGACCAACGGCACATTGGACGTCATGCCTGATTGGCAGTGGAAAACCAGGTCATGGACCCGGCATCCGCAATGTCGTTGTATGCGAAACCATCCTTATCGCCCAGAATGGTCATGTCAGTCGCAAGCGATGGGCTGACGCAGTACGGGGAACCTCGAAGGGGGGAAGCGGTGTCTCAGCCACGATGCCGCGCTTCAGTGTGAGCGATCTGCCGCGCCGCGCCGTAACGCGTTCCGCCAAGCTGGCCACTCTTCCACTCGGCTACGCCGGCCGTGCCGCACTGGGGCTCGGCAAACGGATCGGCGGCAAGCCAGCCGAGATCGTCGCCCAGGAGATCCAGCAGCGCACCGCCGAGCAGATCTTCAAGGTCCTTGGCGAGCTCAAGGGCGGGGCGATGAAGGTCGGGCAGGCGCTGTCCATCTTCGAGGCGGCCCTGCCTCAGGAGATCGTCGGGCCCTATCGCGCCACCCTCACCAAGCTGCAGGAATCGGCCCCGCCGTTGCCCGTGGCCACGGTTCACAAGGTGCTCACCGAGCAGCTCGGTGACGGCTGGCGAGACTACTTCGAGTCGTTCGACGACCGGCCGACCGCCGCCGCCTCGATCGGCCAGGTGCATCGGGCGGTCTGGCATGACGGCCGCGACGTGGCGGTGAAGATCCAGTATCCGGGTGCGGGCAAGGCCCTGCTCGGCGACTTCACCCAGCTGTCACGGCTCGGCAAGCTCTTCGGCGTGCTGATGCCCGGCCTCGACATCAAGGCGGTGCTGGCCGAGCTGCGCGAGCGCATCGCCGAGGAGCTCGACTACCTGCGCGAGGCCGAGGCCCAGCACGCCTTCGCCCTCGCCTTCATGGACGACCCCGACTTCCACGTTCCCGACGTGGTCGCGGCCAACGAGATGGTGCTGGTCACGGAGTGGATGGACGGCACTCCCCTGTCTCACGTCATCGCCGACGGCACCAAGGAGCAGCGTGACCACGCGGGGCTGCTCTTCGTCCGCTTCCTGTTCTGCTCACCCGCCCGGGTCGGCATGCTGCACGCCGACCCGCACCCCGGTAACTTCCGCATACTCGACAACGGCAAGCTGGGCGTCCTCGACTTCGGCGCCGTCAACCGCCTGCCCGACGGCTATCCCAGGTCCTTCGGCCAGCTGACCCGCATCTTCAACCAGGGCGACATGGACAGCGTGGTCGCGGGCCTGCGCGCCGAAGGCTTCATCCGCCCTGAGATCGAGGTGGACGGCGACGCCCTGCGCTCCTTCCTCTCCCCCTACGTCGAGCCGACGGCGGTCGAGGAGTTCACCTTCAGTCGCGAATGGTTCCAGGCCCAGGCGGCCAGCGTCACCGACTTCCGCCCCACCAACGTGGTCCGCCAGCTCAACCTGCCGGTCTCCTACGTGCTCATCCACCGGGTGCACGCGGCGGGCGTCGGCGTCCTCTGCCAGCTGGGCACCACGGCCCGCTTTCGAGACGAGGTGATCCGCTGGGTCCCAGGCTTCGCCGACGACCCCGACGACGAGGCGCTGCCGATCAGCTGAGCCCGGATGTGACCGCTCGCCGTACATGACGGCGAGCGGTTCGTCACACGTAGCCGGTCGAGCCGTCGGGTCGGATGGGCAGGACGCGCTCCCAGCGGACGTACTCGTCGTACCGGGGCCAGCGCGTTCCCGAGGTGGATCGCCTGGCGTGGCTTGAAGATCCGAGCGTGCGCGTCGAAGGCGTACTCCCACTCGGGCGGGCTGATCGAGCGGATCTCGGCGAAGTGGTCCGCCGCTTCCCGGCAGACATTCCCCCAGCGTCCGGCGCGCAGGTCGCGGCGGTACGGGCTGAGTACGCGGCCGGACGGTTTGAAGGCGGTGAAACCGTACTGCTCGTTCAGCGATAACGTGCTGCCGCTCCCGCTCTACCTGATCGGCCTGTCGGCGGCGGCCGCGGGCATCGCCTGGATGTCAGGCCGCCTCTCGAAGCCGAGCCAAGCTAATTGGCCTGCCCTGTGAGGTTGGCGGCCTGGTCCGGCAGCCGACCCGTCGCGGACGATCCGGCCTCGAACATGAAGAGCGGCCGGGCGCTGGATGCGCCCGGCCGCTCACTCGATCCGTGTGGATCAACCGCCTGGAACAACTGGGTAGATCAACTGGCTAGATCAACTGCTTGGAAAAACCGTGAGTAACAACTGCGTGGAATAGCCGCTGGCTCAACTAAGAGGCCGCAACGGGAGATCCTGCGCCGGCGGCAGGATCTCCCGTGTCAGACCCCCTGGCCAAGAGCCCGGCTGAGGCGCTCGTTCGCTCGCTCGACATCGCGGCGTGCGCGCTGCACACGACGGATGCGCGCGGCGAGACGCTGCTCCTCAGCCTCGCGGTGGAGGGTTTGTATTCGGTCGTTTACCAGTTCATGGTAGAGATACGGCACCTTGAGGCTCCTTGTGGAGAACGAGTTCATCTGTCTGTCTGCTTTCTGCTCGAAGGGGACGGGGAATCGTTGGTCAGGCAGCGACCGGGTGCTTCCGCGGACGACCGCGGGGCCGCTTGCGGGGAACGACGGTTCCCCGGAGGATCAGTTCGCCGCCCCAGACGCCCCACGGCTCCTCGCGCTCGAGCGCGCGAGCCAGGCAGGCCCTCTGGATCGGGCAGCCGCCGCAGAGCGCCTTCGCGAACTCCACGTCCTCCGGCGACTCTGCGAACCACAGGTCAGGGTCGGTACGACAGGGGATCTTGGCTTCGTCGATCAGGTCCATGATCGTCTTCGCCCCCATCACGTTCTCCTTCTGGTCGATCTTTTTGATCTTGGTCGGGCACCTCGTGGGTGGTGGGGGTTCGCGGACAAACAAAAAGGCCGCGGATCCGTCTGCGGATCCGCGGCCTGGAGGCTTGTTGCCGGTCAGGTTATGACCGGCACATCCCTCCAGGGATGCGGACCACGCAGTCCACCCTTGGTGATCTGCTGGGTCGGCAATTCACTGGCTGCCACGTACACGAGAGCGCTCGGCGCGACCGCGGCACAGCGGGCATGTGCGAACACGGCGGGCTTCTGGCGACGGGCAGACTTGTCCTGCCGCAGCTTGGCCGGCCCATCGACGAGCCTCACCAGGTCACGGCATGCGAAGGCGAGCCACTGCGTGGCCGACATGTTGATGCTGATCACTGGGACTCACCTCCACTCTGGGATCGTCGGGCAGGACCGCCCGACTCGCTTGACCATGACCCTAAACCGGGAACCCGAGACCCGGCAACATATTTTCTACCTGCGATTTTGTGACTTTGTCACGCGGATCATGGCCTCCTGCACGACGGAGACGACGAGGTCACCGGACGCAGTGAACATCTCACCCCGTGCAAGCCCCCTCGCTCCCCCGGACCAGGGGGACTCATGTGCGTAGAGCAACCAGTCGTCCGCCCTGAACGGCCGGTGGAACCACATCGCGTGGTCCAGCGAGGCCCCCATGACATCGGACGCGCCCCACGCCATGCCGTGCGCGAGCAGGATCGTGTCGACCAGCGTGAAGTCGGAGGCGTAGGCGGCCAGCACCACGTGCAGCAGCGGATCGTCGGGGAGATCCGCGTCGTAGCGGAACCACACGTTGGTCTCGGCGCTGCGCAACTCGGGGTTGCGGTGTGCCTCCCACGTCAAGGGCGAGGCATAACGCGCGTCGACCGGCCGCGGCCGAGACAGCCACTCCTTGTAATCGGAGTTGTCGCCGACGATCTCCGCCATCCGCTCCTGAAAGGTCGGAAGCGTCGCAGGATCGGGTACGACCGGCATCACGGACGCCTGATGCTCGACGCCCTCCTCGAAGATGTGGAACGACGCGGACATGGTGAAAATAGCCTTGCCATGCTGGACCGCTTGGACCCTGCGCGTGGTGAACGACCGCCCGTCACGCAACCGCTCGACGTTGTAGACGATCGGGATGGACGGGTCGCCGGGGCGGATGAAGTAGGCGTGCAGCGAGTGCACGTTCCGGTCGGACGGCACGGTACGGCCGGCGGCGACGAGCGCCTGCGCGGCCACCTGCCCACCGAAGACACGCTGAATACGCTCCTCCGGGCTACGCCCGCGGAAGATGTCGAGCTCGATCTGCTCCAGGTCGAGCAGGTCGAGCAATTCCTTCAACGCCTCATTCACAAATCCCCCTACCAACCACCATTGGCCCTAAGTTTGGCGTGCCCTCACACCTCGCACCAACCCGGCACCCCTTTCCCAGGGGAAGAGACCCGCGGCTTCCCAAGTGGAGAGAGCCTCCGGGCAGCGAATCCGCCTGCGCGAACGGGCAGAGGGCTGGCACGCGACACGAAGCGGCCCAGCGGAGGACCCACGGACACGGCCAAGCGACGCGACGTAACGGCGGGCCGCCGGGGAAGCTGGTAACCGTATCCCTGGAAGGTCCTCAGCCACGCACGGCGGTTGGTGCCTTCCCGTGCCAGCCGTACAAAAAGCCGTATAGAACAGGACGCTCACGCGCGGCACAGCGCGAGCACGGCATCTCCGTAGCGGTCGAGTTTGACGCGGCCGATGCCCGTGATGGAGAGAAGGTCCTGCTCGGTGACTGGCGCGCGTTCGGCGATGGCCTGCAGTGTCACGTCGGTGAACACCACGTACGGCGGCAGCTTGGCCTCCTTGGCGGTCGCGGCGCGCCACGCCTTGAGCCGCTCCAGCAGCGCTTCGTCGTAATCGGCCGGGCAGGTGGCGCACCGCCCCAGCTTCTGCTCCGTGGCCGCCACCAGCGTCTTGGCGCACACCCGGCAGCTGACGGTGACGGCGACCGACCGACGCTCACGTGAAACCGAACCGGAAGCGAGGCCGGAGCCAACGCCGACACCGACGCCGGCGGCGCGCGCGGGTCGGCCGGTGAGGCCGTCGAGGAAGCGGGACGGGCGGCGCCCCTTGCGTCCGCCGGGCGCACGTGCCAGGGCCCAGGAGATCGACAGGTGCTCGCGCGCACGCGTCACCCCCACATAGAGCAGGCGCCGCTCCTCCTCTATCTGCTCCGGCGTCTCCGCGTAGACGATGGGCAGCATCCCGTCCGTGACGCCGACCAGGAAGACCGCGTCCCACTCCAGTCCCTTGGCGGCGTGCAGGGAGGCCAGGGTGACGCCCTCCACGGGCGGGGCGTGCTGTTCGGAGGCGCGCCGCTCCAGCTCCGCGACGTAGCCGGCGAGGTCGGCGCCCTCGGCGGCCATGTCCTCGGCGAGGTCGGCCAGCGCCTTGAGTGACTCCCACTTCTCGCGTGCCTTGCCGCCGCCCGGCGCCACGGGCGTCAGGCCGACGCCCGCCAGGATGTGGTGGACCTCCGTGGCCAGCGGCTCCTCGGAGGCGGATCTGGCGGCGCCGCGCATCAGTACGACGGCGTGCCGTACTTCCGGGCGTTCGAAGAAGCGCTCGGCGCCGCGCAGGACGTAGGGGATCTCGGCCTTGGACAGGGCCTCCTCGTACGCCGCCGACTGGGAGTTGACGCGGAACAGAACGGCGATCTCGCGGGACTGGACCCCCTGGTCGAGCAGCTTCCTGATCGCCCTGGCGACTCCGGCGGCCTCGGCGGGCTCGTCGTCGTAGTCGGCGAAGACCGGCCGGGGGCCGTCGGGCCGCTGGGCGAGGAGTTCGAGGCGGTGCGGGGAGCGGCCCTTGGCGATGACCAGGTTGGCCAGGTTCACCACCTGGGGGGTGGAACGGTAGTCGCGGACCAGCTTGATCACGGCGGCCTTCGGGTGCTCGACGGCGAAGCCCGTGAGGTAGCGCGGCGAGGCCCCGGTGAAGGAGTAGATGGTCTGGTTGGGATCGCCGACCACGCACAGGTCGTCGCGACCGCCGAGCCAGGTGTCGAGCAGGAGCTTCTGCAGAGGGTTGACGTCCTGGTATTCGTCGACGACGAAATAGCGGTATTGCTGGCGGATCTGCGTCGCGACCTCCTGGTGCTCGGTCATCACCGCGGCGGTCAGCTCCAGGATGGTCTCGAAGTCGACCAGGTGCCGCTCGCGCCTGATCCGCTCGTACCCCTCATAGAGCCGGGCCACCTCTTCGGCGGGCACCGGAGGCGTCCTGGAGGACTTGGCGGCGGCCGCGGCGTAGTCTTCGGGGCCGACCTGGGTGACCTTGGCCCACTCGACCTCCGCCGCGATGTCCCGCAGCTCGGACCGATCCGGACTTTTCCGGATCTGGCGGCAGGCTTCGATCAGGATCGGCAGCTTGGATTCGATCACCGAGGGCGCTTCGCCGCCGATGACCCGTGGCCAGAAGTAGGTGAGCTGCCGCAACGCCGCGGCATGGAACGTCCGCGCCTGCACCCCCGGCGCCCCCAGCGCCCGCAGCCGCTGCCGGAGCTCTCCCGCCGCCCGTGTGGTGAACGTCACTGCCAGCACACTGGGCGCGTCGACGACCCCGCTGCGTACGGCATGGGCGATTCTGTGGGTGATCGCCCTGGTCTTGCCCGTGCCCGCACCTGCCAGAACGCACACGGGACCACGCACGGCCTCGGCCACCTCGCGCTGCTCCGGGTCGAGGCCGGACAGGACGTCGTCCACATTGGTCACCTGTCAATCCTCCCAGCCAGTGGCGGTGAAGGGCTCCATTCTGGCAACATGCCGCCCGTCATCCGAATCGTGCCAAGATGCAAAGAACCGGTCTCTTCCCCCACAATGGGGCCCGACCATCTGCATGGGGGAAAGGGCAGGCCGTGCGAACTGCGGTGCTCGTGAGCGTTCTCGCGCTCGCTGCCGTCACGTTGACACCGGTGTCGGCGCAGGCGACGAAGGACCCGACACCGAGCCCCGTGTCGACCACATCTCCCGACCCGTACGGGCTCAGCGGTTTATCCACCGAGACCGTCTCGTACGGCACGCGGCGCCACCAGGACCTGGACGTCTGGTGGACCTCGGACGGCAACAAGCGACCCGGCGTCTTCCTGATTCACGGCGGCTGGTGGTCCAGCGGCGACAAGAAACAGATGACCGAGATCGCCCGTAGTTACGCTGATCTCGGCTACACGGTCTTCAACATCAACTACCGGCTCTCCGGCGAGGCGGCGTGGCCCGCCCAGCGGATCGACGCGCTGGCCTCGATCGCCCTGGCGCGCAAGCACGCCGAGCGCTGGGCGTTCGACCCGAACAACTACGTCGTGGTGGGCTTCTCGGCGGGCGGGCACATCGCCGCGGCGGTCGGCACGTACGGCGACGGGCAGCGAGGGCTCAAGGGCGTGGTCGGGCTCTCGCCGATCATCTCGCCGCTGCGCGCGTACTCCGACGGCGCGACCTCCACGGACCCGTACAAGCGCAAGCTGCGCGCCTCGGCGATCAAACTGGCCGGTGGCTGCCTGCCCAGGGGCAAGTGCTCGCGCGTCTGGGCCAGCATGGAGGTGGCCTGGCACGCCAGCCACAACGACGCGCCGGTGCTGACCGTGCACTCGACGGACGAGTTCGTGCCGCCGGCGCAGAGCCAGCTGCTCAAGGAGATGCTGGGCCAGGTCGGGGTGCCTGTGACCATCTTCACCGCGCCCGGCGTCGCGCACAGCGCGCCCCTCTACCGCGAGATGGGCGTGGCCGAGCGGGTGCAGGAGTGGATCGCCGATCGCATCGGCTAGGGATTACCGGAGGCGTCCAGGTTGTTGCACCGACCGCCTGCATTACGCCTCGAAGGGATGTCCACATGGCGCTCACGGTCTACAGCACGACCTGGTGCGGTCCCTGCAAGCGACTCAAGTCGCAGCTCGCCCGTGAGGGGATCAGTTTCGACGAGATCGACATCGAGCGGAACCCCGATGCCGCCGAGTTCGTGATGAGCGTCAACAACGGCAACCAAGTGGTGCCCACCGTGGTGATCGAGACGCCCGCGGGACGGGTGGTCCGCACCAACCCGTCGGCCCGCGAGGTGAAGGCGCTTCTCGAAGCGGCCTGAGGTTTTAGCTAACGAGCTCGGGCCCCAGCGAGAAGCTGGAGCCCGAGAAGAGTGGCCTAGCATGGCTACGAGGGCCTGGGCGGTTGGTGCGCCCAGGCCTCCTAGTTCTGGTGACTGTCGAGCTTGTGCTTTTCAAGTTCACGCTAAGTGACTTACCAGTCCCCCGAAAGCGGTCCCCCGTACCAGGTCTCGATGAGGCGGCGGGCGATCGAGACCGGTGGAGGCAGGCGGATCTCGCCTGACTGCAGCGACTCCACCAGTTCCTCGCGGGAGAACCAGCGGGCCTCGGCGATCTCCTCGGCGTCGGGGGTGAGGGTCGTGGTGGTGGCGTCGGCGAAGAAGCCGAGCATCAGGCTGCGCGGGAACGGCCACGGCTGGCTGCCGAGATAGCGGGGGTCGACGACGGTGACGCCCACCTCCTCAGCCACCTCGCGGATCACGGCGTGCTCCAGCGACTCCCCCGGCTCCACGAACCCGGCCAGGATCGACAGCCGCCCCTCCGGCCACTGCGGGCCGCGGGCCAGCAGACAGCGGTCGTCCTCGTCGCGGACGAGCATGATCACCGCCGGGTCCACGCGCGGGAAGTGCTGGCTGGAGTCACGCGGGCAGACCCGGATGTGGCCGCCCGCCTGCACGTCGGTACGGCTGCCGCAGCGCGGGCAGAACTCGTGCGTCGAGTGCCAGGCCTCCAGCGCCACCGCGTAGACCAGCATCCCCGCGTCGCGGTCGCCCAGCAGGCCGCCCACCTGGCGCAGGCCCGCGACGACCAGTTCGCCCTCGGCCGTGTCGCGCAGGCTCATCGGCATCGTGACGCGGCCGTTGACGTCGCCGGCCCGCGAGCCGGGCAGCGGTGCGGCGACCGCGAAGTAGGCGGTCCCGTCCTCGACTCCCAGCAGGTAGCGCTCGCCCTGCGGCGCCTCCGATGTGGAGTAGAGGACCGCGTGCACCTCGTCGCCGGCCCGCTTGACCAGCGTCCGGCCGTCGTCGATCACCAGCACCTTGGTCGCCGGATCCGCCCAGGCGCGCTGCAGCCAACCGGCGTTCGCCCGCAGCGCGGACGACCTGTCGATGGTGCCGCGCGCTAGGAGCAGCGGTCCGATGAGTTGCTCTTCCGCCCTCGTGTGCACGGGCCCCACCCTTCCCAAATCCCATGTCATCCTATGACCGCCAGCGAATGTGGGTCTTGTATCCGGGATGATCTCCCAGCGGCTAGGATCAGCGAATTAGGTTAGGCTTACCTGATTCTCCGGGGGTATCTCGCGTTGCGGCTCTACCTGACCGCGCTCAAACCCACCGATTCGGTGACCGATGGGCTCCTGCCCGCCGCTGAGGCTCTGGGCTGTCGTGTGACTATTCTCACCGACCAGCCGGAGCGGCATCCTGGTGCCGTCGCATGTGACGTACGGGACCCGCAGGCGGTGATCGACGCGATCGAGCAGCTCGGCCGGCCGGACGCGATCTTCTCCAACTCCGACCATCTGCAGGCGGAGACCGCGCTGGCGGCGGCCTATTTCGGGCTGCCCGGCAAGGACTGGCGGGCCTGCCTGGCGGCCAAGAACAAGTTCCTGATGCGCCGCCGGCTCGCCGAGGCGGGGGTCGAGCGGGTCTCGTCCGTACGGCTGGCGCCCGGCGACCCCGTGCCCGACGACCTGCCGTACCCGCTGGTCGTCAAGCCGCGCGAAGGGGTCGCGAGCGAGGACGTGCTGCTGGTCGAGCGGGACCTGGCCGCAGCGGTGGCGACGGTCAGGAAGCGGCGGCCCGGCGAGGCGCTGGTCGTGGAGGAGTATCTGGAGGGGCCGCTGCACACCCTGGAGACCCTCGGGGATGCCGAGGGGGTGCGGGTGCTCGGCGGTTTCCGTACGACGCTCGGGCCGTTGCCGCACTTCATCGAGGAGCGGCTGGACTGGACGCCGCCCGATGGAGCACGTGAGCACGTTCTGGGCGCGCTGGCGGCGCTCGGGGTGGGGTTCGGCGCCTGCCACACCGAATACATCATCACCCCGGCCGGGCCGCGCATCGTCGAGGTGAACTATCGGGTGATCGGCGACCACTGCGACTTCCTGCTGGCCGACGTGCTCGGGGTGCCGGTGTTCGAGTGGATCCTGCGGGTGCACCTGGGTGAGGCCGTGCCTGCCGTATCGGATACGTCCAGGTTCGGCAGCGCGGTCAGCCTGGTCGCGGACCGGTCGGGGACGATCACGGCGGCGCCGGGGGCGGAGGAGTCGGTCTCCCAAGGGGTGCGGCTGTGGCATCGGCCGCTTCGGGAGGTGGGTGACGTCGTCGAACAGACCCATACGAACCGCGACTATCTCGGCGTCATCCGGGCTGTCGGTCCGGACCGGGCGCGGGTGGACGCGGCCATCCAGGACTTCCGGGCGGCCAGGCCGTGGATCGTGGGATGAGCCTGCCCGGGGCCGTGGATCGTGGGATGAGCTCGCGGGAGGCGTACCTGGCCGCGCGGGTGCTGGACGCGCTGCTGCGCGAGGACTACGGCGGGCTGTCGGCGCGGGTGGCCAGGAGCCGTGACGGCGTGGAGCTGGAGCTGGCCGGCGGGCGCCGGGTACGGCTGGTGCCCGGGGTACTGTTCCAGGACTTCGTGGTCGGTCCCGACGAGCGGCTGGGGCTGGCGGAGGTGCTCGGCACGCTAGCCGAGGTGGCCGATCCGGCCGACGCCCCGGGGGTGGCGGCGTTCGCCGAGGAGTGCGCGCAGGCGCTGGCGGCGCTGGAGCTGCACGACGTACACAGAGCAGAGGTGCTCGCCCGGCGGCCGTCCTACGAGTCGCTGGCGGCCTTCGTCGACCATCCGGTCTATCCGACCTCCCGGGCGCGGCTGGGCGTGCCCGCGGCCGCGCTGCCCGCGTACGCGCCCGAGTTCGCGCCGTCGTTCGAGCTGCGCTGGGCGGCCGTGCCGCGCCGCCTGCTGACGCCGGGCTCCACCACTGTGCGGACGCCGTTTCAGGCCCGTCCGGGCAGGATCCACGAGGCTCGGCTTCCGGCCCATCCGTACGCGACCCACGGGGTACGGGCCGACGAGGTGCTGTTTCCCGTTCATCCGCTCACCGTCGACGAGGTACGGAAGATCGACGGGGTGCGGCTGCTCGGCGAGCCGTGGCTGACCGTGCGGCCCACGCTGTCGATGCGGACCGTGGAACTCGACGAGCGCACGCACCTCAAGCTGCCCCTGCCCACCAGCACTCTGGGGGCGCGGAACCTGCGGTCGATCAAGCCCGGCACCCTGTCCGACGGCGCCAGGGCCGAGCTGCTGCTGCGGCGCCTGGCCGACCCTGACGTGCTGGTCGCCGACGAACAGACCTACGCGCACGCCGGGCACGAGTATCTCGCCTGGATGGTCCGGCGGCTGCCGGAGGGGCGGGTGGTGCCGGTCGCCGCGCTCAACGCCCCCGGCGTGCTCCAGGAGGTGGGCGACGTGCTGCCCGGCTATCTGCGCCTCCTGCTGCGGTGGAACGTACGGCTGTTCGTACGCTACGGCGTCGCGCTGGAGGCCCACCAGCAGAACCTGTCGCTGGTGTTCCAGGACGGGCGGATGAAGCTGCTGGTCAAGGACAACGACGGGCTGCTGGCGTCCCCTTCCAGGCTCGCCGCGGCGGGCGTCGAGGTGCCGGCGTTCGCCGACGAACGGATGCTCACGGACGACCCGCACGCTCTGGCCGACGTGTTCGTGACCATCACGCTGCACCTGGCGGCGGCGGCCGTCGTGTTCGGGGCCCTGCCGCCCGACCGGGCCGCCGCCCTGCTGCGCGACACGCTGGCCGAGGCGCTCGACGAGTACGGCGACGACCCGATGGCCCGGTTGCTGCGGGCCAGGACGCTCGACGCGGCCAGGCTGACCGGCAAGTCGATGATCACTGCGGGGACTCTAGTGGCCAAGGAACGCTCCGGGGCCCGGGACATCAACAAGTTCTACGGCACCAGCGGGCCCAACTATCTGAGGAGAGCTTGAATGCACGGTCTGGTCCTCGACTCGCCGGCCAACCAGGTCTCGGCGGCTCCGCCGGCCTCAGCGACCTCACTGGCCTCACCGGCCTCGCTGGCGGAGGAGGCGACTCTGGGCGCCTTGCTGCGGTGCTGCGTGCGGGAGGTGGCCGGGCCGCGTGGCCTGGTGTGGCCCGCGCCGCCGTACCTGCTGCTGCGGGTCGGGGGCACGCTGCTGCGGGTCCGTACGCACGGCGGGGCCGCGCTGCGCTTCGACGGCCGGCCTGAGCGCTTGGACCGCGGTGCCTGGCGGCCTCTCGCGACCGACGAGCTGATACGGCTGACGGAGGCCGACCTGACCGGGCAGGCGGCGCCGGACTTCGATCGCCCGGACTTCAATGGCCCGGCAGACAACGAGTCGGCGTCCAATGGGCCGGCAGTCAACGGGTCGGCGGCCAACGGCGAGTTCGCCGGGCAGGTGGCCGCGAGCCGAGACGCGGTCGCCGCGATCCTGGCGGCCAGGGCCGAGGCTGTGGCGCCCGCCGATCCGTGGCTGGCCTCCGAGCAGGCGCTGGTCTACGGGCACCGATTCCACCCGAGCCCCAAGGCGCGAGGTGGCGCCGACTGGCTGCGGTTCGCGCCCGAGGCGCACGCCGAGTTCCCCGTACGGCTGCTCGGCGTCCGCGCGGACGTACTCGCCGAGGAAGGCGACGCCTCGGCCCTCGACCTGCTGGGCGAGGCGCCGTCCGGCTACCGGCTGCTGCCCGCCCACCCGTGGCAGCTGGACCTGCTGCGCCCGGCGTTCGGCGCTGAGCTGATCGACCTGGGTCCCGGCCCGGTGGCCGTGCCGACCTCGTCGGTGCGGACCGTCTACGCGCCCGCGGCGGAGTCGTGCCTGAAGTTCAGCCTCGACGTCCGCATCACCAACTGCGTACGCAAGAACGCCTGGTACGAGCTCGCCGGAGCGGTGGAGCTGACCTCGCGCCTGACGCCGGTGTTCGAGGCGGTCTCGGCCGCGCATCCGGGCACCCGGTGGCTGCCCGAGCCGGGCTACCGCTCCGCCGCGCTCGGCACCCGCCTGCTCGAAGGGCTCGGCGTGATCGTCCGGGCCAGCCCCTGGTCCGTGTGCTCCCCCGGGGTCACTCCGGTCCTGTCCGGGGCCCTCGCGCTCGAGGCGCCGGCCGGCGATCCGCTCGCGTGGTGGACGGCCTATGTCTCGGTGGTGGCGCCGCCGGTGCTGGAGCTGTACTTCACGCACGGGGTGATACTCGAACCGCACCTGCAGAACGTCCTCGTCGGCCTGGACCCCTCAGGGCTGCCCGTCGAGACGGTCTTCCGTGACCTGGAGGGCACCAAGCTGGTCACCGGCCGTCACTCGCTCGACGGCGTACCCGCGAAGGTGGCCGAGGCCCTGAGCTATGACGCCGAGCGCGGCTGGGCCCGCGTCGTCTACTGCCTGCTGGTCAACCATCTCACCGAGATCGCCGCCACGCTGGCGGGCGATGACGACGAGCTGCTGCGCGAGCTGTGGCGGATCGCCCGCGATGTGCTCGCCCGCCACGCCGGGGCGCTCGGCCGGCCGCTCCCGCTGTCCGATCTGCTGGCCGGCGCGCCGCTCCCGGCCAAGGCGAACCTGACGGTCCGCTGGTCCAGGGCCGCCGACCGGACCGCCGGATACGTCCCGATCGCGAACCCGCTCGCATGATCACGACGAGAGTCCGCGAAGCCGCCCTGCGGCTTCGTGACGCGCCCGCCTACCTCTACGACCTGCCCGCGCTGCACGACCACGCCTCGGCGGTACGGCGGGCGCTGCCCGGCGTCGAGCTGTACTACGCCGTCAAGGCCAATCCCGACACCGAGCTGCTCAAGACGCTGGCCGAGCACGTGGACGGCTTCGAGGTGTCGTCCGGCGGCGAACACGCCCACGTGTCGGCCCTCTTCCCCGGCGAACCCGGCCTCCCCGGCACGCCTGGCGCGACCGGCAAGCCGCTGGCCCTCGGCGGCCCTGGCAAGACCGACGCCGAGCTGCGCCTGCCCTGCCATCGCCTGCACGTCGAGTCGCCCAACGAGCTGCGCCGCCTGCTCGCCACCGGCCGCGAGGCCGACGTCCTGCTCCGGCTCAACCCGGACCTGCCGGTCGAGGGCGCGGCGCTGACGATGAGCGGGCCGTTCGGCATGGACGAGGCGGGTGTACGCGAGTGCCTGCCGCTCTTCACCGACCGCGTACGACTGCGCGGCCTGCACACCCACCTGGCCAGCGGCCTGGACGCGCCGGGGCTCCTGCGGCTGGCCGAGACGCTGCTGGACACCGAGTACGACGAGGTCAACCTGGGCGGCGGCATGGCGGTCTCCTACGCCGCGCCGGAGTCCCGGTTCGACTGGGCGGCCTACGGCGCCGGACTGGCGGCGCTGCGCCGGCCCGGGCAGCGGGTGCGGATCGAGCCGGGGCGGGCGCTGACCGCGTACTGCGGCTACTACGTCACCAAGGTCGTGGACGTGAAGCGGGTACGCGGGGAGGCGTACGCGATCGTGCTGGGCGGCACGCACCATCTGCGTACGCCGGTCACCAAGGGGCACGACCAGCCCTTCACGGTGCTGCCTACAGGCTCCGGTCCTGCTCTGGCGGATGAGCCGGTGACGGTGGTCGGCCAGCTGTGCACCCCGAAAGACGTTTTCGCCCGAAAAATCGGGGCTTCGCTGCGGGTGGGGGACACGGTGGTGTTCGAGATGGCCGGGGCCTATGCGTGGAACATCTCCCACCACGACTTCCTGATGCACCCCAAGCCGGGCTTCCACTACTTGCGGGACTAGGCCCGTCACACGACGGTCTCGATCCCGTGACAGTCCGTGGTGGCGGGTGTCCTTTTTGGGGCCCCCTTCGGGGGAGCGGAAGAAGACGGGCCCTCTAGTGATCTTTGGTCGCGCAGCCGGCCGTGCCGTCGTGGAGCCGCGGCCGCGTGGTACTGCTCGGCGACGCCTGCTATGCGGTCTCCCTGGTCGCCGGGCAGGGCGCCTCGCTGCGCGGCGTGCGCTGGTTCCTCCCCGTTCGCCCTCGAACTGACCATCCGCCGGCTCGCCCTGCGCGCCTTCGGCCTGCCCGGCATGGGTAGGCTCATCGCGATCCAGCTGTCCGGGAAGATCGCTCCTCTCCCTTGACTGCGGTGACGATCCATCCGGCCGCGGGCAGTCGTACGGCTCCGCCATCGGCAAGCGACGCAAGGAGGCCGACGGCGGCTTCGCGGGCGCGGTAGATCGCCGCAGGATCGGCACCAGCGGTGAAAGGCCGCAGTTGTGCATCAAACAGGAAGTCCGCGCCCGCGACGGGATCGGGGCCGAGGTCGCTGCGATAGTCAACGGGGTCGATGGACACCTCGGCAAATCCCGTGCTGGTCAGCAGAGTCCGGATATACGCCGGATCCTGAAAGGCGGCCACTCCCAGAGGGATCGCGCCATCCGGTGCCGGGAGGTGCGCGGTGACCGCGGCCATCAGATCGCGCGTTGCGGCGGGTGGTTCCCGGTGGCAGTAGAAGACGAACCGTCCTCGGGTCGCCCCGGCGATGTTGGTGAAGGCCGTCAGGGGATCGTCGAAGAACATCACTCCTGCTCGGCTGATCACCCGGTCGAACCCGCCAGGCTCGAACGGATGGGTTTGGGCGTCGCCTCGGATGAACGTCACGTTCGTGATCCCGGCGGCCGCCGAGGTAATGCTTGCGCGCTCCAGCATCGGGGCCGACAGGTCGATCCCGGTGGCATGCCCGTCGCGGGACATGCTCGCGGCGAGCCGGGTCGTCTCCCCGGTGCCACAGCCGACGTCGAGAACCTGATCGCCGGTCCGGATGCCGGCCGCGGCGAACAGGTGATCGTTGATGGGGGCGGCCATCTTGTCGTATCGGTCGTGATGGTCGGCCCGGTGCCGCCCGTTCTGCCCGTTCCACCAACGGTCTTGCAGCGTGTTGGGGGCGGTCATGACGCGCGGGCCTTCGCGAAGTGACCGCGGCAGTGTGTGCAGCAGAACCCGTAGACGACCCCGTCTCGCTCCAGCGTGATCGCCTGTTCGGCCGGAATCTTCGCGCCGCAGGTCGGATCGATGAATGTGCCCGGTTCGGCGTCCGCCTCGCTGCGACGCTTCGCCTTGTTGATCTCATCGGTGAGGTCCATGGACGTGCGTGCGCGTGCGCTGAAACCGTAGCCCCCGTCGGGGACGCCCATCACGTAGACCTCGGCCCCGGGAACGATCGCGCCGATCCGCTCGATCAGATGTGCGGCCATCTCCTTGGCCCACGCTCCGACCACGACCGTCACGACGGACCGCGAAACACCACCCTCGCGGACGATCACGTTGGTGTGAGACTCGAAAAATTCGATCACCCCTGGGTCGGCCGCCACCTCCGCGTCGTTCAGCAGTGCCGCCGCGGTGAGCCGCGACCCCAGCTCCGCCGCATCCGGCCTGCCCTCCGGGATGTATACCTCGATCAGTAGCATGGCTCGATGCTGCCCGGCATCGCTGTCAAACCGCTCACACGATGCTCACCGCGGCCAGCGCCTCCTCGCGGGTAAGCGCGGGAAGCTGCCGGTTCAGGGCGCGCGTGAGCCGTACGACATCGGGATGCCGGGGACAGGGCCCGCCGCGCAAGACGGCTGCGGCACCGAGCAGTTCGGCCGCCTTATCCACGGCGCCGCGGCGATGCAGCAGGTCGGCCAGGCCCACCGCCACGTGCGCAAGCATGGGCGGGTCGGGCATCGCCACGGCAGAGTCCCGAGCGGCGCTGAACCAGGCAGCGGCCGCATCGTGGTCACCGTTCTCCAGGGCGAGGAAGCCGGCCGACGCCTGCCGCAGCAACCGGACCGGCAGGCCCCCGTCGCCATGGTCCAGCAGTCGCGCCGCCTCCGCCCGGTCCCCCGCCCATCGGGCCAGTTCGGCCCGGCAGACCCGGGCCATGGCGGTGTCGGCCAGCCCGTCCAGGTGCCGCCCGGCGCCGGGCAGGTCCCCGGCATACATTCGCACCATCGCCAGCCAGACCCGCTGATCGTCGTGGGCGCCCAGGTCCCGACCGCACTCGTCGGCCTCCTCAACCATCGCGAGCGCCGCTTCGGTGTCCCCGTTGACTGCCCGGTCGAAAGCGAGTGACAGCAGTGACACCATCAAGCCCCAACGCTCCCCGGCCTCCCGGAACGCCACCGCGGCCGCCTCGATATCCCGGTGTGCCGCATCGCCCACGGCCTCGTGCAGGAAGGAACGCGCCAGCCGGAGCATCGCCCGCGTCCAGGCGTCCTCGACGTCCCAATAAGGCTCCAGGGCGGCGACTCCTCGCTCGGTCTCGCCAGAGGCCAGTGCCACGAGCGCGGCGACGAACGCCGCCACCGGACCGGCCGGCGCAGCGGCGGGGACCTCCACGGCCTCGGCCAACCGCCCTGCCAACACCGCGTTAAGCAGGTACGCCGCCTCCGCCTGCAGCCGAATGTCCGCGGAACCAGGTGTCCGCAGCGCCTCTCCCAGCCGGTCGACCGCCTCGCCGTGGTCGCCGTGGATCGCCCAGAACATCCCCAGCGCGGCGCCGAACCGCAGTGGCGCCTGCCCGAAGGCGGCGGCGAAATGCTCGCGCTCGGCCTCCAGCCGGGGCAGCCAGGACAGCTGGCCTGGGCCGCGCAACTCCGGCTCCGCCCGCTCGGCCAGAGCCAGATAGTAGGCGGCGTGCGCGGCTTGTGCCGCATCCAGCAGGCCGGTCGCGGCGAGCCGGTCCCGGCCGAAGGACCGGATCGTCTCCAGCATCCGGTACCGGTTGCCCAAGAGCTGCAGCAGCGACTTGTCTGCCAGTCCAGCCAGGATGTGCCCCGGCACCCCGGCGTGCTCGGCCGCCTCCACCGTGAACGACGCCGGGAAGACCGCCAGCCGCATCGCCGCCACCTGTTCGTCGCCGGTGAGCAGGTCCCAGCTCCAGGCCACCACCGCGCGCAGGCTGCGGTGCCGGGCCGATGCGCTACGGCCGGCGATCAGATCCAGCTCAGAGGCGAGCGTCTCCAGCGGCATCGACCGCAGGCGAGCGGCGGCCAGCTCGATCGCCAGTGGCAGCCCGTCCAGCCTTCGGCAGATCTCCGCCACCTGGCCGGAAGGCGCGAAATCCGGCCGGGCCGCCCGCGCGCGCTCAGTGAACAACCACACCGCCGCAACTTCGTCCAGCGGCGCGACCGTATACACCGCCTCCCCGGGGAGGCCGAGCGCCTCCCGGCTCGTGGCCAATACCCGCAACCCGGCGCAGCGGCCCAGCAGCCGTTCGGCGAGTGCGGCGGCGGCTTCGAGCACATGCTCGCAGTTGTCCAGAATCACCACAGCGTCCCGCAGCACTTCGACGATGCGGTCCATCGCGTCCGGTGACGCAGGCAGCCCCAGCGACGCAGCCACCGCATGCGGCACGTCCCGGGGATCCCGCACCGACGCCAGCTCCACCAGCCATGCCGGCTCCGCGAGGTGCCCGACGACCGCCGTGGCAAGCCGGGTCTTGCCGACCCCGCCCGGCCCGACCAACGTCACCAGCCGCGCCCGATCGAGCCTTTCGGCCACCCTGCCTCGGTCGTCATCACGGCCCACCAGCCCGGTGAGCGCGACCGGGAGGTTCCCCCGGCGCCTCGCGGGCTCGTCGCGGAGCAGCCGCAGGTGCAACTCGCGCAGCTCTGGCCCTGGATCGGCGCCCAGCTCGTCGACGATCAGCCGCCGGTAGTCCGCGAACGCCGCCAGCGCCTCCGCTGTCCGCCCCTTCGCCGCCAGCGTGCCGACCAGCAGAATCCGCAGCCGCTCCCGCAACGGATGACGGGCGATCAATGCGCGGATCTCCTCCATCACTGGCGGCTCCCCGATAGCCAGTCCCGCCTCGGCACGGTCCTCGACCGCGCCCAGCCTCAGCTCTTCCAGACATACGGCTGCCGCCCTCGCAAACGGCAGATCGGCCACATCGGCCAGTGGCTCCCCTCGCCACAACGCCAGCGCCTCATCCAGGACACCGACGGCGTCGTGCGGCCGGCCCGCGTGCAGAACCGCCCGTCCCTCGCGCGCCAGCCTCTCGAACGCGATGGCGTCGACCTCGGCCTCCAGGCGGTAACCGGCGGGTTCGGTGCACAGCACCGCCGGCAGAACCCGCCGCAGCCGCGACACCAGCGACTGGAGCGCATGCCGCGGCTCGTCCACATCGCCGTCCGGCCACAACGCCTCGGTCAGGGCCTGGACGCTCACCGTCCGGTCCGGCTCCAAGGCCAGCCGGATCAACAGCGCGCGCAGCCGTACCCCACCCGGCCGCACCGGCCGCCCCTCCGCGACCACCTCCAACGCCCCCAGCACATTGACCCGCATACCCCCAGCCTGCCAGGGACTGTACGGTTTTCGGCTCTGTCGCCGGGGGCGGGTTGACGGTGGCCCAGCAGACCCTGTCGCTGGGGTGCCGTCTGGGGCCGGCGCACCCCCACCGTGCCAGGCGGCGGCGTAGCAGGCGAGGACGGACGCACGGGCACGTCCGGGCGCGGCTGTGGCGCTTGCGGCCGTCCGCCGAGAGCCGCTTGGGCCTGTTCCTAGGAGATGGGAACCGCCTCTATGAGCGCGACCAGGCCGTCGGCGTCGAGCAGGTTCACCGGGCGGACGGTCTGGTTCATCCGGACATAGTGAAAGGCCGCCCCCACCCGCTCCAGCGGCACCCCCGCCAGGTGCGACCAGGCCAGCCGGTAGGCGGCCAGCTGCACCGAGGCGGCGCGGGCGGCCTTGCCGCGCGGCGGCGCGCCGGTCTTCCAGTCGACCACCTCGTAGCGGCCGTCGGGCAGCTCGAAGACCGCGTCCATCCGGCCACGCACCAGCCGATCGGCGATCATGGTCTCGAACGGCACCTCCAGGTCGAGCGGCCGGCGTCCGGCCCATTCGCTCTCCTCGAAGCGTTCCTGCAGCTCCGCCAGCCGTACGTCGGCCTCTTCCGGCTCGTCCACCAGGTCCAGGTCGAAGTCGTCGAGCAGGCGCTGCTGGTCCCAGCGCGTCTCCAGCCACTTGTGGAACGACGTGCCGCGGCGGGCCAGCGGCGCGGGCTTGACCGGGACCGGACGGCGGATCCTGCGAGCCAGCTCACGGGCGTCCTCCGCCAGCGTGACCAGCGACGACACGGTCAGTTTCGAGGGCAGCTCGACGGTGGTGGAGCCGCGCCGCCAGTGCAGCTCGCGCTCGCGCAGGAGCAGGTCGGTGTCGCGCTCCCAGGCGCGGACGCGTTCCTCTTCGAAGGCGCGCAGCGGCTCGTCCTCGGCGGGGGCGAGCGTGCCCGTCAGCGCGTCCTCGACCAGCCGAGCGCCGTCCAGCACCGACTCGTAGCGCAGGCCCTCCGGCGTGACCGGCCACACGGCCTCGGCGGGCTCGGCCAGCAGCGGGTTGGTCGTGCCGGCGGCGAGCTCCGGCGCCCAGAACGCGACCCGGTCGCTGGTGTCGCGGATCTCCAGCAGGAAGTCCGACGGCTCCAGCGGCTTGGAGGCGCTCCCCCAGCGGTAACCGGAGGCGATCAGGTGGTAGTGGGCCCGGGTGACGGCCACATAGGCCAGCCGCCGCTCCTCCATCAGGTCGCGGTCACGGCAGCCCTCGTCGAACGCGGCCAGCTCCTCCTTGGTGAGCCCGGTCAGGCGCGGCAGGTCGGCGACGTCGCCGCGGAGCGGGAAGGGCAGTTTGCGCGGGTTGTCGGTCCAGCGGCTGTTCATGACCGGCGTCGCGGGGAACATGCTGCCGGTCGCGATCGTGCCCTTCGAACTGACCAGCTGCGACAGTCCGGGCACGACCACGATCGGCCACTCCAGGCCCTTGGAGGCGTGCACGGTCATCAGCTTGACGCTGTTGCTCTCGCCGACCCGCCCGGCCTCCAGCCCGAACTCCTCGCTCTCGGCCGCCTGCAGGTAGGCCAGGAACGCGCCGAGCGTCGGATCCTCCGCGTCCCCGGCGAACCTGGCGGCCGCGTCCTGGAAGGCGTCGAGGTCGGCCCTGGCGGCGAAGGCGCTGACCGTGCCGCCTCGGGCCGCCACCTCGATGTCGAGGCCCAGCCGCCGCTCCACCTCCGTGATCAGGTCGGGGAGCGGCTGGGCGGTGTGCGCCCTGAGCTGCCGCAACTCCTGGGCCAGCGCGACGAGCCTGGTCCTGGCCAGCGGCGAGAACGCCTCCAGCCACGCCTCCCTGTCGGGCAGCTCGTCGAGCGCGTCGACCAGGCTGCCGCGCTCCTCCGCCAGGTCGGCGACCACCTGCTCCAGAGGATCCTGCTCGCGGCGCGTCTCGCGGGCCTCGCGGGTCAGCTCCCTCGCGTACTCGCCCAGCACCCGCATGTCGGCGGGACCGACCCGCCAGCGCGGTCCGGCCAGCAGCCGGGCCAGGGCGTCACCGGCGGTCGGGTCGTAGAGGACCCTGAGTGTGGCGACGATGTCGTTGACCTCGGGCACGGTCAGCAACCCGCCGAGACCGACCACTTCGACCGGGATGTCGCGCTCTTCGAGCGCTCTGCGCAGCGCGGGGAACTGCGACCGCTTACGGGCGAGGATCGCCACATCCTGGGGTTGTACGGCGAGCGTCTTCTTGCGTTCCTTCTCACCCCAGGGCAGGCCGTCGGGCGCGACCTCCTGGCCGAGGATCTTGTGGATGCCGTCGGCGATCCACTTCGCCTCGTCCTCCGCGCTCTCGTGGAAGGCGCAGGTGACGCGCCCCCGGTCGACGCGGTTGGCGCCGGGGACGAGGACCGGCACCTCGCGGGCCTCCATGCGCAGCGGCAGCTGGACGCGGGCGGCGACGTCGAGGACCCGGTCGCCGTTGCGGAAGCTGACGCTGAGCTGGCGTACCGGGGCCAGGTCGCCGGTGCTCGTCCTGAAGTCCTGGGCGAAGCGCCGCAGGTTGCCCGCCGAGGCGCCGCGCCAGCCGTAGATGGACTGGCAGGGGTCGCCCACCGCGGTGACCGGGTGGCCGTTGCCGTACAGGGATCGGAGCAGGACGAGCTGGGCGTGGCTGGTGTCCTGGTATTCGTCGAGCAGCACCACCGAGAAGCGGGACCGCTCGATCTCGCCCACCTCCCGGTGGCCGGCGGCGATCCTGGCGGCCAGCGACATCTGGTCGCCGTAGTCGATGACCTCCCGGCCGCGCTTGAGCCGCTCGTACGCCTCGACCAGGGGCAGGAGCTGCCTCCGCGCGGCCTGGACGTTGATCGGCTTGCGCTGGGCCACGGTCGTCCGGCCGGTCAGCGCGGCGTACCTCTCATCGAGCCAGTCGCCGATCCGCCGCACGTCGGAGGAGGTGCGCAGGTGCTCGGACAGCTCGCCGGCCAGCTCCAGGACGGCGGCCGTGACGGACGGCGGGCCGAGCTCGATCTTGTCCATCGGCCCGTCGTACATCGCCACCACCCTGGACGCCAGCTGCCACGAGACAGCGGGCGTGACCAGGCGCATGGTGGGTTCGAGGGCCTCGCGCAGGGCGTGGTCGGTGACCAGGCGGGCGGCGTAGGCGTGGTAGGTGGAGACGGTCGGCTCGTTGTCGAGCAGCCCCGGCTCGACCAGACCGGCCTCGGCCAGGCCGTTGAGCCGTTCTCTGACGCGGGTGGCCAGCTCGGCGGCGGCCTTGCGGGTGAAGGTCAGGCCGAGCACGTTCTCGGGCTTGACCAGGCCGTTGGCCACCAGCCAGACCACGCGCCCGGCCATGGTCTCGCTCTTGCCCGAGCCCGCTCCGGCCATGACGACCATGGGTTCGAGCGGGGCCTCGATGACGCGGGACTGTTCGGGGGTGGGGGGCAGGATGCCGAGCTTCTCGGCCAGCTCGACCGGGTTCAGCACACCTGTCCCCCGTTGTCGTTGACGGGGCAGCTGGACCTGGCCGCGCAGGTGCGGCAGCCGTCGTTCACCTTGGCCTGGAAGAAGGGGCCCGACATGCCGATCGCCACGGTGTCGACCAGGTCCTTGGCCCAGCCGGGGTTCTTGTCGTCGGCCAGCGCGCCCTGCGTCTGCTCCAAGGCGTCGTTCTTGCCCGCCGCCTTGCCGACCTGGACCAGCGCGGCGCCGCCCGGCTCGGTCATGCCGTGCCGGGCGAACGCGCCGAGGAGCGCGGCGAGCTGGTAGACGCCGAGCTGCGGATGACGGTCGAGCTCGCCCGCCTTGGGCTTCGCGCTGCCGGTCTTGAGGTCGATGATCACCGCGCGGTTCTCCGCGTCGCGTTCGACGCGGTCCACCCGGCCCTTGATCTGTACGCCGTCGGAGACCGTGGCGGTGAACGCCTCTTCGAGGGCGACCAGCTCGCGTGGGTTGTCCTGGTGCCAGCGCCAGAACTTGGTGATCATCTGCTCGGCCACCTGGCGCTGCTTGCGGTTGAACCAGACACCGCCGAAGTCCAGCTCGTTCCAGATCTCGTCCAGGCGCTTGCCGAGCAGGTCCTCGCTGGGCAGGTCGGTGGCGGCGAGCACGGCCAGCGCGTGGATGACGGTGCCGAGGCCCTGGGCCGAGCTGGTGCCGGCGGCGCCGACGGCCGTCTCCAGCAGCCATCTCAGGCCGCACTTGGTGAAGCTCTCGACCGCCGAGGGCGAGATCCTGACGATGTCGTCGGGCCAGCTCAGGGGGCGGTCGTCGGTCATGGAGGTGAGGGCGTACCAGTCGTTGGGGTGTGCGCCCTGGACTCCGGCCGCGGCCAGGCGGGCGAGCTGGATGGCGGCCTTGTGCCGGATTTTTGCCGATTTAGTGGGATCGGTTACTGCGCTGCGGAGGTCCGCCACGAGCGCGGACATGTTCAGCCACCGCGCCCGGTCGTCCACCGTGGCGGCCTCGACGGCGCCCGGCATGAGCTCGCTGAGGAACCTCGACGGCCGCTCGTCGGTGTCCTCCCCGCCGACGGCCGTGACGACCAGCCTGCGGCGGGCGCGGGTGACGGCCACGTAGAACAGCCGCCGCTCCTCGGCCAGCAGCTTGGAGGCCAGCGACGCGGCGTTGGGCTTGCCACCCTCGACCAGATCGACGAGATCCTCCACGCCCAGTATCGTGCCGCGCAGCCGCAGATCGGGCCAGACGCCCTCCTGCACACCCGCGACCACCACCACGTCCCACTCCAGGCCCTTGGACCGGTGGGCGGTCAGCACCCGGACGGCGTCACCGTCGGGCGCCCGCTCGGCCAGCGTGTCACCCGGGATCTCCTGGGAGGCCAGATCGTCCAGGAACACCTCGGGGCCCGCCTTGGGCATCCTGTCCACGAACCTGGCGGCGTGGTCGAACAGGGCGACCACGGCGTCGAGATCCCGGTCGGCCTGCGCCCCTCTGGCGCCGCCCGACAGGCTGAGCTCGGTCCACCGCTCGGCCAGGCCGCTCTCGTGCCAGACGGCCCACAGCACCTCCTCGGCGCCGGCGTGGTCGCGCACGGCCTGACGTGCGGCGGCGAGCAGCTTGGCGACACGTTCGGCGGGCAGGGCCACGTGGGGCTCGATCCGGGTCAGCTCTCGCGCGTCCTTCACGGCCGCGACCAGCAGCTCTCCGGAGGTACGCGCTTGCGTGACCCCTTTCGCGGGCTCGCTCTCGGAGTCGGCAACCGTTGCCTCGCTCTCGGGCTCGGCGGCCAGTGCCTCGTTTTCGGCGATCTTCAATGCCCGCCGCAGCCGCCGTACACCGATCATGTCGGTGCCGCCGAGGGGCCCGGTCAGCAGTTCCTCGGCCACCCCCTCGTCGAGCTCGCCCGCGTCGAGGGCGATCCTGAGCATCGTCAGCAGCGGGCGTACCCCGGGCTCCTGCGCGATCGGCACCTCGTCACCGGCCACCATCGTCGGCACGCCCGCGCTGACCAGCGCGCGCCGCAGCAACGGCACCTGACGGGCCGCCGACCGCACGAGCACCGCCATCCGATGCCACGGCACGCCGTCGATCAGGTGGGCCCGCCGCAGCGTGTCGGCGACGACGGCCGCCTCCTGGCTGGTGCTGTCGGCCAGCAGCACGCGTACGTCGCCGCCCTCCATCTCGGGCAGCGACAGCAACTCACGATGCCCGTGGGAACGTCCGGCGGGTACGACATCCGGCATCGGCGCCGCGGGCAGCCGGTCGGCCACCCGCCTGGACGCCGCCAGCAGCTCGGCCCCGCTCCGGCGGCACATCCGCAGGGCCACCACCGGCGCGTCCCGCCCGTCACGGGCCGGAAACCGCTGCGGGAACCCCAGGATCCCCCGCACATCGGCCCCCCGGAACCCGTAGATCGACTGGTCCGGATCGCCCACCGCGATCAGGTCACGCCCGTCACCGGCCAGCTGCCGCAGCAGGAACTCCTGCGCCGGGTCGGTGTCCTGATATTCGTCCACGAAGACCACATCGTGCGCCGCCCGCTCCCTCCGGCGCACCTCCGGGTCGGCGAGCACGCCCGCCGCCGCCCTGATCAACTCGGCGTAGTCGAGCGACGGTTCGGGATCGAGGTCGAACCGCACTTCGTACCGCTCAAGGAACCGACCGGCCGCCACCCAGTCCGGCTTGCCGTACTGCCTGCCGAGTTCCTTCAGCCGTGGACCGCCGAGCCCGCGCTCGCCCGCGCGCGACAGGAAGTCGCGCAACTCCTCCGCGAACCCGCGCGTCTTGAGCGGCTCGCGCAACGCGACCGGCCAATCGCGCGCGCCGTCCTCCAGCTCGCCGTGCAGCAGCCGCCGGATCTCCAGCAGTTGCTCGGGCCCGGTGAGCAGCCGCGGCGGCGCCTCACCCGCCAGCACCGCCTCCCGCCGCAGCAGCGCGTAGGCGTAGCTGTGGAAGGTGAGCGCCAGGGGCGTCCTGGTCGTGCGGCGCAACCGCCCGGTGACCCGTTCCCGCAGCTCACCGGCCGCCTTGCGGCTGTACGTCAGGATGAGGACGCGTTCGGGGTCCACCCCGCGCCGCTCGATCCGGTCGACCACGCTCTCGACGATCGTCGTGGTCTTGCCGGTGCCGGGACCGGCGAGCACGAGCAACGGCCCGCTCCGGTGCTGAACCACGGCACGCTGGTGCTCATCGAGCACAGGGGCCGCAACAGGTCCCCCGCTCCCACGTCGCACCAACCGCCAGGTCTGAGCACTCACAACACTAGATTCCACCAGACCACAGGGGTAGATCGTGCCGAGTTGACCTCTCTACCGCGCGATCGGCCAACGCTACCGGCGGAAATGTCACCGCACCCACCGACACGCCGAGCCGGGCCCGATGCCCACTTTCGCGACATATCTTGACTTGACCCTGATGCGATATATCGTGACTTGAATCACCAGCAGCGCCTGGCAGAGGGGAACGACACGTCATGACCAGAACCGACAAGGGCTACAAGGGCGTCGGCATGGAAGGCACGATCGCCCGCTGGTACGCGAAGAACACCGGCAAGGACCGGTCGAGGTTCACGGAGCAGGCCCAATTGGCGCTGGAACACGCCCCGGCGAGCGGCGACGTCCTGGAGGTGGCCCCCGGCCCCGGCTACCTCGCCATCAAACTGGCCAGAACCGGCGACTACCAGGTCACCGGCCTCGACGTCAGCACCTCCTTCGTCCAGATCGCCCGCCAGAAGGCCGCCGAGGCAGGCGTCCAGGTCGACTTCCGCCACGGAAACGCCTCGGCCATGCCCTTCGACGACGAGAGCTTCGACTTCATCGTCTGCTGCGCCGCCTTCAAGAACTTCTCCGACCCGGTCGGCGCCTTACGCGAGATGCACCGCGTCCTACGCCCCGGCGGCTCGGCCTACATCAACGACCTACGCCGCGACGTCTCCAAGAAGGCGGTCGACGAGGACGTCGCCCGCATGGGCGTCGGCCCGGTCAACGCCGCCATCATCCGCTACGCGCTCCGCTCGGTCCTTCCCAGGCGGGCGTACGACAAGAAGCAGTTCGCGGCCATCATCGCCCACACGAGCTTCCGGACGTTCAACATCAAGGAGACACCGATGTCTCTCCTTGTCGACCTGCGCAAGTAACCCCGCCCGGGCGAGATACGAGGCATCGATCCGGCCGTGTGCGATAATGGCACAATGATGGAGGAGCAAGGGTGGCGCGAGGTCGGCAGGCGCGTGGCGGACGCCCGCAAGACGCGCGGGCTCAGTCAAGACGAGCTCGCCGGGCAACTGGGCCTGGAGCGCACGGCCGTAACCAAGATCGAGACCGGCCGCAGGCACATCAACTCCCTTGAGCTCGTGCGGCTCGCCGAGGTCCTCGACCGCCCTTTGCATTGGTTCGTCGCCACTCCTCCGGCTGCGATCATCAGCCGTCGCGCGGCCACCGCCGATCAACGCTGCGACCCGAACAGCGATTATGCGATCGAAGACATCGCCTACGACTTGTCCGTTCTCGTCGGCGCCAGAGCGCTCGGACCGAACCCGGCCAAGGGCGCGTTGAGCTCGGTCGGACCAGGTAGCGAGGATTGGGTTGTCGAGGCGGTCGCGACCGAGGCCAGACGGCTACTGGGAGCGGACGCGGGCTCACCCTTGTACGATCTCGCCGACCTCGTGGAAGGCGTCGGCCTGTTCTGTTATTCGCTTTCCCTGGGCAAGGCCGCCGCCGATGGCGCCTACGCCGAAGTGGACGGCCTCGGGGTAGCGGTGATCAACGGCGATCTCGAAGCCGGAAGAAGGCGCTCCACTCTCGCCCACGAACTCGGCCACCATCTCTTCGGAGACGCCTACTCCGCCGGCTGGGGCACAGACACCAGCGCCATCGAGAAGGCAATCGACTGCTTCGCCGTCAACCTGCTGTTTCCCCGCAAGGGCGTCACTCAGCAATGGCGATCCCTCCGGGAGGCACACGACCTACGGTCGGCGGCCATCATCATCAGCGCGCATTATCGAATCAGCTGGACGGCGGCGCTACGGCAGCTCAAGACCTTTGAGCTGATCTCGAAGGACGACTACAGGGCCCTCGATTCGCGCTCACCGACACGCGCAGATTATCTGGAGTGCAATCTGCGCATCACCGAGGAGCTCGAGCCGCCCTATGTCGCAACGGGGATATCCGCGGCGGCCATTCGCGCATATCGCAGCCACAAGCTGTCGGCCGAACGGGTCATCGAGATGCTGCGTGGTCAGATCGAAATCGATGACCTGCCGGCCCGCGACGAGATTCCCCTGGACGCGCTCCGAGGTGAGCTGCGTTGAGCAACGAGCAACTGGTCATCGACAGCTCACCTCTGAACTACTTCGCCCGCTCGAACCAGCTGCCCCTTCTGGGAAAGCTGCTGCCGGCCTCACGTGCCTGATCGTGCGCGCTGTGGAAGAAGAGCTGCTGAACGGCGGATCAAAGCACGCGCAGCTTTACCAGGTGTCCATGCAGCCATGGCTGACCACGGTGGACGCGACCACGCTCGACTACCTCAGCCTGTTCTCCGAATATCACGGCCGTCTTGGGCGCGGATCGCGCAACATCGGCGAAGCGGCCACGCTGGCATACGCGGAGCTGCACAACGCCACAGCGATGATCGACGATCGGGCCGGCCGTCGGCATGGCCTGGAAAGAGGCGTGTAACCGGCACGCTTGAGATCCTTTGTACGGGAGTTCGCGAGGGTGTAGTAGAGGAACAGGAGGTGGTCGCGGTGGTCGACCTGCTCCGCGATCATGAAGCCTTCCTTCCCTGCGATGGCGTCGGCTTCTTCGCGTGGGCACGCGCCGAAGGACTCCTGAACTGATCCGCCCCTTCAGGAGGAGGGGCGCCGCCAAAGTGGTCTTCTGCTTTCCTCGGGGAGTGGGCGTGTCACAGCGGTCCACTCGTTTCATAGATTGTGACCTCGGCCCTGTCTCGCCCGAAGTGCTCATGAAGAAGGTCCCGTGATCGACGTCCGCAAGCTCCGCCCGCCTGACAGAGCGGCTTGGGAGAGCCTGTTCCGCGCCTACATCGACTTCTACCAGCGAGTCGAGCCGGACCTGATGTACGACAGGGCATGGGAGGAATTCCAGGCGGACACGCGTCTACACGCCCTCGGTGCGACACTGGATGGCAGGCTCATAGGGATCACACATTTCCTCACCCATCCGAGCACCTCGGCACCGGATACTGACGTCTGCTATTTGCAGGACCTGTTCACGGCTGAGGATGTGCGTGGGCTGGGTGTGGGCCGTACGTTGATCGAGAGCGTGGTCGACTGGGCCCGGGATCGTGGTTGTGATCGCGTCTACTGGAACACCCATGAGTCGAACACCACCGCCCGGCGCCTTTACGACAAGGTGGCCGTGAACCGGGGCTTCATCAGATATCAGATCGATCTGCCGCGATAAGGATCGATCGATCCTGGGTTCTCGACGCCCATGCCGAAAGCGCCGTGAGTTCCGCGGGTATTCGGCTTCCGCAGCCGGTCGCGTCGCGTGACGGGCACTGGAATCTACAGGGCCGGGACAGCCTGCGCGATATTCCAGTGGCCCCGGCCCTCTCGTGGCTACCCGCCCCTTATGTCCGCTCTCCACCCCCTCATATTCAGCCAAAGGGGCGGCGAAGCGTTTGAAAGGGACGCCCGAGCGGAGCGAGGACCCCCACGGGGTCGGCGCGGGCGCCGACTGGAGAGGCGTCTGAGCCCATTGCGCGAAGCGCCCGCGGTGAAGCCCTTTTGCGAGCAGACGGCCACCCGCCCAGATGGGTGGGTGGCCGATCGGCTAGGAGAAGAGGTGGTCCACGACTCGGGCGGTGGCCTTGCCGTCGTCCCTGGGGGCGAAGGTGGCGCGGAAGGCGTCGTAGCGGTCCGCGTGGGCCGCGGCCACCGAGTCGATCGAGCGTAGTGCGTCGATCACCTCCGCCGACGTCGACAGCACCGGCCCTGGCGCCTGCTCCGGAAGGTCGATGTAGAGACCGCGCTTCGACGAGTATTTCGCCAGGTCGTACCCGTAGAAGACGATCGGGCGGCCGGTGGCCGCGAAGTCGAACATGACCGAGGAGTAGTCCGTGACCAGAACGTCCGTCACGAGCAACAAATCCGCCATGTCGGGATAAGTCGTGACGTCGTGGGCGATGTCGGGGACGGCGGGCATGGCTTGCATGGGGTGGGCTCTGACCAGGAGTTCGTGGTCCGCGCCCAGTGCTTCGCGGGCCTTCGCCAGGTCGAACTTCACCATCGCGTTCTTGCGGTCATAGTCCCGCCACGTCGGCGCGTACAGCACCACGCGCTTGCCCTCGACCAAACCCAGCCGCTCCCGCACCGCGGCGGCCAGCGAGTCGCGGTCCGGCGAGGTGAGCACGTCGTTGCGAGGCAGCCCGCTCTCCAGGATCTCCCCCTGGTAGCCGAACGCGCGCCGCAGCACCGGCGTGGCCCAGGGCGACTGCGACAGCAGCACGTCCCAGCCGCGCACCTCGGCCGCCTGCCGGTGCCAGATCGGCGGGCGGGGGTCGCGGGTCATGTGCGGCTGGTCGTTGCCGATGCGCTTGGCCGGCGTGCCGTTCCAGGTCTGCAGGACGACCTGGTCCTCGCGCGAGCGGAACCAAACCGGCAGGAACGCATTTGTCACGATAAATCGGGACCGGGCTAGCGCAGCGTGGTGCTCACGGCTGCCGGCACGTACCGAGGTCGTGCCCGGAGGCGGCGTGAACGCGCCGTCCTTGACGATCCAGATGTGCTCGCGGTCATCACCCCGCCGCACCCGCTCCTCGTAGATGGCCCGGACGCTGTCGGCGTAGAGGCGGCCGTCGTTGACCACGTAGACGGTCGCGTCGGTCAGCGGCTCGGTGCGCTGCGCCGGATAGAAGACCCGCCGCAGCACGTGGGTGCCCGCGACGCCCTTCTCGTCGGCCGGCCGCTCCTCTTCCACGGCCACCACCGGCACGTCGAAGCGCGTCGAGAGCATCCGGAAGGATCGCCCCTCGGACGCGCGCGGCGCCTCGTCGAGGCCCGGCAGCGCCGCGTGGTCCATGCGGACGGGGACGATCTCCCCGGACGGGTGCCGGAGCGACATGTTCCAGTTGCCGGACGACAGCGGCACCACCTCGCCGAAACGGTCCATCGACGCGGGCTCGACACGTACGGAGAACTGATCGCCCGTACGCTCCATCGGCACGTGGTAGGACAGCCCCGACCGGTGGCGCAGCGTCAGCGCGCGCGGCCCGGCCGCGTCGGGGTAGTCGCCACGCAGCACCAGCGTGAGCCCCTCCCACACCGCCGAGGTGATCACCGGGCGGATGCGGTGGGCGGAGACGAGCACGCGGTCGCGCCGGTCGCCCAGCACGGTGATCTCGCGGTCTCCGGAAGGCGTCCTGGTCTCCACCAGGTCGGCGAGCATGACGGACGCGGCGGGATCGCCCTTCGGCTCGACCCAGAGCCGCCGCCCGTCCTTCTCCTGCAACAGGGCGGACACGGCCTGGCTGACCAGCACCTCGGTGCCGTTGGCCACCGGCGTGAACTCGGCGGCCATGCGGTGGCCGCCCAGCCGGGCATGGCCCTTGGTCACCGTACGGCCGGCCAGGAAGATCTTCAGCTCCAGGCGATCGCCCTCGACGGAGACCCCGGCGAGCTCGGCGCGGTTGGGCTGGAGCACGACCTGCAGCGCCCGGTCGGAGGTCCACACCGGCCTGGCCCACCAGCCCGACCGCAGCTTGAGCCCGGCGGGACGCTCGGTGCGGCCAGGTGACGCGCCGCGCAGCAGGCCCGTCGCCCGCGCGCCGCGGCTGTAGAAGACGATCTCGGCCCGCCACGTCGTGGTGTCGTGGACGGCGGGCCGGTGGCGCATCCGCCTGCGTACGGCGTGCACGAGGCCGCGCACGGCGCCGCGCCAGCGCAGGGACCACGGGCTGAGGTCGGCGGTGAATCCGGACCAGTCGTAGTTGCAACCGGGCTCGCGCGCGCCGTGCGTGGCCTCGGGGGCCAGCACCCGGCGCGTGCGCAGGCGCACCGGAGGCAGCCAGCGCGGCCCGCGCAGCACCACGGTCGCCCAGTTGAACCGGCGGCTGCGTACGGACAGGCCCGCCAGGTAGGCGAAGCCGGTGACGCGCAGCTTGCCGTTGACCCACGCGATGTCGTCGATGTGGGTCACGGGCACCAGGTCGGCGCGCCGCAGCCGGTAGAGATCGGCGGGCAGCTCGTCACGGAAGGGCAGGTCGGCGTACCAGCGCAGACCCGCGCGGATCCGCTTGGACGGCTCGGCCGCCGCCGCCACGACCTTGGTGAGCGTGTCGCCGTCGACGAGCTCGTCGTCCGGGCGATGCTCGATGAGGTGGCAGATCAGGCGTCGCGCGGCCGGCAGGTCGCGCTTGACGCCCGCGTCCACGGCCGCCAGGTAGGGGCGCAGCAAGGTGATGAGCTCGCGCCTGCGCGCCGCGCCGCGTTTGACCGCCAGGTCCATCCGCGCGCCCAGCGGCCCGCTGAGCGCCTCGGTGTCGAACGCCGAGTCGCGACCGCCCGGTCCGACGGCCCGCATGACCGCGTCGAGCGGCTCACCCCGGTCGCAGAGATCCTGGACAGCCTTCAGGCGATCGGCGATCGGATCGCCGCCCTGACTCAGGGCTGTGACGCCGGTTGCCATCGGTAAGGCACCGCCTTTCGAACCGCCATCACTGGTTCTAGCCATCGTAAGGGGAGTCACGTGCGGCGGATTCGCCCAACGAGCGAATCCGCTGGTCAAGCTCGTTTCTGAGAATCGGCTGAACGACCGTCCCAGCGGGCCCGGCGCATGTCGACACGCTCGCCGCGAAGCGCCGTGCCCTCTTCGCGCCAGTGCTCCAGACAGCGTCGCACGTGGTCAGGGGCCGCGCCGGTGCCGTCGGAGTGCACCACGCGCCACCACGGCACGCCGCCGCCCCAGGTCGACATGACCTGCCCGACCTGACGGGGCCCGCCCTCGCCGAGATATTCGGCGATGTCGCCGTAGGACATCACCATGCCCGGCGGGATGGACTCCACCACCTCGAGGACCCGTTCGGCGAACGGGTTCATGGAGTCCATGCGTCGGGCCCCGCCTCGATCATCTCGTGGAACTTGCCGATCTCGACCACTGAACCACCGGCCACCAGTTCCACGATGCCGTCGCGCAGCGTGTAGCTCTCGCCGTCTTCGCCGACGAGCCTGGCGCCGAGGGCGGCCGCCAGCAGGACGAGCTGCGCCACTTGCCAGTCGGAGCCCGGCTCGCCGATCACCTGATCGCGCCAGTGCCCCACGACGTGCGTGTCACCGGCGTGTCCGGTGACGATCTCGTCCGGCCCGCGCAGTCCGAAACCGGCCGGCGCGATCGCCTTCGCGAGCTCGGAAAACGCCAGGGGCGCCTCACGAACCACGCGCAGCTCGTATCCCATGACGCGCGACCATAGCGGATCTTTACTCGCTACGCTGATTGAGCACGATGATGGCCCCGCAGAACATCACCAGCGCCAGCAGCACGCCTCCTCCGTAGAGCCACAGCCGCCACGGATCGGGCCCCGGGCGCGACGGCCCGGGCGAGTCCTCGCCGACGCCGAAGTGCCGGTCGTCGGGCACGGCGACCTCGCGCCGCTCCCCGGCCAGCCGTTCGGCCGCGTTGAGCGCGGCACCGGCGTCGACCACCCCGAACCCGGTCTTGTCGTCATAACCGGCGGCGGGCCGTCCCCGGGCGCTCGCGGCCAGGGCCTGCGCGACCTGCTCGGGCGCCATGGCGGGGTAGCGCGACTTGACCAGCGCGGCCACCCCGGCCACGAGCGCGCTGGCCGAACTGGTGCCCTCCGACAGCTCGTAGCCGCCCTTGCGCTTGGCGACGGGCACGCCCACCCCCGGCGCGGAGACGAGGACGGACAGGTTGTCGCTGCTGAACGTCGCGCCCTTGCCCTGCTTGTCGACGGCCGCCACGCCGATGACGCCCGAATAGCCCGCGGGGAAGCTCCAGAACGAGGTGCCGTTGTCCTTGGCGTACTTGGTCTGGCCATCGTTGCCGACGGCGGCGACCAGCACGACACCCTTGCCGAGCGCGTAGGAGACGGCCTCGCGCTCGGACTTGAGCGGCCCGTAGGAGCCGATCGACATGCTGATGACCTTGGCGTCGTGGTTGGCGGCGTAGCGGATGGCGCGGGCCAGCGGGCTCTCCAGCGCGCTCTGCTCCTCCTGCTGGGGGTCGATGGTGCCGGCGCCGGGATCCTCGTCGACGGCCAGGGCCAGGGAGAGGATGCCCGACTCGGGTGCCACGCCGATCAACCCGTCGTCGGCCCCGGACCCGGCGATGAGGGCGGCCATCGCGGTGCCGTGCTTGCCGGGCTTGGCCTGGCGCTGGACGGTGGCCTCGGTCATGTCGGGACCGGCGGTCACGCGGCCGCGCAGCTCCTTGAGCCGGCCGTCGACGCCGCTGTCGACCACGGCCACGGTGACGCCCTTGCCCTTGGTGACCGTCCACGCCTGCTCGACGTTGAGCGCGTCGAGCACCCACTGCTGCTGGTCCCTGACGGGTGCGGCCGCCGGGGCGTGCAGCATGACCAGGGCGGCGGTCAGCGCGCGTAGGGCGGTCAGCACACGTTCCCCTGAGTGCAGGGCGGAACCTTCGGCGGGTCCGCCAGGAAGTAGGCGATCTGGTTGCCGATCGACTTGGCCGCCGGCCACAGCTCACTGTGGAGCATCTCCTCGGGCGGAATGGCCGCCCGGGTCCTGCCGTCGGCATAGCCCGCCGTCGAGAACACGATGTACGGTCCGGCGCCCACCCAGCCCGTACGCTGGCGCTGGTCCGCCCCGAACCGCTCGGTCACCGTGCCGGGGAAGGCCACGGGCAGCACGCCGACCCGGTCGTCCTGGGTGAGCTGCTCCGTCGCCGAGAGCCTGGAGTCCTCGTCCTTCAGTACGGCCACGCCGACCGTGAAGACGAACATGGCCGTCTGGTCCACGTAGGTGGCGCGGAGCAGGGTCAGGCATCCGTGGTCGTCGAGGACGCCCGCCACGGACGGGTCGACGCCCTTGCCGCACTCGGTCTCGGGTGCGATGCCCACGCGCCGGGCGTACTGCTGGGCCTTGTCGAGCCCGGCGTACTTGACCTCGTCGGGGAAGACGTCCGTGGCGGGCCACGCCTGCCAGCGCCTGGCGATCTCCTCTTGTTTGTACTGGTTCTGCTCGGCGGCGGTCAGCGGGCGGGACCGGGTCTCCTCGAGCAGCCCGATCGTGCCGAGGAGCACGAGGACGGCCGACGCGACCACGATGGTGCCGACCAGCGTCACGAACAGGCGGCGGAAGCGCACACCCTGCTGGAGCACGGCCTGCTCCAGCCGCTCCTTGCCCGCCGCCCTGCCGCGGCCGGTGGCCGCCGGCCAGGAGCGCACGCGAGAACGACGGCCGGCTGGAGCACCGAGCGGGTTTCTTCGTCCCGATGTGGCTCCCCCGGCGCGCGGCAACCCTGAGGTGGACCTACGTGCCTTCACCACCGCCTCGTTCCCAGGCTCGGTTCGTGTCTATTTCGTCCCCCTTAGCAGGCGGATCATGCGTCTTGCCCGCTCTGAGCGCGACGCATGCGCCTGACCAGGGCGAATATCGCCCACACGGAGGAGAGCGCGCCGAGGGCGGCCGCCAAGGCGATCGCCCCATAGACCTTTACGCGCGCTTGGTCCCTGCTGACGACCTCGATCCGGCCCGCCGATCCGCCGGCGAGCGGCCGGGCGGGGTCCTGCGCCTGCGCCCCCACGGCCGTCTCGGTGTGCTTGGCGAGCCGGGCCGCCTCGGCGAGCGCCTTGGCGGCGTTGACCACGCCGAAGCCGGTGCCGGTGTCGTAGCCGCCAGGTGGCCGGTCGGTCGCGCTCGCCGTCATGGCCTGCGCGACCAGCGGCGGCGACATCGCCGGATATTTGGCTTTAATGAGGGCGGCCACGCCGGACACCAGCGCGGTGGCCTGGGAGGTGCCCCTGCCGACCCAGTACTCGTCGTCGGGGCCCGCGCCCATGATGTCGACGCCGGGCGCGGCCACCAGCACCGATGAGTTCCAGTTGGAGAACGTCGCCCGCCGCAGCCGCCGGTCCGTCGCGCCCACGGAGACGACACCGGGAAAAGCGGCCGGATAGGAAAAGGGGGCGAATCCCGTCTCATCGGGCTTGCCCGCGCCGTCATTGCCCGCGGCGGCCACCAGCACGACGCCCTTGGAGATCGCGTAACGCACGGCCGCCCGCTCCTCCTCGGTCGCCAGATCCTTGGAGATCGACATGTTGATCACGCGCGCCCCCCGATCGACCGCGTAGCGAATGCCCCTGGCCACCACGTTCTCGAAGCGCACGGCGGTGTTGAACTCCCTGAACCCCGGCTCCTCGTCTTCCAGTATCACCCGGACCGACAGCAGCCGCGCCTTCGGAGCCACGCCGATCACGCCGAGCCTGCCCCCGCGTCCGTGGCCATGCCCGGCGATCAGCGAGGCCATGTACGTGCCGTGCAGGCGACGCGGTGGCACGTCCGGCGGGTTGGCGCCCTCGGTGAAGTCCTTGCCGACGGTCACGGAGCCGTCCAGGTCGCGGTGGCCGGGATCGACGCCCGAGTCGAGCACGGCCACGGTGACGCCCGCGCCCTTGCTGATCCGCCACGCCTTCTTCAGCTCCAGCGTGCTGATCACCGGCTGCTGACCGCCGCGCACATCATCTGCCAGCGCGGGCGCGGCGTTGAAGAGCCCCAGCGCGGGCCCGGCGCTCAAGAGCCCCAGCGCGGGCCCGGCGCTCAAGAGCCCGAGTGCGGGCCCGGCGCTGAAGAGGAGCGTCGCCGTGATGAGCGCGGCCGCGCGGGTCAGCACCGCCACTCCTGGGAGGCGCAGTCGGGCATCCGCGGCGTGCTCAGGTCGGCCAGGATTCGCTCGGAGATCTCGCCGGCGAAGGCGAAGATGGCCGGCCGCTGCTCACCGACCGCGCGTGCCGGCCGGCCGTCGACCTGGCCGGCCGTGGTCAGCACGAGGTACGGGCCGGCCTGGCGTACCGAGCCGGCCTGACGTACGGCAGGGGTGAAACGGTCGGAGACCGTGTCCCGGAAGGCCACGGGCCGCAGGCCGGGCACGGGAGCGCCGGCGACGGAGAAGGCGGACTTGGCGCGTACGGCCTGGGGCTCGTCGGGCAGGGCCACGACGCCGACGGTGACGAGCACGCCCCGCAGGGCGTCGATGTAGGTCGCGCGCAGCACTCCCAGGCAGCCCGCCTTGCGCAGGGCCTTGGCGGCTTTGGCGTCGACGGAGTCGGCGCAGGTGATGGCCGGTGAGATGCCGATCCGGCTGGCGCGTTCGCGGCCGCCCTGCTCGGCGGAGTAGGGCAGGCTGGCGGGGAAGACACGCCCGCTCGCCCAGGTGCGCCACCGCTCGGCGACCTCGCGCCTGGCCGCCGAGTGGAGTTCGGCCGCGCTCGGGCCGCGTGACAGCTCCGCGCCCGCCGCACTGGCCGAGACTCCGGCGGCGACCGCGCAGACCATCGTCAGCACGGAGGCCGCCACGAGAGCGGGCCAGGGGCGAGCGTCGTCCACGGCATCGACCTTAATGCGGGCGACCGGGCGCCATCCGCAGAAACCAGACCCCAGTGGACGGAGTCAAGAAATGGGTATCAGTAGGAGGGCAGGCTGGGGTCGACGGTCGCGACCCAGCTGAGCACCCCGCCGCCGACGTGCACCGCGTCGGAGAACCCGGCGTTCTTGACGATCGCCAGCGCCTCCGCCGAGCGCGCGCCCGACTTGCAGTGCAGCACGATGCGCTTGTCCTGCGGCAGCTTCTCCAGGGCCGAGCCGTTGAGGAACTCGCCCTTGGGGATCAGCGTGGCGCCGGGGATGGAGACGATCTCGTACTCGTTGATCTCGCGGACGTCGACGAGGAAGATGTCGTCGCCGTTGTCCTGCATGGCCTTGAGCTCGCGGGCGGTGATCGTGGAGCCCGTCGCGGCCTCGGCGGCCTCGTCGGAGATCGCGCCGCAGAACGCCTCGTAGTCGTCGAGCAGCTGGGTGACCGTCGGGTTCTTGCCGCACAGCACGCACTCGGGGTCCTTGCGGACCTTGACGTCGCGGTACTTCATCTCCAGGGCGTCATAGATCATCAACCGCCCGACCAGCGGGTCGCCGATGCCGGTGAGCAGCTTGATCGCCTCGTTGACCTGAATGGAGCCGATCGAGGCGCACAGCACGCCCAGCACGCCGCCCTCGGCGCACGAGGGCACCATGCCGGGAGGCGGGGGCTCGGGGTAGAGGCAGCGGTAGCAGGGGCCGTGCTCGGCCCAGAACACGCTGGCCTGGCCGTCGAAGCGGTAGATCGAGCCCCAGACGTACGGCTTGCCGAGCAGCACCGCGGCGTCGTTCACCATGTAGCGCGTGGCGAAGTTGTCGGTGCCGTCGACGATGAGGTCGTAGCCGGAGAAGATCTCCATCACGTTGTCGTTGGTCAGCGCCGTGTTGTGGACGACGACATCGACCAGCGGGTTGATCTCGCGGACCGTGGCCGCGGCGCTCTCTGCCTTCGGCCGGCCCACGTCGGACTGGCCATGGATGATCTGGCGCTGCAGGTTGGACTCGTCGACGATGTCGAAGTCGATGACCCCCAGCGTGCCCACGCCCGCCGCCGCGAGATACATCAGCGCGGGCGAACCCAGGCCTCCGGCGCCCACACAGAGCACCTTGGCGTTCTTCAGCCGCTTCTGCCCGGCCATCCCCACGTCGGGAATGATCAGGTGGCGCGAGTAACGGCGCACTTCGTCGACGGTCAGCTCGGCGGCCGGCTCGACCAGCGGTGGCAACGACACTTTCTACGCTCCCGTTCGAGGGGGACCTATCCCATCCACCTGTGAAACCTAGTTGGCGAGTGGGGCATTCCCCAAGCGTGTCTCACCGATCAGACGGCGGGCCTCCGCGGCGACCACGCGGGGGGTCTCCATCATCGCCACGTGCCCGGCACGCGGCAGGAGTACCAGTCTGACCTGCCGGAACGTACGGGCGGCCTTGGCGGCCATGGCGGGGCGCACCAGGCGGTCGTGCCTGCCGTGGATGATCAGGGTGGGCGCCTCGATCAGGGCGGCCTGGCGCCACAGGTTCGCCTCGCCGCGGCGGAAGTACTCGGCCACGATGCCCCGGGCCGAGCCGATCATCGCGGCGGCGGCGTAGGCCAGCCCGTCACGCCTGCGCTGCTCCTCGATCGCGTCGCGGAGCCGTAGCGGATGGACCGCGGCGACGTCGGCCCAGACCATGGCGAAGGAGGACTTGATCCGCTGCTCGGCGGGGATCAGCCGGAGCTTGCCCGCCACCCACTCGCCCAGCCGGGGCAGCGACGCGGCGGCCACGCGTATCGGGCCGTACCTGGGCAGCAGGTCGGGCAGCGCCGGCGAGATGAGGACGAGCGAGCGCACCAGGTCGGGCCGGGTGGCGGCCACCCTGACGGCGACCGCGCCGCCCATCGAGTTGCCGAACAGGTGGGCCGGACCGGTCTCCTCCAGCAGGCCGATCACCGCGCGGGCGTGCGCGGCGATGGTGTAGTCGCCGTCCGCGGGTTCGGGCGAGAACCCCGCGCCGGGCAGGTCGATGGCGTAGCCGGTGACGAGGTCTTTCAGCTCGTCCATCAGGTCGGTCCAATTGGTGGCCGCGCCGGCCAGGCCGTGCACGAAGACCGCCTTATCGGGGGCGGTATCGGGGGTCTCCCGTACGTACACCGACCCGAACATCCGTCCTGGCCAGTGCGGGATCGGTGCTTCTGCCATGCGTCCTCCTCGCTGTCATCCAACGATAGCCGCCGTCGCCTCTATCCTACATTTCGGATAAATGCTCCTTTATTGGTATTTATCGGTACGCGATTCGCGGCGTTTGGTCGGATTTCTCGGTGGCGCCGGGCTTCCGGCATCACCGCCGCGAGCCGGGACGAGGGCGACCGTATCGCGGACCGCCCACCCCCATAAAGCGGACAAATCATTTCATTTCATTTCATAAATGCTTAATGAGAGCAATGAGAGAGTTAGCGTATAGCAAAACACAACTACGGCCGTTTATCCCGCCCGACGTCGGAAATAAATCAGCACGGATGACGCATTAGATGTCATCCCAGATATTTACCGTTCACTCCGGCAAATATCTGGAACAGGGCAACCGATCCTTTAGGGGGGAATTCAATGCCCAAGTTCAAGAGTGTCATCGCAGGGCTTGTGATCAGCACGGGTATGTCCGGCGGCCTCATCAGCCTCGGCGCCCTGACCACCGCCACCTCCGCCAGCGCCACGACCGCCTCCGCCAGCACCAGCGCCTCCACCTTCTCGTGGGGCTGTGGCCGCCGCTGCGGCGGCTGGGGCGGCTGGGGCGGCTGGGGCCGTCGCAACCACGGCCGCAGTGGCCGGGTCAAGGTCCACATCCACCTGCACAACAACAACCAGAACACCGTGCGCACGGACTCTGACGCCGACGCCAACGCTCGCTCGTTCAACTTCGAGCGTGAGGAAGAGGAGCGCGCTCGTCGCGAGGCGCTCCAGTAACAAGGCGGAGACGGCCGATCCGGTCGCGGAGATGACCATGCAACCGGTTATGCGGTTGAGGTGAGCTCCGGACGCGCCGCCGAGTGCCTGTGTTCTCGATAACGGACACAGGCACTCGGAAAAGTCACCACGCCAATGCGTCCGGGCTCGGCGGGAATTAATCCCATGGCATTTCAGGGGGAGCGGCGAAGCGGAATTCCTCCGACCAAGCATCCCTCTCCGATAAATGCGAGGCGCCTTCGACATTACTGCCGAAGGCGCCTCTGCATTTGTGCGCGCCGCCCGATATGCCTTCGGCGCGCACCACACGCTCGGCCTTCGGCGCGCACCACACGCTCGGCCTTGTGCGCGCACCACACGCTCGGCCTTGTGCGCGCACCACACGCTCGGCCTTGTGCGCGCACCACACGACCAGCTTTGTGAGCTAACTGCCGGATCAGGCGGATTTGCGGGCCTTGCGCTTGGGGGCGGCCTTCTCCCCCGCGTCCTTTTCCCCCGCGTCCTTCTCACCCGCGTCCTTTGACGCCTTGGTGGCCCTCTTAGGCTTGGCGGACTCGCCGGAACGCTCGCGCTTGGCCGCATCGACGCTCGCCCGCAGCGCGGCCATGAGGTCGACGGCGGGACCCGCCTCCTCCTCGCCCTCCGGCGGCGCGATGACCTCCCTGCCCTCCACCTTGGCCTCGATCACCTGCTGCAGCGCCTCGCGGTAGGCGTCGTGGTGCTCGGTGGCGTCGAAGTCCGCCTTCATCGTGGTGATGAGCGACTCGGCCATCTTGAGCTCCTGGGGCCGCACCTCGATGTCCTCTTCGAGGAACCCGAAGTCGGGCACGCGGATCTCGTCCGGCCAGTACATGGTCTCCAGCACGAACACCCCGTCACGCACCCTGAGCGTGGCCAGCGACTCCCGCTGCCGCAGCGCCACCTTGACGACCGCGACCTGCCCCGAGCTCTCCAGGGCGTTGCGCAGCAGCACGTACGGCTTGTCGCCCTGGCCGTCCGGTTCGAGGTAGTACGACTTGGCGAAGTAGATCGGGTCGATCTGGTCGGCCGGCGTGAACTGGAGGACGTCGATCCTGCGCGAGGTGCTGAGCGGCAGATCCTCGAAGTCCTCGTCCGTCAGGACCACGATCTCTCCGGTGGCCAGCTCGTAGCCCTTGGCGATGTCGGAGTAGGGGACCTCTTCACCGTCGACCGTGCACACGCGCTTGTAGCGGATCCTGCCGCCGTCCTCGCGGTGTACCTGGTGGAAGGTCACGTCCTTCTGCTCGGTCGCCGAGTAGAGCTTCACCGGGATCGTGACGAGGCCGAAGGAGATCGCCCCTTTCCAGATGCTGCGCATGGGCACTCCTCAGCTCTAGCGGGCTCGCCCTATGGGCACATACCCGGCATGGTGCAACCAATGCCATACCCCATCGAACCAATGCTCGCCGTACCGGCCGCGCACCCGCTCGCCGTGGTGGATCAAGGTGAAGCGGTGTGGCGTGGGCTGCGCCCGGACAAGCTCCCTTCGGAGGTGACGTTGTGAGCCCAGCGAAGGTCCCGGTGCGGGTCGACGGGCGGCAGCTGGTGCTGACCAACCTGGACAAGGTGCTCTATCCCGAGGCCGGCTTCACCAAGGCCGAGGTGATCGATTACTACAGCCGCGTCGCCCCCGCGCTCCTGCCGCACCTGGAAGGCCGGCCACTCACCGTCAAGCGCTACCCGAACGGGGTGACCGGCCAGTCCTTCTTTGAGAAGAACGCCCCCGACCACACCCCGGACTGGGTCAGGAGGGCCACCCTGCCCGTGCCGGGCAGCACCAAGAACCGCGAGGAGATCGACTTCGCCGTGATCGAGGGCCTGCCCTCGCTCGTCTACTACGCCAACCTGGCGGCCCTGGAGCTGCACGTGCCCCAGTGGCGGGTGTCCGACGACGGCAAGGCGCTGCCGCCCGACACCCTCGTGTTCGACCTCGACCCCGGGGCTCCGGCGACCATCGTCGAGTGCTGCCGGGTGGCCCTCATCCTGCGCGAGGTGCTGCGCGCCGACGGCCTCACCGCCCGCCCGAAGACCAGCGGCAACAAGGGCATGCAGCTGTACGCGGACTGGGACGGACGCGAGGAGCCCTCGGCGTACGCCAAGAGGCTGGCCCAGGTGCTGGAGAAGGCCCACCGCGACCAGGTGGTCAGCGTGATGGCCAAGAAGGCCCGCCCCGGCAAGGTGTTCATCGACTGGAGCCAGAACAACCCGGCCAAGACCACCGTCGCCCCCTATTCCCTGCGCGCCGGGCCGCGGCCCACGGTCTCGACACCGCTGCTGTGGAAGGAGGTCGAGGGCTGCGAGCACCCGGAGGACCTGGTGTTCACGACACACGACGTACTGGCCAGAGTCGAGGAACACGGCGACCTTTTCGCTCAGGCGTAGTCTGGTTCCGTCCGCACCTAAGAAGGGGACTGCAATGTCGGAGATGGACGTACGTGGGGACGACCTCCCCTTCGACGAGATGGAAGAGCTGTCGATCGAGGCCCCCGAGGCCGACGCCGCCGAGCAGCACCGTGATGTGCGCGACGCGGCGGGCGGGACTCCCCGCGAGACCCCGCTGGAGGTCGATCCGGCCGACGCCGCCGAGCAGTATCGCGAGGTGGACCTCGATGATGACGACTATCGCTGATGACGACTACCGCGATGAGTCGTTGAGTCGCACGTAGGATGTCCGAACAGCCGACTCGGAGCCCCATGGAGACCAGCGTGACCGCAACCCCGGACGCCAAGCCCCGGGGCACTCGGCTGCCCCGACTAGCCCGCCGTCGGCAGCTGCTCAGCGCCGCGCAGGAAGTGTTCGTGGAGAACGGCTATCACGCGGCCGCCATGGACGAGATCGCCGATCGGGCCGGGGTCAGCAAACCCGTCCTGTACCAGCACTTCCCCGGCAAGCTGGAGCTCTACCTCGCGCTGCTCGACCTGCACGTGGACGACATGGTCAACCGCTGCCGCGAGGCGCTGGCCTCCACGCACGAGAACAAACTCCGTGTCCAGGCCACGTTCAGCGCGTTCTACTCCTTCGTCTCCACCCAGGGCGAGGCGTTCCGGCTCGTCTTCGAGTCCGACCTGCGCAACGTGGCGCCGGTGCGTCAGCGGGTGGAGCGCTCCCTGCGCGAATGCGCCGAGATGGTCAGCGCGGTGATCCAGGAGGACACCGGCTGCACCAGCGACGAGGCCCACCTGCTCGGCGTCGGACTGGTCGGCATGGCCGAGGTGAGCGCCCGCTACTGGGTGACCACGCAGGGCTCCATCCCGAAGGACGCCGCCGAACAGCTCATGGCCCGGCTGGCCTGGCGGGGCATCAGCGGTTTTCCGCGTACGGCTTAAACCCGTTCGCTGGGCGCGATCACCGGCGTTTCCCGGCCCACCAGCGGCGACGATGGGGGGAGCCAGCCCCGTCGAAAGGGAGCATGATGGAAGTCAAGATCGGCGTACGCTCCGTACACCGCGAACTCGTTGTCGAGACCGAGCTGTCGTCCGAGCAGGTCGAAGAGGAGATCAGAAAGGCGCTGGCCGCTGATCGCGGTGTCTTCTCCATCACCGACGCGAAGGGGCGGCGGGTGATCGTGCCGGTCGCGTCGATCGGCTTCATCGAGATCGGCGAGGACGAGTCGAGGCCCGTCGGCTTCGGCGGCACCCTCTAGCGACTGTCCAGCGACTCAAGAGCGGCTCAAGCGGGGTGCGGCGGCACACGCCGTACCCTCGCTCGAGCGGCGCGCCCGCACGGGGCGCGTCAGAGGCCGAGGGCGGCCATCCGCTTGCCGTGCTCCTCGGTCAGCTTGGCGAACAGGCGAGAGATCTGCGTCTGGTCCTCGGCCGCCGAGCCGACCACCAGCAGCGCCAGCTCCGGCCGGGCCGCCGCGACCTGCTGCCCCTGGCTGAGCGCCTCGCCGACGAGCCGCCGCGCCCACAGCGCCAGCCGGCCGCTCACCGCCGGGTCGGCCGCGACCCCGGCCCTGACCCGCTCCACCACGAACTCCGAGCGGCCCTCGTCCACGAGCACCTCGTCGACCAGCTTCGCGATCGACGGTTCGAGGTGCCTGGCCGCCTCCCGGTAGAAGTCGAGCGCGATGCCCACGCCCACGTACGCCTTGACCAACGCCTGCAGCCAGTCGGCCGGGGCCGTCTGGGTGTGCCAGGCGTCCAGCGCCTCGACGAACGGCGACATCGACTGCTCGGGATCGGCGCCAAGCTCGGTCAGCCGGTCGTGCAGGAGACGGAAGTGGGCATATTCGGCTACGGCCAGCTCGCTGAGCGCGGCCTGATCGGCCAAGGAGGGGGCCAGGGAGGCCGCGTCCTCGGTCATCCGCGCGAAGGCGCTGAGCTCGGCATAGGCCAGCACACCGAGCAGATCGACGACTCCTGGAGACTCGTTCATGGAAGGCAGCGTACTTCGGGAACATTCGGAAACTCGGCCAACGTTGTGGTATCGAGTACACTGCTCTGTGAAAGTGCGACCGCACTGTGTTAATTCGGGGGAATTCCCCGTTAACCCCCCGCTTCCGGGCTGCGGTCGCGATGACGCGAGAGGGCTGGCTCTACCGCGAGGACCCAGGCACGGGATTTGTTTTCCGCCCGTCGGTCCCGGCAGGCCCGCCTTCATTTGAGACTGAGGCAGGCCACGCTGACGACTTTCCGAGACCTCGGAGTCACACCAGAGATCGCTGATGCCCTCGAGACCGAGGGCATCACCACACCGTTCCCCATCCAAGAGATGGCACTCCCGCTCGCGCTGAGCGGCCAGGACCTGATCGGTCAGGCACGCACAGGCACGGGAAAGACCTACGCGTTCGGCATCGCGATGCTCCAGGGCATCGGCAAACCGCGTAAGAACCGTAAGAAGCCACGCGGGCTGGTCGTCGTGCCGACCCGCGAGCTGGCCGTACAGGTCAGCGAAGACCTGGTCACCGCGGCCGGCAAGCTCGGCTCGCGGGTCCTGACCGTCTACGGCGGCCGGGCGTACGAGCCGCAGGTCGAAGCGCTCAAGGCCGGCGTCGACGTCATCGTCGGCACCCCCGGTCGTCTGCTCGACCTGGTCAAGCAGAAGCACCTCGACCTCAGCCAGATCACCTCGCTGGTGCTCGACGAGGCCGACCGCATGCTCGATCTGGGCTTCCTGCCCGACATCGAGCGGATCTTCAAGCTGATCCCCGCCGAGCGGCAGACCATGCTTTTCTCGGCGACCATGCCCGGCGAGATCGTCGCGCTGTCGCGCAAATACCTCAACCGGCCCACGCACGTGCGGGCCGAGCACGAGAACGGCGAGGGCGGCGAGGGCATCCCGCACCCGCAGGTACGCCAGATCGTCTGGCGCGTCCACCGGATGGACAAGATCGAGATCGTCGCCCGGCTGCTCCAGGCCGAGGGCCGCGGGCTCACCATGGTCTTCTGTGAGACCAAGCGGGCCTGCGACATGGTCGCGGAGCAGCTCGAGACGCGCGGCTTCGCGGTCGCGGCCGTCCACGGCGACCTCGGCCAGGGCCAGCGCGAGCAGGCCCTGCGCGCGTTCCGCGCCGGCAAGATCGACGTGCTGGTCGCCACCGACGTGGCGGCGCGTGGCATCGACATCGACGACGTCACCCACGTGGTCAACTACGACTGCCCCACCGAGGACAAGACGTACGTGCACCGCACCGGCCGCACCGGCCGGGCCGGGCGCACGGGCATCGCGGTCACGTTCGTGGAGTGGGAGGAGATGACCCGCTGGAAGATGATCAACCAGATGCTCGGGCTCGACTTCGCCGAGCCCGAGGAGACCTACTCCACCTCGCCGCACGTCTTCACCGAGCTCAACATCCCTGAGGGCACCAAGGGCGTCCTGCCGCATGCCAGCCGTTCGCGGGCGGGCCTGTCGGCGGAGCGCATCGAGGACCTCGGCGAGACCGGCAGGACCCGCACGCGTAACGGCGGCCGCCGCCGTGACGAGCGGGAGGGTCGCCGCGACGAGCGGGAGGAGCGTCCGCCGCGCACGCCGCGCCAGCGCCGCCGCACCCGCGGTGGCATGCCCACGGAAGAGGGCACCGCACCCGTCGAGACGCCCGAGGTCGAGCCTGTGCCCAGTCGCTCCAGCAAGGCGAGCGCCCGAAAGACGGAGGAGACACCCGCCATCATCTCAGCGGACGAGATCGAGGCGGCCGCCGAGCCGCGGCGCGGTCGTACTCGCAGGGGGGCCGCGACGGCCGCCATCGAGAACGCCCTCGCCGAGGCCCCGGAGGCCCCGCTCGCTGACCGTGAGCCGGTCACCGAGCAGAAGCCGGCCCGCAGAGCCCGCGCGTCGGCCCGTGCGTCGACCCGTGAGCCGGTCGCCGAGCAGGCCACTGAGCAGGCCGTTGAGCAGGCTCAGGTCAGCGAGCGCAGGCCGGCCCGTGCACGCAAGCCCGCCGCCGAGCGCGGGCAGGTCGTCGAGCAGGCTCCCACCGTGGAGCGGATTGTGGAGAAGCAGATCGCGAAGGAGCAGGTCGTGGAGGAGCGGGTCATGGAGCGTGCACCGATCGCCGAGACGAGCTTCCTGTCCACGCCGCAGCCTGCGGCGCGCCAGGAGCCGGAGCGCATCGTGCCGGCCAGCCCGTTCATGGTGATCTTCCAGTCACCCGACCTGGCCACGGACGACGACGACATCGCCCCGTCCGCGGCCACGGAGCGCAAGCAGCAGCGCCGCCAGCCGCGTGGCGGTAACAACGGCGGCGGTGGCAACCGCCGTCGCACCGGCTAAGAGCTGTTTCTAGCTGACAGGCGCAGGCGCGCACCGCATCCCGCGGTGCGCGCCTGCGCCGTTTTGCACCAGCGTAGTGAGTATGCCGGTGTCGAGGCGCTGACCTCTGGGTATTGTTGCCTCACGTGAGTACGCCGCGCTTCCTCGACCTGCCTCCTGGCGTTGCACCACAAAAGATAGAAACGTCCCAGGGCACCTTCGCGGCCCTTGAGGCGCTTCCGGTCAGTGGTGTGGTGGAGCGCTGGCCCGCGCTCCTGGTCCCCGGGCTGACCGGCAGCAAGGAAGACTTCATCGCGATCCTGCAGACCCTGGCCCAGTCGGGCCGCCGGGTGGTGGCCGTCGACCTGCGTGGGCAGTACGAGACGCCCGGCCCCGACGATCCCGCCGCCTACTCCTTCGCCGCGCTCGGCGCCGACGTCGACCTGCTGGCCCAGACGCTCAGCGGGGCCGAGCCGATGCACCTGGTCGGGCACTCCTTCGGCGGCCTGGTCGCGCGCGAGGCGGTCATCGACGGCCGGACGAAGTTCGCCTCGTTCACGCTGATGAGCTCGGGGCCGTCCGGCATCGTGGGCGAGCGGGCGCGCAGTGGCAAGACGATCATGAAGGAGCTCCCCACCCTGGGGCTCGAACAGCTCTGGTCCACGAGGTTCGAGCCCGAGGCGCTGGCCAACGGCGTGCCCGACGAGATCATCGCCTTTCTTCACAAGCGCCTGCTCGCCAACTCCCCCACCGCCCTGTCACGCATGGCCGAGCAGGTGCTGGGCGCGCCCGACCGTACCGACGAGCTCAGGCAGATCGAGGTGCCCACGCTGGTCCTCTACGGCGAGCGCGACGACGGCTGGCCGGCCGAGCTGCAGTCGGAGATGGCGGCCCGGCTGGAGGCGGAGTGCATGGTGCTGCCCGGCGCGGCCCACTCGCCGGCCGTGGAGGCTCCGGAGACCACGGCCACCGCGCTGGTCCGGTTCTGGAACGCCGCGGAGCATCGGCAATTGGACATCCGATCCAATGATCTGTAACCATGTACTTACTATGACGAGCATCGAAGAGATCGTCGTCCAGCCGCCGCACAGCGTGACCTGGCTGGTGCACCTCGACCGAGCCATGTGGGTCGGCGGCGTGCGCGGACTGATGCTCCAGGCGCTGCATCCCCTCGCGATGCGCGGCGTCTGGCAGAACTCCAATTTCCAGGAGGACCCGTTCGGCCGTCTGCGCCGCACCGCCGACTTCGTGGGCCGCACGACGTTCGGCAGTCCGGTCGAGGCCGACGAGATCGGCCGGCGGGTGCGCGGGATCCACAAGAGCCTGCGCATCAGCGACCCCGACACCGGCCGGACGCATCGGGTGGACGATCCCGAGCTGCTGCTCTGGGTGCACTGCGCGGAGGTCTCGTCCTACCTGGAGGTGGCCAGGCGCGGCGGGCTGGGGCTCACCGAGCGCCAGGCCGACGCCTACCTGCGGGAGCAGCGCAAGAGCGCCTCCTACGTCGGCCTGCACCCCGAGGACGTGCCCGGCTCGTGCGCGGAGATGGACGCCTACTTCAAGCGGGTACGTCCCGCGCTGCGCATCACCGAGGAGGCCGCCGCGACCGTACGGTTCCTGCTGTGGCCGAGGCTGCCGCAGGAGTTGCGGGCGCTCACGCCGGGCAAACCCGCCTATTTCCCGTTCGGCGCGCTGTGCTACTACTCGCTGCCGGAGTGGGCCAGGCGGATGTACGGCGTGCTGCCGACGGTGCCGCGGGCCACGGTGACGGCCGGGCTGAGAGCGTTCCGGCTGGCCATGAACTCCTTGCCCGAGCCGCTGCACGACCACGCGTTCATGCCGGCGACCAGGGAGATGTTGCGGGCCGCCCGCGAGCGGCTCGCCGCGGCCGGTTACGACACGGGCAAGGGGCTCAGGGGGTTGACCGATCCGCGCCGCCGGCCGAAAGCGCTGGCCGCCTGACGTTGCCCCTGCCGCCATCGGCCGAAGGCGCCCTGAAGGTCTCCGTGTCGGCGGCCACCGTGGGCGCCGGTCGCCTGAAGGTCCACCTGCCGCCGCCGGCCAGCTCGTCCAGAAGATGGTGGTCGGGTGACAGCCGGCAGGCCGGGTCGGTGCGGCTCGCGTCGCCGGTGAGCGCGTACGCCTGGCAGCGGCAGCCGCCGAAGTCGAGCTCCTTGCGCGGGCAGCTCGCGCAGGGCTCGCGCATCCAGGCGGTGCCCCGGTAGGCGTTGAAGGCGGGTGAGTGCTCCCAGATCCAGCCGATCGAGTGGTCACGGACGTTCGGCAGCTCCAGGGGCAGGGCGTAGGCCGCCGGGCAGGGCAGCACCCGGCCGTCGGGCGCGACGGTGATCGAGATCGCGCCCCAGCCGCCCATGCAGGGCTTCGGCACGCCGTCGAAGTAATCGGGGATCACCCAGATCAGCTCAACATCCGTCTTTTCCCGATATTTCGTGACTGTGGCCTCGGCGCGGGCGAGTTGCTCCCTGGCGGGCAGCAGCGCGGTCCTGTTGAGCATCCCCCACCCGTAGAACTGGGTGTTGGCCAGCTCGATGCGCTCCACGCCCCACGCCAGCCCGAGCTCGATGATCTCGCCGACGGCGTCGAGATTCTCCGGGTGCAGCACCACGTTGAGCCCGAACGGCAGCCCGCTCGCCGCCACGGCGTCGGCGGCCCGCTCCTTCCACGCGAACGAGGCGACTCCGGCGATCCGATCCGACTCCGCGCTCGTCGCCGACTGGACCGAGAGCTGCACGCTGCGCAGTCCCGCCGCGGCGAGTTCGCCGAGCCGTCGTTCCGTGAGCCCGACGCCGCTGGTGACCAGCTGGGTGTAGACGCCCTCCCCCGCGGCCGCCGCCACGATCGCCGCCAGATCCGGCCTGAGCAGCGGCTCGCCACCGGACAGGTGGGCGTGCACCACGCCGAGCGCCGCCGACTCGGCGAACACCCGCTGCCACTCGCCGGTGCTCAGCTCGCTCGATCTGGCCGCCAGCTCGGTCGGGTTGGAGCAGTACGGGCAGCGCAGCGGGCACGCGTGCGTGAGCTCGGCCAGCATGGCCCAAGGAGCGCTCACCGCAGCCACCCCTCCGCGCGCACCCGGTCCAGGAACTCCACCACGTCGGCCGCCACGCCCTCGGGTAGCTCGGCGACGATGTCGGCCACGGTCCGCTCGCCGTCGCAGAGGCCGACGATGGCCGCCGCCTCCTCGTTCAGCACGACGATCCGCTCGGGGACGATCAGCAGGTCGGCCTGCCGTACCGGATCGTGGCGCAGCATGGCCGCGCGGGACAGCACCGGGCGCCAGGGCGGCCTGGTCGTCGGCCCAGTTGTCGGCTCGGTCATCGGTAGGCCCCGTCCACCGCGTCGAGCAACGCCCACAGCACGTCGCACTTGTAGCCGAGCGCCGCAATGGCCCTCTCCTGGTCCGTACGGGTCGTCGCCCACTCCTGGACCAGGGCCAGTGCTTCGCCGCTGTCCTGGCGGCCCTGAGAGACGCGTACGCGGAAGTAACGCAGCCCCTCGGGGTCGATCCACGGGTAGTGCCGCTCGAAGGCGGCGATCCGGGTGCGCATCAGGTCCGGCGCGAACAGCTCCGTCAACGAGGCGGCCACGGCTTCCAGCGTGGAGCCGTTGCGGCACAGGTTCACGTAGCCGTCGACGGCCATCCGTACACCCGGCAGCACGCCCTCGCCCGACAGCAGCAGGGCCCGCTCCAGTCCGGCCGCCTCGCCGAGCCGCAGCCACCGCTCGATGCCGCCCTCGCCCGGCGTGGTGCCGTCGTGGTCCTGGATGCGGCGCAGCCACGTCCTGCGCAGCTCGGGCGTGGCCAGCTTGGCGAGGATGAACGCGTCCTTGATCGGGATGTGCCGCTGGTAGTGGAAGCGGTTGAGTATCCAGCCCCGCAGCTCCTCACGGGTCAGCTCGCCCGCGTGCATGCGCTGGTTGAAGGGGTGCAGGTGGTGGTAGCGCTTCTCCGGTACGGCACGCAGCTCGGCCTCGAAGCCGTTCACAGGTCGATCACCATCCCGTCGGCGGCCACCTCGATCCCCAACTCGGCGAGCACCTTGTGCTGCTGCGCCGCCGGGTCCACGAGGGGGTTGGTGTTGTTGAGGTGGGTGTACAGGCGGCGGCCCGGCAGCCGGGACAGGCGCTCCATGGTCGCCTCTATCGGGAGGTGACCCATCTGGGTGGCGGTCTTCGCCGAGATCCCGCTGCGGCGGGGCTCCTCGTCGTCCCAGAACGTGCCGTCGATGATGACGCAGTCGGCCTCGTCCAGTGCTTCGGGCCACACGCCCATGGCGGGCGCGTACACCACGGCTCTCCCCATGAGGCGCAGGGCCGACACCCAGTCCGGTGCCTCCGGGGAGTCGGCGTACCGGGGTCTCTTCGCCGATATCGGGATGAGGTCGGCGTCGGCCCAGGAGAGCCGCACGTACGGGCGGAGGATGTCGGCGACGGGCCGTAGCGCCTGCCGTACCACCGGGGTGCAGCGGACCTCCAGCTCGTCCGCCTCCCTGAGCCTGAGCAGGCCGATCGTGTGGTCGAGCTCGGCGTCGGTGAGGATCACGCCCTTCAGCGGCGATTCGCGCTGTCCCGGCCCCGGCCGCAGCCACGCGCACGCCTCGATCTGCTCGGCGATGTCGGGCGTGGCGTTGACGACGTAACACCCGTCGTCCAGTTGTACGGCCAGGCTGGCGTGGCGTCTGCGGCGGCCCGGATGAGCGCGTGCCCCGGAGCAGCCAGGGCACGCGCAGTTCCACTGGGGCACGCCGCCACCGGCCGCGGTGCCGAGCACCTGCAGTCGCATGGCGGTGCCCGGTTACCTGGTGGCCAGGAAGTACGCGGTCATCTCCATCGACGCCTCGACGACCTGGTAGTCGGGCTTGTGCCAGGTCATCTCCTCGCCGCGGGCCCTGACCTTCTTCTCATGGATCCTGCGTGGTCGCGTCTTGCCCTGTTCCTTCGGCTGGGACATGCGTACCTGCCTTCCATAGGGGTTACACCCCGATATGACCGCTATGGAAGCTTGGCGTCAATGGCTTAGATCGGAGCTATGTTCTTGAATTTCGCCCCATTTTTGGTTTTTAGCTCTTTTGGCGGGATTCTTCATCCGATGTCTCGACGGGGATGATAAATCCGGCGAGCAGGATGAGCGTCGAGGCCGTGACCATGACCCAGCGCATAACCGGATGTCTCACCATGGTCACCTGGCCACCCGGCCGGGGCGCTGTACGGCCACCGACCTGGTGCCAGGTTGTCGGTGTTATTCGGCCAGGCCGTCCCAGGGGCGGCGCTCGGGTGCGGCGGCCAAGCCTTCGGGGCAGTGGCGCCGGAAGTCGCACCAGCCGCAGATCGGGCCGGGGGTGGGGGCGAACATCGCATCCAGCTCGGCTGACACGGCCGGGGGCCCGACGTGCGGCCGCTCCCTGGGACCGCTCGCCGCCTCCGAGACAGTCCCGCCCGCGTCACGGCCACTCTTGCCATCCGCGGTGTCGGCGGGTGCCGCGCGGGAGGAGCGGGCGCGTACCGGGCCCGGTGCGCCCATCACCTCGCGGTAGCGTTCGTCGGCGGTGGCGGCCTCGACCGCGACCTCCTCCGCCCGCCCCAGGTGACGGCCGAGGGACTCGTCCGTGTGGCGCCATTCGACGATCTCGCCGGTCGGCAGGTGGTGCAGCTCGACCGAGTGGCAAGGCGTACGCATCATCCTGGAGGCCGCGATCGCGTAGATGGCCAGCGCGAGCGAGGACCGCGCGTCGTCCTGGGTGAGGGGCCGCCGCCCGGTCTTGTAGTCGACCACGACCAGCTCGTCGCCCCGCCGATCGAGCCGGTCGATGCGGCCGGACACGGCGATGACCTTGGTGCGGGTGGCCACCGTACGCTCGACGCCGACCGGATCATCCGACGGATCCAGTGTGCCGACATATCCGGACACGAGGTCGCGGGCGCGCCCGAGCCACTGCGCCGACTGCTCGGCGTCCCTGAACCCCTCGGTGATCCACCCGTTACTCAGCAGGATGGCCGCCGTCAGCGGCGTCCGCCGCTCATAGGGCTCGCGCCACCAGGCCGCCAGCGCGTTGTGCACGCTGGCCCCGACGCTGTTGTGCGCCCACCCCGGCCCCTTGGACGGCTGCGGCCGGTCCAGATAGGTGAACCGGTAGCGGCGACGGCAGTCGAGCCAGGCGTTCAGCCGCGACGGCGTACACGAATAGAGCCGTCGCGGCATCCCTTCCAGCGGCAGCTGGTCATACACCTCGGCCGTCATTCGGGTCGAGCCTGATCCCGGCGGCCTTCGTGCCGTCGGTCAGCGGGCCCTCGTCCGCGTCGTCCGGCTCGATGATGCGCCAGTCGCCGAAGTGCGGCTCCAGGTCGCCGACCGTCACCTCGTCGCCGTGGGCGGCCAGCACCCGCGTCTCGGGGGGCAGCGTGAACAGCCGCGCCCCGATCGCGTTGAGCTGGAAGTTGAGGTCGGGGTATTCGCCACCGATCTTGCCGGGCCCGTCGGCCTGCAGCGTCTCGCCGCTGAACACCACCCCGAGCGCCTCGCAGTAGAGCGAGACTCCGCCGGGCGTGACGCCGGGCGTCTCCATGACGTCGAGCCGGACGTCGGCCACCTCGAAGATGCCGTCGTCCTCCATGTCGATGTCGGGCCAGGTCTGCGACCAGGTCTCCCGCCAGAGCGGCTTGTCCTTGGGGTGGAGGGCGATCACCGCCTCGTCCCTGCTGGCCACCTCGATGGCCGCGCCGACGTGGTCAGGCAGACCGTGGGTGCAGATCACGGCGAGCACCTCTCGCTCGCCGACCTTCTCCAGGATCTTGTCGGCGTCACGCGCCGGGTCGATCACGATCACCTCTTCGTCGTCGCCGACGATCCAGATGTTGTTCTCGACCTTGTGCTCGATGCCGTCGACGTCGACGACACCCTCGCTCACCACTCGCTCGATACGCGCTGTCACGCCTCCGCACTCTAGTCCGTCTGAGTGACGACGCGAATCGCGTAGACCGTGCCACGTTCGAGAAGCGTCCGTACGGACTACCTCAGCCTCGGCGAGAAGGCGCCGAAAGGCAGGTCGAGCTCGAGGTCGCGCAGGTCGTGGAGGCTCAGCTCGGCCAGCGCGATGAGGCACCCGGCCTCGGCGGGCCAGGCGATCGTCCACAGCCAGTTTCCCATCGCCTCGCCGGCGTAGACGGCCCGGTCGGCGCCCGCGCCCACGTACCACAGCGCGGTCGGATGTCCGAGCACCACGATCTTCGCGTTCGGCGGCCCGGTGTCGAACCCCTCGCCGGGATCGGGCCCGTCCAGCCCCGCGAACGCGGCCCCCAGCCCGACGCCGGGCTCCTCGGCGATGACCAGCAGGTCGGCGGGCCCCCGCGTCAGCGAAGGGCCGCACAGCGCGACCACGCTGGCGCGACCCCCCGTACGCTCGTCGCCCGCCTCCGCGAACCCGGTGACGAGCCAGCCGGACGGCAAGGGCCACGGCAGCCAGACGGGCACCATCGAGCTCTTCCGCATCGCCTCCACCCCCCCGGCGGTCGGGGGCCAAGGCGGCTGGTAGGGCAGGACATCACCGTGCGCGTCACATCGCCACGCGCTCGACCACGCACTTGGCTCGTGAAGCGCGCCAAAACACCGTGGGCAGGTAGGTACCGCTCTCACAGCTACTCACGCTGCGTCCTCGGGCACCACCCCGTCAAGGCCGCATCCTGTTGTCCAGCCGTAATCTTGACCATGTGCGCGTAAATTGCGTGGGCGCCATCATCGGCGACGCCTCAGGCCGGCTCCTGCTGATCAAGCGCGGCCGGCCGCCGGGCGCGGGCCTGTGGTCGATCCCGGGCGGGCGGGTGGAGCCCGCCGAGACGGACGCCGCCGCCCTGCGCCGCGAGATCCTGGAGGAAACCGGTCTGCACGTCACGATCGGCCCTCTCGTGGGCACCGTGGACCGCCCGGGCCCCGGCGGAGTGACGTACGAGATCCGCGACTACCGCGCCACCGTCACGGACGGCACGCTCGCGGCGGGCGACGACGCCGCCGACGCCCGCTGGTGCTCACGGGAGGACCTGGTACGGCTCCCGCTCACGGACGGCCTGCTGGAGGCGCTCACGTCCTGGGACGCGCTGCCTGGGCAGGTGTCCAGAGCCGATCCATCGGCATGACGTAGAGCCGGTCGTCATGGCGGAACGACTGTTGTCCACGAGGGCGTCCGGATCCATCACTCTGCCCTCCTGACCTGGCATAACTCTGGACTGTCCCTTGTTTTATATCAGGATCGTCCCCACTTTTATGCGGGATCTGTCCCCGGTTTTATGCGGGATCTGTCCCTGCCCGGTCAGCCGCGCAGTTCCTCTCGGTGGTCGTTCCCGCGCAGGCCGGCCAGTGCCACGGCGCTGACGACGCAGGCCGCCACGACGTAGTAGGCCGGGATGTCCACGTCCTTGGTCGTCTTGATCAGCTCGGTGATGATCAGCCCCGCCGACCCGGAGAAGACCGCGTTCGACAGCGAGTACGCCAGCCCCAGCCCCGTGTAGCGGACCGTGGTCGGGAACATCTCCGCCAGCATCGCGGGCCCCGGCCCCGCCATCAGGCCGACAGCCACCCCGGCCACCAGTACGGCCAGCCCCTTGGCCCAGCTCGGGGCGCCAGGGTCCTGGAGCAGGTTCAGCAGGGGGAAGGCGAGCACGATGACCGAGATCGCCCCCGTCAGCATGACCGGCCGCCTGCCGACCCGGTCGCTCAGCACGCCCGCCGGGATGATCGCCAGCGCGAACCCCAGGTTGGCCAGCACCGTGGCCACCAGCGCCTGCTGGAAAGTGGCGTTCAGCGTGGTCTGGAGGTAGGAGGGCATGACGACCAGGAACGTGTACCCGGCGGCCGACCAGCCCATGAGCCGTCCGATGCCGAGCACAATCGCCTTGGTCACTTCACCGGCGCTCGGCTTCGTGAGCGGCCCCGCCGTACGCGCCCGCTCGAACGACGGCGTCTCCTCAAGCCGCAGCCGCAGCCAGAGCGCCACGAGACCGAGCGGGAGGGCCAGCAGGAACGGCACCCGCCATCCCCAGTCCGCCAGGTCCTGCGCCGGCAGCGCGGTCGCGAGCACGGCCGCCGCGCCGGCTCCTCCGAGCAGCCCCAGCGCCACGGTGAACGACTGCCACGACCCGTACAGCCCCCGCCTGCCACGCGGCGCGAACTCCGTCATGACCGAAACCGCGCCCCCGAACTCCCCTCCGGCCGACAGCCCCTGCACGATGCGGACCAGCGTCAGCAGCCACGGGGCCGCCGCGCCGATCGTGGCGTACGTCGGGAGCACGCCGATGAGCGTCGTGGCGCCCGACATGAGCAGGACGACCAGGATGAGCAGGGGCTTACGGCCGATCCGGTCACCGAGCCGGCCGAAGAGCGCGGCGCCGAGCGGGCGGAAGAAGAACGCCAGGGCGAACGAGGCGTACGTCTTGACCAGCGCTTCCATGTCGCTCGCGCCGTCTGGGGTGAAGAAGTTGGCGGCGATGATGGTGGCGAAATAGCCGTAGACGCCGAACTCGTACCACTCGATGAAGTTGCCGACCGAGCCGGCGATGAGGGCCCGGCGGGAGCGGGCGGGGTCGGTGTGCTGGGGGTCGGGGGCCGTCGCCGTCATGTGGTGCCCTTTCGGCTGTCCGATATGACGACAAGCTTCATAGATGCCTATGAGTGTGTCAATTACCTTCAGTGGGCTGCCTAAAGCGGTTGCGATCAGGACGTTCGGGGCGACAGGCTGCCCGGATGATCGAATCGCAGGAGCTGTCGGCCGATGACTGGGCCCTCTGGCGAGAGCTTCGGCTCGTCGCGCTGGAGGAGGCGCCGTACGCGTTCGGAGTCCCGCTCGCGGAGTGGCAGGGCGACGGCGACCGGGAGGAGCGGTGGCGGGACCGCCTGAGCATCCCCGGCTCGCGGAACCTGATCGCCCTGCTCGACGGCAAGCCCGCGGGGATGGCCAGCGGCATCCCGGGCGAACGGGACGGTGTGACCGAACTGATCTCGATGTGGGTCGTTCCGGAAGCGCGGGGGCACGGGGTCGGCGATCACCTGATGCGCGCCGTGGAGGCGTGGGCCGTGGAGGTGGGGGCCGAGGTCCTGGAGCTGGCGGTCGCGCCGGGCAACGAGAAGGCGATCGCGCTGTATCGGCGGCACGGGTTCGAGGACACTTCGCAGCTCGGTGACGAGCTGCCGAACGGGCTGCGGGAGCTGGTGATGGCGAAGAAGCTGCCCGTCTGAGACGACGCTGTCGCAGGATGACTTCAGGCATCCGTAACCGGCTGCCCTTCTCAGCGTCTTTTAGGCCAACCGAATGGCCGGACGACTCCACGCCGGGTGCCGAAGGCATGCCCGCCTCGACACTCGGCGTGGAGACTGTTCACCGCTGAGGCAGGTCCACCGTCATGGCGCGGTAGCGGGCTGTCTCCTGCTCAGTGCTCCACCGCTCGAAACCGGCCTTTTCCAGCACCCGGATCGAGGGCGGGTTCGACAGTTCCACGTTGGCGTACACGGTGTGCACACCTGGTGCGGTGAGAGCGTGCGCCGTCATGGCCCGGGTGGCCTCGGGGGCGTAGCCGCGGCCACGCCGGGAGGCCACGATGCCGTACCCGAGCTCAAGAGTTCCGTCGCTGGGCGGCCAGAACAGGCCGATCGAGCCGACCACCAGGCCGCTTTCGCGCTCGATGACCTGCCGGTGGCCGTACTCGCCCAGCCAGGCGGGATGCTCGGCGAAGAGGCCGACGATGACGCTGTCGCCCTCGGCGGGGAAGTCCGCGGCCCAGTGCGCCTGCCGGGTGCCGTCCAGGACGGCGGCGGCCTCGCCGTCGGTCCACGCCCGCAGGATGAGGCGGGCCGTGGTCAGATCGGGGTGGGTCGCTGAAGGGGAAGATGACACGTGAGGCTCCTGGTCGTTTCGTACGACCCGGACCGCGCTAGCTTCGCGCGGGCCGGACAAGGGCATGCTGATGAGAGCTGCTGGCAGCCATATTCATCAACCTCCCTCGTCACACGGCGATCACGCGTCCCTCGCGCAGGCGCGATGCTATCGACGTGTGGACGGGTCGGGCAAATCGTTGTTTCGCCAGAATTCGTCCGCTCACGATGTCGAACCGGGTCGCTCGGCCTCGACGTCCCTGACACATGGAGGTCGTGATGAGCGAGCACTGCTTTCGCTCTCCACGTGTACTCCTCGTCCTCATAGGCGTCACGCTCGAAGACGTCGCGAAGGGAGACTTCGATGTCTGAACTGCGTACCTGGCTCACCGGCCTCGGGCTGCTGGAGTCGCCGCGCTGGTACGACGGCCGCCTGTACTTCTCCGACTGGACCGCGCACGAGGTGATCGCGCTGGACCTCGACGGCAAGCACGAGGTCGTGGCCCGGGTGGAGTCGATACCCCTCTGCACGGCCTGGCGGCCTGACGGGCGGCTGGTGATCGTCGACTCCGCGCGGGCCCTGCTGCTGCGCATGGAACCCGACGGCTCGCTGGTGACCCACGCCGACCTGAGCGGCGTCGGGCAGGGCTGGAACGACATCGTCATCGACGGCCGCGGCAACATCTACGTCGACCGCGCGGGCTTCGACATGCTCAGCGGCGCCGAGTTCGCTCCCGGGGCGGTCACGCACGTCGGCCCCGACGGCCTGGCACGTGACGTGGCCGACGGCATCTCGTTCCCCAATGGGCTGGCCGTGACGCCGGACAACGCAACACTGATCGTCGCCGACTCCTACGGCAAGAGGCTCATGGGCTACGACATCGGGCCCGACGGCAGCCTCGCGAACGGCCGGGTCTGGGCCGACCTCGGTGACGGCGTACCCGACGGGATCTGCGTCGACGCCGAGAACGCCGTCTGGTACGCCGACGTACCCAACCGGCAGTGCGTACGCGTCCGCGAAGGCGGAGAGAAGGTGCGGACCATCCAGCTCGACCGCGGCGCCTTCGCCTGCGAGCTCGGCGGCGAGAACCGCTCGACGCTCTTCATCGTGGCCGCGGAATGGCGCGGCATGCCGGAAATGGTGCCGCCCGGAACCGGCCAAGTCCTCTCCACCGAGGTGGAGGTCCCCGGCGCCGGCTGGCCGTAAAGCGGTGTCCGGCGCCGGATCGCCGCGTATGTCGAGCGATCATTGCCTGAGGGGTCTACCGCACTCCCTCACTCACCTGCCGGCCGCCGGAACAGGGCGGCCAGGAGGAAGGGAACGCCGAAGACGGGCGCGTCGGGGGCCTGCTCCTCCATGGGCCGCAGCTCGATCTCGGTGTAGTCCGAGAAGATCCAGCGCAGCGCCTCAGGCGTATAGGCCAGCCCTCCGTCCAGACGGCCCTGACGATAGAACTCCTCGTCCGGCAGCTCGGAGCCCATGACACCGGCGGCGAAACAGGTGAGGCCAAGATGACCGCCGGGGGCGAGCAGACGCTCCAGCAGGCTCAGATAACTCACCCGCCGATGCGGCGGCAGGTGGTGGAGGCAGCCGGAGTCATAGACCAGGTCGTAGTGCCCAGGCGGCAGGTCGACGGAGAAGATGTCGCCGCAGTGGAAGCGGACCTCGACGCCCGCCTCGCGGGCCCGCTCCTGACCCCAGGTGACGGCGGCCGGAGAAAGATCGACGGCGTCCACCTCGAACCCGAGCGAGGCGAGGTGAACGGCGTTGCGCCCTGGTCCACAGCCGAGGTCCAGGGCTCGGCCCGGGGTGAGCAGGCCGCGATCGAGGTAGGACACCAGGCTCTCGTCCGGCTTGTCGACGAAGAAGGGGATCGGCGTGGAGCGGTCGGAGTAGAACGCGTCCCACCAGGAGGAGGCGTTCGGCGTCCATCGGTCGGCATCGGCGGCGAAAAGGCGGTCCAACATGGACAGGACGTCGTCCATCGTACGGATATCCCGGTTCACTCACAGCCTCCTCAGACCCCCGCCGCCCATGCGACCGGGTCCTTGAATTTTAGCCGCCATGGGCCGCATTTGCCCACGTCAGAGGCCATTTTCGAGATCATCCGGCAGCGCCCCAAGCGACGACAGAGCGACGTGGGGAGCCCGCCGTTCCTCTCCCTTGGAGAGGGCTGTCCTTGCCCGGCAACGCCCGCGTCAGAGGCGCCCATGGGGCTTCTGAGCGTCACGCCAAGACCCCGTTCTACGGCAGCGGTCGAATTTCTTCGCACAGACCGCCGGCGAGGCGCCCTTGTCGTCCCGGGTGCGGCACCGGGCGACGGGGTAAGGGCACCTGGTCCGCCCTTACCCCGCGCCCGTTGGAGCCGGCAGCTCCAGGTAGCTCCCGTGACGCCGTGACGCCCGTGCGGTCGCGGTGATCAGGCGGCCTCGCCGCGGGCGATGTAGAGGTTCATGTCGGTGAAGTCGACGGTGATGTTGTAGGGCTTCCAGAAGCAGTGGGAGAACCAGCCCATCGCGTCGAACCCTGTCCCATAGGGCCAGGGCACGTTGATCTGCGAGTTGGGGTTGGTGTAGCAGTAGACCTCCTTGGCGACGGCGTTGCCGAGGCGGATCTCCTTGGGGTAGCAGGGGTAGACGACGGCCGGATGGCTGTTGCCGAAGGTTCCGATCTCGCGGTCGTAGTCGCTGCGGATTCCCAACTGCTCGCCAGTTTTTCCGCGTATGCCCGCGGCGATCTCGCTGGTCCCGCCGAAGTTGACGCCCACCACGCCGGTGCGGGAGCCGGTGGCGCCGGCGAAGCTGCCCGTGCTGTGCAGGTATTGCTCACGGGCCAGCCACATCGGCAGGGGTTGTGCGCCCGCCGATGTGGCGGCGGCGCGTGCCTCCTTGGCCGCTTCGGGAGTGCGGCGGCGCAGGATCAGCGACCGGCCCGCATAGTCGAAGGTGGTCAGCAGGTGGTAGAAGACCCACGTGCCGATCAGCCCGTCGCTGTCGGTGCCGACATCTTCGCCCGACTCCGTCGCCGACCAGCCCACCCGGACGTTGCGCAGTTCGATGCCGCCCAGTTTGAAGGAGTCCAGTATCCCGTAGTGCGCCCAGATGGGGATGCCCTCGTAATCGGTCTTCTGACTGGCGACGGGGCTCAGCCCGGCCTCCTTGGCCACCGACGCGCGCATGCTCAGATTCGGGGCGCCGGTGTAGAACATGAACCGCTTCGTCGGTCCGCCGTTGACCGAGACCTCGACCAGCGGTATCGGGTCCATCTGCTGGATGGGCACCCGCGCGCTCTCGCCGTGGATCTGGTAGGCCTCGCCACTGACCGCCGCGAACCACTTGGCGTAGCTTTCTTCGCCGGCCGCTTGCCAGTGTGGTGCGGACAGGGCGAACTTGTCCTGCCGGATGTAGCAGTCGCCCAGGAGCTGGTTGGTCTCCTTGTCGTCGGGCGCCAGGTTCAAGGCCATCTTGAGGTATTTCTCGGCGTCGGGGAACTTGTTGGCCAGCAGCCCGACATAGCCGCGCTGGCGGGCCGCCTGAAGGCTCTTGGGGTCCTTCTTGAGGATCTCCTCGTACGCGCGGCCGGCCTGCTCGAACTTGCCGGCTTTGAACAGCGCGTCCGCGTCACCGCTGCCGGCCAGCGCCGTGGCCGCACCGCCCAGCAACGGAGCGGCCGCGGCGGCACCGGTCAGCACGGCGGCGCCCCGCAGCAGCGAACGCCGGTCCCATTGCCTGTCATCAGCCACGCCTTCTCCTTTTCATGATCACCTTCGCCATGACCTTCTGTCCGACGGACGGGCACAACAGCTCCGGCCGGTTCCTCTCGCCCTGCTTGAAGAGGGCGACGCCGTGGTGCCGGGGCCATCCGGGCCGTACAGCGCCGTCCCGGCGCGGGCGGCCGGATCGCCTCACAGCGCGCTCCGTACTCGCCCGCCGGCCGTCCCCGTCCACTGTCGGCCAGCCCTATCCCCGCCTCGTCCGCGCCTTGTCATGGTCGTGTCACAGCCGGAAGCGACGGTGGCAACCGTCGACGAACCGAGACATGCGGCCGACAGCTGCGGCGGTTCCTCGGCTTCGCCGACGGGCCGTGGGCCGCTAGCCGGACCCGGGCATCCCGATCCGGCTAGCCCTGGCTGGTTTGTGGTCCTACACCCAGTGCAGCGTGGCCTCACCGGTATAGGTCTGGGTGCCGGACGGTTGCCAGACAGGCCGGACCCCTGGGTCCGGCCCGATCGCGCCGCTCCGGCGCGGATCGTCCCGGGCGTGCCTGGTGTGCCTGGTGTGCCTGGTGTGCCTGGTGTGCGGCGGCGGGTTCATCCGCGGCCGGCACGCTCCCCATCAGGGCCCGAAGGTCTCCGGCTCGCCGACCGTCCCGGTGCCGCCCCGTACTTCGCCGCCGGCGGCGGCCTCGATGCCGTCGAGCAGCCAGGCGAGACCCAGCGTGAAGCCCGAATCCCAGTCGTCGCCCGCCACCATCGGACCGTGCTCCGCGAGGCTCGGGTAACTGTCCCGGCTGGTGCGCAAGTGTTCGCGAGCGGCCTGCCTGATGTCCGGGTCGGCGTTCGTCTGCCAGGTCGCCTGCATCAGGGCGGAGCCGATGATGTAGTTGGACAGGCCGTACGCCGCGGCGGTGAGGGATGGCCCGCCGACCCCCGCCTTGATCAGCGTGGAGTACAGGAACTCGCTGCGTGCCAGCACGTTGGGGCCCAGCATCGGCCGGCCCAGCAGCACGGCCGACCAGGGATGCTTCAGCAGGACGGAACGCCACCGGCCGGCCAGTGTGGTGACGGCGGCCCGCCAGCCCTCGTCCTCATCAGGGATCTCGATCTCCCCGAAGATCATGTCGAGGGTCAGATCCAGGACGTCTTCCTTGGTCTTGACGTGCCAGTAGAGGGTGGTGGAGCCGGTGCCGAGGCGCTCGGCGAGCCTGCGCATGGTCAGCCGGTCGACGCCCTCCCCGTCCAGCAGGGCCAGGGCCTCGGCGGCGATGCGCTCCCGGGTGAGCGGTGGCCCTTCGCGGCCCGCCCGCGTGGCCGGCCGCAGCCACACGTCTCCGGCCGCTCCCTTGGTGGTTGGTCCCGCCTTGCTCATGTCCACGGACACAAGCCTAATATGGTGATCGGGTTCTGGATCGCTGATCCTGTTCTAGACCAATGATCGAGTACTCCTGAGGAGGAGCGGCCGTGGCGGGACATGTGGAGGTGGACGGACTGACCTACGTGCTGCCCGACGGGCGGCTGCTGCTGAACGAGGTCTCGTTCCGCGTCGGTGACGGAGCCAAGGCCGGTCTCGTGGGACCCAACGGCGCGGGCAAGACCACGCTGCTGCGCCTGATCGCCGGGGACCTCCAGCCGGAGGCCGGTCGCGTGGTCTCCTCGGGCGGCCTGGGCGTGATGCGGCAGTTCATCGGCAGCATCCGCGATGACCGCACCGTGCACGACCTGCTGCTGTCCATCGCGCCTGAGCGGATCCGCGCCGGGGCGGCGGCTCTGGCGCGGGCGGAAGAGGCGATGGCCGCGCACGACGACGAGGCGGTCCAACTCGCCTACGCGCAGGCCACCGCGGACTACGCCGATCTCGGCGGCTACGACATGGAGGTCGTCTGGGACGTCTGCGTCACCGAGTCCATGGGCCTGACCTACGACGCGATCCGCGACCGCCCGGTGACCACCCTGTCGGGCGGAGAGCAGAAACGCCTGGTTCTGGAGGCGCTGCTACGGGGCCCCGACGAGGTCCTGCTGCTGGACGAGCCCGACAACTACCTCGACGTGGCCGGCAAGCAGTGGCTGGAGAGTCGGTTGCGAGCGGCGTCCAAGACCGTGCTGCTGATCTCCCACGACCGCCAGCTTCTGGCCAACGCCGCCGACCGGATCGTCACCGTGGAGGACCGCGGCGTCTGGACGCACGGGGGCGGCTTCGCCACGTACGCCAAGGCCCGCGAGGAGCGCGTCAACCGGCTGGAGGAGCGGCGCCGCCGCTGGAACGAAGAGCACGCCAGGCTGCGGCAGATGGTCAGCACTCTGCGGCAGACCGCGGCCAACAACGACGCGCTGGCCTCGTCCTACCGGGCCGCCCGCACCCGGCTGATCCGCTTCGAGGAGGCCGGCCCGCCGCAGCGCCCGCCCAAGCGGCAGAACGTGCGGATACGGCTGCGCGGCGGCCGTACCGGCAAACGCGCCGTCATCTGCGCGAACCTGGAGATCACCGGTCTGACTCGGCCGTTCGGCACCGAGATCTGGTACGGCGAACGCGTCGGCGTGCTCGGCTCGAACGGCACGGGCAAGTCCCACTTCCTGCAGATACTGGAACAGGCCGCGGACGGCGCGGTGCCCGCGATGAGCCACAGCGGTACGGTGCGGCTGGGCGCGCGGGTGGTGCCCGGCCGGTTCGTGCAGACCCACGCCCGTCCGGACCTGCACGGCCGCACCCCGGTCGAGCTGATCATGACCGGCCACCCCCCGTCCTGAACGAGTCGATGGCGGCGCTGGCCCGCTACGAGCTCGCTCCCGCCGCGAACCAGAAATTCGACACCCTCTCCGGCGGCCAGCAGGCCCGGCTGCAGATCCTGCTGCTGGAGCTGTCCGGTGCAACCCTGCTGCTGCTGGACGAGCCCACCGACAACCTCGACCTGGCGAGTGCGGAGGCCCTGCAACAGGGGCTCAATGATTTTTCCGGCACGGTGCTGGCGGTCACCCACGACCGGTGGTTCGCCGCCGACTTCGACAGGTTCCTCATATTCGGCGCCGACGGCACGATCCAGGAGAGCGACGAGCCCGTCTGGCACGAGGGGCGCGGCGAGCGCGCCCCCGGAAGGCGAGCCGCCGACCTGGGCTGACGCAGAAGATATTGCAGGGTGAGCCGCGTGACGGCCATGCGTAGCCGCCCTCGACCGACGTTCCCTCGTCTCGCTAAGCAATCGACTCACGAAGCGGCCTGTCCGGTGTCGAAGCAATCACGTTCCTCCACCTGATCGGTTGGGCGATTCGGGTTCCGTCCCGGCGAAGCGGGGCGCGGGCGGAGCCCGCGCTGGGAAGGCGTCCGAGCGGAGCGAGGTCCTCCAGGGGCCGGGGCTTTGGCCCGGCTGGGGGGAACGTCTGAGCGCCCACGCGCGGAGCGCCCAGGGCGAAGCCCGTTGTGCGCCGGAGGCGCCCCCAGAAGAGCGCCCGGAGCGGAGCGGAGGCCCTTTGGCTCAGCGGTCAGAGGACAGGGAAGACGTCCAAAGGATCATGTGGTCGGCGTTATAGGTCGTTGAACGGCCCAATGCCACCACCTCCGATCCCATCACCGTCACCGCCGCCAGCCACTGCATCCCCGCCCCCGCCAGCCGCCCCTTCGTCAGGTCCACCCGGTTCCAGGACAAACCATCCTCAGACAGCCAGACCGCGCTGTCCCCCTCCCCCGGTGTGCCGTGCCAGCCGACCGCCACCAGCCCCTGGTCGGCCGCCGAGAGGTCGTACACGGCCGCCGCCTGGTCGGCCGGCAGCCAGGCCGTACGCCAGGTCGTACCATCGTCTTCCGAGACCGCGGCGAAGGCGCGGCGCGAGCCGGGTGTCTGGGCTGTCCCGATCGCGATGATCTTGTCCTGGTACGCCACCACCTCCCGCAATCCGGCAGAGCCGGCCTCCGGTGGCGAGACGCGGTTGCGGGACTTCCAGTTGACGCCGTCCTCCGAGAACCAGACCACGGCGCTCTCCCGGTCGCCGCTGTCTGAGCCGCCGATGGCGACATATCCGGATGGTGTGGCGGCCACGTCGTACACGCGCACACCGGAGCCCCCCTGCGGCAGCTTCTTCGACCGGGTGAACTTGCGCAGGTCAGGCGTGAACCAGAGCGCGGCGCCCGAAATGCCCGCCGCGTTGCGGTCCTCGCCGGCGAGCACGTAGCCCGACTCGCCGGCGGCCACGACGTGGAGGGCCAGGTACGGATGATCCTGGGTACGGGCCAGGTCACCGGAGGCCGTCATCTTCTTCCAGGTGCGGCCGTCCTCGGAGGACACCAGGAGCGGCTCGGTGACCGACGTGTCCGCCTGGGTACTGCCGACGGCCAGCCAGCCGCGGCGGCCGTGGGCGACGTCGTCGAGGGTCTGCTGGTTCGTCCCGCCGAGGCTCATGGAGGTCCAGGACTGCCAGTTCAGGCTGGTCCAGATGCCGGCGTCGCCGGAGGCCGAGCCGACCGCGACGTACCGGCCGTCGAAACCGGCCAGGCGGTTGGTCTGGCGGGCGATCCGTGACAGGCCGTCGACGCCGGCCAGCCGTACGCGCGTCGCGTCGCCGCGCGGGGGCGCGGTCATGAGGACGAGCTGGTTCTCGACGTCCGCCGTGGCCTGGTCGCCGCCCGCGAACAGGGTGCCCGAGTCGGAGATCGTGAAGCCGCGCAGCGTGGCGCCCGGCAGGTTGCCGAGGTCGGTCCGCTTGGCCCAGCCGCGCCCGTCGGCGCTGGTCAGGATGGAGTACTTGCCGAGGTCCGCCTGGCTGACCGCGGCGATCCCCGACGGGTAGCTGATCAGCGAGTCGATGCCGGGGCTCGTACCGCTCAGGCCGCGGATCGAGCCGCACTGCGCCCACTGCGCGCCGGTCGGCGAGCAGTAGACGCGGACGTCGCCGGTGATCGTTCGCTGCCTGGTGGGGACGAGGACGAACTGCTTGGGCAGTACGGCCAGCGACGACCCGGTTCTCGCCTCGGGCAACTGGAACCCGGTGGCCTGGTAGGTGGCGCCGCCGTCGCTCGACCGGATCACCCTTGAGCCGTCGCCCGGGGCGGACTCGGCGATGGCCACGACGGTGTTCCCCTTGGCCACGACCGCCTTGAGCTCGCGTACGTTCAGCCCGCCCGTGTCCACGCGCTCCCACGCGCGCCCGTCCGGCGACTGCCAGGCCGCGGGTCCCGTTCCGCCGCCGTTGAGCGTCGTACGGCCGACCGCCACGAATCCCGACGACGTCCTGGCTATGCCGGAGATCAGGTCGCCGTTCCTGAACGCGGACAGACCGCTCTGCTCCACGGCCGCCCAGGTGAACCCGTCGCTGCTCGTCCACAGGCCGCGCTCGGCGCCCACCCCGTCGCCGCCGCTGGCCAGCCAGCGCCCGTCGCCGCCCACGACCCGCTGGACCGTCGGCGTGGTCGACCCGTTGACCTGGCCGAGCTGCCACGTCTTCCCGCTGTCCGGCGAGAACAGGAACAGCGGCCGCGGCGTCGGGCTCGTCGTGTCGCTGCCGACGGCCACCACGGCACGGCCCACGGAGGTCATGTCGTTGAGCTTCTGATCGGAGCCGTCACCGGCCGACGGCACCGTGAACAGCTCGTCGCCCGAGCGTTCCGTGCCCTCGGACAGCGCCAGTCCGGGCTTGTCGGAGGAGCGCCACTGCCACACGAGCACGCCTCCGGCCACGAGCAGCACCAGCGCCAGGGCGATGGCCATCGGCGCGGCCAGGCTGCGCCGCCGTACCGGACTCGACCGGCGGACCGCCGACGGCGCGGGGCCGCGGTGGTGCCTGCCGCTGGAGCCGCCGGGACGCGGCGGGCCCGACGCGACGAGGCGGTCCGGTCTGGTGGGGCGGCCGGCGGGCGGGCGCCCGACGCGCCGCACCTCGGGCTCGTCGAGGTCCTCGGGGTCGTCTTCCGGGTCGTCCGGCGTGCTGTACGGGGCCTCGTATTGGGGCTCGTATTGGGGCCCGTCCTCGTGCCGAGGCCGGTCCTCATGCGAGGGCTGGTCCTCGTACGGGGGCTGATCCTCGTACGGGGGCTGATCCTCGTACGGGGGCTGATCCTCGTACGGGGGCTGATCCTCGTGCTGCGGCTGGTCCTCTGTCTCGAACCAGGATCGGGGTGTGATCTCAGGGGGCTCATGCTCGGCCTGGGGCTCGGCCTCAGACCGGGGTGGGCCGCCGGCCACGAGCTTGTCGGGATGGTTCACGACCCGGCGGGGGCGGCGGCGCGGCTCCGTCTCGGGTTCCGCGGTCGGGGAGCTGTACGGCCGGCGCCCCTTCGGCGGGTCAGGAGGCTCGTCCTCAGGGACCGGGGAGGAGAACGGCGGCATACCCCACGGTGAGGCCACAGGCAGGCCACGAGCCCGATCGTCGGTGGGGCCCGGCGGGGAGTGCCGGATCCGGGGCTCGTTGTCGGCATGGGGGTCGGCGGCTCCCTCGGGCCGCGGGTCGTCATCACCCGGCGGTCGCCGTGGCGGGTCGCTGGGGCCGGAGGCCACGCGTCGCACCTCCTAGTACGTACTGATCGAACTGAGCGAACGACCCGGTAGAGAGAGGTATGCCGAATCGTTCCAGGGCAGCCTGTCCACGTTTATGCGTTTATTTCGTTTTTTATGGCACTGCAGCTTGAAATATCGCACATGAGTGCTAGTTACCCTGTCTCGCCGAGATGATCACCTCCCGGAATCCTCGCCCACCCACTGGATCCAGAGCAACACGACTGAGCCCGAATGGCGAGACCTCTCTAGCGAGATTCCTGGCACCAGCTAGCTATTTATCCTGAAACATCGCTAACTGACCGTTTTTTAGCCAAGTACAACACCCCAACCGCGTACGTCCCCAACTGCACCACGGTTCCCGCCAACGCCTGCCAGGGCACCTCCCCCTGCTGCAGCGCCTTCTCCAGATGCCCGGCGGCCGCGCTGATCCCGAACGCCAGAATGTTGTTCGTCACGTGCAGGGCGATCGGGGCCTCCAGCCCTCCGGTCCGTACCGCCAGCCACGCCATGAGGGCGCCGAAGCAGAAGACGTCGATGAGCCCGATCCACGAATACCCGTGCAGGGACGCGAACAGCGCCGAACCCAGCACGATCCCCCATATCGGGCTCCGCAGATGCGCTCCGAACGCCTGCATGATCCAGCCGCGGAAGATGTACTCCTCGGTGGCGGCCTGAAGCGGCACGAGCAGCACGATCGCGATCAGCGGGGGAAGGAACGCGCTCCACCCGGCCCAGCCGAACATGTTCGCGACCGGCTCCCTGGTCACCATCATCGCGGCGGTCTGGGCGGCCTGCCCCAGCACCAGGGCAATGACCGCCACTGCCAGGCAGCGCAGCAGCCACCCCCACCGCAGCCGCCCGGCGACCGAGGAGAGCGACCCGGGGCGCCGCCGCTGGATGAGCGCGGCCGTACCGAACACCGCCGGGAGCACGGCCGCGATCGAGAGCAGCAGCACCACCAGCGAGAACACCGGATCGCTGAACAGTTCCCCGGTCGTCAGCGACGAGCGAATGCCGAGGATCGTCGCCAGCAGCACGCCGACGCCTATGACCACCGCCCCGACGACGAAGAACGCGACGCCCACCATGATCGTCCCGACGATCTCCGGCCAGGCACCGCGATCACCCACTCGGGCCAGGTAGTCGTACCGCGCGCCTCTGGGCATCGGCCGGAACCACGGCTCCCGCGCGGGTGCGGGCGGCGGCTGGTACGGGTAGGCCGGCCGGCCCGGCGGCTGTGTCCCGTACGGAAGCTGGGGTCCAGGATTTTCCTGCATCTCTACATTCTGTCTGGGAGATGAGCATTAGTTCACAGACGATCCGTTAGTTTGAGCGGATGCTCGGTGGAGTAAGCATTTCGACCCTGGGAGCAGTTCATGTCAAGGCTGGGACCTGTCATCACCCTGACAGCGGGCGCCGCGCTCGCCGTCGGGCTGGGTGTCGCCAGCATCACCGCGACACCGGCGGCGAACTCAACGGCTGCCGCCACCTCCAACGAACCCTCCGCGACCGAGACCACCGCCGCGGCTGAACCTTCGGCGGAACCCGCCGCCACCGCCGCCACCGTTACCCCCGAACCCACCGAAACCGCCGAAGCCGCCCCGAAGACCATCGACAAAGCGGACTACGGAGGCTACGTACGGGGCAAGGGCGGCCTGATCGCCATCTCCACCCGCGACGGCAAGACCATCGGCTACTTCTGTGACGGCAAGTCCGAGGCCTGGTTCAAGGGCAACGAGAAAGACGGAAAGATCACCCTGCGGGGCTTCGGCGCCGCGGCCGTCGGCGGCACCCTCGGCGGTGGCAAAGCCACCGGCTGGCTGAAGATCGGCGGCAAGAAGTGGACCTTCGCCGCGAACACCGTCGTCAAGCCCTCCGGCCTCTACCGGGCGACCGCCCAGGTAAGGGGCGCCAAGCTACGAGCCGGCTGGATCGTACTGAAGCGCCCGCAAGGCGGCTTCACGCAGGTCGGCGCCGCGTTCGCGGACGAGAAGCAGCTGCAGATCCCGCAGCTGAACGCCTACCAGCCGACCGAGCCGGTACCGCTCGACGACGACACCACCCTCTACCCGAAGGACGTCGACGGCTTCATTCAGGAGATGCAATGAGCGTCACCGCGCACCGGCCGACCAGCTCCTTTCCCCTGTTAGTGCCGCTGCTGATCGGCGGACTGGTGGTGATGGCCCTCGGCGTCTTCGGGCGCGTCCACGCCCCCACCGGCTTCGCGGTCGGCCCCGCCGGTTTCTCCGCCGCGCTGCCGATGAAGGCGTGGCTGACGACGGGCGCGCTCGTGCTCGCCGCCGTCCAGGTCGTCTCCGCCCTGTCGATGTGGGGCAAGCTCGGGGTCTCCATTCCGCCGGCCGTCCATCGCTGGTCGGGCCGGCTGGCCTTCCTGCTGACCATCCCCGTCGCCTTCCACTGCCTGTACGCCCTGGGGCTGCAGTACGACGTGCCCAGGGTACTCGCGCACTCGCTGCTCGGCTGCTTCTTCTACGGGTTGTTCACGGCCAAGATGCTGGCCCTGCCCAAGCGGGGCACGCCCGGCTGGACACTGCCCTTGATCGGCGGGCTCGCGTTCACCGCGCTGGTCGGACTCTGGCTCACGTCGTCGTTCTGGTTCTTCACCACGATCGGCTTCAAGATCTGACGGCTCCAACACCTTGACGGCTCCAAGACCTTGACGACCTGACGGCTCTAGCTCTCCGGGCTGAACGTCTTCGTACGGCTCAGCCCGGCAGCCCGCCCCTTCGCCACCACGACGAGCGCCATCTTGCGCGAGGCCTCGTCGATCATCTCGTCCCCCAGCATGACCGCGCCGCGCTTCTCCACGGTCGTGTAGTAGTCGTACGCCTCCAGGATGAGCTCGGCGTGGTCGTAGTCCTGCTGCGTCGGCGAGAACACCTCATTGGCCGCCTCCACCTGCGACGGATGGAGCACCCACTTCCCGTCGAACCCGAGCGCCGCCGCCCGCCCGGCCACCCGCTTGAACCCCTCGACGTCCCGGATCTGCAGGTACGGCCCATCGACCACCTGCAGATCGTGCATCCGCGCCGCCATCAGCAGACGCATCAGGATGTAGTGGTACGCGTCGCCCTCGGTGTATCCCGGTGGCTGCTCCCCCACGACCATCGTGCGCATGTTCACCGACGCCATGAAGTCGGCCGGCCCGAACACCAGCGCCTCCAGCCGCCTGGACGCCCCCGCGATGGCGTCCACATTGACCAGCCCGCGCGCGTTCTCGATCTGCGCCTCGATACCGATCCGCCCTACCCCCAGCCCCATCGTCTTCTCGATCTGGGTGAGCAACGTGTCGAGCCAGACGACCTCGGTCGAATCCTGCACCTTGGGCAGAATCAGGCAGTCGAGTTTGTCCCCCGCACCCTCCACCACCTCGATGACGTCACGATAGGTCCACTGCGTGGACAGATCATTCACGCGTACGACCCGCGTCTTCCCCGTCCAGTCACCCTCCCGCAACGCGGTCACGACGTTCTTACGAGCCTCATCCTTGACCAGAGGCGCGACAGAATCCTCCAGATCGAGAAACACCTCATCGACCGGCAGACTCTGAGCCTTCTCGAGGAACCTCGGGCTACTACCCGGGACGGCGAGAACGGATCGACGTGAACGCATGCGCACACGCTAGCCCCCTCGCCTCCACCCTTTCGCACCCCCACCCACCGCGCCCCCACCCGTTACCCACTTACCGGCTTGACCGCCTGATGCCCGCCCCTCCACAAAGGCCTTCCCATTGGGCGCTTCGCGCACTGGGCTCAGACGCTTCTCCCAGTCGGGCTAAGGCCCGACCCCTGCAGGCCCTCGCTCCGCTCGGACGCCCCATCGGCGCGGGCTCCGCCCGCGCACTCTCCGGCTCCTCGGCCATCTGCTTCGAAAGGCCGCTGTGGCCAGGAGGAGTGGCGTAGACCATGTTTCATTGTTCGATGCAATCCAACATCGTGAGCGATTGAATCCAACAATGCGTCACGCGGTAGCACCCTTGACCCGTCGCTCCCACCCGCACGCACCGCTCGAGGAGCCTTAGGGCCTGCCCTGCGGATCACGTGACTTCTAGGCAGCGACGATAGACCGCCTAACCGACGTGCCCGAGAGCTTCGCCCAGCCTGCGGATCGGGACCAGGTGAATGACTACGACGGTTTCGCCGAGGCGTACTCGGCGGAGAATGAGCACAACCTCGTGAACGCGTACTACGAGCGGACCGCGATGTTAGCCTCGCCGGAGACGTGGCCGGCCGTCGGATCCTGGATGCCTGTTGCGGCTCGGAACCCCTGTCCCCCGCGCTACGCGACCGCAGTGCGGTCGTCACCCTATACGCCCGAGGCAATCCCTTTTCTGAAGGGCGACACCGCCACGCGGAAGGCACCCGCACGGCTCGCTCCCAGGCTGAAGAAGCGACCACCGACCCGGCGAACCTATGCGGTCACAACCCGGAAGTCCTTCAGGGCGTTGATGGTCCGCTCCACTTCGTTCCTGTGCTTGTAGATCCTCTTGTCGAAGTGCGTGAGGGATGGACCGCTGAGTTCGGTTCGATAGACGTGGCGTTCCCGGGCTGGGCCGACCATCGGTGAGCTACGCACGTTATCGGCGCCTGACGTGGCCGAGCACAGGTAGCCGACCGGGAAGTCTACCCACCCCGCACGTCCAAACCCTGGCAATATCCGCAGGATGGAAGATCCCACCGCTCGGACCACCGCCAGCCGTCGAAGCCAGTAGGGGGTTCCATGTCTCTGCGTCGATACGTCGGCAGTCTGAGCATTCACGATTGGCTTGTGGTGCCGAGCATCCACAGCGATGACATGGGCAAGGCTCTCAGCCTCTCGCCGAACGACAAGCTCTGTTCGCCGGTATACAGGACGAATCCCGCCCGAAACCGTCCTCCGAGCCGGTCGGCCAAATGGCGCAGTCCTCGGAAGTCATCACCGCGTACGGTTTCCGCGGCTTTGACTTCCAGGCCGATCACTTCGCCGGAGGCGTGCTCCAGGACCATGTCCACCTCGATTTGGTCGCGGTCCCGGTAGTGGAACAGCTGGACGGATTCGTCGGCCCAGGTGAGCTGACGGGCTACCTCGCCGATCGCGAAATTCTCCAGCAGCGGGCCGATGGGCGCTGTGACATCCCTGGCGCGCTCAGGCGACATGCCGATGAGCCGACCGCCGAGCCCGCTGTCTGTGACGATCAGTTTGGGGGTGGAGATGGCGCGCCTGGTGAGATTCGACGACCAGGCCGGTATGCGCTTGATGACGAAGATCAATTCCAGAAGATCCAGATAGCGCGCAAGCGTCACTCTGGGGAGCCCAACGTCGCCGGCAATCGACTGGACCACGGCCAACCCGCTCATCCGGGCCCCGATGACGCTGAGCAGCCTGCGCATCTCCGCTGGACGTTCGATGTCGGAGATCTGGCGCACATCACGAGTGACCAGGTCGGTGATGTAGGAATCGAAGAACCTGTTGCGCCTGCGTCCGGGATCCCTCCGGACGGCCTCCGGGTAACCGCCGCGCAGTGCCCGGTCCACGTAGTCAGGCTTGCGGAGTGGGGAGGGGCTCATGGTGACATCGGCGCCATGCGTAAAGACATGGTCCACGAATCCGTCCGGAGTGCTGTCGATCTCTCCTTGGGACAGTGGCCACAACTCGATGGTCTCCGTCCTCCCGGGCAGAGCGTCCGGGAGATCGCGTAGGCCCAATAGGCGCGCGGAACCGGTGAGGAGAAAGCGGCCCGCACGTGGATGCCGATCAACCTCGTGTTTGATCGGCAGAAGCAGCTGCGGGGTGCGCTGAATCTCATCGATCATCAGAAGTCCGTCGTGCTGGATGAAGGCAACGGGGTCCTCCTCGGCCGCAGCCAGGGTCGCTGGATCATCCAGATAGAGCTGGCGGGCATTGTCCGCCCGCGTGGCGATCAAGCTCGCCAGCGTGCTCTTGCCCACTTGCCGAGCGCCGTTCACGACGACGACTCGCGTGTCCGCCAGCGCTTCGAGTGCCATTGCCTCGGCACGTCGCGGGAACAGAGACGGATCCATCACGCGATGCACGTTACCGCAGTTGAATGCGGTTGTGTGGGCGTTCTGCCGGAGGGTCCATGGGCGTTCTGCCGCAAAGAGCGTGGGCGTTCTGCCGCCGGGTCTGCGGGCGGTCTGCCGCAAGGAGCGTGGGCGTTCTGCCGGGGGGTCCGTGGGCGTTCTGAGCGAGGTGGTGGCTCGCGCCACCGGCATCCTGCACCGGTCGCGCGGGAAGCGGAAGTTGCCTTTGGGAGGAACCGAAACAAACCAGATGATTTGCTGACCCAGGAGCCGCCACAATCTCCGCATGACGATCACCCGCCTGAACCCCGACGGACTGCACAAGACTCCCGGCTACAGCCATGTCACCGTGGTCGAGGCCGGGCGGACAGCGTTCCTGGCCGGACAGTGTCCGCTGGATGCGACCGGCGCCCTGGTCGGCGACGGAGACGTGAACGCCCAGGTGGACCAGATCGTCGCCAACGCCCTGATCGCGCTCGCGGCCGTGAATGCCCGCCCGGAGCAGGTGGTCCGCTCGGTCATCTACGTGGTGAGCCAGGACACCACTCCGCTCGGGGGAGTATGGCAGCGCCTGCTCGACTCGCCTCTCGCCGCCGCCTTCACCACCGCGAGCACGTTGCTGGGGGTTGCCCGGCTCGGCTTCACCGGTCAACTCGTCGAACTCGACCTGACCGTCGCCCTCGGCGCGTACAGCCCCGGTACAGTCGAGGCGTGAGCGACATTTCCGCGGCCATCGAAGAGGGCGCGAAGAAGTCCGGTGTCCTCTGGCTCACCCTCGATCGCCCGCGCCTGGCCTGGCATGCCTGGCACGAGGGTGCCATCTACCTTGTCACGGGCGGCGGCGAGCAGCAGTTGCCGGGTATCGAGGGGCTCGACACCGTCCAGGTCATCCTGCGCAGCAAGGACAACGGCGCCAGGCTGGCCGACTTCGAGGCCGATGTCCGGGTGGTGGACCAGGCGGCGGAGCCCGAGGCCGTGGCCGCGCTGGCCAAGGAGCGGCTCAACGCCACTGACAGCGAGCATCTGACCGACCGCTGGGCGCGCGAGTCGACCGTACTGAAGCTCACCCGCCGCTGAAGCTCGCACGGCGCCAAACCAAAGCTCACTCCACTCTGGCCGACCAGAAACTCACATCACACCGACCGGAAACTCACACCACGCCGACCGGCTGCTCGAGATCGTCCGGGCTGGGCTTTGTGCCAGGCTCCGGCCGTTGTTCGGTTGCGGTCTGGGCGAGCAGGGCGCCGGTGAGGACGATCAGGCCGCCCACGATCTGGAACACGCCCAGCGTCTCCCCCACCAGCGCCCATGCGACCACCGCGCCGCCGATGACCTCCAGTGAGGCCACCGTGGCGCCCACCGCCGCCGACAGTCGGCGGACCGCGTTCACACCCAGGATGTACGCCGCGACCGTGGCGATCAGGACCATCCACAGATACGCCCCGAGCACCGGCAGCGTGTGCGCGCCCGCCGAGGGAGAGACGGTACGGGTGAAGGCGTCCCACGGGATGTTCCACGGGCGGGCGAAGGGCACCAGGATCACGGCCGACCCGATCAGGCCCCAGCCGATCAGGCCGAGGGGGTCGACGTCGTCGCCGAAGCTGTCGCTCATCAGGAAGTAGCCCGCGCAGCAGGCTCCGGCGAGCAGGCCGAGGAGCAGGCCCAGGGCATCGAGTCGCAGGCCCTGCCAGGCCTCCACGACGATCGCGAGGCCGGCCACGGCGGTTACGGCGCCGACGAAGGCCGCGCGGGCCAGGCGTACCCGGCGGACGAAACGTACCCAGAGCACCACCATCACCGGCGCCATGAACTCCAGCAGCAACGCGATCCCCACCGGCAACCGCGTGATGGCCACGAAGTACAGCGACTGAACCGCCGCCACCGCCACGATCGCGTACATGGCGAAGAACGGCAGCCGCGCGCGCGGGATCCGCAGGGCGCGCGGCTTGACCAGGGCCAATACGATCACCATGAGCACGCCCGCGCCCGCCATGCGCGTCCAGACCGCCTCGATCGGGGCCAGCCCGGCGGCGATCAGGTACTTGGCCATCGGGCCCGAGAACGCGAAACAGCACGAGGACACGAAAGCCAGCGCGAGCCCTGGGTACTTCACGATCAACCTCAAATTCGTAATCACCGTAATATACGTTTGATACTGACACGTCAGGCGTCCGGAGCGCAATGGAAGGGCACTGTTAGCCTGCTGACGTGAAGATCTTCGTGGCCCGCCTGGCGGGGACCCCGGTCTTCGACCCCGCGGGCGATCAGATCGGCCGCATCAGAGACGTCGTGGTCGGGCCGCACGACGGCAATCCGCCGAGCGTGCATGGCATGGTGGTCGAGATCCAGCCGCGGCGCCGGGTCTTCCTGCCCCTCACCAGGGTGCGCGGCATCGAAGCGGGCGCGGTGGTCTTCACGGGCCGGCTGAACATGCGCAGGTTCGAGCAGCGCGACACCGAGACGCTGGTCATCGCCCAGATGCTCGACCTCACCGTGCAACTCGGCGGCGAGCCGGTCACCGTCTACGACGTGGCGATGGAGGAGACCAAGCCGTCGTTCTGGCAGATCACCAAGGTGGCCGTCTACCGGGGCAGGCGGCGGCGCGAGACGAGGATCGTCGACTGGAGCGAGGTGTCGGGGTTCGGCGTCCTGCAGAAGGACCAAGGGGCCGCCGGGCTGATCGCCGCCTTCGAGTCGATGCGGGCCGCCGACCTGGCCAGTGCCCTGCACGACCTGCCGGACAAGCGCAAGATCGAGATCGCCCGCGCCCTCGACGACGACCGGCTCGCCGACACCTTGCAGGAGCTGCCGCCCAACGACCAGATCGCCATCCTGCGGTCACTGGAGGTGGAGCGGGCGGCCGACGTACTGGAGGCGATGGACCCCGACGACGCCGCCGACCTGCTGCACGATCTGCCCAGCGAGCAGGCCACCCAGCTGCTCGCGCTGATGGAGCCCCAGGAGGCGGCGCCCGTACGGCGGCTGCTCACCTATGCCGACGACACCGCGGGCGGCATGATGACCAGCGAGCCGCTGATCCTGCCGCCCACCGCCACGGTCGCGGAGGCGCTGGCCCACATGCGGCAGAAGGATCTGACGCCCGCCGTCGCGGCGCAGGTCTACGTGACCAGGCCGCCCACCGAGACGCCGACGGGCGCCTACCTGGGGATGGCCCACTTCCAGCGGCTGCTGCGCGAACCGCCGTCCACGCTGCTCGGCTCGGTCATCGACCCTTCGGTCGACCCGATCAGGCCGGAGCTGACCGTGCACGAGGTCGCCTCCTACCTGGCGAACTACAACCTGCTGGCGGCTCCGGTCGTGAACGAGCTGGGCAGGCTCGTCGGCGCGGTGACGGTCGACGACGTACTCGACCACATGCTTCCCAAGGACTGGCGCGAGAGGGCACACCGTGACGACTGAACGCCTCGACCAGCCACGCGCGCTGCGCCGCTCGCTGCGCCCGCACTACGACCCCGAGGCGTTCGGCCGCCTGTCGGAGCAGATCGCCCGCTTCCTCGGCACGGCCAGGTTCCTCGTCTACATGACGGGGTTCGTCGCGATCTGGGTGGCCTGGAACATCCTCGCGCCCGCCGGCCTGCAGTTCGACCCCTATCCGTTCATCTTCCTCACGCTCATCCTGTCCCTGCAGGCGTCGTACGCCGCGCCGCTGATCCTGCTGGCCCAGAACCGGCAGGACGACAGGGACCGCGTCCAGTACGAGCAGGACCGGGCGGCGGCCGACCGCAACCAGGCCGACGTCGAATATCTGACCCGCGAGATCGCCGGGCTCCGGCTGGCGATCGGCGAGGTGGCCACCCGGGACTATCTCCGCTCGGAGCTGCAGCGACTGGCGGAGGAGCTCAACTCAAGGAACGGCAGTGAGCACGGCGGCGCTTAAGGACGCTTAAGGACGCTTGAGAAAAGGAACGGCGGTGAGCGCGGCGGCGCTTAAGGAGCGGCGGTGATGGGCAGTTTGGCGAGCATCTCGCGGACCAGGCGGATCTCGCCGGGCCCCAGCAGGTCGAGGAACTCGGATCTGATTCCGCGCAGGTAGGTGGGGGTGGCCTCGGTCAGCCGGGCCGCGCCCTGATCCGTCAGCACCGCGAACAGCCCCCGCGCGTCGCTCGCGCATGCCTCGCGCGCCACCAGGCCGTCACGCTGGAGCCGGTCGATGAGCCTGGTCAGGCCGCTGCGGGAGAGCAGCACCCGGCCGGCCAGGTCGTTCATCCGCAGTCGCCGGTCCGGCGCCTCGGCCAGCTGCGTCAGTACGTCATAGGAGGCCAGCGGCAGTCCGTGGGCCACGAGCAGCTCTGCCTCCAGGTGGCGGGTGATGTGTACCTGAGCCCGCTGCAGCATCCGCCAGACCGCCAGCTCTTCGGTGGTGAGGGCGGTGGTGAGGCCGGGGGTGCGGCCGGGGGTGCGGCCCTCGTCGCGCAGAAGAGTCACGGAGTAACCTTAGAACGTTGCACGGACACCTAAACAGCACGGATTATCCGCACGGGGTCCCTGGTTCATACGATGGAGGGGCATCCTCACCGGCGTGCAGCGCCAGGTCACACATATACGACTAAGGAGGGACGGCACTCCCTCGTGCCGAGACTTAGATGGCACCAACACAGGAACAGGTGACGGCCGCTCTCGCCACCGTCATCGACCCCGAGATCCGTCGCCCGATCACCGATCTCGGTATGGTCAAGAGCATCGATATCGGTGCCGACGGTGTCGTTCGCGTGGGTGTCTACCTCACCGTGGCCGGATGTCCGATGAAGGACACGATCCGCCGCGACGTCGCCACTTCGGTGACCAAACTTGAGGGTGTCACGGGCGTCGAGATCGAGCTCGACGTGATGAGCACCGAGCAGCGCAAGACGCTCCAGACCACGTTGCGCGGCGATCGGGGTCCCGAGAAGGAGATCCCCTTCAACCAGCCGGGCTCGCTGACCCGCGTGTTCGCGGTGGCCAGCGGTAAGGGCGGGGTCGGCAAGTCGTCCGTCACCGTCAACCTGGCCGCCTCCATGGCCGCCAGTGGGCTCAAGGTCGGCATCGTCGACGCCGACATCTACGGGCACAGCGTCCCGCGCATGCTCGGCGCCTCGGAGCGCCCCACCAAGGTCGAAGACATGATCATGCCGCCGATGGCGCATGACATCAAGGTCATCTCGGTGGGCATGTTCAAGCCCGAGGGCAACAGCGCGGTGGTCTGGCGCGGGCCGATGCTCGACCGCGCGCTCCACCAGTTCCTCGCGGACGTCTACTGGGGCGACCTCGACGTCCTGCTGCTCGACCTGCCGCCGGGCACCGGCGACATCGCCATCTCGGTGGCGCAGCGGCTGCCGTCGGCCGAACTCCTCATCGTCACCACCCCGCAGATGGCCGCCGCCGAGGTGGCCGAGCGGGCGGGCTCGATCGCCGCGCAGACGCACCAGCAGATCGCCGGCGTCATCGAGAACATGGCCTGGCTGCCGTGCCCGCACTGCGACGAGCGCATCTCGGTCTTCGGGGAGGGCGGCGGCCAGACGGTGGCCGACGCCCTGACCCGGACGCTGGGCACTCGGGTGCCCCTCCTGGGGCAGGTACCCATCGACCTGCGCCTCCGCGAGGGCGGGGACGAGGGCAAGCCGCTGGTCCTGACCGACCCCGACTCTCCGGCCGCGGCCGAGCTCCGCACGATCGCCGCCGGTCTGAGCAAGCGTTCCAGCAGCCTGAAGGGCCTCCAGCTGGGCCTGTCCCCCAACCGCTGACGTCCGACATCCACAGGGGCCCGCTCTCCAGAGCGGGCCCCTATAAGCGACGGCGGATTTCGGGGAAGCCCCAACCGTTCACCCCCTGCCGGGCGTCTTGTCTATATGACGGATTCCGAGGCGTTCGAGGCCTTCGTCGCCGCCTGGCACCCGCGGCTGCTGCGTGCCGCCATCCTCATCAGCGGTGACAGGCATCTGGCCGAGGATGTACTTCAGGACGCCCTGATCAAACTGGCGCGCCGCTGGTCGAACGTGCATACCGATCCCGTCAATTACGTGCGTACCACCCTGTACAGGGACGTGGCGTCCACGTGGCGGAGGCGGCGGGAATTCGCCTACGGGGAGCCGCCCGACCAGGCGGACCATGACACCTCGGGAGCGTCGGACCTGAAGGTGGTGTTCGCCCGCGCGCTGGCCAGGCTGCCGGTGAAGCAGCGGGCGGTGCTGGTGCTGCGCTTCTACGAGGATCTGCCGGTCGGGGAGGTCGCCGCGATCCTCCGGGTCTCGCCGGGGACGGTGAAGAGCCAGACGCACGCGGCACTGAAGCGGTTGCGCGAGGTCGCTCCCGAGCTGGAAGAGGTGTTGATATGACGGACCAGGGGCTGCGGGAGCTCTTCAACGATCTGGCCGAGACGCTGCCTGAGGGGTCGTCCCGCGCGGGCGAGCTGTGGCGGCGGGGCACGCGGAGCCGTATCCGCCGCCGCCGGTGGGCGGTGGTCGCGGTGGCCGCAGCGGCCGCGACCGTCACCGTGCTCGTCGTGGTGGGGATCGTCGTGTCCCCGGAGCCGGTCGAGCGCGGCGTCACCGTGCATTCCAGCGTCACACCCACGCCTACGGTTCCGCCGACGGCCGCCATGGACACAGCGCCACCGCCCAGCGGTGAGGCGGGGCTGCCCACGCTGGCGACCGCGCTGCCGGAGAAGTGGGCCGACATCCCCGTCGTGACCGCGGTTTCCGGCCCTGTCCTGGCGCTGGCCGAGTTCGGCGACGGGCGGATCTACATGATGAAATCCGGCGGTCGCCTCCCTCTCGATGTGAAGCTGGAGGATTCCGTCGACTCGGCCGGTCACGGCGGGACGCCGCTGAAGCCCAACTCGCTCGCCCCCGACGGGACGATGGCCGCCTTCCCGCAGAAGGACGAGGTGGTGGTCGTCGACCTCGTGATCGGCCAGATCAGGCGCTACCCGGTGCCGGGGGTCAACGAGATGGTGCTCTGGCGGGGCGAGCAACTCCTCGTCGAGCAGGAGAAGGCGAACTACCTGCTCGACCTGGCCACGGGGAAGGCGCGGCGGCAGCCGTACAAGGGCTTCACGGGTGTCGCGGGCTACCGCGATCTCAGGATCGTCTCGCCCGACCAAGGCGGCTGGACGGTCATCCAGGAGGGCGGGTCGGAGGTGGCGCTGAACCTCCAGTACATCACCAGCAAGGGCGGCATGCCCGTGGGCAACCTGGGCAACCACGGATGGCAGCGTGACGGTCTTGTCGCCAGGTCCGCGTTCGCCCACCACGATCAGGCGAAGGAGGCCGACGTGGTCGTCGTGGCCGACATCGCCACGGGACGGGTGGTCAGGACGCTGCTCCTGCCCTGGGGCGATTCCCCTGACAGGAGGTGCGGGAAGGGCGGCTGTCCCGTGCGCGGCTGGATCGGCCAGGACACGGTGATCGTCGAGAGCGCGGACAGGCTGCTCGGCTGGAACATCAATACCGGCGCGCTGTCACGCGTCGCCGACCTGCCCAAGGGTGTGACCGCTTACTCCCTGCGCAGTGGATGAGCCGCCAGATAAATGGCACGTGTCTTACCAGGGGCTTTGTTGCGCCTGGAATTCCCCTCCAGTCAGATCGGAAATAGCACCAATTCGCGCATTCTTATCACTGAATGCACTCAGACAATCACATACCTTCCTTAACTCGCATGATGTGATTAAACTCACGTTGATGACGACGCATCCAGTCCGTTACCTCACACCGATGGAAGACAGCTCCCGGTGGGACGCGTTCGAATTCCGGCCCGGCGATATTGTCATTAATTCGCCGGCGAAATGCGGCACCACCTGGACCCAGACGATCTGCGCGCTCCTGATCTTTCAGACGCCCCAACTACCCGCGCCACTGTCGAGCCTCTCACCGTGGATCGACATGCTCGTGCGTCCGAAACAGGAGGTTTGGGACAACCTGGCCGCGCAGAAACACCGCCGTTTCATCAAAACCCACATCCCGCTCGACGGCATCCCGGTCGATCCGCAGGTCACCTACATCACGGTGGGACGGGACCCGCGCGATGTCGCCATCTCCCTGCGCAGCCACGGCAAGAATCTCAAGCGTGACGTGATTCGTCGATTGATTCATCAGGCCGCCCACCCCGGCAACGCGGCGGCCGAAGTCCAGGTCGACGATCATGACGAGAGGGACTTCCTCGACGAACGGGAGTACTTATTACGTTGGGTGGACAACGACGACTCGCCCTACGACAATCTCGACTCACTGCGTGCGCTGGTCTGGACGCAGAGCCGCGCATGGGTTCGCCGCGCGGAGCCGAACGTCATCCTGCTGCACTACGCCGACCTCTCCAACGACCTCGCCGGCCAGATGCGACGGCTCGCCGCACGGCTCGACATCGAGATCGACGAGAGCAAGTGGCCGGAACTGGTCGAGGCCGCCACGTTCCAGCAGATGCGCAATCGCGCGGATGAGCTCGCACCCGACGAGCAGCTGGGCTACATCCGCGATCACAAACGCTTTTTCCGCAGTGGTAAGTCGGGCCAATGGCAGCAGTTCCTCACCGATGAGGATCGAGCACACTACGACCGTCGGATAGCCGAGCTCGCGGAGCCAGACTTGCGCGAATGGCTCCATCACGGGGCCAGGTGAGCGCATGACTGCCGGGTTTCGATGAAGCATCAGGAAATTCCAGAAATGTCGCCAGATGCGGCAGGACGGCTCGTGACGGTCGAGCGTGTCCCCTCGTTGGACGACGTTGCCGGGTATGCGTGGAATGACGTCGCCGACCCGCAGGACATGTTCCAGAGCCGTGCGTGGCTGCGGGCTCTCGAGCAATCCGGCGACGGACCCGTCACGTATCTGATCGCCCGAGAACCCGGGCACCCTCGCATCCTCGGTGCCCTTCCCCTCTATGACTCGCTCCCCAGTCGTGGTGACTACCTGTACTGGCCGGAGCTCCACTTCCAGGACCTGCTGCACGCCGCGAGTTCGCTCGATGGCCGGCTGGGATTGCTGGCCGGGTCCTGTGCGGGATTCAGTACGCGGCTCATCGTGGACCGCACTCTGCCGACTTCGACCAGGACAGTGGTCCTGCACGCACTTAGGGATGCCGCCTGCGCCGTCGCGGTCGAGCGCGGGCTCCCGTACACCTTCTTCTTGTTCCTCGATGCCGCCGCGTGGAGAGACCTCGCTCCGATCGTCGGCGACGGAGATCAGCACCGATTGGCGAGCGTCGCACAGACCGAGCTGGAGCTCCCCGGTGGGGACTTCGAGGATTATCTGGCGACGCTGCCACGGAACACACGCACCAGCGCCCGCAGGGAGGTGGGGCTCTTCGCCAAGGAGTGCGCGACCGAGACCGTACCTCTCCGTGAGGCCATCACGACCATCGCGCCGATGATCGTGAACGTGCGGGCCAAGTACGGAATGGCGTACAGCGTGGACGCGGTCACGCGACGCCTCTCGGCGTACTCGTCCGCACTGGGAAACGCCTCGTCGGTGGCCCTGCTGTGCCGCGTGCGGGGTCGTCTCGTCGGGACCGGAGTCATGTGCCGCTGGCATGACCGGCTGTACGTGACGGACTTCGGGCGTCTCGATGACGAAGAGGACGAAGCGCCGGACCCGTTCGTGTACTTCAACGCGGCGATCTACGAGCCCATCAAGTACGCCTATTCGGTGGGGCTGTCGACAGTCGTCACCGGCGCCGGGGCGGAGCTGGGCAAGGCCCGGCGTGGTTCGGCCGTGCTCCCGCTGGTGCACCTGGCGTGGGCGGCGGCCGGAGGTAGCCCCAACGGCCAGATCGACACCACAGCGGCGGAGAACCGAAGGCAGCACTGGCACAAGCTACGCAGCGTTCACCCCAGGTACTTTCACTCGGCGTGGGATGAGCTGCTGGGACGCGACATCGAACGACGGGCTGGACATCATGCCCGCGAGGGAGGTTAGCGTGAGCCGAGGGGACGAGCCGACTGGCCCCGTCCATGACACGACCAGCACCGCGACCAACACCACAATCAACACCGCGACCAGCACCGCGACCAGCACTGCCCCGCCGGGGTTTCTCGGACGGGTGCCTCGTGACCTGAACAGGGTCGCCCTGGTCCACGAGGATCGTGAGATCTCCTTCGGCGACGTTGCCGCACTCAGCGAGGACGTCAGCGTCGTCGTGCGGGATCACCGCCTGGAGCGCCGCGTGGTGGGTGTGCCGGCGGACCGGAGCCCGGAGTTCGTCGCGCGGATCGTGGGGCTCTGGAGCGCGGGCGCCGTTCCGGCGATCTTGGGAGACTGGGGCGCTGAGCGGGTACGCGGAGCATTGATGGCCACCGGCGCCGTGGCGGCCTTCGGGCCGTCTGGTCTGGAGCTTCTGAACACCGTCGGGAATGACGGTGTGCCGTCACCCTCGCGCCTCGACGGACTCGACGGACTCGACGGGCTCGACGTGCTCGGTGGAGAGGGCGGGCTCGGTGGAGAGGGCGGGCTCGGTGGAGAGGGCGGGCTCGGTGGAGAGGGCGGGCTCGGTGGAGAGGGCGTGGGAGGAGTCAGTCATATCCTCTTCACGTCCGGCACGACGGGCAGGCCCAAGGGGATCGTCGTCGGGCGAGCGGCCTTCGAGGCCGCCGGTGTGGCGTTCTTCAAGGAACTGCCCATGGACGAATCCGATCGGGTCGCCTTTCTCAGCAGACCCGGCCACGACCCGAGCCTGCGGGAGCTGATCGCGCCCTGGCTCACCGGTGCGACGTTGTTCATTCCCGACAGTCGCACGGCCGCGGATCCCCGGCTGATGGCGGCCTGGCTGTCGAAGCATTCCATCACCGTGCTCCAGGGCTCGCCGGTCCTCCTCCAGCTCATGGCGGGCACGTCGCGGCTTCCCGTCGACAGCCTGCGGCTGGTCTGCTCGGTGGGGGCCCGGCTCACGGCCGCGGCGCTGCGGTCGACCGCACGGTTCGCCCCCTATGCCACCATCGCCAACTGCTACGGCGCGTCGGAGACCCCGCAGGTCGTGTGCGTGCACCAGGTACCGCCCGGTAAGGGGGTCGCGAGCGAGGACCCGATTCCCATCGGACGCGCGCTCGGCCATGCCGTTGTCAAGATCGTTCCCGTCAACGCGTCCGACGGTGAAAGTCCGGAGGGCCGGCTGCACGTGGAGGCCGCTGCCTGCGCACTCGGCTACACGGACGGAACCCCGCTACTGAATCCCGACCATGACCGCCCTAACGGCCGACGCTGGTACGACACCGGCGACATCGTCCGTCGATTACCGGACGGCTCGATGTGCTTCGTACGGCGGGCCGACCGGCAGGTCCAGGTCAACGGCACGCGTGTGGAGCTGGACGAGATCGAGGGCGCGGCCGCCCTGGTCGCCGGCGTCGCCGGCTCGGTGGCGACGTTCGTCGAAGACAGCAGCGGAGTCGGATCCGTACGCCTGACCGTCGTCCGGAGTTCCACGACGGCGCTCGACAGCGACGAGCTTCGTGCGGTGCTCCACGAGCATCTGGACCCCGCGGTGGTGCCCTCAAGCATTGAGGTGCGTGACTCATCGCCGGAGAACAACGGGGGAAAGCCGGCCCAATCGGCGGTCGTGGACGCCGCGCAGGATGAGGACCGGGCGGCGGCGCTGTGGGAGGTGCTTCACGAGAGCGCGCGGTCCGCTCTCGGCCGAGGCCGCAGCGACGGCCGGGTCGACCCTGACGGCGGCTTCTTCGAGGCCGGCTTCACCTCGATGTCCCTCATGCGCTTCGTGTCGGAGGTCTCCGTGCAGCTCGGAACGGAGATCTCTCCCCTACTGGTCTTTCGCTATCCCACCCTGAATGCCTTTGCCAATTACCTGCGGGAGAACCTGGACGACTTGTCCTGACCCGCGACGGCTCGCTCCCCGTACGGAGCGGCAGCAAGCGAATCGAAGGGTGGACGATATGGGCAACCTCGTTGAGCCGATCGCGATCATCGGGATGGCCGGTCGTTTCCCAGGAGCGGTCGACACCCAGCAGCTCTGGAAGAACCTCGTGGCCGGGGAGGAGTCGGTGCGCTTCCCGTCCGAGGACGAGCTCCGGTCGAGCGGCGTGTCGCGTGAGGCGCTGGACGACCAGGCTTACGTGCGGGCGGTGGCGGAGCCTGAGGGCATCGATCTGTTCGACGCCGGGTTCTTCGGCCTGAACCGGCGTGAGGCCGAGGCGTGCGACCCGCAGCTACGGCTGTACCTGGAGACCTCGCACGCCGCCATCGAGAACGCCGGCTATGACGCCTTGAGACTCGGCAGAGCAGGCGTGTTCTCGTCCGTCGCCGCGAACCGCTACGGGATCGGCCGCGTCGTCGGAAACCTTGAGGCACTCCGGAGCGCCACCGGCATGGCGGCCGGCATGTGGAACAACCCCGACAGCGCGTCCACACTGGTCTCGTACAAGCTGAACCTGCACGGCCCCAGCATGACCGTGCAGACCGCGTGTTCGAGCTCGCTCGTGGCCGTACATCTCGCCGTGAACGCGCTCCGCCTCCACGAGTGCGACGTCGCTCTGGCCGGTGGTGCCGACGTCGAGTTCCCCGTCGGTCACGGGTACTGGTGGGCCCAGGACGGCCCGCTGAGCCGGGACGGCCACTGCCGCCCCTTCGACGCGGCGGCCAGCGGCACGATCTTCGGCAGCGGCGTCGGCGTCGTGGTGCTCAAGCGGCTCGCCGACGCCATGGCCGACGGCGATCGGATCACCGCGGTGATCCGGGCCGTGGCCGTCAACAACGACGGCGCGAACAAGGTCGGCTTCACCGCGCCCAGTGCCGATCAGCAGGCGGAGGTCGTGCTGAGCGCCATGGAGGCCGCCGGCGTGGGTCCCGAGGACATCGGGTACGTGGAGGCACACGCCACCGCCACTCGACTGGGTGACGCCATCGAGATCGCGGCGCTGAGAAAGGCGTTCAGCGCTCGGGCAACGTCGGGACTCGCACCCGGGCGGTGTCCCATCGGATCGATCAAGGGAAATGTGGGCCACCTGGGTCACGCGTCAGGGATCACCTCGCTGATCAAGGCCGCTCTGTCGCTGGGCCATGAGCAGATCCCCGCGAGCGTCAACTTCACGGAGGTCAACCCGTTCCTCGAACTCGCGGACTCACCGTTCTTCGTCAACGACACGCTGCGGCCCTGGCCTCGATCGGCCGGTCACCGACGCCTGGCCGGGGTCAGCTCCTTCGGAATCGGTGGCACGAACGCGCACGCGATCCTCGAAGAGGCGCCGACCCGCGCGGTCGACCCGGCTCCGGAGCCCACGCAGCTGATCATGTGGTCAGGACGGACGCCGGCCGCGGCCGAGGCGTACCCGGAGCGGCTTGCCCGATCCTTCAAGGAGAGCGCGGACTCGCTCTCCAGCGTCTCGTTCACGCTGCGAATGGGGCGCACGCCGCACCCGGTCCGAGGCGCTGTGGTGGTCGAGAGCATGTCCGACGCGGCCGCCGCCGTGCGTGACCACGGCAGGCGAGTCGTCACCCCGGAAGAGCGGGCAGAGCGAAGCACCGTGTTCCTGTTCCCGGGAGAAGGGGCGCAGCACGCCCACATGGCGGCGGAGCTCTATCGCACCGAACCGGCGTTCAGCGAGGCACTCGACGAGTGCTTCGCCCTCTTCGATGCCTGCGGCCTGCCACAGCGACAGATCTGGGAGCGGGCGCCGGAAGAGCCGGCGCTCTTCAGCGTCGAGTACGCGCTGGGGCGGCTGTGGCTGGCGCTGGGCATCGAGCCCGACGCGCTGCTCGGCGACGGCATCGGGGAGTTCGCGGCCGCCACGCTCGCCGAGGTGTTCACCCTCCCGGAAGCAGTACGGCTGGTGAGCGCCCGAACCCGAGCGATGGGCGAGTCACCCAGAGGCACGCAGTTCCGGCTGGCCTTCGACGGCATCGCATTACGTCGTCCTCGGTGGAAGATCTACTCCGCGTCCACAGGTGGCCTCGTGGATGCGGCACAGGTGAGCAGCGTGGACTTCTGGCAGCTCACCCGGCCCGTCCTGGTCAAGCAGGCGCTCGAGGCCGTGCTGTCCGACGGTGACCGCGTACTGATGGAGGTGGGCCCCGGGCGGACGCTCACCACCCTGGCACGCGCACATCCCCAGGTGCGCGCCAAGCGGCACCTGACGGTGCCGACGCTCCCGAGCGGGCCGTCGAAGGGCGCCACCGAACGCACCTCGTTCCTTCATGCGCTGGCCCGGCTGTGGACCCTGGGCGCCGAGGTGAACTGGTCGGCGCTGGCCGCGACGGGTGAACGCGTACCTCTGCCGGGCTACCCGTACCAGCGCGAGCGGTACTGGATCGAGTCTCCGAGCGGCCCCGCGCCCGTCCGCGAGGCGGGGGAACCAGCGGGTCGTGCGGTGTTCCGTCTGCCCACGTGGGTGGAGGCCGCGCCGGCCGGGCAGCGCGACACCGACGTGCGGGACCGGTCGCTGGTGTTCCTGCCCGACGATGCGCGACGAGCCGGCGAGCTGGTCGCCCTGCTCGGCAGGGCTGGGTGGGACGATGCGTTGCTGGTGCGGCACGGTTCCTCCTATTCGGGTTCGGGAGCTCGGAGCTCGGAGTTCGTGATCCGCCCCCGGCACTCGGCGGACGTCGTTCGGCTGCTGGACGAGCTGAGAGACTCGCGGCGATACCCGGAGCTCATCATCGACGCGACGCAGCTCGGCGGCCTGGCCGAACCTGACCTGAGCGACATCGACCACCAGCTCGACGCCGGTTTCCAGCGAATCGTCGAGCTGCTGCAGGAAGCGGCGCGACGGGCGCCCGACAAGCGCGCTCGCGGCGTCCTGGTCGTCACCGAGCTGTCCGCGGACGTGACGGGCGGCGAGACCGTGCACCCGGTGCGGGCCATGCTGCTCGGGCTTGTGCGGAGCTACATGCTCGAGAACCCGCGCGCCATGTGCAAGCTGGTCGACGTCCAGGGCGGCGTGACCGACGATCGGCTGGTCGCGGAGCTACGCGGCCGGAAGCGATCCGAGATCGTCGCCCTGCGAGGGGATCGGCGTTGGGTCCCCGGCGAGCGGGAGCTCGTCCCTGACGGTGTGGGCCCTGTCGACCTGCGTCACAGGGGTGCCTACGTCATCACCGGCGGGCTCGGTGGCCTCGGTCTGGCCGTGGCGCGTGGCCTGGCGGACACCGGCCGGCAACCACGGTTGCTGCTGCTGGGTCGTCATGCGGCAGACAGGCACGACGCCGAGCTCGCCGAAATCCGGGCTCTCGGCGCCGAGTGCCGCATCGAGGCATGCGACGTGACCGACGTGGACGCGCTGCGGCGCGTGATCGACCAGGCGTCGGACTCCTTCGGGGGCATCAACGGGGTCTTCCACCTCGCCGGCGTGGCGGGAGGGGGCATGCTCCAGTTCCGGACGCGGGAGCAGGTGTCGCGAACCCTCGCGCCGAAGGTCCACGGCACGTTGGCGCTGGTCGAGGTGCTGCGGGGCCGGGCGGACCTCGACTTCTTCGTGGCCTTCTCCAGCCGCGCGGCGCTCAGGGGCTTGGTGGGCAGTGCTGACTACGCCGCGGCGAACGCCTTCCTCGACGCGGTGGTGCGGCGGCAGCCCTTGGCAGGCTGCGCCTCGATGGCCATCAACTGGCCGTCCTGGGCCGAGGTCGGCATGGCCGCCCGCCAAGGGCGGTCGCCGCAAGCCGGGCGCGCCGAATCGGGGGCGGATGTGCGTTGGTGGTCGACTCCGCTGTCGGCCGAGAACTATCCGATCCTGGACGAACACCGTATGGACGGCGTCCCGGTACTGCCGGGCACGGCCCAGGTCGACTTCGTCCTGCGCGCCTTCCACGAGGCGATCGATCGCCCGAACGGAGGGTCCGCGCAGCTGCGCCACATGGTCTTCCGGAAGCCGATCACCACCCCGGAGCCTGTGTCGCTCGAGGTCGGCTTCGAACCGCACGAGGACCTCTGGCGATTCACCGTTCGCACCACACCGCTCTCCCCAGGCTCCCCTGACGGCCACCGCGTGCACACCACGGGTGAGATCCGGCTGGTGGACGACAGGGCGGACACGGTGGACCTGGACGGGCTGCGCGCGTCGCTGCCCGAGCGGCGGATACCCGTGAACGACGCTGACAACCGGCTGTTCACCATCGGTCCACGATGGCCGGGAGAGGAGATCTGGACCTCCGGGGAGGACATCAGCACGAAGCTCGCCGTACTCACCTTTCCCGAAGCGTTCGACCATGAGCTCGACGAGCACGCGCTGCATCCCACCCTCCTGGACGCGGCGGTGTCACTGGCGCGGGACCCTGATCATGAGCCTCCGCACGCACCCTTCGCGTACCAGTCGATCGTCGTGCACCGCTCGATACCGGGTCTCGCGTACAGCCACATCCGCCGGCGCCCGAGCGGGTCGGACACGATCGTGGCGGACATCGACGTGCTGACGGCCGGCGGTGACGTCGCCGTCGAGGTCAGGGGCTTCACGATGCGCCGCGTCGACGAGTCCATGGTCGCCCCCGAGACCTCTGGTGAACAGCGAGGCACCGATGCCGGGTCGTCGCCCGACGACGGGATCACGCCCGCGACCGGGGTCAGCATGTTGCTGCGCCTCCTGGGCCGGCCCGGTCACAGGCAAGTGGCGATCACCGTGTCGGGGGAGGACGCGGTCCTGAAGAACTCCCCCGAGGACATGCCCCATGACGTCGGCGCCGACGCCGAGCAGCCGGGCGCGTCGGCCATGGCACGTGCGCGGCCCGGTTCACCTGGGCGGGTCTCGGGTGGAGCGCCATCGGACGAGGCGTCGCTCGAGGCTCGGTTGACGGAGATGTGGTGCGCCGAATTCGGGGTGGAGTCGGTCCGCCCCGACGAGGACTTCTTCGAGCTGGGCGGCGACTCCTTCGCCGCGGTGGGTCTGGTCGAGGAGATCCGCAGGGCTTTCAGCGTGGACGTCGGCATCGCGGTGATCTTCGACCACCCGACGGTGGCCGAGCTGGCCGCCGAGCTGCGACGGCTGACCGAGTGACGCGCCGGTCGGGTGGTGTTCAGCCACGGCTGGTGTTCAGCCACGGGTGGTGTTCAGCCACGTGATGGTGTTCAGCCACGGACCTTCCTGACCCATTCGTGAAGAGTCTCGGGGGGCATTTGCTCGACGATCTGGTGGCCGCCGTCGACCAGGTGAACCGACAGCCACTCGGTCGTGTACTGGCTCCAGTCATTGAGGCATTCGGTGTTCCAGGAGCTCGCGTCATTCGTGGCGCCGACCGCGATTATCGGCGCATTGAGCATGGGGCGCGGATCTGCCTCCAGATAGCGATTGAGCAGCTGATATTCAGAGCGCCAAAGACGTGCGTACTCGGGGAGGGCCGCCGTGTCCATGATGTGTGACGGCGCCTCGAGCTCCTCGGCCAATGCCCGGTCCGGCAGCTCCGCCAGAGGTGAGAGCGGCGTGCGATGCGGCGGGTACTGACACATGATGACGGTGCCGCGAAGCTGTCGCTCCAGGTGCTTGGCCGCCTCCAGGCAGACCAGACCACCCATGCTGTGGCCCACGAGCACGACATCCGTGGCACCAGAGTCCGCGACGAGGGCCGCGAGCGCCGCGCCACGCTCGTCAACGGAGGGCACATTCATCGGCTCGCTCCAGTTGGCCCGGCGGATGACAGGTTCCCGGCCCGGCTCGTTCCACCGCTCCACGAACTTCGTCCGGCCGCCCAGACCGGGAACGAAGATGACAGCCTGGTCACCATCGAGTGCCGGGCTGACAATGTAGCTCGCAGGCTCCTGACCACCCATTTCATTCACTCCTATTGACAATCGACGAAGTGCGAGAGCAAGCCTCACCAACTATTTACCGACGCCTAACTAGCCGATCCCTGACAGTCTCCATATACCGCCGCACCAACCGCCAGAGGCAAATTTTCTGAGAATACTGGTTCATTTCAGTAGATCATGGCAAAGTGTGGCAGGTGTCCACGCTGCTAGCTGCCGCCGTGATTATCCTGATCGCTTCAACAGTGCACGCGGTGACCGGATTCGGGTACGCCCTCGTCGCCACTCCGCTGCTGGCCTTCACAGTCGACCCTCATACTGCGGTGGTCGCCACCACGATGTCCGCCCTGGCCATGACCGTCACGATCGCCGTGCGTCAGCGTCACCACGCCGAGTGGAAGGTGGCCATGATCGCCATGGCCGGCATTGTGCTGGGCATGCCGCTCGGCCTCTGGGTGTACGGAGTGACGTCTGAGCGGGTGCTCACGGCACTCATCGGGGTCGGAGTCCTGGGCTGCACCCTGATGGTGTGGCGGCGCGTGAAGGTGCCCGGGAATGTTCCCGTGCTGGTGGGCGTCGGCTTCATCTCCGGCGCACTCTCCACCTCAACCGGCACCAATGGGCCGCCGATGGTCGCCGCCTTCCAGGGCATGGGCTATGACCCGACCAAGTTCCGCGCCACCCTCTCGGTGGTGTTCGCCGGCACCAGCGTGCTCAGCCTGGTCGGATTCGCCGTGGCCGGCGAGGTGAACACCCAGTCGATCTGGATCGGGGTGGTGGGCCTGCCGATCGTGCAGCTGGGGTGGTTCGCCGGCAACGCGGTCTTCCGCCGCATCGATCCGGAACGCTTCCGCAAGGTGGTGCTGGCGGCCCTCCTCGTCAGCGCGGTGGTAACCCTCTCCGCCGCACTGAACGGCTGATGTCGGCCAGGCCCGTGCGACGAGACGGCGAGACCGCGTTACGGCTTTTCTATCCTTTACGGCAGGCACGGTGGGCCCCAACCACCGCACGGGGTCGGGGTCTGTCCAGGGGGACGCTCCTCCGGTGGAGGTGGCCGGCCGCCGCGACGAGACGGTGAGACCGCCCGCGTGCACTCCCCGGCCCATCTGGCCTCCGAGTGGCCGGGAGGCAACTCCCCCGGCTCAGGCGCTTCCACGCCGTAGGAAGGCTACTTGCCTGGCCCAGGTGCTTCCACGCCGTAGCAAGGCTCTCCCCCGGGCTCAGGCGGCTTCCAGGCCGTAGCAAGGCAGCTCCCGGCTCAAGCGGCGCGTCGCCGGGAGGTGGGTCCCCGGCTCAGATCGCTTCCGCGTCGGCCGGGGAGGTAGTGGATCGCGATGGCGCGGCCGGGTGAACCCGTGTCCAGCGTCTGGCGCCAAGGCGTCAGTGGCTGCCACCCGCCAGGTTGAGACCGACAACGCCGAGGAGGATCAGCGCGATGGAGGCGATCTTGATGAGGGACACGCCTTCTCCCAGCACGATCATGCCGAGAGCGGCCGTGCCGACGGCACCGATGCCGGTCCAGACCGCGTAGGCCGTACCGACCTCGAGGGTCTTGAGCGCCAATGCCAGAAGGCCGAAGCTGAGCCCGGCGAAGACGACGAAGCCGATGCTCGGCAGCAGTACGGAGAATCCGTTGCTGTGCTTGAGCGAGTAGGCCATGGCGACCTCGAACAGACCGGCGACAATGATCATAAGCCAGGCCATGACGGCCCCTTTCTTTCAAGGAGCGTCGTCTTCGCAGGCCGGGTACGGCGCGTCTCGTCCGGGCGGGACCCGATCGGCCCCGCACCCCTGACAACGGCCTCGACCACGTGCGGATTCCCGGCCACTCTCGGCCTTCGCGCAGGCTGAGGGCGCGGGCCGGCTCACGTGGTCATCGGCCTGGGCCGCCTGATCGGCTGGACCAACATCGCCGCCGCCACCAACCACTCACTACCGCAGCCCCTGGTCGCCTGGCGGCGCATAGGAACCCTGGTCAACTCGTGCTGGGTTCGTAAGAGGACGCCGAATGCGTCTGGGGGCCGCCGACGGCGAGGAGGCGGTGCAGGACTCGTTGTCCCGGACCCTGCGGTTCGCGGGCTACACCGTCTTCGTCGGTGCCCTCAACCGCCGGGTCTCACCGAGCCCGTGGATCACCGGCGCCTTCGACAACAGCTCTGCCCGCAGCCACTCATCGACCGCTCAGGTCGCTTCCGCGTCGTAGGGAGGCAACTCGCCGTAGCTCAGGTCGCTTCCGCGTCGTAGGGAGGCAACTCGCCGTAGCTCAGGTCGCTTCCGCGTCGTAGGGAGGCAACTCGCCGTAGCTCAGCTCGTCGACCGGCTCAGGATCGTAAGAAGTGGTGACGGATTCGAGCTGCTGGGGCTTGTTGTTCCAGTCGTCGTCGTCCTCCAGCAGGTGCTTGCGGACGAAGTTTTTGGGGTTGAGGTCGCTGGGGTCGAAGTTGGAGAACTCCGGGCCCAGGCCCGCCCGCAGGTCATCGCGCGCGCTGTTGGCCATCCGGCGCAGGTTGCGCAGCGTCTTACCAGCCTGCGAAGCCGCCTGAGGCAGCTTGTCGGGACCGAAGACGAGCAGCGCGATGACGACCAGCGCGCAGATCTCCATCCACCCGAGTCCGAACACCGTTTGCTCCTACCGCAGTCCAACCAAACCGGGGACAACCCGGCTCCTCAAGACTAAGGCCAAACCACCCCGGGCAGGTCGCCAGCCCCCGTCTCGGTTCAGCAAGACCTCGCGGGCGGTCTCACCGTCTCGTCGCGGCGGCCTGCCCCGCATCACCGGAGGAGCGTCCCCCTGGACAGACCCCGGCCCCGCACGGTGGGTGGGGCCCACCGTGCCTGCCGTAAGGGCGGTGAAAGAAAAGCTTGTGGAGACGTCAGGACGGCGTCGGAGCCGGGGTCTCATCGGCAGTAACCGTAAGGGTGGCGGTGCGGTCCTGGCCGGCGCGTTGGTATTTGATGGTGATCTTGGATCCAGGAGACTTGCTGCGGATCAGGGCGATCAGCTCGTTGCCGTCCTGCAGCATCAGCCCGTCGATCTCCATGATCACGTCGCCCGCCTTGAGGCCCGCCTTGGCGGCGGGGCCGCCCGCGTCGACCGGCTGCCGGCCCTCGGTCGGGCCCGAGGCGATGCGTACGCCCTGACCCTTGTAGTCCTTGTCGAGGACGATGCCGATCTTCGGGCGCTTGGCCTTGCCGGTTGTGATGATCTCCTCGGCGACGCGGCGCGCCTGGTTGACCGGGATGGCGAAGCCGAGGCCGATGCTGCCGCCCTGGCTGCTCATGGAGCGGCTCAAGGTGGCGATCGCGGAGTTGACGCCCACGACCTCGCCCTTGCCGTTGACCAGCGGGCCGCCCGAGTTGCCGGGATTGATCGCGGCGTCGGTCTGGATCGCGCTGATGTAGGCGGGCTCCTCGGTGCTGGTGCCGCTCTCGTCGCCCGCGATGACCGGGCGGTTCAGGGAGCTGACGATGCCGGTCGTCACCGTGCCGGTGAGGCCCAGCGGGGAGCCGATCGCGATGACCGGGTCGCCCACGACCACCTGGTCGGAGTTGCCAAGGGTGATCTCGGGCGTGCCGAACGTCTCCTCCGGCTTGACCACGGCCAGGTCGGAGCCCGGGTCACGGCCGACGATGCGGCCCTTCGTGGTCTTGCGGTTGTTGAACATGATCTGGATGTCGCCGCCCTTGGCGGCCGGGGCGACCACGTGGTTGTTGGTGACCACGTAGCCGTCCTTGATCAGGAAGCCGGAGCCCGACACGCCCTCGGCGCTGTTGGCGTTGACCTCCAGCGAGACCACGCTGGAGCGGGCGCGGGCGGCCACTCCGGCGACGGAGTCGGGGGCCCGGTTCGTGGCGCCGCTCGGGATGGGACCGAGGCTGTAGGAAGGGTCGGTGCCGCTGCTGCTCGATCGGGTCAGCAGGTAGGTGCCGACGCTGCCCAGGCCCGAGGCGACCAGGGCGATGACGACGGCCAGGACGATCAGGACGCCGGTGCCGGGACCGCGTCTGAGAGCGGGTGCCGACCCCAGGCCGCCGGGCGGCGGGGCCCAGCCCGCGCCCATGCCGAGCGCGTTGGGCGGCGGGGGCGGGCGCTTGTCGCCCCCGAACGGCGGCGGGCCCGCCGAGTTGCCGAAGAACGGGCTCTCGTAGGAGCGGGTGCTGTTGGGCGGCGGCGGCTCCTCAGCCGGTGCCTGGCCCGAGGCCGGAGCCGCGTACGAGGCCGGAGCCGGGTAGGAGGGGCTGCCATAGGACGCGGTGTCTCCAGGACGGCCTGACGGGTCACCCCACCGGCCGCTCTCGAAAGAGGCCGTCTCGGACCGCCATCCAGACTGTTCGGCCTGGTCGTCGGCCGGCAGGAACTCCGGCCGCCCCTGTGGCTCAGGGAAGTCCGACGGCATGCGTCCTTCTGGTGGGCGCGTCTCGTCGGTCATCTAGATCTCACCACTCCTTGCCTCGGACACCGCAATCCTGGCGTGAACGGCATACGAGAGTCGTAAAGCAATTGTCAGGCAATGAGCCAACATATGTGGACACCTGACAGATTCCCGAACTCAAATCGTATGCCCCAGACGCCGTCGACTACGCCACTCGAGTATCCCAGGCATTCCTGAGAGCGGGCGTTAGATCAGGGCGTGGCGGTGGGCAGAGTAGTGGTGGGCGATGAGGTGGGTGTGTGCCGCGCCTGCTCGAACAGCTCGACCGGTGGCGCCTGAGCGCTCTGGCCGACCCCCGAGACGGCGAAGAAGGTGCCGAGCGCGACGGCCGCGGAGACCACGCCGACCGCCACGTACGCGCCGCGCCGCCTACCCCCGCGGCCAGGGCCCGAACCGCCACCAGTTGCGTCCCTGCGCGGGCGGTTGTCCAGCGGAGCGATGCTGTGCGGCCCAGGGATGGGCACTCCGCCGAACGTCCGGGTAGGGAAAGGCCGCTCCCTGGGGGGCAACGGGCCACCGGGCTCGGACATCCGCAGCAACGACATGGTGAGATCGGCCGGCATCACCGGTCCGTCGAGCGAGCGCAGGCGCGACTTCAGCGCCCGCATCGACTCGACCTCCCGCCTGCAGTCGCCACAGAAGGTCAGATGAGCTAGAGCGCGGTCGCGTTCGGTGTGATTCAACTCACCGTCCACGAGCGCGGAAACGCGTTCTCCAAGATGCGACATATCAGACTTCCTCCCCACGGGTACCCGACGGGAATGATGGCGGGGGAAGTTGGGAATTACGGGGGGCCCGGTGATCGAGCGCCTCCCGCAACTGCGCCCGGCCACGGTGAATACGGCTTCGGACCGTACCCAGCTTGACGCCGAGCGTGGCCGCGATCTCCTCGTACGACAGACCTTCGATGTCACACAGCACGATCGCGGCCCGGAACTCCGGTGCGAGCGCGTCGAGCGCGGCCTGGATGTCCGGCTCAAGGTGAGCGTCGTCGAACGCCTGCGCCGGTGACGGCTCGCGCCCGCGCAGCCGTTCGGCCGCGTCGTCGGCGAGCCCCTCGAACCGGATGCGCTGCTTGCGCCGCGCCATGTCGAGGAACAGGTTCGTCGTGATCCGGTGCAGCCAGCCCTCGAACGTTCCGGGGGTGTAACTCGACAGGGACCTGAAGACCCGCACGAAGACCTCTTGGGTGAGATCTTCGGCATCGTGGACATTGCCGGTCAGGCGATACGCCAGCCGGTATACACGTGCGGAATGAGTCCGCACCACTTCCTCCCAGGTGGGAGGCGTCCAGTCAGACACGGGAGTATCGGCCTGGTGGTCACTTTCGTCCACCAGAACTCCTCTCATTGGGACCACCGCTACCGCCATAGTGCCTGGTTTCGTCCCTTCGTGCGTACTGCCTACCCTCCGGACCGGCAAAGCCCGTTTAAACCTGCAACGCCTCACGGTCGTCTTGAGTTCCCGTCCCGGCGTGTCTCCCCTAGGCTGCGATCGGTGACCAATCGCACGAAAGTGGGGGGAGGAGGCCGATGACCAGTCCGGTAGAGGCCACTCTGGCCTATGCGGAGCAGTTCCATCATGAGGATGAGATCCTGCACGCGGCGCGCCTGCGCGGCCTGGAAATGGGCGCCACGCCCATCCTTCCCGGGGGCGGGGCGGCACTCTGCTTCCTCGCCACGGCCGTCAACGCCAAGTCGGTCGTCGAGATCGGCACGGGCTGCGGCGTCTCCGGTCTGTGGATGCTGCGCGGCATGCGCCCCGACGGAACGCTGACCAGCGTCGACGTGGAGCCGGAGCACCAGCGGCTGGCCAGGCAGGCCTTCGCCGAAGCCGGGTTCTCCGGCGGGCGGGTGCGGCTGATCACCGGCCGGGCCCTCGACGTGCTGCCCCGGCTCTCCGACGGCGGCTATGACATGGTCTTCGCCGACGGGGCCAAGCAGGAGTACGCCGACTACCTGGCCGAGGCCGTCAGGCTGCTGCGCGTGGGCGGCATCGTCGCCTTCGACAACGTCCTGTGGCACAACCGCGTGGCCGACCCGGCGCAACGCGACCCCGACACGGTCGCGCTGCGCGAAGTGGGCAAGCTGGTGCAGTCCGACGACCGCCTGCGCTCGCTGCTGATGCCCCTGGGCGACGGGCTGCTCGCCGCCGTCAAGATCGCCTCATAGCGCCGAGCCTGCGGCGCGTACTCCAGGCGCGTCAGCCACGCCCGCGGCACGCGTACTCCTAGCGCGTCAGCCACGCCCGCGGCACGCGTACTCCTAGCGCGTCAGCCACGCCCGCGGCACGCGTACTCCTAGCGCGTCAGCCACTCCAGCAGCACGCGCACCCCGAACCCGGTCGCGCCCTTGGTGAGCACGCCCTCGTTCACGGTGCTGCGTCCGACGCCCGCGATGTCCAGGTGCGCCCACGACCGCTTGCCCGCGAACTCCCTCAGAAACAGCGCCGCCGTGATCGACCCGGCCCCGTAGGTGGAACCGCTCTCGACGTTGGCCAGGTCCGCGATCGAGGACTCCAGCGCCGGCGCGTAGTCGTCGATCAGCGGCATCCGCCACAGCCGGTCGTCACTGGCCTGCCCCGCCTCGACCAGCCGCTGGGCGAGGTCGTCGTCGGTGGCGTAGACGGCGCCATAGCCGCGGCCGAGCGCGACGGTGATCGCCCCGGTGAGCGTGGCGATGTCCACCACCTCATCCGGGTCGAGCTCGGCGTCGGCGTAGGCGAGCGCGTCGGCCAGCACCAGCCGCCCCTCCGCGTCGGTGTTGAGCACCTCCACCGTGCGGCCGCCGTAGTGCTTGATGACGTCGCTGGGCCGCTGGGCCGTACCGGAAGGCATGTTCTCGGCCGCCGCGATCAGGCCGGTCACCCGCACAGGCGCGCCCAGCCGGGCGAGCGCGGAGATGACCGCGATCACCACGGCGCCGCCCGCCATGTCGGTCTTCTGGGTCTTCATGTTCTCGTTCGGCTTGAGCGACAGGCCGCCCGAGTCGAACGTGATGCCCTTGCCCACCAGCACGACATGCCGGTCGCTCGGCTCGGGCGGGGTGTAGGAGAGCTGGATGAGGCGGGGCGGGTTGGCCGAGCCCCGGCCGACGGCCAGGATGCCGCCGAAGCCGCCCGCCTGCAGTTGCTCCTCGTCCCAGACGCGTACCGGCACGTCCTGCTCGGCCGCGCGCTCGGCCAGCCAGAGCGGGTTCTTGACCGACGCGGGCGTGTTGGTCAGGTCGCGGGCCAGCGCCACCGCCTGGGCGACGGTCTGGCCGCGCCGCACCGCGTCCTCGTCGGCGCCGACGAATGTCAGCGCCCGCACGGACGGCTTGCCCGGCTCACCGATCTTGAAGGTGTACGCCGCCAGCAACGCGGCCTCGGTGAAGGCCGTCACGTCGCCCGCCGGCGTCACCACGACCAGCGCCTGCCTGCCCTTGGCCTTGCGGGTGAGCGCGGCCGCGGCCTTGCGCAACGCGCGCGGCGAGCCGTCGCCGACCCCGTACAGGAGCACCCGGCCGACCCCGTCGGCCCGCGCGACCGGGATTTCCACCACCTCACCCGCCTCTCCCTTGGCGTCGTAGTGCGCCAGCAGGGCGGCCGTCGGCACGTGCAGATCCAGCTCGACGGCGGGAGCGAGCTCCGCGTCATAGGGCACGGCGAGCAGCTCGACGTCGGCTGGGACGTCGGCCACCACCGACGTCGTGGTCTCAATGGGCACGGAAATCCCCCTCAAACGTCAGCGGCCCTGGCGCGGACGCACGCCAGGGCCGTGGAACGACCTGTATCTCGGGAGCTCTCAGCCGACGACGTTCTTCAACGCTTCGCCGAGCGCCTTTGCCTCGTCGGCGGAAATCTCCACGACGAGCCGGCCGCCACCCTCCAGGGGGACCCGCATGACAATGCCGCGCCCTTCCTTGGTGACTTCCAGCGGACCATCGCCGGTCCGCGGCTTCATCGCCGCCATGCGTGCATCCCTTCCTGCCTTGGGCTCCCGCGGCCCGCGGTTTCCGGCCGCCCCTGAGGATGGCCGACGCATTCACGTCATCTGTGATGTCCTATTCTCCCGCATCGAGAGCGCTCATGGGTAACGATCTCCTCCCAGAATGCGTTGTCCATGCTGGCGAAGGCGGCCAAACTGGACTTCGTGCATGCTCGCGCCGCTCTGTTCGACCTCTATGGAGACCACCTGCGCTCGCGCGGTGGACAGGCATCCGTGGCCGCGCTCGTACGGCTCATGAAGCCCCTCGAAATCGCCGCCCCAGCCGTGCGGACGGCCGTTTCCCGCATGGTGCGGCAAGGCTGGTTGCAGCCCGTCAGGCTGCCCCAAGGCGCCGGTTACGGACTTACGCCGAAGTGCGTCAGACGTCTGGACGAAGCCGCCTTGAGAATTTACCGAGCCGGAACTTTGAGCTGGCGTGGCCGGTGGCACCTGATCGTCTTCGGGCCGGTCAAGGACCGTCCGCGCAGGGAACGGCTCCGCGCCGACCTCACCTTCCTGGGGTACGCCGCGCTGTCGGAGACGACCTGGATCGGCCCGCGTTCGTCGATCGAGCTGGACAACCTGCTGGAGGGTGAGGGCGTGCGCGCCGACAGGTTCGACGCGGCGCTCGAGGGCGATCCGCGCGAGCTGGTGGCCCGCGCCTGGGATCTGACCGCCATCGGCGCGGCGTACGAGCACTGGCTGTCGGAAGCTGTCACTCTGGTCGGCGCGCTGCCCGGCGGCGCCCCGGCGGATCAGGTGTTCGCGACCAGGAGCAGACTCGTGCACGGATGGCGCAACTTCCTGTTCCGGGACCCCGGCCTCCCCCCGGAGCTGCTGCCAACCGCCTGGCCGGGCGAGAAGGCCAGGGCCTACTTCGAGCAGGAGGCGGTCCGCCTGCTGCCCGCGGCCGCCGCGTTCGTCGACAGGGAGCTGCCTTGATCCGCTATGACGTGACCGATGCCGTCGCCACCATCACCCTCGACCGGCCCGACGCGATGAACTCGCTGACGGCCGAGGTGAAGGCGGCCCTGCTCGACGCGCTGCGCCGCGCCGCCGCCGATCCCGAGGTCCGCGCGGTGCTGCTCACCGGCTCGGGACGGGCCTTCTGCGCGGGACAGGACCTGCGCGAGCACGCCGACAACCTGGAGGCCGGCCGTGGCCTGGCCGACACGGTCCGCGCGCACTACAACCCCATCGTCGAGCTGATCACCACGATGGCCAAGCCGGTCGTGGCGGCGGTCAACGGCGTGGCCGCCGGGGCGGGCGCCTCACTGGCCTTCGCCTGCGACCTGCGGGTGGCTTCGGACAAGGCGAAGTTCGCGATGGCGTTCGCCGGGGTGGGCCTGGCGCCCGACTCGGGCGCGTCGTGGACGCTGGCCCGTCTGGTGGGTCTGGGCCGGGCGACCGAGCTGCTGCTGCTCGGCGAGCCGCTCACCGCGGCCCGCGCGCTCGAACTGGGCGTGGTCACGCGCGTCGTGCCCGCCGAGGACGTGCTCAAGACCGCCCATGAGCTGGCCGTACGGCTGGCGGCGGGGCCCACCAAGGCGTTCGCGGCCACGAAGCGGGCGGTGGCCTACGCCGCGACGCACTCGCTGCCCGAGACGCTGGCTGTGGAGGCCGACCTGCAGGACGAGTGCGTGGCCACCCAGGACCACCTCGACGCCACGCGGGCCTTCCTGGTCAAGCAGGCACCGACGTTCCACGGCCGCTGAATGCGCCCTGCTACGGCTGTGCCTGCCGGGCGACGCAGCCCTCGATGTGGTCGTTGACCAGGCCGATGGCCTGCATGAGGGCGTACGCGGTGGTCGGGCCGACGAATCTGAAGCCGCGCTTCTTGAGGTCCTTGGCCAGGGCCTTGGAGGCCGGCGTGATGGCCGGGACGTCGGTCATCGACCGGTAGACCGGGGACTCGGCGTCGGCGTACTGCCAGACCAGGTCGGACAGACCGCCGGGCAGGTCCAGTGCGACCCGCGCGTTGGCGATGGTCGCCTCCACCTTGGCGCGGTTGCGTACGATGCCGGGGTCGCCGAGGAGGCGGGTCACGTCCTGCTCGGTGTACGCGGCGACCTTGGGGATGGAGAACTGGTCGAAGGCGGCGCGGAAGTTCTCCCGCTTGCGCAGGATGGTCAGCCACGACAGGCCCGACTGGAAGGCTTCGAGGGAGACCCGCTCGAAGACACCGTCGTCGCCCCGGACCGGGCGGCCCCACTCCTCGTCGTGGTAGGTGGTGTAGATCGGGTCCGCCATCCCCGGCCAGCTACAGCGGATCACTTCGGCCACTTGCGTCACTTGCGTTCGTCCCTGTCCTCGCCCGGCGCGACCCGCACCGGCTCACTCTCGCGCTCCAGCCCCTTGTCGCTCGACTGGGCCGGGATCGGCTCCCCGTCACGGACCGGGTCACCGTCGCGGTCCTGCTCGTCTTCCGTCGCCGCGGCCGAAGCGTCGAACGCGGCCGTGTGATCGGCCGGCGCCTCGGATGGCGTGGCGTCGTCTTCCGGCTCCGCCACGACGTCCGGCTCCACCACGACGTCCGGCTCCACCACGACGTCCGGCTCCACCACCGCGTCCGGCTGGCCGGCCACCGCCTCCGGCTGGCCGGGCACCGCCTCCGGCTGGTCGGGGACCGCCGCCGCGTCCTCAGGCTCGTCCGTGGACGGCTCAGCGTGCTGGTCTCCCAGGGCGTGCGGCTCGGCTGCCGAGTCCCCCTCCTGAGAGAGGTCCCAGGGGGCGGCCGGTGGCTCGTGGTCGGTGCGCAGGCCGGCGCCCGGAGCCGCGTAGACCTCCTGGCGCGCGTACAGCCGACTCGACAGCAGCTCGGAGACCCGCTGTTCGAGCACCGCGATCCTGGTGTCCCGAGCGCTGATCGCCGTCGCCGCCCTGCGCAGGGTCTCGTCGACACTCTGCGTGTGATAGCCGACCAGGTTGACCGGCAGCTGCAGCGCCATGAAGTCCACCGCCGTGAGCTGCCCAGGCTCCGGCAGGTCGAGAGGCGGCACATCCGGCGGGAACTCGGTCAGCTCCCCGCCCCTTCCGAGGGAGACCAGGACCACGCAGGCCAGAATGGCGAGCGCGGCTATGGCGAGTACGACCAGCACATTGGCATCGTACTCATACGATCGAGGCACGAGTCCCGCACTTGCCGCGCCTGTTACGTCTTGGGACTCCCCGGGACGGGTCAGCCGGTGGACTCGCCGAGCTCCTCCACGCTGGGCCGAACCGGCGTGCTAGCGGCCTCCAGGTGCGCGAACGCCTCCTCGACCGTGCTGGTCCAGGAGATGGCGTCGAAGATGTTGGCCCGGGTGAAGCCCGCCTCGTACATGTTCTCGATGAGCTGTCGCAGCGGCGTGTACAGGCCCCACGGGTCGAGGATCACCAGCGGACGGTCGTGGATGCCGAGGACGCGGGCCGTCCAGATCTCGAAGAGCTCCTCCAGCGTGCCGATGCCGCCGGGCAGGACGAGGAAGGCGTCGGAGCGCTCGTCCATGGCGGCCTTGCGCTCGCGCATGCCGGTGGTGACGATCAGCTCGTCGGAGTTCGTGTCGGCGACCTCGATGTCGACCAGGACCTGGGGGATCACGCCGATGGTCCGCCCGCCGGAGGCGCGGGTGGCGGCGGTGACAGCGCCCATGCACGAGACGGTGGCGCCGCCGCTCACCAGCGTGTGACCACGCTGGGCGAGCTCGGCGCCGACCTCTGTGGCGAGTTGGAGGTACTTCTCGTCAATCTTCTGACTGGACGCGCAAAACACGCAGATATTCACGCATTTGAGCTTATTGGGGTTCGGCCGGCTGGGCGGCGACGGCCTTCTGCTCCTCCCGGAGCTGCTCGGACCGCTTGAGGTCGGCGTCGACGATGATGCGCACGGCCTCCTCGACGTCGTCGGTCACGGTGATGAGGTCGAGATCCTGCTCAGCGATCTTGCCGGAGTCCAGGAGCGTGCCCTTGATCCAGTCCATCAGGCCGCCCCAGAACTCCGAGCCCATCAGCACGACGGGAAAGGACGTCACCTTCTGCGTCTGCACCAGCGTGAGCGCCTCGAACAGCTCGTCGAGCGTGCCGAACCCACCGGGCAGCGCGATGAAGCCGCACGAGTATTTGACGAACATCGTCTTGCGGACGAAGAAGTAGCGGAACTCGATGCCGAGGTCCACGTAGTCGTTCATCCGCTGCTCGAAGGGCAGCTCGATGCCGAGCCCCACCGACACGGCGCCCTCGACGTCCAGGGCTCCCCGGTTGGCCGCCTCCATGATCCCGGGGCCGCCGCCGGTGATCACCGCGTATCCGGCCTGGGCCAGCGCACGGCCGAGCGCGCGGCCCACGCCGTAGTCGGCGGAGTCCTTGGGCGTGCGGGCGGAGCCGAAGACGGTGACCGCCGGGGGCAGCTCGGCCAGCTGCCCGAAACCCTCCACGAACTCCGCCTGGATGCGCAGTACCCGCCACGGATCCATGTGCACCCAGTCGGCGGGGCCCTGGCGGTCGAGCAGCCGCTGATCATGGGTGGTTTGCAGCGCGAGACTGCCGCGGACCACGGCCTGCCCCTGACGGCGTTCCGGACGTGTCTGTTCCATGCGGTCACGCTAGCCCAACGCCGGGCGCCCTCGCGCACAACGAGGACTAGTCACCCGTTAGAGGCACTCTGCGGCAAATGCCCTGGTAGATGGCGCTAAGAACCCGCGTAAAAAATCTTGGAAGAAGCAGGAACCAGATTTCGACCTGCCTGCGTCTAACTGCCGAGGGTGCTGCTCGGGACTGAAAGTGGCTTTCCCCGCCAAATGGCCGGCGAGGAAAGCCACTTTCACTTTGTCAGCCAGTCCAGCAGGGCCCGCTCGCTCTCCACGATCTTCGGAAGCGACACGTACTCCCCCTGCTGATGCGCCAGGTTCGGGTCACCGGGACCGTAGTTCACGGCCGGCACCCCCAGTGTGGAGAAGCGCGCGACATCCGTCCAGCCCAGTTTGGCCCGCGGCGTGCCACCGACCGCGGCGGTGAAGGCCGCCGCCACCGGGTGGGTGAGGCCGGGCCGCGCGGCCGGGGCCCCGTCGGTGAAGCGGACCTCGAACCCGTCGAACACCTCGCGTACGTGCGCCTGCGCATCCTCGATCGACAGGTCGGGCGCGAACCGGTAGTTGACCGTGACCACGCACTCGTCCGGGATCACGTTGCCCGCCACGCCGCCGCGTACGCCGACCGCGTTGAGTCCCTCGTGGTAGGCGAGCCCGTCGACCACGGGCTGCCGGGCCTCGTAGGCGTTGAGCCGGGCCAGGACCGGCTCGATGCCGTGAATGGCGTTGACCCCGAGCCACGACCTGGCACTGTGCGCGCGCTTGCCGGCCACGGTGATCTCGGCCCGCAGGGTGCCCTGGCAGCCGCCCTCGATCACCCCGTCGGTGGGCTCCATGAGCACCGCGAAGTCGGCCGCCAGCCAGTCGGGGTGCTCGCGCGCCACCCTCGTCAGCCCGTTGCGCTCGGCCTCGATCTCCTCGCAGTCGTAGAAGACGTAGGTGACGTCGCGGTTGGGCGCGGGCACGGTGGCCGCCAGTTTGAGCGCGACCGCCACCCCCGCCTTCATGTCCGACGTGCCGCAGCCGAAGAGCAGGTCGCCTTCGACGCGGCTGGGCAGGTTGCCGGCGACCGGCACTGTGTCGAGGTGCCCGGCGATCAGCACCCGCTCGCCGCGGCCCAGTTCCGTGCGCGCGACGAGCGTCTCGCCCGATCTGTCGACCTTGAGGTACGGCAACGCCACCAGCGCCTGCTCGACCGCGTCGGTCAGCGCCCGCTCGTCGCCGCTCACCGACTCGATGTCCACGATGGCCGCGGTCAGCGTCCGTACGTCCTGCGTCAGGTCCAGCATCAGGTGTTCACTCCGTGTTCGCGCAGCACCTCGTTGAGCGCTGCCTTGTCATGACGCTGCCCCGGCTCCAGGCGCTTGATCACCAGCACGCAGGGCAATCCGAACGTGCCGCCGGGGAACTCCTTCTGGCGGGTGCCGCCGACGGCGACGCACCAGTCGGGTACGCGGCCGCGGGCCAGCTCCTCGCCGGTCCGCACATCGATCACCGGGATGGAGGCCGACAGGATCGTGCCCGCCCCGATGACGGCGCCGCGTCCCACCCGGGCGCCTTCGACCAGCATCGCACGGCTGCCGATGAGCGCGTCGTCCTCCACGACCACCGGCACGGCGTTGGGCGGCTCCAGCACCCCGCCGATCCCGACGCCGCCCGACAAATGAACATTTTTTCCGATCTGGGCACAGGAACCGACCGTGGCCCAGGTGTCGACCATCGTGCCTTCGCCGACGTACGCGCCGATGTTCGTGAACGACGGCATCAGCACCACACCGGGCGCCAGATAGGAACCCCAGCGCGCGATCGCTCCCGGAACCACCCGCACCCCGTCGAGCGTGGTCTTGAGCGGATGCCGGTCGTGGTGCTGGAAGTCGCCCACCTGCGACCTGGCCAGGCCGAGCACCTGGAAACTGAGCAGGATCGCCCGTTTGGCCCGCTCGTCCACGACCACCTCGCCGTCCGACAACCGGGCGGCCCGCGCCTGTCCCCTGTCGAGCAGGTCGATCGCGCTCACCACCACGTTGCGCGCGTCGAGGTCGCGGGGTGACAGCTCCCCGCGACGCGCCCACAGCTCGTCCACCGCGGATACGATCGGTGACACACCGCTCACGTGCCTCATGGGCACGGAGCTTATCTGGCCGGGTAGGTTTCTCAGGGTGCGCCTGCGCTTCTCCCGCGGAGTCATCACCATCGCGGTCATCGTTCTGCTGCTCGCGGTGGGGATCTCCGTCGGCCTCTATCACCTGCTCAAAAAGACCGAGCCGCTGGCCGTTCCCGAAGCCCACTGCAGCGTCAAGACCCCCGTGGGCGACCGGGATCTCGACATCGAGCAGGCCCAGATATCGGCCACCATCGCGGCCGTCGCGGAGCGCCGCAAGCTGCCCGAACGGGCGGTGGTGATCGCCTACGCGACCGCGCTGCAGGAGTCGAAGCTCTACAACCTGAGCTACGGCGACCGCGACTCCGTCGGCGTGTTCCAGCAGCGCCAGTCGCAGGGGTGGGGCAAGCGCAAGCAGCTCCTCGACCCCGTCTACGCGACCAACCGGTTCTTCGCCGCGCTGGTCAAGGTCAAGAACTACCGGAAGCTCCCGCTGGAGGAGGCCGCCCAGGCCGTGCAGCGCTCGGCGGGCGGCTACGCCTACGCCCAGCACGAGGAGGACGCCAAGATCCTCGCGGCGGCGTTCACCGGCCGTGTCCCGAAGGCCGTGCACTGCTGGTACCCACCGCCCAAGGCGAGCACGCCCGCCCCCCAGGCCAAGACCGCCGAGGCGCGGCGCCAGCTCGCCCGGGCGCTCGGCGACCCGTCCATCTCGACGCGGAAGCGCGGCTGGCTGATCGCCGCCTGGTCGGTGGCCCACGCGCAGAAGTACGGACTCAAGCACGTCGGCTTCAACGGCGCCACCTGGACCAACGACGTGAACCTGGAGGGCTGGCAGTCGGGCGGCAAGGCGACCGACAGCAAGGTGGACATCTCCTAGACGGACACGCCTTACGACGTGGCGCGGCTGACGATGCTGATCGAGCCGGGCGGCAGCGGCCGGGCGTAGCTGGCCGTCCATCTGCCGCCCTGGATCCGTTCGAAGGAGAGCAGCCGCCCGTCGGAGGCGCGGTAGTCGGCGAAGTCGAGCAGGCCCCGCTCGGCGTTGCCGGTGTTGCCCTCCGACCTGAACGCGGCCGTGCCCCGCTCGATCGGGTGGAACTCGACGCCCTCCATGATCAGCATGCTCTTGGCCGGCACCATGCCCTCGGTGGGCACCTCGGTCCAGATGAGCACCTCCAGGTGCGACGCCTCGCCCTCGGCCTGCCGAACCTGCACCGACAGCCACTGCGTGCGACGGGAGCCGTCACGCAGCCGGTATTCGACCCACTGCATGCCCTGCCACGAGATGTACATGGCACCGAGCACTCGCGCGGGCGATCCGTGCACCTCTATCCGGTCACCGACCTTGATGGTGCGGGGATCGACATAGTCGGATCCCGCGTACCCGGGCATGCTCACCGGTGCCGGCAGCGGGGCCTCGGTGGCCGCGATCTCGACCGGCTGTGCGGTCGCGCGACCCTTCCTTTCCTGGCGCATGGTGGCCAGGAAGGCACCCAGCAGCAGGAGGACGGTGGCGATGCTCAGCCCGAGTACGACCACGAAGGTCATGCTCATCGATCAGCTCGCTCCACTCGCGGTCTGCCTCAGCAAACGCCGTTATCAACTTATGTGTGCCCTGCTTCGCGGGGGATCCTACTGGAGGCGGCGAACCGCCGCACTGATGCGTTCATCAGTGGCGGTCATGGCGATACGGATATGCCGTCCACCTGCCGATCCGTAGAATTCCCCCGGAGCAACCAAAATACCGATTTCGGAGAGCTTACTGACCTGTTCCCAAGAACTGGTCCCGTCCGTCGCCCAGAAATACAGGCCGGCGGTCGAGTGCTCGATGCTCCAGCCCGCCTTCTCCAGCACCGGCCGCAGCAGGACGCGCCGCCTGGCGTAGCGCTCGCGCTGCTCCTCGGCGTGCGCGTCGTCGCCCAGCGCGGCCGTCATGGCGGCCTGTACGGGGGCCGGCATGAGCATCCCCGCGTGCTTGCGGATCTCCAGGAGCCGCTTGACCAGAGCCGGGTCGCCGGTCACGAACCCGGCGCGGTAACCGGCCAGGTTGGAGCGCTTGGACAGCGAGTGGACCGCGAGCAGCCCCTCATGGGAGCCCTCGCAGACGTCGGGATGCAGGATGGAGACGGGTCGCTCCTCCCAGCCCAGCTCGATGTAGCACTCGTCGGAGGCGACGACCGCGCCGCGCTCGCGTGCCCAGGCCACCACCTTGCGCAGGTGCTCGACGGGCAGCACCCGGCCCGTGGGATTGCCGGGCGAGTTGACCCAGACGAGGTCCACGTGCTGGGGTCCCAGCGCGAGCAGGCCGTCGGAGGCCGTCGCCTCCGCTCCGGCCAGCCGGGCGCCCACGTCGTAGGTGGGATAGGCCAGCTCGGGGAAGACGACCCGCCGGGCGCCCAGGTAGCTGGGCAGCCAGGCGACGAACTCCTTCGAGCCGATCAGCGGCAGCACGTCGCGCGGCTCGACGGTGACCTCGTGCCTGCGGCGCAGCCAGCCGGCGGCGGCCTCGCGCAGCGCCTTCGTCCCATGGGTGAGCGGGTAGCCGGGGCTGTTGGCGGCCTCGACGAGCGCGCTCTGGACGAGCGGCGGCACCGGGTCGACGGGCGTGCCGACCGACAGGTCGACGATGCCGTCGGGGTGCGCCAGCGCACGCGCCTTGTACGGCTCCAGCCGGTCCCAAGGGAAGTCGGGCAGGTTGTTCACGGTTCTCCAGGTATCAGGCGTGCACGTCTCCAGCCATCAGACACGCGCGCCGTACGCCCGGCAGCGGGGCCCGCCGTTCGGGCGCCCCGCTGCGGGGTACGGGCTAGTGCTCTTCGGCCTGCGGCGGCAGCGCGGCGACGACCGGGTGATCCTTGTCGATCTTGCCGACCTTGGAGGCGCCACCGGGCGAGCCCAGGTCCTCGAAGAAGTCGACGTTCGCCTTGTAGTAGTCCTTCCACTGCTCGGGAAGGTCGTCTTCGTAGAAAATGGCCTCGACGGGGCACACTGGCTCACAAGCGCCGCAGTCCACGCACTCGTCGGGGTGGATGTAAAGCATGCGCTCGCCCTCGTAGATGCAATCAACGGGGCACTCCTCGATGCACGCCTTGTCCAGGACGTCCACGCAAGGCTGCGCGATGACGTAGGTCACCTCGAGCTCCTTCTTCTCCGCACCATGGCATGACTCTGACGGCGGTCTGCTAGCCCTAGTATTGCCGTGCTTGCCAACTGGCCGAAACGGAGGGTGGCAAACTCGTGGCCGCTCGCCTGGTGATCGCGATCACAACCGCGGACGTCGGCGCCCGGATCACCACCCGCAGGCGGGTTCCGGAAGGCTTCCGTGACGCCGTCGGGATTCTCGAATCCTGGGACGACGGCGTGTTGCGCGTCCGCAAGAGGGACGGCACTCTGGTGGAGATCTCCGAAGAGACACTGGTGGCGGCCAAGGTCGTTCCGGCCGCGCCTCCTCGACCTGAACGATAGTAGCGGCGAGTATTCCTCATGTGACCGTACGTACCTGCGCCGCCGTAGCCGCCCTGATCGCCAGCGCCGGATGCGGCGCGTCATCGTCCCCGGCCGAGAAGCCGCTTCCGCCGGTGAACGTCAAGGCCGCCTCCATGAAGCAGGGTTTCACGACCCTCGACAACCTCGCCGCGACCGCCAAGCGGGAAGGCTCGCTCACCGTGATCGGGCTTCCCCGCGACTGGGTCAACTACGGCGCGATCATCGACACCTTTACCGACAAATACGGCATCAAGGTCAACGAACTCGAACCCGGCGCCAGCAGCCGGCGCGAGATCGAGGCCGCCGCCCAGCTCAAGCCCGATGTGTTCGACCTCACCCTCGACGTCGCGGTGGCCGACGCCGCCAAGTTCGCCCCGTACAAGGTGCAGGGCTGGCAGGACCTGCCCGATCACATCAAGGACCCGGCCGGCGCCTGGTACGGCGTCTACGGCGCCTACATGTCGCTCGGCTACGACCCGCGCAAGGTCCCCGCCCCCGCCTCCTTCGCCGATCTGGCCGCCAAGCCGGGCTACCTGGTCGCGCTCGACGGCGATCCGCTGCACTCGGCGGCGGCCTTCGACGGCGTGATGGCCGCCTCGCTGGTCTCGGGCGCGCCACAGCCGCAGCGCGGCGTCGAGCTGTTCGCCAAGCTCAGGCAGGCGGGCCGGCTCACGGACCCGGCCAAGGCCAACGTGATCGTGGACTGGGACCACCTCAACGCCGCCCGCAGCGCCCGCGACGCGGCGGCGTGGAAGGTGACGATCCCGCGTGACGCGCCGCTGGGCGACTACCACGTGCAGGCGATCAGCAAGGACGCGCCGCATCCCGCCGCGGCCCGTCTCTGGCAGGAGTTCCTGTTCTCCGACGAGGGCCAGAACCTGCTGCAGAAGGGCTGGGCCCGCCCCGCCCGCGGGGAGGCGATGCTGATGCGCGGCACGCTCGACACGGAGCAGGCCGCCAAGATGCCCGTCGCCCCGGGGCCGCCGGTGCTGCTCACGATTCCGCAGACAGATGCCGGAAAGTCCTACCTCAAGAAGCGATGGACGCAAAGTGTGCGATGAGACCATTGTGACTTGATATGTCGCGGAGACAATCAACCTCTAAAGTGAACAGACAGCACGGCCGCAGGGGGCCCGATGTCTGACGAATGAGAGCTGATCGTCTTGCGATACGACACACCGAGCTTGGAGCGGTGGAGCAGTCGCGCCTACGACGGCAGTTTCGGCTACGTCTCGACGCAAGGCGCGCCTCTGGTGGACCTGCTGGATCCGCGGCCGGGAGAGCGCGTGCTCGATCTCGGCTGCGGCACCGGTGTGCTGACCGCCCAGATCGCCTCGCGGGGCGCCGACGTCCTTGGGATAGACGGCTCCCCCGCCATGATCGAGAAGGCCCTGGCCCTGTATCCCGGTGTCGACTTCATCGTCGGCGACGGGCACGACTTCAGCGTGGCACTGGCCTATGACGCCGTCTTCTCCAACGCCGCGCTGCACTGGATGAGCCGCGACCCCATCTCCGTCATCGCCAACGTGCATGAGGCGCTCACGCCCGGCGGCCGGTTCGTGGCCGAGATGGGCGGCGCGGGCAACTGCGCGGAACTCACCGCCGCCATGCACACCGCCTGGCGGGAGTACGGTCTGCGCGAGCCCGACCTGCCCTGGTACTTCCCCACGCCGGCCGAGTACGCCCGCCGGCTTGAGCAGGAGGGCTTCGTGGTCCGGCTGCTCGAGTACTTCGACCGGCCGACGCCGCTCGAGGAGTGCCCGCAGGGGGCCGCCGACTGGGTACGCATGTTCGCGTCCTCGGTCATCGAAGGGCTGCCGCCGGACATCGTCGAGCCGCTGCTCCAGCGGGTCAACGAGCTCGCCGCACCCGCTCTGCGCAGGGAGACGGGCTGGATGGCCGACTACGTCCGTCTACGCTTCGCCGCCGTCCGGCGCTGATACGTAGTGGATGATGCGTAGGGGAGTTTTGCCGGACTATGGTCTGTTCGTGGGCGGCGGAAAGAGTGGCGGAGAGAGTAAGGCTGCACCGCTGACGAAGTTGGGGAGCCTTGCGACGACACGGCGGCGTGAGGGGCTGGTGAACGGAACGGGATGAATTTCTGCCTGAGCGACCTCGTACCACCGTTGAGGTGGAGCGACGCGTCCACGATCACGCTGCTCACCGGGCAGCCGGAGCTTCCGGACGCCTGGTGGCGCAGCCTGCCCATGCCTCTCGTGCTCGCGGCCATCGGCCCCGAGTCGCTGGCCGAGTTGCTCACGGAGATCGCGCTTGAGCACTGGCCGGCCGCCGCCGTGGGCGACGTGCTGCCGGCGCTGCACGTCCTGGACCCGGACGAGGCCGACGAGCCGCAGGTGGCCATCGCGCTCGACCGCGCCGGGTCGTGGTCGGGGCTGCTCGCGCTGACCGGCAGAGAGCTGGTGGACCAGCCGTTCATCCAGGCGCGTCCGGTGCTCAACACGCTGTTCTCCGCGGCCCTGGTACACCTCGCACCCCAGCTCCACCGCCCGTCCGCGGCGGTATCCGCCCCTGCCCTCGCGTACGAGGCCGCGCCGGTCGCGCTGCCCGTAGAGGCGCCGCCGAGCGCCGAGCAGGCCCGCGTCGCCGAGCAGGCCCGCGTCGCTGAGCAGGCCCGCGTCGCTGAGCAGGCCCGCGTCACTGAGGAAGCGCCGGACGCCGAAGAGGCAGTGGCCGCCGAAGAGGCGATGGAGCCCCGAGAGGCCGTGGCGGACGAGGACGCGGCGGGGGCCGAGGAGCCGGTGCTCGACGCCGACGACGAGCCCGCCATCGAGGAGGCCGCCGAGCCGGAGGCCGAGCCCGAGCCCGTCCTGGACGCCGACGACGAGCCCGCGCCGGAGCCCGCCGCCGAGGAGGCCGCCGCGCTCCAAGCCGAGGGCGCGGAGCCGGAGGCGGTGCCCGAACCGCAGGACGCCGAAGCCGTACCAGAAGCCGAGGCCGCTCCCGAAGAGGCGAAACCCAAGTACGACACCCCGGACTTCGAGGCGGCCGAGTCAGAGGACCCGGAGCCGGAGGAGCCCGCGGGGCATGAGCTGCCCGAGCTGATCGAGGCCGCGTTCGCCGGTCTGGACGACAAGAGCTGGGCCGTCGCCCAGAACCGGGTCTTCACCGACCAGCCGTCCGCCGTGGACCAGCTCGCCAAGCTGTTCGCCGTGCCCCCCGCCGACATCTCCGCCACCGAGACCGAGCTGCGGGCCCGCCTCGGCCAGTGGCTGGCCAGCGAGGAGGCGGCGCCGTACCGGGCGCATCTGGACGAGCTGCGCCGGACGATCGGCCCGGCCGCGCCCAAGGAGCAGCTGATCGGCGCGGCCGACTGGCACGCCCAGGAGATCCGCGCGCTGGAGGTCCCCGCCTGGCAGTTCGTGCTGGCCACGCTGCCGTCGGAGGCGCCCGCCGTGCCGCCGGAGCCGCCGGCTCCGGAGCCGCAGGTCGTGGAGGTTGCCGAGCGGCCGGCCTCCGCGTTCGCCCAGGTGCCGCCGATCCCGTCGCCGCCGCCGGGGACGCCGCAGTTCCAGGCGTTCGCTCCGGCCGAGGTCATGGTGGGCGAGGGCAACGGGGCGTCGAACGAACCGGCCAAGCCGTACCAGCCGCTGAAGGACGTCTCGCAGACCAGGCGGTGCTTCCGCCAGCCGGACGGCCGGTGGTGGCTGCGGATCGACGTGACGGCCGAGCAGCTCGGCGGCGGCGAGTGCGCGCTGCCCACGGGGTTCGCCACGTACCTCGGACTGTCGCCAGGGGAGAGCAGGACCGTGCGGAGCGCGGCCGGCGAGCTGACCATGGTCTGGCATGGCAGGCCGGTGCTCGAATCCGTCGAGCGGCTGCTCGCGGACGTCGGCGCGAAGGAGGGCGGGCACCTGTTCCTCACGCTGTCGGACGAGGGCGTGTTGCGGGCCAGGCACCTGCCGGTGGCCGCGCAGGGGGCCGAGAAGATCACCAAGGCGCTGCGCCTGGTCGGTTACACCGCCCCCGGCGGGACCCGCGACCAAGCCGCCAGGGTGATCGCCACCAGGATCGGGATGACCGGACCTGTCGGACTGCCCGACCTGCTCACCAGGCTCCGCGAACGCGGGGACCGCGACCTGCTGCAACTCTTGGACTGAGCCGTGCCGCGGCTGGCGATCGCCCCGGACTTCCCCCGGGACCTCAGCGCACTGGCACAGCCGGTGCGCAGGGACGCCGTGGTCGCACTCCGCCGCCTGCTGCTGAACGTCTCGGGCGCCCCGCATCCCGAGCGGGTCAGGGGCGCCAGGGACCCGCGGGTCGCGACGCTCCGCCTCACCTCGGGCCATCGGGGGGTGGTGGTGCGTCAGCGGGACGTGTACTGGCTGCGTACCGTGCTCCCGGATCCCGAGGCGTGGTCGTACGCGCAGCGCCACCGCTACGGGATCAACCCGGTGATCGGCGTCGTCGAGGAGTGGGACGCCGAGGCGCTCGAACGGGTCGAGCCGGCGTTACGGCGTTCGGCGAGTGTCTCGGGGTTGTTCGCCGCGATCTGCGATGGTGATCTGCTCGCGCTGGGCATCGACGTGCACGCGCTGCCGCTGGTGCGGCTCATCAGCAACGAGGCCGACGTGGAGGCGCTCGAACCGCTGCTCCCCCCGTCCCAGCACGCGCCGCTCGCGGTGCTGGCCCGGGGCGGCACGCTCACCGAGGCTTGGCGGGAGCTGGACGCCTGCCGAGCCAAAGACGCGGACGCCGACCTGATCGATGTAAACGACTTCCACGCGGCGCTGCGGCGCAGCCCGGACCGGGCGGTGTTCGTCGCCGACAAGGTGGAGCTGGAACGGATCCTCGACGCGCCGGAATGGTGCGTGTTCCCGCGTCCGGAACAGCACCGGCTGGCCCGCGCCGCGCGCTACGAGCACCCGGTGCTGGTGATCGGCGGGCCGGGCACCGGCAAGACGATCATCGCGCTGCACCGGGCGGCCCATCTGGCCGCGCACGGGAGCGGGCCGGTGCTGCTGGTGACGTACTCGCAGGGGCTGGGCGAGGACCTGTCCGCCCGGCTCGACCAGTTGATCGACGACGGGGTGACGCGCAAGCGGGTCGACGTGGACAACGCCGAGCGGCTGGCGATGCGCGTCGTGGCCAGCGCGGAGGGTCAGCGCCCGGCGCTGATCGGCCCAGGCGCGCGCACGCTGGCCGAGCTGACCGACGAGGCGCTCCGGCAGTTGTCGAGGGCCACCGGCGACCTGCTCGACGACATCGAGCCGGGCCGCAAGCCGTACCGGCACGTCGTGGTGGACGAGGCGCAGGACATCAGCGCGTCGCAGTGGCAGCTACTGCGGGCGGTGGCGCCGCGGGCGCACAACGACCTGTTCATCGTCGGCGACCCGCACCAGCGGATCACCGACACGCGCGTGACGCTCGGCTCGGTGGGCATCCCGGCGCTGCAGCACACGCTCAAGGTGTCCTACCGGCTGCCGCATGAGCTGCTGTCGTTCGCGGTCCGGCTGCGCGGCGGCGGGCCCGTCGACGGACTGGTCAGGGGCATGTCCCCGCTGTACGGACTGCGCGCGCTGCGCAACGGCGAGCGGCCGGTGCTCAGGGCGTACGACTCGCCGGAGGCGGAGCTGGCCGGGCTGGTGGCCACGGTCGTCTCCTGGCTGGAGGACGGTGTCCCTGCCGGTGAGATCGCCGTCGGCGCGCGCACGCCGAAGCTGGTCCGTGAGGCGCGCAAGGCGCTCGGGCGGGCGGACGTGCGGGTGTCGGCGTTCCAGAATCTGAAGGGGCTGGAGTTCGAGCGGGTCGCGCTCATCGGCGTGGCGGAGGGCGTGGTGCCCGAACCGCCGCCCGACGAACCGGGCGCCCGGGCGAGAGCGCTGCAACGGGAACGGAGCATGCTGTACGTGGCCTGCACGCGGGCCCGATCCATGCTCTATATCTCCCATTCAGGAAGAGGTAGCCCCTTTCTGTCGCTCTGATCACATAGTCTGAACTGCGGATATATTCCCATTGCCGGTTGGACCTCAATGAACCTCAGCCTGAGCGACCTCGCGCCACCGCTGCGCTGGACTTCTCCTGTGCAGATAGCGCCGATCGTGGAGGAGCCCCAGCTGCCCGAGGCTTGGTGGCAGACGATCCCCCTCGACCGCGCGTGCGCCGTCATCACCACGCAGACCGTGGCGGGTCATCTCGCCGATCTCGCCGTGGCCTGCTGGGGGCACCTGCTGGTCGGCGACATCCTGCCGCTGCTGCGTTTCTCCGACCCCGCCGAGGCCGAGCGTACGCCGGAGATGCTGGGCAAGGACGTGGTGCAGAAGCTGTTCTGCGGGGTGTTCGAGCGGCTGCTCGAACCTCCGTCGGAGGCGGTCGTCACGCCCGTGGCACGGCCGGACAAGCCACTGCCCGAATCGATCGACGCCCTGTTCGCGGCGCTGGACGAGCGGCAGCGGGCGATCGCCCGCGACCGCCTGTACGCCTCGCAGCGGGCCACACTTGACGAGCTGGCGCAGCGCTTCTCGGTCACCCGAGAGCGGATCCGGCAGATCGAACGCGACCTGCGCGACCATGTCGAAGCCTGGCTCGGCGGCCCGGAGGCGGTCTCGCTCGTCGCGCACGTCACCTGGCTGCGCGGCCGGCTCGGCTCGGCCGTACCCGCCGACGACCTGGCCGCGGCCGTGCCATGGCACCGCGGCGAGCTGCGCACGCTGGGCATCCCCGTCTGGCGGTTCGTCCGCACCCTGCTGACCGGGTACGAGCAGGCCGACGGCTGGCTGATCGCGGGCGCGGACGAGCTGAGGGAGAAGACGCGCCAGCTGTTCACCGACGGGCCGCGGCCGCTCGGCGAGGCCGTCACCATGGTCACGCAGCTCGGCATCCGCGAGGACGTGGCCGAGCGGTGGATCCTGGCCGTGCCGCAGCTGCGGGTGCTGGACCAGCACGTGGTGCCGTGGCCGCGCAGCATCAACGAGAAGGCGGAGGCGGTCCTGGCGGTGGCCGGGCGGCCGTTGACGCCGGAGGAGATCCAGGAGCGCATCGGCGAGGACTACAGCCTGGTCGGCATCCGCAACCAGCTCACCGCCGACGAACGGTTCCGCCGCGTGGACCGGAACAAGTACGGGCTGACCAGATGGGGCGGCGACGAATACCTGGGGATCAGGGAGATGATCGCCAGGGAGATCGAGCGCGCCGGCGGCGAGGCGTCGGTCAGCACGATCGTCTCGAACCTGACCTCCCGCTACGACGTCAGCGAGAGCTCGGTGCGCGCCTACTCGGGCGGTCCCGGGTTCGAGCGGACACAGCGGGGCTGGATCCGGGTGGCGGGCACCTCGCCGACCGGTGACGCCGAGCCGTACCAGCCGCGCAGGGACGTGTCGGAGACCCGGCGCAGCTTCCGCAGCCGCGACGGCCGCTGGTGGCACCGCGTCGACGTCAACGCCGAGCACCTGCGCGGGTCGGGGTCGCCGCTGCCGACGGGGTTCGCGGCGTACCTGGGAATGGCTCCCGGCGGGCAGCTCACGGCCGCGACGCCGTCCGGGGACGTGGTGGTCAGCTGGCACAACCAGCCGACCATGGGGTCCATCAGGAACGTGCTGGCGGACTTCAAGGCCGGGGAGGGCGACCACGTCTTCCTCACCGTGTCCGACGGGGGCGAGCTGCTGACCCGCTACCTGCCCGCCGCGGCTCCGGGGATACCGCCGTTGAACCGGGCGCTCTATCTGATCGGTTACACCGCTCCGGTCACCTCGGAGATGGAGGGGCTGCGGCTGATCGGGGCGCGCATCGGGTTGCCGGACACTGCGACGCGCGAAGAGGTGCTGGCGCGGCTGCGGGAGCGGGGGGACCGGGACATCGTCGGCTTCCTGGGCGGCTGACGTCTGAGCGTCTCTTTGGGCGTCTGGGCGTTGGGCGTCTCTTTGGGCGTCTGGGCGTCAGTTTGAGCATCTGGGCGCCAGTTTGGGCGTCTGGGGTTCCTCGGAGGCCTTCCCTGGAGGTCGGAGGCTAGGCTCGGGGGATGTTGCGGATCTACGACACGCGCGCCAGGCAGGTCGAGGAGATCGCCCCCGCCCGCGCCATGCGCATGTACTCCTGCGGGCCGACGGTCTACCGCCATGCGCACGTCGGCAACCTGCGCTCCCAGCTGCTGTCCGACCTGATCCGGCGGGTCCTGGAGCGGCAGCGGGTCCGCATGGTGGTCTGCCAGAACATCACCGATGTGGGCCATCTGGCCGACGACTCGGAGGCCGGCGAGGACAAGGTGCTCATGCGGGCGCAAGCCGAGGGACGCTCGCCGCGTGACCTGGCCCGCTACTACGAGGACGCTTTCAAGCGGGACACCGCCGCCCTGAACATGCGGCCGCCGGAGCACATGCCCCGCGCGAGCGAGACGATCGACCTGATGATCGAGCTGATCGCCAAGCTGATCGAGCGGGGACACGCGTACGCGCTGCCGGACGGGGCGGTGTACTTCGACGCCACGTCCTTCCCAACTTACGGTGAAATTTCCGGCAACCGCCTCGACTCCCTCCGTCCCGAGGCCACCGACCCCCGCAAGCGCTTCCACGCCGACTGGGCCCTCTGGAAGCCCTCCGACGGCGAACTGTCCTGGGAGGCCCCCTGGGGCCGCGGCTTCCCCGGCTGGCACATCGAGTGCTCGGCCATGTCGCTGCACTTCCTCGGCGAGCGCATCGACCTCCACACTGCCGGCATCGACCTGCGCTTCCCCCACCACGAGGACGAGCGGGCCCAGTCGAACGCGGCGGTCGGCCACGAGGTGGTGCGTCATTGGGTGCACGGGGAGCACCTGCTGTTCGATGGCCGGAAGATGGCCAAGTCCACCGGCAACGTGGTGCTCCTGTCGGACGTGACCGAGGCGGGCCTCGACCCGCTGGCCGTACGCCTGGCGTTCCTGGAACACCGTTACCGGCAGCAACTCAACCTCACTTGGGACACCCTGCACGCGGCCGACAGGACCGTACGGCGGTGGCGGGCACGGGTGGCGGAGTGGTCGGAGTCGCCCAGCGCGCCGATGGCGGCCGACCACGTGCGGCGGGCGGAGTCGGCCTTCGACGACGACCTCGACACGCCGACCGCGCTGCGTGCGCTGCGGGAGCTGGAGCGGGACGAGTCGGTGGCGCCGGGGGCGAAGCTGGAGTCGTTCCTGCATCTGGACCAGGTGCTGGGGCTGGACCTGGCCGTCGAGATCGGGCGGTCTCGACGGTCGGCGTTGCCGGCGGGGGCGGCGGAGCTGCTGGCCGAACGGGCGCGGGCCCGGGAGGCCGGGGATTGGGCGGCGTCGGACCGGCTGCGCGAGTCCCTTGTAGGGATGGGTGTCCGGGTTTCCGATACGCCCTCCGGACAGGTGTGGGAGTAGTCGGCCCTTCGTTCCCCCTGTCTGACTGTCCTCATGTGCTGGAACCCCGTAGGCGCCGGTGTTTCAGGTGGGGCTCGTGGGGCGGGAGTAGTGATCGTGGGCTGTCAGACTTGAGGGGCTGCGCGAGAGATGGAGGTCTTAGTGAGGTTGCGGCCCTACGCCTGGATGCCCTGGCCGTTCCGGTGGGTGGCGCGCGCACTGACCGTGGTCCTCGTCCTCGCGCTGGTGCTCGCCGGGGTGCTCGTGTACACGGCGCGACGGTCGTTCCCTCAGATGGACGGAGCCGTACGGCTACCCGGTCTAACCGGGAATGTGGAGATTTATCGTGATAAAGCGGGAATTCCACAAATCTACGCGGATACGGCCGATGACCTGTTCATGGCACAGGGGTTCGTCCACGCGCAGGACCGGTTCTGGGAGATGGACTTCCGGCGGCACGTGACCTCAGGGCGGCTGTCGGAGCTGTTCGGCAAGGCGACGCTCGACAACGACAAGGCCATCCGGACCATGGGCTGGCGCAAGGTGGCCGAGCAGGAGCTGCCCGAGCTGAGCGAGAGTACCCGCCGCTACCTCGACGCGTACGCCAAGGGCGTCAACGCCTGGCTCCAGGCCAACCCCAACGCCTCCGACCGGAGCCTCGAATACTCGGTGCTCAAGGTGCAGAACGGGTCCTACCAGCCCGAACCGTGGACCGCGCTCGACTCCGTCGCCTGGCTCAAGGCCATGGCCTGGGACCTGCGTTCCAACATGGAAGACGAGATCGACCGCGCCTTGGCGCTTACGAAGCTGCCTCGGGCTCGGGTCGAGCAGCTGTACCCGGATTACCCGTACGACAGCCATATGCCGATCGTCACCCAGGGCACGATCGCCGACGACCGCTTCGACCAGCGCGACCGCCTGCCCGCACGCGACACCACCGGCACTGCTCCACGCGGGACCACCGGCACCACTCCACGCGGGACCACTCCGCGCGGGACCACTCCACGCGGCCAAGGTGCCGCCAGGGCGCTCGCCCAAGCCGCGAAGACGCTCGACGCGGTGCCCGGCACGATGAGCACCGCGGACCGCGAGGGCATCGGGTCGAACTCGTGGGTGGTCTCCGGCGAGCACACGGCCAGCGGCAAGCCCTTGCTGGCGAACGACCCGCACCTGTTGGCGCAGATGCCGTCCGTCTGGTACCAGGTCGGGCTGCACTGCCGGAAGATCACGGAATCCTGCGCCTATGACGTGACCGGGTTCAGCTTCTCCGGCGTCCCCGGCGTGGTCATCGGCCACACCGACAAGATCGCCTGGGGCTTCACCAACCTGGGCCCCGACGTGGCCGACCTGTTCCTGGAGCGGGTGAAGGGCGACACGTACCTGTACAAGGGCGAGTCGGTGAAGCTGGAGACCAGGCAGGAAAAGATCAAGGTGGCCGGCGGCGCCACGGTCACGCTGAACGTCAGGAGCACCCGGCACGGCCCACTGATCAACGAGGTGATGGGCGACGTCAAACCGAGCGACGGCGCGAACGCCGTGGCTCTCCAGTGGACCGCTCTGACGCCCGGCACCACGGTCGACGCGATCTTCGCACTGAACGCGGCCACCGACTGGCAGGAATTCCGCGCCGCGGCCTCGCTCTTCGACGTGCCCGCGCAGAACCTGGTGTACGCCGACACCGAGGGCCACATCGGCTACCAGGCGCCCGGCCGGATCCCCGTACGCGAGAAGGGCGACGGCACGTGGCCGGTCCCCGGCTGGACCGGCGAGTACGACTGGCGCACGGCCCCCATCCCCTACGACCAGCTGCCCTCCATGGAGGACCCCGCCGACGGCTACATCGTGACGGCCAACAACGCCGTCATCGACCCCAGGCAGTACCGGCCGCTGCTGACCAAGGACTGGGCGTACGGCTATCGCTCCCAGCGCATCATCGACCGGCTCAACCAGGAGATCGAGAAGGGCAAGGTCGACGCCGCGACCATGTCCAAGATCCAGCAGGACACCCAGAACGGCCTGGCCAAGACCCTGGTCCCCGCCCTGATGCGGGTGCCACTGGCGGGGCCGGCCGTACAGGCCAGGCAGCTGCTGAAGGACTGGGACGGCTCGCAGGGCGTCGACTCGGCTCCCGCGGCGTACTTCAACGCGGTCTGGCGGCAGCTGCTCAAGCTGACGTTCGACGACGACCTGCCCGCCGGTGCCAGGCCGAACGGCGGCGACCGCTGGTACGAGGTGACCAAGCGGCTGCTCGAAAGCCCCGACGACCCCTTCTGGGACGACACCATGACCAAGGGCCGTACCGAGACCCGCGACGACATCGTCCAGCAGGCGCTGGCCTCGGCCTACCAGGAGGTGTCCGACCGGCTCGGCACAGACGTCACGGCCTGGCGCTGGGGCGACCTGCACCAGCTGACACTCACCAACGGCTCGCTCGGCACATCGGGCATCGCGCCCATCGAGGCGCTCTTCAACCGGGGCCCGTTCGAGGTGCCGGGCAGCAAGGACGCCCCGAACGCCACCGGCTGGAACGCGCAGCGCGACTACACGGTGACTTCGGTGCCGTCGATGCGGATGATCGTCGATCTAGGCGATCTGGACAAGTCTGGGTGGATCAACCTGACGGGGGCTTCGGGGCACGCGTTCCACGACAACTACTGGGACCAGGCGCCGCTGTGGGCAAAGGGAGAATTACTCCCGATGTACTCGAAACCGGCAACCGTCAAGAAGGCCGCCGTCCACACGTTGCGCCTCACTCCTTGACCCTGGCCTGGCTCCTCTCCCGCGTCCACCCGTCCGAACAGACCCGCCTGCGTGTCGTACGACTGGCGATCTGGACGTACATCACCGTCTCCGCGATCATCTCGGCCCTGGCCCGCCCACCGGCGCGAAGCCCACAACCATCAGGAGAGGAAGGAGCGTGACTCCCCGATCGCCAGATCCCATAGACCCTCTCGTGGCAAGCTCTGGGCACGCCAAGCGGACCGTGCGGCCTCGATCGGCGCCAGCAGCGGCTCTCCCGACAGCACGAACGTGCCCCAGTGCATGGTGGCCATCCGTCGCGCCCCGACGTCCAGACAGCCCCGCACAGCCTCCTCGGGATTGACGTGCGCGGCCTTCATGAACCAGTGCGGCTCATACGCCCCCACCGGCATGAGCGCCAGGTCCAGCCCACCGAACCTGTCCCCGATCTGCGCCAGCCGGTCCCCATAGCCGGTGTCGCCCGCGAAGTAGACCGAGCCGTCGATCACCCACCCACCCCAAAGCGTCTTGCACGTGTCCCAGACGGTCCGCCGACTCCAGTGGTGGGCGGGTACGAAGTCGAACGTGACATCGCCGATCGACGTGGACTCCCACCAGTCCAACTCCGTCACCCGGGTGAAGCCGCGCCGGTCGAACCAGGCCTTCAGCCGGGCGGGCACGAGGATCGGCGTGTCCCTCGGCAGCTTGCGCATGGTGGGCGCGTCCAGGTGGTCGTAGTGGTTGTGGCTGATCACCACGGCGTCGATCCTCGGCAGGTCGCTCCAGGCGACACCCGGAGGCGTCAGCCGCTGCCGTACCCCGGGAATCCTGCGCGACCACACCGGATCGGTCAGGATCGTCAACCCTCTGATCTGCAGGACGAATGTGGAGTGACCCACCCAGGTGACCATGGTCTCGCCGGTGGCGGCCCGAGGAAGACCGCCGTTGCGCAGCACCGGAATCTGGTCGGCGTCACCGATGTCCGGACGGAACGCGCCGTGCCAGGTGACGCTCAGCAGCTCACGAAACTCGGGGAGGGGGGCGGTGAGGCGGTCCTTGAAGCTGTCCGGCCAGTGCGGGACTTCGATCGTCTGCGTCATACGCGTCGCTCTGCCCTACGTAGCGGATCAGTCACTCCCACCAGTCCCGACCTGCACCCCTTCCCCACCAGAGGGGTACACGGATCACCCAGACCCACCGCGACCCGCGCCCCTTCTCCACCAGAGGGGTGCGCGTGGGTATCCACCGTCGTCGAGTCCGGCCAGCCGTTCGAAGACGTTGTACGAGGCCTGGTGCCCACAGACCACTACGGACATGAGCATGGCAACCAAGTAGAGCGGAAGCATCGGCAGGCCGGCGCACCAGGCCCACTGGGTGGCGTGCCGGCCCTCGTGCCGGATGAGCTGGTCTTCGAGCGAGTCGCGCCTGGTCAGGACGACATTTCCGACGGTGAAGGCCCCGGCGATGGGGAAGCGGTAGCGGTAGCCGAACGCGAGAACGAGGCCGTTGGGCCCACTCTGCCTCGTGGCACCGCCCACGACGGAGATCAGCAGGCCGAGCGGGGTGGAGAGGTTGACGTAGTTCACCGCCCGCCGGAACCGATAGCGCCTGTTCATGCGTTTCAGCCTTGACCAATCTTGACAAGACGGAATAATGATCCGCGTCCTGAAATCTCCCCCAAGAGCAGGATTATGAGATTCACCATCGTGGGCGCGCTGCTCGGCACCATGGCCTTGGCCGGAGCCGGCGGAGTCGCGATCACCCAGACGTCAGCGTCCGATCCCCTCAATTCCACTGGCCCTCCTCTCCGCGTAGAGGTGGCGTTACCCGCCGCCGCCCCGACGACGACCCCCACCCCTAAGGTCGGGAAGTACACCGCGAAGACGAAGGTCGTCAAGAAGAAGGGCGTCTCGTATCTGGATGTCTCCATCAAGTACGACGGAGCGGCCAGGTTCAGCGTGAAACAGAAGGTCTGCAAGGGCAAGTCGTGCAAGACGACGGCCACCGACCTCCCCGTGACCACCGGCGCCGGCCAGACCAGCAAGAAGATCGGCAAGGGTAGCTACAAGGTCAAGGGCAAAGCCGGCATCAAGGTCAAGGTCCTGCCCTGGCCCACCCGCACCGTGACAGCCAGCCCAACGGCGACGGCCACGGCGACGATCACCGGCACCCCTGGCACCAGCGATTCGGCAACAAATACGGCGACCGCGACAGTGACCGAAACGGCCACGGCGACTACCACGGTCACCCAGCAGGCCACGGTCACGGTCACTGAAGCCGCCCCAGCGGCCACTGTCACCGCCACGGCCACCTTCACCTGCCAACCCAGCACCGCAGAACCGTTGGCCCCTACCGAAACCCCGACAACCCCAGAAACCCCGACAGACTCGCCAATCCCGACAACCTCGGCAACCCCGGAACCCACCCCGACCCCGACCCCGACCCCGCCGGTCACGGCGTCGAACACGACGTCTGAGACAGCGGCCGAGACAGCGGCCGAGACAGCGGCCGAGACAGCGGCCGAGACAGCGGCCGAGACTGCGCCGAGCACGGCGCCCGAGACGGCGCCCGAGACGGCGCCCGAGACGGCGGCATCGACCGAGTCCGCTGCAGACCCGGTCCCCACGTGCCCGCCAGCAGCGGAAACGCCGTCGGCAACCCCCACGGCGGAAACACCGGCGCCCACGGACACAGCGTCCGAAACACCGGCGCCAACGGGCACGACCCCAACAACCGAGGCCCAATAACCCCGACCCGCCGACCCGGCTCCCCCTCCGGCGCCGGGTCGGCGGTGCTCCTACAGGTGCTAACGCAATGCAGCGTTGGTTTGCCGCCGGCCAGCCCGGTCGGATAGGAAGCTCGCATGCTAAAGGGGAGCAAAGTCGGGCTCAGGGCCCGGCACGCGGACGACATCCCGATCCTGCAGGTCGAGCTCTACGACGACGTGGTGACCCACTCGCGGGCCCAAGGACGGCCGTGGCGGCCGATCACGCCCGGCTCAAGGGACTCGCCGCTCGTGGTGGACGACAAGGAGCAGGGGCACGTCCCGTTCTCCGTGGTGGAGCTGGACGGCGGCACGCTGGTCGGCACCGCGGTGCTGTGGGGCATCGACAACCACAACCGGTCCGCGCACATCGGGCTGGGGCTGCTGCCGTCCTCCCGCGGCAAGGGCTACGGCACCGACGTGGTCGCGGTGCTGTGCCACTACGGTTTCGTCGTGCGCGGCCTGCAGCGGCTGCAGATCGAGACGCTCTCGGACAACGCCGCGATGCTGCGTTCCGCCGAGCGCAACGGCTTCGTCCGCGAGGGCGTGCTGCGCTCTTCGGCCTGGGTGATGGGCGAGTTCCTGGACGAGGTGCTGCTCGGGCTCCTCGTCCAGGACTGGAAGCCGGACTCGAAGGGCTAGGCTTCCGCCTCGCCCACGTACGGACTGGCAAGCGGGCAAGCGGGCAAGCGGGCAGGCGGGCAGGCGGGCAGGCGGGCAGGCGAAATGATCATCCTTGAGCCCCCGCTGGATTATTCATTTCAAATGGAGTTGAGCGTAATGCAGGTGTACTACCCCAAGCTCATCGCGCCGCTACGGAGAGTGGGGAGGCGTGAATTCGATCTGGCGCGACACATAGTCGTGATGGGAATCGTGAATCGCACGCCGAACTCGGGCCTGGATCCGAATCGTTCGATGGAGCTTGGTGCGGCGATCACGACGGCGGAGCGGGCGCTACGGGATGGCGCGGAATGGCTTGACGTAGGGGGTCGGGCGTTCCGCTCTGATCAGCCACCGCTGTCGGGAGCGGAAGAGATGGACCGAGTGGTGCCCGTGATCAAAGGCATCCGGGAGAAGAGCGACGCCGTGATCAGCGTGGACACTCACCTCCCGGAGGTCGCGGAGGCGGCTTACAGAGCGGGTGCCGATGTGATCAATGACACGAACGGGCTCCGTTCGCCGGGGATGGCGAGCCTTATTGCCGAGACGGGGATGAGCGTTGTCATTACACACAGCATCGGAGGGCCGGGGGAGGTAGTAGCGGGTCCCCAATATGGGGATATCGTCAGCGAGGTGACGGAATTCCTGCGTCAACGGGCGGACGCCGCGGTTGGGCACGGCATCAAGCCGGAGAAAATCTTCATCGACCCGGGTCACGACCTGAACAAGACCACCGAGCACTCGAACACGATGACCCGCCGCCTGGGAGAGATCGCGGCGATTGGCTATCCCGTACTAGTGGCCTGCAGCAATAAGCACTTCATTCGGGAAAGCCTCGGGGTAGGGCGAGATAGCGAAGCACTGAAGGCAGGGACGATCGCGGCGAACACGATGTGCGTTCATCAGGGCGCGCGGGTCGTACGGGTCCATGATGTTGCCGGGAATGTCGCCGCGATGAGAGCGGCGGAATCACTGCTCGGTTTGGCGTAAATCTGTGCCGTGGAAGCCAAGCCGGCCGCCAAAGGCGTAGCACCCGAAGGGCGGGCGTTGAGCGAGTTGGACCGGCGGTTTGGCGGACATCTTCTGACATGCGCGGCCGGTACGTCATAAGGTCTTGTAGCGGCCCTGGTGGTAAAGCAGCGGACGGCCGTCGGCCCGCGCGCCGAGCGCGGTAACCGCACCCACCACGATCGAGTGGTCGCCGCCCTCATGGACGGAGGTCGTCCGGACCTCCAGCGTCGCCACGGCGTCGGTGAAGAGCGCCACGCCCGATTCGCCCCGATGATGCGCCCAGCGTGCCAGTTGCCCGTCGAGCTCCCGCCCCCGGTGCGCGAAGAACCGCGACGCGTCCTCCATGGAGGCCGGTAGCACCGACACCCCCCACACACCCGCCTCCACCACGGCGTCGTGGAACCGGGCGACCTTCTCCGCGCAGAACAGTACGAGCAACGGGTCCAGTGACACGGACGTGAACGAGTTCACGGTCATCGCGTGATCGATCCCGTCGAGCCTGGTCGTGACGATCGCGACGCCGGTGGCGAACCGGCCGACCACCTTGCGGTAGCTGTCCCGATCGACGTGCTGCTCTGTGGAACCATGGTGCACGATCGCTACTTTATGCCTCTAAGTCGGGTTCCTTGGCTGCTGGCCATGCAACAACCAGGAACCGCCGCCCGACGAGGGCGCCAGCCAGAAGGCCACGAGCACCGCCGCCATGCCTCCATAGAGGTAGACGAACCCGGCGGGGCCGTTACCGGAGATCACCAGGTCGCCCTGCGACAGCTTGAGCGAGAAGGGCATGGACACCAGCAGCCACCCGAGCGCCGTCACCGACACTCCGAGGCGCGAACCCATGAGCTTGCCCGCCCCGAGGCAGACACCGAAGAGCGCGAGCATCCAGCCGATCGCCGAACCCGGGATCAGCCCGACGAACGGGACAGGACCGACGTGCCATATCGCCTGCGTGAATCCGCCCACGATGCCCATGACCAGCCCCAACACGAACAGCATGCCGTAGGCGGCCCCACCCAACGCCGACTCGGCCTGGCTGCGTTGCTCCATGAAGAACGAGGTTAGTGGATGCCTGCAAAGAGATCGTTCTCGCGGGTGTGCGGCGCTCCCATCCCGCCCGCCTCGATCGGCGCGCCGGGCATCGCGTGGCCAGGCGTGCCGAGCGCCAGGATGTAGTGCTCGACGCCCTGCGCCTCCTGGCCGATGTTGTTCGAGAGCGCGAACCACGGGTCGTCCACACTGATCTGCGTGGCGTGCGCGCGCATGGCGTCCAGCTTGTTGCCGACCCACGGCCGCGCGTCGATCTCCGTGGTGATCACCTCGTCGGGGCTGGCGAACGGCATGTCGTCGACGTCCTCGACGAGAAAGCCGACGTCGGCCGCGCGCAGCGCCTCAGCCATACGGCGCATCACCGACCTGGCGGCGGCCGTGTGGTAGAACTTCGTGATCCGCCACGGCGCGCCCTCCCCGAAGCGCGGGTCGGCGGCGAGTTCGTACGCCCGCCGCGAAACGCGATGTGCCTGGATGTGGTCGGGGTGCCCATAGAAGCCGTTGTCGTCATAAGTGACCAGCACCTGGGGCCGTACCTCGCGGATGACCTTGACCAGCTCGCCCGCCGCCTCGTCGAGGTCGGCCTGCCAGAACGCGTTGGGCCGGTCATTGGAGGCGACGCCCATCATGCCCGAATCGCGCCAGCGGCCCGGCGCGCCCAGGAAGCGGTGGTCCTCGACGCCGAGCGCCTTGCAGGCCATCGCGAGTTCGGCGATGCGGTGCGTGCCCAGCGTGTCCTCGCGGTCGGCGGCCAGGTGGGCGAGCTCCGCGGGGATGACCTCCCCCTCCTCGCCGAGCGTGCAGGTCACGAGCGTGACGTGCGCGCCCTCCGCCGCGTACTTGGCCATCGTCGCGCCGGTGCCGATCGACTCGTCGTCGGGGTGGGCGTGCACCAGCAGCAGCCGTCGGTCCGTCATGCGTTCGAGCGTACTGGCAGGATTAGGGCATGAGTGAGAGCTTCCCGCGCCTGTCGGCCAGGACCCGCAGGTTCACCCTCGGAGTGCCCAGGGGCTTCACGATCTCCCCCGACGGCGGCAAAGTCGTGTTCCTGCGTACGAAGTCCGGCACCGACCCCGTGACGTGCCTATGGGAACTCGACACCGAGACTCACGTCGAGCGCCTCGTGGTCGACCCGCGCACGCTCGACGCCGACGACGGCGACCTCCCGCCCGAGGAACGCGCCCGGCGCGAGCGCAGCCGCGAGCAGGCGGGCGGCGTGGTCGGCTACAGCACCGACTCCTCGGTGACCCGGGCCGCCTTCGCACTGGCCGGCGGCCTGTACGTCACCGACCTGCCCACCGGCGGGACCCGGCGGCTGGAGACGCCGGGCGCGGTCATCGACCCTCGCATCTCCCCCGACGGCCGGCGGGTCGCGTACGTCAGCGGGGGCGCCCTACGGGTGCACGACCTGGCGACGGATGACGACCGCGCCCTCGCGGAGCCCGAGTCGCCGACCGTCACGTACGGCCTGGCCGAGTTCATCGCCGCCGAGGAGATGGACCGGATGCGCGGCCACTGGTGGTCGCCGTCGAGCGACGCGCTCCTGGTCGAACGGGCCGATGAGGCGCCGGTCCACACCTGGCACATCGCCGACCCGGCCAACCCGGACCGGCCCGCGACGGCCCAGCGCTATCCGGCCGCCGGCACGCCGAACGCGGTGACCCAGTTGTTCGTGCTCGGAGTCGACGGGTCGCGCGTGGCGGTGCCGTACGAGGACGAATACCTCACGACGGCCGCCTGGAGCTCCCATGCGCTGTCGATCGTGACCATGTCGCGTGATCAGAAGAGGCTGCGCCTGTTCGCGGTCGATCCGGCGACGGGCGTGTCCACGCTGGTCCGCGAGGACACCGATCCGGCGTGGGTCGACGTCGTCACCGGCGTGCCCGCGCACCTCGACGACGGCTCGCTGGTCTGGGTGGCCACCGCCGACGGCGGCAATCGCCTGTTCGTGGGTGACCGCGCCGTCACCCCGCCCACTCTGCAGGTACGCGCGGTGCTCGACGTCGACCACGACAGCGTGCTGTTCAGCGCGAGCGGCGACCCCACCGAGATCCAGCTGTGGACCTGGGACGGCCACTCGCTGTTGCCCGTGTCGACCCGGTCCGGCGTGTTCTCTGGGCGGATGTCCGGCGGCGTCGGCGTACTGACCGAGCAGAGCCTCGACGCCGAGGGCGTGTCCACCACGGTCGTACGGCGTGACGGCATGGCCGTCCCGATCCCCTCGCTGGCCGAGCGCCCCGGCCTCGACCTGCGGGTCTCACTCGGCCGCTCCGGCCGCCGCGACCTCTCCACCGCCGTGGTACTGCCCTCCTGGCACGAGCAGGGCTCGCGGAAGCTGCCGGTCCTGATGGATCCGTACGGCGGGCCGCACGCGCAGCGGGTGCTCAACCGTCGCGGCGGCTACCTGGAGAGCCAGTGGTTCGCCGAGCAGGGCTTCGCCGTCATCGTGGCCGACGGCCGCGGCACCCCGGGCAGGGGCCCCGCCTTCGAACGCGCCGTACTGAACGACCTGGCCACGCCGCCGCTGGAGGACCAGATCGACGCCCTGCAAGGGGTGGCCGAGCAATACCCCGATGACCTCGACCTGACGAAGGTGGCCATCAGGGGCTGGTCGTTCGGCGGCTTCCTGGCGGCACTGGCCGTGCTGCGCCGGCCCGATGTGTTCCACGCCGCGGTGGCGGGGGCGCCGGTGACGGACTGGCGGTTGTACGACACGTGTTACACGGAGCGGTACCTGGGGCATCCGGACGAGCAGGCTGACGTGTACGACAACTCCTCGTTGTTCGGCGATGCGGCCAAGCTGGAGCGGCCGCTGCTGCTGATCCACGGGCTGGCCGACGACAACGTCGTGGCCGCGCACACGCTTCGCTTGTCGTCGGCGCTCCTGGCGGCGGGGCGGCAGCACAGCGTGCTCCCACTGTCGGGCGTCACCCATATGACGCCGCAGGAGGTCGTGGCGGAGAACTTGCTGCTGCTGCAGGTGGAGTTCCTGAAGAGGTCCTTGGGCGTGTGACCGCCTGGGGAGGGCCGTGGCCCGAACTCCTGTGCTGTAGGTGAAGCTCGTCGGTCGACCACTTCGAGTAGGCCACGTCTCAGGTGTCGTCAGCCCGTGGCATGACATGCCACGGGCTGATCCGCCCCCTCCCAGATCAGCCCGTGGTCCGATGTGCCCGAAACCCCCTCTGCGGGATCGTCGTGCGCATGCTCAAGCACTTCTCCCTCTCCATCGCCATCGCCCTCCTCGGCTCCGGCGTCCAGTCCCAGCAGGCGGCCACCCTCGACTGGACCGCCTGCCCCACCGACAAGGCCGGGATGACCTGCGCCGACCTCCAGGTCCCCGCCGACTGGCAGAAACCCGACGGCCGCAAGATCACCCTCAAGCTGGGCCGGCTGAAGGCCACCGGCACCACCTCCGAAGGGTCGGTCCTGGTGGCCTACGGCGGCCCCGGCGGCCCCGGCATCGCTTTGACCCAGACCTACGCGGACCTCTGGACCAAGCTGCGCGAACGCATGGACGTCATCACCTGGGACACCCGCGGCTACGGCGCGCAGTTCGGCGGCCTCAGCACCGGGCTGGCCTGCACCTGGACCCGAGTCCCGCTGCCCGACTTCCCCAAAGACGACGCCGACTTCGGACGGCTCTCCGACACCAACCGCGGCTACGCGGAGGCCTGCCGCAACAAGGACCCCGAGCTGTTCGCCAACATGAGCTCGGCCGACAACGCCAGAGACATGGAGGCCATCAGAAAGGCCCTGGGCGACGGCAAGCTCAACTTCTACGGCGCCTCCTACGCCGGGATCTACGCGCAGGACTACGCCCGGCTCTTCCCCGGCCAGGTGCGCACCATGGTGATCGACGGCACGATCAGTCACAGCGGCACCGACTGGACCGCTGACATGGTCGAGATGGCCAAGGACAATGAGACGTCCTTCAGCCGCTTCTTCACCTGGTGCGCCGGTGCGGGCAAGTGCCGAGAGCTGTCCACCCAGTGGCGCGGCCTGGTTGCCAAGGCCGACCGCTCCCCGGTGCCCGCCAAGTCGGCAGGCATCGCCTATACGGGCCGCGACCTGCAATCCCTCGCCTTGGGATTCGCCCAGCAGGGCCCCGACAGCTATCCCAAGCTGGCGGAGGCCCTCCGCAAGACCGTAGGCGGCGACGCCTCCGGCTTCGTCCCCGCCCGCGGCTCCCGCTACCCCGACCAGTCGACCGGGGTCACCGAATGCACCGACTGGCCACGCCCCTCCAGCCGCGCCGAGCTCGACAAGACGATCACCCGGCTCCGCAAGATCGCCCCCAACGCGGGCGCGGCCAACACTTTGGCGACGGGCACGCTCGGCTGCATCGGCTGGCCGGTATCAGTGACCAACCCGCCCGCACCTCTCCCCAAGGGCCTGCCGCCGATGCTCGGCGCTGGTGCCTGGCGCGAGTCCGACGCGGTCGCCCGGATTCTCACGCAGGTACCGGGCAGCGCCACCATCCGTCATGAAGGCCCAGGACACACGCTCTTCGCCTTCAACGAGTGCGCCCGCAACCACATGATCCGCTACTTCACGGACCGCACCTTGCCGTCCCCTGACACGAAGTGCTGACCACCCCCGGAAACCGACTCATCGACGGCCAAAGAGTGGCCCATCAAAAGCCGATGACCGAGAGCCATCGACCAGAACCGAGATCAAGTGTCGGTGACCGGGACTAGACGGTCAGGAATGCTGTGCCAGCCACTCTGCCGACTCGTCTGTGGCCAGGGGGCGGGTGGTGGCCGGAGTCCCGTGCCAGCTACTCCACAGGGCCGCGTACGAGCCGCCCTCAGCCACCAGCTCATCGTGCGACCCGAGCTCGGTGATCCGTCCGTCCTCGACCACCGCCACCCGGTCCGCGTCGTGCGCCGTGTAGAGGCGGTGGGCGATGGCGATCACCGTGCGACCGTCGAGCACCGCCGCCAGCGACCGCTCCAGGTGCCGGGCGGCTCGGGGGTCGATGAGCGAGGTGGCCTCGTCCAGCACCAGCGTGTGCGGGTCCGCCAGCACCAGGCGGGCCAGCGCCAGCTGCTGGGCGTGGGCAGGAGAGACGGTCATCCCACCGGACCCGACGACCGTGTCGAGTCCGTCGGGCAGGGCGAGCACCCAGTCGAGCGAGTCGACCGCCGCGAGGGCCGCGCGCACGGCGGTGTCGTCGGCGTCCGGGCGGGCGATCAGCAGGTTGTCGCGGAGCGTGCCCTTGAAGACGTGGTGTTCCTGGGTGACCAGCGCGACGTGGCCGCGCAGGTCGTCGAGGGGCAGGTCGACCAGGGGCACACCGCCCACCGACACCGCGCCCGTACGCGGGCCGTGGATACCCGCCAGCAGCCTGCCGAGCGTCGACTTGCCCGCGCCGGAAGGGCCGACCATGGCCAGCCGCTCTCCCGGCCGGACGGTCAGCGACACGCCGTGCAGCACGTCGCGGCCTTCACGGTAGGCGTAACGGACGTCGTCGGCCTCCAGCAGTTCGCCCGTGGGCCGTGCGGTGGAGGCGGTCCGGTCGTCGGGCACGTTCGCCACGCCGAGCAGCCGGGCCATGGCGGCCCCGCCCACCTGCAACTCCTCGATCCACATGAGAAAGCGGTCGAGCGGGTCGATGAGCTGCTGCGCGTACAGGATGGCGGCGGTGACCTGGGCCAGCGACACCCAGCCGTTGGTGTAGAACAGGCCGCCGATGAGCAGGGTCGAGGCGACCGGGATCACATAGCCCAGCTCGACGGCGGGATACCAGATCGTGCGCAGCCACAGCGTGTAGCGTTCGGCGGCGAACGAGCCGCGGATGTCGTTCGCGGTCCGCGCCTCCCGCCGGCGCTGGAGGCCGAGCGCCTCCACGGCCCTGGCGCCCTCGACGGTCTCGGCCAGTCCCTCGGTCATGTCCGCGTAGGCGGCGTTCTCGCGCAGGTAGCCGTCGCGGGCCCGGTTGAGGTACCAGCGGGTGGAGATCCAGAGCAGTGGCACCGCGATCAGCATCGGCAGCATGAGCAGCGGGCTGACCAGCACCACCGCACCCACGGTGATCGTGAACGTGACGCTCGCGATCAGCGTCTCGGGCACGGCGTGCCGGACGGTCTGGGAGAGGGAGTCGACGTCGCGGGAGGTCCTGGTGATCAGGTCGCCGGAGCCGGCCCGCTCCACCGTCGACAGCGGCAGGCCGAGCACCCGGTCGACGAACTCCTCACGCAGCTCGGCGAGGACTTTCTCGCCGAGCTTGGCCGAGGCGAGCACCGCGTAACGCACCAGAGCGCCCTGCCCGAACAGGAACGCGCCGATGCCGGCGGCGAAGAGCAGCACGTTGACGTGGCCGTTGTCCTGGACGTTCTGCACCAGCTTGCCGAGTTGCCAGGGCACGGCCAGGCCCACGATCGCCGCGAGCCCGTGCAGGGCCAGCACGACGGTGAGCTGGCGCGGATACTTGAGCGTCAGCCGCCTGGCGTAGGCGCGCACCTGTCTCTGGTCGGCGACCGGCAGGATCTCGCGGGCCATCGTCAGTCCTCCCCTCTCGTCACGGTCGTGGTGTATTCCGGCGAGGTCGCCAGCAGGTCGCGGTGCGTGCCTTCGGCGAGCACCCTGCCGTTCTCGACGTAGAGCACGTGGTCGGCGCGGTCGAGCACCAGCGGGCTGGTCGTGCAGACCAGCGTGGTCTTGCCGACGCGGGCCTTGGCCAACCGCTCGCCGATGCGGGCCTCGCTGTGGGCGTCCACCGCGCTGGTCGGCTCGACCAGGATGAGCACCTCCGGATCGGCGAGCAGCGCCCTGACCAGTCGGAGTCGCTGCTGCTGCCCGCCGGAGAACTCCCGGCCGGCCTCGGCCACCAGGGCGTCGAGCCCGTCGGGCAGGGCCTCGACGATGTCCTCGGCGCAGGCGGCGTACAGCGCCTGCTCCACCCGCTCGCCGGAAGCGTCGCCGCGGACGTCGAGCTCGTCGCGGAGCCTGCCGGTGAACAGGCGGGCGCCGTTGTCGGCGACCAGGATGCGCTCACGGATCTCGGCCATCGGCAGCCTCGCCAGGTCTGCCCCGCCAAAAGTGACGTCGCCGTCCGCGTAGCGGCCCAGCCGGTCGGCGATGGCGATGGCGTCCTCCGGCAGAGCGGCCGCGATCGCGGTCAGGATGCCCGGCTGGACGGTGACGCCGCTGTAGGAGTCGCGCAGCACTCCGCCATCACTGGTGCCGGTGCCCCCTGACACCTCGGGTTCGATGGACAGGATGCGCACCACGCGGCGGGCCGCCACATGGCCCTTGGTCACCTTGTCGGCGACCTCGGTGAGCGTACGCATCGGGCCGATCAGGAAGACCGCGTAGCCGTAGAAGGCGACGAGCTGACCCGTGGTGATCTCGCCGCCGATGGCGAACGAGGCGCCTATCCCGGTGACGACCGCGATGAGCACTCCGGGCAGCAGGATCTGCGCGCCTTCGAGCAGCGATTCGATCTTGGAAACGTTGACGCCCGCGTGTCGTACGCCCTGGGACTCCTCGCGGTAGCGCGCGGCGAACACCTGCTCGCCGCCGATGCCGCGCAGCACCCGCAGGCCCGCCACGATGTCGGCCGACCTGGTGGACAGCTCGCCCATCAGGTCGCGCTGGGCCTTCTGCCGCCTGTGCAGCGGCTTGAGCAGCGGCCCGATCGCGACGGCCATCAGCGGCACGCCGAACATCACCAGCAGGCCCAACGGCAGCGAAGTGGAGATGAGGATCACGGTGACCGCGATGATCGCCACGACGGAGCCGGTGCCACGCGGCAGGACCTCCATCGAGTTGCCGATGTGGGAGATATCGGAGTTGCCGACGCTGACGACCTCGCCGGTCGAGACCCGCTTGGGCAGCGTGGCACCGAGCCGCGCGGCCTGCCGGGCGGTCACTTGTACGGTGCGGTAGGCGGCGGCCAGCCAGTTGTAGACCGCCATCCGGTGCCGCATGATCCCGGTGAACGCCTGCAGCATGCCGATCACAAGCATGATCGCCGACCAGGTCAGCAGCGCGTCGGTGTCCTTGGCCGTGACGGCGTCGATGCCCTTGCCGAGCACGGCGGGGACCAGCGCCTGCAAGAGCCACCAGGCGGTGGCGAAACCGATGCCGCCCAGCAATGCCGGAGCCTGGGCACGCGCGTTCCACCACAGGTACCGGAGCGGGCTGCGGATGTCGGGCATGCCGAAATCGGCTTCTGGAAGGGATCGCATAGCTCATCAAGGTTGACAAGGCGCCGGCTGACCCGGCAAACCATTTTCCGACTCGGGCACCGCGATGGTGCTGACCGCCCAGGTCCACCGGTTTCCGACCTGAGCACCGCGACGGTGCTCACCGACCAGATCCACCGGTCTCCGACCTGAACACCACACCGGCGCTCACCGACCAGATCCACCGGTCTCCGACCTGAACACCACACCGGCGCTCACCGACCAGATCCACCGGTCTCGACCTGAACACCACACCGGTGCTCACCGACCAAGTGCAGCGGTCCGTTGTCTTGGCGGCCGGCTGCGCGTACGACCTGCCTGAGGTGAACCGCACCGACGTGGATGGCCGACCCCTGCCAGATCGGCGTTCCGGCCACGGCGCTCGGCGAAGGCGTTCCGTCAAGGCGTGCCGACGGAGGCGGTCCGACCACTGCGATCCCGCCGGTCCTCCGGTCCGACCACTGCGATCCCGCCGGTCCCCCGGTCCGACCATGGCGGTCCCGTGCGGGCGGTCCGGCGCCCCGGTCATCCGGCGGACGCCTGCCGCCGGATTGTTCTTGCGCCCGGCCACGAGCGCGGAGTAGAGAACAGGGAGCAAGGAGCGCGCAGCAGAGACACGCCGAAGCGCTTTACAGGACGCATGTTCGCATCGGGCTGACACTTCGTCGTGCTTTTGCCGTTCAGCCGCCCGGTGCCTGCGGTTTCCTCACCATTCTACCGCCGACCCGGTCTTACACCGTGTATCGAGGGTGGCTCAGGTGATTCCGGGGATCTTCCCGGTACGCCAGAATCGGTCCCTGTGAAGCACGGGTACACCAACAGCACGGTCGGCGACGACACATGGGTCGTCAAGTGTTACGAAGGTCCTGACGCGGCGATCCGCCTCAAGACCGAGAGCAGGTTCCTGCGCCGACTGCGCGGGCGGCTGCCTGTGCCCGCCGTACACCGGGTGACCCCGACGAGCGTGACCACTCGCTACGTACGCGGGGCGCACGGCCAAGACCTGCTCGACGAGGGCCGCGTGACCGAGGTCCTCGCCGGATGCGGGCAGACGCTGGCCCGCATCCACCGGCTCGGGATCGTGCACGGCGATTACGGGCCGCAGAACCTGCTGTTCGATCCCGCCACGTTCGAGACGGCGGCGATCCTCGACTGGGAGTGGGCGCACCCGGGCGAGCCGATCGAGGACCTCGCGTGGTGCGAATGGATCGTACGCATGCACCACCCGGAGCACGTATCGCGCCTGCCGTCCTTCTTCGACGCGTACGGCGGCCCGGTGCCGTCCTGGCCGGACCGTCACGCGGCCATGGTGGCGCGCTGCCGTGCCCTGCTCGACTTCACCGGCCGGTGGGAGCCGGGCGGCGACGGCGAGAAACTGTGGCTCGAGCGCCTCGACATCACCGCCTCCTGGACCGACGCAGCCTGACACAGCCTGACGCCGACGCGGGCGGACATAAGGGCGGTGTCGTGGCGCGTGGCGTACGGGCCGGCTCGCGTCGCGCTCGTGGCCGGCCTGGGGCCGCCGTCTGGAGCCGCGGCCCGTCAGAGCAAGCGCAGCCGCCAGTCGTTGCAGCGCATCGGATGACCTACCGGGTACTCGAAGTCGACCTCCCCGACGAAGGTGAACCCGGCCTTGCGGCAGATCGCGTTGGACGCCTGATGCTCCACGGAGGGGTAGGCATGCAGGTGCCGGTGCCTGCCCTCCGCCCGAGCCTTGGTCGCGATGGCAATGGCAGCCGCCGTCGCGATGCCCCGCCCCTGAAACTCCGGCAAAATCCCCCAGCCCGTCTCATACACGGTCTCACCCTGCCATTCGCGCTCCCAGAAGCCGATCGAGCCGACCGTCTCCAGCTCAGGCTCGACGACCACGCTGAACATGGCGCCCAAGCCCGGATCATCCAGCTTGAGGTAGCGCTCGTGCCGCCCGACCACCTCTTCCTCGGTCTCGGGACCGCCCAGGTGCTCGGTCATCTCAGGAGCGTTGAGGCGGCGCAGCAGCTCCAGGTCACCCTGCGACCAGGACTCAAGTCGGACAAAAGGTATCTCCATCCCGCGGATGGTACTCAACGAGTCTGACAATCACCGCGCGAACCTTGCGACGTCCGGACCCATCTTGCGAGTGACCGTGCCGTGTTCGGATTACCTCCGCCGACGGGAGCGATGAAGACACTCCTACGGTGTTGCCGCGGCGGCCGAAGAAGGTCTCGAACATCTGTCGTCCGGATGCGCCGAGGTGGGGTTGCAGTGCCGGCCGGCAACCCGCGGGCGCGACGGTTCTGCGAACGATTCGGGATCACATCGTTGGGACGGCAGGACCCGCCGCCGGAGGAGGCGCACTATCGGCTGAGGGTACGCACTATTCGCTATGAGAACCTCAGGTTCTGCTATGGGCTCGTAGTCCGTGTTGTGCCGGTGGAACGTGGTCTGGGGCACGGATTCGGTCTCATCTTCGGAGGCGGCGGCGAGTGTGGGGTTTCCGGCCAAGCCTGGGGTTGCGGAGGCGGGGGCGGCGTTCGCTTGGACGCCCGGGGATGGGCCGTGACCGTCATCTTCCGGCTCGCCCCCGAAACGGCCCATCCGTACCTCAGCCAACTCACGGAACAACTCGATGACGTCCAGCCGTGTGCCCGACCGGCGCTCGGTGCCCGCCCCACCGCCCGCAGGCGGTGGACAGCGTCCGGCGGGCCATGCACCCAAGCCGGGACGGCGCCAGCCGTACCGGACAGGGCATGTCAGGAATTCTCACCATCGGACCGGCTTCCACCACGCCAAAGCCACCCCCGTGCTCATGCTCGCCAAGCACCGGGGCGGCCCAGGCCAGGCCACGCCCGTCCGAGTTGCCTGATTCCTTCAGGGAACTACAGGGAATTCAAGACGCTCGCAGGGAGTACATGAGCGGGACCCTGGGTGCACCCTCCGGCAAGCGGTACCCAGTGTGGTCGCCGGACATCGTGGCGAAGCGGCGGAAGAGGGTGTGGTCATACTCGTGCAGGAACTCCACACGCAGGCCCGCCGCCGCCACCGCGCTGACAACATCACCGATGCCGTGCTGGAACTGCACGGAGGTGTGAGACTCGATCAGCCGGCCACCGGTGTAGGTGTACGGTTCCTCCCAGACGTGCGGACCCCGGTCGAAGTAGTCGTAGGCGATCGTCGTGCCGGTCTCTTCATCAAGGACATGGGGAAAGGGGTGGAATTCCGCGAGGTACAGGAATCCGCTCGGTTTCAGCAGCGCGGCGACCGCCTCCGCCCAGCGGGTGAGCTCGGGCAGCCACACCAGGGCGCCGAGGCCGGTGTAGACGATGTCGTAGGTCTCGCCGAGCGCCTCGACCGCGTCGTACACGTCGGCGGTGACGAACCTCGCCGGCAGGCCGCAGTCGGCGGCGATGGCCTTGGCCTGGTCGATGGCGGCGTCGGAGAAGTCGAGCCCGGTCACCTCGGCGCCGAGCCTGGCCCAGGAGAGCGTGTCCAGGCCGAGGTGACACTGCAGGTGCGCCAAGCGGCGGCCGGACACGTCGCCGACCTCCGCGACCTCGAATGGTCTCAGGACGCTCCGGCCGTTGGCCTTGAAACCGTCGACATCGTAGAAGTCGCTGTCGAGATGGATCGGGACCCGTGCGTTCCAGTTGGCCCGGTTGGTCGTCAGATAGTCCATGACGCCTGAGCGTAAGCAGGAACGCGGTCGCGACGCCTCCCATTAAGTCGGGCGTACCGCCGCCAAAGGAACCTGCCGAATTCGGACTCACCCAGCCGGCCGGGCCGCGACGTTCGGATCAGGTTTGCCAACCCGGCGTTCGATCAGAGCTGGGCGCATCGATGGCAGCAGTGTCGCCGCGCTGTCAGGATGGGAGTATGTCCGGCGATCTTCGGCTGCGAGCCACCTTCGACCGCGTGGCTGACCTCTATCAGGACGCCCGCCCCGACTACCCGGCGGAGCTGTATTCCGACCTGCTGGCGATCACCGCGATCACGCCACCCGCGCACCTGCTCGAAGTCGGATGCGGTCCGGGCAAAGCCACGCTGCCATTGGCACGGATGGGCTTCAGGATCACCGCGGTCGAACTCGGCGATGCTCTGGCGGCCGAGGCACGGCACCGCCTCGCCGAATTCGCCGACGTTTCCGTGATCACGTCGTCATTCGAAGACTGGGAGCCGCCGGCAGAGACCCGCTTCGATCTCGCCTACGCGGCCACGGCGTGGAAATGGGTGGACCCGGAGGTCAAGTACGCGAAAGCAGCCGAGCTGCTCGCCCCGGGCGGCCATTTGGCCGTGTGGAACGCCGACCACGCGTTCCCGGCAGGTTTCGACCCGTTCTTTACCGAGATCCAGAAGGTCTACGACGAGATCGGCGAAGGTGATGGCGCCCCGTGGCCGCCGCCACCGCCTGAGAACCGGTCCGACCCCATCGCCACCGAATTTGCGACCTCCGGACACTTCACGGTGGTCGGGACGAGACTCTACGTGTGGGCTTTGCGCTACACGACAGACGAATACATCGCTCTGCTCGACACGTTCTCCGGCCACATCGCCATGGAGCCGGCCAGACGCGAACATCTCTACCGTGAGGTTCGCCGTCTCCTCGCCGCACGCCCGGACGGACGACTCGTCCGCCACTGGTCGGTCGGCCTCACCATCGGCCGACGCCTATGACCCGGAGAAACCCGTGACCAAACGACGCCCGTGCACCGGATCTTGACGCGCTCTCCCCGGAAACCGCACACCGACCTGCTTGGCTCATGGTCATGACGACCATCGCGTACCTGGACCAACTCGCCGCCAGCACCCCCGGCCGCGCGTACAAGCGGGACCTGCTGACCATGATGGACCTGCGGCCCAGCCAGACCGTACTCGACATCGGCTGCGGCCCCGGCACCGACCTGGCCGATCTCTCCGACGGTGTGACTCCTTCGGGTACGGTGATCGGCCTCGACCACGACCCGGCCATGGCGGACCAGGCCCGCTTACGGCTGGCTGACCGTGCCAACGTCGAGATCCGCGTCGGCGACGCCCACGCGATGCCCCTCGACGACGGCACCGTCGACCGGGCGCGTACGGATCGGATGCTGCAGCACGTACCGGGCCCGGGGCGGGTGCTGGCCGAGTTTCGCCGCGTGGCCCGGCCGGGCGCCACCATCGCCATGGCCGAACCCGACTGGCACGGCCTGCTGATCGACTCACCGGCCGGCCCGGGCCTCGTCCGGTACATCACCACGGAGGTGATCAGAAACCCGGCCATCGGCCGGAGTCTCGCCCGCCTCGCCGAACAGGCCGGACTGACCGTACGTACGGCGACGGTGTTCAGCCCGGTGATCCGGGACCTGGAGACGGCCGAGCAGCTCTTCGGCCTCCGCCGCACCCTCTCCAGGGCTGTGCACGCGGGTTACCTGGAGGACTCCGCCGACCTCGGCTCCGGGCCCTTCCTGGCGACTTGCACGCTGTTCATGGTGGTGGCCGACGCACCTTGACGGCGCCAACGCCTGGCAGACCGGAAGTTCCCGGCACAGGCAATCTGACGACGGGTGGGCCGTACACAACAAGTACAGAGCAAGTACCAGCTCTGTACGGCCCGCAGCCCCCTACTTGGCGTTCGCCTTGAGGTAGTCGCTGTTCATCTGGGCGATGGTGTCCAGCGGAATCCCCTTGGGGCACACAGCGGTGCACTCACCCGTGTTCGTGCACCCGCCGAACCCCTCCGCGTCCATCTGGTCCACCATCGCCTTGGCCCGCGTCAGACGCTCCGGCTGGCCCTGCGGAAGCAGCGACAGGTGAGTGATCTTGGCGGCCGTGAAGAGCGACGCCGACCCGTTCGGGCAGGCCGCCACGCAGGCCCCGCAGCCGATGCAGGTGGCGGCGTCGAAGGCGTCGTCGGCGTCCTCCTTGCGTACCGGGATGCTGTGGGCGTCGGGCGCCGAGCCCGCCGGGACCGAGATGAAGCCGCCGGCCTGAATGATGCGGTCGAACGCCGACCGGTCAACCACCAGGTCCTTCACCACCGGGAACGGTGCCGCGCGCCACGGCTCGATGGTGATGGTGGCGCCGTCCTCGAAGTGCCGCATGTGGAGCTGGCAGGTGGTGGTGGCGCGCTGCTCGCCGTGCGCGACGCCGTTGATGACCATGCCGCACATGCCGCAGATGCCCTCGCGGCAGTCGTGGTCGAAGGCCACCGGGTCGTCGCCCGACAGGATGAGGCGCTCGTTGAGGACGTCGAGCATCTCCAGGAAGGACATGTCCGGGGAGACATCTTCAACCCGGTAAGTCGCCATCTTGCCGGGAGCTGACGGGCCGCTCTGGCGCCAGACCTTCAAAGTCAAGTTCACTTGTAGCTCCGCTGGGTCATCTTGACGTACTCGTACTCGAGCGCTTCCTTGTGCAGCACCGGTCCGTCCCCGGAGAACTCCCAGGCCGACACGTGTGCGAAGTGCTCGTCATCCCGCAGGGCCTCGCCGTCGGCGTCCTGCGACTCGGCGCGGAAGTGGCCGCCGCACGACTCGGTGCGGATCAGCGCGTCCAGGCACATGAGCTCGGCCAGGTCGAAGAAGTCCGCGACCCGCCCGGCCTTCTCCAGGACCTGGTTCAGCTCCTCGGCGGTGCCCGAGACCTTGACGTCGCGCCAGAATTCCTCGCGCAGCTCCGGAATGCGCTCCAGCGCCTTGCGCAGCGACTCCTCGGTGCGTTCCATGCCGCAGTAGTCCCACATGAGCTTGCCGAGCTCGCGGTGGAAGGAGTCGGGGGTACGCGTGCCGTTCACCGCGAGCAGCCGGTCGATCTTGTTTCGTACCTTGATCTCGGCCTCGGCCACGGCGTCCTCGGAGACCTCCCCGAACGGCCCGGCCGCCAGGTAGTCGCCGAGCGTGGTGGGCAGCACGAAGTAGCCGTCGGCCAGGCCCTGCATCAGCGCCGAGGCGCCGAGGCGGTTGGCGCCGTGGTCGGAGAAGTTGGCCTCGCCGATCACGAACAGGCCGGGGATCGTGGACTGCAGGTCGTAGTCCACCCACAGGCCGCCCATGGTGTAGTGGACGGCCGGGTAGATGCGCATCGGCGCCTCGTAGGGGTTCTCGCCCGTGATGCGCTCGTACATCTCGAAGAGGTTGCCGTACTTCTTCTCCACGGCGTCCCGGCCGAGACGGTTGATCGCGTCGGCGAAGTCCAGGTAGACCCCGAGCCCACCGGGTCCGACGCCGCGGCCCTCGTCGCAGACGTTCTTGGCGGCGCGGGAGGCGATGTCCCGGGGGACAAGATTCCCGAAAGCCGGATAAATCCGCTCCAGGTAGTAATCGCGTTCGTCTTCTGGAATGTCGCCAGGAGCCCGGGAGTCACCGCCGACGAGCGGCACCCACACCCGGCCGTCGTTGCGCAGCGACTCCGACATCAGCGTCAGCTTCGACTGGTACTCGCCCGACACCGGAATGCAGGTCGGGTGGATCTGCGTGTAGCAGGGGTTGGCGAAGTACGCGCCACGCTCGTGCGCCCGCCAGATCGCCGTGGTGTTGCACCCCTTGGCGTTCGTGGACAGGAAGAACACGTTCCCGTAACCGCCGGAGGCCAGCACGACGGCGTCGGCCACGTGCCGCTCGATCTCCCCGGTGACCATGTCGCGGACGATGATCCCGCGCGCCCGGCCGTCGGCCACGATCACGTCGAGCATCTCGTGCCGGGTGAACATCTCCACGGTCCCGGCCGCGATCTGCCGCTCCAGGGCCTGGTAGGCGCCGAGCAGCAGCTGCTGGCCCGTCTGGCCGCGCGCGTAGAACGTACGCGACACCTGCGCGCCGCCGAACGATCGGGTGTCCAGCAGCCCGCCGTACTCACGGGCGAACGGGACGCCCTGGGCGACCGCCTGGTCGATGATGTTCACGGAGACCTGGGCGAGGCGGTAGACGTTCGACTCGCGGGCCCGGAAGTCACCGCCCTTCACCGTGTCGTAGAAAAGGCGATAGATCGAGTCACCGTCGCCGCGGTAGTTCTTCGCGGCGTTAATCCCGCCCTGCGCGGCGATGGAGTGCGCGCGGCGCGGCGTGTCCTGATAACAGAACGACTTGACGTTGTAGCCCAGCTCCCCCAGCGTCGCGGCGGCGGAACCGCCCGCCAGGCCGGTGCCGACCACGATCACGTTGAGCTTGCGCTTGTTGGCCGGGTTGACGAGCTTGGCGCCGAACTTCCGCTTCTCCCACCGCTCCTCGATGGGACCCGAGGGGGCCTTGGCGTCCTTGATCTCCGGGCCTTCGGTGTACTTCACTTGATCACTCCGAACGTGACGGCGAGCGGCGGCGCGAGGAAGCCGATGACCAGGACCGCGGACACCAGCGCCGCGACCGGGCGAAGGGCCTTGAAACGGGTGGCCCAGCCAAGGGTCTGGAACATGCTCCAGATGCCGTGCCGCAGGTGCAGACCGACCATGACGACGGCCACGACGTAGAAGAGCGTGACCCACCAGCGCGACAGGTCGAACCCGGCGATCATCCGGTCGGCCGGCGCGGCGTCGTACCCCTTGGGGTTCACCACGCCGAAGCTCAGGTCGAGCAGGTGCCAGACCAGGAAGAGCAGGATCGTCACGCCACCCCACCGCATGATGTGCGTGGTGTAGCCCTTGGCCTGCGACTTCTTGGCCACGTACTTCACCGGCCGGGCGTGGTGGGCCCGCCGCGCCAGCGAGATCGCGGCCCACATGTGCAGGACCACCGCCACGACGAGGCCGGCCTCCAGCAGCGTCAGCACCGTCCGGTACGGCGCGAGCGGCTCCAGCAGGGTGCGGAGCGCCTCGGCGTACTCGTTGAACGAGTCCTTGCCGAGGAAGATCTTGAGGTTGCCCAGCATGTGGAGGATCAGGAAGAGCACCATCGCGGCGCCCGTGACGGCCATGATGGCCTTCTTGCCATTGGACGAGCGCAGGAATCCGCCGCGCTTTCCGCTGGGGGTCGGCTTTTTCGGCGTGGGCTTCAAGACTGGCGCGGTAGCGGCGCCTCGCTCAATCGTGGCTGTCACGTCTTCCGACGCTAGATACCCAGCCATGATCCGTCCAAGTCATGACAGGCCTGGTTTCCATAGCCTTCCGCTATGATGCTTGGTTTGTACGGCCGGCGTAAGGAAATCCCACGAGCCGGTGCGAGGAAAATCACATGCAGCTGCAACAGCTCGCCTACTTCGTAGCCGTCGCGGAGACCAGGCACTTCACCCAGGCCGCCGAGCGGATGCGGGTCGCCCAGCCGTCACTCAGCAAGCAGATCAAGGCATTGGAGAGCGACCTCGGCGCCCCGCTGCTCTCCAGGGCGCGCGGCAACGTCACGCTGACCCCGGCGGGAGAGGCGCTGCTACCGCTCGCCCGCCGGATGCTGGCCGACGCCGGCACCGCCCGGCAGGAGGTGGCCGAGCTCGCCGGACTGCGCAGGGGCCGGGTCCGCCTCGGCGCCACGCCGTCACTGTGCGCCGGGCTGCTGGCCGATGCCCTAGCCCGCTTCCACCTCGCCTATCCGGGCATCGAGCTGCTGGTCGAGGAGGACGGCTCACGCGACCTGGTCAGGGCGCTGGCCCGCGGGCAGCTCGACCTGTCCCTCATCATCACGCCGCTGCAGGGCGACGACCCGTCCCTGGTGACCGAGGAGATCCTGCGCGAGAACCTCGTCGTGGTGACGCCCTCCCACCAGCCGGAGCGCAAGCCGTACCTGCGCATGGAGGATCTGCGCGGCCGGGGGATGGTGATGTTCAGGCGCGGCTACGACCTGCGCGAGGCGACGCTGGCGGCCTGCCGCCAGGCCGGGTTCGAGCCCAGGTTCGCGGTGGAGGGCGGCGAGATGGACGCCGTCCTGCGGTTCGTGGAGGCGGGGCTGGGGCTGGCCGTGGTGCCGTCCATGGTGCTCGACGGGCGGCCGGGGCTGACCGGCACTCCCCTGGCACCGCCGGGGCTGAGCCGCACCATCGCGCTGGCCCACCGCAAGGACGTGGAGCCGACGAGGGCGGCGCAGGCCTTCCGTACCACCCTGCTGTCCTTCGTCGTGGAAGCCGGTCATGAGCGCACGCTTCCGCAAGGGGTAGAGCTCATCGCAGAATAATCCCAACAGCCGAACTTCTATCAACTACCACCGGTGGAAGCTGGTGGTTTGCTCTCACGGTCCCATCTGGCTGAAGGGAGGCCGGTAGCGTGTGGCTAGTTGATGGCAGCCCAGCCCGCTACGCCGCGTGCGGCGATGTTGCGGGCCGCGATGTGGTCGGCGTGCCCAGCGAGGCCACACCCGATGCAGACGAACCGGCCCCGAACCGGCCGGTTCGCCCTGGACACACACCCGCATTCCGGACACGCCTGCGACGTATACGCGGGGTCGACCAGCAGGAAGGCGATTCCGGCGCGGGCGGCTTTGTAGCGGGTGAACGTGATCTGCTGGGCGAAGGCCCAGTTGTGCAGGGTGCGCCGCTGGAACCGATGAACCCTTACCCGGCCGCGGATACCCTGCAAATCCTCCAGGGCGACACCGCGGCCGGTGCGTTCGGCTTCACGCACCACGAACTTCGAGATTTGGTGGTTGAGGTCGGTCATCATCCGGTGCTCACGACCGGACAGGCGGCGCAGCACCCGCCGCGCCGCAGAAGTCCCCTTCTTCTGCAGGCGCCGGCGTTGGCGGTGCCGCCGCTCGCGCAGGGTGCGGACGTGGCCGTTGCTGCCGATCGGCCCCGGCAGAGCCGGGCCGGGCAACACCGCGCCGTCGCTGGTGACTGCCAGGTTGGCTATTCCTTGATCCACCCCGACGAAGCCGCTGACCGGCTCGCGTACCGCCGGTGCGGGCAGGGTGAGGGCGACCTGCAGCAGCCACACACCGCGTCGGCGGATCAGGTCGGCCTCGCCCACCGGCAGCGTGTCGATGGCTTTGAGGTCTTCTGGCCGGCCGGTGTAGGGGATGGTGACGCGGCCGGTGGGGGTCCACAGCGACACGGTGCGGGCGTCACGATTGAAGCTCATCAGCCGGGCGTCGTAGGGGACGGCGCCGTGCGGGCGGAAGATGTGGGCGCGTTTCTTGCTGGCGCGCCGGTTGGCGTAGGCGCCGGCGACCCGGGCGATCGCCCGCACGGCCGCTTGCGCGCCGAGCCCGGTCACCTGCCCGCGTACCTCGTAGTAGGCCAGCCGGTGCAGCTCCACCACAGCGAACGTGCGGTGCTGCCACGCCAGGCGGGAGACGACGGTGGCCGCCTGATTACACAGCAGCACCGCCGCGGCCAGCGCGTCGGCTTGGGCCGGGGTGGGCGTGAGCCGCAGTTGCACGATCGTGGGCAGGCCGTTGCGTTTGGTGGTGGAGCGGCGGATCGCCATCGCGTACCTCCTGTCACAGCGTTCTCACCCACCGCACATGTTACCGAACGTGACCGAGTCTTTCCATACTGTTTTCGAAAGATGGGGTGGCGCTTCCTCCCGGCCCTGAAGGACCGGGTCTCCGCCATCAAAACTTCTACGAAGAGGCGCGTGTGACGGCAACTCTCAACGAAACGCTGACGCTCCTCCTCATCGAGGACGACGCCGGTGACGCGTTCCTCGTCGAGGAGCTCCTGAAGCAGGCCGAGGCACCGCCGCACATCACCTGGGTACGCAGCCTGGCCGAGGGCAAGGCCAAGCTCGACGCCCGGATCCAGTGCGTACTCGTCGACCTCACGCTCCCCGACGCCACCGGCCTGGAAGCGCTGGAGCAGGTGCTGGGAGCGGCGCCGCACGCGGCCGTACTGGTGCTCACCGGGCTGCGCGACGCCCACGTGGGGGTCGTCGCGGTCAAGGCCGGAGCGCAGGACTACCTCGTCAAGCAGGACGTCGACGCGCGGCTGCTGGCCAGGGCCATCCGCTACGCGATGGAGCGCAAGCGGGCCGATCTGGCGCAGCTCAGGCTGGTCGCGGCCGAGCTGACGGCCAAGGAGAACGCCCGGCTGGAGAGCGGCCTGCTGCCGGTCGCCCTGCTGCACACCGACGCGCTGGAGCACACCACCCGCTACCTGCCGGGCAGCCAGGGGTCGCTGCTGGCCGGCGACTTCCTCGACACCGTGCAGACGCCTGATGGCGCGGTGCACGTCGTGGTCGGCGACGTCTGCGGGCACGGACCCGACGAGGCCGCGCTCGGCGTGGCGCTGCGCATCGCCTGGCGCACGCTGGTGCTCGCCGGGCAGACCGGCGAGCGGCTGCTGCACACGCTCGACGCCGTCCTGCGCGCCGAGCGCCAGGCCCCGGAGATCTTCACCACGCTGTGCATGGCGACCATCACGCCCGACCTGCGCAACGCCAGGATGCGGGTGGTCGGACACCCACCGCCCGTCCTCGTCCGTGACGGAGTGGTCGGCGTGGTCCCCGGCGCGCCCTCCGGGCCGCCGCTCGGCATCTTCTCCGACGCCGAGTGGACCGTCCTCGACGTGCCGCTGGGCGAGGAATGGTCCATGATGCTCTACACCGACGGTCTGATCGAGGCCGCGGTGGGCGAGCAAAAGGAGCTGCTCGGCGTGGACGGCCTGGTCGACCTGGTACGCGAGCACGGCTCGATCGATCTCGACCGGCTGATCAGGCACGTGGGCACGCTGAGCGACGACCTCGCCGTGGTGCGCGTCAGCAGGAGGTCGCAGTGAGCATCCATCCGCTGCCCCCGCCGAAGCCGGCGACGGGCGTCGGCAGACTGCCGGTGGGTCGCTGGTTCCTCGCCGTCGGCGTGGTGAGCGCCGTGGCGTTCGTGCTGGGGGCCACGCTGATCATGAAGCTGGTCGCCGACGTACGGGAGCGGGGTCCGCGGGCCGACGTCGCAGCCCAGCTCGACCGGCTGAACGCGGCGCTGATCGTGCTGCTGACCGTGGTCGCCGTGGTGGGGATCGGGCTGCTGTTCATCGTCCGCTACGCCGTACTGAAGCCCATCGCCCAGCTGACCGACCAGGTGCGCAAGGTCGCGGCGGGCGACTTCGACCACCGGCTGCACGTGGCGCGGCCGGCGGAGCTGGCCGAGCTGTCGAGCCACGTCGACTCCATGCGCGCGCGCATCGTGTCGGCCTGGCGGCGGGCCGAGGAGCAGTCCGACGAGCTGCGCAGGTCCAACGGGGAGCTGGAGCAGTTCGCCTACGTCGCCAGTCACGACCTGCAGGAGCCGCTGCGCAAGGTGGCCAGCTTCACGCAGATGCTGGAGCAGAGGTACGGCGACCGGCTCGACGACCGGGCCAAGGAGTACATCCGCTACGCGGTCGACGGCGCCAAGCGCATGCAGCTGCTCATCAACGACCTGCTCGACTTCTCCAGGGTGGGCCGGGTCACCGGCGAGCGAGTGGTCACCGACACGGACGCGGCGCTCTCCACGGCCCTGGACAACCTGTCGGCCGCCATGGAGGACACCGGCACGGTCGTCACCCGCGACGCCCTGCCCAAGGTGGTCGGCAACCGTGGCCAGCTCACCCAGCTCTTCCAGAACCTGATCGAGAACGCCGTCAAGTTCCGCTCGGACCTGCCGCCGCGCGTGCACATCGGCGTCAAGCGGGCCGGGCGGATGTGGGAGTTCAGCTGCTCGGACAACGGGATCGGGGTGGACGCCAAGTACGCCGACCGCATCTTCCTGATCTTCCAGCGCCTGCATCCACGGGACGTGTATCCAGGGACCGGCATCGGGCTCGCGCTCTGCCGCAAGATCGTCGAGTATCACGGCGGGCAGCTCTGGCTCGACAGCGGAGACAGCGGTGCCGACAAGGCCGACAAAGCCGACAAGGCCGACGGGAAGGGCGCGACGTTCCGCTGGACCCTGCCCGCGGCTGGAGATGAAGATGACGACTGACTGGCGGCCGATCGAGGTGCTCCTGGTCGAGGACGACCAGGGTGACGTGCTCCTCACCAAGGAGGCGTTCGACTTCAACAAGGTCCGCAACCGCCTGCATGTGGTCAACGACGGCGAGCAGGCGATGGCCTTCCTGCGCCGGGAGGACGGTTACCACGACGCGCCGACGCCCGACCTCATCCTGCTCGACCTGAACCTGCCCCGGATGGGCGGCTTGGAGGTGCTCACCGAGGTGAAGGCCGACGCCGAGCTGCGCACGATCCCCGTGGTGATCCTGACGACCTCCGAGGCGGAGGAGGACATCCTGCACAGCTATCGGCTGCACGCCAATGCGTATGTCTCCAAACCGGTAGATTTTGAGCAATTTATCCGAGTTGTCCGCCAAATAGATGATTTTTTCGTGACTGTGGTTAAGCTCCCGAGCAAAGGGCAGCCCACGTGACAGGGGTACGTGACAGGAATCACAGCGAGTCATCGAAAAAGTGAGTGACCCTCCTCACAAATCCCGAGGCGGTCGTCGTAACGTATCCCCCACCAAAGTGCGCGCTGCGAGCGGAGGCCATGCCCCGCCGTGCACGCGCCAAGCGAACAACCCGGATTCCCTGCGAGCAGGGTCCGCGGGAGGTGGAGAGGTCCGCGATGACCCAAACGACGCCCGATGCTCCTGTCAGAAGGCAGCGTGCGCAGATAAAGGTGCGCACGCTGCGCACCGACAGATGGTGGCTGGCCCCGCTGCTGACGTTCCTGGCACTCAGTGCCTTCCTCGTCTACGGCGTGTGGGCGATCTTCGACGGCAGCTACTACCTCGATCCGTACATCGCCCCGTTCTCGTCGCCGTGTCTGACGACCTCGTGTGCCGAGGGCGCGCGGCTGTTCGGCTGGGCGCCGATCGGTGACTGGTACACGCTGCCGCCCGGTCTGCTGATTCTCGGCCTGCCCGGCGGGTTCCGGCTGACCTGCTACTACTACCGGAAGTCCTACTACCGGTCCTTCTGGCTGTCGCCGCCCGCGTGCGCCGTACAGGAGCCGCACGGCAAGTACAGCGGTGAGACGCGCTTCCCGCTGATCATGCAGAACATCCACCGGTACTTCTTCTACGCGGCCATCGTCATCGGCGCGATCCTGAGCTACGACGCGATCCTGGCGGTCGTCCACAAGCCGCTCGGCCTGGGCTCGTGGATCCTGATCGCCAACGCCGTCCTGATCGTCGCCTACACGCTGTCGTGCCACTCGTGCCGGCACATCACCGCGGGCCGGCTCAACCACTTCTCCCGGCACCCGCTTCGCTACCGGGCCTGGACCTTCGTCTCCAAGCTCAACGCCAAGCACCAGCCACTCGCGTGGGCCTCGATGTTCTCCGTCATGGGCGCCGACCTCTACGTCCGCCTGGTCGCCAAGGGCATCATCGCCTTCCCGTTCGCTTAAGGATCTTTCTGTGGAAATCGAGCGTCACGAATACGACGTCGTCGTCATCGGCGCGGGCGGCGCCGGGCTGCGGGCCGCCATCGAGGCCCGCCAGCAGGGCAAGCGGACGGCGATCGTCTGCAAGTCGCTGTTCGGCAAGGCCCACACGGTCATGGCCGAGGGCGGCGCGGCCGCCGCGATGGGCAACGTCAACTCAGACGACAACTGGATGGTGCACTTCCGTGACACCATGCGGGGCGGCAAGTTCCTGAACAACTGGCGGATGGCCGAACTCCACGCCAAGGAGGCCCCCGACCGGGTCTGGGAGCTGGAGGCGTGGGGCGCGCTGTTCGACCGCACCAAGGACGGCAAGATCAGCCAGCGTAACTTCGGCGGGCACGAGTACCCCCGGCTGGCCCACGTCGGCGACCGCACCGGGCTGGAGCTGATCCGCACGCTGCAGCAGCGCGTCGTCGCGCTCCAGCAGGAGGACTTCGAGACGCACGGCGATCACGAGGCCTACATCAAGGTCTTCGCGGAATGTACGGTCACCCGCCTGCTCAAGGACGGCGACCGCATCTCGGGTGGCTTCGGCTACTGGCGCGAGTCCGGAAATTTCGTGGTCTTTGATGCGCCCGCCGTCGTGCTCGCGACCGGCGGCATCGGCAAGTCCTACGTGGTCACCTCCAACTCCTGGGAGTACACCGGCGACGGCCACGCCCTGGCCCTGCTGGCCGGCGCGAAGCTGATCAACATGGAGTTCATCCAGTTCCACCCCACGGGGATGGTCTGGCCGCCGTCCGTACGCGGCATCCTCGTCACCGAGTCGGTCCGCGGCGACGGCGGCGTGCTGCGCAACTCCAATGGCGAGCGCTTCATGTTCAACTACATCCCCGAGGTGTTCAAGGACAAGTACGCCACCAGCGAGGAGGAGGGCGACCGCTGGTACACCGACCAGGCCAACAACCGCCGTCCCCCGGAGCTGCTGCCGCGTGACGAGGTGGCTCGGGCGATCAACTCCGAGGTCAAGGCGGGGCGCGGCTCTCCCCAGGGCGGCGTCTTCCTCGACGTGTCCAGCCGGCTCCCGGCCGAGGAGATCAAGCGGCGGCTGCCGTCGATGCACCACCAGTTCAAGGAGCTGGCCGACGTCGACATCACCGCCGAGCCCATGCAGGTGGGCCCGACCTGCCACTACATCATGGGCGGCGTCGAGGTCGACGCCGACACCGGCGCGGCGGCCGTGCCGGGGCTCTTCGCCGCGGGCGAGGTCTCGGGCGGCATGCACGGCTCCAACCGCCTGGGCGGCAACTCGCTGTCCGACCTGCTGGTCTTCGGGCGCCGAGCGGGTGCCGGAGCCGCCGCGTACATCGACGGCCTGCCCGCCAGGCCCAAGGTGGCCCAGGAGCTCGTGGAGGAGGCGCACGCCGAGGCGCTGGCGCCGCTGGGCCGCTCCGGCGAGAACCCCTACGAGGTGCACCACGAGCTCCAGCGGACGATGAACGAACTCGTCGGCATCATCCGCAAGGCCGAAGAGGTCTCCGAGGCCCTGGAGGCCGTGGAGAAGCTCAAGGAGCGGGTGCAGCTGGTCGGCGCGGCCGGCTCGCGGATCTACAACCCCGGCTGGCACCTCGCGATCGACCTGCGCAACATGGTCCTCGTCTCGGAGTGCGTGGCGCGGGCCGCGCTGCTGCGCGAGGAGAGCCGCGGCGGGCACACCCGCGACGACTTCCCCGGCATGAACCCGGCGTGGCGCCGCAAGCTGCTCGTCTGCTCGACGGAGGACGGCTCGTCCGTCTCGGTCGAGGAGAAGGTGCAGCCTACGATGGCCGACCACCTGATCAAGCTGTTCGACCGGGACGAGCTGGCGAAATACCTCACCGACGAAGAGATGACCGAGTTCGACGGGATCGCAAAGTCATGAGCTACAAGGCAAAGTTCAAGGTATGGCGCGGTGAGGGCGGTGAGGGCAAGCTCGAGGACTTCACCGTCGAGGTGAACGAGGGCGAGGTCGTCCTCGACATCATCCACCGTCTGCAGGCCACGCAGGCGCCGGACCTGGCGGTCCGCTGGAACTGCAAGGCCGGCAAGTGCGGCTCCTGCTCGATGGAGATCAACGGCAAGCCCCGGCTGGGCTGCATGACGCGGATGTCCACCTTCACCGAGGACGAGACGATCACCGTCACGCCGATGCGTACGTTCCCCGTCATCAAGGACCTCGTCACCGACGTCTCGTTCAACTACGAAAAAGCACGAGAAATCCCGTCCTTCACCCCGCCGGAGGGTGTGCGGCCGGGCGAGTACCGGATGAAGCAGGTCGACGTCGAGCGGTCCCAGGAGTTCCGCAAGTGCATCGAATGCTTCATGTGCAACAACATCTGCCACGTCATCCGTGACCACGAGGAGAACAAGCCCGCCTTCGCCGGGCCGCGCTTCCTCATGCGCATCGCGGAGCTCGACATGCACCCGTACGACGTGGCGGACCGGCAGGAATCAGCCCAGGAGGAGCACGGGCTGGGCTACTGCAACATCACCAAGTGCTGCACCGAGGTCTGTCCCGAGCACATCAAGATCACCGACAACGCGCTCATCCCGATGAAGGAGCGCGTGGCCGATCGCAAGTACGACCCGATCGTGTGGCTGGGCAACAAGATCTTCAAGCGCGCCAAGTGACGTCGTACTGACCGTCGTACCGAATCAGGCCGGTGAGGGCTCCCCTCACCGGCCTTTTTCTCAGGGCCGCGTGACTTTATGACTTCTTTTGCTAAAGTGGTCAACAAGTCACACGGAGGTCGCACGATGGCGTTGGGAAGACCGAGCGAGGCGGCCGACCGCGCCGACCGGATCCTCGACGCGGCGGCCGAGCTGACCGTGCGCCTCGGCGTTCGCAAGGTGACGATCGACGACATCGCCCAGCGGGCCGGCATCGGCAAGGGCACCGTCTACCTGCACTGGCGTACCAAACAGCAGCTCTTCGCGGCCCTGTTCGTACGCGAGGCCATCATCTACGTCGAGACGCTGCTGGCGGAGTTGCGCCGCGATTCGGCCGCGGTGCTGCCCCACCGCATGCTCAGCACGCTGTTCCTGGTGAGCTGCCGCCGGCCGGTGCTGCGGGCGCTCCTCGCCGGCAACCTGCCGCTGCTCGAAGGCAGGATGGCGGACAGCGCGACACGCAGCCACGAGCTGCTCGCCACCGCGCGCTTCCATGAGGTGATGCTCCGGCACGGCCTGCTCCGCGACGACGTCGAGCACCTGATCTACGGCCTGACCGCGACGCAGGCGAGCTTCTACCTCCTCGGCACCGTGATCACGGTGCCCGACGAGCCGGACCCTGAAGCCAAGGCCAGGGTGCTCGCGCACATCGTCCGGCACGCGTACGAGCCGGCCGAGCAGCCTGACCCGCAGGTGATCGCCGCCGCAGCAGCGGAGATCATCGCCGCCTTAGAAGCCCTGATACCGCCGTACCGGAAGTGGCTCTACGCCGCGCACCCCTGATGAAAGGTCGTTCCATGGCAGCCAAGATCTGCCTCGTCACAGGCGCGTCGGCCGGCATCGGCCACGCCACCGCACTCGAACTGCTGCGTGCCGGCCACACGGTGTACGGCGTGGCCCGGCGCGTCGACCGGATGGAGGACATCCGCGAGGCCGGCGGCCACACCCTCGCGATGGACGTCACCAAGGAGGAGGACCTGCGACGCGTCGTCGACACCGTCCTCGCCGAGCAGTCGCGCATCGACGTGCTGGTGAACAACGCCGGCGTCGGCGTGTACGGGGCCGCCGAAGACGTGCCGCTCGACACCGCGCGCCACCAGTTCGAGGTCAACCTGTTCGGGCCCGCCCGCCTGATCCAGCTGGTCCTGCCAGGCATGCGCGAGCGCCGCTCCGGCGCGATCGTCAACGTCTCCTCGATCGCCGGGGTGATCTCGCTCCCGCTCGGCGCCTGGTACCACGCCTCGAAGCACGCCCTGGAAGGCTATTCCGACACCCTGCGCCAGGAGGTCGGCCGCTTCGGCATCAAGGTGGTGGTCGTCCAGCCCGGCCTCATCAAGACGGAGTTCGAGTCGAGCACTCCCCACGACCTGAGAGAGATCTCCGGCGAAGGCGCCTACGCCTCCGTCGCGAACGCGATGGCGGACCGCGCGGAAGCGGCTTTCGCCGGGAAGAACAAGGCTTCGGACCCCTTCGTGGTCGCCCAGACCATCCGCACGGCCATCGACGCCAAGAGCCCCAAGCCGCGGTACGCCGTCGGCTACCTGGCCAACCTCCTGCTGAGAGTCCACCGGCTGCTCTCGGACCGCGCCTTCGACAAGCTCGTCACCCGTACGTGACTGTAGGTTCCGCGCGGAGCGCGCCGCTGTCTGAGGCGGGAGGCCATGCGCCGGCCGTAATGGTCACGCGTGGCCAGGCCGTGGACGACGTGCCGATCGGTGGCGAGCTCGGACACTTGCCTTACGTGCCTTCACGCTCTCCCCAGATAACGACAACAGTCGCGAAATCGTACGACAGCGTTACGAGCGACGTCCCCAGCGGCGCTTGGGCTTCTGCGGAGGCAGCGGCTGGATGGCGGTCACATCGGCGGGCGACTCGTCGGCGAGCGGCCCTTCGAGGGTAGGCCCTCCGGCTGTAGGTCCTTCGCCAAGCTCTTCTGTGCGCAGCCCTTCGCTACCAGGCCCTTCGATACCACGTCCTTCGGCACCAGGTCGGGGCTGGCCGATGCTCTGCCACGGCTCGGCGTCGCCGGTCTCGGCGGCCGAGGCGGCGCCCAGCGGGCGCTCAGGCGAGTCTTCGTACGGACCGGCACCACCGGGCGGGATGTCCGCGGGCGGCTGCTCAGCCGGGACCAGAGCCTCGAACGGAGCCCGGTACGACTCCCCCTCAGGCTCGGGCCGGCTGAAGGCATCGAAGTCGGACTTGGTCGGCTCCTGGCTGAAGGTGTCGAACTCGTCCGGATGCAGCACCACAGGCTCGCCCGCCGCCATGGGCGGCTGCGCCGGACCGTAGCCGGGCTGGCCGTGCATGTTCGGGTCCTGGTAGACCGCGCCGTACTGGACCTGTCCCCCTGGATAGGTCTGTACGGGGACGAAGCTGATGATCGGCGCGTACGCCGTACCGCCCGGATAACCGGGCGCCGCGAAACCGGCAGTGGCATAGCCGGGACCTGCCGGATAGCCGCTCCCTCCCGGTCCACCGGGGGCTCCCGGGAAACCACCAGGGGCTCCCGGGAAGCCGGGCTGACCCGGGCCGCCCGGCAGGCCCGCCTTGCGCACGGCCGCCGCGTGGGCCATCCGGCGCAGTCGCCCCTCGAAGATGAGCACCGCGAACAGCACCAGCAGCACCAGCACGAGCGCCGGGATGCTGAGCTGCTGGGTCAGCGTCCGCTGGTCGTACTCGGGGGCCGCGTTACGCAGCTCGAGCGGGACCGACTCCTCCGTCGAGCTCTCCGTCAAGCTCGGCGACGGCGTCGTCGAAGGGGTCTCCACGGACGCCACGGTCGGCAGGACCACGCCCGTGTCCGTGGGCTCGGGCGTGGACGAGGGAGTGGTCGCGGCCGGCACCTCTACGCTCTGCGACGTTAACGGCTGCAGCGGCGAGGGCGTGGTCTTGGGCGTACTGGGGGTCGAACTCGGCGTCTTCGACTGCTTCGGGGTGCTCGTCTTCGTCGTCGTCTTCGTGGGCGCGGTGACGGTCTTGGTGATCGTCGTTTCCGGGTCCGGAGTGGGGGTTTCCAGCGTCGTGGTGACCGTGACGGTGGTCTCCGGCGTGATGTCGCACACCTCGCCGGCATCGCAGGGCTCGACGGCGGGGTCGTAGGCGACTGCGGAGGCGCTCGCGCTCTGGATGACGAAGGGAACCGCACCGGCACCCGTCAGCCCTAAGGCCAGAATCAGTGCGGACACGGCCGTCGCTCGCGTACGTGCCACCTGTGCCCTCCGCGCAGTCCCCGAAACCATGGTCAAGGAAATCCTAGCCGGGTAAAACTAACAGTAAAGACGGAATTACAACACCTTTCGTCGCAATCGCGCCCGTTGTGCCCTAGCGACCAGCCACAGCCCACCGAGCAGCACCGCGATCCCGCCGGCGACCCATGGCAGTCCGCGTACGCCTGCCAGGGGATTCACCCGTTCGGCCGGTTCAAAGCGGTTACCGGGAATGGCGAAAGGCAGGGGCGGCCCAACTTCTTCAGCCGATGTCATGGCTCCCCACCCGGCTCCCGCACCGGCACCGAAACCCGGAGTCCCAAGTCCCGGAGTGCCACCTGCTGGGGTACCGCTCTGTGGGGTGCCCAGGTCTGGAGCCCCGGCTCTCGGCATGCCGCCGGTACCGACTCCCGAAGTGCCGCCGATGACTCCTGGAGTGCCGCCCACTCCCGGAGTGCCGACCCCCGATGTCGGCGGAGGAAGGACCTGGGGGGCCTGGGGCAGCGTCAGTGCGGGCTCGCGCCGCAGCTCAGGCGCCGGGACCTGGACGGCCGTCCCGTTCCGTACGGCACTGGACGGGTGCGTATGACCGGCTGAGACCATCCGCAGATGGGACTTCGTGGTATGCCCGTTTCCAGGGCGTACCCTTCCGGCGACCGCCGTCTCGTCCGGGCGAGCGTCCTCGGCGCCGCGTTGGACGCGCACCGCTCGGCCACTCAGCGTGACGTCACCACGCGGGATCTCGACGAACGTCCCCGCTCTGTCCTCGGCGGACTCCCCACGCACCACCCCCTGTCCGCGCGTCGCCTTCGGCAGGGTCTGGGCAGATGGCTTCGTCCCCTGCGGCAGGGTCTGGGCGGACGCCTTCGTTCCCTGCGGCAGGGTCTGGGCGGACGCCTTCGTCCCCTGCGGCAGGGTCGCCACAGGCACCGCCGGCCTGCCGCTCGCTCTTACAGGCGCGCTCACTGGCTCCTTGACGGGGGTCGTGGTCGAGCCGACGACGGTCGCGACACCGCCGCCCGTGTCACGTGCCCGAGCCGCCGCCGTGAGCACGACCTCCTTCGGCCCGCGCGGCACCGTGAGCAGCACGTCCACCGACCGATCCCCCGCCACATCACCCAGCGCACACACCCGCGCCCCAGGGACCGCATCCGACGCCACCCCGCCCGGCGCGACTCCGCCACCTGGGTGCGTCTCACCGGACGCGCTCACACCCGGCGCGGTCACACCCCGTGCTGTCGCATCCGGCGCGCTGACCACTGGCGAGGTCGGCACCAGCGCGGTCCTCAGCGACACGGCCAGCGCCGACGATGGCCCGGACGCCAGCACACCTCTCGGCGCCGTCACCCCGTCGACCGGTCGCCCACCCGCCGAAGCCTGTCCGTCAGCCGCCTCCCCAGCGGCGAGCGCGTTCAGCGCGGCGGTCCGAGCCGCCAAAGCACCGTCCGGCAAAGCCTGCCCGGCGGTCGCCTGCCCACTCACACCCGGCCCGCGCGCAACCTCCCGGCCCGCAACCTGCCCATCGCTCGCCAGCCCACCCGAAACCGCCAGCCCACCCGGAACGGCCAGCCCACTCGGGACCTGCCCGCCCGGAACGGCCAGCCCGCCCGGGACCTGCCCGCCCGGAACCGCCAGCCCGCCTGGGACCGCCCGCCCCTCAACCGCCCGATCCCCCGGCCCGCCTACGACTCCCGGGTCCGCGTCCAACAGCTCACCAGCGGGCAAGCTGGGGCACGTCATCGACGTCAGCGCCGGTGCCGGGCTGGTCGCCACCGCGAGCCGGGCGTCGCGCCCCATCCCCTCCAGGCTCACCCGAAACCGCAGGGTATCCCCCGTACGTGCCCATCGCCCGATCTCGCCCGCATCGCCCAGTCGCTCGAAGACCAGCGCGAGCCCAGCTCCTCCAGCGGCCCGGAAGACCTCGGCTGCCACGGGCTCGCACTCGATGCCCGCCAAAACCGACGCCCCCGCGAAGGCCAGTGCCCCCGCCACGATCCAGCCATGTCTGACCACGTCGCCTCCCCTCAGGCCGCGTGACATTACTCTCAGTAATCGTTATGTCACCCAGAGGAGATGGTTAACCCTGTCGAAGCAGATCTTCCACGGCTTTCATGACCGGCAGATCCGCCCCGAGCCAAGCCACGTCGTAATACTCATCAGGCCCGAGCCACCGCAGCGCCAGATGCTCCTTGGCCTCCGGCACGCCCGAGGCCAAGGCGGCCAGCCAGGCCCGCATGACATACCCCTCCGACAGCGGCCAGTCGCCGCCCACCCGCGCGCCCACGGACACGGTCACGCCGAGCTCCTCACGGCACTCCCTGATCAGCGCCTCGATCTCGCTCTCGCCGGGATCCACCTTGCCGCCCGGGAACTCCCACCCGCCGGCGAGGGCGGGCGGCTCGGCCCGCTGCGCGGCGAGTACGCACCCATCCGAGGAGACGATCACCGCCGCCACCACGATCACCGTCATGCCGTCACCACGATCACTGTCATGCCACCACCGCGATCTCTGTCATAGTGCGGCATTCTGCAGCTTCTTGAGCTGTTCGAGCACGTCGGGGTTCTGTAACGGACGGGTGAAACCCATAATATTGCCGCGCGCTTGATACGTCGTCACCTTGATCGGCCCGCACAGCGTGCAGCGGGCCTCCACCATCTTGCCCTTCGACACGATCATTCCGACATGCCCGGGGTTGTTCGGCCCCGTGCCCGGTCCTGCGTTGAAGAACACCAGGTCGCCCGCCTGTTCGTCACCCTGCGGGATCTTCACGCCGAACGGCCACTGCGTGAACGTGGTCCGCGGGATCGACAGCCCCGCCGCCCGATAGGCGGCGTAGATGATGCCCGAGCAGTCGAACGCGTCGGGCCCGGTCCCGCCCCACAGGTACGGCTTGCCGCGCTGGGCCAGCGCGAACTCCAGGATCTTGGCCACCACGTCACTCGGCGCGGCCTCGACCAGCGGATCGTCACAGGCCTCGTCGGCCTGCGGCGGCACCTCGACGGCACCGGACTTGGCGTAGCCCTTGGCGATCTGCTCGACCTGGTCGACGTACCACCAGGCGCGGTTGTAGATGAACAGCGCCTGCCGTACCTTCTCCGGAGCGCCGTTGCGCTTGAGCATCTTCGCGGCGCCCATGATCGCGTCGGCGGGGTTGTAGATGTCACCCACGCCGTCACCGTCGCCGTCGGAGGCGTACCCGTTGAACTTCGACGACATCGCGATCTGCGCCTTGCCGCCCCACGTGCCGATCAGGAACTGCATCGGCCCGGCCGCGCCCGCGGAGTTGGTGCCGCTCTTGACGCCCGCCATGTTCGAGCGGCCGTGGTCGGTCTCCCGCTTGCCGACGGCGGCCAGGATGTTCCACTGGACGCCGATCTTCGTGCCGAACTTCTTGTACAGCTCCAGGTAGTCGGCCGGGATGTCGGAGGCGCCGGTGTCGGACACCTCCTGTACGGGCGTGTCGCCGTTGACGCAGTCAGTACGGGCGGTGCTCCCGCTGCCGAGGAACGACGGGATCGAGGTCATGAGCATCGGCGACATGATGACGACGGCGAGGAGCAGCACCCCGGCGGCTCCGACCGCCAGGGCGACGCGAGCGCGGGAGGTGTTCACCCCTGGGTGTCTCCGTCCTGGCCCTCGTCGGCGGGTTGCAGGTCGAAGACCCGCCAGTCGGAGCCCATCTGACTCACTGTGACCGCGTAGTCGTCCACGAGCTGCTTGTTGCCGCTCTTGGCGGTGATCTGCTGCGTGCCGGTCACCACGAAGACGATGGACGACTTCTCGACCTGCCTGATCTCCTTCATCTTGGCCGTCCCCGCCGCCACGAGCTCGTCGGCGCGGTCGCGCTCGACGGTGCCGGGCGAGGTGCGCGTCCTGGCGAGCACGTTGCCGAACTCGGCGGTGGTGAACACCTTGACCCGATCCACATAGGCCGAGGGCTCCTCGTCGTAGCGGAACGTTCCGTACGCGGCGGTGAACCGCTCGGCCAGGTCGGCCGCCGCGGCGAGCTGCTCCTTGGTCATCGGCAGGTAGGAGTAGATGTCGAACGGCTTGCCGCTGGCGGTCGCCAGCGGCTTGCTCGGCGCGGCCGGTGAGACGGTCGTGGTGTGGCCCGCGGACGCCTGCCCCGCGTCCGGTTCGCCGGAGTCCGGCCACATCGTCAGGTAGATGCCGACGGCGGCGATGACCACCACGATGGCGGCGAAGGCGACGCCCCGCCTGTCACCCGGCTGCGCCATGATCAGTCCCTGTCCGGGTTGCTGGGCTTGAGCCAGAACGGCACGGACGGCTCGCCCTCACCGGAGCCACTGCCACGGCGGCTGCTCGGCAGCCAGAGCGGCGGTGCCTCGGAGGAACGGCCCTTCGGCTCGTCGGCCTGGCGCCGACCGCCTGAACCGCCTGAACCGCCACCACCGAACATCCCGCCGCCCGACGAACCACGACTCGCCGACCGGGACCCGCCAGAACCGCCGGAACCCCCCGAACCGCCCGAGCCACCAGAGCCACCCGAACGACCGGAGCCACTCAGCCAGGATCCACCCGACCCTGACCCGCCCGACCTGGAGCCGCCCGACCCGCCGAACCGCGTACCACCCGACCTGGAGCCGCCGGAGCCGCCAGACCCACCCGCGCCACGGCGTGACGCCCAGCCACCCCCGGAACGCCCGCCGAACCAGCCACCTCCACCGGCCCCGCCACTCCCCGCGCCGACGCTTCCGCCACCGACGCTCCCAGCACCGGCGGCGGACCCACCTGACGCGCCACCTGACGAGCCGCCCGACGTCCGCGCCCCGCCGGGCGGCGGAGTGCCACGGGTGCGGGTCGGCGTGCCGCTCAGGTTGAGCGGCGGCGCGGCCCCGGCACGCGGTGCCGGCACCTGCCGGCCCGCGGCCTTACCACCCTGCTGGTCGGTGTTCAGCGGCGCGGCCGTGGCGGGGACCCGGGTGCCGGACGCGGCCGCGCCTTCAGCGGTCTCCTGCCCACGGGCCCGGCCCTGGGCGACCGTGGACGCCGCCGCCGCGGTGCCCGCCGACGCGCCCATCGCGGCCGCCTGGATGAGCGGCTCGGCCTTGCGCGCACCCCAGCGGCCGATCCTGGCCGCCGCCACCGGCGGCAGCGCCGAAGACGACCGCTCGAGTACGGAGGAGGAGGCGGCGTCGCCGAGCATGCGCGTGGTCAGCGTGTGCCCGTTCATCGAGGCGAACAGATGCTGGAACGGCCGCCGGTAGAAGAACACCGCGATCGTCAGCAGCGCCATGAACAGGATCTGCAGCCCCCACGGCATGGCGGTCGAGATGATCAGCGCGTAGCCGTACACCAGCACGCCGAGCACGAGCGCGAGCACGGCCTGCCGGAGCAGCGTGCCGATCAGCATCTCCACCCAGCGCATGGCGATGATCCGCCCGCTGCCCGGATGCACGCCGATCAGCAGGAACACCGGCCCGAGGATGAGCAGCAGCAGGAAGCCGACCTTCAGGACCAGCAGCGAGACCGCGACCAGGAAGATGAGCACCCCGGCGACCAGGGCGGCGATCAGCGCGCCGATGGCCACGCCGAGCCTGCTGGTCCAGTCGCGGCCAGAGAAGATCATGTAGCGGGAGTCGTTCTTGAGCTTCTCGGCGATCTCGGCGTATTTCGCCTGATGCGCGCCGACGTCCGGCGCCGGTTGATCGGCCGTCGCGGCGGGGATCGACTGTGTCTCCAGCATCGTACGGCCGAAGTCGCGCACGATCGGCTGGTTGGGGTCGGCGGTGCCGAACAGGCCCATCAGCCACGGCTTGCAGACCAGCGTGGACCACAGCGCCTCGGCGTTCTGGTCGACCCCGGGCGTGCCGGTCTGGCCGTAGCCGCCCGCCTTGACCTCCGGGTTCGTCTGGCCGGGGCCGGGCAGGCAGGAGGCGCCGCCCGCGCCGGGCAGGCCGGAGAAGGCCGAGTTGACGACCTCGCCCGTCTTGTCCGTGACGATCGTGCCGAGGCCGGTGAAGTCGCCGGGCCTGCTGAAGAACCAGGTCGCGACCGTGACCGCGAGCACCATCCAGATCACGCCTTCGGCGGTGGTGGTGGCCCGCTTGCGGATCAGTCCGTACCAGGCCAGCCAGATGGCGCCGAGGATGACGATCGGCCGGAGCAGCGGCCAGTACATCGCGTTGGACAGGTTCGTCACGATGTCATCGACCACGTCCTTGATGGACTGCAGCGGCCCTTCCGTAGCCGCGGCCTGGTAGGTGGTGATGGTCACCCGGTCGATCGCCTTGGCCCACAGGAAGATCGTGTTGGCCCAGGTGTTGCCGAGCACCGCGGCGAAGTCAGAGCAGCCCAGGTCGTAGGTGTGCCAGAACTGGCCGCTCATGCCGAACTGGGCGTAGTTGGTGGTCGGCGCCGCCGCCGCGCCGCCCTCGGGAACGGGCGCCTGCATCATGCCGTCGGAGCCGCTGCCGATCACCTCAGGAGCGAGCGCGCCGGACAGGTCGCAGGGGCCCGCGGCGGTGGCGGGTGAGAGCGCGCCCACCACGATCGGCACCACGAGGATGCTCACGAGCAGGGCCAGAGCGAGCGCGAGCCGCCTGGGTAGCCGGATCTTCATGACCGCACCTCCTGCGCTCTGCCGCCCACTCCCCCTTGAAGATCATGATGCCCGTTGTCGCTGGGTTTGTCGTGTGTCGGATTGGTGTCGAGCCAGCGGAGCAGATCTTCGGAGATCAGGTCTACTCCGATGCGGCCCGCCCTGCCATCCAGATCACGGAAAATGCATTCGCCGTTGCCGAGCGATCTCAGCACCGCCTTGTGCTCTTCCGATGCCTCCACGCCCAGCAGGGACATCACGTGATCGACCTCCACCCGCTCGGTGGACCTGAACGCGAAGACCGAGGACAGACAGTTGGTGACCTGCTCGTTCAGCAGGTCACCGGCATTCTGTGAGACGAGCACCAGCGCGGTGTTGCGGGAACGACCCATGCGGCTGACCTCCGGCACCAGCTTCGCACCCTCCGGCGTGGACGTGATCGCCCATGCCTCGTCCAAGAAGATCGCCTTGGGCGCACGGCGGTCCAGGCTGTTCATCAGCCGCCGGGCGAACTGGGAGACCAGGTAGAGCAGCGCGACCGACAGCCGCTGCTCGTAGGAGTAGTCGTCGCGGCCCGTGGCCACGTCGGGCAGCGTCAGGCCACCGAGCGTGAACACGGTGGTCCAGCCCTCGGTGTCGACCTGGTCGCCGCCTGAAGGGTCGAAGCAGAGCTTGGCCAGCCGCATCTCCGACATGGACCGGAGTACGGCGCCGAGGTTCTTGGAGGCGGCGTCCGTGGACTGCTCCAGGAACTCCACCACCTTGCCGAGCGAGGGGTCCACGCCGTTGGACACGGCCGCGACGGCCTGGATCATCGCCGACTCGCGTTCCTCCGACATCCGGGGCAGCAGCAGGCGCAGCGTCTCCGTGGCCATGGTCTTCTTGGCCGCGATGTCGTCGCCGAACGAGAACGGGTCGAGCAGGCCGGGCGCGGCCGAGCCGAGCGGGATGACGCGGGCCTTGCGCTCGCGCTTCTGCAGCAGCTGTACCAGCGACTCGGCGTCGCCCTTGGGGTCGATCACGGCGACGGTGACGCCGCGCAGCGCCATCTGATAGATCATCAGCAGCGCGAGCGTGGTCTTGCCGCCACCGGGCTCGCCGGTGATCGCGATGGCCGTCGGCCGGTTGCGGGTGGCCGCGACGAGCGGGTCGAAGTGCACGATGCTGCGGGCCCTGCCGACGGTCTCCCCGATGTACGGCCCGAGCCAGCCCTCGCTGCCGTCGCCCAGCCGGTCGCCCAGGTCCACGGTCGCCGTGGCCATGCCGCCGGCGATCGTCCGCAGCGGCTGCCGCTGGGCGTAGGCGTTGACCCTGACCTTCTCTCCCGGCAGCGCCTCGCAGAACAGCGAGAACTGGTCGCCCGTCGAGCTGACCACGTCGATGCCCATGTCACGGTAGTGCTCGACGACCGCTTCGACCCGCTGTACGCACAGGTCCTCGGTCGGGGCCGACACGATCAGCCGGTGCCAGCCGTACACGAAGGGCAGCCGCTCCTTCGTGATGCCGTGCTCCAGCATGCGGGCCGCGTCGATCTGCTCGGCGAGCGCGAGCGGCGCCTCCGCGCCGGCCTCGCGGATGTGGATGTCCATGTCGCGCGCGTGCGCGAGCTTGCGCGCGACGTCCTTCGACGCCTTGACCGGCGGGATCAGCCGCATCCTCGACGAGATCTCGACGGGGAAGGGCAACTGATCGGCGAAGTGCAACCACGGCTCGCCGTCCGGGAACGGCATGATGTCCGGGAAACGGGCGAACGACAGCTGCGCGACATAGGAGTCGCCCTGCGGCTGCACGATGCGCAGCAGCGACCTGCCGTTGTGGATCTCACCCTCGACCAGCGACTCGATCTCGCCCTTGCCCCAGCGCCGCTTCGGGCTCGCCGACGGCGGCGGATCACCGAGCGCGCCCGCGGCCGAGTGCTGGAACAGCCACGCCACCTCCACGGAGGTGGCATGCCTGGCGTAGAGGGCGCTGGAGGCGAGTGCCCGGCCCAGCCGTTCGGCCTGCTCGGTCCATCTGCCGATCTCGCCTTCCGGCACTTGGTCGTCCTCGAGCCCGAGCGCCTTCTCCGTACGCTGGTAGAAGCCGAAGAGCTGCCCCAGCACGCCCGCGCCCACCTGCTTGCCCCGAGGGCCGAGGCGGACACCGATGTAGACCTCCTTGGACCAGAAGTCCTTGGCCCAGACGTGCCGGTACATCTCCTCCAGATAGTCGCGCCAGCCCGGCCCCTCGTCGGAGGTGGCGTTGAGCGTCATCGCCCATTCGGCCGCGGGATAGGTGCGGTGCGCGACCCTCAGGTGTACCTCGGCGTCGGGCATCCGGATCGTGGCCAGCGCGATCGTGATGTTGGTGGCCAGCGCCTCACGCTCTTCGGGCGTGACGAACTCGTAGCTGATCGTCGGAAGGCGGAAATACGCCCATGCGCAGGTGTTGGTGAGCAGGATGCGGTCGTCGAAATAGCGGACCGCCAGGCGCTGATGCGCTCGGGACCCCCTGCTCATGCCGCCCCCTCGGCGCATGAACAAGTCAGGCCTGCTCGCATGTTCACTTATCGCTCACCGATTCTCGTGCCCGGGGGGTCACTCGCCAACTCCTCTTCGCTCGGACGGACCGTCTGTGCCGCAAAGCCCGCGACCACGACCCCGGCGAGGGCGAGGTAGGCCCGCCGCCCGGCCGCGCGCAACTGCCCAGGATCGACCACCCCGTCGCCGCCCGGCGCCAGGTCGTCCTCCCAGGGGACCCTGACGATGGCCCGGCACCTGCCGCTGGCCACCGACTCCGCCTGCTCGACGTCGGCCATCGAACGCCTGCTCACGCCGTTGACCACCATGACCGCCCGCCTGCGCAGGTCCGCGCAGCCGTGCCCGTCGAGCCACTCGTACGTCATCGCCACCGCCTCGGGCGCCTCCTCACTCGCGGGGACCACCAGGACCAGCTGGTCGGCGTACGGAAGCACGCGAGCCGCGAGCGCGGCGGCCGGGTCCATGACGGCCAGCTTGTAGTGCCGGTCGAGCAGGTGCATGGCCTGGCCCAGCCGGTGGTCGGAGAACAGCGTCCGGTCGGACAGCCGCTGCTCGGCGTCCGCGTCGGTGTCGGCGCCGATCACCTCCAGCCCCGACCCGGTGCGCGTGGTGTAGCCCCGCATGGTCAGGTAGCCACTGACCCGCTCGAGCCCCGCCAGCAACGAGGCCAGCGTCTCGGGGGTCTCCGGGTCGATCCTGCTGGTCAGGGTGTGGCCACCGATGTTGGCATCGATGGCCACGACCCGGTCGTCGCGATACTGGGCGAAGGTGTGCCCCAGCATCAGCGCGGTCGTGCTCTGCCCGGCGCCACCGGTGCAGCCGAGCACCACGACCCGGCGACTGCCGCTGAACACCGCCCTGGTCCGGGCCTCGTCGATCTCCGATCCATCGGTCCGCACGCTGCCGCCGCCGACGACCACCTGCGCGATCCGCCGCCAGCCACCGGAGTCGCGGCCGACCACGGACTCGACCCGCCGCACCCGCTCGCCCGGCGTGGGCCCCTGGGTGATCTGCCTGGCCACGGGCGCCCGCACGACCTGCTCACTCTGCTCGCTTTCGAACGGCCCGCCGCCCACTGCCTCGTCCGCGGACATCCCGCTGTCGCGGTCGCTCGCGGACATCCCGCTGTCGCGGTCGCTTGCCGGCGCGGCTCGCTCGCCCTTCGCGGGGCCGGCCCCTTGACGGCCGCGCTCGCCCTTCGCCGGGCCGTTCTCCTGACGGGCCCGCTCGCTCTTGGCGGGGCCGATCTCGTGGACGGACGCGGTGGTCGCGGACTTGGCGACAAACGCGGTGGTCTCGGGGTCGGGGACGGACGCGATGGTCGCGGGGTCGTGGACGGACGCGGTGGTCGCGGGCTCGCCGCGCCCCACGGGAGCCGTCCCGGCCTTCGGGGCCTCGTCGTCGCGCGTCACCGGCCGGATGAAGCGCACCGGCTTGCTTTCGGGGCTGAGCGGCGGCCAGAGCCGTTGCACGTCCGGGAACACGAGCGGCGGGCTCTGCCTGGGCGGCTTCCCCTTCCTGTGCTGGTCACGCGCCACCTCATCCACCCCGGCCGCGCGCACCTCCTCGGGACCGGCGCCGTCGGAGGGGGTCACGTCGCCGTCGGAGGGGGTCACGTCAGAGGGAGTCGCGTCAGCGGGCGCCGTCTCAGCGCTCGCGGTCTCAGAGGGGGCCGCCTCAGAAGGGTCCGCCTCGGCGCGGGTCACCTCGGCGCGTGCCGCCCCGCTGGACGCCGTCGTGTCGGCGCTGGACGCCGTCGTGTCGGCGCTCGCCGCCAACCTACGCAGCCGCCGCAGCGCCTCTGTGTCGATCGGCTTTCCGGCCACCCGGGCTACGTCCTCGCCGCTCCTGTCGATCGGCTTCTCGGCCACCAGGGCGACGTCTTCGCTACCTCTGTCGATCGGCTTCCCGGTCGCCTGGACGACCTCTTCGCCGCCCTCGTCCCCCTGTACGGCGATCAGTGGCGGCCCCGTCGGCCGTGAACCGCTCTCAGCGGTCTTGCCCACCCTCGACCCCACACCCGATGTCTCGTCCGCCGACGAGCCCGTCTTGGCCGACCGTGAGCCCATCGCGAGCGTCTTGTCCGGATGAACGGACGGCTCAGGCTGTCGTACCGACGGCTGGACCGCGAGCTCGGTGCCCAGGGCGGGCGCGGTGCCGCGGCGCGTGATCGAGCCCCAGCCGGGGCGGGCGGGCCTGGGCTCGGCGACCGGGGCCTGGGCGGCCGCCGCGGCGGCGGCCGCGACCGCGGGGCGGACCTGGCGTGGGCCGGTCACCGGCTCGGCGCCGACGGCCCGCCTGGTCTCGGTGGCGATCTCCAGCTCGGCGCGACGCTTGGGCTGGCGTGCCTTGCGCGGCGCCTTGACCCGCTTGGGCGTGACCTGCCAGACGCGTCCCGCGAAGGTGACCATCTCGGGCTCGGAAGTCGGCGCCATCCGGCACCAGGCCCGCGGCTCGCCCACGTAGCGCAGCTGCGACTGCAGGAGCTCGGTCAAGCGCTTGCTCTCGATCACCGGGCGGGTGGACAGCCAGGTGACGACACCCGGTGGTACCAGGTAAAGCACGTGCCATGGTGCGGCGAAAGGGATGTGCAAGAGCATGAGGAGCAGGGACCATGGAGCCAGGACGCCGACGAACACACCGATCCACACGATCGGGAGGGGCATCGGCAGCCGTAGGTCGTACAGCTTGTAGAGCCGCTTCTCAATTCGCCAGATATTGGTATACGTGGGCAGGTCCACGCGGTCCTCCTCTCCACCCGCTCGTACAATGACCGCCCTTGAGCGGTCTCAATCCTTTACTTGATGCCCAGTGCTCCCGCGATCGCCTTCGCCGTCACCTCAATGATGTTGGGCACGTAGAAGATCACGCCGATGGCGATGGCCAGGATGAGGAACTGCACGAACCTCGTGATCTCGCGCGTGAAGAGGAAGAACAGCGCGACCACGGAGACGACGACGAGGAAGAGCGGGGCGAAGAAGGCCCGCAGGAAGTTGGCGAGCCCCTCGGAGTCGATGCCGGTGGGGGCGGGCGTTGGCGTCATTTCGATCAGGTTGAGCACTATCGTTTTCAAGATCACTTCTTTGTCCTCCCGGGGGTACCGATCAACAAGGCGTTCGTGCGTCTACCCAACGGCCCGACCGGCACCGCGGATGTCGTCGACGTACCATTTGTCGCCCTGCTTCTCGACGGTGAGGCGATATGCCTGCTCCAGGCGGGCGCCGACCGCGTTGGCGTCGGTGGCGTTCGGATCGGCCGACGGCGTCGCGCCACTCGGCACGCTCCACACCACGACCACCTGGATCTCTCGAGTGGTGGCGCCCCCCACAGGCACCACGATGTCCTTGAGCTCGGCGAAGGTGAAGGCGCCGCCGAAGCTCGCGATGCTCTTGCCCGGGGCGACATAACGCTGCAGCCCCGTCGTGTCGCCTGAGCCGTAGTTCTTGAAGAAGTCCTCCAGCTGCGGCTTGAGCTCGGCGGCTGCGGCGTCGTCGTTCTCGGGCTTGGCGAGCTGAGGCAGGTCGGCCCGGCCGGGCGCGGGCAGTATGGCGGGCCGGCCGGAGACGACGAATCTGCCGCCGCCGTCGTCCGAGTAGTAGATCGGGACCGACAGCATCATCCGGCGGGAGCCCGACTGGAAGGCCACGGTGACGATCGCGTCGCTGGCGCTGGTGGCCTCGATGTCGTACGGCTGGATCGCGACGGCGGCCAGTTTGCCGTTGCCGTCCCAGCCCATCTGCTGATCCATGCCGTCCGCCAGGAACGCGGCCAGCTTGCCCGCCCTGCTCGGCGCGTCGGCGGGAGTGAAATTCAGATAGACGCCGGCGAACTGGGCCGCGAACGCCATGCCGCGGTCGGCCGGGAATCCGTGATTGGCCACGGGCGCCTCGTTCGGAGCCGCCGCGCCACTCTGAGTAAATCTCTCAAATGGGGCACGGACCCCATTGACCACGATAACTATAATAAGCGCCCAAAGAACGATACGGCCGGTCCACACCAGCCATCTCCCCCCGGCGCCAGACCAGCCGCCACGACGCGGCCTGCGGGCAGGCGACACGTCGAAGTCGGCCATGTCATGGCGAGCCGAAAGCTCGGGGTCGCCAGGGATCCGAGGACCCTGCTGGACGGTTGACCTACGAGCCATCACGCCTCCGCTCGCGCCGATCCCCCGGGCTGGCGCGGTGTCGTCCGTTGCCGATCCCCATCATCCGCGGTGAAGCAGTCACCCTACCGGTCTCCGCCATTGTTCCAGGAAAGCCACGCCCATGCTGCAGGCATCGCCGTCCATGGGCAAACCAGGTTGTGTATGCCACGCTGGAGTGCCAACTCTTGTCACTTCCCCTGCCAAATGGGCATTTGACCAGGCCAGAGGCCGGTAATGGCATAGCCCCGCGGCCACGGATTCCTGTCCAAACCAGCCATGGACTCTCTTTGACCTGCGGAATTGGTATAACACGCGAACGGCCGCATGCCCGTGAGGGGGCCTGCGGCCGGGTGCGTGGCGCGCCCTCAGGCAGGCTCTGGGTCCTGCCCCAAGTCGCGCCGTCTCCTGCTACGCAGATCGACCACCGTGGGCGCCACCGATCGCTCCAGCGAACCACGCAGGCCTTCGAGCATGGTGGCGGCGTCCTGCCCACGCACCCGCATGGCGAGCTCTTCGCGCTCGTCCACTTTCCTGCGCAAGTACGCCTCGCGATTGACGCGCAGACCGTACATGAGCTCGACCCGCAACAGGGCGAGCTCCTCTTCGAGGCTGATGCCCGCCAGTGAAGGTGCGGGACGTCGTTTCCGGATAATGCGACGGATCATGAGGGCCCTCCCGAGTCAGCGTAAACGCTGTGACGATTCGACGCGTAGGGGCCCAAAGTGGTTGACAACTCACTTATCCGAGAATCAGCCGTTGAAGCAGAGCTCCCGGCCGCGGTTCGTCCACCTGCGGCCGGTTATCGACCGGCGGGGCGCCGTCGTGTCCGGCTCAGGCTGACCGGGCACCCACCGTCAGGGCGCGCAGTTCCCGCGCCGAAGGCAGAGCGCGGGCCTTCTCCGGCAAGGCATCGATGATCAGATGGGCCGCTGAGATCACTCGGGTATCGCGTCGCTCGGTGGGTAGCGCGTCGAGGAGTCGCAACGCCCGATGCGTGCCCTCGGCAGGATCGGTGCGGGCGTGGAGCGCGGCGCCATAGAGCGCGAGCAGGGTCGCTGTGCGATGCCCCGCCGGATAGAAGCTCTCGGCTGTATGGCGGGCATCCTCGGCGCGCTTGGTGTCCCCCGCGAGCGTGTAGATCAGTGTTCGGTCGTACCACAGCGCACGGCCTTGACGTGAGTCTCCCGAGGAAGACAGCCGCTCGTATGTCTCCTCAGTGCGGCGTAGCGCGGTGATCGCCTCATCGTGGCGCCCGATCGTCGAAAGGATCGCAGCCTCGACTCCGAGAGCGGCCACGAGCGGCGCGCTGGGGGCATCTCCCGCGAGACGACGTGCTTCGCGTGCCACAAGAAGCACACTGTCGAGGTCCTCATCCGGATCATGTCGCCGGTAACCCGCTTCCCAGCCTCGCAGCCACGACGCCAGGAGATCATCACCGGACTGCTCGCTCAGCTGACGGGCTTGTGCCCACCATCGGTGCGCCTCGCGACGGTTGCCCAGGTCGAACCACTTGCCACCGATCAGGGCCGCGTGACGCGCGGCTGCATGGGCGAGGTCACGCTGGGCGTTCCCCCGGGACGCGTTGCGCGCAGGGGCGGAACCCACCGTGGATGCCGACACCTTCGACGCGCTGAAGGTCGAGGTCGCCCGGCAGGAAGAGATCGCCAAGCGGGTGATCTCATGATCCGGCGACAGCCTGCCCGCGCCCCCGGACGGCACCGTAACGGCCAGGCTCACACCAAGGTGTACCGCCGCCTGTGGGATGGCCCGGCCCGCGCCGAGGCTGAACTACTCGATCAGACATGGCCCGGTTGGAGCGTGCTCTACAGCCTCGGCAACCGCCGTTTCTACGCCGTGGCGGCATGGCCGGCACCGAGGCCGTTGATCGTCGAAGACGACACTCCAGAAGGCTTGGAGGAGCGGATGCGCGAGGCAGAGTCGGCCTTCACTTGGTACGCGCCCCTCATCCCTCCCCAGAGCAGGCACGGCGGTACCGCTTCCCTGGCGTACGCCGCCGTGCCGTAGTTACCGCCTGGCTGCTCTTGGAGTCAGCTGCCATAGAGGGTGGGCAGATCGACCAGGGCGAGGGGGTTCCAGGGTGGCGATCCGCCGCTCACAGTGGCCAAGCGGTCAGCAATTCGCCAGGGCCGTAGGCGGCATCGAGCCCCGGACAGTCGACTCCGCTGCGCGAGACAGCCACCACTGGAACGGGCTCGTCGGTGAGCGCGGCGCGGTGCCGGTGAAGGGCTGCCAGGTCGTGCCGGTCGAAGGGGGATTGCTCCATCCACTTGATGGAGCCGACGAAGAGCAGTTCCTTGGCGATGGGGGCGCGGTCCGCCCCGACAATATCGATCTCGATGTCGTTGGTGCGTGTCCAGTAGCCGCCCACCGCAGGGGCCGCGGGCAGCCGGTCGTCCGGCAGTATCCGGGCGAGCGCCTCGCGGACGAGCGGCTCGACCGCCCGGCCGCGCCAGCTGGTCCAGTTGTCCCGGATCCGCGCCAAAGTCAGATCTCCCCGTCCCCCGCTCGATCTCCTCCATGGAAGGACCGAGAAGATGCAGCCAAAACCGCAGGTACGGATCCGCCACCCGGTAGCGGCGATCCTTCGACGGGCGCAAGGACACGGGCAAATCCGCGGCAATGACCCGCTTGTTTGTGAGCAGTTCCAGCGCTCGCTGTAGCGGCGTGGCGCCGGTCCCGCCGGCCGCACGGGCGATGTTGGTGAAGGTACGCTCGCCACTACCGATCGCCGCCAGCACCGCACGGGCCTGAGCCTGCGGCGGGAACTCCGCGGCCAGCGAGCGCTCGGCGGACACCAGCAATGCCGAGACCGGATCGTTCAGCGACTCGCCGAGGAAGTCCCACAGTCCCGCGCCGTGCGGCCACTCCGCGCAGATCAGCGGCAGCCCGCCGGGGACCAGTGCGGCGTCGAAGGCTCCTAGCGTTCCCGGCGCATGTTACTAACATCAATGTTAGTAACAACAATGTTAGTAACGTCATCCGGCGCGGGAAAGCGCCAAGGGCCCGGCCCCCTGAACGTTGAAGCGGAACTCCACCGTGCACCCGCGCTTGTGTCGTCCGAAGACTGGCCGCTCTTGGAGTCAGCTGCCATAGAGGGTGAGCAGATCGACCAGGAGGAGGTCGTCACGGCGGCCGGCCAGATCGACCAGGTCGGGGTGGAAGCCGTGCAGAGAGTACAGGGCGAGAGTGGTGCCGGCGGTGTCATACCCCTGATCTGCGAGCAGGGCACGAATGCGTTCCAGGCGCTCCAGGTCACCGGTCCCCCGGCGGGCGGCGGTCGCCTTGGCCTCACCGAGGAGCGCGATCCTCGCTCGGAGGGCCTGCGGGCGTTCGCCGGCGGCCAGAGCGATGACGTCGACCTCGTGCTTCGTGCGGCCGGCCTGGTCGGCGACCTCGGTGGTGCCGACCGAACCGGGCAGCCCACCGGGCAGCAGGGTGTGGGCGTAACGGCGGGTGAAGTCGCGGGCCAGGTCCTCGAAGTGCGGTCCGAGGATCTTGGAGTTGAAGGTCGGAGCGGCCTGCTGCCACACCTGCTCGGCGAAGCCCTGCTCTACGGCGGCGGCCTGCGGGAGGGTGATGAGCTGGTTGAAGCGGATGACGGGGTCGGCGAGGGTGATGACGGGGTGCCTGGAGCGGAGGATGTCCTGTTCGCGCCGGATGTAGCCGGTGGATTCCAGCACTCCGAGGGGGTAAGCGACGGCGTTGCGCGGGCGCTCCAGGGCAGCACCGATCTTGCTGGGGGTGGTGGCGCCCTGCGCGATCGCGGTGAGGATGTCGTAGTACAGGGTGTGCTGCGTGATCCTCGGGTCCTCGCGCAGCAGGTACTCGGTCTCGGCGCGGGAGTACACCGCACGCCCCGGATCGAGCAGTGTCCGGGTCAGCCAAGCGTCGAAGCCGTCGTCCGGATGCGGACGGGCGGCCACCGGCCGGTAGCCCGGGGCCCCACCGAGGACCGCGTGCACCTTCAGCGCGGTCAGCGGGTCATCGATCCGCCAGAAGGCCCGGCTGTCCCGGTAGCCGAAGGCACCCAGCCGTAGATCGACCACCGCACGGCCGCGCAGCGGCTTGGTCCCTGAGAGCAGTTCGTGCATGACGCTCATCGCGGAGCCGCACAGGATCAGCCGCGGACCCGACCCTGCACCCGGCCGGGCGCCGCGCTGGCGCTCGTCGTAGAGCTGTTGCAGCAGTCCCGGGATTTCGGGCGAGTGCTGGAGCAGGTACGGCAACTCGTCGATCACCAGGAGCGGGTGCGACGAACGGGCGGTCACATCAAGGGCATTGGACAGGACGTCACGCCAGTCGGTCAGGCGCAGGCTCCCCGGCCTCAGCCCGGCGTGGGCGGCGACCGCGTCACTGAACCGCCGGATCGCGGGCAGCCGCCCTTCCTCCCGCACGGCCGTGACATACAGGCCGCCGACCTGCTCGGACAGGGCCTGCAGAAGGTACGACTTCCCATGCCGCCGCCGCCCGGACACGATGCCGAGCCGCATCGCCGGGTCCGGATCGGTGAGGAACTCAGCGAGTAGATCCCACTCCCGGTCCCGATCGACCACGTGGTCCGGCTTGGTCGGCAGGCTCTCCTCCACCCATCCTCCTACATTTCGACTGCGACGGAATATGGCTAAGTCTACTTCGACGCATTCCGTCGTACCGGGATGTGCTGAGGCTCCAGACCAACAGGAAAGGGGCCCACCCTCAAAGGTGGACCCCTTCTGACCTGACCCGCACTCCGAAACGCCAGAAATCAAACGTTGAAGCGGAACTCCACAACATCTCCGTCACGCATGACGTAGTCCTTGCCCTCGATGCGGGCCTTGCCCACCGAGCGGGCGCTGGCGATGGAGCCCGCCTCGACCAGGTCGTCGAACGAGACGACCTCGGCCTTGATGAAGCCGCGCTGGAAGTCGGTGTGGATCACGCCGGCGGCCTCGGGCGCGGTGGCGCCCTTGCGGATCGTCCAGGCCCTGGTCTCCTTGGGCCCGGCCGTCAGGTAGGTCTGCAGGCCGAGCGTCTCGAAGCCCACTCTCGCCAGCTGCGACAGGCCGGACTCCTCCTGGCCCACCGACTGCAGCAGCTCCAGTGCCTCCTCGTCGTCGAGCTCGACCAGCTCCGACTCGATCTTGGCGTCGAGGAAGACCGCCTCGGCCGGGGCGACCAGGGTGGACAGCTGCTCCCTGAGCGCGGCGTCGATCAGCTCGTCGGCGTCGAGGTTGAACACGTAGAGGAAGGGCTTGGCCGTCAGCAGGTGGAGCTCGCGCAGCTCCTCGCGGTCGAGGCCGCTCTCGAAGATGGTCTTGCCGGTCTCGAGCACGGCCAGGGCGGCCTCGGCGGCCTCCAGCGCGACCTTCTTGTCCTTATTGTGGCGCGCCTCCTTCTGCAGGCGCGGCACGGCCTTCTCGACGGTCTGCAGGTCGGCCATGATCAACTCGGTGTTGATGGTCTCGATGTCGCGCTTGGGGGAGATCTCGCCGTCGACGTGCGTGACGTCGGGGTCGGTGAAGACCCGGATCACCTGGCAGATGGCGTCGGTGTCGCGGATGTTGGCGAGGAACTGGTTGCCCCGCCCCTGCCCCTCCGAGGCGCCCTTGACCAGGCCGGCGATGTCGACGAACTCCACCTTGGCGGGCAGCACCTTCGCCGAGGAGAAGATCTCGGCCAGCTTGGGCAGGCGGTCGTCGGGCACGCCCACGATGCCCACGTTGGGCTCGATGGTGGCGAACGGGTAGTTCGCGGCTAGGGCGTTGCCGGTCTTGGTCAACGCGTTGAACAGCGTGGACTTGCCGACGTTGGGCAAACCGACAATGCCGATGGAGAGGCTCACGTTCGCCGAGTTTACTTGCTCACAAGACTCAGGCAGGTCACGGGCCGATAGGAGCCCCGAGCCTCCAGGTAGCGCTCGGAGCTGCCCGGGCAGCTCGCGGCGGACTCGGCGAACGCGGTCACCCGCGCCCAGGCCCTCGGCGACGCGCAGGCGACCCGGTCGATCGCCGACCTGGTCACCGCGCCGGGCCCCGGCTCGGCCACGCACATCCCCCGGCCGAGCACCTTGCCGCCCCGGCCCAGGCAGATCACGGCGTCGCCGGACGGCGTGCCGGGTGCCGGACCGCCCAAGGTGAGCGTGTCGAGGGTGGTCGCGGGGCAGCTCGACGGTGAACGGACGAGGGCGACGGCTCTGCCGTACCAGCCGGACTCCGAACACGGCCGCTCGCGGCCGTCGAGCGCGACGCAGTCGCCCGGTCTGAGCACGCCCCCGCCACCGCCCGGCGCGCCGGGGTGCGGTTCGAGGAAGTTGCGTACGCAGGCGGCGCGCCCTCCGTCGATGCGCAGGACGTCGTCGACGTCGTCGGGGCAGGCGCCCGGCCCCGGCGGGTCGGCGGACACGGCGACCACCTCGGAGTCACCGCCGTTGCAGGGCGTCAGGTCGTAGCGTTCGGCGGATCGGCGTACGCACGCGCCGGCCTCCCACCGCAGTACCGGCCGGAAGTTAGGGGCGGCGACGAGGCGCGGGGAGCCGGCGCGGACGACCACCACCGCCAGCGCGGCCACGCCGGCCGCCACGGCGAGCGCCGCCACGAGCGACAACGTCGGCCGCCATCGGGTAATCATACAAGTACTGTCGGTGACCGAGGATGAGGCGCACAAGCGGAATGCCCAAGCGTGTCGGAGAGATCCGCGATCAATGACCTGCAATCATCGTTCGGGTGGACAAGCGGTGGAGCGGTAGTGGATAGCGGAGTGGATGTCGTCTCGCTTCTCATCGGCCTCGCCGTCGGGTTGGCCATCGGGTTCATGATCGCCCGCACCCGGGCGGCGGTGCGGCTGGCCGAGTCCGACGCCAAGGCCAGATCGGCCGCCGACAAACTCGTCTACGTCGAGGAGCAGCTCGCCGAGCGCTTCCAGGCGCTGTCCACCCGGGCGCTCGACGTCAACAATCTCCGCTTCCTGGAGCTGGCCGAGACCCGGCTGGCCGCCAGCCGCGCCGAGGCCAGCGGCGACCTCGACCAGCGCAGGCAGGCGGTCGAGCACCTGGTCGAACCGCTGAAGGACGCGCTCACGCGGGTGGAGGCCCAGCTGCGCGACACCGAGTCGGCCCAGCGCGCCGGCCGGGCCGAGCTGGCCAAGCAGATGGAGTTCGTCCGGCAGAGCAGTGTGGAGCTGCGTTCGCAGACCATGGCGCTGGTCCGGGCGCTGCAACGGCCCGAGGCCCGTGGCCGGTGGGGCGAGCTGCAGTTGCGCAGGGTCGCCGAGATCGCCGGGATGCAGCGCTACTGCGACTTCGACGAACAGGTCACCGAGGGCGCCATGCGGCCCGACATGATCGTGCGGCTGGCCGGCGGCAAGAACATCGTGATCGACTCCAAGGTGTCGCTGGCCGCCTATCTGGAGGCCGCGGAGGCGTCCGACGAGTCGCTGGCCACCGTGCGGCTCGACGCGCACGCCAGGCACGTACGCGAGCACGTCGACCGGCTGGCCGCCAAGACGTACTGGCAGGGGTTCAACCCGTCGCCGGAGTTCGTGGTGCTGTTCATCCCCGGCGAGGCGTTCCTGGCGCCCGCGCTGGAGCGGGATCCGGCGCTGCTGGAGTACGCGATGACGCGCCGCGTGCACATCGCCACCCCGACCACGCTGATCACGATGCTGCGCACCGCCCAGTACGCCTGGCAACAGGCCGCGCTGAGCGAGAACGCGCGCGCGGTGTTCGAGCTGGGCAAGGAGCTGTACGAGCGGCTCTCGTCGCTGGGCAGGAATGTCGAGTCCCTGGGCAAGTCCCTGACCCGGGCCGTCGAGGCGTACAACAAGACTGTGGGATCGCTCGAAAGCCGCGTGCTGGTCAGCGCGCGCAAGCTGCACGATCTGGGCGTCGTCGACGGCGAGCTCGACGCTCCGGAGATGCTGGACGGCCTGCCCAGGCCGCTGGCCTCGCCCGAACTGCTGGAAACCTCGTCTCTGATCTCGCACGCGAACGGTAAGTTGGCCAACGGGTCGCAGTAAGGGGGCGGGGGCCAATGAGTGAGAGAGGCAAGCGATCAGCCGTCAGGCTGACCGCTCGCGGTGCCATCGCGCTCGCCTTGATCGCCACGCTGGCGGCCTATGTCGTGGCCGCCCTGATCGACCTGCCGATCGTGGTCGGGCCGGTGTTCGTGGTGGCGAGCCTGCTCGGCGTGCTCCTGGTCAACCCGCGCGAGCTGCTGTCGCTGGTGGTGACGCCGCCGCTGGTGTTCTTCGTCGCGACGTTCTTCGTCGAGCTGGGCCGGGCGTTCGGCTCGGTGTCGATCGTGCAGTCGCTCGCGCTCGGCCTGTTCAGCTCGTTGTCACGTGGGGCGCCCTGGCTGTTCGCGGGCTCGGCGATCGTGCTCGTCGTCGCCTGGCGTCGCGGCCTGCGCGACAACGTGCGGGACCTGCGCGAGGACCTGCGGGCGGGCGCCGAAGCGCCGCGCCCGCGCCAGTCGTTCGTACCGGAGCCGGAGGGCTACTTCGAGCCCAAGGTGTACGGCACGGCGCGCACCGAGGACTGACCCGGCTGCCCCGGGACTGACCTGGCCAGTACCGGGACTGACCATGTCGTCGGGAACGCTGGCTACGCGCGTGTCCGGGTCAGGATGCTCACCAATTTCGTTAGTCATCCCTAGTGTTGTTTATGTATCTTGGGGTATGGAGTTGCTGCGCATGTCCAAGGCCGCGAAGCGTCTGGGTATCCACCCGATGACGCTTCGCCAGTGGGCTATCGACGGCAAGATCCCGTTTTCCTGGGTCGGTCGTGAGCGCCGGTTCTCCTCGCTCGATGTGGAAAATTTGAAGCGCGGCAGCGGCTCGACAGCCTCCCGTCCAAGGCGGGAGGTTCTGTATGTGCGCGTGTCCGGCTCGTCCGGGCAGGAGTCCTGGCTGGCAGCGCAGGAACAGGAGTTGCGGGCCACGTCCACGGGTGAGGTCGTGAAGGTCGTCAGGGACCGTGGATCGGGCCTGCGGGAGAACCGGCCGGGCCTGAATCGGGTGTTGGCGATGGTTTGCGATGGCTCGGTGTCGGTGGTGCGGGTGACGCATGAGGACCGGCTGGCCCGGTTCGGGGTGGGATGGCTCAAGCGCCTGTTGTCCGTGTACGGCGTCACGCTCGAAGTCCTGCACCCGAACAAGTCCGGTGGCCGCGATGAACTCCTCGAAGACTTCGTGTCCTTGGTCACCACCTTCGCCGGTCGCGTGTACGGCATGCGCTCGACGGAGGCCCGCAAGCGGCTGCTGGCCGAGACCGGCCAGTGCGCCAGCGAGGAGGATGGTGCCGTGTGAGCCGGAAACTTCCGCTTGCCGAGGGCGAAACCTCCCGCACCGCATGCGCACGAGGCATGCTGCGCACCGCAGTGGATGAGAAGAGCGGCGAACTCCTGACCCCGGCTGTGCTGGCGGAGCGCGTCGGATGGGCTGTCGACCTCGTCGGTGGCATGGCCGGCGCGCTGATGGCCGGGCACTGGAACACGGCTGATGTGGACCGGCTGGCTGGTGGTGAGGACGCCGGGGGCCGCAGACTGCCGTCGAATGCGTGGATGGCCCTGCGACGCCTCGGCTGGACGGCTGCCCCGCCCGAGGGGATCAAGGTCAACGACCGTATCGTCCGCATGGCCCAAGAGGCGGCCGGGCGGACGCTGCGGTCGGCGAAATGGCGCGCCGACCTGACCGCCGCAGTACTGGCCACCTGGCCCGCCGATCCGAACACGCGCACCGCCCAGGAGTGGGAGCAGGTCCGTGCGGCGGCACCCGGTGGGCAGTTCCTGCCGTCCAGCGTGATCAAGTCCCGCACCCGCCAAGCGGCTGCCTTCACCACCAAGCACGGGCGCCTTCCGGCCGATGTGTTCGAACTGGAACCCGCACCCCGGGCGGCGCGGATACTGCTGCTGTCGGCATGCGACAGCCAGCAGGCCACCATCGAACGCGCCGACGACTCCACCCGGGCGCTGCTGCGACTCCAGCTCCCCACCCGGCCCGACCCGCAGGCATACGCGGACTGGACGTGGGTCGCATGCCCCATCGCCCTGCCCCCGACGATCCCGCCGAGTGCGGTGCTGCACCTGCCCGCTGTGCGCATCCACGGCGGCCGGGCGCGGGTCGATCTCGCCTACACCGTGGCCGTCCCCACGACCCGGCGCACCGGACACACCGTTGCGCTCGGTGTGGACTGGGGGCTTAACACGCTGCTGAGCGCGGGTGCGGTACGGCTGCACAGCGACGGGAAGATCACCGCTCTCGGGGCCGGGGGGCAGTTCCGGGCTGCTGGGGTAGCGGCCAAGCAGCACCGGCTCCGGCGTCTGTCAGAGCGTCTGCACGCCAAGGCCGACCACTACCAGCGGCTCATGGACGGCCGCGCCCCCGATCCGGCTCTGGCCGGCCACCACACGCTCCTGTCGCAAGAGATCCAGCGCGTCTGCGCCCGCCGCTCCAACCTCAACGACGCCCTGTCCTGGGCCGCCGCCCGCTGGGCCGTGGACCAGGCCATCGCCGCCGGCGCCAGCGTCATCTACCTGGAAGACCTGCGCTCGATGGAGGCCAAGGGCATGGGCCGCACGCACAACACGCGCATGTCCCAGCAGGTGCGCGGCCAGATCACCGACCGGATGCGGCACCTCGCCGCCGAGACCGGCATCGCCGTGGTGAGCGTCCCAGCCCGCAACACCTCCAAGCACTGCCCCCAATGCCTCACACCACTGCGGCACCGCAAGGCACCCGACCGCCCCACGGTCGCGGGCTGGAAATGGGCCATCTGCCCCAACCAGTCCTGCGGCTGGCAAGGCGACCGTGACATGGGCGCCTGGCGCCGCATCGCCGCCCGCGGCCTGACCCATCAGGCCACGACCGTCATCGACCATGCCAGCGCAACCATGGCCATCCGCACCATCGTGGACAAGCTCGAAACCCAAGCCGTGGTCATCCCGACCACCACCATCAGCCGCAGCGACCGGTCCAAGACCGGACCCACTCGGCACAGGCCAACACGCCCCGCGCCCAGGCGACGCAGGGCACCCTCCCCCACCAGCCCTGCGGGCTCGGCGGGCAAGCGTCCGGGGGGACACGCACCCACGGACCGGGCCCGGCTGCCCCGCGCAGCCCACCGGAACCAGGACGTGACAACGATCAGCACACCCACCACGGGCCACCGGCCACGCGGGGCAGCCCTGGGCGCGGGATTCCACCTCCACGCCCACGCCACCCCACCACAGTGGGCACAACCCCCGCCAGACACCATGTCCGACGTGGGATCGCTCAGCTGATCAGAGACGCTCGGAGGTCCTTGCGGAGCTCGTGCGGCAGTGCGAAGCGCACGCTCTCGTGGACCGGCTCGACCTCGGCGACATCGTCGAACCCGTGCTCGGCCAGCCGGGCGAGCACCTCGGCGACCAGCTCCTCCGGCACCGAGGCGCCACTGGTCACGCCGACCGTGGTCACGCCTTCGAGCCACTCGTCACGGATGAAGGTGGCGTTGTCGACCAGGTAGGAGGCGTCGGCGCCGTAGTCCTTGGCCACCTCGACCAGGCGCTTGGAGTTGGAGGAGTTTTCCGACCCGACCACGATGACCAGCTGCGACTCGGCGGCGATCTCCTTGACCGCGACCTGGCGGTTCTGCGTCGCGTAGCAGATGTCGTCGCTGGGCGGGTCGATCAGCGTGGGGAAGCGTTCCTTGAGCTTGGCCACCGTCTCGTTGGTCTCGTCGACCGAGAGCGTGGTCTGCGACAGCCAGACCAGCTTGGACGGGTCCTTGACCTGGATCCGGTCAACGGAGTCGAGGCCGTCGACTAGCTGGATGTGGTCGGGCGCCTCACCGGCGGTGCCTTCGACCTCTTCGTGCCCCTCGTGCCCGATCAGCAGGATGTCGTATTCCTGACCGGCGAACCTCTTTGCCTCGTTATGCACCTTGGTGACCAGCGGGCAGGTAGCGTCGATCGTGCGCAATCCGCGTTGCCTGGCCTCGTCGTGCACCGCGGGCGAGACACCGTGGGCCGAGAACACCACGATCTCGCCCTCTGGCACTTCTTCGGTCTCCTCGACGAAGATGGCGCCTCTGGCCTCCAGCGTCTTGACCACGTGCGTGTTGTGAACGATCTGCTTACGCACGTAGACGGGCGCACCGTACTGCTCCAGGGCTTTCTCGACCGCCACCACGGCTCGATCGACTCCGGCGCAGTAGCCGCGTGGCCGGGCTACGAGCACTCGGCGGGAAGTGGGGGTCTGGGGCTCCATACTTCTTATGCTACGTGGAGCGGCCGACAGGCCCGCGCGTGCGTGGTTGCCCGCCGTGCCAGACTGGCCGTCCAATACAGACCTCCCAGGGAGACGTCATGTCCCTCAGCGACGTGATACGCAACATCACGAAGACCATCACCAACAAGGACGAGCTGAAGGAGAAGGCCAAGGACCTTCCGCTCCTCGTGATCCAGACCACTTTGAGCGCGGCCGGTCAGGCGCTGCTGCTCGTCGACCGGATGAAGAACTCGATCAGAGGGATCGGCGGCAAGGAGGACAAGGAGGCGGACCACGACTCCCGCCCGTCCGCCGTCGGCCAAGTGACCCCCTCCGCGGACGAGGAGGTGGCGAAGCCCGCTCGCAAGGAGCCGGTCATCTTCGCGCCGCGCCCCACGCCGTCCGACACCCCCGCGTCCAACGGCTCCCCCAAGACCAAGCCGGACCCGGTCATCTTCGCCCCGGCGGCCAAGCCGAAGCCCGAGGCCACCACCACCGAGACCGCTGCCACCGAGACTGTCGCCACCGCGCCCGCCCCGGTGACCACCCCCGAGCCGACCGTCGCCCCCGAGCCGGCCGTGGCGCCCGAGCCGATCGTGGCGCCCGAGCCCAAGGCCGCGCCGGAGCCTGCGTCTGCCACCGCCGAGCCCGCCGTTCTCGCCGAGCCCGCCGCCACCGTGGAGCCCGCGGTCGCGCCCGAGCCCGCAGCGGCCCCTGAGCCGGTGGCCGCGACCGTCGAGCCCGCTGTCGCGCCCGAACCCATCGCCGCCCCTGAGCCCAAGATCGCGCCTGAGCCTGAGGTCGCCGCCGTCGAGCCCGCCGTCGCCGCCGAACCGGTGGCCGGGGCGGAGCCGGTCGTCGCGCCGGAGCCCGTCGAGGTCAAGCCCGCGCGGGCCACCAAGCCGCGTACCCCTGCCAAGCCGCGGGCCACCGCCAAGCCGAAGGCCGCCCCCAAGGCCAAGCCCGCCACGGAGACGGTCACCGCCACCGAGACAGAGGCGACCACCGAGGCGAAGGCAAGCCCCAAGACGAAGGCGGCTCCCAAGGCGAAGGCCACCACCGAGGCAGCGGCCGTCGCCGAGACGAAGGTCGCCACCGACCTGGCCGAGCCACTGCCCGGCTACTCCGAGCTGACCGTCGCCTCCCTGCGCGCCAGGATGCGCGGCAAGTCGGCCGAGCAGATCACCGAGCTCATCGCGTACGAGCAGGCCACGAGCGGGCGGCCCGAGGTCGTCCGGATGTACGAGAACCGCCTGGTCAAGCTGCAGGCCGGAGAATAAGTCGTCCTGGCACCGTAGTCTTCCGCCATGACCTCGAAGACCTCGCCCGAGTCTCCGCTGCCGATCCGCACCGTCCTGCAGATGGTGGGCGGCTGGATCGGCAAGCTGGGCACGGTCTGGGTCGAGGGCCAGATCACCGATCTGAGCGCGCGTGGCGGCACGGTGTTCATGACGCTGCGCGACCCGGTGGCCAACGTGTCGGCCCGGGTCACCGCCCCGCGCGGCGTCTACGAAGCGACCGTGCCCCGCCCGGCCGACGGCGCGCGGGTCGTGGTGCACGTCAAGCCCGATTTCTGGGTCAACAAGGGCTCGTTCGCCTTCACCGCGCTGGAGATCAGGCCGATCGGCGTGGGCGAGCTGCTCGCGCGGCTCGAACGGCTGCGCCAGCTGCTGGCCGCCGAGGGCCTGTTCAACGCCGACAGGAAGCGGCGGCTGCCGTTCCTGCCCGGCACGGTCGGGCTGATCTGTGGCCGCGACTCGGCGGCCGAGCGCGACGTGCTGGAAAACTCCAGGCGCCGCTGGCCGGCCGTGCGGTTCAAGGTCGAGGAGGTGGCCGTCCAGGGCCCGTACGCCGTGGGCGAGGTCACCGAGGCGCTGCGCAAGTTCGACGCGGACGCCGAGATCGAGGTGATCGTCATCGCTCGTGGCGGCGGCTCCCTGGAAGACCTCCTGCCGTTCTCCGACGAGACGCTGGTGCGCTCCGTGGCCGCCTGCCGCACTCCTGTCGTGAGCGCGATCGGCCACGAGCAGGACAGTCCGCTGCTCGATCTGGTGGCCGACGTGCGGGCCTCGACGCCGACCGACGCCGCCAAGAAGGTGGTGCCCGACGTGGGCGAGCAGCTCACGCTGGTGCGTCAGCTGCGCGACAGGGGCCGCAGGGTGCTCGGCGGCTGGCTCGATCGGGAGATGTCCTGGCTGACGTCAGTGCGCTCGCGGCCCTCGCTGGCCGACCCGGTACGCGAGCTCGAACGCCGGGCCGAGCAGGCCGAGGCGCTGCGCGACCGGGCCAGGCGCTCGCTGAGCGGCTCGCTCGACCGCGCGGAGGACTCTCTGTCGCACCTCCGCGCCCGGCTCGTCGCCCTCTCACCCGCCGCCACGCTCGAACGCGGCTACGCCATCGTCCAGGATCCGTCCGGGGAGGTCGTCCGGCTGGCCAAGGACGTGGCCCCCGGCTCCCTACTGACGATCCGGCTCAGCGACGACCGCCTGACCGTCCGTACGGAAGACCCCGCCAAACCCCGCAAACCCCGCAAGAAGGCCTCCGAGGAAACCGCCTCCTGAGCCGGCTTTCAAGGGCGACCCACTCCGGAGCCGGCCTTCGAGGGCGACCGGCTCTCGAAACCGCTTGAACCGGACTCCGAGGGCGACCTGCCCTGCCTCATGTCCTGATCGTCTGGGTCAGGGCGTCGAATCCGGCCTTGATCTCCTCGATCGACATGCCGCGTTCGTCGCGCTGGTATTGGAGCAGGTGGGCGTTGATCGGCGCCAGCAGCGCGTCGGCCAGGAAGTTCGCGCCTTCCGGGCGTACCTGCGCGAGGAGCCCGGCCAGGTGGGTGTGATGCGCCCGGTACGCCCCACTGAGCTGTGCGGTCGGCGGCCCGAGCAGCAGGAACAGGTCCATCTGCTCGACCACCCGATCGATCAGCGCGTGCAGGAACGCCCTGATCCGCTCGGCAGGAGGCGCGCCCGGCCCGACCGGCGGCAGCCCGCGCAGGAAGTCCTCCTGGAAGCGCCGCTCGCGATCGTCGATCAGCGCCAGCACCAGCCCCGCCCGATCCCCGAAGCGACGGTAGACGGTGCCGACCCCCACGCACGCCTCACGGGCGACCTCGTCGAGGGAGAGACGGCCCACGCACCCATCGGCCACCATCCTGGCGGCCACCTCGATGATCTTCTGTCTGTTGCGCGCCGCGTCAGCCCGTTCGGGCTGGGGCTGTCCGATGATCGGCAATGATCGGCGCTCGCACACAGGCTGAGCATAATCCTGGAAAACGGAAATTTCTCCGGCTAGGCTTTGGCTGCCATAAATGGAGAAATTTCCGATTCGAGGAGCGATCATGGCGAACGACTTCAACGAGCAGATCATCGCTGAGTTCCGCGCCAACAAGGGCAAGGTCGGCGGCATGTTCGAGGGTGCCAACCTGGTGCTTCTCACGACCACGGGCGCCAAGAGCGGCAAGCGTACGACCAGCCCGGTGATGTACTTCGAGGACGGTGACCGCTACATCGTCATCGCCTCGTACGCCGGCGCGGACCGCCACCCGGCGTGGTACCACAACCTGGTCGCCAACCCCGAGGTGACCGCCGAGATCGGGACGGAGACGTACGAGCTCACGGCCGAGGTCGTGGGCGAGGAAGAGCGCGACAGGCTCTATGCCCACGTGGTCACGATCGCCCCGGGTTTCGCGGAGTATCAGGAGAAGACCACCCGCCGCATCCCGGTGGTGGCCCTCCGCCGCTCCGCCTGACGGGCATCAGCGGCTAGAACGGGGCGTCGTCCGACTGGGCGGTGGTGGGGTCGGCGCGGCGGGCCATGGCGGCGGCGAGCTTCACCCGGGCGCCCTGCAGCCACTCCTCGCAGATGGCGGCCAGCTTCTCGCCGCGCTCCCACAGCTCGATCGACTGCTCCAGGGTGAGCCCGCCCGTCTCCAGGCGGCGCACCACCTCGGTCAGCTCCTCGCGGGCCTGCTCGTATGAGGGTGCCTTCTCTTCTGCCACGGGCACCACCCTAGAGTCAGGCACCGACATCCCGCGCCCTGGCCCGCCGAGGAGCCTCGGCGACGAGCGGCTCAGCCCGTCGCCACGGGTCAGCCCGCCGCCTCCCGATCGGAGGCGCGGGTCGTCAGTCCGCCGCCTCCTGGTTGGGGGTGCGGGTCGTCAGCCCGAGGTGCGCGTCGTCAGCCCGCCGCCTCCGGGTTGGAGGCGTGGGTCAGCTCGTCGCCTTCGGTCGCTGCTGCAGGATGGCGGCCAGTTCGCCCAGTTCGGTCCAGTCGGCCGTGCCGGTGACGACCAGCGTGACCTCCGGCAGCACCCGGATCAGCGAGCGCTGTTTCTTGTCCTCGCGGAAGCGCTGCTCCCAGGGCTGCCCGGCCACCTGCTGGGTGCCCACGGCCCGGTTGGAGTTGGCCATCCGGTCGGCGAACCCGGCGGCCGGCTTCTCGTCGCTCTGCACGAACATGGCGTGCTGCCTCTTGGCCGTCGCATAGCCCAGGTAGAGAACCTGGGCCCCGCCGGAGCCCTTGGCGATCTTGTTGCTGTTGGGGACCCAGCCCGCCGGGTCCTTCGCGGGCGCCCACACCTGGTAGGGCACCTCATGCCCGAAGTTGGCGACGGTGATGGAGTAGTCGAGCTTGGGGATGTGCTCCTCCCGGCTCTGCGGCGTGACCAGCAGAAATAGCCCTATCCCCACGAGACAGACGAGCAGGGCTACCGCGTAGCCGTAGAAACCTTCCGTGAACCGTCGCACAACTGGCGAGATTACCCGCTGGTGGTGCCGCCCGACGAAGTGGCCAGGCGGATCTACCCGCCGCCCGACCAACGGGTGGACGGATCTACCCGCCGCCCGACCAAACGGGTGGACGGATCTACCCGCCGCCCGATGAAGCGGCCGGGCGGATCTGGCCGATGATGGCGAGCACGTCCTCGGCCAGCCCGGGGTCGTCCGACAGCACCACCTCGGAGACGGCGGCCGCGAGCGCGCCGGTGAGGACGACCACCAGCGCCTCCTGGTCCTCGAAGAGCGCGGCGTTGCGCTCGGCCCACTTGCGCAGGCGGGCGCGCATGACGAGCTCGAAGCCGGGCGGCCCGTCGCCGCGCAGGAACAGCGCGGCCAGCTCGCGTTCCTCGATGCACCCGTCGAGGTAGGCGCGGGCGGCGCGGATGAAGACCCGCATCGGGTCGTTCTCTCCTTCGCCGCGAGCCTCGCGGGCGGCCTGCTTGGTCCGCTGGGCCTGCCTGGCCTGCCACTCCTCGAACAGCGTGAGGTAGAGGTCGGCCTTGCCGGAGAAGTGGTGGTAGAGGCTGCCCACGCTGGCGTCGGCCTTGGCCACCACATCGGTCACTCCGGCCTCGGCGAAACCCTTGGAGACGAAGACGTCTCTGGCGGCCTTGAGTAGCGCGCTGCGCGTGGCCGCGCCTCGCCCGGAGGTGCGGGCTGTCGCCGGTTGTTCCACATCGCTGCTCATGGCAGGCACATTATCCTCCGGTGACCGGGGATACAGGGACAACTACGATCGAGACAGTTTGTCCACGAGGAGGCCCTTCATCATGTCCGACCAGACGTCCGTACCCGCAGCGCTGGCCACGGGAGAGCGCGCCCCTGATCGCAACCTGGCTCTGGAGCTCGTACGCGTCACCGAGGCGGCCGCGATGGCGGCGGCCCGCTGGGTGGGCAGGGGCGACAAGAACGGCGCGGACGGCGCCGCGGTCAACGCGATGCGCCAGCTGATCAATACCGTGTCGATGAACGGGGTGGTGGTCATCGGGGAGGGCGAGAAGGACCACGCCCCGATGCTGTTCAACGGCGAGCGCGTCGGCGACGGCAGCGGCGCCGACTGCGATGTGGCCGTGGACCCGATCGACGGCACCCGGCTGACGGCGCTCGGCATGCCGGACGCCGTATCGGTGATCGCGGTGAGCGAGCGCGGCTCGATGTACGACCCGTCGGCCGTGTTCTACATGGAGAAGCTGGTCACCGGCCCCGACGCCGCGGACGTGGTCGACATCGAGGCTCCGGTGGCCACGAACATCCAGGCGGTCGCCAGAGCCAAGGGGTGTTCGTCCTCCGACGTGACGGTGGTCGTACTCGACCGCCCCCGGCACGAGCAGATGGTCAAGGAGATCAGGGAGACCGGGGCGCGGATCAAGTTCATCGTCGACGGCGACGTGGCGGGCGCGATCATGGCGGCCCGCGCCGACACCGGCATCGACCTCATGCTGGGCATCGGCGGCACACCCGAGGGCATCGTGGCCGCGTGCGCGCTCAAGTGCCTGGGCGGCGTCATCCAGGGCAAGCTGTGGCCACGCGACGACGCCGAGCGGCAGAAGGCGCTCGACGCCGGGCACGACCTCGGCCAGGTGCTGACCACGAACGACCTGGTGCGTTCGGAGGACGTGTTCTTCGCGGCGACGGGCATCACGCAGGGCGAGCTCATGCAGGGCGTACGGTTCAGGGGCGGGGTGGCGCTGACGCACTCCCTGGTGATGCGCGGGCGTTCCGGCACCATCCGCAAGGTGGACAGCGAGCACCAGCTCACGAAGCTGCGCGCCTACAGCGCGATCAACTTCGACACTGCCGGATAGGGGCCGGATAGGGACCGGATAGGGACCGGATAGGGACCGGATAGGGATCAGCGGCGGCGCTTGCGGCGAGGCGGCTCTTTGACCTTGACGTCGCCCGCGAAGTTCGTGGTGCGCACCTCGACCACCGGCGCGCCGGGCTCGGTCGGCTGCTTGGTCAGCCGGACCGTGCTGCCCTTCGCGACGCGGATCACCTCAAGGCCCTCGGGCACGTGGATCTCCAGACCGCCGAAGACCAGCGTCGCGTTGATCACGATGCGCCGGTTCTGCAGGATGGCTTCGCGGAAGTCCAGCTTGGTGGTGCCGAACATGGTGGTCACGCTCAGCTCGGCGGGCACCACCCAGCGTCCGCCGCGCTGCTCCTGCTTGAAGAACGCCGACACCGGCCTGCCGTCGAGGTTCAGCGGTTGCTGCTCCGCCGGCAGCAGGTCGGCCGTCACCGCGGCGAGCTCGCCCAGCGTCCGCGCCGAGTAGACGACGCCGAGCCGTTCCTCCAGCTCGTCGAGCATGAGGCGGCCGTCGGCATGGGCGTCCTGGAGCACCTGGACGAACCGCTCGCGATCCTCGTCGGAAGCGCGTAGTTCGTGCGGGCGCGGGGCGCTGTCATCCTCTTTGGGGCGGCGTGCCGAGACCCATTCCTCGGCCAGCCGTTCTCCGACTTCTTGCAGGCGTGGCAACCAGGATCCCGGGCGTTCATTCACACTTCTGACGATATCCGGCAGTCGGCCACTTCGCTCGCGCCTCGGGCGCCGCGCCAGCCGAAAGTGCCCCGAAAGTCAGCCGAGAGTCGGCCGAGAGTCAGCCGAGCCGCGCGACCAGGGCCGCGATCTCCTCCGCGAGCGCCTCGTCGACTTCGGCGTGGCGGTTGAGCAGGCGGTACCACATGGCGCCGAAGATCAGATCGACCGCGAGCTCCACGTCCACGTCGGCGGGGAGCGCGCCGCGTTCCAGCACCGAGCTCAACGCCTGCCTGCGCGGGCCGATGAGCTTGGCCCGTAGCTCCGCACCGAACTGGGGATCGGACTGGGCCTCGGCCATGAGACCCACGACCACCTGACCGGCCACGCCATGGGCCACCGCGAACGTCTCGCGCAGGAACGCGACCAGGTCAGCCCCCGCGTCGCCGCTGTCGGGCGGGGGCTGCATCTCGGCCCCTACCAGGTCGGTCATCGCCTCCAGCAGCACCTCGCGTTTGGTCTGCCACCAGCGGTAGAGGGTCTGCCTGCCGACGCCCGCCGCGACGGCGATGCCCTTCAGGGTGACGTTCGGGTATCCGTCGCGCTCGCACAGGTCGAGCGCGGCCTTGAGGATCGCCTTCCTGGCCACCTCGCTACGCGGTCTGCCTACCATGCCCGCCACTTTACAAGACACGATGCCTCGATATAGTTTCGAGGCAAGATGTCTTGAATTAGGAGGAAACACGATGCGAGTCGTGATCATTGGCGGCACCACGGGTATCGGGCTGGCGACGGCGACCCGGCTGGCGGCCGACGGCGCCGAGGTGGTCATCACCGGCCGGTCCGCCGAGCGGGTGGCGGCCGCGGTGAAGCTGCTCGGCGACCGGGCCTCGGGCGAGGCCGTGGACGCCCGTGACACCGAGGCGATGCGCGATCTCTTCGCCAGGACCGGTGCCATCGACCATCTGATCATCACCGTGACCGGCCGCGGACCCGCCGGGCCGCTGCGTTCACTGACGAAGGAGGCGCTGGTCGAGGCCGTACAGAACAAGCTGATCCCGCATCTGCTGGCCGCGCAGGCCGCCCTGGACGTACTCGATCCCGAGGGTTCGATCACGTTCGTGACCGCGGCGTCGGCGGGCTCGGCCTTCCCCGGCGTCTCCGCTCTGGCGGCGGTGAACGGCGCGATCGAGGCCGCGGTGCCCGGCCTGGCGGTCGAGCTCGGCCCGATCCGGGTGAACGCCGTCTCCCCCGGCGTGATCGACACCGAGTGGTGGTCCGGACTCGCCACCGAGGCGCGGGAGGCCCTGTTCGCCCACGCGGCGGGGAGCTCGCCGGTCGGCCGGGTGGGCCGGCCGGAGGACGTGGCGGCGACGATCGCCTACGTGGTGGGCAACTCCTTCGTCACCGGAACGGTGCTGACCGTCGACGGAGGGGGCAGGCTGAAGGCATGAGGACGATCCTGATCACCGGCGCGACGGACGGGCTCGGGCGGGAGCTGGCGCGGCGGCTCGCCGTCGGCGACCGCGTCATCGTGCACGGACGCGACCCGGAGCGGGTACGGCAGGCGCGGGCCGACGCGGAGGAGGTACGGCAGGCGCGGGCCGACGCGGAGGAGGTACGGCAGGCGCGGGCCGACGGGGGTGGCACCACCGAGGGTGTGCTGGCCGACCTGGCCGACCTGAGCCAGGTGGACCGGCTGGCCGACGAGGTGCTCGACCGGTTCGACCGGCTCGACGTGCTGGTCAACAACGCCGGGATGGGCGGCGGTCCGCCCGGCTCCGGCCGCGCGGAGAGCCAGGACGGCATCGAGCTCCGCTTCGCGGTCAACTACCTGGCCGGATACCACCTGACCCGGCGGCTGCTCCCACTACTCGGCAAGTCGGCGCCGTCGAAGGTGGTGAACGTCGCCTCGGCCGGGCAGCAGGCGATCGACTTCGCCGACCCGATGCTGACCCACGGCTACGGGCGTCAGCGCGCGTACAGCCAGAGCAAGCTCGCGCAGATCATGTTCACCTTCGACCTGGCCGAGGAGCTGGCCGGGCAGGGCGTGACGGTCAACGCCCTGCACCCGGCCACGTACATGGACACCACGATGGTCCGCGAAGCGGGGGCGCCGGTGATGAGCACGGTCGACGAGGGCGTGGCGGCGACGCGGCGGCTGATCGACGGGCTCGACGGCGTGAGCGGGCGTTACTTCAACGGACAGCGGGAGAGCCGGGCCGACGCCCAGGCATACGACCTCGCGGCGCGGAAGCGATTGCGCGAGCTCAGCGACGACCTGGTACGGCGAGCGCTGGGCTGATCCACAGGCCACTGGCACGGGCGGCGACGTCACAGGGGGATGCCGCCACAGGGCAGCGGCATCACAGGGCCGTGGGAAGGTGGCGAAAGGGCTGGCCAAGCGGCTAACCTGACCCCGCCTCACGTTCCCCCCATCAGGAGGCCGCCGTGCCGACTCCTCGTGATCGCCAGGCCCGTACAGCCACGTTCGTCGTGTACGCGGTGCAGGGCCTCTCGTTCATCACGCTGCTCGCCCAGGTCGCGAACCTGCAGACCAAACACCGGCTCGACGAGGGCGCCCTGACGATCCTGCTGCTCATCGTGCCGGTCTTCGCCGGGCTGGGCAGCGCGGGCGCCGGCTGGTTCGCCTCGCGCCGGGGCAGCAAGCCGCTGCTCCGTCTCGCGCAGCCGGTCGTCGCCGTCGCCGTGGTGCTCATCGCCCTCGCGCCGAGCGTGCCGCTGCTGGTGCTCGCGTTGCTGCTGTTCGGCCTCGGGCTCGGCGCGGTCGACGCGGGCATCAACATGCAGGGCGTGGCCGTCGAACGTCGTTACGGCCGGGCCGTGCTGAACGGCTTCCACTGCATGTGGAGCGTGTTCAGCACGGCCGGGGCGCTCTGGGCGTCGGCCGCCGCCGAGCTTCCCTTGCTGGTCACGATGACCGTTCCGATGGTCGTGGCGGTGGCGGGCTCCCTGTACGCCGGGCCGCGGCTGTGCACCGTCGAGGAGGAGAAGGTCGAGGAGAGCGCCGCGACGGCCGCCGGCGGGTTCCCGTGGAAGCCGATCATCCCGCTCTGCCTGGCGATGGCCTTCCTGTACATCGGGGACGCCTCGGTCTCCAACTTCAGCACCGTCTACATGCAGCAGGTGCTGGCCGCGACCCCCGCGGTCGTCCCGCTGGCCTACGCCGCCTACCAGGCCACCACGCTGCTGATCAGGCTCGGCGGCGACGTCGCCGTCAGGAAGTACGGCCCGGCCGCGATCGTCAGGATCGGCGGCGCGATCGCCACCCTCGGCTTCCTGGGCATCGTCCTGGCGCCCAGCCAGCCGCTGGCCATCCTGGCGTTCGGCCTGACCGGGGTGGGGCTGTCGGTGATCGCGCCGCAGTCGTTCTCGGCGGCGGGGCGACTCGACCCGGCGGGGACGGGCGTGGCCATCGCGCGGGTCAACATGTTCAACTACGTCGGCTTCATCGTGGGCGCGGCGCTGGTCGGCGGCATCGCCAGCGCCAGCGACATGCAGGTGGCGTTCGTCGCGCCGCTGGTGCTGTCCGCCGGGATCATCATCCTGGCCAGGGGCTTCGAGCCGCGACGGGTCAAAGAGGCCGCATGACCGTCAGCCGGTCGAGCAGCAGCGCCTGGCGCGGACCTGGCGCCACCTCACTCCGACGGACACGCTCATTGCGTCACCTCGGTCACCTCCGCGACCTCGACGGGGCGGTGTTCGCGGCGGGAGAGCTCGGCGGCCTCGGCGACGTACAGGGCCGCCAGAGCGTCCTCGATGGAGCACAGGCTCACGTCGCTGCGCAGGAAGCAGTCGATCTCGGCGGCGTACGCGTCGGCGAAGCGGGTGACGAAGTCGGGCCACGGCTCCCCGGGCGGTTGCAGGCCCTCTGAGCTGCTCAGGGGCGCGCGCGGGCCGAGGCCGACGGCCCGGGTGCCCTTCGTACCGGCCAGTTCCATGCGCACGTCGTAGCCGGCGCCGTTGTAGCGGGAGCCCTGCAGCGTGGCCAGCGTGCCGTCATCGAGCGTGAGCAGCGCGGCGCTGGTGTCGACGTCGCCCGCCGCGCCGAAGAAGGCGGCGCCCCGGTTCGCGCCGGTCGCGTACACGGACGCCACCTCTCGCCCTGTCACCCAGCGCAGGATGTCGAAGTCGTGGATGTGGCAGTCGCGGTAGATACCGCCGGAAAGTGGGATGTACTCGGCGGGCGGCGGCGCCGGATCCGCGGTGATGAGGTGAACCCGGTGCAACTCCCCCAGCTCACCGCCACGCAGCGCCATCGCCGCGTCGATGTAACCGGGGTCGAACCTGCGCTGGAAGCCGATCTGCACCCGGTTGCCCCGGCCGGCCGCGAGCACCTCCACGGTCTCCTTGACGCTCCCCGCGACCGGTTTCTCGCAGAACACCGGGATGCCCAGCCCGCACGCCTTCAGCAGGAGCTCGGCGTGCGTGCCGGTCGGGGTGGCGATGACCAGCGCGTCCGCCTCGAAGGGGTCTCCCGCTCTGCCGTACGGCGAGTCGCGTACGGGATCCGAGACGACCAGCTCGTCCACCAGCGGATGTGCGGCCAGGGTGGCCGCGTGAAACGCGCCGATCCTGCCCAAGCCCAGCAGTCCCACGCGCATGGCGCCTCCAATGAGGTGGGGTCTTCTTTCTAAGCGAGACCTTCTCCATCAGTCAATATTTTGTCCTGACATTCTGACCTTTAAGCCTTGGATGACCTCCGCGGCGCGGTGGGCGGGGAGGCGGGCGAAGCCGACCACGACCCCGGGCGGTCCGGGCGTGAGACGCGTCGGGCCGACCGGGTCGGCGGCCAGGCCCAGCTCCCGCGCCGGCCCTACGAAGGCGTCCTCGTCCGAGCCCGGCGGCAGGTCCAGGTAGGCGTGCAGGCCCGCCGCGATACCCCGGACGCGCACCTCGGGCAGGTGCTCGGCCACGGCCTTGACCAGGGCGTCCCTGCGACGCCGGTACTCCCGGCGCATCCGGCGCAGGTGCTTGTCATAGCCGCCGGTACGCAGGAAGTGGGCCAGGGCGTACTGGTCGATGACCGGCGAGCCCAGGTCCAGCTCGCCTCTCGCCTGCCGCATGGACTCGGCCAGCTCGGCGGGGGCCGCCACCCAGCCGAGCCGCAGCCCGGGGGCCAGCGCCTTGCTGACGCTGCCGGACAGGATCACCCGGGCGGGGGCGAGGCCCTGCAGGCAGCCGACGGGGTCGCGGTCGAAGCGGAACTCGGCGTCGTAGTCGTCCTCCAGCACGACCCCGCCGCTCTCGGCGGCCCACTCCATGAGGGCGACCCGCCGGGCCGGGGAGAGCACGACGCCGGTGGGGTACTGGTGGGCGGGGGTGATCAGGACCGCGTCCGCTCCGCGCGCCCGCAGCTCCGTCACGACGAGGCCCTGGTCGTCCACCGGGACGGGGACTAGCTCGGCGCCCGCCCGCAGGAGGAGGGGGACCTGGCGGTGGCTGTTCGGGTCCTCCACGGCCAGCCGCAGGCCGCGGGTCCCCTGGGTGAGCACGTGGAGTGCCAGGCTGATCCCCTGGGCCACCCCGCCGACGATCACCAGGTTGTCGGCGCGCACGTCCGCCGCCCGGACCCGCCGCAGGTAGCCGGCCAGCTCGTCGCGCAGCTCCGGGACGCCGCCGGGGTCGCCGTAGTCGAACACGTCGGAGGGCATCGTGGTGAGCACATGGCGTACGGAGGCCAGCCAGCGCTCCCGGGGAAAGCAGCCGAGGTCGGGAGAGGTGGGGCGGTGGCCGTAGTGGGGGCTGTAGACGGGGCCTGGGTCACTCGCGGGGACCGCGTCCGTCATTGAGCGGGACGAGATTGGCGCCACCTGGGTGCCCGCGCCCACACGGGAGATCAGGAACCCCTCGGCCACCAGCTGCTCGTACGCTTCGACCACGACCCCCCGCGAGACCTGGAGGTCGGCGGCCAGGTCGCGGCTGGCGGGCAGCCGAGTGCCCGGGGTGAGGCGGCCATGCCGGATGGACTCGCGAATCTCCGCCGCGATCTGCCCGGCGATGCCCCCCTGATCACGATTTATCGAGACGTGTAGGTCAGCCACATTGGTCCATCCTTTTAGCGGGATATTGGACTGCTGCTATGAGCCATTGTGCCCCTAGTCTCCTTGTTCATGAGAAGCGGAGTTGCCGGGGCCGCCACCGCCATGTTCCTCGTGGGGACGCTGGCGGGCGTGTCCGGCCTGATCCAGGACTATCCCGTGTACGGCGGGCAGACGGTGCGCTACCTGATCGCGGCGGTGATCTGGCTCGTCGTGATCCGGGCCCTCGGCCTGCGGTTCGTCCGGCTGACGTGGCGCGAGACGCTGCTGCTCGTCGGCCTGACGCTGCTCGGGCTGGTGCTCTTCAACCTGTGCGTGATCGAGTCGACCCGCACCTCCGGCCCCGCGCTGGTCGGGACCGTACTGGGCACCGTGCCGCTCGCCCTGGCGCTGCTCGGCGGCCGTCCAGCGCCCCGGCTGCTGACCGGCGCGGTGGTCGTGGTGGCCGGCGCGACGCTGGCCACCGGGCTCGGCAGCGGCGACCTGCCCGGCCTGCTGTGGTCGCTGGGCGCGCTGGTGGGCGAGGTCAGCTTCTCGATGCTGGCCATCCCGCTGCTGCCGAAGCTGGGGGCGATCCGGTTGTCGGCGTACTCGACGGTGCTGGCCGTCCCGATGCTGGCCACGATCGGCCTGGTCAAGGAGGGCACCGGCATGCTCCAGACGCCGACCCCGGCGCAGGCGCTCGGCCTGGCCTACCTGGCGACCGTGGTGACCGTGCTGGCCTTCTTCCTCTGGTACACCGCGCTGCCCAAGCTCGGCCCCGGTCACGCCGGGCTGTTCGCCGGTCTCATCCCGGTCGGCGCGATCAGCACCGGGCTCGCGCTGGGCATCGCCACCCCGACGCTCTTCGATCTGCTCGGCGCGGCCCTGGTCATCGCGGGCATCCTTGTCGGCCTGACCACCACACGGAAGCGGGAACCGGTCCCCGTCGGCTGACAGACCACCCAGACGGCCGACGTCGCGCACGTCACGGCGGCCGGCCGTCTCCACCGGAGGAGCGTGTCCCTGGACAGGGCCCGGCCACGGTCGGCGGGTGGGGCCCACCGGGCCGGCCGTAAAGAAGACTGGTAGAAAAGATAGGCTCTGTGCGGCGAATGGGGAGGATCATGGGCGAGTTCGATTACAGCGAGTTGCTGCCGCTGGGCGCCGACGACACGCAATACCGGCTCATCACACCGGACGGCGTGCGGCGGGTCGAGGCGGCCGGGCGCAGCTTCCTCGAAGTGGAGCCCGAGGCGCTGCGACTGCTCACCGAGACCGCGATCCACGACATCTCCCACTTCCTCCGTCCTTCGCACCTCGCCCAGCTGCGGAAGATCGTCGACGACCCCGAGTCCAGCGGCAACGACCGGTTCGTCGCGCTCGACCTGCTGAAGAACGCCTCCATCTCGGCCGGCGGCGTGCTGCCCATGTGCCAGGACACCGGCACCGCCATCGTCATGGGCAAGCGCGGCCGCCACGTCCTCACCGACGGGCGCGACGCCGAGCACATCTCGCGCGGCGTCTACGACGCCTACACGCGCCTCAACCTGCGCTACTCGCAGATGGCGCCGCTGAGCATGTGGGAAGAGAAGAACACCGGCAGCAACCTGCCCGCCCAGATCGAGCTCTACGCCGAGGACCCCTACGGCCACGCGGACGAGTACAAACTGCTGTTCATGGCCAAGGGCGGCGGATCGGCCAACAAGTCGTTCCTATACCAGGAGACCAAGGCCGTGCTCAACGAGAAGCGGATGCTGGCCTTCCTGGAGGAGAAGATCCGCTCGCTCGGCACCGCGGCCTGCCCGCCGTACCACCTGGCCATCGTGGTCGGCGGCACGTCGGCCGAGTACGCGCTGAAGACGGCCAAGTACGCCAGCGCCCGCTACCTCGACTCGATCCCCACCTCGGGCTCCCCCTCCGCGCACGGCTTCCGCGACCTCGAGCTGGAGGCCAAGGTCTTCGAGCTGACGCAGAAGCTCGGCATCGGCGCCCAGTTCGGCGGCAAGTACTTCTGCCACGACGTACGCGTGATCCGGCTGCCCCGGCACGGCGCGTCCTGCCCGGTGGCCATCGCGGTGTCCTGCTCGGCCGATCGGCAGGCCCTGGCCAAGATCACGCCCGAGGGCGTCTTCCTGGAGCAGCTGGAGACCGATCCGGCGCGCTTCCTGCCGGAGACCACCGACGAGCACCTCTCGGACGACGTCGTCACCATCAACCTCAACCGGCCCATGCCGGAGGTCCTGGCCGAGCTGTCGAAATATCCGGTGAAGACGCGGCTCTCGCTGACCGGCCCGCTCGTGGTCGCCCGCGACATCGCGCACGCGAAGATCGCCGACCTGCTCGACGCGGGCGGCGAGATGCCGCAGTACCTGAAGGATCACGCCGTCTACTACGCGGGCCCGGCCAAGACGCCGGAGGGCTACGCGTCGGGTTCGTTCGGCCCTACCACCGCGGGACGGATGGACTCCTACGTGGAGCGCTTCCAGGCCGCCGGTGGCTCGATGGTGATGCTGGCCAAGGGCAACCGGTCGAAGCAGGTGACCGACGCCTGCAGGGAGCACGGAGGCTTCTACCTGGGGTCCATCGGCGGGCCCGCGGCCAGGCTGGCGCAGGACTGCATCAAGAAGGTGGAGGTCCTGGAATATCCGGAGCTGGGGATGGAGGCGGTGTGGAAGATCGAAGTGGTCGACTTCCCCGCGTTCATCGTCGTAGACGACAAAGGCGACGACTTCTTCACCGATCGCACCGGGCCGGTCCTGTCGATAGGCCGCCGCTGACGCTCTCGCGAACCGGTCGCCGAAAGGGTGCCGGGTGGGCCGTCCCCGGCCGCTCGGCACCGCCGGTCAAGTGACGCTCAGGCGGCACCGGTCAGGTGACCCTCAAGCGGCGCTGGTCAGGTGACGTTCAGACGGCGCTGGTCAGGTGACGCTCAAGCGGCCAAGAGACCGCGGTGGGGCGCGACGACGGAGCCGTCTGGAAGGAGCAACCCGGTGTCCTCGAACAGCACCACGCCATTGCACAGCAGGCTCCAGCCCTGATCAGGGTGAGCCGAGATCACGTGGGAAGCCTCACGGTCGGGTGAGTCGGCGGTGGGACAAAGCGGGTAGTGACTGCACATCGTGCACCTCTCAGGTGGCGCTCCTGTTGTGGGTTTCAAAAGGGCAGCTGTCGCCCCGACGGCGTGCGAAGGTCCAGTGCGGGTGCGACCGGCTTCTTTGCCGGTCGGCGACGAACCTGACTCTGGCGCATCCTCATCACGTCCCTCAACGAACTCGTCTCGGTTATCGGTCCGGTAAGCACCAGGGCGTTTGTCCCCAGTGTGACCGCCGACACTGACAGTTTCGGCCGCCTCCGGGTTCATCCGATCCCCTTAACTTCACTCTGCCCCTTGGCCCTTACGAGACCCTTACAAACTGCTGACGACTGCGTCAGGCCCCTATGAGTAACCCTGCCGGACGCCTGCGAACTTCTTGCGGGGCATCGCGCACAATCCTGGTGACCAACTTGGGCGGGGTGTCATATCGGCAGGTCAGCGGCCCGAGGCAGATTCGGACGGGCGCCCCGCCGATGCCCTCGGGCGCGACAAGGGCGAGCTCGGCGGTCGTGGATCTTGGCGCGTTCCCGAAGCGGGCGGCCACCGAGACGTCGCCGGTGCGGGGCGCGGCCGGGATGCGGGGCCGGGGAGCCGCTGGGCGGACGGCTGGCCATCGAGCGCGTTTACCACCATCATGGGAACGCCACCGGTGTTCGACGCTTGGAAGCACGCCTACTCCTTATCAACTGGACCGATGTGGACAGCAGGTTTGCTGACGTCACGAGTCAGACCAGTTGACTTAACTTCGCAACAATTTATCGGCCCCGCCTCTACTGGTCGGTTTAGACAAATAGGTAAGCTGCCTGCCATGCGTGCGCCCTCCGGTTACCTACTAGCCGCGCGCTACCGGCTTCTGGAGCCGGTCGGCCGCGGCGGCATGGGTACCGTTTGGCGAGCGCATGATGAGCTGCTCGATCGGGACGTGGCGGTCAAGGAGGTCCGGCTGCCGGTCGTGCTCGACGAGGAACTGCGAGCCGAGCTGTGCGCCCGCACCGAGCGCGAGGGCAGGGCGACCGCGATGGTCGCGCATCCGTCGGTCATCACCGTGTTCGACGTGGTCACCGAGGACGACCGACCGTGGATCGTGATGGAGCTGCTCAAGGCCAGGTCCCTTGAGCAGCTGATCCTGGAGGGCGGACCGCTCCATCCCCGCAAGGCGGCCGAGATCGGGCGCCAGATCCTCGGGGCGCTGCGGGCCGTACACGCCAAGGGGATCCTGCACCGCGACGTGAAGCCCAGCAACGTGCTGGTGATGGAGGACCGCGCGGTCCTGACGGACTTCGGGCTGGCCGCACTGGAAGGTGACGTTTCTATTACCCAGGCGGGCATCGTGCTCGGTTCCGCGGGATACATCGCTCCAGAGCGGGTGCTGGGATCGAAGGCCAGTCCGGCCGGTGATCTGTGGTCGCTCGGCGCGACCCTCTACACCGCCGTCGAGGGCAGGGGCCTGCACGGGCGCCGTACGGCCGCCGCCGCGCTGGCCGCGCTCACCAGCGGCGAGCCGATCCCGATGACGAAGGCCGGGCCGCTGGCGCCGGTTCTCGACGCGCTGCTGCGCATCGACCCGCAGACCAGGCTCGACTCCGTACGCGCCTCGTTGATGCTGGCCAGGGTGGCGGCGGGCGGCTCCGCGGAGGAGCCGCTGGCCCCGAGCAGATCGGTACGGCCGGCCCCGGTGATCACCACCCCCTCTTTCGCGCGCCGGCCCGCGCACCGCGGGCTGCACCGGGCAGAGGCCATCGCGGCCGCCTTGGCGGTCCCGCCACCACCTCAGGAACGTAAACCGGGTGAAGGCGTCCATCGGAAACGGGTCGAACCCCGACCTACACCGTCCGCTTATGCCCGTTTCAAAGCGACGGTGATAAAGTTGTGCCTTCCTCGACGGTTCTGGCCAAGAGAACTTCGCAAGCGAGGGTAAAGCACTTCCCAAGCGAGAATCGATATCTTCTTCTCATGCCGGAACAGCAGTCACGCCTGCTCGCGGAACGCTACGAGCTCATCGCGCCCCTCGGTCGAGGGACCATGGGCACCGTATGGCGCGCCCGCGACCGCGCGCTCGGGCGCGAGGTGGCGGTCAAGGAAATCCGCCAGGACCCGGGTCTCACCGAGGAACAGCGGGCCGAGCTGCGCGAGCGCATGGTCCGGGAGGGGCGCATCGCCGCCCGGATCAACCACCCGTCCGTCGCCGCCATCCACGACGTGCTCATCCACGACAACAGCCCGTGGATCATCATGGAGCTCATCGAGGCCCGCTCCCTGGAGCAGGTGATCGACGAAGAGGGCCCGCTGCCGCCCCGGCTGGTGGCGGAGATCGGCGTCGACCTGCTCGGCGCGCTGCGCGCGGCGCACTCTCAGGGCATCACGCATCGCGACGTCAAGCCGGGCAACGTGCTCATCACCGAGAGCGGCCGCGTGGTGCTGACCGACTTCGGCATCGCCAAGGCCGAGGGCGACTCCCGGCTCACCAAGACCGGCATGGTCATCGGCTCGCCCGGATACACGGCGCCGGAGCGGGCCAGGGGCGAATACACCGGGCCCGAGTCCGACGTCTGGTCGCTGGGGGCGACGCTGTACTTCGCCGTCGAGGGCCGTCCCGCGTACGAGAGGTCCACGATCGCGGAGACGCTCGCCGCGCTGCTGAGCGAGAACGCCGACCCGCCGACCCAGGCCGGGCAGCTGCGGCCGGTATTGACCGGGCTGCTGGACAAGGACCACAAGCGGCGACTGTCGGCGGCCAAGGCGGAGACCTTGCTCAGGATGGTCGCCGACACGCCCACGAGCGAGATGCCGGCGATCACGGCGGAGGCCCTGATCGCCCAGGAGGCCGGCGTGCCCGACTCGAACGACACGGCGCCCGCCGTACAGCCCCCCAAGGCGGCCGGCCCGTGGGGTCCCCCACCCGGCCATGGAGCGGGCCCGAGCGGGCAGGCGCCGGGCGGAGCGGGTGGTCCCGGCGGGCAAGGCCCTCGGCGCGGGCAGGGGGCGATGGGCGGGCCGCAGGGGCCTGGGACCGGGCCAGGTCCGAACGCGTTCGACACGCCCCCGCAGGGCCCCCCGACAGGCGCACAGGCCGCGCGGGCAGGCGGGGCGCCTGGCGCGCAGGCCGCCGGTCCGGCGACCGGAGCGCGGCCACACGGCCCCGCGGGTGCCCCATCCGGGCCCGCGGGTGCCCCATCCGGGCCCGCGAGCGGCCCTCCCGGATCTCCCGGATCTCCCGGATCGACGGGCGCCCCGTCCGGGCCCGGTGGCGCTCAGCGTGGTGCCGCAGGACCCGGTGCCCCGACCGGGCCTCGTCCGAGCGGTGCGTACGACCCCGAGCGGACCATCAGCGTGGCGCGTCCGAAGACTCCCCTGCCCCAGGACCCGTCACGGCGTGGCTCCGACGAGGAGAGCACCGTCACCACCCGCATCCACCAGCCTCCGGGCCAGCAGGTCTACCCGCTGCCCCCGCCCCAGCAGCAGAACCCGCGAGGCCCCCGGCCCGGACCGCCGCCGGGCGGCCCGCAGGCAGGGCCCTACATGGGCCCGCAGGCAGGACCCCCCATGGGACCGATGGGGCCGCAGCAAGGACGGCCGACCGGCCCGTACCCGGGCCCGCCACGCCCGGCGGGGCAGGAGCGCCAGGCCGGGCAGGGGCTGGGCACGGACCTGTTCGCCATCGCGAAGGAGCCCGAGCAGGGCCCCACGGGCAACCGCAACGGGATGCTGGTCCTGATGGCCGTGGCCGCGGCCGCCGCCGTGGTGATCGCCGTCCTCATCGTGGCACTCCTGTCGAGCTGAGCCTGCACATGTTGAGCTGAGCCTGCACATGTTGAGCTGAGCCTGCACAGCCACGTCCTGTCGAGGTGATCTGGCATGGCCTCGTCCTGGCGCCCCTTTCGGGCTGTTCCGGCATGCGTGAGCCAGACTGGGAGGCATGAGCGAGTTCCGCATTGAACATGACTCCATGGGTGAGGTGCGCGTTCCGGTCGGAGCCAGGTGGCGCGCGCAGACGCAGCGGGCGGTGGAGAACTTCCCGGTGTCCGGACGGCCGCTGGAGCCGTCGCACATCGCCGCGCTCGGACTGATCAAGGCGGTCGCCGCCGAGGTCAACGGAGAGCTCGGCGTGCTGGAAAAGGACCTGTCAGAGGCCATCGCGCAGGCCGCGGCCGACGTCGCGGAGAACGAGCACGACGACCACTTCCCGATCGACGTCTTCCAGACCGGTTCCGGCACCTCGTCCAACATGAACGCCAACGAGGTCGTCGCGACGCTGGCCGAGGAGCGGCTGGGCCGTCCCGTACACCCGAACGACCACGTCAACGCCTCGCAGTCGTCCAACGACGTGTTCCCGACCTCGATCCACGTGGCGGCGGCGACGGAGGTGACCTACCACCTGCTGCCCTCCCTGGAACACCTGGCGGCGGCGCTGCGGGCCAAGGCGATCCAGTTCGACCAGGTGGTGAAGTCGGGGCGGACGCACCTCATGGACGCCACGCCTGTGACGCTGGGGCAGGAGTTCGGCGGCTACGCCACACAGATCGAGCACGGCTCCGTACGGGTGAAGACGGCGCTCGGCCACGTGCTGGAGCTGCCGCTGGGCGGTACGGCGGTGGGCACCGGCATCAACACCCCGCCGGGCTTCGCGAAGCTGGCGATCGAGAAGCTGCGCGAGGCGACCGGGATCCCGTTCAGGGAGGCGATGGACCACTTCGAGGCGCAGAGCGCGCAGGACTCCATCGTCGAGCTGTCGGGGCAGCTGAAGGTGGTCGCGGTCTCGCTCAACAAGATCGCCAACGATCTGCGGTGGATGGGCTCCGGGCCGCGCGCGGGGCTGGGCGAGATCAACCTGCCGGACCTGCAGCCGGGCTCGTCCATCATGCCCGGCAAGGTCAACCCGGTGATCCCCGAGGCTACGGCCATGGTCGCGGCGCAGGTCATCGGCAACGACGCCGCGATCACGTTCGCGGGCGCGTCGGGCAGCTTCGAGCTGAACGTGCAGCTGCCGGTCATCGCGCGCAACATCCTGGAGTCGATCCGGCTGCTGGCCAACGTCTCACGGCTGCTGGCCGACCGGTGCGTGTCGGGGATCACGGCCAACGTGCCACGGCTGCGCGAGTACGCGGAGTCGTCGCCGTCGATCGTCACGCCGTTGAACCGGTATGTGGGCTACGAGGAGGCGGCGAAGATCGCCAAGCAGGCGTTGGCCGAGCGTAAGACGATCCGCGAGGTGGTCATCGAACGCGGCCACGTGTCGGCCGGCCGGCTCACGGAGGAGCAACTCGACGCCCTGCTGGACGTACTCTCCATGACCCGGCCCGCCGAGTGACGACGACGTCAGGCCGCCCGCCGAGCGACGACCGCCTCAGACCACCCGCCAAGTGACGACGGTCCTCGAACCGCACGCCAAGTGACGACGGTCCTCGAACCGCACGCCAGGTGACGACGGCCTCAGGCCGCCCTGTGGGTGGCCTGAGCCCAGCGGGTGAGCAGGGTCTCGGCGGCTCCCGAGTCGACGGCGTCCCCTGCTCGCTTGTAGGCGTGGGCGAGGGCCCCGGTGAGGTCGGCGGCGGGAGGTGTGCCGTCGGCCGCGACCAGGGCGGCGGCCGCGTTCAGTAGGACGATGTCGCGGACCGGCCCCCGCTCGCCCGCGAGGACCGCCCGTGCCACCGCCGCGTTGTGCGCCGCGTCGCCGCCGGCCAGGTCCGAGGGGCGGGCTCGTGGGATCGACAGGTCCGCCGGGTCGAAGCGGGTGGGGGTGACCGTGCCCTTGCGGACGAGCCAGATGGCCGAAGGGCCGGAGGTGGTGAGCTCGTCGAGGCCGTCGTCACCGCGGAAGACGAGCGAGGAGCCGCCGCGCTCCGCGAGGACGCCCGCGATGACCGGCGCCAGGTCCGCGTGGAAGACGCCGACCGCCTGGGCGGCCGGCAGGGCGGGGTTGGTGAGGGGACCGAGGAAGTTGAAGACCGTCGGCACCCCCAGCTCTCGCCGCGCCCCCGAGGTGCGTCTCAATGCCGGGTGGAAGGTGGGCGCGAAGCAGAACGTGATGCCGACCTCCTCCACGACCCGGGCGACACCGGCCGGCGACAGGTCGATGACCACGCCGAGCTCTTCCAGCAGGTCGGCGGCTCCGGTGGCCGAGGAGGCGGCCCGGCCGCCGTGCTTGACGACCTTGGCCCCGGACGCCGCCGCCACGATGGCCGCCATGGTCGAGACGTTGACCGTGTTGGCCCGGTCGCCGCCGGTGCCGACCAGGTCGACCGGGTCGCCGGGGATCCTGATGGCCGACGATCGGGCGAGCATGCCGTCGGCCAGGCCGGACACCTCCGCCACGGTCTCGCCCTTGGCGCGCATGGCGATGGCGAACGCGGCGATCTGGGCGTCCGTGGCGGCACCCGACATGATCTGGTCCATGGCCCAGGCGGCCTGGCCCGAGGTGAGCGAGGTGCCGTCGAGGAGGATGCTGAGCAGCGCTGGCCAGGTTGTCACTGGACGCCCTTTCGTCTGAGGTGCTCGACAAGGGGGTCCTGACATGACGACGGCCGCCTCGTCGAGGCGGCCGGGGTGCGTATGCGCTAGGAGGACCGCCTAGAAGGCGGGCCACCAGGAGTACGAATACGCGTGCATGGGAGAAACCGTACCAGCCACGCGGGCGCCGTGGCCGCCGGGACACACCACATAAAGGACTACCGATCTATGTCGCGGACACCCATGCCGCCCTCGGCCCGCGAGCGCTTAGGCTCGGAGACATGGCGAACGAGCTGACGGGGCGGACGGCGCTGGTCACGGGGGGCGGAGCCGGCATCGGGGCCGCCTGCGTGAGACGGCTGGCCGCCGGCGGGGCGAAGGTGCTGGTCGTCGACCGGAGCGCGGAGTCGGCGGAGAAGGTGGCCGCCGAGGTCGGCGGGGTGCCGGTGGTGGCCGACCTGAGCGATCCGGAGTTCGTCGGCGTGCTGCCGGACGGGCCCGTCGACATCGTGGTCAACAACGCGGGGTTCCAGCACGTGGCGCCGATCGAGGAGTTCCCGCCCGAGGTGTTCGCCACGATGCTGCGGGTCATGGTCGAGGCGCCGTTCCGGATCGCGCGGCACGTGCTGCCCGGCATGTACGCGCGGGGGTGGGGGCGGTTCGTCAACATCTCCTCGGTGCACGGGCTGCGGGCTTCGCCGTACAAGTCGGCGTACACGGCGGCCAAGCATGGGCTGGAGGGGTTCTCCAAGGTCGTCGCGCTCGAAGGGGCGCCCCATGGGGTGACCTCCACCTGCGTGTGCCCGGCCTACGTACGGACCGGGCTGGTCGAGGGCCAGATCGCCGACCAGGCGAAGATGCACGGCATCGACCCGGGCGAGGTCGTCGAGGACATCATGCTCCAGCCCGCGGCGATCAAGCGGCTGATCGAGCCCGACGAGGTGGCCGAACTGGTCGCCTACCTGTGCGGCCCCGCCGGGTCGTTCATCACCGGCGTCTCCCTGCCCCTCGACGGCGGCTGGACGGCCCGTTAGTGGCGAGGGAGCGCCGTCGTCTGGAGGAGGAGCGCCGGGAGCGTAGCGACCAGAGCGACGGGGGAAGACGGCGGCATGAGGCGACCGAGCCCGCCTCACGAAGTGAGGCCATGAACACGCCATGAGCAGACGCTTTCTGGAGCTGCTGGCCAGAGAGGCGTCGGCGGTCGAGTTCGAGGGGCCGATCATTCAGGCCAGGGCCGCCGGGGCCGACGCGGCGACCGTCGAGGAGCTGGAGCTGGCCAAGGTCGACGCGCTCAAGGTGCGCGCGCTGCTCAAACGCCGGGCCAGGCGTGAAGCCGAGCTGTCGGCCCTCTACGACACCGCCAACGACCTGGCCGCGCTGCGCGACCTGGACGCGGTGCTGGAGGCGATCGTGCACCGGGCCAGGCAGCTGCTCGCGACCGACACCGCCTACCTCACGCTGCACGATCCGGCCCGCGGCGACACCTACATGCAGGTGACCGACGGCTCGATCTCGGCCAAGTTCCGGGCGCTCCGGCTGGCGATGGGGGCGGGGCTCGGCGGGCTGGTGGCGCAGAGCGCCACGCCGTACGCGACCGCCGACTATTTCGACGACGCCCGCTTCCACCACAAGAACCACATCGACGAGGCCGTCACCGAGGAGGGCCTGGTCGCGATCCTCGGTGTGCCGCTGCGGCTGGGGCAGCGGGTGATCGGCGTGCTGTTCGCGGCCAACCGTAGCCGCCGGCCGTTCCTGCAGGAGGAGGTGTCGCTGCTGGCGAGCCTGGCGGCGCACGCGGCCGTCGCGATCGACAACGCCAGGCTGCTGCAGGAGACCAGGAACGCCCTCGAAGAGCTGTCCACCGCGCACCGCACCGTCAGGGAGCACGGTCAGGCCGTGGAGCGGGCCGCGCTGGCCCACGACCGGATGACCTCGCTGGTGCTGCGCGGCGGCGGCATCGAGGATGTGGCCGCCGTGGTGACCGATGTGCTCGGCGGCTCGCTGGCCGTACTCGACGACCTGGGCCGGCCGATCACCGGAGACGTGGGCGAGCTGGACGCGGGCGTGTTCGAGGCCGCGCAGGCGTCCAGGGCGCTGGGCCGTACCGTGCGCAGGGCGGATCTGCTGATCGCGTCGGTGGACGTCGGCGGTGAGCCGCTCTGCACGCTGATCCTGCGCAGTGACGACGCCGACGAGCGCATCCTGGAGCGGGCGGCGCTGGTCTGCGCGCTGCTGCTGCTGTTTCGCAGGAGCGTGGCCGAGGCGGAGGGCCGGGTGCGGGGCGAGCTGCTCGACGACCTGATCTCCAGGCCCGGCTCCCCCGGGCTGGCCGACCGGGCCCGCCGGCTGGGTGTGGACCTGGCCGCGCCGCACGTGGTGGTCGTGGTCCGGCATGACGGGCAGCGCGAGCGGGCCGCGTTCTGGGCGTCGTCGCAGGCGGCCGTGCGTCATGGGCTGGCGGCGGGGCGGGCCGATGAGGTCGTGCTGCTGCTTCCCGGCGGCGACGCGGGCGCCATCGCGCAGCGCGTCGCGGCCGAGCTGAGCACGTCGCTGCACACGCCCGCCACGGCCGGAGCCTCGCGCAAGAGCGACGTGGCCGCGGCCTACCAGGAGGCCCGGCGCTGCGCGGAGGCGCTCATCGCGCTGGGCCGGGCGGGTGACGGCGCGAGCGCGAGCGAGCTGGGCTTCGTCGGCCTGCTGGTCGGCGACGGGCGCGACGTGCGCGGCTTCGTCGGCTCGGTGCTCGGCCCGGTGGTCGAGTACGACGCCCGCCGGGGCACCGTCCTGGCCGACACGCTCGCCGCCTACTTCGGCTCGGGCGGCTCGCCCTCCCGTACGGCCGAGGCCATGCACATCCACGTCAACACCGTCACCCAACGGCTCGACCGCGTCGGCAAGCTCCTGGGCGAGGGCTGGCTGGAGCCGGAGCGGGCGCTGGAGATCCAGCTCGCCCTCCGCCTGCACCGGCTCGGCCACACATCCCCGCCACAGACTGTGGGTTCCGACGCCATATGAGTGACGCCGGTCACTCCCTAGCGTGACGGCATGGCCACTTCCATCAAGAAGATCGTCGCCGCGAGCCTGATCGGCACCACCATCGAGTGGTACGACTTCTTCCTGTACGGCTCGGCAGCCGCCCTCGTCTTCAACAAGCTCTTCTTCCCCGACGCCGACCCCCTGACCGGAACGCTCCTGGCGTTCCTCACCTACGCCGTCGGGTTCATCGCCCGCCCGCTCGGCGGCCTGATCTTCGGCCACTTCGGCGACCGGCTCGGCCGCAAGCGGCTGCTGGTGGTCAGCCTGCTGCTGATGGGCGCCGCCACGTTCCTGATCGGCTGCCTGCCGACGTACGCGGGCGTGGGCGCCGCCGCGCCGCTGCTGCTGACCCTGCTGCGGCTGGTGCAGGGCTTCGCGCTGGGCGGCGAGTGGGGCGGCGCGGTGCTGATCGTCTCCGAGCACGGCGACGCGGCGCGACGCGGCTTCTGGGCCTCCTGGCCGCAGGCCGGCGCGCCGGGCGGCAACCTGCTGGCCACCGGCGTGCTGGCGGTGCTGTCCGCCACGCAGTCGGCCGAGGCGTTCCTGGCGTGGGGCTGGCGGGTGCCGTTCCTGCTGTCGGGCGTGCTGGTGCTGATCGGCCTGTGGATCCGGCTGTCGATCACCGAGTCGCCGGTGTTCCAGCAGGCCGAGCCGGAGGAGACCGCGCCGATCATCGGCGTGCTGCGCCACCACTGGCGCGACGTCATCGTCGCGATCGGCGCGCGGCTGGCCGAGAACATCTCGTTCTACCTGCTCACGATCTTCGTCATCACCTACGCGAAGGTGAACGAGATCGAGAACACCACCGTGCTCAACGCCGTGCTGATCGCCTCGGCCATCCACTTCGTCACGATCCCGATGTGGGGCGCGCTGTCGGACCGGATCGGCCGCCGCCCGATGTACCTGGCCGGGGCCGCCGGCATCGGGCTGTGGATCTTCGCGTTCTTCCCGCTCATCGACACCGGCAACTTCCTGGCCATCACGCTGGCCATCACCGTGGGCCTGCTCTTCCACGGCATGATGTACGGCCCGCAGGCGGCCTTCTTCGCCGAGCTGTTCGGCACCAGGATGCGCTACACCGGGGTGTCGATCGGCGCCCAGCTGTCGGCCATCGTGGCCGGGGCGCTGGCCCCGATCATCGCGGTCGCGCTGCTGAAGGGCTATGGCAGTAGCGTGCCGATCTCCGTCTACCTCGGCCTGGCGGCCGTCCTCACCCTGGTCGCCGTCTACGCCGCCAGGGAGACCCAGGGCCGCGACCTGGCGGAGAAGGTGAACGCGTGAAGGTCACCACGCCGCGGCTCACCCAGCACGTCCTGACCGTGGCGGGCAGGGACAGTGGCGAGCCCGTGCTGTTCGTGCACGGCAACGTCTCCTCCGGCGCGTTCTGGCGGGACACCATGGCCGCGCTGCCCGAGGCGTACCGGCCGCTCGCGGTGGACCTGCGCGGGTTCGGCGAGAGCGACCCCGAGCCGGTGGACGCCACGCGGGGCCTGCGCGACTACTCCGACGACCTGAGCGAGCTGATCGACCGGTTGGGCCTGGAGCGGGTGCACCTGGTCGGCTGGAGCATGGGCGGCGGCATCGTCCTGCGACTGCTGCGCGACCGTCCCGGCACGGTCAGGAGTGTCACGCTGGTCAACCCCGTCTCACCGTACGGCTACGGCGGCACGGAGGGCGCGGACGGCCGGCTCACCCACGCGGACGGCACGGGAGCGGGCGCCGGGGCCGCCAACCCCGACTTCGTCTCCCGCCTCAAGGCGGGCGACATGTCGGACGAATCCCCCACGTCCCCTCGCTCGGTGTTCCGGAGCACGTACGTGAAGAACCCGGTCCCCGACGAGGACTTCTACGTCCGCTCCATGCTCACCACCCACGTCGGCGAGGCCCACTACCCGGGCGACCCCGTCGGCTCGGCGCGGTGGCCGGGCGTCGCCCCGGGCAAGCACGGCGTGCTCAACGCCCTGGCCCCCACCCATTTCCGGCTCGACGACCTGCACGAGATCGACCCCAAGCCGCCCATCCTGTGGATCAGGGGCGCCGACGACGTGATCGTCTCCGACACCTCGCTGTTCGACCTGGCCCACCTGGGCCGGCTGGGCGTGGTGCCCGGCTCGCCCGGCACCACCGCGCAGCCCATGGTGACCCAGACCAGGGCCGTGCTCGACCGCTACGGCCGTTATCGGGAGGCCGTGCTCACGGAGTGCGGCCACAGCCCGCACCTGGAGCGTCCCGCCGACTTCCAGCGTCTGCTGGCCGACCATCTCGCGGAGTCCTGATGTTCGTCGCGTTAGCCCTGGTGGCCAGCCTGCTGACCCCCGCCCAAGGCGCCACCGACCTCACGGTGCCCGGCACCGGCCTTACCGTCCCGGGCGCGAGCCTCACGGTGCCAGGCGCCGAGCACACCATCAGCGCCCGGCTCGACGACCTGACCACGGCGGGCACCGTCGGGACGGGCCACACCGACCCGGCCGACTGGGCCGGGCTGCACTCGGCGGCCACCGTCAACCCCACCGGCGTCCCCGGCGTCCAGATCGACGGCTACTTCCCCGACACCTCGGCCACCAACACCAACCACGGCTGGAACCACGACTCCCAGTTCGTCATCAGGCTCCCCGAGAATTGGAACGGCGGCCTGGTCGTCACCGGCACCCCGGGCAACAGGGAGCAGTACGCCAACGACTTCACGATCTCCGACTGGGTGCTGTCGAAGGGCTACGCGTTCGCCGCCACGGACAAGGGCAACACCGGCCTGGAGTTCTACGCCGACGGCCGCCGCCCGGGAGACGCGATCGCCGAGTGGAACGAGCGCGTCACCCAGCTCACGGTGGCCGCCAAGGCCGTCGTCAGGCAGCGGTACGGCCGCCAGCCCCGGCGTACGTTCATGGCCGGCATCTCCAACGGCGGCTACCTCGTCCGCTGGCAGCTGGAGAACCGCGGATGGCTGTACGACGGCGGCGTCGACTGGGAGGGCACGCTCTGGCGAGTCAAGGGCGACAACCTGCTCAACTTCCTGCCCCAGGCGCTGAAGGAGTCTCCCGAGCAGGCCGGCTTCGCCGCGGGCTCGGAGTTCCTTTGGCCCTTCCACCGGCAGTACTACTGGGAGCTCACCCAGCGGCTCTACCAGAAGGAGCTCGACCCCTCCTACGAGGGCGCCCCGGCGGACTACGACTACGACGCGCGCAAGCCGTACGCGGCCGTCGCCAAGATCGCGCTGACCGGCCGGATCACCAAGCCACTCATCACCATCCACGGCACACTCGACTCGCTGCTGCCGATCTCGCGCGATTCCGACGTCTACGCCAAGATGGTCGGCCCGCACCGGCCGTTCCACTATCACCGCGTAGAGGGCGGCAATCACCTCGACAGCCTGGTCGACCTCTACCCCGACAAGCTGAAGCCGATGCTGCCGGTCTTCAGAGACTCCTTCGCCGAGCTGGAGGGCTGGGTCAGTCCCTGAGGTAGCGATGCCTGCCCGCGCGCGCCAGCCGGACGATGTGCCGCGCGCCGGGCAGGCGGCGGCCGAGCCGGTGCAGCAGTGTGTCGGCGCCCATCACCGAGCGCCGCTCGGGGTCCACGGCGGCCGAGGGCCGCACCTCGATCCTGCCCCTGCGCACCTCCAGCCCGAACCGCAGGCCGATCTCGTCGTCGGCGGTACGCAGCGAGGAGAGCCAGGCTCCCGGGCCGAGGCTGTCCTTTCCCGGCATCATCCGCTTGACCGGCACCTTGGCCACCAGCTGGCCGGCGATCTTGCCCGGCACCCCCGGCTCGACCAGCGCCGGCGCGCTCACCTCGCGTGGCCGCCGCGCGGTGTTACGCAGCACCAGCTCAAGCGCGGGACCGCCGCTCGGCGGCACGTACGGCACGGGCAGCACGACGTACAGGTGCCCCTCCTGCCGCCTGATGATCACGCCGGGCGACACCAGCGCGATCGACTCCGAGAACGAGCGCGGCTCGACGGCCAGCCCGAGCTCGCCGGCGTCGCTCCAGCAGGGCACCACCAGGCGCATCCTGGGCCGCTGGGCGAGCACGCCGAGGCAGTTCAGCGGGCCGTCCGGGCGGCGGACCCGGCTCCTGGCCTGGTGCGCGCCGCCGAACATGCGGACGTGCACCTCCCACTGGCCGGCCTTGAGCGGCTCGCCGTGCGCCGCCGCCGTCACGTCGACCCTGGCCTCGCCGACGATCCGCACGCGCACGTGGCGGCGCCCGTCCTGGACCCGTTCGACCTGGTAGGCGACCGGCAGGTAGTGGATGACGCTCGTCTCGCTGTGCCGTAGGTACACCTCGATGCGGGCCCGCTCGATGGCGGCGGTGACGTCCAGGACGCTGTCGGGCAGCAGCCTGGCGTCGACCGAGCGGGGTGGCTGCCAGAGCAGCCGCTCGCCGTCCGTACGGAATCTGGTGGGCCACCCGTCACCGCCCAGGACCTCCACGGACAGGCCGAGCACCAGCACCTGCGCGTCCCAGCGGACTTCGCTCAGGTCCGCCCGCAGCCCGGCCCGCCCGGAGGAGTTGGCCAGGACGACGAGCTGGTCCAGCCGCCCGGTACGGACGAAGGTGGCCACGGCCCGCAGCTGGACCGGGAGGTAGCGGTCGAGGCGCTCCGGGAAGCTGTCGAGCACGAGCTGCCTGATCAACCTGAAGTGCATGCCCCGGTCCACGGACGAGGCGAAGAACCGGCTGCTCAGCAACGGCTTGAGCACGGTGGTGCGCAACCAGTGGCCGTACATGCGGTCGCGCTGACGCCCGTCGCTCACGTAGGCGTCGATGTCGGCGAGCAGGATCCGCAGCTCGGCCACGGTGGTACGCGGATCCTCCACGACCTCCTCGCGCTCGCCGATGTGGCAGCAGATCTGATCGGCCAGCACGGCGACGACCTTGGCCTGAAGGTAGGCCCGTACGGCGAACGCCTGCTCGGCCACCTGCCCGCCTGGCACGGCGAAGCCGAGCTCGTGCTCCTCCAGGAAGGCGCGGCGATAGAGCTTGTGCGGGGTGAGCAGGCTGAGCAGCCGGTCGCGCAGGAGGTCGGCGCGCCCTCGGCTGCGCACGAACGCGGTCACCGGCGGCCCCACGTCCCGCACCAGGCGGCCGACCAGCACGTCGGCGTCTGTCTCCACGGCCCGCTCGTACATGCTCAGCAGGGCGCCGCGCTCCAGCCGGTCGCCCTGGTCCATCAGGTAGATGTAGTCGCCCTTGGCGGCGGCCATGCCGACGTTGCGTCCTCGCATCGGTGAGCCGGTGTGGGGCAGGTGCAGCACCCGGACGTTCCTGCGGACCGCGGCGACCGTGTCGAGCCGCTCCGCGATTCCGTCCATGGAACCGTCGTCCACGAAGATCACTTCATAGTCGTCCGCGGGCATGCTCTGCTCCAGGACGGAGCGGATGCACGCGTCGGCGCGGCTTCCCGGGTTGTGGACATTAACGATCACACTGACCTTCACACCCATGTGGTCAGCGTGCGCCGACCTATCTCATGGGGCGCGGCGGCTTGCCGATTGCAGAAGAAAAGATGGCTCGTTAATACCATCCACTGGTCTGGGCGTGCTGTTAATACCAGCCGCTGGCCTGCGAGTGCCCCCAGGCGCCACAGGGCGTGCCGTAGCGGCCCTTGATATAGCCGAGACCCCACTTGATCTGCGTGGCCGCGTTGGTCTGCCAGTCGCCGCCCGCGCTGGCCATCTTGCTGCCGGGCAGGGACTGCGGGATGCCGTAGGCGCCGGAGTAGCGGTTCATGGCCCGCTCGTTCCAGCCGCTCTCCTTCTGCCAGAGCGACTCCAGGCAGCCCCACTGGTCGGCGCCGAAGCCCGCCCCGGCCAGCATCTGCTTGGCGACGGCCTTGTTGCTGCCCGGCGAGGGATTGCTGCCCGGCGGGAAGTTGGCGGGCGGGAACCCGTCGCCGCCCGGTGACTTCTTCTTGACCACGATCCAGTCGAGATCGTTGGGCTTGCCGCCCTCGCGGCTCTCCTTGAGCTTGCGCGCCTGGTAGGCCTTGACCCCCGCCTCCTTGAGGGCGTCGCTGTCGGGGTCGGGCGCGTAGAGGTCGCCGCTGGCGATCCGGCCGAAGTCTTCCGCCGAGATCGGCGTGGGCGGCGTGTTGGCGTTCTGGATCGCTCGGTAGGCGACGAAAGCACCGCCGCCACAGACGACCACGACGGACAACCCGATGACCACCACGCGCTTCACTGTCCGCGAGGACGAACGGGCCGGTCGACGTGCCGAGCGGGGGGTTTCCGGCGCGGGGCGCTCACTCAACTGCGGACCAGGGCTCACGACCCATGAGCTTGCCCTGTCATGGGGGGTGGTCCGCAACCGAAACGGGACATCCGATTGGCGCCACATTTACTAACGGGCTGGTTGGCGCACAGTTTCGCCAGCAGTGTGATTTTCATCACATCGTCCGGCCCGCCCTTCGGGCGCCCGTCACCGAAGGGAGGGCCGCTTCTAGCGTGCCTGGAGTTGTTTTGGGTCTTGTGCGCGCCATGTCACAGTTTCATGACAGAACGCAGATAGTCGCAGCTGGGAAGAATAATGTCCGCGTGGCTGGCATCCTCCTCGTCGAAGACGACCCCTCCGTACGCACGGCTCTAGAGCTGGCGCTGACCAGGCAGGGGCACTCCGTCACGTCGTACGCGACGGGCGAGGAGGCCCTCGACCACGTCAGGTCCCGCCGCCCCGAGATCGCGATCCTCGACGTCATGCTGCCCGGCATGGACGGGGTCGAGGTGTGCCGGCGCATCCGCCGGCTCGACCAGCTGCCGGTCATCCTGCTCACCGCGCGCGGCGACGACCTGGACGTGGTGGTCGGGCTGGAGGCGGGCGCCGACGACTACGTGGTCAAACCGGTCGAACCCCGGGTCCTGGACGCCCGCATCCGCGCCATCCTGCGCCGGGCCGAGTCCGCCGCCTCCGACCGGATCTCCTTCGGCGACCTCATGATCGACCGGGGCGCGCTGAAGGTCACGCTGGCCGGCAAGGAGATCCACCTGACGCCGACCGAGCTGCGGCTGCTGCTGGAGCTCGTCCGGCATCCCGGCCAGGTGCTCAACCGGCGCTACCTGCTGCGGGCCGTCTGGGACCACACGCACGTGGCCGACTCGCGCCTGGTCGACGCCTGCGTGCAGCGCGTACGCGCGAAGATCGAGCCAAGACCGGCGGAGCCGGTGTTCATCCACACCGTGCGCGGGTTCGGTTACCGGTTCAGCCCTCCGTGATCCCGCTGCCCACCGGGCTACGCGCGCGCCTGGTCATCACCTTCACCCTGGTCGCCGTCACCGCCTCCTTCCTCGTCGCCACCATCGGCTTCGAGCTGGCCAAGTCGGCGCTCATCAAACGGGCCGAGGACACCTCCATCGACCTGGTGACCAGAGAGCTGGGCCGCATCACCTTCCCGGTCGGCACGCTCCGGCAGGGCGAGGCCCCGCCCACCACCAAGAACCTGGAGAACGTCGCCCAGTCCCTCAACGGCCCCGGCCGCAGCGTCGTCGTCGAGTACAAGAACCTGGCCTACGCCGAAGGCCCGCTGAACATGAACGACGTGCCCAACGAGCTGTACGGCCGGGCCAAACGGAACGTCGTCACCCAGCGCACCCTCATCCACGACGAGCTCTGGCTCATCGTCGGCGCCGAGGTCTATCGCAGTACCGACACCGGACCCGAGGCCACCGGCCTGCGGGCCTTCGTGTTCTTCCCGCTGCGCGACGACGAGCGCCAGCTGGCCACGCTCAGGGGCACGCTCACCCAGGGCGGCGCGGTCATCCTGCTGATCGCCCTGGTCGTGGCCCTACTGTCGGCCAGGCAGGTGCTGCTGCCCGTCAGGCGACTCAGCGCCGCCGCGCAGGCGCTCGGCCAAGGACGCCTGGACACGCGTCTGCCCGTGTACGGTCAGGACGAGCTGGCCGAGCTCACCTCCAGGTTCAACGACGCGGCGGCGGCGCTGGAGCTCAGCGTGTCGGAGCTGCGCTCGCTGGAGGCGCTGTCGCGCCGCTTCGTCGCCGACGTCTCGCACGAGCTGCGCACCCCGCTCACCGCGATGACCGCCGTGGCCGACATGCTCTCCGAGGAGGCCGAGCGGCTGCCCAGCGCGCCCGCGGAGGCGGTACGGCTGGTGCTGCGGGAGATCGAGCGGCTGCGCGGCCTGGTCGAGCACCTCATCGAGATCAGCCGCTTCGACGCGGGCACCGCGACGCTCAACCTGGAGCCGGTCGACGTCTCCGACGCCATCCACGACTGCCTGGAGGTACGCGGCTGGAGCGAGCAGGTGGAGGTGCACACCTCCCGCATCCTGACGGTCAACCTCGACCCGAGGAGGTTCGACGTCATCGTGGCCAACCTCGTCGGCAACGCGCTCAAGCACGGGCTGCCGCCCGTGGTGGTCAACGCCAGGGCCACGAAGAACGGGCTGGAGGTCAAGGTACGCGACCACGGCAAGGGCATCCCGATCGAGGCGATGCCCCATGTGTTCGACCGCTTCTTCAAGGCCGGCGCGGGCCGGGCGCGCAGCCAGGGCAGCGGTCTCGGCCTGGCCATCGCGCGGGCCAACGTGCACCTGCACGGCGGCACCATCTCGGTGCGCCGCCAGGAGCCGGGCACGCTCTTCACGGTCTGGCTGCCCCATGGCTGACCGTCGCGGGGCTGCGCGCCGCGTGGCAGAGGGTCGCGCTCTCGCCGCCGCGCTCCTCGCCCTCATGGCGGTGACCGCCTGCGGCATCTCCCCCACGGACGTCGAGGAACGGGCCGCGCCGCCGGTCATCGAGGTGCCGCCACCATCGAAGACCATCTACCTGCTCAAGAACGGCAAGCTGACGCTGGAGCCCGCCGACGTCGACTCCGACACGGTCAGCAGCCTGCTCACCGCCCTGTTCGACGCCTCCGGGATGCCGCTCGGCGACCGGGACACCGCCCTGCGCGGCTTCACCTTCGAGCGCATCGAGGACTCGCTGAACCCCATCCAGCGCGACGAGGTCCAGCTGCCGCGCACCTCGACGCTGACCGTCTTCGTCAGGGGCGAGGGCACGCTCAGCAAGCTGGCCAAGGCCCAGATCGTCTGTACGGCCCAGCAGGACGCCGCGTTCGAGCAGGTCAAGATCATCCACCAGTACCCGGACGACCGCCCCTCCAAGACGGAGGGACGGTTCATCTGCGGCGACCTGAAGTGACCTACCTGAAGGGCCTTACAGGGTGATGTCCTCCAGCATCTCGGTCACCAGTGCGGCGATCGGCGAGCGCTCCGACCTGGTCAGCGTGACGTGCGCGAACAGCGGGTGGCCCTTCAGCTTCTCCACCACCGCCACCACGCCGTCGTGCCGCCCGACCCGCAGGTTGTCACGCTGCGCGATGTCGTGGGTGAGCACCACCCGGGAGTTGGCGCCGATCCTGCTCAACACGGTCAGCAGGACTCCGCGCTCCAGCGACTGCGCCTCGTCCACGATCACGAACGCGTCGTGCAGCGACCGGCCGCGGATGTGCGTGAGCGGCAGCACCTCCAGCATGCCGCGGTCGAGCACCTCCTCGATCACCTCGGGAGAGCTGACCGCGCCCAGGGTGTCGAAGACCGCCTGTGCCCACGGGCCCATCTTCTCGCCCTCGGAGCCGGGCAGGTAGCCGAGCTCCTGGCCGCCCACGGCGTACAGGGGGCGGAAGACGACGACCTTGCGGTGCTGGCGGCGCTCCAGCACGGCCTCCAGGCCCGCGCAGAGTGCCAGCGCCGACTTGCCGGTGCCCGCGCGCCCGCCCAGTGAGACGATCCCGATCTCCGGGTCCATCAGCAGGTCGAGCGCGATGCGCTGCTCCGCGGAGCGGCCGTGCAGGCCGAACACCTCCCGGTCGCCGCGCACCAGCCGCACCGACTTGTCCGGCAGCACGCGGCCGAGGGCCGAGCCCTTGGCCGACAGCATCCGCAGGCCCGTGTGCGTCGGCAGGTCTCTGGCCTCCTCCAGATCTGCCGTGCCGTGCTCGAAGAGCGTTCCCACGTCCTCCGTGGTCACCTGGACCTCGGCCATCCCGGTCCAGCCCGACTCGACCACCAGCTCGGCGCGGTATTCCTCCGCGGACAAGCCGATCGAGGCGGCCTTGACCCTCATGGGCAGGTCCTTGGAGACCAGCACGACATCGCAACCCTCGGCGGCGAGCGAGCGCGCCACGGTCAGGATGCGGGTGTCATTGTCGCCAAGGCGGAACCCGACGGGCAGGATGGATGGATCGCTGTGGTTGAGCTCAACCCTGATCGTGCCGTCTCCCGTAGGCATCGGCTCGTCCAGCCGGCCGTACTGAACTCGTAGATCGTCGAGGTAGCGCAAAGCTTTCCTCGCGAAATAGCCGAGTTCGGGGTGGTGTCGCTTGCCCTCCAGTTCGGTGATGACCACGATCGGGAGGACCACGTCGTGCTCCGCGAACCGGGTCATGGCGGCCGGGTCGGCTAGCAGTACTGAGGTGTCCAGCACGTACGTGCGCTTGGCCGGGTTGGTCGAAGGGTTGCTCGAGGACACTGCCACACGTTCTCCCCCGGGCGCCCATCGAAACGGGCACCCTGCAGACGAGGTGGGAACCGGACCGGACCCGCGTCCCCGACCACGATCTGCCGGCGGCGCCGGATTCCGGCCCCCCGCGGCAGGTGTTGGTGCAAAGGCGGGCCCTCTCCGGAGTGTCCGGCCTGTGGCCGGACACTTTTCACGTTACGTCCTGGATACCCAGATGTCCCGTCAGGAACCGTAACGTCGGTGTCTCGCGGCGTAGTCGCGCAGCGCCCGCAGGAAGTCCACCCTGCGGAAGTCGGGCCAATATGCCTCATGGAAGTAGAACTCTGAGTGAGCGCTCTGCCACAGCATGAAGCCCGACAGGCGTTGCTCGCCTGAGGTCCGGATGAGAAGATCCGGGTCGGGTTGGCCGCGAGTGTAGAGATGCTCCGCGATGTGCTCGACATCGAGCACCTCAACGAGGTCCTCGATGCTGGCACCCTTGCTGGCGTGCTCCTGGAGGAGTGAGCGCACCGCATCGGCAATCTCACGCCTTCCTCCATACCCAACTGCAACGTTCACAATCAGGCCGGGACGGTGCGATGTGACTTCTTTTGCGTTTTTGAGGACATTCGCCGTCTGGTCAGGGAGCAGGTCCAGCGCGCCGACCGGGCTGATCCGCCAGCCCGCCTCCACCAGCTCCCGCGTCACGTCCTCGATGATGCGCAGGAGCGGCTCCAGCTCCTCGCTCGGCCGGTTGAGGTTGTCGTTGGACAGCATCCAGATGGTGACCACCTCGACGCCGCTCTCGCGGCACCAGGTGACCAGCTCGGCTATCTTGTCGGCACCCTTGCGGTGACCACTCGCGACATCACGCATCCCCATGGCCCGCGCCCAGCGCCGGTTGCCGTCGATGATGACCCCGACGTGCCGGGGGACGCTGTCTTTCGACAGCTTGGTCTCCAGCCGGTGCTCGTACAGCCGGTAGACCAGATCACGCAGGCCCACGGAGTCCTCCCCATCGGTGCCGTGCCTATGGTCGAATGACCCAACAGGCAATTATCACCGCGTTTCACCCCAGCCTGCCCCCTCAACCGGAATCCCGGCCGCCCAGGCAGTCCTCCACCTCATCGACCAGACCGTGCACGAACGCGGCCAACTCGGACGATGTCAGGACCGCCCGCATCCCCACGCCGCTGGAGCCCCAGGCTTCCACGTAGGCCCTGCGGGTAACCCGCCACTGGCCCTGGACCGGCAGCCAGATGGGGATGGTCCTGAGCTGGCAGCGTAGCTCCCCGCCGGTCACCGCGCCGGACCTCGCGCGATATCGGAACGAGAACAGCTCGCTCCCGCCTTCGTCGCCGGGGAATCTGTCATCAGGATCCGGCCATTTACCCGCTTCGCCCTGTTCCTGCTCTTCGCGGGCCCGGCTGACGCCGCGCGCCAGCCGAGCCAGCAGCCAGCCGCACCGCTCGCCGACGGTCCCGCACGGCGCGCCGTCGCGGCGGAGTTCCAGGGTGATCTCGTACGGCCTGCCGACGCTGTCCGTGCACGCGACGGGCGTGACGGTCAGGTATGAGCCGTCGACACAGCGGAGTCCTCCCATGTCAAGAGGGTATCCCCCGTCAAACTCCGCCAAACCCGTAGAAATACCCAGCCGTACCACCGAATACCTGGTCGCGGTCGGTGCCGCCGAGCAGGGCCGCCGCCACCTCCCAGACCGTCCGGTAGTCGGCCGCCAGCAGGGCCACAGGCCAGTCGCTGCCGTACATCAGCCGTTCGGGCCCGAACGCCTCCACCGCGTGCTCCACGTACGGCCTGAGGTCCTCCACGGTCCACTCCTGGTGGTCCGCCTCGGTGACCAGTCCCGAGACCTTGGCGTACACATTGGGACACGCGGCGGCCCGGGTGAGCTGGGCGGCCCACGGCTCCCACTCGTGGTCCTTGATCCGTGGCTTGGACAGGTGGTCGATGACGATCTTCAGGCTCGGATGCCGCTCGGCGAGGGTGACCACGTGGTCGAGGTGGCGCGGCAGCAGCGACGGCACGTCGAGGGTCAGACCGGCCTCGGCCAGCAGTCCCAGAGACTCCAGGACGCGGTCTTGGACCACCCAGTCGGGGTCGGGCTCGTCGTGGATGAGGTGGCGGATCCCGGCAAACTTCGGATGTTTCCGGTAGCGCTCGATGGCCGCCCCGGCCTCGTACGGGCGCTCCAGCGGCACCCAGCCGACGACGGCGGCGATGAAGTCGTGCGCCTCGGCCTGGGCCAGCATGGCGTCGGTGTCCTCGTAGCAGTCGGCCGCCTGTACCAGGACCGTGGCCTCTGTGCCGGTGGCGTCGAGCTCCGGCCGTAGGTCCCCGGGGGTGTAGGTGCGGTACAGGGGGCCTAGGTCGGGGGTCAGCCAGGTGTACCAGCCGGTCTCGACATTCCAGAAATGCTGGTGCGCATCCACTATCACCTGACAAAACCTAGGATGTCTGGGTATGTCAGATCAAGAGGCGCCAGCCATGTGGCCGCCCGCCCAGACGCGCGACTGACCGCGCCGCCCGCCCCAACGCGCGACCGCGCCGGCCGTCACGAAGACGGCCGACGCGGTCGGTGTCGGTCGGTGCTGGTTGGTGCCGACCGGTGCCGGTTGGTTCCGGTCGGTGCTGGTTGGTTCAGGCCGGTGCTGGTTGGTTCAGGCCGGTTACCTGTTGATGCCAACTGGTTCCGCTGTGGGTCAGCTCAGCCGGTCGAGGAGGGCGTTGTACTCCTCCCACAGCTCCTTGGGCAGGTGCGAGCCGAACTTGTCGAAGTGGGCCGGAATCAGCGCCGCCTCCTCCCGCCACACCTCGCGGTCGACCGTGAGCAGCGTACGCAGGTCCTCTTCCGCCAGGTCCAGGCCCTCGACGTCGAGCGCGTCCGGCAGCAGGCCGATCGGGCTGGGCACGGCCTCGGCCTCGCCGTTGAGCCGGTCCACGATCCATTTGAGCACGCGGCTGTTCTCGCCGAAGCCGGGCCAGATGAACTTGCCGTCGGCGTTCTTCCGGAACCAGTTCACGTAGTAGATGCGCGGCAGCCTGGCGTTCTTGCGGCGGCCGATCTCCAGCCAGTGGGCGAAGTAGTCGCCCATGTTGTAGCCGCAGAACGGCAGCATCGCGAACGGGTCATGGCGCAGCTCACCGACCTTGCCCTCGGCGGCGGCGGTCTTCTCGGAGGCGACGTTGGCTCCGAGGAAGACGCCGTGCTCCCAGCTCAGCGACTCGGTGACCAGCGGCACCGCGGTGGCGCGGCGGCCGCCGAACAGGATCGCCGAGATGGGCACGCCCTTGGGGTCCTGCCATTCGGGGGCGATGGTCGGGCACTGCGCGGCGGGGGTGGTGAAGCGCGCGTTCGGATGGGCGGCGGGCTCATCGGACTCCGGCGTCCACGAGCGGCCCTTCCAGTCGGTCAGGTGCGCGGGCGGCTCGGCGGTGAGCCCCTCCCACCACACGTCCCCGTCGTCGGTCAGCGCGACGTTGGTGAAGATGCTGTTGCCCCAGAGCGTCTTGACCGCGTTGGCGTTGGTGACCTCGCCGGTGCCGGGCGCGACGCCGAAGAAGCCGGCCTCGGGGTTGATGGCGTGGAGGCGGCCGTCGTCGCCGAACCGCATCCAGGCGATGTCGTCACCGACCGTCTCGACCTTCCAGCCGGGGATCGTCGGCTGGAGCATGGCGAGGTTGGTCTTGCCGCAGGCGCTCGGGAACGCGGCCGCGATGTAGCGGGTCTCGCCCGAGGGCGGGGTCAGCTTGAGGATGAGCATGTGCTCGGCCAGCCAGCCCTCGTCACGGGCCATGACGCTGGCGATGCGCAGGGCGTAGCACTTCTTGCCGAGCAGCGCGTTGCCGCCGTAGCCGGAGCCGTAGGACCAGATCTCGCGGCTCTCCGGGAAGTGGCTGATGTACTTGGTCGAGCTGCACGGCCACGGCACGTCCTCCTGGCCGGGCGCCAGCGGCGCGCCGACGGAGTGGACGGCCTTCACGAACTCGCCGCGCTCCTCGATCAGGCGCAGCGCCCCCTCCCCCATACGGGTCATGACCCGCATGGAGACGGCCACGTACGGCGAGTCGGTGATCTCGACGCCGAGCTGGGAGATCTCCCCGCCCAGCGGGCCCATGCAGAACGGCACGACGTACATGGTCCGGCCACGCATGCTGCCGGCGAACAGCTTGTCGAACGTCTGGCGCATCTCGGCGGGCGCGACCCAGTTGTTCGTCGGCCCGGCGTCCTCCTCGCGCTCGGAGCAGATGAACGTGCGGTCCTCGACCCGGGCCACGTCGGTCGGGTCGGACTTGGCGTGGAAACTGTTGGGCCGCTTGGCCAGGCGCGTGAACGTGCCCTGCTCGACGAGCAGGTTGGTCAGGCGCGTCCACTCCTCCTCCGAGCCATCGCACCACTCGATCCGGTCGGGCTGGGTCAATGCGGCGATCTGGTTCACCCAGGCGACCAATTCGGCATTGCTCGTCGGGGCGGGTACTTCCACGGAAACGGACACGGCGGCGGCTCCTCCACTCTCTCGGGCCCAAACATCATTCACGACGACGGCGCCGAAAAGCCAATTGGCATAGACCTATGCCCGGATCCGGCCGTCGCCGCAGGCTGCGGCCTCGATGATTGGGGGAGCCTACCCCGAAGAAGCGGGTTCAAAAGAAATCGACCCGCCCACTGTCCGGCCAATGAAGTTGGTCTAAACCAATTTCGCAAGAGGTTTAGTCCATTCGCCGGAGAGTTTCTCCTGCGTACTCTCAGGAATTGACGTCCGGCCCGGCGGAGCGAACTCGGTCGACGTGTTGCAACGCGTCTCGCAGTTCGGAGAGCCAGGTGTCGGTGTTCTTTCCGACGAGTCGTACGCACCAGGCCAGCGCGTCGCTGCGACTGCGGGCCACGCCCGCGGCGACGAGCGTGTCGAGCACCTGGCGTTCCTGCTGTCGCAGGCGTGTCATGACGGGCACCGAAAGAGTGGTGAACATCACAGCGGTATCGCCGCAGGCGACACCCCAGGACACCTTCTGCCGGAACCGCCTCTCGGCCTCCTTGGCGATCTCGATGCGGCGCTCGCGCGTCTCTTCCCTGAACCGTCCGATGAGCCCCTCGATCAGGGCCGCCTTCTCGACGTCCGATCCCTCGGAACCGGGCTCCGGCAGTGTGCCGAGAACCGCGATCTCCTCGCGGTCCAGGACGATCTCCGGCGCCTCGGTGAACCATCCCTCGGGCAACCGCCCGGTGAACCAGCCCTTGATCTGGGCCGCTGCTTCATCACTTACCATGTAATTAGAATTACACGGGTGCGGAGAAAAAGCACGCGCCGAAGGACTTCCTCTTTAGGGTGAAGCCGTCAGCGAACGCGAGCCGCCGCCGCCGGGCTGACCCTGACGATTCCGGCCAGGTTCCGAGTGCTCATCGGGGCGATCTTGACCACGTCGCCGGTGCGCGGGGCCACCACCATCTTGCCGTCGCCCCAGTAGATCGCCACATGCGAGATATAGCCGGGATTGGTCGGGTCAAGGCGCCAGAAAATCAGGTCACCCGGCTGGATCTGGGCGAGCGGCACCTGCGGCCCGGCCAGCCACTGCTGGTGCGTCACCCGCGGCATGCGTACCCCCGCCTGCGCGAAGGCCCACTGAACCAGGCCCGAGCAGTCGAAGGTGTCGGGGCCTTCCGCGCCCCACACGTACGGCCTGCCCAGCTTGGAGGCGGCGGCCCTGAGCGCGACGGTGATCTGCTCGCCATTCACGAACGAGCCGGCCGCCCAAGTGCGGGCCTTGGCCTGCGCGGGAGGCAGCACCGGGTTGACCATGGCCGTCTGGGTGCCCTTGGGCAGCACCTTGAGCAGGGCCTTGCGCAGCTTGTCGGAGTTGGCCTTGGGCGCGCTCACGATCAGCGCGTTGTCGCGCGGCAGGCCGAGCGTACGTCCGACCTCACGGGAGACGACGGCGTCGACCGCTCCGAAGCCGGTCGTGGCGTAGGCCCCGATGCGCAGCGGCCCTGAGGGCCCGCGCACCCGGCTGTGCAGACTGAGGCCCCCGTCGCTGCCGAGCACGAACGAGACCGCCACGTCGCCGGCCGCCACGTTGTTCCACAGCGCGTCGGAGGCCGCCGTGACCTTGGGCGTGTAGGCGCGGAAGGTCGAGGGGTCGACCGCGAGCGTCTGCACCCGCTTGTCGTCGAGCATGATCGAGGCCGCGTCGGCCAGTTCGAGCGCCGTCACCCCTTGCAACCGCGCCACCTTGCGCAGCAGCTCGTTGGTCAGCGGCTTGCGGGTGACCACGAAGAGATTGGGCTTGTGTAATTGGCCCAGCGGCTTCACCGGCTGCTTCGCCGGCTGCGTGGTCGTGCCGCTCTCGGCCGCCAGGCTCTGCTGGGGCATGGGGCGGTGCTGCTGCCGCACGGCGGCCGCGGGCAGCTGGCCGCCCGCCTGCCGCTGGCTCACCTGCGCGAGCAGCAGCAGGTCGGCGGTCAGCACCGCGACGAGCGACACCACGATGAACGGGACCAGTTTGTGGTGGTCACGCCGCTTCCTGGAGCGGACCAGGAAGCTGAGATCCTGCCGGATACCGGAGGAACGCGAAAAATCCGCCGGACCGTCGTGGGCCCGGCGGGTCGTGTCTTCGGAAGTCAGTTGCCGATGTACGGAACGGCCTCGAGGATCTCGACGGTGTTCTGGCGACCGTTGGGCATGGAGTAGGTCGCCTTTTCGCCGATCTTTTTACCATTGATCGCCGCGCCAAGGGGCGATTTCGGCGAATACACGTCGATCGGGGCTCCGCTCTCCTCACGGGACGCCAACAGGAAGGTCACCTCATCGTCGTCACGGACGAACCGGATCGTCACGGTCATGCCGGGGCCGACGACCCCTTCGGTCTTCGGTGCCTCTCCCACCTGGGCGTTGTCGATGATCTGCCGGAGGTGGAAGATGCGGGCCTCCATCTTGCCCTGCTCATCCTTGGCCGCGTGATAGCCGCCGTTCTCCTTCAGGTCACCTTCCTCACGGGCGGCCTCGATCTTCTTGGCGATGTCGACGCGCCCTGGGCCCGAGAGGTATTCGTACTCCGCCTTGAGACGGTCGTACGCCTCCTGCGTCAGCCATGTGACGTTCTCATCGCGAGAGTCGGCCACGGGTTCTCCTTGCTTGCCTAGGGGGCCCTGAGATCACTAGAGGTTGCATGCGGTCGAATTGCGAAAGGCTAACAAGTCAACAGCTCGTACGCTTCCTCAAACGTCTCATTCTACGAGATTGCAGTACTGGATGTGGACGGACGTGGCCTGGGCACTCGTGTCCAGGCGCTCTTTGAGCTGCTTACTACCCCCACCAGCCGGGATTCTTACTTCCCTGCTGCCCACTTCTGCGTGGTTGACATCTGTGGCCCTGATACGGCATACGGCGACCCGGTCAGCTGGCTTGCTCACCTCGAAGGTGATCTCGGCCTCGTTGGGGCGATTGGCCTGGAACGACACCACCTGGGGGATGGCCCCGGTGTTGCCGCCGGTCATCGACCACATCACGTAGCCCCAGCCACCTGCGATGATGGCCACCAGCACGCCGATCACGACGTGCACGACGACGCGGCCCCGGCGCTCAGGACGGTCGGGGAAGTCGTCGGGTGTGCCGAGAACTGGACGGCTCTCGACATCTTCGGTGGCCATGGCGGAATCTCCCTGCACTCCCTCAGCGTTATCCGAGACAATTGTTCCCTGCGGGGGTCACGCCCTCGCGACCGCCCAGCTGAACCTAACCTCTCTGGGCAAGTGATCGGTCCAACTGAGGAGACATCGAGCCCGTGAGTGCACCGTTGAGGCTGATGGCCGTCCACGCCCATCCCGACGACGAGTCGAGCAAGGGCGCCGCCACGATGGCGCGCTACGTCCGTGAAGGCGTCGACGTGCTGGTCTGTACGCTCACAGGCGGTGAGCGAGGCTCGGTGCTCAACCCCAAGATGGACCGGCCGGAGATCGTCGACAACATCGGTGAGGTCCGCAAAGCGGAAATGGCCCGCGCGCGGGAGATTCTTGGAGTTCAGCAGGAGTTCATGGGCTTCGTCGACTCCGGCCTGCCGGAGAGCGAGGAGGAGGAGCTGCCCGAGGGCTGCTTCGCGGTACAGAAGCTCGAAGACGCCTCCGCGCCCCTTGTCGCCGCCGTACGCGCGTTCAGGCCACACGTCATCGTCACGTACGACGACGACGGCGGCTACCCCCACCCCGACCACATCATGACGAACCGGGTCTCGGTGGAGGCGTTCGAGGCGGCCGGCGACCCCGACCGCTACCCGGGCACCGGCGACCCGTGGCAGCCGCTGAAGCTCTACTACCAGATGGGCTTCACCAAGGAGCGGTTCGAGGCGCTGCACGAGGCGATGACCTCGCGGGGCATGGGTTCCCCTTACTCGGACTGGATCTCCCGCTGGGAGGACCGGCCCGCCAAGTGGCCCGTGACGACCCGGGTGCCCTGCGCCGACTACTTCGAGCTGCGTGACGAGGCACTGCTCGCGCACGCCACCCAGGTGGACCCCGACGGCTTCTGGTTCGTCTGCCCGCGCGAGCTCCAGCAGGAGATCTGGCCGACCGAGGACTACCACCTGGCGCGCTCCCTGGTCGACACCGAGCTGCCGGAAGACGATCTGTTCGCCGGAATCCATGCCGACGAGGTCTCCGCCGCCTGCCACTGACCCGAATCCACGCCGATGAGGGTCTCCGCCGCCTGCCACTGACCGGAGCATGACCCCTCGGTGGCAGACTGGAGGAGTGATAGTTCTCGCAGCGGGTGATGTGAGTCCGGGCCTGCTCGGCTTCGTCGTCGTCGCCCTCATCGGGGTCGCCCTGTACATCCTGATCAAATCGATGAACAAGCAGATGTCGAAGATCCAGGTGCCCCGGGCGGCCGACATCGACGACAAGAAGGCCGAATAGATGCCGGTCGAAATAGTCGACAACGCCGAGCAGAGCCGGTTCGAGATTCTCGTGGACGGCACGGTCGCCGGGTTCGCGGACTACCGTCTGCTGCCCACGAAGATCGTCTTCACGCACACCGAGGTGCTGCCCGAACATGAGGGGCAGGGCCTGGCGGGCAAGCTGGTCGGGCACGCGCTCGACGCGAGCAGAGACACCGGCCTGCGGGTCGTGCCCCTCTGCCCGTACGTCGGCAAGTACATCGAGCGCCACCCCGAATACAAGGATCTGGTCGACGGCTCAACCGCCGGGTGACCAGGCGCGTCAGGTCGCCGGGTGACCACGCGGCGTCAGTCGCCGGGTGACCACGCGCGTTCGAGCGCCTTGGGCAGGCCCCACCAGCCCAGCGGGGTGAGCACGTCCTCGGTGTCGACGATGCTCAGATAGCCCCACAAGGTCACCACCGGCACGAACAGGCGCTCGGTCGCGTCGAGGTCGTCGGCGTCCTGGTCGTCGATGTCGATGTCCTCCGACTCGGCGATGAGCCGGGCCAGCCGCTCGGGCGAGGCGAGCACGCCGGGACCCAGCCTGGTCAGGGCCGCCACCGCGGCCAGCCAGTCGGCGTGCTGGATGGCGCACAGGTTGGCCAGCACGGTGTCCTCGTGGCTGAGGTCGCCGTCGAGATCCGCGAACTCCTCCAGGCTGTCGCCGGCCTCCGACAGGTCGGAGATGGGCCCGGCGATGCCGGCCGCCACCGACAGCCAGAGCTCGCCGTCGTCCTCGGGCATCGGCCGGTCGTCGAGCCCGGCGCAGGCCCGCAGTACGTTCGCCGGATAGCCGGGCAGACCGAGCAGCTCACGCAGCAGCGCCCCGGCCCGCCGCAGCTCGTCGGCGGGCAGCTCGGGCGGCTTGGGCAGCTCGCCGACGATCCGCCGCAACTCGGTCAGGGCGAACGCCTCCTCCTCGTCCCAGGCGGCGAACAACTCCTCGTCCTGCTCGTCGCTGACCGCGAACCCGGGCACCCGGCCGTCGGGCTGCGGCTCACTCAGCCAGCGCTCCTGAAGCTCCTCGTACGTCCTGCGGGCCCCCGGGTCACCGGCGACCAGCGCGTCGGGGTCGATCTCACCCGCGCTGACGCGTTCCTCCAGATACCGCACCAGCAGCGAGAACATCTCCTCGGCCACCGGCCCGCGCTCGTCCTCCTCCGGCCAGACGAAGTAGCCGGGCGTCATCAGCATGGGCTCGGTGCCGGTCGACTCGACCCAGCGCTGCACGTCGCCGACCGTGGCGACACCCGACTCGATCGAGGCGAGCGTCGACCTGGCCGACTCCCAGAACGCCAGGGAGAGCGGGTTGCCCACGGCCATCAGCGCGCGCCGCAGGTCGGGCAGCGCCACCAGCGCCACCCCGGAGGGCACGGCGAGCAAGGCGCGTGCCACGTCCCTGCGGGTGAGGGCGGCGGCGGGGCGGCCGGCATGCGTGCACACGTAGTCCAGATCCACGCTCCGTAACCTACGCCCCCGCCGTCCCCACCAAACGCGTGTGTGCGTGACCGATCTCCGTCGGCCTGTGCGGGCTGCTGATGATGCCGCCCAGGCGAATGTTGGTCGTCAGGTGACTCCAGGTCCACAGTGACGGAGAAGGGGGCGGCAGCCTTGATCACTCCGGTGAACATTTCGCCGTCCCTGTAGGCATTGGTGGCGGGGTCGAGAACGTAGGTGTAGATGATGGGGACACCGGTTGCGGTTCCGCGCTGATCTGGGTGTGCATCCACGCGGGCGCCACCATCTCGGCGGTCATGGTGCGTGCCTCCTTCGAGGAGCCTCAACAGTTCCAGCGCTGCTGGGCTCAGTTTATTGTCCGCGATGCCAAGGCACCCGATCTCGGAAGAGCGCGATTGCCTTGCCGACTGAGCGAGGCGGAGGCCGTGCGCGGCCTCACCGACGGGGTGGGCATTGTGAGAGGCTGAATCGTATGAACCGGCTAGCTGATGCAACGTCGCCGTATCTGCTTCAGCACGCTGACAATCCGGTCGACTGGTGGCCCTGGACACCGGAGGCATTCGAGGAAGCGCGACGGCGCGATGTACCCGTTCTGCTGTCGGTCGGTTACTCGGCGTGTCACTGGTGTCACGTGATGGCGCACGAGAGTTTCGAGGACGCCGACACCGCGCGGCTGATGAACGAGCACTTCGTCAACATCAAGGTGGACCGTGAGGAGCGGCCCGACGTCGACGCCGTCTACATGAGCGCCACCCAGGCCATGATCCATCAGGGCGGCTGGCCGATGACGGTGTTCGCCACGCCCGAGGGCCATCCGTTCTACTGCGGCACCTACTTTCCGCGGCCCCAGTTCCAGCGGCTGCTGCGCGGGGTGCACGACGCGTGGACCGGCGATCGGGCGAGCGTGACCGAGCAGGGGTCGAAGGTGGTCGAGGCGCTCAACGCGCACACGACGCTGCCCACCGGGCCGCTGCCCGGCGAGGAGACGCTGGCGCTGGCCGTACGGAATCTGCGGGAGTCCTTCGACAAGGTCCGCGGCGGGTTCGGCGGGGCGCCCAAGTTCCCGCCGTCGATGGTGCTGGAGTTCCTGCTGCGCTCCGGCGAGACCGAGATGAGCGGCCGCACGCTGGAGTCGATGGCGCGCGGCGGGATGTACGACCAGCTCGGCGGCGGTTTCGCGCGCTACAGCGTCGACGCGGGCTGGGTGGTGCCGCACTTCGAGAAGATGCTGTACGACAACGCGCTGCTGCTACGGGTCTACACGCACTGGTGGAAGGCGAGCCGGGCGCCCCTCGCCCGGCGGGTGGCGCTGGAGACGGCCGAGTGGCTGCTGCGCGAGCTGCGCACCGCCGAGGGCGGCTTCGCCTCGGCGCTCGACGCCGACAGTGAGGGCGAGGAGGGCCGCTTCTACGTCTGGACGCCGGAGCAGCTGCGTGAAGTGCTCGGCGATGAGGACGGGGACTGGGCCACGCGGCTCTTCGAGGTGCGGGGGACGTTCGAGCACGGCACGTCGGTGCTGCAACTGCTCACCGAGCCTGGCACGGATGATGCGGCGCGCTTCGACGACGTCCGGGCGCGGTTGCTCACCGCCAGGCAGCGGCGGGTCCGGCCGGGCCGTGACGACAAGGTCGTGGCCTCGTGGAACGGCCTGGCCATCGCCGCGCTGGCCGAGACCGGCACGGTGTTCGACCGGCCGGACCTGGTGGCGGCCGCCCGGCAGGCGGCGGAGCTGCTCGAAGACGTGCACATGGACGGCGGCAGGCTGCTGCGGACCTCGCGCGACGGACGGGCGGGCCGCAACGCCGGAGTCCTGGAGGACTACGCGAACCTGGCCGAGGGACTGATCGCCCTCTACGGCGTGACCGGGGAGACGCGCTGGCACCGGCTGGCGGGCTCGCTGCTCGACACCGTGCTCGACCGGTTCGGGGACGGCGAGGGCGGCTTCTACGACACGGCCGACGACGCCGAACGGCTGTTCCAGCGGCCGCAGGATCCCACCGACAACGCGACCCCGTCAGGACAGTACGCCGCCGCCGGGGCCTTGCTGTCCTACTCGGCGCTGACGGGGTCCGCGCGGCACCGTGAGGCCGCCTACGCGGCGCTGGGCACGGTGTCCGTGCTGGCCACCGGGCACGCGCGGTTCGCCGGCTGGGGGTTGGCTGTGGCGCGGGCGGCGCTCAGTGGTCCCGTCGAGGTGGCGGTCGTCGGGCCGATGGACGACCCGCGTACGCGGGCGCTGCACCGCGAGGCGCTGCTGGCCGACGTTCCCGGTCTGGTCGTCGCGCTGGGCGACGGCGAAGGCGTGCCGCCCGGCGGGCCCGAGCTGCTGGAGGGCCGCGGGCCGGTCGGCGGCGCACCCGCCGCGTACGTGTGCCGGGGCTTCACCTGCCGGATGCCCGTCACCACCCCCGAGGAGCTACGGGCCGAGCTGGCCGACCGGTGACCGGCCGTTGTCGCTCCATCGGCCGGTGTCGTTCCCGTCCGGCCCGGTCGTGGGGACGTCCGGTTGGCCGGTGGGCGGGCCGCCGGTGTCGTTCTGCCGTGGCGGATCCTGCTGCGTATCCGGGCCCTGCGTGGTGGGCTGCTCCGTGCTCGGCTGCTCGGTGATCTCGGGGGTGGGCGAGGACCACGGGTCGGGTGCCTGGGTGTGCTGCGGTTCCTGCGGCATGTCCTGGCGCTCGTCGGGGCGGACCCAGTCGGAGCCGTAACCGTAGTCGGACGGCTCGGGGAACTCCATGACCGGCTTGCCCGCCATGGCCTCGGTCATGAACGCCCGCCAGACCTGGGCGGGCAGCTGGCCACCGAACTGCACACCGTAGCCGGGGATCTCCACCGGCTTGTTGTCGTCGCGGAACATGTTGACGGCGACGGCGAGCTGCGGCGTGAAGCCGTTGAACCAGACCGCCTGGGAGTTGTCCGTGGTGCCCGTCTTGCCGGCGACCGGGCGGTCGTACAGCCTGGCCGCGGTGCCGGTGCCGTACTTGACGACCTGCTGCATCGCGTACGCGGTGTCGGCGGCGGCCTGCTCGCTGACCACCTGGGTCGACGCGCCCTTGATCACGTTCTTCCTGCTGTCGGGGGCGGTCACCGACTTCACGACGTGCGCCTCCATGTGGACGCCGCCGTTGGCGAAGGAGGAGAAGCCGGAGGCGTTCTGCACGGCGCTCAGCGAGGCGACGCCGAGCGGGAACGTGGCGGCCGACTCGTGCTGCTTGAGCTGCGCCTCCGGGATGCCCGCCGCCACCGCGGTGGCGGCCACCTTGTCGAGGCCGACCTTCTGGCCGAGGTCGACGAACGCGGTGTTGACGGAGTTCTGGGTGGCGCTGATCAGGTTGATCTCGCCGTAGGAGCGGTCGCTGTCGTTGGGGATGGGCTTGGTGGCCGAGGCCACGCGCATCGGCGAGTTGCCGTTGACCCTGGTGGACAGGTCGAAGCCGTTGTTGAGCGCGGCGGCCAGGGTGTAGGGCTTGAACGTGGAGCCGGCCATCACCTTGGCCGAGAAGGCGTTGTCGTACTCGGAGCGGTCGGGGCGGCCGCCGTAGAAGGCGACGACCTCGCCGGTGGCCGGATCGACGGCCGCCAGCCCGGTGCGCACCTTCTTGGGCGTCGAGTCGGGCAGCACGGTCTTGACCGCGTTCTCGGCCGCCTGCATGAGCTTCTTGTCGAACGTCGTGACGACCCTCAGCCCGCCGCCGTTGATGTCCTCGTCGGTGTAGCCGCGCCGGTTGAGCTCGGCGGTGACCTGGTCGAGCATGTACTGGGCCTGGCCCTTGAGCTCGAACGGCTTCTTCGGCGCCTTGAGCGCCGGGAACGTCTGGGCGGCGGCCTGCTCGGGGGTGAGCGTGCCCGTCTGCCGCATGGCGTCGATCACGGCCTGCCAGCGGGCCTCGGCGGCGTCGAGGTCGGCGCCCTTGGGGTCGGCGAAGCGGCTGGGCTGCTGGATCACCGCGGCCAGGTAGGCGCCCTCGGCCACGCTCAGCTTGCCGACGTCCTTGCCGAAGTACGCCTGCGCGGCCGCCTGGGCGCCGTTGGCGCCGCGGCCGAAGTAGATCGTGTTGAGGTACTGCTCAAGGACCCAATCCTTGGACTTGGACTGGTCGACCTTGATGGAGATCATGATCTCCTTGAACTTGCGGGTGATGGACCGTTCCTGGCTGAGGCCGCTGTAGTAGTTGCGGACCAGCTGCTGGGTGATCGTCGAGCCGCCCTGGAGTTGCTGCCCGGAGATAGTGGACCACACGGCTCGCGCGGTGCCTTTGACCGAGACGCCGCCGTCTTGGTAGAAGGAGCGGTTCTCGGCTGCTATCACCGCGTCACGTACGTGCTGAGGCACCTTGTCCAGCGGAACGTTCCTGCGGTCGATGCCCTTCTTGGCGAGCACGCTCTTGCCGTCGCGGTAGTAGATCACCGACCCCTGGGCCGTGGCGTCCTTCTGGGTGCTGTCGGGGATCGGAGTCATCGCCCACGCGACGGCGAAAAGCCCTATGGCCAACAGGATTCCGGCGCCGAACACGATCAATAGTCGTGTCAGGATTCGCCGCTTTCGCACGCCCTTTTCACCACCGATCCGCACTCGCAACCCCCCGATCGCGCCTCGCCAAACCCCCGTCAGCTGGGCGAATGTCAAGGGTAAGCGATCGATAACGGTGCCTCGTACCCTCCCGCGATAGTACGGCTAGCGCGTTTCGCGTTGGGGAACATTCGCTACCAATGGCAAAACGCGGTAGGGAACAGGTGTGTCGAGCGCGATGATCGAGGAAGTCCTGAGGACTCCCTGAACCTCGACGATCTGGTCGATCACCCGCTGCAGATCGGCGTTCGTCCGCGCCACCACCCGGCATAGCAGGTCGCTGCCGCCCGTGATCGTGTGGACCTCCAGCACCTCGGGGATGTGGGCCAGCCGGTGCGCCACAGGGTCGTGCCCGGCGACCTGCCTGATCTCCATCGTCACGAACGCGGTGACGTCGTAGCCGAGCGCCACCGGCGAGACGTCGGGCCCGAACCCGGTGATCACCCCCCTGGCGATCAGCCGGTCGAGCCGGGCCTGCACGGTGCCGCGGGCCACGCCCAGCCTGCGTGAGCACTCCAGCACCCCCAAGCGCGGCTCGGCGGCCAGGAGGGCGATCAGCCGGGCGTCCAGTTGGTCGATCGTCATGGTGTACAGATCTCCTGCTCTTCTCGCCGACGGGTAGTACATATTGTCCAGCCAAAAAAGCAGCTGTTGCTCAACCCGTCCAGCGAATCCGAGTATTAATGCTATGACTGATGTCTTTCCGGTTAACGGGATGCACGCCGTGGTGTTCGCCGTGGGCAACGCCAGGCAGGCGGCGCACTATTACTCGACCGCGTTCGGCATGCGACTCGTGGCCTATCGCGGGCCGGAGAACGGCAGCCGCGACGAGGCGGCCTACGTCCTGACCTCGGGGAGCGCCAGGTTCGAGTTCAGGGCCTCGATCCGGCCGGGGACCGAGCTGGCCAGGCACGTCGCCGAGCACGGTGACGGGGTGATCGACCTGGCCATCGAGGTGCCGGACGTGGAGGCCGCCTATCGGCACGCCATGGAGCAGGGGGCCCGCGGGCTGGCGGAGCCGTACACGCTGGAGGACGAGCGGGGCAAGGTGGTGCTCGCGGCGATCGCCACCTACGGCGAGACGCGGCACACGCTCGTCGACAGGTCCAACTACAGCGGCGCCTACCTGCCCGGTTACGTGGCCGCCGAGCCGCTCGTCGCCCCGCCCGCGACCAGGTCCGGACGGCTGTTCCAGGCCGTCGACCACTGTGTGGGCAACGTCGAGCTGGGCCGGATGGACGAGTGGGTGGAGTTCTACAAGCACGTGATGGGCTTCACCAACATGGCGGAGTTCGTCGGCGACGACATCGCCACCGAGTACTCGGCGCTGATGTCCAAGGTCGTGGCCGACGGGAGCCGCAAGGTCAAGTTCCCGCTGAACGAGCCGGCCGTGAGCCGCAAGAAGTCGCAGATCGACGAGTATCTGGAGTTCTACCGTGGACCGGGCGTGCAGCACGTCGCGCTGGCCACCAACGACATCCTGACCACGGTCGACCACATGCGCGCGGCCGGGGTGAGCTTCCTCGACACCCCCGACTCCTACTACGACGACCCCGAGTTGCGCTCGCGCATCGGGCGGGTCAGGGCGCCGATCGAGGAGCTGAAGAAGCGCAAGATCCTGGTCGACCGCGACGAGGACGGCTACCTGCTGCAGATCTTCACCAAGCCGGTGCAGGACCGGCCCACGGTCTTCTTCGAGCTCATCGAGCGGCACGGCTCGCTCGGGTTCGGCAAGGGCAACTTCAAGGCGCTGTTCGAGGCCATCGAGCGGGAGCAGGAGCGAAGGGGCAACCTTTAGATCGCGCCACGGTCGCCCTGACGGCGCCGGGGCGATCACCCGGCCGGGCGCGCTCCGGCAGGTCGTCGAGGTGGTCCTCGCCTGGTTGTGGTGCGTGGGCAGCCCGCTCGACCTAGGCTGGGTTCTGTTCGACCCGCGCGAGCAGGCTCCGCATGACAAAGCCGCGAAGACGGTCGTGGTCGATGCCTGACTCCGCGTAGAATTCCTGTCACTTAGCGAAGGGAAGAGCGCAGCCTATGGGGTTTGACCAGCGCAGGGCCGCTTCGCTCGTGGCGCTTCTGAGCATCCTCGCCTGCGCGCCGTCCAACGGCGCCATGGCGCCCGCAGCGGCCCGGCCGGTGAGCGGAGACACGGGCGCGCCCGGCATCGGCGACCCCGACTTCCCCCTCGACGGCAACGGCGGCTACGACGTCTCCCACTACGGCCTCGAGCTCGGTTACACGCCGAGCAGCAAGCACCTCGACGGCGTGGCGACGATCAAGGCCACGACCACGCAGCCGCTCTCGCGGTTCAACCTCGACCTGTCCGGCCTCGACGTGAGCGAGGTCACGGTCGACGGGGAGAAGGCCATCTTCTCGCGCAACGGCACCGAGCTCGGTGTGCTGCCCACCACGCCGCTCGGCGACAAGGCCGGCTTCACCGTCAAGGTGACCTACTCCGGGGTGCCCAAGCCGATCAAGGACTCCACCAACCTCGGCACGTTCGGCTTCGTCCCGACGCCCGACGGCGCGTTCGTGGCCTGCGAGCCCGACGGCGCCAAGACCTGGTACCCGGTCAACGACCACCCCGCCGACAAGGCGGCCTACGACTTCGCGATCACCGTGCCCGACGGCGTGACCGCGCTGGCCAACGGCGAGCAGGTCGGCGAGCCCACGACCGCCGACGGCAAGACCACCTTCCGGTGGCGCGAGCGGCATCCGATGGTGAGCTATCTCGCGACGGCCACGATCGGCAAGTTCGAGCTGCGCAAGGGCCGGACGCCGGGCGGCATCCCCAACCTCGCGGCGGTCGACCCCAAGCACCGCAGCTCACTCAACGGTCTCTACAACGTGTCGGGCGAGGTCACCGACTACTGGAGCAAGATCTTCGGGCCCTACCCGTTCTCCTCCACGGGCGGCATGATCGACGACTTCGCGGCCGGCTACGCCCTGGAAAACCAGACCAAGCCCCTCTATGGCGGCTTCGAGCCCGACCAGAGCATCATCGCGCACGAGCTGGCCCACCAGTGGTTCGGCGACAGTGTGAGCATCAAGCGCTGGCGTGACCTGTGGCTCAACGAGGGCTTCGCCACTTATGCCGAGTGGCTCTGGGCCGAACACAAGGGCACCAACACCGCCGACCGGCTCTTCCAGACCTTCCACAACCGCGCCGCGGGCGACCCGATGTGGAAATATCCCCCTGGCCGTGCCCAGCCCAAAGACCTGTTCAACGACTCGGTCTACACCCGGGGCGGGATGACCCTGCACGCCCTGCGCAAGGCCATCGGCGACGAGACGTTCTTCACGCTGCTGAAGACGTGGACGTCCGACCACAAATACGGCAACGTCACGACGGACGAGTTCATCGCGCTGGCGGAGAAGCTCTCGGGCAAGGATCTCAAGCCGCTGTTCGACGCCTGGCTCTTCCAGCCGACCAAGCCCGCCGCCTGATCACCTGATCACGTGATCGCGGGGTGCCGGGCGTACGCGTGCGCCTGATCGCGGGGCTCACGGGGCGCCGGGCGTACCCGTGGGTGCCGAGAAGACCAGGACCGACGCTGTGAAGCCGTGCACGTGGTTCTGGCCGCCCACCGGGCCGACCTCGCCGGCGGCGAAGAAGCCCGCGATCCCGATCTGCCCGAGCGTGTCGCGCAGCGCCACCGGATCGTGGTCGGCGGTGCCGAACATCGCCGACCCCCGGCCGTTGCACGAGAACAGCAGCGCGCCGTCGATCCGGCCGAGCTCCTCCCGGTGCGCGTCGAGCAGGTCGTAGAGGTCCTCGTCCGCCGTGGCCGCGTCGCGCACGTGGAAGCGTACGGTCCTGCCGACCTCCACGACGTCCCCGATGGCCACGGCCTCGCGTTCCGGGTCGATGCCGATCACGCCTCTGATGAGGAAGTCGCCGCGTTCGTGCCGTTCGGCGTACTCGTTCATGGCCACGCCGATCTGCAGGCCGGCGGCGACCAGTTCGCGGTCGTCCTCGTCGAGCTCGCTGACGATGTCCTCCAGCCGGGCCAGGGCCGGTTGGCCGGCCAGCTCCAGCAGCAGGTTCTCCTCGGAGCGGGTCACGACCATGGTCGGGCCGATCGGCCGGCAGCCCTGGCTGACCACTGTGCTGACCCGTACGGAGCCGCTGAGCAGCACGCCGATGGCGCCCTCGGTGTAGACCTCGCCGTCGGCGAAGAGCCGGACCGACCCCCGGCCCCCCATCCCGTTGGCCAGCCCGCCGATCAGCGGCAGATCACCCAGGACGTCCACAGAACGTTCCACGAACGCGTCCGTGGGAAAGGTGTACGGATCGGCCAGCAGGATCGCCACGTGATCATCCGCGGTCCGCTCCGGCAGCCCCACCACCACGAACCGGTCCTCGGCGGTCAGCGTCTCCAGCGCGAACGTGGTCAGCTCGGCCCCGTCCAGCGTCGCCGCCCACGCGCTCACGGCGGACGTCAGCTCGACCCCCTGCCCGTCAGCGATCACGCCGGTGGCGCTGCAGCCGATCACATGGGCCTCGGGGGCCAGCCTCATCGCGCACTCCCCCGCCCTGGCGACCTCGTCAGGATCGTCGCCGCAGATGAAGAAGCACACCAGGTCCGCCTCGCCGCTGAGTCTCGACAGGGCCTGACCGACAGCACGCTCCGCGGCCTCCACCAGGTCGGAACCCACGGCGAGGCCGTCGGCGAAGCGGCTCGTCAGCACAGCCACGGATCTCGCCTCCTCAGCGGGTTGAAGTTCCCTAGGAACCGATTCTCCCCATTAAAGGAACAAGCACGCGCACGAACCGTCACGCAATAGTCAAGATCCGAAATCTCCGCCAGATGCGAAAGTGTCTGCCGCGGTGGTCCCAGGGGACGTAGTCTCGTTCCCGTGCATCAGCCGCAAAATATCCGCGAGCTGCGAGAGAGCGGTCACGTTCATCGCACCGTGAAAGCAGAGGTCCGCGAAAACCTGCTGGCCAAGCTGCGGGCCGGTGAGCCCCGTTTTCCAGGCATCGTGGGCTTCGACGACTCCGTCCTGCCCCACTTGGAGCGGGCGCTACTCGCCGGACACGACCTCGTCCTGCTCGGTGAGCGGGGCCAGGGCAAGACCCGACTCATCCGCACCGTCACCGGGCTGCTCGACGAGTGGACCCCGGTGGTCGACGGGTGCGAGATCAACGACCATCCGTACGCACCGGCCTGTACGCGCTGCCTCGCGCTCGCGCGGGAGCTGGGCGACGAGCTGCCCGTGGCGTGGAAGCATCGCGACGAGCGCTACGGCGAGAAGCTCGCGACGCCCGACACCTCCGTCGGCGACCTGATCGGCGACGTCGACCCGATCAAGATCGCCGAGGGCCGGACGCTCGGCGACCCGGAGACCGTCCACTACGGGCTGGTACCGCGCACCAACCGGGGCGTGTTCTCCGTCAACGAGCTGCCCGACCTGGCCGAGCGCATCCAGGTGTCCCTGCTGAACGTGCTGGAGGAGCGCGACATCCAGGTGCGTGGCTACAACCTGCGCCTGCCGCTCGACATCCTGCTCATCGCCAGCGCCAACCCCGAGGACTACACCAACAGGGGCCGGATCATCACGCCGCTGAAGGACCGTTTCGGCGCCGAGATCCGCACCCATTACCCGCTGACGATCGAGGACGAGCTGACGCTCATCCGCCAGGAGTCCATGCCGGACATCGGGGCGGACATCCCCGAGCACCTGGTGGAGGTGATCGCCCGGTTCACCCGCCTGGTCCGCGAGTCCACCGCGGTCGACGCCCGCTCCGGCGTGTCGGCGCGGTTCTCGATCGCGGCCGCCGAGACCGCCATGGCCTCCGCCGTACGCAGGGGGGCGATCGCCGGCGAGGAGCAGTCCGTGGCCCGCGTCTGCGACCTGACCAGCGTCGTCCACAGCCTGCGCGGCAAGGTGGAGTTCGAGGTCAGCGAGGAGGGCAGGGAGACCGAGATCCTCGCCCACCTGCTCCGCCGGGCCACGGCCGAGACGTTCAGGAGCCGGTTGGGCGGCATGGACCTGTCTCCGCTGACGGACAAGTTCGCCGAGGGCAACCAGGTGGAGTCCGGCGAGCTGATCCCGGCCGCCGAACTGCTGCGCCGCATCGGCCCGGTCAGCGGCCTGGCGAAGGTCATGTCGCGGCTGGGCATGGGTGAGGGTGAGGAGTCGCCGGGGCACGCGGCGGCCGCGCTGGAGTTCGCTCTGGAGGGCCTGTATCTCATGCGCCGCCTGTCCAAGGACGACGTGGACGGGGTCTCCGTCTACCGGACGTGAACATCTGGGCGGTCTCCTGCGTCGAACGTGATGATTCATCACGCCGTCGGGGGAGACCGCCCATGCGCCTGCTCGTCTGTGCCACCGCCCTGAGCGCCACCGCCTTGTGCGCTCTCGCCGTGCCCGCCAACGCCGCGGACACCAAGATCGTGTACGGGTACGCCTGGGCGACCGGCACGACCGAAATCCGCATCACACCCATGACCGCCACGTACCGCAAGCCGCTCCACACGTTCAAGGCCCTCTCCGGCGCCAAGGAGCTGCGGCTCGACTACGCCAAGGCGGCCTTCCGGCGGGTGACCGTCGCCTGCGACCTCAAAGAGACCGAGGGGCACGTGGCGATCGACCGCAAGGGCCTGGGCACCACCGTCTGCCGGCCCGACGCCCTGACCGACCAGCTGGCATCCGGGCCCCGCCCGATCCGGGTGGAGTATCGCGGTACCGAGGCCGTCAAGATCAACGAAGTGCTCGCCAAGTGGCCCGCGCCGCGCACCGCCCGCGGCACGGTCAAGCGGGTGGACGACACCACGGTCCTGTTCACCAGAGCCGGTAAAACGGTCAAGCTCGGCTACACGAACCTGATGTCGTTCGCCAGGACCACCAGGCGCTGCGGCGACGGCTGGCTGGCCGGCAAGCCGGTCAACGCCGACAGGCACGGCCTCGGCAAGAAGGCGTGCCAGAGCCGCGACTTCACCAAAGCCCTCAAGTCGGTCGGGCACCCGGTGCTCGTACAGGTCGATTACACGCCAGATGTCAACGAACTCTCCGGTGTGCGTGAGGTCTTCGGGGACGCGTAGCCCCCGTTCTCGGGTTAGCGTGTGTTCGTGATGGCCTACCGCTATGGCGAGTACAACGATGGCCCCGACCCCCTCGCCCCGCCGTACGACGTACGCGCCGCGCTCGACGAGATGGGCGACGCCATCCTGTCCGGCTCCACCCCCGTGCACGCCCTGCGCGACCTGCTCAAGCGCGGGCTGCCCGGGGCCCAGGACCGCCGGGGTCTCGACGACATGCTCAGAGAGGTACGACGGCGCCGCCGGGACCTGCGCGAGAGCGGCCGCCTCGACGGCACGCTGGAGCGGGCGCGGGCGCTCCTCGACAAGGCCATCGGCCAGGAGCGGGCCGAGCTGTTCCCCGACCCGTCCGACGACGCGCGGCTGCGCGAGAGCGAGCTCGACTCGCTGCCCGACGACACGGCCAGCGCGATCCAGCAGCTGACCTCCTACGAGTGGCGCTCCGCAGCCGCCAGGCAGACCTTCGAGGAGCTGCGCGACCTGCTGCGCCGCGAGGTGCTCGACAGCCAGTTCCGAGGGCTGCGCGACGCGCTGGCCCAGCCGGACCCGGCGGCGATGGAGCGCGTCCGGCAGATGATGTCGGACCTCAACGACATGCTCGACAAGGACGCCAGAGGTCAGCACACCCAGCAGGACTTCGATGCGTTCATGAAGGAATACGGCGATCTCTTCCCGGAGAAGCCTCGCGACCTCGACGAGCTGGTCGACGTCCTGGCCCGGCGGGCCGCCGCGACCCAGCGCATGCTCGCCTCGATGACCCCGAGCCAGCGCGAGGAGCTGGCCAACCTGATGAGCCAGACGCTCGACCAGGCGGGGTTGTCCGACGAGATGCGCCGTCTCGGCGAGTCCCTTCAGGCCCGCCGGCCCGACCTGGCCTGGGACACCCCCGAACGGCTGACCGGCGAGGAGCCGCTGGGCATGGGCGACGCCGTCACCGCCCTGGAGGAGCTGGCCGACCTCTCACAGCTGGAGACCTCGCTCCGCCAGGACTATCCGGGCGCCAGGCTCGACGACGTCGACGAGTCCGCGATCCGCCGCGCGCTCGGCCGCTCGGCGGTCGATGACCTGGAGGCACTCAAGCGGATCGAACGCGAGCTGGAGGAGCAGGGCTACCTCCTGCGCCGCCGGGGCAAGCTGGAGCTCACCCCCAAGGCCGTCAGGAGGCTCGGCGAGACCGCGCTGCGCCGGGTGTTCTCCTCGCTCGACGCGGGCCGGCGCGGCGACCACGACCAGCGCGACGCGGGCTCGGCCGGGGAGCTGACCGGCTCGTCGCGGCCCTGGCGCTTCGGCGACGAGCAGCCGATCGACGTGGTCCGCACGCTGGTCAACGGCGTCCGCAACGGCGGCGTCCAGCCCGAATCGGGCGCCGTGCACCTCTCGGTCGACGACTTCGAGGTGGCCGAGACCGAGCGGCGCAGCGCGGCGGCCGTCTGCCTGCTGGTCGACCTGTCCTACTCGATGGCCCTGCGCGGGACCTGGGCGGCGGCCAAGCAGACCGCGCTCGCCCTTCAGGCGCTGGTCGCCGCCAAGTTCCCGCAGGACGCGGTGCAGATCATCGGGTTCTCCAACTACGCGCGGGTGCTGCAGCCGGACGAGCTGGCCGGGCTCGACTGGGACATGGTCCAGGGGACGAACCTGCACCACGCCCTGCTCATCGCGGGCCGGCACCTGGATCGCCATCCCGACTTCGAGCCGGTGGTGCTCGTGGTCACCGACGGCGAGCCGACAGCTCACCTGATGCGCAACGGGCACTCGGCCTTCGAGTGGCCGCCATCGCCCGAGACGCTGGAGCTCACACTGTCCGAGGTGGACAAGATGACGCGGCGGCGAGCGACGCTCAACATCTTCATGCTGGCCGGTGACGACCGGCTCAAGGAGTTCGTGGACGAGGTGGCGCGGCGCAACGGCGGTCGCGTGTTCTCCCCCAGCGCGGACCGGCTGGGCGAGTACGTGGTGAGCGACTTCCTACGGGTGCGCCGGTCCCGCTGACGGGCCGGCTGTCTGAACGTCAGGCGTCGACGAGGGGCGCGTAGAAGTCGAGGGCGACGTCGAAGCCGTCCCGGCAGTTGCGGTGCGAGCGGTAGCAGGGGCGCCAGGCGGAGCTGGCGCCCACGCCCGTGCGGGCGTCGGTCAACGCCGGCGGCACGCGCTCGGGCCGGGGCAGCAGGCCGCCCCCCAGGTAACGGACGCCCTCGAGCTGGGTGTGCTCGCCGCGGCCACCGGAGACGAAGCCGCCGAGCCGCCACCCGCTCTCCTCGTCCCACACCAGCGCGCTGCCGTCCACCAAGCGGACGGTCGCGCCACGCGGCTCGCAGGGGCCCTCCCACCAGTCGGCGACCTCGGCTCCGAGCAGGTCGACGACCCGCTGCACATAGCCGGTCGGCTGCTGCAGCCACTCGTCGGTATACGGCTCGACATGCCTGATGGCCACGGACGGCACCCCCTTGTGCCCAAACGGTAAGGAAAAAGCGACGGTGGCCAACCATACCCGCGCCGAACTTATTCCGTTGCCAGAGCGTCTAGTCATTACGGACGATATTTACGTCCGACACGGGGAAGGAGGGGGGCTCCATGATTGCCATGATTCTTCTGATCGTGCTCATGGTGGTCGCGATCGCGGCCACCGAGCTGATCATGCGCTGCTCCTCAGAGGGTAAACAGAGTGTCGAGTCCACGGGCGAGATCGTCGGGGACTAGTCTCCTTCGCATGTCGTCCCTGCTTCTCTGGCTGCACATAGGCTTCGCGATCTTCACGATCGGCCCGCTCACGGCGGCCACCATGACCGCCCCGCGGGCCATCCGCGGCAAGAACCTGCCCGTCCTGCAGAACATCCAGCGGACCACCCGGATCTACAGCATCGGTTCGCTGGGTGTGCTGATCTTCGGACTGGCCGTCGGCATGTCGATCGGCGGCGGCATCCTCGGCAAGTGGTACATGACGGCCTCGATGACGCTGTTCATCGTGGCCGCCGTGCTGATCGTCATCATCGACCGCGACCTGCGCGCCGCCGTCCGGGTCCTCGGCACCGAGACCCCGGACGACGACGCGAAGGTGCAGAACGGCAGGATCGCCGCCATCAGCGGGCTGCTGTCGCTGATCTGGCTGGTGATCCTGTTCCTGATGGTCGTACCGGGTTCCTAGCCGAGCGCCTGCGTGAGGTCGGCGAGCAGATCGTCGATCGTCTCGATGCCGACCGACAGCCGCACCAGGTCGGCGGGCACCTCCAGCGGCGAGCCGGCCGCCGAGGCGTGCGTCATCCTGCCCGGATGCTCGATGAGCGACTCGACGCCGCCCAGCGACTCGCCCAGCGTGAACAGCTTCGCCCGGTCGCACACCTTGACCGCCTCGGCCTCGCCGCCCGCGACGCGGAACGACACCATGCCGCCGAACCGCTTCATCTGCTTGGCGGCCACCTCGTGCCCGGGGTGGTCACCCATCCCCGGGTAGAGCACCTGCGTCACGCGCGGGTGCGCGAGCAGCAGATCGACGATCCGCTCGGCGTTGTCGCAGTGACGGTCCATCCGTACACCCAGGGTCTTGAGCCCGCGCAGCGTCAGCCAGGCGTCGAACGGCCCGGCCACCGCGCCCATCGCGTTCTGGTGGAAGGCCAGCTCCGCGCCGACCGCCTGGTCGGCCGCGATCAGCGCGCCGCCGACCACGTCGGAGTGGCCGCCGACGTACTTGGTGGTGGAGTGCACGACCACGTCCGCGCCCAGCGCGAGCGGCTGCTGCAGGTAGGGCGAGGCGAAGGTGTTGTCGACGACCAGCAGCGCCCCGTTGTCATGGGCCAGCTGGGCGAGCGCGGCGATGTCGGCGATGCCGAGCAGCGGGTTCGTCGGCGTCTCCACCCAGACGATCCGCGTCTTCTGGGTCATCGCCCCGGCCACGGCGTCGAGGTCGCCGAGCGGCACCGGGTCGTAGTGCAGGCCCCAGCGCTCACCGACCTTCGCGAACAGCCGGTAGGTGCCTCCGTAGGCGTCGTTGGGGATGACGACGTGGTCCTGCGGCTGACAGAGAGCGCGCAGCAGGGTGTCCTCGGCCGCCAGGCCCGACGCGAACGCCAGCCCGCGCACGCCCCCCTCGACCGCGGCCAGCGCCTCTTCGAGCGCGGCCCTGGTCGGGTTGGCCGAGCGACTGTACTCATATCCGGAACGCAGGCCACCCACGCCGTCCTGCTTGTAGGTGGACGTCGCATAGATCGGCGGCACGACCGCGCCGGTAAGCGGGTCAGGCTCCTGACCTGCGTGGATCGCCAGAGTTTCGAAACCGTTCGTCATAGGCCCACGGTAACGGAAGCGGCCCGCGGCCCGTTCCCCAACGGACCGCGGGCCGAGGCGGGCGCCGTCCCCTACCGCGCCCGCGTGACTCGCGCGTCATGCCCCGCGCGAGCCAGGTCTCAGGCTGCTTGAGGCTTCTTCCTGTCGCCACCTGCCCGCGGCGCCAGCGGTATAACGTCGGCGTCACGTGCGGGCACCTGGATGTGGCGGCCGCTGCCACCCTCCGCGTGCTCCCCGTTGATGCGGGAGAGCAGCACCGGGTCGGCCAGCGCCAGCAGCAGACCCACGACCAGACCGACACCCAGTAGTACGAACCCAAGGACAATCATTTTCCCGTCCCCCTTCCGGACATGTATCAGCATCGTCGACGGCCCCCCGCCGCCGCCTCCGCTGAAGGGCTGGTCCTCGGCGAGCCCCCTCAGCCGAACGGTCGATGCCCACCATCCGACTCGCGGCTTAGGCTCCTAGGAGTGGGGGATGCCAAGCAGGTCGTCTATTGGATCCGCCGGCTGAGCGACATCGCGGCGGTCGGCTGGCTGGCCATGATGCTCCTCATGGACCTCGCCGTAGCCGCCAGCAGGGGCGGCGTCCAGTGGCTGGTGCCGATCTGCGGGGTCGCGGGCATCGCGGCCGCCGTCCTGCGGCGCCGTTTCCGGGTCGAGACGTTCGTCGTCATGCTGGCTCTCTCGCTCGTCTCCTCGCTGGTGATCGCCGTCAGCGAGTTCGCGGGCGTGCCCGGCGCGGCGGAGACCGGCGCGCTGATCATCCTGACGATCGGCGTGCTGCGCCACGTCGAGCCGGTCAAGCGGGCCGCGGTGTTCGGGGGCACCGCGCTGGTCGTCCTCATGGCGGAGGGCGCCTCGCGCGATCCCCAGAACAAGCTGGCCTTCTCGTTCGTCCTCTTCACCGCGTGGACGATGACCGCCGCCGTCGGCGGCTACCTCCGCTTCCAGCAGGAGCGCCGCAAGGAGGCCGTCCATTCGGTACGGCGTGCGGAGCGCCTGGAGCTGGCCAGGGAGCTGCACGACCTGGTCGCCCACCACATCACCGGCATCGTCGTACAGGCCCAGGCCGCCCGCACGGTCGCCGCCATGAAGCCGGACGCCGTGCTGCCCGCCCTCGACGCCATCGCCGGCGCCGGGACGGACGCGCTCACCTCGATGCGGCGCCTGGTCACCGTGCTGCGGGCCGAGGACGAGGCCGCCAGGACCCCCGGCACGTCGCTGGCCGATCTGCGGCTGCTGACGGAACGGTTCTCGGCGAACGGGCCGCGCGTCGCGTTCGAGATCGGATCCGGCATCGACGACCACACCCTGGCGCCGGAGGTCATGACGACGGTCCACCGAGTGCTGCGGGAGGCGCTCACCAACATCCGCAAGCACGCGCCGGGGGCCAGCTGGGTCGAGGCCGAGCTGCGCCGGTTCGACCAGCTCGTGCTGCTGCGCATCCGCAATTTCGGCTCAGCCACCGATCCCCGGCTCTCGCGTCTGGGCGGCGGGTTCGGGCTGGTGGGGATGGCCGAGCGGGTGGAGGCGCTGGGCGGCCGCCTCTACGCCGGGCCCGGTTCCGACGGCGCCTGGGAAGTGGTCGCGGAGTTTCCGACGTCCTGAGGCGTGCGCCGCGTCGAACTCCGCACCCATCGCTCCGCGCAGCCTGGCGGTGATCCGGTCGACGTCGGCCCGCTCGGGGGCGGGCAGCGGTACGCCCACCGCCTCCCTGAGCGCGGCGGCCACGCCGAGCATCCCCGCTGCCTCCCAGTACTCCTCGGAACGGCTCCAGCCGAGCATCCCCGCCGCCTCCCGGTACCCCCCGGACCGGCTCCATCGGGCCTGTCGTCCCTTCCCGGACTCCTCGGCCGGTCGTCCCTTCCCGGTCTGCTCGGCCGTGAGTGACAGCGCGCCCGCGAGCCCTTCCAAGGCGAGCGCGACCGCTCTCGGGTCTCCGGTGGCCCGGGCCGCCTCATAGCCCTGCCGCTGCCTGGCCAGCGCCGTGCCGGCGTCACCGCGCTGCTCGGCGGCGAACCCCAACTCGGCCAGCACGAACGCGATGCCGGGCGTCCCCCGCACCTCACGCAGCCAGCCAAGCCACGGCGTCAGAAGCCCTTCCGCCCGCACGTAGTCGCCCTGCCGCCTGGCGCTCAGTGCCAGCCCGAGCACGGCATGCTCCTCCGCGGCCTTGTAGGACTGCTCCACGGCCAGCAGCCTGGCCCGCTCGTGGTAGTGGTCGGCCCGCTCGTACCGGCCCGCCAGGAGGGCCACACGGCCCAGCCCGGCCAGTTTGAAGGCGACCTCGAAGCCGAGCTCCTCCGCCAACCGCAACTGCTCCTCGCGCAACCTGGCGGCCTCGGCGTAGTCACCCCGTATCTCGGCCAGCCGATCGAGCGCGTCCATGGCCTCCAACCGCCCCCACGCGTCACCCAGCTCGCCGAACAGCTCCAGACTCCGCCGCCCGTCCCGCTCCATCGCGGCCAGGTCCCCCCGCCCGACGGCCAGCTTCGCGCGCAGGCTGAGCGCGGCGGCGATCCCCCAACGGTCACCGAGCGCCTCGAACGCGGCCAGCGCCCGGCTCGCCGCCGCCTCGTGCGCGCCATGATCGCCGTACGCCCAGCGCACATGGGTCAGGAACCAGTCGGCCAGTGCCCGCCCTCCGGCATCGAGCCCCGCCACCCGCACCGGCGGCGCCACCTCCCCGACGGACAACGCCATCCCCGCCAGCCACACCGACGCCACAGCCGCCCGACCGACGGCCAGATCGGTGGCGGGCACGGCCGGGACGGCTCCAGATGCCGGGGCGACACTGGACGCCAAGGTGGCCCTAGACGCCGGGGTGGCCCCGGACGCAGAGGTTGCGCTGGACGCAGAGGTCGCGCTGGACGTCGGGGCGGCTTTGGACAGGGCGGTGGCCAGCGAGCGGCGGGCCTCGCCCATGCGACCGCGTAGGAACCAGTACCAGGCCAGCGCGTTGACCAGGCGGAGCGGCTCCGGGCCTGACAGGGCGAGCCGCAGGTTGGCGGTCTCGGCGTCCAGGCGTTCGAGCCACTGCCTCTGCCCGGGGCCGCGCAGGTCCGCCCGTTCGGCCAGCGCTGTGTAGTAGCGGGCGTGACGTGCGGCGATCCGCCCGTGCTCGCCCGCCTCCGCCAGACGCTCGGCGCAGTAGACCGCGACGGACTCCAGCAGCCGGTACCTGGGGCCGGCGGACACCACCACCAGCGAGCGGTCGACCAGACGGGCCAGCACGTCCACCACGTCCACGCCGGGCTCGGCGCAGACCGCCTCGGCCGCCTCCAGCGAGCACCCGTCCGCGTGTACGGCCAGCCGCCGCAGCACGACCCGCTCGTGACCGGACAGCAGGTCCCAGCTCCAGTCGATCACCGCCCGGAGCGTGCGCTGGCGCGATGGGGCGTCACGCATGCCGGAGCTGAGCAGGCGGAACCGGTCGTCGAGCCGTTCGGCCACCTCCCGCGCACCCAACGCGCGCACCCGTGTCGCGGCCAGCTCCAGCGCCAGAGGCAGGCCGTCGAGCCGCCGGCAGATGGTCGCGACCGCCTCAATCACCTCGTTCGGCTTACTCGGACCGCCGGTCGCGCCCGTGGTGGTGGCGCCAGCGGTGGTCGCGTTCGTGGTGGTCGCGTTCATGGTGGTCGCGCCAGCAGTGGGGGTGCCGGCAGTGGTGGCGTTCGGCTCGTTCAGCTTGATTCCTGCGCGGACGGTGAAGAGGCGTACCGCGTCGGGCTCGGTCAGCGGAGGTACGACATGGACGCGTTCGCCGGTCACTCGGAGCGGTTCCCGGCTGGTAGCCAGGATCCGCAACCCTGGGGCGGCCCGTAGCAGTGCGGAGATCAGTTCCGCCGCTTCCTCCACCAGGTGTTCGCAGTTGTCGAGCACGAGCAACGCGCGCTTGGCGGCCAGGGCGGTCGCCAGCCTCGGCGGCAGTGGCGCGGCGTCGTCGTCCCGTACGCCGAGCACGTCCGCGACCGCCTCGGCCACGTCCGTGATCCCGCCCAGCTCCACCAGCCACACCCCGTCGGGAAAGGCGGTGCTTTCGTCGAGGAGGGAACGGGCGGTTTCCAGCGCGAGGCGGGTCTTGCCCACGCCACCAGGTCCGGTGAGCGTCACCAGGCGGGCGGCGGCCAGCAGGTCGCGGGCCCGGGCGACCTCCGCGTCCCTGCCGATCAGCTCCGTGAGCGGCGACGGCAGGTTGGCGCGGGGCGACTGGGCGGCGGGCGAAGGGGCCTGCCGGACGAGCGAAGGATCCTGCCGGAGGATCGCCTCCTGGAGTGCCGCCAGCTCGGGCGTGGGGTCCAGGCCCAGCTCCCCCGCCAGCCGCTCGCGCAGCTCGCCGTAGCTGGCCAGCGCCTCGCTCTGCCGGCCGGCCCGGTACAGGGCCGTCATGTGCTGGGCGCGCAGGCGCTCGCGCAACGGGTGCCGGGAGACCAGGTCGGCCAGGTCCACGTCCTCGCCCAGGGCGAGCCGTACCTCCGCCTGCTCTTCGAGGGCGGCCAGGCGCAGCTCCTCCAGACGCGCGATCTCCGGACGGAGGAACTCCTCGTCGGCGAGGTCGGCGTACGCCGGACCGCGCCACAGGCTCAGCGCCTCGTGGAGCTGGTCGGCCCGCTCGCGCGGATCCGAGGCACGCTCGCCGACGAGCTCGCGGAACCGGTCGGCGTCCAGCGCGGCACCGGAGTGCCCCGCCTCCCGCCGGGCTCTGGCCTGCGAAGGGTCGGCGTGCGCCAGGCGGTAGCCGGCCGGGGTGTGGACGATCGAGCCGGGGTCGCCGAGGGCACGGCGGAGCTGGGAGACGCGCGCCTGGAGGGTGCCGACGGGATTGCGGGATGGCCGTTCCCCCCACAGGTCGTGGATCAGCCGGTCCATCGAGACCGGCCCGCCCCCGTGAGCCAGGAGGTCGGCCAGCAACGCCCGCATCCTGGGCTCCGTCACCTGGATCGGGCGGCCGTCGTCCGTCCAGACCGCCAGCGGCCCGAGCACCCCGAAACTCACCACGTCAGGGACAACCCGTAGCGAGGCGGAAGGATTTCCGTAGGGGGAGGTTCGATGGTGGGGCTCATGAGTCGAGTGACAGTGATCGGAATGGGCCCGATGGGGTCGAAGATGGCGGAGACGTTCCTGGCGGCGGGCCACGAGGTGACCGTCTGGAACCGTACCAAGAGCAAGACGGACCCGCTCGTGGCCAGCGGCGCCCGGCGCGCGGACGAGGCGGCCGAAGGCGAGTTGCTGGTGATCAGCCAGGTGAGCTACCAGGCCATGTACGACAGTCTGGGCGAGGCGCGGCTGGACGGGAAGGTGCTGGTCAACCTCAGCTCAGGCACCCCGGAGGAGCTGCGCGCGGCGGCGGGGTGGGTGGCCGGACGGGGCGGCACGCTCGTCACCGGAGGGATCATGGTGCCGCCGCCCGCCATCGGGCTGCCCATGGCGTACACCTTCTACAGCGGCCCGAAGGAGGCCGTCGACCGGCACGCCGAGACGCTCAAGGCGCTGGCCACGATCACTTATGTGGGCGAGGACCAGGGCCTGGCGATGATGTTCTACCAGGCGCAGCTGCTGATCTTCTGGTCCAGCCTGACCAGCTACATGCACGCGCTCGCGCTGCTCGGCACGGCGGGGGTGCCGCCCCGGGACTTCCTGCCGTTCGCCAGGGAGACCTTCACGCAGCTCGGGGGCGACGGGCCGATGGGATTCGCCAAGATCCTGGCCGAGGAGGCCGAGGCCCGGGTGTATCCGGGCGAGCTCAACTCCCTGCACATGCAGGCGGTCGGCATCGGCCACGCCGTCCACGCGCTGAAGGACGCCGGGCTGGAGACCACGGTGCCGAACGCCCTCAAGGAGCTGTTCGAACGCGCCGACGCCGAGGGACGCGGCTCGGAGGGGCTCGGCACCGTGATCGAGTCGATCAGAAAGCCCTAGTGGTCAAGGCCCTAGTGGTTGGCGAGGAAGGCGAGCAGGTCCTGCCGGGTCAGTAGCCCGGCCGGCTTGCCCTCTTCGAGTACCACGGCGGCGTCCGCCTTCTCCAGCGCCTCCACCGCGCGCGCCACCGACTCGCGGGGGGCGGGGATCGGCCGCGGCGGCCGCAAGTGGTGGGGGGTGGGTTGGGGGGGGGGGTGGCCGCCGCCGGGGGGGGGGTGGGGGAGGGGGGGGGGGGCCCTGGGTGCGCCCACCAC